>NZ_JODT01000039.1 GCF_000720835.1 Streptomyces achromogenes subsp. achromogenes | reverse complement strand
CTGTCCAGGAGCGGTCTTTCTGATCAGTGAGTCATGGGGTTGGTCTGGGCTGATCAGTTTGGTGCCTGGTGGTGGTAGCGCTTCAGGCCGGGTTGCTACGGCTCGGTGGTGGAGGGAGCGGGGGCTTCGGCTGTGTGCTGATCTGGTGCTTTGTCAGGTGTAGTGAGTGTTGGTCAGCTGTGGTCAGTTCCGCTGCGTGGTGATCAGGTTCGTTGAGTGTTGCTATGTGCTGGTTGTGGTGTTGGTGGGGTGGTTGAGCCAGTACAGGGCGGTGTCCATGTCGCGTGGGGTCCAGTTGCGGATCGGGGCTGGGGCGGCGGCAAGTAGCTGGTCGATCGCTTTTATGTAGCGGCTGTAGCGGCCGGGTGCGTGGCTGAGGGTGATGCCGAGGGCGCGCAATCCGCTGTGGGCTCGCTGGTCGTAGATGGCCATGCGGTCTGGTGCGGCTGCCGTGAGGACGGCGGAGGCGAGGGCGTCGCCGGTACGGAAGCCTGGTAGGGGAACGAGTGCTGCTCGGCCGGCTTGTGCCGCTGCGCTGCGGCTGAGAGTGGTGTCCCGGGCGGCAGCCGTGGCTGTGGCGGTTGCGCGGCGTACGTCTGCGTCCGCGAGTGCCATGAGTTCGGCGGCCCAGGGTGTATCGGCTCTGAGGCGCTTCCACATCAGTAGTGCTCCGATGTCGGCTTTGCCGATGTGCCCGCTGACGCACGCGCGTTGAGCCACGTGTTGCAGCGTCTCGTCGTAGTACGGACTGACGGTGTCGGTGTAGGCCTGGCGGGCGCAGGCGAGGCGCTGCCATTGCTCGGGTGCGAGGGCGAACGGATTGTCTGTCACGGCTTGCTGCTCCGTCTTGTCTGGAGGCGTGGGTCGGGTGGTCAGCTGCTGCCCGGGGTGTTGCCGCGGTGTACGCGAAGCGCTTGGAGGATGCCTTGCTGGTGTTCTTCACGGGAGTCAGCAGGGGCTCTTGCCGGGGTGTCGAGGAGCGGCCCGAGTCGGCTGTACAGCGCTTCGAGGCCGATGAGTGCGTCGAGGCTTTGCAGGGTGGCCTCGTCGATGACCGGGAGCGGGGCCCGGTCGGGCGGTAGGAGCGTGGCGAGGAGGTCAAGAGGGTTCCACCCCTGGTCGAAACGTTGGTTGATCCAAATCCGGCAGGCCTCGGACTCGGTATGGCGCCACGCCCAGATGATGGTGATCTCCAGCTCGGTCAGTTCGTGTACGGGCCGGCTCGCGGCGGGGGCGAGGTGCCGTGCGATCTCGTGGCTGATCAGTGAGCGGGCCTCACCTATCCAGTCGAGGGTGGCTGCTGCCTGTGAGCGGTCCGGGGTGTCGGAGTCGTCGCGGCTGGTGACGCGTTGGAGGGTGCGAGCAGCCAGGACGGCTCCGTCAGGGGTCTCGGCCATGATCTTGAGGATCGAGGGCCGGTCGGGCTCGGCAAGGTCGGCCAGGAGGTCTTTCGCGAGGAAGTCCATGGCGCGGTCCGCAGTGAACAGGCCGAGGGCTCCTTGAGGAGCGGCGGTGAGGTGGCCGTAGTGCAGGGCTGCGGCTTTGAGGAGTGCGGCCGCTGGCAGGGGAGCGCCGGCGGCGCGTTTGTAGCCGATGCGGCGGGTGATGCGCTGAGTGTCGTCGCGCAGGCGTAGGAGCAGTTCGTCCGCTTCGGTGCCCGGGGTGTCGTCGGCCAGTTGCTGCAGGGCGGTGTCGAAGGTGTGCTCGGGAAGGTCGTCGTCGGGGACGCCGAAGACCATGTACCGGTCGAAGTAGTCGATGCTGCCGATGCCGCGCCGCCGCGCGATGGCCTGAAAGTTGATGCCATGGCCGAGAGCCTGCCGCACTGGTGCGAACAGCATGCCCATCAGGCCGATCACACCGTCTAGGTGCTGTTCGGCGACGCCGGCGCCCTGCAGCCTGGTGCGCCAGCGGTCGATGCCCTGGTCGCGCCGCTCATCGCGGCGCGAGGGCAGGTCCATGCTGGTGCCGGTGAGTTCGGCTCGGTGCTGCCACAGCAACTGGTAGGCGCGGGGCTCGTTGGTGCGCAGGAAGGTGACGAGCAGGAAGTCGACGATGTCGACGTTTCCGGTGAGCTGGCCGAGGGTGGCGTCCACCTGGCCGAAGAATCGCTTGATCGCGCGTGGCGTGCGCAGGCGGGCCTGCAGGTACCGGTAGTAGGCCTCAGAGAGCCTCTGCTGCTCGTCGGGCGTCAAGGCCAGGCTGTGCGAGGCGAGGACTGCGCCGAGGGAGCGGTCGACCAGGGTGTCGGCGTCGCGCTCGCGGAAGGCGGGGAGATCCAGTCGGACCTGGATGATCTTTTCCAGAAAGTCGCGTGCGCGCAGCTCGCTGTTACCGACCAGCTCACTGCGTTGCAGGACGTCCAGAAGGGTCCGTTCATCGAAGCTGATCAGGTAGTACACATGGGGCAGATGCCCTACCAGGCGTACCAGCTTGAAGACGACGAGGAGCTCTTCGGGGGTGAGGCGGTCCAGGTCGTCCATGACGACGAGCACTGGGTGACCCGCCTTGCGCAGGGCTTCCTCGGCTTTGTGTTTCGCTGCGGATGCGCTCGTGTCGCCGCTGATGCGGTTGCTGACCTCCTGGATCAGCCCCTCGGAGTCAAGGCCGAAGAGAGCAGTGACCTTCCCCAGAGGACTGATGGCCTTGCCGAATCCGCCGATCTTCTCTCGCACCTCGGACCACCGTCCGTCCTAGGGGAGGGCTTCGCGGATCTCGCTGAACAGCGCCAGCGTGAGCGACTCCAGATCGGAGTACAGCCACGGGTTGAGTTCTGCGACCAGCCAGCCGTCATCGTTGGCTGCGCCATCCCGTAGGCGGCGTGCCACCTTGCCCAGGACGCTGGACTTGCCTGAGCCCCAGGGGCCGATCAGCGCGAGGACTCCGGTCTCGGTCTGGGCCCGCACCCGGTCCAGCAGGCTGACCACACGCTGGGCGTACTGCCCGTGTCCGAGCAGGTCAGGTCCTTCCTCGTGGTCGAGGAAGGGCTCGTCGTTGAAGAAGCGGGCGTCGGCCATCTGCTCATTGTGGGACAGGGCTCGGCCGGGGTACGGGCGTTGGCGAATCAAGTCGGCGGGGCGATGCGGATGTGAGTGAGGAGGTGTTGTTGGTCGGGGTGGAGGAGGAGCCAGTTGTGTTGCTGGCTTCGGAGCCAGCGGCGGGCTGCTGGGAGGCGGGGGTGGGTGTGTGCGTGGTGGTAGGTGCGTTGCCACAGGATGGGCCAGGGAGGGTTCCACCAGGGGTCGATCGTGGCGAGTGCTTGCTGGGTGGGGGAGGGGGTGCTGCGTTTCTTCGCGAGTTCGCGCTGTCGGTTGAGCCATACACCGAGGGGGAAGCCGTCGTAGACGGTCTTGATCGGCGGGCAGAGGTGGCCGTGGTCGCTGGCCCAGGTACGGGCGTGGGTGAGGGCTTCGGCGTGGGGCCGGGGCCGGGGACTGGGCCGCCAGTGGCCGGCTGTCTGGGCGGTGATGCCGAGGCTGGCCAGAAGCTGCTGCTGGCCGGGGTGGAGCTGGTCGTGCTGGAGGCACGCTCGGGTGATCCAGCTGCCGAGGACGGTGCTCGGTGCGGGGATGCGGGCGGCGGGGTCGAACGGTTTGCCAGCTTTGATGTGGTTGAGGGTGCGGTAGTAGTTGCGCTGCCAGTACAGGTCCCAGGGCGGGTTCCACCACGAGTCGATCGCGGCGAGGTCGGCCAGGTGGGGTGAGGGCGGCAGTCCGTCGCGGGTGCGTTGTTTGGCTCGGTTGCGTTGGCTGGACAGCCACATGCCCAGCGGGTAGCCGTCGTGCAGGGTGTCGCGGGGGACGGCGAGGTGGCCGTGTTCGGCGTGCCAGGCTCGGGCGTGTGCCAGGGCTGTTTCGAAGCCCGGTCTCAGATCGGGGCGGTGCCCGAGGCGGCTGCCCGGCTCGCGGGGACGCTTCGGCTCAGCGGCACGCCGTGCGCGATGCGGACCGGTGGGAGTTGCAGGGTCTGCAGCCCTTCTGGCCTGGCTGGTCTTGTCTTTTGTCTCCGGAGCCGGGGCGGCAGCCGGTGCTCTCGGGGCCGTACGTGCATGGTCCCGGGCCGTGCGGGCCACTTCGGCGGTGATGCCGATCTCGGCGAGGAGCCGCTGCTGTTCGTCGTGGAGCTCGTCATACGTGCTGCACTGGCGCCGCAGCCATCGCCCGGCGAGGGAATCGTCGAGGTCGCTGAAGCCGGTGTCGGCGTCCCGGTGCCGGCCGGCTGCTGTGTCGCGAACGCGGTGGTAGCTGCGCTGCCATTTCAGGTTCCAGGGCGGATTCCACCAGGGGTCGATGGAGGTGAGGGCCTGGGCGCGGCCGGCGGGCAGGGGGCGGTGGCCGGTGCGCTGGTAGTTGCGTTGGTTGGCGAGCCACTGTCCCAGGCGGAACCCCTCGTGGACGGTTGCGGAGGTTACGGACGCCAGGCTGCCGTGTTCCGCGGCGTAGGAGCGGGCGTGGGCGAGGGCTTCTTCGGCGCCGGCCTTGAGGTTGCGTCGTCTGGGTCGGGCGGCGGCCGCAGCCGTAGCGTCGATGCCGATCTGGGTGAGGAGACGTCGTTGTTCGGGGTGGAGGGTGGGGTAACGGGTGCACTGCAGGTACAGCCATTCGCCGAGGCTGTAGCTGGTGGTGGGAAAGCCGCTGGCGGGCTCGAGCGGGCCGTGGGCTTCGGCGTGATCGCGGGCTTGGTGCCAGGTGCGCTGCCACAGGGTGCTCCAGGGCGCGTGCCACCACGGGTACAGCGCGGTGAGGGCGGCGGCTTGGTGGGCGGGCATGCGGGTGTGGCGGGTGCGGGTGTTGGCGAGCCACTGGCCCAGCGGATAGCCGGCGGGGGTGTCTTCTTTGGGTACGGCGAGGTGCCCGTGCTCCTCGTGATAGGTGCGGGCGCGGGTGAGTCCTTCGGCGAAGGCGCGCTCGGCCTGGAGGCTGTGGCCGCGTAGCCGTTTGGCGGGTCCGGGCGCGGGCGGGGTGCCGCCGGCAGCCGCAGGGCGGGGCAGGAGGTCGCTGAGGGGGCGGGGGCGGTGGGCCGAGTGCACTGCCCACAGTGCCTTGCGGGCGGCAGGGGTTGAGGCGGTGTGGGCGCGTACCAAGGAGTGGACCCAGGTGAACAGTGGCCCGTGGGTGACGGCGGTGAGATGGTGGACGAGCCATGGCCGCCCGAGCTGGTCGGCGAGTTCGGTCAGCAACTGGGGCAGCTCGCCCAGCCTGTAGGGGAGATGGCCGCCCGATTCGCTAACGGTGCGCTGCTGCAGGGGGCGGCTGGCCAGCAGGCGTGCGAGGGCCACGGTTTCGGGATAGGTGATCAGGTCGCGGGCGGCCACCTTCCACCAGCCCGGATCGGCGCCGGTGGGCCGGGTGGCCTTCAGGCGGGCCGGCCACCGCTGTTCCGCCACGGGCCAGGGCTGCTCGCACCAGGAGCCGGTGATGGCGCGGGCGACTTTGAAGGCCTGAGCGCCGGCGGGGGAGCGGCGCAGCAGCCGGACATGCCGCCGCTGGGCCTGGACCACCTCCGGGCACCGGCCAAGCGGCACGGGAAGGCCGCTGGTGCCGGGCAGGAACATCAGCCAGTACCGGTGGCGTGAGCAGACCCGCTCTGCGGGCGTCAGGTACCGGCGTGCGGGTACGCGGCGGCCGGTGCGGGAGGCGGTGCATGCGGGGCATGCCGGTCCCCAGGCCGCGACAGCCTCCTCACCGCGCATCAGCCGACCCACCGGTCCGGCCCCGTACTTGCCGCACGGCTCTTCCCGCCTCCATGCGGGCAGGGCGCGCTCGAGCACCTGCGGCGCAACACGGCACAGTGTGGAAACGCGGGCACGGGCCTGGGCGTTGAGGTGGATCTCGCTGTCGGGGTACAGCATTCCCGTGAGGTTCCGCTGGCCGCCGACGTCGGTCACGGCGGCGAGCAGGTCCCGCAGGCCGAGGTGGTAGCGGGCGGCGAGCCGGTTCAGGAACGACAACGTCAGCTCTCCCGGCAGCGGAGCCACCCGTCCTGCCGCGCCGCCGGCCATGGCGGGCACGACCCCGCCGGACGCTGCCGGCCTGCGTCCCGTACGCCCGCTTGCGGGCGTACGGCTGGGCACGGGCGTGCTGTGCTGGTGTGCCACGCCGGATGCCCCTACTTCCCTCGTGCGGACCGGGCCGGCCGGGCCTGGGTCTCGGCGGCTGCGTCGAGCTCTACCTCGCCCAGCAACTGCTTGGTGATCCGTTCGGTGCCTTCGGTGAGGGCGATGAGGGCGGCTTCGCGGATGAGGTGGGAGAGGCTGCCGATCCGCCCTGCGGTGCGGGCATGGAGGTAGGCGGCGTGCTTGACCAGCGTTCCGGGCCGGTGTGCGCGCAGACGCAGCAGATTCTCCATGGCCCGCACGAGGTCGTCCCAGACGGCCCGGTCCTGCTCGGTCGCATAGGCCAGCGGGCGGTGACGGAAGATCTTGAAACGGCCGGCGATCTGCGCCCCGCGCACCCCGCTCAGCAGCGAGGAGGTCTCGATGTCGATCGCGGAGTACACGAAGGTGGCCGGGATGCGTTCGCCGAGGTACTTGAGCTGGTCGGAGGTTTCCGCGCCGGCGCGCCGCTGGGTGTCCAGGAGGTGGACGTCGTCGATGAGGACCAGCTGGGTGCCCAGTTCGCACAGCAGGTCGCACACGGCGCTGGTGATCTGGGTCTGGTTGAGGCGGTCGGTGAGGGGCATGTTGAGGAACCGGGCGAACTCGCTGACGAGCATCTTCGGGGTGGCGGCCGGCGGCACGCTGATGAACAGCACCGGCCTTCTGCCGTCCTGGCCGGGGTGCTGGCGGGCGTCGGCCAGATGGAAGGACCGCCCGAGCGCCATCATCGTGGTGGTCTTCCCCGTCGTGGCCGGGCCGGAGATGATCAGACCGCGGCGGGCGCCGGCCTGCTGGCGGCGGTTGACCAGCAGCAGCCGGCGTACGGCGGTGAACACGCTGTCCATGGCCGGGGTGCGCATGACGGCGAGCTCGGAGTGGTAGTCCTCGCGCTCCGCCTGGGACCAGGCGCCGTCGGTGGCGTCGCGCGCGGGCGCCGAGGCTCGGTGGACGAAGGCATCCCAGCCCTGCCACACGGTCGGAGGGGCCAACGGGGCGAACCCGACGGCATCGTTGGAGAGCGGGCTCACCATCGCAGGGATTCCTTGAAGGGGTCGTAGACCGTGACCTGGGCACGGCGCGGGGCAGGTACGCCGGCTTCCTGCACTGGAGCGGTCGGGGAGGCGCTCGTGCGTGCGCCTTCAGTCGGCCAGGCGCCCACGGCGTCGTCGTCGGTCAGAGGCTCCTCGTCGTCCTCGCTGTCGTCGAAGACGTCCTCGTCGGCAGGCTCGAGCGCCCTGGCCCCCGGCTGCTGGCCGTACAGGATCCCCCACACCGCGCCGCCATTGTTCGCGGCGCCGGCGCGGGCCCGGGCGGTGACGACCTTCTCCCGGTGGCTGCCCTGCCCCGCGGCTGCGCGCTCGAGCAACTCGCGCAAGGCGAGGGCCAGGTCGTGTTCGTGCTGGACGCGGCTGCCGCGTCGGGCGACGGTGCGCCGGATGTGCTGCCAGGTGAAGTTGGTGAACGGGGCGGTGACCAGGGTGTGGTGGATCCACGGCACCGTCTCCCACCCATATCCGCGCGGCTGGTCAGGCTTCGGCAGGCGTACCCAGACCTGGCCGGGAGCGTGCGGGTCGTAGTGGATCTCCCACAGTCCGTCCCCTGCTGGCGAGCGTTCGCCGCGGTAGGGGTTGAGGGCTTCGTGGTTGTAGGTGCGGTAGTCGATGCGGATGCCGTAGTCGTTGATCTTCTGCCGCTTGACGGGCATCAGCTCGATGTAGTCCTCGCGGCCCAGCGGCACCGGGACGTACCCGCACACGGCGACCAGCGCCGCCCACATCTCGTTCGGCGACAGCGCGCAGCGGGGCATCATCGGGTGCCGCAGCCCGTCGTGCTCACGTCCCTGCCACCCGCAGATGATCCACTCCTGGAACATCTCGGCCAGCTGGGCCAGCGTCCACACCGCCTCGCCCGCGGGGTCATTGCCGCGCTCGCCGGTGTGCGAGGCCGTGTAGCCGGCCACATGCTGCACGAACAGCGTGTTGATCGAGGAGAAGGTGCGCTCCACGTGACCCTTGGCCGGCCCGTTGCCCGGCGGCGCGGGCTGCACGGAAATGCCCAGCGACTCGCAGGCGGCGATGAACGAGGACGAGATGAACACATTGCCCTGGTCGACCACGATGGTCTGCGGGATGATCACCGGCCGCGCCGCGGCGCCCTCCAGCCGGGCGTCCACGCTCAGCAGCCGCTCGTAAGGCACCACCGAGTGTTCCATCGCCAGCGCCTCGGGCCAGGTGGGCCGCATCGGCGCCGGGACCATCATCTGCGCCAGCAGCTGCGCCGCGTCCACGCTGCGAGTCCCCTTCGCACGCAGCACGGCCGCGCAGATGGTGCGGGTGGCCACATCCAGCGCGATGGTCAGCTCCGGACGCTCCACCACCCCGGCATCGAGCACCACGAAGGCGTCCAGCACCGTGCTGTCCATCATCACCAGCTCACCCGGCGCCATCACCGTCGTCGGGACGAACGGGGGAGCCGGCCTCGCTGAGCGCCAACGGCGCTGCCGCGCACTGCCCAGCAGCCCGCGGCCGTCGGCGAGAGCGTGCACGAGCCGGTTGAACGCCGCACCCGAGGGCAACGGCACCACCCCCTGCCCGTACTGCTCGGCCAGCAGCCGCTCGGTGTACACCCGGAGCCGTCCCAGCGTCCCGCTGGAGCGCTCCCGCCCGGTCTCCAGCACCTCCCGCAAGGCGGCCACCACCCGCTCGTCCGCACGCCCCAGCGCCGTCCGCGGCCGGGTGGCCCGGTGGTCCACCAGCCCCCACACCCCCTCACGGCGGTAGCGGGCCCGCATCCGCCGCACCGTCACCGCGCTGGTGGGCATGCCGGCCGCCGACAGCTCCGACGCCTTCGCTTCCTCGCGCTGCGCCAGCGTCCGCGTCCGGGGGTCGTACTCCGCCCGCGCGGGACCTACTGCACCGGTTCCGTCCGGCCGCCCCGTCTCCACCTCCCGCACATGCCGCTCCCACGCCAGGGCCCGCTCCCGCACCGTCTCGGGCAACGACTCCAGCAAGCCCAGCGGCGCCAGACTGGGCACTCTTGGCGCGTCCAGGACTTCGAATCCCGCATCGGCGAACAGCAGCGACAGCAAAACCGCCGCTACTTCACCGTCCTCGGCGACCAGCCGCACCTGACCGTCAGCAAGAGCCCCCACCGTCCAGCTACGCCCCCCGAACCGCACCTGGCGCCCCAGCTCCACCACCGGCCCGCCCGGCACTCCGCTACCCGCCCTCACTCTGCCGCCTGCGCCCACACCGGCATCCGCTCATGCACCGGCGCCCCCAGGTCCGCCGCCAGCCGCCCCGCCCACAGCGCATGGAACAGCGCGGGCAGCACTACCAGCGGATCCCCGACCCTGCGTACGCCCTCCCACAACGGCGCCGGTTCGGCAAACACCTCCTGCAGCGCGGCAGCCAGCAGCCGACCACCGTGATGCCGCGGGTGCCGGTATCCGGCCAGCCAGGTCACATTGCGCCGGTAGACCGGGTCGACAGGCCCGAGCACCCAGTACCGCCAGCCCACCGCCCTACAGACCTCTCCGACCACCGCAGCAAGAGACCGCTGCCGCCGAGACAGCTCCCCTCTCCCTGTGCAGTCGGCGAGCACCCCCTGACCATCGGCCAGCCGGAGCATCAGCTGAGGAGCATGCGACCGCACCGCGCTCGTCCCATGCCACCGCAGTTCAAGCGGCCGCGCAGCCATACCCCTGACACGCGGGTCACGGTCGAGGAGCATCACATGCAGCCGCATCGCCGCGGACCCGTAGTGCACCAGCCGCCCGGTTGTGGCCGACCACCACCAGCCCGGTGCCAGCCGCTTGCCTTTGCGGACCGGGAACGGCTTCAGCGGCGGGCAGTTCTCGAAAACCACCTCACCGGCCGCCGACGACCACCTCGAACACTCCGTCGCCCCGCCCGCAGCCCGGAACAGCACATCCACCGACCCGACTTCAGGCCGCCGCACCCTCGCTCCACCCCGCCCAGCATCCTGCATACAGAACTAAACGGCTTATCGGCCCATCCGGTAATGGGCGACGCGCGGCCCATCGGCAAACGTCAGCTGCGCCCGGACTGTTCTGCAGCCCAGGCGTAGCCCAACTCGGCGAGGGCGGCCCGCTGCGCCGCATCCAGCCGGTCACGCCTGGCCTTCTGGTTACTCAGAAACACACCCAGCTTGATCACCGAACCGTCCGGCAGCTCCTCAACGTGCGCCCGCCCAACGACGGTTCTGCCCTCCCGCTCGATGTACTGGGTGAGAGCGGCCAGACCGCGCTGGAAGGCTGACGCCTTCCCACCGTCCTTGGCCGCCGGAGCTGGGGCGGGCTGCTCGGCGGGCGTTACGCCCAGCCGCGCGAGCCGCTGCCGCTGTTCCTCGGAGAGCTCCGGCCAGCTGCGGCGTTGTCGCTGGAACCACTTCCCGAGATCGTCACCTTCGAATCGCACGCCGGGCTGGATGTCGGGGAGCCGGCCATCGGGTTCGTCGGCGGCGAGGTCGGCGAGGATGCGGTAGTGGCGTTGCCAGTCCAGTGGCCAGGGGCAGTTCCAGTCCGGGTCGATCGCGGCCAGCTGCTTCGCGCGCTGCTTCGCCCGCTCCGGGTTCTTTCCGAGGCCGCCTTTGCGGCGGAGGTTGGCCATGTGCTGCCCGATCGGTACCTCCACGCCGTCGGCGGGGTTGGTCCACACCGCGTCCTGCCGGGGCGCGAGGTGCCCGGTGGCCCGCCGGTACGACCTGAGCGTGGCGAGCTTGGTCTCCCAGGCTTCCTCGCCGGGCTCCCACACCATCCCGGCCTCGGGCGCGTCCAGCAGCTCCTTGCGGTGCGGATCGAGCTCACCCGCCCGAAGCGTCTTCCTCTGCTGGTGCACCCACCGCCCCAGCGGAAAGTCCTTGGTGACGCCGACCTCGACCTCCGTGTCGTACGGGACGGCGTACAGCCCGGTGATCCCGTTCTCGCGGCGCCAGCGCAGCAGCGCCTCGTAGCCCTCCAGCCACACCAGCGACTCCGGCCGGTAGACCCGGGTGCGCAGGAACGCCGCGATGGTCGAGGCGTCGCGCGGGCTCGAGAAGTGCAGCAGCGCGGACTCGGCAGCGCCGTCGGTGCCGTCGTGCTCCTGGTCCTCGCCGTCTCCTTCGCCGCCGGCCCCGACGATCCGTCCGTCCGCGTCGCGCCGGAGGTGGACTTTGCGCTTCCCACTCGTGAGGGCGCGGGAGGCGAGTTGCTCGACCAGGCGCTCGTCGTGCGCGCGCAGGCCCTGGAGCACGGCTACGAGAGGACGGAACGAGGCGGAGGCGACCATGTCGGTCGGGTCCTCGCCGGGCTGGAGGAAGACCGGCACGATGATCCGCGCGACCTTGGTGGTGCCGTCGCGGTTGGGCCTCAGCGCGCGGCCGATGTTCTGCACGATCTCCACCTGCGAGCCGCGGGTGTCCGCGAAGCAGACCGCCTCCACGCCCCGTTCGCCGGTGATGTCCACGCCTTCCCCGAGCACACGGCAGCTGGCGAGGAAGGCGCGGTGCACCCGGCGCCCGGCCGCGTCGATCCCGCCTGCGAACTGCCGCAGCACCTCCCGGCGTTCGGCCACGGTGTGGTCACCGCACAGCCACGCCGACCACACCCGGTCCGGGGGCACGTGGCGGCCGGCCTCGAGTTCGTAGAACTCCGCGTCGATGGACGACGCGGGGAGCTTGTCGGCGGCGGCCAGGTCCTCGTTGGAGACGTCGTTGGCGTACAGCTCGGCCGCCGTCTCCGGCAGCTTCTCCGCGAACGCGGATGCCTCCTCCACCCGCTGGTGGAACGTCATCACCGTCTTGAGGTTCCACCTAGCGGCGTGCTCCAGGAGCGCGGTCTGCAGCAGCGCCATGCGCCGGCCCCGCAGCGCCTCGTCCGACTCCCCGTAGACGGGGGAGGGGTCACGGATCTCCAGGACGTCGATCTCGAACCCGGCGAGGATGCCCCGCTCGACCGCCTCCGAGAGCCCGAGCTCGGCCAGCCACGGCCCGTACGTCTGGGAGTCCCGGCCCATCGACGCCAGCTCCAGCTCCTGGCCGTCCGCGTCCTTCTGCGGCCGGGGCGCGGCGAGGATGCGCGGGGTGGCGGTGAGGTAGAGCCGGAAAGCAGCGGGGATCCGCTGGTTATCGTGGATCGCCGCCCACGGACGACCAAGATCACCTGCGGTTGAGTGTGCCTCATCCACGATCGCCAGGTCGAAGCCGTCCATGCACTGGCCGTAGAGCCGCTCCCCGCCCGCCAGGGCGGCTTCCAGGGGCCCGCGCACCTTCCGCTGACCCTCGGGCGCGTCGATGTCCTCACGGTCCACGAGAGAGGCGTACGTGGCGAACACGACCACCGGGCCGGACCCGGCCCACAGCGCGAGCTGGATCGGGTTGGTGGTGGTGCGCACGCCCAGCGAGTTGAGCACCGGGTCGTTCTCCAGCGAGCACACCGCGACCATGGGGGAGCGGTGGCCCACCAGGCGCCATGCTTGGGCGGTCTGTACGAGCAGGTCCAGGGTCGGCACGGTCACGAGGATCCGGCCGTCCCGGAAGCACTCCAGCGCGCATGCGGCGGCCGTGATCGTCTTACCCGACCCGGTCGCTGACACGATCGTGGCACGGGCACCCTGCGGGGGCACAGATGATCTTGCAGGAAATCCAACCCACTTACGGAAAGCGGCTTTCTGATCGGCCTGATGTTCCCGAAGTTGAATTACCCGCATTTTCTGGACTCTCCCCCTCTAATTTGTGATTGCTGGTACGTGCTCACCGGCAGACCGGGAATTATAAGCAGTGACACCCTACCTTCACCGCCCGGCAGGATCCGAAATACAGGTTGACTGATACTGCTTTCCGGACGCCGGGGCCTGTTTATCCCAAGGCAGGCATGGTCTGTGACCATATCCTGTGACGCGGGGGAGTACCGGTGGCGTCGTATCGGTGCGACGTGCCAGGAGACCAACGTCCAGTGCAGCGCGTTCGCATGAGACAGGCCCAGCGCTGCATCGCACCGGCGGCCAAGAGCCGCGGCAGGCAGTGGCCCGGCGTCGGTCGTCGAGGCTCAACTGCCGCAGGCAGGGCGGGTCCCGCCGGATCGCGGTGGTCGCCGGCAGGTACGACCACGCGTGAAGGAACGCAGGCTCACCCCCCGCCGGTTGACCTCGACCGCCAGCTGCTCCAGGAGCAGGTGCGGGACCGGGTCCACACTCGCACCCGCATTCGTGCCACAAGGCGGCGGCATGACCGGAGCGCCCGGAGTGGAAGCGGACGCGTGGCCTGGATGGTGGAGCGACCCTCGCTGCGGCTGCCGGATGACACCGGGCGGCGGCACCGTCGGCGCTCGGGCGCGGCGGCGAGGTCGGCTGGTGCACACGCTGCTCGGAACCGTGCAAGCGGTACGGCACGAACGCCAACCCGTTGTGCCGCAGCTGCTTCGCCGAGGTGGTCGGGAGGTGGGGCTCAGGCGTGAGGCGGAAGGGCTACAACGCCTGAGCAGCGGGCTGCGGGTGCAGGATCATGGCGTCGTACACCGGGGACTCGGGAGCGTGCTTGGTGCGGCCGATCACCTCGTAGCCCCACCTGGGGTAGGCGCTACGGGCGGGCTCGTTATCGATGATGCAGGTGAGCGTTGTCCACGGCTCGGGGCGGCTCAGGACCATCACGTCGTGCAGGTGTCGGCCGACGCCCCGGTTCTGGTGGGCGGGGAGTGTCATCAGCTCCCGCAGCCAGAACACCTCGCCCCTCTCGGCGGCCTCAACGACCTCGGCGGGCCGCTTGTCGCCGAGGGAGGCCCACCAGGCACGCTCGGGGTTGAGATTCACGCCGTGGACGTACCCAGCGATGGAGCCGTCGCCCAGGCGTGCGGTGACGACTCCGAACCCGGGCATCTCGAAGGCGGCGTGCAGACGGTTGATGTAGCTGGGCACGGAGAAGAAAGGGTCACCGGCGTACGGTTCTACGTTGTAGACCTCGGCGTACACGGCGATCAGCTCGTCTGCGATCTCCTGGGCCTCTTCGGGGCTGTGGCTCTGCACGGTCAGGGTGCTGATGGTCATGCCGGCTCCTCCTAGGCGATGTGCAGGTTCAGCAGCTCGATCGTGTCACGGGCCTGACCGTTGCGTTTGGCGTACGGCTCCAGGTTCTCGCGGACGACAGCGAGTTGACGCCGGTTGCGGGTGGAGGACTGACCGCCGTCGATCAAGCGCAGCGACTCGCGGGCCGCGCTGACGCTGCGGTCAAGGTCGCTGTCCTGGACAGCCGCCGTTGCGAGGCGGGCCAGGCACATGCCTCGGTTGCGGCTGTGCTCGATGTCCTGAAGGGTCGAGGAGCGCTCCAGCAGCCGGACCGCCCGCCGATTTTGGCCGAGGTCGGAGCGGCACATGCCTTCCAGGCAGACCAGTTCGGCCTCGTTGAGGAACGTGACCCACTGGGGATCACGGTCGCTGGGGCCGCGGTCGAAGGCCCGCCAAGCCCGCTTGATGGCGGTCGAGGCGTTCAGCTCGTCACCCAGGCGAGCGTAGCCCTGCGCGGCGCGGATAGCCAGCAGGGCCGTCACCCGCGGCGGGGCAGACCATGAGGCGGCATGCTGGGAAGCGAGCTTGGCGAAGCGGACGGCTTCGCGGGGCTTGTTCAGGTCGACGCTCTGCCTAGCCATGTTGGACAGGGTGCGGGTCGCCAGCGGCAGGTTGCCTTCGAGGAGCGCGGTGTTCAGCGCCTCGGAGAAGTAGATGCGGGCCTCGTCCTGGCGGTTGGCGTCGTAGCAGAACCAGCCAAGTGAGGTCGTGAGCTGGCCGGCGATCTGGTGCAGCTCCTGCTCGATCTCTTCCGGGTAGGTGCCCTCGTCGATCAGGTGCTGCACCCACATCAGGTGCGAGCGCGCGGTGCGCCACAGCCGGTCGCCGCCGAACCGCTGGTCGATGGCGTCCAGGTCGGCGGCGGCCTCTTTGAGCTCGTGGACATCGTCCTCGGTGACGCGGACCTCGTTGGCGTGGGAGCGGGCGGAGGCGTGGGAAGGGGCAAGCCAGGGCAGGCCGACGGCGGCACCGGCCCCGATGAGGGCAGAGCGACGTTTCACGGGATCGATCTCCTCAACGACTGCGGGGGCTTCTACCCCCAGCGTCGCAGGAGATTGAAACCCAAGGAACTCCGGGCCTTTGCCGAATGCGGCCCGCAGAGCGGTCGCGTGGTCCGGCTGAGGCCAGCCGGGAGAGACGGACTCCCACCGGCGGTAGGTACGGACGCTGACCGCGAAACTGGGATCTCGTAGTGCTTCCCGTCCGACCGCGCTGATTCCGTCAGCGGCACTGTCCTGACTGAACCAGCCCTTGGAAATGCGCGCCGCGAACAAGGCCTCGTTGCCTGGCGTCTTCGCCATCAGTCCCCCTGATGCGTAGTACCGACTTCACCGTATGGGCCAACGTCTGCGCATGGGGCCGGTGACGAAAAATTCCGGGTGATCGGCTCCCCGCGGCCGGTGAATGGCCGCTCGATGGCCGCTCCGTGGCCTGGAACCACGTACGGGACTGCTGTGCACTGAGTGCGCTGCCCTCGCGGGCGACGGCTCCCGCTCTCGTCCCCCGCGGGCAGGAGCCGCCCACCCACCCCCCAGTAGAGGCGTGATGATGGCCACAGCAGGAACCACGCATATGACCAGAGCAAACATCCCCGATGTCCCCAGCGCCCGTCAGGTCGACCAGGGCGGGGACGTGGACGGCGTTGCCGAGGGGCACGTCGTCCCCACCAGCGAGCGGAACCTAGCCGTCGAGCACTGGCTGTTGACGTCGGTGCCGAGTGCTGAGGAAGCCCGGACGAGTTGGGACCGGTTCGGGGTCGCACTGCTGCACTGCGGTGTGGTGTTCACCACCGTCCGCATGAACGGCGACCTGGTGCACGCCGCGGCCGACTCGTCGGACCCGCACACGGTGAGCGCCTACCTCACCCAGGCGCTCGCCGGCGGCCCGGTCGTTGTCGATACGCACGGCCACAAGCGCTATTACGCGCTGGTACCGGTGAGCACCATCGATCGTCCGGAATGGGCCGATGACCGGCACGCTCCGGTCGCCGACTGCATGACCAACGGCTTTGTCGGAATCCCGAGGCCCGGCATCACGGAGCCCGACGACTGTTTCACCTACTGGTGTGTGCCGATGGACCGTCCGGGAGTCCTCTGCGCCCCGGAGGCAGTGTCCGAGCTCGTGTCGTACGGGATGTTGAGGCTCAAGGCGGGAGCGGCCGGCTGTGGTGAGTAACGCGGTCGCTGAGTGGCTGCTGGGCGCGGCCGAGGACAAAGAGGCCGCGCGCGTGAGCTGGCAGCAGCCCGGAGGTACGACCTACCTCCCCTGCGGCGGCCGGTTCAGCGCGGTGCGGATCCCCGCTGGCCTGGTGTGGGAGGTGCTTAATACACACGATGAGAGGCACATCGACCACTTCCTTCGGTTGTGGTTCTACGACGGTGCGGTGATTCTCGACCGGGACTACAGCTGGTACTACTGCCTGGTGCCTCCTGCCAGCGAGTGGCCCACGAAGTGGGCGCACCTCGGCGTTGAGTACCTGGGCCCGGGCGCTGAGATCTGCGTTCCCCTCCCGACCCGCACAGAGCCGCGCGGACACGGGTACTGGCCTGTCCCCATGGCGTCCCCGGGCGCGCTCTGCCGGGTGGAGCAGGTCGAGATACTGGTCGCGCTCCGCAACATCCGCCTGTTGAGGAAGGGTCCCGCTGCGCGCGCGGCGGCGACGCCGGCTACCAGGCCCTGAGACCACGCTCCGGTGCGGTGTCCCAACCCCCCGTGCCGTCCGGAGCCTCCCGGGCCCGGCGCGCCAGCGCATCCGAGCGCAGGCCGTGGTGTGCCGGGCCCCCATTTCGAAGGGAAAGATCGTGGTTCGCCAATGGGGTACGGGCGACTGCTGGCTCGGCTGCCAGCGCACGGGCGTCCCGGTGCTGTGGCTCGGGCCGCTCCAGTGGGACGGGCAGCACGCCCCCTGTACTCATGCGAGCCCTGCCTCGACCGGCTGATGGCGCAGGCCCTCGCCTACTGGCTGAACCGGCGGCCGACGACCACGGTCACGGCGGCCTGACACTTCCACCCCGAGAGCTGGAGTGGCGACCTGGCCTCGGGGTGGCACCCCACCGCCCTGGTGCGGCAACGCCCCGCTGCCGCACCAGGGCCCGCCCGGCACATCAGTACCTGTGCTGGTGTGCCGGGCATCCAACCCACCTACGACGAGGACGAGAGAGACCACCACCGTGTTTCCGTCTGCACCACCCGGTGTCATCCCGTACATCGCGGGATGGAGCGAGGAGCGCCTGATTGAGGCGCCGCTCGTGGTGAGCCGGCGGCATGCCGGCCTCGGCTACGCGGATGAGACGCCCTACGACCGGGACAGCTTCGGCCAGTTGTGGGCGCGGCCGGCGCTGCGCCCGCGTCACCGGCGCGGGCGCCCGCAGCCGCATACGGTCCACCCCTACCGGCAGCGTCGGTCGATGGCCGACATGCTCTGCCAGGTCTGTGGACGAAAGCCGCCGAGCCCTGACGGTCCGCACCTGTTCCTGATGCGGGACAGGGGCGGGCCGGTGAGGGACGGGGAGCTGACGGCGAGCCCGCCGGTATGCGTGCCGTGCGCGGTCATCTCGGTCCAGCTCTGCCCCGAGATCCGCGGCGTGCACGTCTGTGCGTGGGTCGTCCAGGCCCCGGCATGGGGCGTTGCCGGCCTGGTGTACGACGCCGGCACCCTACGGCCGGTCAGCGACAAGTTGGTGCGGGCCGAGTACGACGGGCCTCTGGCGCCGTGGACGGTCGCGCAACGGCAAGTCGTCCAGCTCTTCGGGGTCCGTCCTACGGAACTGGAGACGGAGGCCGCCGCGTTCGGCCTGGACCGGCTGGAGGAGGAGTTCAAGCGTGTCGCCGCCATGGTGGGGGCAGGGCGATGACCCCGGCGCGTGAACCCCCACAGGCGGTGGCCCCGGCCGCCTCCTCCGGGCGGCCAGCCGCGCCCGCGGACTGAGACTCCCACCCCGGCACCTGGGCGCCGGGGTGGGACCACACTCCCGTCCTGTCGGCCCCGAGGCGGCCAGGACGGGGGCTCTGCCGGTGTCGTCCAGTTGGGCGATCCTCGGACTGGGGGACAGCGAGTGTCCGGCAGAGCGCCCGTGAGCGCAGACCATCGCCTACCCGACGGCCGCGTTGGTCTGCCACCCGGAACGGGTCTCCGGCACGGGCACCCCCCTTCCGTTCATTGGACGTAGCCCGGCGGTGACCTGCCGCCGCTGCCTGTTCACCACCACTAAGGACGAGACGATCGTGAGCACACCTGCCGCCCCGCAGCCGGCCGCGCCGTTACGGCAGGACCTCCAGCGCATCGCTGACGAGGCCAGCATGCCCGCGCTAGTGGGGCCCGGGGAGGACGGGACCTCCTTGGTCTTCAGCTTGTACCCGCAGCGAAATCTGCCGTTCAGGGCACGTCCCAGCGCCGTCAGGGCGTGGCTCATCGAGCACGGGATCGAGGGCGACGCAACCCGTGACGACGGTGGCCTCACCATCATGCTGCACCTGCCCACGGCCACGTCCGTGTGCCAGATCATCAAGGTGCTGCTGGAGCCACTTGTCCGCGTCAACGCCATCGCCGACCGCCTGCAAAAGGCGCTGAACAACCACGGCATCTATGCCTCGCTGAAATCGTCAACGCGGGCCATCACTCTGGACCTGGTGGATGACGAACTGAGGTCAACGGTCGCCATGGCCAGGCTGCTCGGCGTCCCTCAAATCGATCAGGGCCTGGACCTCCAGGACCGCGAGGGCGTGCGAGGGCTGGTCACACGCATGCGGTACCTCATCTCCGGGATCGTAGGGTCTGCGGTCGTGGTGAGAGCACAGCCCGGGTCCGCCCGTGTGAGCGACCAGCTCACCCTGCGTCTGTCCATCGACCAGGCGGCCTGCCTCGCCGATCGTCTGGCCCCCATCAGCGGAGGCCAAGGGTGACCAGGCGTGGAGCCCGAGAGGAGAGCGAGACCACCGTCGTCCAGGTGCGTGCGCCCGGGCCACAGGATGAGTGGGAAGTCTCCTGGTACCGGGAACGGCTTGCCGACCCGGGGCTGATCAACGCGGGCGTGGTGCTCGTGGTGCACGGCATGGGGTACCTGGCTGTGCCTGTCGGCGGTACGCGGAGCGCGGGGCACCTCGCTGTCGCCAACGCCAAGGTGGCCCTGCTGCTGGCCGATGTGCTGCGAGGCCGCGAGGGCTTTCCGGCGGTTCGCGTGCGCTGGTCCGACAGCCCAGAGACCTGCCACATGATCACGTGGGGTGAGCTGCCGCCGGAGACCGACGACGCCGCGCGCGGCCGGGTCTTCGGATACAGCGAGCAGGCGATCACCGCGCACCTTGAGGAGCAGGCCGACCGTGATGCATAGGCAGCCTGGTGAGGAACCCACACCCGTCCCGGACTCCGACACGTGCGCCTTCCACGCCGTCGTGGACGAGGAACGGCGCGCAGTCGAGGACGGAAAGTGCTGGGAGTGCCTGTACGCGCCCACAGAGCCCACCTCTCCCGCCGACGATGAGGACGACGAGGACGATGACGACTGCGAGTGACCAGCCCAAGGCTTACTGCGCCGAGGCCAGTGACCCTGTCACCTTCACCACCATTGACGTCCGGTGGTTCGGGGTGCGGTACCGGGCGGACGGCCGCACCGGGTGGCATGCCTGGCAGATCATCCGCCGACGAGACCCGTGGCTGGCCTGGACCACGCTCCTGTGGCCCGCCCTACTCCAGTCGGCCGTGATCACGCTGGCCGTGCTGTCCGTCAAGTGAAGACGTCGATGGGTAGGGCCTGGAGGCGCTGTGGCTGGTGGCACCGAGAAGAGAGCTGATGGAGTCGGGACCGCCTCAGCCGGCCCGCAGGGCAGGCCCAACAGGCGAACTGCTGGGCCTGGTGCAACGCCTAGTCCTGATCTGCGAAGTACCGTCGGGCAGTGCACTGACCGACGAGGCGGGCCGCCCCATTGAGTCGGTGCCGTCGGAGAAGGCGCACCGGCGCACCTCGGTCAGATCTCCCCCACTCGCGGGGCGAAGACGGGGGCGTGGTGTCGTGTGCTGGTACGGGTGAGGGCCGGGAAACCGTGACTCTGCGCCCGCGCCCCCGTTGAGCAAGTCATGCGCAACATGATCAAGGTTCTGACTGTGGGTGCGGCAATTGCTTCTGTTGTTGCCCTGCCTGGTACCAGGTCGGCGTCCGCTGCGGTGGACCCCGTGATGAAGACCTCGTGCGGTACCTACCGGCTGCCGGACGATCATGCGTGTCTCATGGCCAGGCGCGGAAGGCAGGTCAACGGCTGGCGGGTGACGGTCAACCTGCATGCGCAGCAGCGGCATGGCCACGACTGGGTGTTCGGTGCGGCGTGGGTCGGCACGGGTGGGCGAGTCTGGATCGAGCGGAAGCATAGGGGGCACACCCAGATCCTCGGCCGGAAGACCTCGCTGGGTGACGGCGCCGTGTCCATGGGTATCGACGGGGCGGTGTACGACGGGCCCGGCTACAAGGCTCGTGCCTGCGCGGACATCAAGGGCGGCCGTTTGCAGGCTTGCACGGACTGGTACTGAGGGGCTCTGGCCGGGAGGCGAGCCGGGGTGCCCCGGAGAGGCTGGATGTCGATCACTCGCAGCTGTCGGCGGCGTCCCGGGGCGCTGTGCCCTGGCCGTTGGCGAGCAAGGGGAGAGTGTGCGGGCCGACGCCGACCGCCAGCAGGACCGTTGTTATGCCGTGCCTGTCTGTCCCAGGTGCGCGAGCCGGGGCAGGTCGCTTTCGCCTACCAGTACGCCTCTTCTGCGCGGGGGGGGGGACACGGACAGGATGAACTCGTCGATCGGGCAGCGGCACGGTCATCGAGCCGGTGCCCGAACAGGCGACGAGTCCGTCGTGGCGCGGCTTCTACAGCAGGGCGAGTGCCGCCCCGGCCACCAGCCCGGCGGTGAAGCCGGACACCACCACACCCCACGGGGCGGCGCCGAGAATCCGTTGTCCGTACCCCGGGCCGAGCAGTTTGTAGCTGGCCAGCCACACGGGAACGATCACGGCGGCCTGGCAGACCGTCATCCACAGCTCGCGCGGAAGCGGAAGTCATCTCTTCCCTCGCGTAGACGGCCGACATCGTCACCAGATGCCAGACCCGGGCCGTACCCGAGGCCAGCAGCGCCGTCGCCTCCGCGAGGGCAGACGGCGTTGGACCACACCATGACCCGGTCCATGGGCGGCCGGTCCGCGACGACCCCGCCGACGAGCAACAGAAGGATCTGCGCGACGATGCTCGCCGCGAGGACCACGCCCAGGGCGCCGGGGTCGCCGCCGATCCTCAGGACCGCGAAGGCCAAACCGATGGGTGCCACGGCCGTGCCCGTCCAGGACAGCAGACGGGCAGTGAAGTGCAGCCGATACAGTCTGAAGCGCCTGCCTCCCGTGCCCGGGCCGCCCAGCCGATATGTGGGACGGGTCCCGCTGGATCCCGCTCGTGGATCCGCGCCTTATGCCAGATCCAACTCCACCCAGAGAACACGACATTCCGGCAGATGCGCCACCGGGAAGCCCGTCCCGACTTCAGGGCGACACGAAGATCGCCTGTCGCAGAGGCCCCAACGGAAACCCCACAGAACCGTCCAGCCGGGGTTGATGACCCGGCCAAGGCCACTCCAGCGTGGTAGCGCCGGGGGCGCTGTGCGGGTGCCGCAGTCTGGCAGGCTCCTTCACCGACGGTTGGAGTGCGCGGTCTCATGGGATGGTCTCCTCCTATCAGGACCAGGACGTCCAGCTCGCGCTCCTCAAGGCTTAGCAGGGGCGGGATCCCAGGAGCACGCCGGCGAGTGTCCCGGCGAGCAGGCACGGGCCCAACGGGATGCTGCTCGTACGGTCGGCCCGGCCCGTGAGGGTGAGGCCGATGCTGTACAGCGCGCCGGACAGGTATCCGGCGAAGGTCCCGGCCAGGACGATCGCCCAGCCGTACCAGCCGAGGATGGCCCCGAGGACGAGGGCGAGTTTGACGTCGCCGAACCCCAAGCCCCTGCTGATCAGGAAGAGCGCGAGGTGGCAGGCGCTCAGGATGAGGGAGCCGAGCAGCGCGGAGGTCCAGCTGCCGCCGGCGCCGGGCAGCACCGCGGCGACGCCGAGCAGGACGTGCGCGGCCGCGGCGAGTGGCAGGGTGAGGACGTCGGGCAGCCGGTGTACCGCGAAGTCGACGGTGGCGAGCAGCACAGCGGTCGGCGTGAGCAGCAGCCAGACCAGCAGCTCGGGGCGGGCACCGGTGGCGGCCGCGAGCAGGGCACAGGTCACGGCCGTGACGGAGGCGACCGGGAGTGTGCTCGGTCCGTAGGTGTGCCCGGCGGTGCAGCGGGCGCGTCCCAGCCATCCGTTGCCGGTACCGGTGAGGGGATGGCCGGCCGGGCACGCCGACCGCCAGGGCTCCTTGAGGGACACGGAGAGCCGGTAAGCGGGGCGGGGTATGAGCACGCCTGCGGCGCAGCCCCACAGGGAGGCAGCCGTGATGATCAGCAACGTCTCCACCGCATGGAGCTTAGAGCGAGGCGGCCACGGGGCTCAGTTTCAACGCGGCCCCGCGCCTCGACGTCCGGGCTTGGTTCAGGCTGCGGCACTTCACCGCCTGGATGTGGTGAGGATGCCGGGCGGATGTCCGCTGGGTCCGGCGGGGACGTGGCGGGCGAGGTCACCGGTCGCCCAGAGATCCTCGCCCGTGCTGAGGCCCACCCGGGCATCAGGCCCAATGCTCCAGTGATCAGACCCGAACACCGAGACAGGAGGTCTCATGCGCGCCCTGCGTATCGCCCCGGACACCGCAGTCAGGGAACTCGACTTGCCCGTGCCCGGTGCGCAATCCGCCATCCGAGATCACATCGGGGCGACCGGTTTCGTTGATCAAGGCCTGTACCACCGGCAGGCCCTGCTGCACATCCACGGTGAAGGACGTGTGATCGGACTCGCGCAGAACATCACCGCATGGGCCCTGGCGAGCGCCTGGCGAGGCATCGCCCTGTACCCGTTCCACGGGCCGGTCGTCGTCACTGGGCGTGCCGAGGACGGGGAAGTGGCTCCCCTGGACGATGACCTGGCACAGCAGGCGCACGCGGTTGCGCAGACCGTCCGGGAAACACTGGAGGAGTGGTGCATCCGGCCGCCCGCCTCCAACGAGGCCGCCCTGAGCGAACTGCTCGCCTATGTGGCTCAGGACATGGCCCCCAACCGGTAGTACGCATCGCGTCCTTCCGTGCCTCCGCGCCTACAGGGCCTTGCGCACCGCCGTGCCCGAGCCGTTGAGGAGCTCGTTGATGAGCTGGGTGGTCTCCATCTCCAGTGAGCAGTCCAGTGATCGGTTGACCTGTTGCACGCGGGCGATCGCAGTGTGCAGCCCCGAGCGGTTCCCGCGCGCAGCCTCAAGACGCATCCAGTCCCGATACAGGAGTTCTGCTGTCTCATCTACATCGAGACCGGTTGAGACGGCCTGCCGCGCGGCGCTCAGGTCGTGGTGGGGGCCGGCGGGAATGCGGTACGTGGCCACGGTGTGCGCGACGTCGATAATCCGCGTGATCATTTCCTGAGCGTAGGGCTCGGCCCACGGCAGCGGCCGGCCGCCGAATGGCTTGCCCCGCACCAGCCTCAGCGCCTTCTCCAAGTCGGTCAGACCCGAGGGACCTAGCGGCAGCGCGCGTTCGACGAGCTGCAGGAAGCGCGTCCAGTCACACCGCACGCCGGGGCCGAGCCGGTAAGGATCACCGCCTGCCTTGCGGCGCGGCACGTACAGGATGCCGGATGAGTCGCTGCCCAGGGAGCTGCGAAGGCCCTGCATCCGCGCGTTGAGGGTGCTCGTCGACCACGGGCTGACCGGGTCCATGGCGGCACACAGAACATCCGCGCTCCGCCCAGGACGGAAATACAGCAAGGCAGCCAGCTGTGCAATCCGCGGGCCGTGCCCGGTGCTGTCCACGCCTGTGACCTCGACAGGGCCCAGAATCCGGATCTCCGGGGCGTGGAGGTCGTGCGCCTCGCCTGCTTCCGTCTCTGGCGCCGTCGTCTCTTCGACGGCGGGTGCCGGGGCGTCGGCCTTGGCGGCCTGCGGCATGTCGGAGGAGTCCGCGCCGGCCCGGGACTGTGGGGTCGAAGGCACCGTTGGCCCGGTGTTTGGGCTGGCTTCGTCGTCGGCCCCCACTTCCGACGTGGTAGGGGAGAGAAGACGGAGCCCGGACGGATTGGTACTGGCGGCGAGTAGGGCCGGGAAAGCCTCACCGCTCACATCCGATGCCGCGGCCGACGCCGACAGCGCGGTGTTGCGGGCGACGGCCTCCTGAGGCGATTCCTGTTCTGGCTGCTGGGTGCCCGCAAGTTCCTCCGGAACGACCTGCCAGGGCCCTTCGGCGGGGTGGGGTCGCTGTCCGGACACCTTCAACGCGGTGGTGATCTGCAGGTAGGCGGCGCGCTCCAACCGCTGCACCGTGATATCGGTGCCCACGTAGCCGAGGTTTTGTGGCTCGCTGAGCGAGGCGTTGAGCATCTCCGCCTCAGGGAAGTGAGCGGCCGCCGTATTGGCCGGGGCGATCAGTACGACGGGCACCGCCCGCGCCCGGCCGATGACGTCGGCGAACTGCCAGGCCACCTCCTCGTCTAGCGGGGACGCGCACAGCAGCAGATACGGCTGATGCCGCGTTTCGGGCATCTGGTGGGCTTCCAGCAGGCGTTCGCTCAGATCGCGCAGCGCGTGCACGGCCTGCCGCATGTGGGCGATCCGCGCGGTGGGCAGTAGCTGTGGCAGGTCCTCACCGAACCCCACGGTGACGACCTGGACGTCGGCCGCCCACGGACTCATTGCGAGTTCCATCGCGAGCGAGGTGCACACCTCGGTGATGTGGACCGGGTTGCCGTCCAGCAGCAGGACGCGAAGGGCTGCGAGGTTGAGCAGCAGCAAGTCGCCGGCCGTGGTGCTGCCGATAGTGACCAGCCCCGGATACGGCGCCGGCACCTCGAGAGCGGCGTCCTCCTCCAGGAGTGCGGCGTCGGCGGGCAAGACCCACCAGCCGCCCTGCCCGGCAGTGAAGGGGGCCACTGACTCCTGGGCGAGGTCCTCGGGCAGCACCTCCACGGTGCGGGTCCCGACCCGGGCAGCCCGCAGCGGCGGCACAACCAGGTTCTCCTGCCGCTGGGCCGCGTGGTGGGCCAGCGTGCGCAGGGCTACGTCCAGGAGGGCGGCGCCTGCGGGCTCGGCTGCCGCTGCCAGCTGGGCCTCTGCAGCGCAGGTTTCCGACATGATGGCGATCTTCTCGCCGGGCTTGCGGCGGCGGCGCTGCAGTGTCCTGCGCAGGGCGAGGGCGCCGGTGACCGCGGCGGCCAGCAGGGCGCCGGCGCCGAGTACGGTGCGCAGGTTCAGCGGACTGCTGCTGGCCGGAGCCGTGGCCGGGGCAGGAGAGCCGGATGATTCTGATGGCGACGCTGACGCTGAAGGAGAGGCGGCAGAGGATGAGGCGCTCGTGCCGGGCTCGGGCGCCGTGGACGCTGAGGTGGGCCGAGACGACTGCTCCTTCCCCGGCTGCTCGGCAGGGTGGCCGGCCGGTGCGCTGGGCACCGACGACTCGACTGCCGGCGCTGTGCTCCGGCTGGGCACGGGCCAATCCCCGCCGTCGCCCGGCCTCTGCCCACCATCGGGAGTCTGGGTGGCCGGGGCAGTGGCCTCGTGGCCGCCCGACTCCGTGCCCTGCCCGGCGTCCTGGTCCGGTTGATAGGGCCGGGCCACGGGCACCGTCACCTGCTGTCCCGTGTAGATGACGTCGGGGTCGGTGATCTCGGGCAGGCCGCGCGGCTGCGGATTGCCCTTGCTGGCCTCGAACAACTGGGGCCAGGCGTCGCCGTCGCCGAGTTCCTTCTCTGCGATCTTCGACAGGTAGTCGCCCGGATGAACCGTGACGACGTGCCCGGCCTTCTCGCCGGCAGCGGGTGCGCTGTCACCCGGCTGCGTACGGATGCCACCTACGGCCGCGGCGGTCTCGGGCATTCGCAGCTGCCAGCCGGGCCGCAGAAAGCTGTTCGCGTGGAAAACAGTACCGTCGACCATCACCCGGCCCTCGTTGAGGTCGGCGATCTCCCGCCACCGCTCGCCGTCCCCCAACTCTCTTCTTGCGATGCCCCACATGCTCTCCGCGGGCCGCGTCTCGCGCACCGTGTACGTCGCGTGGGGAGCCGGGGTGCTCGCCGCAGGCGTCTGAGCTTGCTCGTTCTCGGTGGTCTGGGGGCTTTGAGTTTGGCCGGGGACATGGGGGGATGTGCTGGCGGCCGGGGATGCCTGGACGTCGGAGGCCAGGGCCGAGGTGGTGGGCAGCAGCACCAGAATGCTGCCCACCAGCAGGGCCGCGGCGCGTTGCGAGGCACCCAGCCCGCGCGGGGCATGCCAGGTATGGCCCTTCATCTGTGCGATCAGCTCGCGGATGGTGCAGAAGCCGAATTGCGCCCACCCGGCCCATCCCACGCCGACGAGCAACAGCAGGAACACGCTGCCGGTGTCCTGCCGGTCCAGCAGGTGCATGACGTCGTCGTGGGTGGTTGCCCAGATGACCGGGGAGGCCCAGGTCAGCAGCAGCGGCAGCCCGACGATCGTAACCGCCAGGACCAGCAGACTCAGCACTGCCTTGACGACCCGCGCCAGGGTGCGGCCGGCGGTTGCGGCGGAGCAGGGGGTGGTGTGCATCAGTGTCCTTCGTCGGGTGCCGTGACGCCATGCAGGAGGGTGGCCTTGCCGTGGCCGGTCACCGGCAAAGAGCCGATCCCGACCACCGACAAGAACTTCGTGTCGTAGGTGCCGGTGACCGTGACAACCAGCGACTTTCCGTTGCCGGACACGCCGACCGTGCCGGTGGCACCGGCGGAGCGCAGGTAGGCCCGGGCTGCGGCGGCCGCGGCCTGAGGATCCACGTCGATCGCCTTCCCGCTGATCGCGTCGGACGGGTCGATCGCCTGCCCGCCTGCCCGGGCGGCTTCGCCGGCGATGTAGTCCGCGCGTTCTGCGGCGCGCATCTTGCTGCCGCCGTCGACGGCGACACCGATGATCCCGATCAGCGCGATGACGCACACGGCGACGAACACGGTGACGCCTCCCCGGTCGTCCGTCCGCCGCCGGAACAGCCCACAGAAGATCATCCATCCCCCCGCTGCCTGTACTGGTCCACCACCGAGGTCGCCGTGGACGTCAGCGTCTTGGCTCCGGGCACGCCCGGAAGAAGAAGGCCGGACAGATTCACCGTGCAGGTCACGGTCACGGTGACCGTGCCGACCTGCCCTACCGGCACGCTGAGACCACCGGTGTTGATGTGGACGGACGTCGACGCGCACGTGATGCCCTGGTCGCTGAGGGACTCGGCAGCCGCTGTGCGCGCGGGACCTTGGGCGGCTGCCGCTGTGCGGTGGAGGGATGCCTCCCGCGCTGCGTCCTCAGCCGCAGAGTCGATCTTCGAGCCGGAGGTGACGATCCGGCCGCCAGCGATCGCCAGGCACAGAAACATGATCAAAGCCGGGAAGACGACAGCCGCCTCAACCGCGGCACTGCCCTCATCGCTGCGCAGTCTGCGCGCCCATCGGGCCATGCATACCACGTAGATCACTCCCCCGGGACGGTCCAGCGCTCCACGGGGCCGGACGCCGACTGCGTGACGTGCAGGCCCGGCAGATCAGGGATCATCGACAGGGCCGTGCCGGACACCTCCACTCGCACACGCTGACCGTCGCCGCCGGCCAAGACCCTGTAGTTGCGCAGGCTGTCACCCGCGGTGCGTCCCAGGACGCTGCGTGCCTGTGCCGCACCGTCGGCCGGACTCGACTGGTAGGCCCGGGCGGCGCTGACGCCCTCGCGGGCTGCGGTCAGGGCGATCTGCCGGGCGTAGTACCACATGGAGGCCTGGATGACGGCGACCGTGGCGAGCAGCACAAACGGGAAGATGATTACCATCTGGATGCTGGTGTCGCCGCCGTCGTCGCGCCATCTTCGCCCCTGCCACCAGGCGTGGAGACCCTCGGAATGACTCATCACAGATTGGCGAGCTTGCCGTTGTACTTGGCGATCACGACAGTGATGGTCCCGGCGATCAGAACGGCACCGGTGACGGCGGCCACCCAGATGATGACGGTCGTGGTGGAGATGTCGCCCCGGTCGGGCCGACGAGCGGCCTCCTGAAGGCTTTCCTGCACGCGCGTGGTCAGACGCAGGGCCGCACGGTTGGCGCCGGCCCAGACACGCGCTCCCCGGCGGTCACGACCCGGACGGCGGGACCCGCTGTACGGGCCGGTGTGCGGGTGGGCGGTTGCCTGGAGCACAGCACGGCGGGCGCGGGATGCAGTGTGCTTCATGGTGCTTACCTCTCTGGAGCGTTGAACGAGCCGGATCGTCTAAACGGTGAGCATGCGGATCACAGCGGGGAAGGCCATCAGCAGCATCACCAGGACGGCCAAGAGGGCTCCCGGCGCGGTCATCTTTTCGCTTGCTGCGTTCGCCTCGGCGGCCTGATCGGCCAGGAGCTCGGCGTTGAGTGCCGCGGTGCGGGCCCGCAGCGCCTTGTAGACGGCGGCACCGTCGGTGGCGCTGCCGCGCATGATGTCGGCGACGTCGTCCAGGACGGGCAGGTCGTACTGGGCGGACAGGTCCGCGAGCGCCTGGTAGGGAGGGATCTTCTCCAGCCGGGCCCGGCGCAGAGCGCCCTGGAGATACAGGAAGGGCCAGCCTTCACCGACACAGGCGGCCTTCTCCAGCGCTTCGGCGGGGCCGGCGCCGGCGGCCCGCTTCAGGGCGACCAGGTCGAGGTAGGCGGACAGGGCGTGCGCGAACTCCTCCCGCGCTCGCTTGGCCTGGTCTCGCAGGGCCAGATCGGGTGTGATGAACAGCAGGGCTGCGACGAGGAGTCCGACGCCGGCGGGCACGTAGAACGGCAGGCCCACGCCGGCGATGACCCACGGGATCGTTGCGATGACAGGGCAGAGCAGTCCCAGCGCGGCGAGCGCGGTCTTCTTGAGCATGAACTGGCTCGGTCCCTGGCCGAGCAGGGCCAGGTTCGTGGTGGGGACGCTCACGCCCGGAAGCCGCTCAAGGCGGGCCAGCAGCCACCGGCCCCACACCTCCTCGCGGTCCAGTTCCGGTTCCGGCATCGTCAACGTGCCCGGCGCACTGCGCTCGAGGGCAGGCCCCAGCGCCGGCTGGGGCTGCAGCAGTTCCCGGATCAGCAGCGCAACGCCGCCACCGACCACGCCGCCAGTCACAACAACAGCAAGCAGGTTCACGGCGCGGCCCCCTCCGGCTCACGGACGGCGGCCGGCGCCTCCGGCTCCGACGCGGCCGCGGGCAGCCGGACGGTGCTGGTCGGGTCGGTGACCAGGAAACGGGGAATCCGGCGGAAGGATCCCAGCTGCCGCATCAGGGCGAGCACTCCGACGAACCCCGCCGTCAGGAACGCGAGCACGAGCTGTCCCAGCAGCGTGGAGTACGGCTTCGTGTACGACGGCACGAAGAACCCGGCCACCACGACACCCACGGTGATGATGGTCATCCACCGCACGGTGGTGCGGGGCTTGGCCCGGTCCGCCTCGATGGCGCGCTTCTTGGCGACCTCCTCGCGGACGGCGCCCGACAGGTCCTCCAGCGCCTGCGCCAGGCCCGGCCCGCGGTCGTTGACCGACAGGATGAGCGCGGCGACCACCTTGTCCGCGGTGACATCGTCCAGTTCATCGGCGAACGAGCGCAACGCCAACTCTGGCCGCCACCCCAGGCGCAGACGGTCGGACAGACTGACGATCTGTGGCGCGAGCTCGTCTGGGGCGCCCTGGCGGCTAGTGATCATGGCCTGCTCGAGACCCATGCCCAGCCGCAGCAGACCGGCCAGCCGCTGCGTCCACTCACTCAGCGCTTCCAGCTGACCGATGCGTTCCTGCGCCAGCTGCGCCGGGGCGATCAGCCAGGGCACACCGATGACGGCCGCGCCCAGCAGCGCACCGCCGACGAAGTTCCCTGAGACCAGCCACACGGCCACGAACACCACGACGGCAGCGACCAGGAGGGTTCTCCGCCGCAGGCGGACGTCCTCACTCTGGTTCTTCCCACCGCGCATGGCTGCCTGCCAGCGCATGTGCAGGGGGGCCCGGCGCGGCGCCGCGGTGCCCACGACGCCGGCCACGACACCGACCAGACCGCCGACCACGGCGATTCCACACAGCAGCCCGAACAGCACCGTCATCGGCTCACCTCCACCTTCAGCGGCAGCGGTGCCTGCCAGGCCCCGTACGGCTGTTGCAGCAGCGACGAGTCGAAACCGACGCGGCGCAGGTCATCGATGCAGCCCGGGTCCATCCGAGGCACCGCCCGCAGCTCACCGAACTCGCGGCCGGGGGAGAAGATCTCGTTGGTGGCGGGCCGGCCGTTCTCGCCGATCCCGGTCAGTTCCAGGACATGGGAGACGTACCGGTGGCGGCGGCCGCCGATCTGCGTCTCGTCCGTCATGTCGACGTAGACGATGAAGTCCAGACCGTTGGCGGTCTGTCGGTAGGCGAGCTGCTCGGACAGGTTCTCCTGGGCGAGTGCGTACAGCTCGGCGATCCGGTCGAAGATGATGTCCGGGCGACGCGCGTGGATGGTGCACAGGTTGCCACCGGCGCCGTTCGTCAGCGCCTGCATCATGGCGACGACTTCGGGGCCGCGGACCTCGCCGACCACAATCCTCTCCAGCGACATCCGCAGCGCCGGGTGCATCAGATCCAACAGCGTTACCTCGCCGGCGCTGCGCCCGGTGACGTCCTTCTCCCCGTTGGACTCACGCCCCACGAGGGAAACCACCTGCCTGTGGTAGCCGTTGGCGTGGCAGAACAGCTCGTCCTCGGTCTGGATCGTGGCGAACCGGCACTCCGGGTCGAACTCCTTGAGCATGGCCCGCAGCAGCGTGGTCTTCCCCGCCTTCTGCTTGCCCGCGATCATGATGTTCTTCTCGGCGCGCACGCACGCCCCGAGGAACTCGCGCAGGATCAAGTCGATGGTGCCCAGCCGTACGAGATCGTCAAGGTCGGCATGGGAGACCCGGTGCCGGCGGATGACCGCATACGTCATCGGCCCCAGTCCGGTAATGGCCTGCAGACGGGAGCCGTCCTGTAAGGACAGGGCCAGGGTGGGGCTCGCGGTGGAGATGGTGCGCTCACTGTGCCCGGAGCCACGGGCCAGCTCTCGCAGCAATTCGAGCAGCTCCTCCTCGGAGTCCGCGACCGGGCCGACCCGGCGGCGTTCGCCCTCGCCGTAGTCCAGCCACACCTCGTGCGGGCCCTGGATGATGATGTCCTCGACCCGTTCGTCGTCCAGGTACGGCTGGAGCCGGCCAGCCCGAAAGAGCAGGTCGTACACGGCACGCCGCAGCGCCTCGTCCTCCTGCGGCGTCATCGCCTGGGAGTCCGACCACAGCGCGACCGCCTCAGCGATCCAGTTCAGGCAGCGCTGCTCCTCGCTGGCCCGGTCCATGTCAGGCTGGGTCTTGAGCAGTTCCTCGCGCTGCTTGGCGACCTGGGACGCGATCTCCCGGGCCACCCGGTAATCGACGGTGATCTGCGGAGCCGCCGTGCCGAGTACCTGCGGACTGGAGGCGGCACCGGCAGGCAGCGGCGCGCCGCTGACATGCCGCGCCCACCCCTGGGACGGCGGAGTCACCGTGGGGTCGGGGTGCAGGGGCCTAGCGTGCATGGGCCACCTCACCGCCTGTCGCGCGAAGTCCGCGTGGATCGAGGCGGGCCCGGCGCATCGCGGCCCGCTGGGCAAGCAGCGTGCCGCCCGTGCGGGCGGCCTTCATCAACGGCGACCTGGTGAAGTGGCGGGGCTGTTCGGCGCCGTCGGACAGCACGCGGGCGTCCTTCGGCGCGAACGGCAGAGTGGCGATCACCGACACCTGCAGCACGCGCTGCACCTCACCTGCGGGATACGGGCCTTCGTTGACCATCACCACGCTCACGTCACCGACACGCTCTTGAAGGGCGCGGACCCGGCCCTGCGCTGCCTGCAGGCAGCGCAGGGTGTTGCGGACCACCAAGAACACGGCGTCGGCCCGCTCGGCCAGGACCCCGGAGGGCCCAAAGGCGCCGCGGCGGCCGAGATCGATGAGGACGTCGTGGGCGGCCTCGGACTCGATGCCGCGGAACATCTGCGCGAGCATCTTCCAGACCGAGCCGAGGCTTGCCGCCTGCGCGGGGTCGGTGAGTCCGGGCAGCAACAGCCGGTTGCGCGGGGACTCGCCCCTGCCGTCATCGCCGCTGAGATCGATCAGCTGCCGCCAGAAAGCGTCGCTGAACTCGCCCGTGCGGGCGGCGACCGAGAGGTTGCGCAACCCGTACCTGTCGCCGAGCGTGCCCTGCAGCAGGCCATGCAGCACGGCCCCGCCGTCCGGGTCGCACTCGGCCAGGATCATCCGCCGGCCCGCCTCAAGTGGCCACGACAGCAGCAGGGCCAGCGCGCTCGTGGTCACGCCGGGCGCGCCGCTGCAGCCTGCGAGCGCGATCACAGCCATCAGTTACCGTCCGGGGCAGCAAGGACCAGCCGCAGGGTGCCGGCCGCATCCCACGCCGCGGCCGTGGGGCCGTCGGCAGCAGAGGTGGCAACGTCGACGACCACGATCCCCGTGCCGGGGGCGGCGCCAGACGCTTTCACTACCCGGCCGTCGATGGTCTGCCAAGCGGCGTCGGACGTCTTGCCGCTATCCGTGGTGCCCTGGGCCGGGACGTGCACCAGCTCGACCCTCTGGCCGGGCGCCAGCGCGGTGGCGGGGATCTGCTTGGGCTCCAGGCCGATCGGCACCAACTGCTCCCCGGCCTTGACGAGGTTGTCCTTCGTCACCTGCGAGGGAGTGAGGAGGGAGCCGGGCTTGAGTTCCACGGCGGCCCGCTTGCCCACCACCGACTCCAGGTCACTGGCGCGCACCGCCTTGACGGCCGGGTCCAGGGCGATGGACGCCTTGCCGAGGTCATCCTCGGCCAGGACTTGGCCGACCTGGACGTCGCGGACCACGGTCACCACATCCGTGCGGTTGCCGACCTGGAGCAGCAGGACGGCAACGCCGGCGCCGCCGGCGGCGATCAGCGCCAACGACAGGGCGATGACGCCCGGGCGTCGCCTGCGGGCTGACACTCGGGGCGGCGCCACCACAGTGGCCACGTGTCCCTGCCGGGGAACGCCGCTCGGGACGGTGCTTGCGCGTTCTTCGGTCTTACTCAACGTTCTGTCCTTCCGGTGGCGTTACCTGACGACCTGGAGTTCGCCGACCGCCACCTGCACGTTGGTCTGCCGGACCTCGGTGAGCCGGTCGGCCTGTCCGCCGCCGTGCCAGTTGATCGTCCACGTCGAGGTCGCGGTCACCGCGAACGTGCCGTTCCGGACACCCGCCGAGGTCTTGGCGTATACGTGTCCGCAGGTCGGCGACTGGGTCATGCCATCGGACGACTTGTAGGGCGTTCCCGGCCCATTGCAGGCCACGGAAGCACCGTCGCCCATCGTCCACACGATCTCCGACACCCTGGCGGTCGCAGTGACGGTGATGCCACCCGCCGTGGCCGATGCGGTGTTCGGCCCATACGTGGTCGGGCTCTGCTTGACCCACATCCACATCGGGACACCCACGGTGTACTTCCCGGCCGGGCGCGGGCTCGCGATGTCCGGTCCCAGCAGCGTCATGGATGCGACCGCACGCCGAGCCAGCTCCCGGGGGTCGACCTGTGACGCAGGAGGCTGACCTGCCCGCACGACGACGAAGCCGTCCGGGTTGTCCGGACCGCCGTCCGTGCACCCGTAGAAGTACAGGTCCTTCTTCTTCGGGTCGGCCCCCTTCCAGCCCGGCCATTCGGCTGGTGGCTTGGGATCGACCTTGGTGTATTTGCAGTCCATCTTGCTGTCGCCGCTGGCGCTGCCGTCTTGCGAGCCGCCGGCCTGGCCGCCGCTGCCGCCGGTCCGGTCACCCACGCCGACGTTGACACAGAACTTGATGACCTGGCACTTACCGGCACCGACATCGGGATCACCGTCGGCGTGCGCCATGCTCGCCGAGACCAGGGTGAGGGCGCCGGTGAGTGCCGCGATGCGCCGAGCTAGCAGGCCCGCTCTTGAGCGGTCAACTTCGTGACCATCCACTTCGTGCCCCACTTTTCAAGCGTCGCGGTGCTGACGTATTTGATGAGCCGGGTCGTGGGCAGAGGGACTTCCTTCTTCGAGGCCTTGTCGATCAGCGTCCAGTGCGTCGTGTCGATGCAGTCCGTCACCGTGGCCGTGGGGATCTTGGCGGTGGTCACCTTGACCACCTTCGGATGGATCACTGGCTTTCCGGTGGTGACCTGTCCGGCTTTCCGCATGACCTCGAGGTCGTGCTCGATATCGAACAGGGCCCTCAAGGTGGTGCTCTTCTTCAGGTCGGTGCCCGCCACCGACGCCTTGCCGTAGGCCTCGGTCTGTGCATACCAGGAGCTGGTGTACGCCGCGAGAACAGCGGCATCGACGGCGTCGACGGTGGAACTGGGCGCGGGCGAGACCGCCGCAGAGGCAGAGCCGGCCTTGGACGACGTGTCCGAATCGCTGCTGTTACAGCCGGCCAGCACCAGCAGACCTCCGGTGAGGAGCAGCGCGATTGCATGCTTCCGGGTGCGAACAACGGCGTGCACGTGCCCCGTTAACCGCCGTTGTGCAGCTTTCACGTTGCCTCCCCGTACGACGCAGTGCGGTCGGCCGTCACTCCCGGCCTCCGGCGGGCGGTGACCCAGAACTACGGCCTGATCCAACTGTGGTAATGCCGTTTGCGTGACCGCATGATTACGCATATGCCAACCGCTTTCCCAGTTTGATATTGGCGTCCAGCTCACATCCTTGTGACGTATCCAGTCACTCTCGGAACCCGAGTTCGATTTGCAGTTCTCTATCCGCCGCCCGGCGCGCCAGCACACTTCAGGACGCGATGCCGGACCGAGCGCGCCATCTGGCATCTACTGTGGGTGACAACGAGATCACCGCGTATCGGTTATCCCCGCGGCTGGCCCCGGTGGCTCACAGGACACCGGATGCCCTCTGGCCGGGGCACGTTCCGTAGGTGAGACGCGGGGTCATAGTTCAGTCCACGGACGAGGCGTGCCGCCGGCCAGCGGCATCCACACGTCAGCGGTGGGATTGCACTCGTCCAGGTCCTCCAGAACGGCCGCCCCCAGCGGAACCTCGCGGGCCATATCGGCCACGAGCGGGTGATGGGCGACCATGGCCTTGAGGTCGCTGATCCGGTTGTCCATCGCCTGACGCCCTGTACCAGTCAGCACGAACAGAACCCGGGGAAACACCGGGAACCACCGCAGCCAGCCGGGCCCGACCGCCTGCCGCCGCCGGCCGACGGTCTGCGGCTCATACGTCCACAGCCTCGCGTACTCAATGAGCTTCGCGGCCAGGCGCTCGCTGCTCATGGTGGCGCGGTCAACCTCCACGAACGCCCGCAGCTTGCGCCGCTGCTGACCGTCGATGAGCGTGTAGTGCATGACCGCGTCGGCGACGACCCGTTCCCCGTCGCCGATCGCGTGGCCCACCTCGGGAGTCCAGTCCAAGTGGCCATGCTCGTCACCGCGCTGGCGGGCGTCAACGACGAAGGCCAGGTGGGTACGCAGGACCGTGAGAGTGTGCGGGGTCTTCAGCGAAGCGGCCGTCGCTGAGGTGATCGGATACGGCGGCCGGCCCCGCAGCGCGGGCCAGTCCCGGGTGAGGCGTGCGCCCTTGGGCGTGAGATACCAGACCCGGCTGCGGTTGGACTGCGGCAGCACGACGAAGTCGACCAATTTCTCGCCGAGCAGGTCGTTCAGCCGCTCCGAAACTGACTGCCGGGAGCGGTCGGGCCGCAGCAGCACATGCAACTGGTTGGTCGAGGCCATGCGGTGCTGGGCGAGCGTGGCCAGGAGTTGATGCTTGAGGGGCTCGACGGGACTAGGCGTGAAGCCCGCCGCGGCACGCTCGGCAGTCGGGGCGGTGATCAGTTCCATTCGTTCTCCTTCGACAGGCGGACAGGGGCGACGCCGGCACGGGCGTGCGCGGCGAGAAAGGCGGCGACCCGGCCGAGCTGCTGGGCGGCGCGGTCGGTGAGCGTTTCCAGCGGAAGCGCGTGCGCGTTGGCCTGGGCGGCCCGCTCCAGCGCAACGACCTGCTTCGGCCGGGCCTGGGCGGCGAAGACGTCGTCGAGGTAGGGTCCGCGCAGCCGGACGGGCCCGACGCGGCGGCCGCGGACGTTCATGGAGACGTAGTGCTCGAAGCGCTCCATGATGGCGACCCGGTCGGGGCTGGGCTCATCGCCCCATTCGGCGGTGATGGGCGCGATCGCGGACTTCGACCCTGCGGTGGTGGCCAGCGTGGACGCGTTCTGCACCAGGGAGAGCCGCACCGGCGCGGGGAGGCGGGACAGCAGCTGAGTCATGCCGTGGACGTGACACTTGTATTTGCGCAGGTCCTCGAACATCGCGGCGATCGTCTCCGGGGCCGCGCCGGTCAGGGTGATCAGCTCATCGAAGTACGGGCGGAACGGCACCCGCTTGGCTTCCGGGGTGTTGCGCCTGGAGCGTGCGGCGCGCAACAGATCGCGGGCCAGGAGCGCGGTCAGCAGGCGGTCGGTGGGCCCGTTGCCGCCCGGGCACACCCACACGATCATCTGGGTGTCCATGGCGGCGCGGATGTTGTAGACGCCGGCCGGCTGGCCGAGGAAGGCGCGGGTGACCGGGTTGGCGGCCAGGCGGGTGATCGGGTTGAGGACGACGGCGAACGCGTCGGGCGGCAGGGTCGGGAACACCGACTGCCACCATGCGCGGGTCTCCTCGTCCAGCCGGCCGGCCACCGCGGCGAGTGCAGCCTTGCGGAACCCGGGGTCGGTGAGGAGAGCCCGCATGTGGAAGATCGTGGCCTGGTCCTCGGGCTGTCCGGCCCGGCAGGCCGTCTCGTTGATGGCGACCAGCACGGTGAGCGCGGCGGTGAGGATGGTCAGCGCCCGCGGAGCGGTCGCATCGTCCCAGGCCAGTGCGGAGGCGTAGGCGTCAGCGATCGCCTCGACGACCTCGTGCGCCGCCTGCCCGTGATGCATCCCGAGCGGATTCCACGAACTCACCCGCGGATTGGCACCCATCCCGTTGAGGTCGACCAGCGCGATCCTCGGCATCAGGTGGTCGTGGGCCAGGAACGGCACCGCGCGCGGCCATGAGTCGCGGTGCGGGTCGACGAAGACCAGCCCACCGCCCGCGTGGGCCCAGCCGATCGCCTGCGCCAGGGCGCGCTCCGTCTTGCCGCCGCCTGCCTTGCCGACCCCCACCTCGAACAGGGTCTCCTCGGCGTAGGTGGCGACCAGCCGCTCGCGCCCGTCCGGGCCCCGGTAGATGCCCTGCAGCAGCAACCGAGGATCGCCGAAGCTGAAGGTCGGCAGGTCACCGGCGAGTACCGGCAGACGGCAGTGCACGGTCGGGGGCTTGAGCAGGCCCGTCAGTTCCTCCAGCCGCAGCCAGTTTGCGCGGGGAGGCTGGCAGTGTCCGAGCTTCCAGCGCCGCTCGAAGCCTTTCCGGGTGGGCCAGTGGTCGGCGCCGATCCGCCACGGCCCCAGCCGCCAGCCACGCATCGCCCACCTTGAGCGGCCCCCGAACACGTCCAAGGCGGCCTGCAATTGAGCGAGCCGGGCCTCGGCGCGGCCTTCAATGTGCGAGGCACACATCACCAGCAGCTGCACGCGCACCAGGTGGTCGTCCTCAGCGAGCTTGCCCAGGGCCTCGGCCGGCTCCACCCGCCGAGGCACCGGCGGCATCACCAGCCGCCGCCCGGCACCAGATGCGGGCTTGTCCGTGAGCATCTGCTGCAGATGCCAGCCCAGGGAGTCCTCGATGCCGGAGGCGTCCTGCCGCAGCCACCGCGCGGCCCGCTGGGCCTCCCGGCGCTCCGACCGGCGCGCGGCACCCATCAGCTGCAGGCGGCGCTCCCGCAGCGCCCACTTCGGTGCCCGCTGGATGTCGAGCCGAATTTCGGCGAGGTCACCGAGCTCGGCACGCAGGTCGGCCACGGCGTCAACGAGCGGCTGCAGGGGATCGGGCTTGAGCGGCACCTCACGCAGCGGAGAGATGATCTTGCCCCGCAGGATGAACTCGGCCCGCACGGTGTGCGCACGCGGCGTGTCGACGGTCGGCCTCGCCCGGTTGACGGTCACGTCCGGCCCGAACGGCGTTACCGACAGCAATCGCTCACCACCCGCCGGGCCCTCGATGCGGTAACGCAGCGGCGCACTGCCGTCCGCGCGCAGCCGGATCTGGACCGACTTCGCCCGGCGGGGCGCCCACCACGGCATGGCTGTGGACGCGCGGGCGAGCTGCACACCGCGCCGGAAGATCTCCTCCAGACTCGGGTCGAAGTGCCGGGTGGAAACGAGCTCCAGAGCCATCCGTTGGGCTGAAGCCTTGGCCGCGAGCCGGCGTACCACCCACTCGCCCACGAGCCAGCACACGGTGATGACCAGCGCGAGTAGGTACCAGTGGCCGTAGACCCAGTCGGCGGCGTGAACCAGGCCGGTGACCAGTCCGAGCGCCGGGCCGGCAGCCGTGTGCTCAGGCCCGTCAGTCAGGTGCGGGGCTGCGGAATCCACGTCGTTGTTCCCTTCTTTGACGTCGTTCGGATGAAGTGCCAGTCGCTGATGCGCAGGTCGGTGAAGGTGCCGCCCCGATCCATGCCGGCCCACACCAGATGCACCACCGCGTTGTCCGGGCTGCCGTCCCGGCGGGCGATCGCCGCCTGGATCCGGAAACGCGCGGTGGCGAACGCCGGCGCCACCGCTTGGGCCGAGGCGGGGAACATCTGCGGCCACTTCGCGCGGCCGACGCCGGTGGCGTCCGCGCGCAGCAGCGCGCGGCCCGCGGTGAGGAGCTCCTGTTCGTCGCCGGCGGAAAGGTCGGCGGGCCAGGCCGCATCCAGGGAGTGCTGGATGGCCTGGTCGCCGGCCGGGCCCTCGCCATGTGGCGGAAGCTCGGGCTCGAGCGCTGACGGCGTCGATGCGGTGGATGCAGCCGATGCGGGGAAGGGCGGCGTGGGGGCGGCCGGCTGGCTCGCGGGAGGTACAGCAGCCGAGGGCGGATCCGTGGTTGCACGCGCCGACGCGGTTGCCGGGGCCGGCGGCCGCTGGATGGGTGGCACGCCCAGCAGCGTGACGCCACCGACGACGGCGAGGACGACAGTGCTCAGCACCAGCAGACGCGCAGAGCGCGCAGTCGTGGTCACAGCAGCCGCGCTCCCCCCGCATAGCCGGACATGGCGTTCACCGAGTCCAGCCGGACCACGGTGCCAGGGCGGGCGGCATTGATCATTTGACCGCCACCGGTGTAAACACCGACGTGATAGATCGTGGAATCGTGCCCGGGGGCGTAGGCGTAGAAGACGAGGTCGCCCGGCTTGAGGGCGCCGGTGCCGAGGCCGGCGGGAATCCGCCGGCCGCGACCGGCCTGCGCGGCCGCAGTGCGCGGCAGGCCGATGCCCACCTTGGCGTAGGCATAGGTGGTCAGCCCCGAGCAGTCGAAGCCTTTGATGCGCGCGCCGCTCCTGCCGCTGGGCGAGCAGCAGATCCCGTACGACGGTCCCTGGGCGTTGCCGCCGCCCCACGAGTAGGGCACGCCCCGCTGGGAGAGCGCGGCATCGATGACGGTGCGGACCTTTCCGGAGAAGTCCTTCAGATCGGGGCCTTCAGCGGCTGCCGTGTACTGGTCGATCCACCCCAGCACGTTCGCCAGGTACTCGTCGGAGTGGTTGTACTGCAAGATCGCGGCCTTCAGCTGCGGCCGCTTCGTCAGGTCACGGCCGCCGCACAGGTAGACCGCGGCGCCGAGGGCGGCGTCGTCGGCGTTGTGCGGGTCGGCGACACGGTCACCGTTGGCGTCCTTGCCGATCGACTCCCAGGTGGAGGGAAGGAACTGGAAGGGGCCCACGGCGCGCTCCCCGTGCCCGGAGCCATCCCACGTGCCGCCGTCTGTGTCGGGGAAGACGGTGGTGTTGCCGCCCTGGCCGGAGCCGTTGAGGAGCGCCCCGTAGATCTTCGGGCGGATGTCTCCGTTGTCGGCGATGTCCCGTCCGATGGCGTGGTTGGACTCGGCCTTGGCGATCCCGGCGAGGACCGGCCAGCGCATGCCCTGGCACTTCGGCGCGTACCTGCCGACCTGCGCGGCGGCCTTCTTGTAGGCGGCCAGCATCCGGGCAGGGATGTCCGCGGCACTTCCCCCTTCGGCGATCCCGCCGTCATCCTGTGCACCTGTCTTCAGCGCGACGTACGCGCTGATCGCATTCCCTACTGGTGCGGCACAGCACACGGCGGTGAACATCAGCAGCGCGACCATGCACCCGCACCGCCTCACGCGGCGTCCCAGCGGTCTCATCCGTCCTCACCGCCTTCGTCCTGCCGCCGGGCCCGCTGCCGGCGCAGACGCTCGGCCTCGGGCGCGGTCCTGCGCATCAGGTCCTGCATTCGGGCCCGCGCCTCGTCACGGGCTCGGTTGTGGGCGCTCCCGACTCCGGGGAGAACCGGCCCACCGAGATCGGCACCCGGCCGCGGTGCCGGGCCTGGCGTTGCCGACGGACCGCCCGCCCCAGCGGTCGGCCGCGCCGAGCCGGAGGCCGGCCGCTCCGCAGGACGACCGGACGGCGCAGGCCGCGCAGGCGTTGCCGGGCGGGGCGTAGCAGCCGCTGAGGCTGCGGTCGGCAGGCGGCGACTGACAAACGGACCGGGTCCGCCGCGGTCGTCGGAGTACTCCCGCATGACGCGAGAGACGTGCCGTCCCGTGTCGCCCCAGGCACGGCCGTCCTCGCGCACGGTGTTGCCCCACACTCGCACCTGTTGGCGAGCGTCCTGGGAATAGCGCGAGCCCCCCGACCGCGCGCGGCGGACGTTCGCCGGCAGGCCGACCGTCGCCCCGTATGCGGCCCGGCCGCCGCGGTGCAGGATCCGGTACCCGCGGAAGCGGACCAGCCGGTTGTGGGCCCGGGTCGACAGCAGCGTGCGGTCGCTGTTCTGGTCGTGCAGCACCTGACCGGTGTTGCGGTCGACGACCTGGCCCTGCTCGTTGCGGTACCGGTCAGGCGGCCCAGAGGGCCGACGCGGACCTGTGCCGCCGCCTGAGCCACCGTCCCCGCCCGATGCCCCGCCCGCATCCGGGTCGCCATCGGCGGTGGGCTTGCGCCACTTGGCCAACTGCTCCTTGTCCGGGCGGCGACCGATCAGCAGCCAGTGCGTGCCCCTGGCGCCGAGCCGTGCGCCCAGCCCGCCCACGGCTGCGGCAGCGGTGAGAGGAGCCAGACCACGGCTGGCTTCGGCGGTGGCATCGGCGAGGATCCCACCGGTGTCCACGGGCATGCCAGCGCCGTCGAACGAGGAGGTGAGCGCGCCCAACAGCCGCTGGCGAGTGCCGAGCATCCCGAACCGGCCGCCACCTCCGCCAGTGAACGCACGCAGACCTCCGCCGTAGCCACCCATCGCGACGGGGGAGTTCATGGCGAGTGCAGCGCCGAGCTCGGAGGTGTCGCCCGGCATATGGGTGCCGCCGACCTTGGCGTACCGCATGCGCATGGCCATCCGCCGGCCGAAGGAGGTGATGCCGGTCAAGAGCCTGCGGTGCCCGGCCGCGCCGGCGATCGCGAGGACGTCGAGGAGCAGGATCCGTTCCACCATCAGGTCGGGCCCGTTGGTGATGGTGGAGTCCACGGCGATTCCGAAAAACGGGATGAACGCGCAGATCCCGACCACAGCCAGAACGGCGATGCCCCACAGGGACAGCCACTTCCACACGCTCTGCCGCGCTGGCCCGGGCAGCATGCCCGCGACGAGGGTGACACCGCCGGCGGCCGCCGCCGCCGCGCAGACGCCCTGGGTACCGAGCAGGACGATAGCGCTGGAAAGCAGCATGCCGCAGATGAACGCGGCGGCGATCAGCAGCAGCAGGGCTCCTCCGAACCGCCACCAGGTGGGCTTCTCGGCATACGAGGCGCACGCCTTGCCTACGGGGCCAGCTCGTTTCATGTCCGAGAGGAAGGCGGCGAACCTACGGTCCTCGTCGCTGACGATGGCATTGGAGGTGTCCAGCAGCTGACCGCCCGGGGTCAGGGACGGCAGTGTGTCGCTTCCGGGCACGCTGGAGTTGTCGCGTTCGCAGTACTTCTTGGCCTCGCCACGGACGAGACTGCACGCGTCCTTCCTTTCTCTCCGCTCCTCGCAGTACTTCCGGGAGGGCGGTGCGAGCACGTCGCACGCGCTGTCGCCGTCTGCGCCCTCGGCCGGCATGTAGCCGCCGCTGATCCACTTCAGATGGACGGCGTAGGCCTTGCGATCAGAAGACCTGGCCGGATCGAGGATGCGGCCGTATTCCAACAGCATGTACGGCTTGACGATCAGGGCGTTGGTGATCGCGTCCTGGATCGGGCGAGCAACCTCCTGGGCCGAGACGGGACCTTGCTCTAGCCGCTGAAGGCACTTGGACTCGGCGTTGCCGGCCAGATCTTCGCAGGGACGCTTGCCCGCGATCTTTCCGCCCCAGTCGTAGGAGTTGACCGACTGCTGCGCGACCTCGGCGGCCACCTGCTGGCTCTGTCCGAGCGGTCCGTCCTGGGCGAGCAGGTAGTCCGGGCGGACGAACATAGAAGCAGCGAATGCCGCGATCAGCAGGGTCAGGAAGATCTCGCCCAGACCGCGGCCCACCCGGCCGCGCACGATCATGAAGCCGGCGAACACGAAAGCCCAGGACAGAAGGAGACCCTTCAGCCCCAGCGTGTCGACGACCACGCTGTTGTAGGTGTCAGCGGCCTTCTGCGCCGGGCGGGCCAAGATCTTCAACAGCGGGAAGCGGAAGGCCAGCTCGATGGTCCACCCGGCCAGCCCGACCAGCAGCCGGATCAGCGTGAACAGACCTGACAGAGCGAAGGCCAGCGCCTGTGACCTGAAGGCGATGATGGAGCCGCCCTCGGCATTCAGCTCGTAACCGTTGATCGGCGCTCCCTCGGACGAGGTGATGTTCAACGGAGCGAGCAGGCCCCCCGTCTCGCTGTCGCTGCTGGCCGCGTACACGACCTGGGTGTTCACGATGAGGAACACGCCGGTGAGCAGCACGGCAAAGCCGGCCGAACGCAGGGGTGCGCGGTCTGGACGCAACACTTCAGGGCCGCCTTTGCCCAGCGGTGGACCGCAGCCGCCACACCACCAGAGCAGCCACACCGGCACCGGCAGCAGCCAGCCTCCACACTCCACCGCTCCCGTGCTGCCTGGGGGCCGCGGTGCCCCGCTCGCAGTACGCCTTGGCCTGTCCGATGATCCAAGCGCAGGGGTCTTGGTGCATCGTGTGAGTGTCGGAGGCGAATACCTGTCCGATGTGTGGCCACCACGTGTCTGGTCCGCCCGCCCCAAGGGCGAGGAAGACCGCGCCGGCGGCAACGGCGATCACCAGGAGGACGCTGGCGGTTGCGGCGACGCTTCGCAAGCGGATCCAGGAAGCTGCGGTCATCAGGCGTGCTCCTTCGGATGTGCCTCCGCGGCTTCGCGGGTGAGCGGTTGAGGAAGGGAGGCCGAGGCGGTGCCCAGGCGGCGTCCTGGGGTGGTGGTGATGGAGGTGGTGATCCGCGGGATGCGGGGGATGGAGACCTTGATGCGGCCGGTGTTCTGCCGCGGGCAGGTCAGCAGGAACTCGCCCTCGCGGCCCTTGTGACCGACCGGGGACAGGCCGGTGGTCACCAGCCGCACCAGCTCGTCGTCGTTCGGGTCGAGCCCGATGAACTCCAGTCCGCGGCGAGCGCGTTCGCGGTCGGCGGTGCGGGCAAGTGCCCGGTAGGCCATCAGCCCGCGGTCCGGGCCGAGTTCGTGGGAGTCGTGGGAGCTGGCGATGAGGCCGGCGCCGTGCTTGCGGCCGTCGTGGAGAATCTCATGGACGAGGGCGGTGCCTTCGGCGGAGCTGGTGAGCCAGTACAGCTCGTCCAGGACCACCGCGGTGAACCGCTCGGGGTCCTCGAACGCGGTTTGCCGGGCGATCGCGGCGATCAGGTAGAGCACCGCGCGGCCGATCAGCGCCTCCAGCGGCTGCTGGTGCAGTACCTCGGGCTTGTCGAACGCGGCCTTGGGCGGGAGCTTCAGACCAGCCGTGGTGATCACGATCATGTCGGAGGCGCTAGAGGCGTCCAGCCGCACCGGCGGCAGGCCCGGGTCGAAGACCATTCGGGCTAGGGAATTCGTGGCGACGACGCGGACGAGGCCAGCGAGGGTGGCGGCCGCGTCCTGCCGTTTACCCGTCTCACGCGTGGCCATCGCCTCAAGGACCTCCAGAACGCGGTACATGGAGGGGGCGTCGCTGAGGGCGGCCTGCTCGACAGCGTGGTGGAGGACTTCACCACTGGTACTCATCGGGCCGATGCCGAGCTGCAGGGTGAGGTACGACAGGGCGTAGTGGCGGCCCTCGGGGCCGGCGAACATCCGCAGGGGGTCGATGGACACCTCGGCCTGGGCGGCGTCGATAATCTGGACACGGCCTTTGGCGGCGGAGCGGGCGAAGGCGGCCCACTCGCGTACAGGGGTGCGGTCGATGCAGATCGCGCAGCCGCCGCGCGCCCATACCGCCTCCGCGATCAGCTTCTGCAGCACGCTCTTGCCTGCGCCGAGGTCCCCGACGATCCCCATGGATGCCGAGGCGTCGACCTTGGGGGCATCTGCCACGTTGATCATGACGGGGCGGGTGGCGCCGCAGTCCAGGTCGATGCCGAGGAACATTCCGTTCGGGTCGCCGACCTCGGCCGCGGTGAAGGCCCCGGACAGAGCCCAGTCCTCGCTGACCTGGTGCTGGGTGAACTCGCGTGCGATGCCGGGCCGTGCTGTGCCGGGCAGGCCCAGGGCGAACAGGGCCTCTTGCAGGCCGACCGGGCGCACCGCGCGGTAGTCGGCACCCGCCAGCAGCGCGGCCAGGGCCCGCGCCCTCGCATCGCAGACGGCGGCGGTCGGCCCCCACACCGTCAGCACGGTCACCGACTGGACCTCGACCTCCACGGATGTGCGGGACAGGCGGGCATCCAGCTCGCCTAGGTCCCGGGCGGCCTCGGTGAGCGACGCCGGCATGCCGGTCGGGTGGGCGTCGTACTGGTCGGCCTGGTCGATCAGTTCGTTTTTTTTGCGCCGTACCTGGTCGCGGGCCTTCTCCGCAGGCACGAGGGTGAGGTCGACGGTGTAGTCCACCGGAAAGTCGAGCGTCTCCAGCTGGGCGAACAGATCAGCGGCGTCCTGGCTGACGGCAGGCGGGCACTCGGCCAGCGCCAGCTGTGCCTGGTAGCCCACCCCGGCGTCGGACTCGACCTGCAGCCAGCGCCGGCCGAGCGGCGAGGCGGTGTGCAGTCGCCACCATGCCTTGCGGCCCGACCGCGTGATCTGGCCAGCGCTCTTGAGCTTGTCGACGTCGTCGAGCTCGGGGTCGATGCCGCCCTCTTGCAGGCGGACCTGGCCGAGGTCGGCGTAGCTGGGGGAGCACAACACGTCGTTTCGGATCTGCCCGCTATACAGCTCACTGGTCTCGGCCTCGGTCAGCAGTGGCTCGGCCAGGCCGCGGTGGAGGGCGTGCTGGATTATCCACACGATCTCCGCCGGGCGGGCGGGCCTGAAGGCGATTCCGCCGGCGAGTGCGGCCTCCACTCGGGAGGCCTGCTCGCGGTAGGCGGTCACCTCGCGCCCTGCCACCGGTGCCGGGCGCATGCCCAGCATCGGTGCGATCTCGGCCCACGCCGCACCGAGTGAGGCCGACACCTGCAGGCCGCCTGATTCGGTCTGGAGAGGAAGGGCCAGCCAGAGGGTGCGGCGGTGCATCTCCTGGTCGTCCAGCAGATCCAGGGTGGCCTCGACGTTCTCCACCCACGGGTGCCGGCCCGCACAGGGTGCCTGTTCGGCCGGCTCGATGCCCTCGATCATCTTGAGGGCGATCTCCCCCGGGTCGACCTGCGCGCACAGACCGAACAGCCGCGGTGCCCCGGACAGCGACCGCACCAGATGCGTGATCCTGGCGAGCTGTTCGTCACGGACCGCCGCCGGCACGTACGTGCCTTGGACGGTCTCCTCACGCTGTCCCTGCGCGTCAGGTCCGGGGTGCAACCGGTAAACGGCCCACACGCTGCCGTGCGTCGACCACACGAGGTGCCCGGCGATGTGACGGATCGGAACCCTCATCGCGCACCCCCGTGCGGGGCGAGTGCGAGCAACTGCTGCACACCCGACACCGGGCCCGCGGCCACCGCAGGAACAAGCGACTGCGCGCGGCGGGGCAGGGGCGAGGGACCTGTGGCTTGGCCCGGGTGCTGTGCCCGGGCTGAAGACCGCCGATTCGGACGAAAGGGCGCGCCGTGCACAGTGGGGTCAAGCACGGGCGCGTCCTCGATGGTGAAGCCGCCGAGCAACGGGTGGGCAGCGCGATCGCAGGCAGCCCGCCCGCCAATCCGCCCTCCCCGGGGCTGCAAGCCCAGCAGCACCCAGCCCAATGCGGCCTGCATCGGCGCGCGACCACGGATCTTCGGCCGGCGCACCGCCCAGATGGCCAGCACCCACGCGACGATGGGCAGCGGGAACATCCACGACCACCAGCTGACGGTCTTGACCAGAAGGAAGCCGCCACCGACGGCGAGAGCGATCTGCGCGGGGGTGTAGGGGCCGAGGGGGATCTTCCAGTCGGCTACCTTGCCCAGCACCCACGGGTGACGGCGGGCGGAGGTATAGAAGCGGCCCATCCGCGCCGCGGCTGCCGCGCTCACAGCCACTCTCTGACGCCCGGGGAGTGGTTACGGGAGGAGGGGAGTTCGGACTGAAGGACGCCGGGAACCGCGGGTGCGCCCTTGGCCGGGTTCTTCACCTCGTCCACGAACATGTTCGCGAGGCTGTTGCGCGAGTCGTACAGCCCGAGCGCAATGATCATCAGCAGCAAGGCGCCGATGCCGGCCTTGAGGCTGAACTTCTGAACCATGATCACGACGACGAGGCAGATCAGGCCCGCCTGCAGTCCCTTGGTCGCCCAGTCCTTGAACATGTTGATCCACGAGGTACCGAGGTCATCCAGCTGCCCGGCGAGCAGGAAGCTGTGCACCGTGTTCACCGCGCACCCCCGTCCCGGGCAGTCCCGGTCTGAAGCGCCGCGACCTCCCACCGGCCAGAGCGGGCCTTGAGCGTGACCTCATAGGCCAGCGGCCACCGGCCGGCGGCGTCCCGGGCCTCCACCGACACCAGGACATGCACCGGCGTGCCGTCGGCTGACACCTCCTCGGCGGCCGCGGCCTCCTCGACGGCTGACACCTGCTGGACGGCGACCGCCTTGTACGGGGCGGGGGAGACGGCGGTGAGCTGCACGCCGGGTGAGAGGTAGCGGTCAACCTCTCCGGCACCAGTCAGGTAGGCGGCGAGGAACTCCCCCATGGCAGAGGACAGGTCCCCCTGGGGAACGGTCTCGCCGTACGGCGACTTCGGCACCGTGGCGCGGACCGGACCCGCTACCTCGCCGGGCGCACCGGTCACCGCGAACGAGGCACCCGGCCCGTCGGCCACCACCGGTACGGCGTAATACCGCACCGAGCCGTCGGCGTACTGAGCAGCCACTGTCACCGACCACGCATTGCCACCGCGCTGCGCAGTGCGCACCGCCGTCACGGACTGCGGTGCCGGGAGCGCATCGGACGCGGGCTCGGGCAGGCTGACGTCGGGCGCCATCGAGTGCGCAAGCTGCGCCTGCGCGCTCGTCTCATCGTCGGCGCTGCTGCGCAACCAGGCGCCGAGGAACAGCTGCGCATAGCCGCCAGGGTCGGCGGTGGCCGCGGCCGTGCGCACCGCGGTGGGCTTGTTCGGGGTGGCCGCCTGGACCGTGGTCGGGGTGGAGGCGACGGCGACGCACAGGGCGATGGGGCCGGTCGCGATGGCGGCCAACACAGCTAGCCGCGACAGACGTACCCGGCGCCGCATCGACTCCAGTCGGGCGCCCGCCGCCATCGCAGCAGCAGCCTCGCTCACCGAGGCTTGCTTGCCAGGGGACATGGTCAAACTCCCAGGTCAGAGACGAATGTTGCTGACCTTGAGAAAACCCGCCGACCCCGACCCGACCACCGACCACCAGACCCCGACCAAGGTCACGATGGTGACACGAAGTCCATGGTCGGGGTCATGGTCGGCCCTGACCACAGGTCCGGAACCGGCCGGCCGCGAGCGGACGGCGGGGCATCGGGCCTCGTCCAGGGTCGCCGGACCAGGCGAGCGTCTGGGCGACCACGTGACGTTCGTCCACCGGGCTGCCCGCGATGCGCGGGACGCTGTGCGCGCGGCCCGCGAACACGTTCCTGGGACGTGATCGCCAGTCCGCTCATGATGAGCAAGCAGGGAGCACACGAGAAGTTCGCCACGCACGTGGAGGCGGACACAGAGGAGACGCTCTCGCCAACGGCCTCTGCCTGAGCTTCTGACCCGGGTAACGCGTGCTGATGCCCCGGCGCTCCGCGACGGCGGGGCCGGGGCATCAGCAGCCCAGGGGAAGCCCTGCACCCTCAGCGAGGGCGCGCAGCAAAGGGGCCTGGTCGGCCCGACCACGCGTCCGACCACGGCAGCTAGACGCCCGTTGCCGGATCGTGACCGATGGTCGGGTCTCATGGCCGTCAGCCTGGTCAGGGCCGGCGCGTGAGCTCTCCGCATGGAGCACACGTACGTCCGCGCCCTCAGGCCAGCGGCCCGCCCCATCTCGGCGGCCCGGGTGCGCCGCCTCGGCCCCCACGTGCGGCCCCGTTCGGGAGCACGGCGGTGAGCCGCCTTGGGGCAGAGGTCCGCCGAGGCGTCATGGCGGGTGATCAGTTCACCCAGATTGCCAATGGCCTGTTCCGGGACAGCCGGTTGTCCTACAAGGCGAAGGGCATTTTCGGGTACGTCAGCACGCACCGGGACGGCTGGCAGGTCACCGTCGCCGACCTGGCCGCCCTGGGCCCGGATGGGCGCGAGGCGGTCCGCGCCGGCCTGAAAGAACTGGAGCGGTACGGCTACCTCGTCCGTGAACGCCTGCGCCGCCCAAACGGGACATTCGGCGAGGTCGTCTACTCGATCACCGACCGTCCCGCCGCCACCCTCGACGTCGCCCTGCTGCATGCCGCCTCCACCGCCGCGATCGCAGACGAACACGATGCCGGCTTCGCGGCGGGCATCCGGCGCGGGGTGATGGCGGGTGATCAGTTCACCCAGATCGCCAATGGCCTGTTCCGGGACAGCCGGTTGTCCTACAAGGCGAAGGGAATCTTCGGGTACGTCAGCACGCACCGGGACGGCTGGCAGATCACCATCGCCGACCTGGTACGCCGCGGCCGCGAAGGCGTCGACGCGGTCACCACGGGGCTCAAGCAGCTGGAACGGCACGGCTTCCTCTACCGCACCCGCGAGCGGAAACCCGACGGCACGCTCGGCCAAGCGCTGTACTTCATCACCGATCTGCCAGCATCGCAAAACCCCAGCTCGCAACAAGAGTCGGGTTTTCCAGGATTGGCTGAGTCTACGTTGGCTGATCCGGGCACTAAGAACACCAACAGAAAGAAGACCAAGAAGCAGAAGACCAGACCCCTCCGTCCGTGTAGCCGCAGCGGCGCCGCGCAGGAACCCGGACGGAGATACCAGTCGGCAACGCCGAAGCTTCCGCCGGCGCCGCCCGCTGCGGATGAGATGCACCCGGGCATCCGGCTGCTGCTCGACCTCGGAGCGGCCCGCCCCGAGCTGTTGCTGACCGGGCAGGCGCTGACCGATCAAGGCCGCGTCGTGACCGTGATGCTGGAAGCCGGCTGGAGCCGTGATCAGTTGCTGCACGTCATCGCCGACCGGCCCTTGCCCCACCCGGTGCGCACCACGGTTGGCGCGATCATCGCCGCCCGCCTCCGTGCCGCTCAGGCCTACCCGCCGCCTGCCATCGCGGCCGGTCACCACGACGTACCCTCCTGGGACGCTCCACCGCCGCGGCGGTCCGCCGAATCCGCCGCCACGCGCACGGTGAGCGAAGCCCTCACCTACCGGGCCCTCGTCGAATGCGCCGGCTGCGGTGTTCCCGGGACCGCTCCCGGCGAGGATCTCTGCCCGGCCTGCCTCGGCTGGCCGCTGTGCCGCACCTGTCCAGGCCCCACCCCCCGGCGCGCCCACCCCGACGGCGGCGGCCGCTGCACCAGGTGCGCATCCACCCTGACCGACCAATCAGAAGGAAGCAGCTCGTGACCAACACCCTCCGCATCCCGCCCACCGCGCATCGCGAGCGTCCCTCCCCCCGAGAACCCGGGTGCTGGGAGAAGGAACGCTCCCGTGCCCTGCATGTCGGCCACATCTGCGACCACACCTTCACGACCACCCGGCCCGCGGCCGGACCGGGGCTCTGCCGAACTGGCCGGCGCCCCGCCGCCGCAGGGCCTGCTGCCCGGCACCACCGCGCGAGCGCACAACCAGACCGGCGCCGGTGTCGCCCGGCCCACCGAGCTGAGACAGGCCCAGCCGCACCCGCCTGGGTGAATCCGTCGTGCCAGCGAAACCCTCGTGGGGATCGCGACGTGGTGCTGTACGTGAACCCGATCAACGAGACGCATGTGAGGGAGCCGGGGCTCGTCGTGGTCGACGTCGCGGCCGCCGACGAGGCAACCGCCCTCGCTTTCCAGCAGATGCTTGCCGGCCGGTGGGCGACAGCGACAGCGGAGCACACCACTCGAGACCCGGGACAACCCGGCGTCCGGCTGCGCTGCTACCTCGACCTGCGCCAGGAACTTCCCGCCCATAGCTGAGACAACGCATACCGAGGACCCGGTCGTGGGTCAGGAAGTGGCTGATCTCGGTTCGAGGGTTACCGGAGGCCGGGATGACTGCCGCGCAGCCACTGCCGCACCCGGATGGCCAGTCCCATGACGACAGCGGTGGCCAAGCCGCCTAGGAACTCCGGACGCGGCCGCAGCAGCGCGCTGCCGGTACCGGGTTGCCAACCCGTTTGAACTCTCGTCTCACGCGTCCTCCTGTGGCCACCGATTACTGGACTCTGCCTACCGTTCGCGTAGCAGGCTCAGCGGGAGGGGCCGGCTCTCGCCGCCTCGACGGTCGCGCAGGATGCTGACGTCGCCGAGAAGCTTCCGCAGCGCCTTCTCCTGCTCCTGGGCGTAGGCGTACCGTTCGGGCAGGACCTTCAGAAGGTGCTGCCACTGGCGCTGGCCCGCGCGCACGCACGTGCCTCCACAGTTGTTGTGGGCGAAGCCTAATTCGTACATACGGGGCGGTGTGACGCCCAGGGCCCGCGCCTCGTCCAGGAGCTGCTCCTTGGTCCGAGCAGACTCCCACTTCCCGCACAGCGGGAAGCGCGTGACCCAGGGTTTCCAGTTGCGCGCGATCGCCGGGATCCGGGCCCGGTCGCGCGGCGTGTTCTCGATCCCGACATACACCAGCGTGTCGGCGGGGTCGGCGTGCTCGTCCATCCACTCCCGGCACGGCACCTGCTTGAGCAGACGTGTGCAGGGCGCCAGCCGGTCGTTGCCGAGGAAGCGGACGTCGCGGAATACCTCCCAGGGGGTGCGCCCGTCGGCGACCTTCGTCAGCGGAACGCCGAGAAGCCGGCTGGTGTCGTCGGCAAACCTCCACAGGTCGTCGTCCTCGATGCCTGTGTCGGCGATCAGAACGGTGAGGTTGCGGGTGCCGTACTTCCGGGCGACACGGACGGCGACTGCGAAGGACCCGATGCCGCCGCTGAACTGGACGACGTGCCGCCGGACGGTGAGGGACCGACGGACCCGGTTGGCCTTCTGGGACATGGGCGGGGGCTCTCTCTCATCAGGTGAGTCGGTGGGAGCCGTCGTTCAGCCGTTGCCGCGCCTGAACGCCGAGGTTGAGCGGCGGTCCGGACCCCGAGGGCCGGGCCGCCGCAGTCGGGGAACGGGTCAGGCAGCCAGGGCCAGACTCGGCAGCAACCGTTCGCCCAGCCAGCGCGCGGCGTTGACGCTGACCGCGTTGCCGATCTGCAAGATGGCCTCGGTCTGGTTGCCGAGGATGATGTAGTCGGCGGGGAAGCGCTGGACCTGCTTGAGCTCGGGCACCGACAACATGTGCAGGGTGCAGTCGTCCACGCCGCCCAGCCAGCAGTCGAACAGCTCCCAGTCGGTGGCGAACTCGGCCACGTTCTCGACCAGGACGGCGGCGGGCTGGTGCAGCTCGGTGACCGCCAGCACGTCCAGCGCGGAAGCCCTTGTCTGCACAAAGGTCGCCGCCTTGGCGCCTTCGTCCTTACCGGTCAGGCTCAGCCGTTGCTGGCCGCGGTAACGCTTCCTGCCGCCGGCCTTGCTGGCCTCCGTGCACAGGATGGACGCCCAGTACACCTGGGCGCACGGGAGGTTGCGCTTGTCGTAGGTGTGGATGTCCTCGCACTGGTGCTCGGCGTGCGGGTGGTTGGCACGGTGAGTCGAGACCGCGACCGGGTCGTGGTTGATGCCCAGGAGCAGGCGATAGCCCGCCTTCTCCAGACCGCGGCTGCTGCCGCCGCAGCCGCTGAAGAGATCAACGAAGGGGATGAGCCCCAGAGCGGCCTTGAGACGGGTCAGCTCGTCCGGCGGGAGAACCGGTGCGTAGCGCAGCACTGCTGCCTCCTTCACGAGTCGGGTCGGTGAGGCCGTCGGCCGGGCGTTGCCGCGCCCGGCCGACGGAAGGAATGGATCAGGAGCCCTGGGCGGGTCCGCGGGCGGCCGGCCGTTGGGGTTCGTCCGTGAGGACGGGCCGGCCGCCGTGCGCGCGGGAGCAGTCGAGGACGGAGGCCGTCAGGGCTGCGGTGTCCGCGGCACAGGCCGGGCCCTGGCGCGCGGAGCGGTAGACCTCGGCGAAGACGCCGTTGAAGTCGTGCCCCACGGCGAGCCAGCCGCCACAGCCGCCGACTGTGGGCGGGGAGCCGGGCTCATGCCCGCCGGCGGGCGTGCGGCGGAAGGTCATCTGCGATCAGTCGGCCAGGGGGACACGTCGGCACGCTCCCGCGTTGCCGGGCACGGGGACCCAGTGCAGGCCCGCCGTCTCCAGCTGGCCCGTGAGCGAGGCCGCGTCATCGTCGGGCAGGTCGGCGAGCTGCAGCTCACGCGTGTAGAGGGTGAGCGTGATGTTGAGGATCCGCAGCGTGGAGACGTCGACCCGAACCGCCTGGGCGCCTTCCTGATTCCTGACGGTCCGCTCGTAGAAACAGCGGACATCGTCGCTGGCAGGCAGAACGGCCGGGCCGAACCCCGTCAGGGAGCCGTCCTCGAGCGCGCGGACGAATTGGAAGAACCGCTTTACCTCCTGTGCGCCGGCGGGGAGATCCGGCAGCGGCGTCGGTTCGCCCGGGCCAGGCAGGTCCTCGAAAGGGATGACGGTGCGGGTCTGGAGGAGGGTGTGCTCGGTCAGTTCGACGCGGGCCGTCGACTGCTTCACGGACCAGTAGGCGTGCTGGTGGCGAGCGGCCGAGGCCGAGTGCAGGCCGGTCGTCCGGCGCACGGACCCGTACGTGTCGCAGACCGCCACCGTCCAGTAGACGGTGCGCTGTTCGGGGCTGAGGGGAAGTGTGATCACGTCTGCTCCTGAGTGGGCTGGTGACTGTTCCAGGTTGCCGCCTGAAACTAAAATCAATTTTACACCCTCATTGGGATGCTGCAACCCCCTTGATGCAAGGGGGTTGCAGGTCAGGCGGCTGCCCAGGCGTGGTGCCGCTCGTCCGAGTCGTTCGGCGGCGCGACCCGGCTGTCGGAACCGGGCGCAGACTTCCCGGGCGGCGGCCGCGGTTCACGGCACGGTCCGTCGGCTACAGCGCGGGCGTGGCGGCGTCGTCGACGCCCAGGAGGAGCACGTGGTGCCCGACGGTTTCCACGGTGCCGGCGGTGACCTTTTCGACGTCGAGGCGCAGACGGATGCGTCCGGCGCCTTCGCCGTTGGCCGTAAGGTCGTGTTCCAGCTCGTCGTCGAGGCGGTCCAGGGCGGCCTCGGCTGCAGCGTAGTCGGCCAGACCGCGAACCAGGAGTCGGCGCGTGACGGTATCGCGGAGCTGATAGCTGGGCATCGGGAGGCGCCCTTCTGCTGGCGGGCGGCGGGTCAGGTGGTGGGGTCGGCGAGTTCGCGTGCCGCGTTCACCGCACGCGACCAGACGTCGGGGCTGCCTCCGTGTTCGCGAGCGAGAGAGGCGGCAAGACCTCGGACGTCGCCGCGCTCGCGCAGGGCGGACAGGGCGATGGCCGCCCGCCGGTCGGCTTCCGAGCGGCGCGTCGCGACCGCGTGGTGGCGTTTGAGGGCGTTGCGGACGGCGTACTCCCAGGACCTCTGCGGCCCCCCGTACTGCGCGCTGAGCTCTGCGGCCAGTCCCGGGTGGTAGCCGTCGTGGTCGATCGCCTCGGTGGCGTACTGCTCGGCGAGCTGCGTGGCGGTCAGCGGCTCACCGCCGGCGCGGGCGCTCAGCTCGGCCGCGAGGGCCTCCTCGAGCGCGGAGGGGCGGCCGACGGGCGCGTTCGGCTGCGGCCCGGGACGGCGGCCGGCCTTGCCGAGCTTGTCCCCGGTGCGCTTGCGGTCGAAGTCCTGCAGGTCGCCGACGCGGAAGCCGGGGATCATACGGCCAGTGGGGCCCTGGACCGGCTCGTCGACGGGCTCCGGGAAGTATCCGGGGTTCGCCTGACGGTACTTGCGGATCACCGAAGGCCCGCTGAACTTGAGCAGTTCGGCGGCCTTGTTGATGGAGACGATCGTCTCGGGGGCGAGCTCATACAGCTCGGGATCGGCCTTGAGGACCTTGCTCGCCTTCTCCTGCTGGAACCAGGTGTAGAAGTCGCGGAACCGCTGCTCGTCGTAGAAGTCGGTCCCGTCGATGCGCTGCTTCTCGGGGTGGCGGTGCTCCTCGGGCTGCTCGAGGCGAAGCTTGTACCAGCGGGCCGCGGTGCCGGCGCTGGCGCCGGTGAACTCGCGGATCCAGTCACGGTTGACCACGGGGCGGTCGCCGATGACGCGACGCTGCGGGTTCAGGGCCTTGGACATTGCATTCTCCGGTTCGGGCCGCGGCCCTATACTGAGGGCCTGCTCCTCTTGTTCTCCCGGTGCGCCGGGGGCGAGTCGAGTTGGTGATGGTGGTCGGCGGGACGCTCGGCCGGGGTTGCCGCTCTGGGTCGACACCCCCGTGAGGGGGTGCCTTCCGCCGCCCACCGCTTTTGCTGCTTATTCCGCGTAATCAATATGGCGCTCTTGTTGGGTGGGTGTCAATCTCGACGGCACCCACGCCGTGTCACGACCGGTCGTGGCGGTGTGCCGCCCACTCCCGTTCGAACTGCGGTACCTGCTTGTCGCGAACATGGAACGGGGCGGTGACCATCAGTTCCTCCACAGTCGGCAGCTCCGGTCCGCGCCGTTGGACCCACGCCCGTAGCGCTCGTCGACCTCGACGGGAACACCGTGCCGCTCCGAGACGCTGCGCAACGCACGTGGACCAGGCCGTTGGGCATCTCGCGGACACGGTAGCGGACGGGGTCGAAACCCCCTTCGCTGGTCGGCCTCCAGCTGTGCCGGCGGTTCTTCCACCGCTGGCAGACGGCGCCGAGATCGAGCGGCGGTTGTTCGTACACGGACATCACAAGGGTCCTCTCGGGCGGTGAGTTGGTGAGCTGTGCCGGACCTGGGTTGCCGCCCCGGACCGGCACGGTCAGCGATAGGTCAGGCCGTGGTGGGGAGGATCAGCTGGCGGGGGGGGCGCGCAGAACGTCCAGGACGCGTTCGCGCCAGCGCATCGCCCAGTGCACGCAGTTGGAGCAGCTCTTGTGCGACTACCTCGCCTCCGTCCGGGCCGTACGTCCGAAGAGGTCGTACGGGGCTGACGGACGCGCGGTCGGATCGGTGAAGTGCACGGGGAGCCTCCTTGGGGCTGTAGTCGGTTGGTGAGCGGCCGGTCCCGGGTTGCCGCCTCGGACCGGACGCGGGGCGGAATGAAAAGCGCTGGCGGTGCCGTCACCTGGCCGGCGCCTGCGTCAGGTGTCCGCGCTGGGCGGGGCGCCGCGCTGCCATGGGCCGAGGACGGCCCACGGCTCGCTCATCCCACGTCGGCGTTCGCGGCGCGCGGCCAACAGCAGATCGAGGATCCGCCGGCCCTTGACCTCCGCCTGGTGGCGCAGGGCTGCGGACAACTGGGCGGGGAGCATCACCCGCTTCGCTCGCAGATCGATCACCAGCGTGACGGTGCGCACCAGGGTGCAAGCATTCTCCCGGCCGGCGTACAGGCGCAGCCGCGCCTCGACCCGGTGGTCGACGGGGGAGAGCTGTACGGACTCGTAGAGATCCGCACCCGGGCGGGCATTGTGCGACCGGTGGGCACGACGCGGTCGTTGAGCGGGGCGGTGGGGTCCGTCTCCCGGCGCCTCTCGTACTCGTGGAAGGGATACCAGCCGGGCCCGTAGACGACGGCTTGGCCATCCAAGACGTACGCCCAGTCGCCGAGGTCCAGCTTCACGCCGTACGAGTAGCGCTGGTTCTTCGGGGCGACGTGGAGATACAGGGACGCAACTTCGTGGTATGGGGCCCGGGCCGCAGTGAGCGAGGGCGGGATGGCCGGCGGGGGCGAACGACGTGCGGCTGTTGCCCAACTCATCCGGGCCGTACGCGCCGTCGCTCACCACGGTGCGGACAAGGCGGGGGACGGCGCGGTCGCGCACGGCGACGCGCAGCGCGACTGCCGAGCCCTCCACGGCGAACAACTCCTGGAAGCCCCAGTCCGGCCGGGCCGCGCGCAGATGGTGTTGGACCTCGCGCAGCGCTCGCGCGATACGGCGGCCGAACGGGTCTTCCGGGTCCGGGCAGCGGGTTGCGGGAAGGACCAGGGCGGCGTCCGGGTGCCACTGGTCGGACAGGACCTGCCACGGCCCGGGCTCCAGCAGCACGGCGACCTCGCCGGCGAGCTGCCCCGCCTCGGTCAGCTCGTGCAGGACGGCGGCGGTGAGGCGGGCGGTGGACGGCGCGTCCCACGGGCCGCCCAGGACCAGGCTGAGCCCGCTGCCCGTGCTGCCCAGAGTAACGCTGATCCGCCTGCCCTCCACCCAGGCCTCCGCCTGCCCGAACCGGACGAACAGCCCCGGCTCGTCGAGCCGTTGGAACGGGGCCCCGGTGATGAGCAGACGGGTAACTGCCTGAAGGGGCGGATGGGCGTCACGGGCGTCGGGCAGGGCCGGGGCATAGCGGGTGACCGTGTCCAGGATGCGTGACGTGACGGCGGGTGGGGTGTGCGCGCTGATGCGCGCGGTGCAGATCCGGGCGGGCCCGGTGGGCAACGGCGCGAACAGGACGGCCTCAAGCCGGCCGGGCCACTCGCGCGTGCGCAGGGTCAGCCGGTAGCCGCCGGGCAGGTCGGCGCGGGTGCGGCTCCGGCCGTGCAGCTGGTGTTCGACGAGGGTGTCGGAGATGGCGTAGGTCGGTGAAGCGGGCTCGAACGCGTACATGGCGCAGACCTCGAAGGGGCGGTAGTCGTCGCGGGACTGGGGCGGTCAGCGGGTGATGCGGGCCCGGGCGCGGTCGGCCTGGACGTGGGCGGCATCGGCGTGCGCGGCGGCGCCCACCTTGTCGGCCCACTCGGCGGCACGCTGGGCCAGTCCGGCGAGGCGCACAAGGGCGGCGTCCTGGTGGCGGCGGGCGCGATCCATCAGCGCTGCGCGCTCGGCGCTCAGCTCCTCGGCGGCGTACGCGGCGATCGCTTCCGCCCCGTGGCGACGGGTGACACGTCCGAAGGGGCAGGAACCCTCCTCCTGCTCGATGACCGCGAGGTCTGCGGCAGGCCAGCCGGTCTCCTCGTCACGCGGGCCGAGCTGGATGTCGAGCACGCACACCGCGTCCGGGTCGTGCAGGCCGTCAGTCTGGTAGCGGATGTGCGGCCGGGGCACGGGACCGGCCTGGCGCTCGGTGTGCGTGCGCCACAGTTCGGGGGAGGGATCCTGCTCGTCCTGGCGGAGGCGGTGAAGGTAGGAGACCAGGGCGGGCAGCTGCCAGGCGGGGGATCCGAACGGTACGGCCGGCATGGCGAGCCCGGTCCGGGCGATCAGACCCGTGTGATTGCTGACGGCTGCCTGGGCGACGAACAAAGGGACGCTGAGGCGGAGTTCGGAGCGGAGCATGGTGAGGCCTTCCAGGACGGCACGCAGAGAGGAAGGGGAGAGGGGCCCGGGCCGGTCAGGTCCGGCCCGGGCAGCGGGTCAGGACGCGTCCTCGCTGTCCTCGGCGCTCGCGCCGTCCGGGGTGTCCTCGGAGTCCTCAGCGGCCTGGCCGTGGGCGTCGGAGGCCTCGGGCGCGCCCTCCTGGTAGGGCTTGTCGTCGACGATGGCCTGTTCGACGCTGGAGAGCGGGTAGCCGTTCCCGGCGAGGAAGGACAGCCATGTGCGGGCGTCCTCGCGAATCTCCCGCAGCTCGTACACCGTCGAGCGGGCGGCGGAGTCGGTGCGCCAGGTCCGCACCTCGCCCAACCGCTTCTCGAACGTCGCGGCCAGCACCGCGAAGTTCAGCAGCGTGAGCTTGGCCGGGGTCGCCGACTTGGCGCGCTCGGCCGGGTTGTCGTATCCGGTCAGTTCCTTGACCAGGTCCCGGCGCCCCGCGTCGCCCACCCACTGAGCCACCGGCTTGGGGCAGGATAGGAGCTGCTCGGTGACGAATACGGCGAGCGGCTTCGGCGCGGTCTTGCGGCCGATCAGGTCCTTCAGCCACCCCTGCCGGGCCTTCTCGGCGGCGCGGTAGGCCTTGTTGCCCGCCTTCACGTACTCGCGGGACGGCTCGGAAGGCTTGCTCTCACGAGTCGCCTGCGGCTGCTCCTGGACCTGGTCGCCGTCGGAGACGTCCTCCTGGGGCGGGCGGTGGCCGAACCGGTCCGGGGCGGTGCAGAAGTACTCGACCTCGCCCGGCTCGCGGGGGTTCTCGGCCCAGGTCGCCACGTGGCCGGGGCACCCGGCGTGTGCCTCGCTGCTCAAGGGCTCGCCGTCCGGGCCGGCAAGCTCGCTGAGCGGTTCGGCGGTCTGCGGAAGGTCGCCGTCCTCAGCCAGCCGTACCCCCGCCTCTTCCAGCTGCGGGCGGATCTGCTCACGAGCGCGCCGCTCGGCGCGGTCGTCGCGCTCCCACTGCACCTGGAACTCGAAGCGGTTCTTGGCGTAGGCCTCCAGCAGCCGCTCTACGGCGGCCGGTTCGTCATCGAACTCGCCCAGCACAGCGAGCACTTCGAGATCGAGGTCGTATGCACCGGCGTCTGCGAGCATGGAACGGGTCCGCTCGCCCACTGCCATGGCGGTCCTGACGGCGCGGGAGACCTCGGTGCGGGACCGGCCGGTGAGCTGGGCGACCCGCGCCTGCTTCATGCCCGCGTCTACCGCGCCGAACAGGGCGTCGGCCTGCTCCAGCTCCGTCAGGCCTTGGCGGTACTCGTCGTCGTTCTCGATGAGCTGGTCGATGAAGTCCTCACCCGCTTCACGCAGGGAGGGATCGAGCACGTACGCGGGAACCTCGATCGCGTCCTGCTCTTTCTTGGTCTGCTTGGTGGCCCGGGCGGCGTGGTAGCGCCGGTGGCCCATTTTGAGCTCGTAGGTGTCCTCGCCGAGCGGGAGGACCACAACGGGGACCTTTACGCCGTTGGCCGCGACGGACTTGAGGAACCTCTTCGTCAGGTTGAGGTTCCGGCGGACGTTGTTCTCGCTGACCCAGATCTGGCCGAGACGCAGGTTGACCCGCTGCACCAGTGCCGTTGTTGTTGCGGTGTCGCTCATGGATTGCTCCTCGTGTGGTCGGGTTGGTGGCGAGCAAGTTGCCGCTTGCTCTTAAGAATCAATAATACGCTGTAACGGGTTGGGGACAAGTGCCTTTACCCCTGGTGGGTGATGGTGTGGTGCTGGCGGACCGCTTCCGCGATGGCTTGGGTAAGCGCATCGATCCCCTCGGGCGTGTACGCCCGGCGCTGGCCGTCCAGTCGCCGCCGAGAATCTCGGCGACGCGAGCGGCCATGTCCGCGGGGTGGGCATGGGCGTAAGTCCGTTCGGGCAGGGGCCCCGGAGCGTTGGGCCCCGGGCCGGCTGCGATGATCGAGCGGTTCAGCGCAGGCCGCAGCCTCGCCGACCCCGGACAGGGCCGTCCACGGCGGCGACCAGAAACCCCGACCATGGGTCACACGTCGGTTACACCGTGACCCGAGGGACGGGGCGGTGCCGGTGCCCCTCGGGCGGCGGGACGTTAGTCCTCGTCGGGCTGCATGATGGTGATCACGGGCTCGCCTTGGTCGCCGGGCCCGATCACGCAGACGAGCTGGGCCGGCCGGGCCTGCGTGGTGCGGCCGTCGCGCGGAACTCGCCGCAGGTCGACGGTGACCCGGTCTCCGCCCCCGCCGCTGCGCCGGATCGCGTGGCGGGTCACGGTCAGCACGTCCCACAAGCGGCCGCGCTCGTCCTGCGGTGTTTGCCGCTCGCTGTCGCCGTCGTTCCAGGCCACGCAGCCCTCCCACACGGCGCTGGTGAGAGCGACCGGAACGCGGAAGCCGGCCTCCCGGGCCAGATCGGCGTCGGCAGCCACCAGGACTCCGTCCGCCAGCGCCTGGGCGCGGGAGTAGACGTGGATGATCTCGCCCGGGTCGGCCAGGGGGACGGACCGCATGGTGTCGTCGCTGACACTGGGGTCGTCCATCACGGCGACGTCGTACAACACCGAGTCGGTGCGCGACAGCATGTCATCCTCGCGCGCCGCGCGCCGGGACGCGCGCCGCTGCGAGCCGGCGCGCGGGTTCGTGGCGTCCTCCTCGGCCATCGCGGTGTGCACTGTGAGCATCGTTGCCAGGCCGTTCGCCCTCTGGGCGTTCCCGGCGGCCTGGGCCTGGGCGTGCTCGTCCCGGATCTGCTCGTGGCTGTAGCCCGGGGGGAGCTTGACGCGCACCTTCTTGATCCACGGACGCAGCATGACGGGTACTTCGCCTGCCGGTGTGGCAGCGATGGAATCCGAGACGACCTCGGCCGTGACGGGCTGCGCGTCCCGCTTGCCGTACACCGACGGGGACAGGTCCGGGGCGGTCGGCTGGGTGCGGGCGGTGGGCGCCTCGGCGGCCGCCAGGTCCCCCGCGGCGCGCCATGCGATGCCCTCGGCGGCCGTCTGGCCGTAACGGGTCAGGGTGGCGCCGTCCCAGCGGTAGCCCTGGGCGGTGAACCGCCACACGCACCGCAGGTCGGTCTCACCGGCCTTTTGGAGGGCGGTGAGCAGCAGCGCGCAGTGTCCGGGCTGAGGCTCGACGGTGGCAACCCATCCGGCTGCTTCCGCGCGGGCGGTGAGGCGGACCAGGTTGCGGGGCAGGTCGGCGGTCGGGGCGGTGGGCGCCGGCACGTCGGCAGGGTTCGGGGCCGGCTTCTGGGCAGCGGGCCGTGAGCTGGTGGCGGGGTGCGTGGTCGTGGCCATGTCGGGCTCCTGGTCGGGTTGGTGCCGGGTGAGTTGCCGCTCACACCGGGAGGCAGGGCAAGGACGAAACAGAGGGCTCCTGCTCGGGCCGGTCGCCCGACCGGCCCGAGCAGGGAGGTGCTCAGTTGCGGCGGTTCGTGGGCCGGTTGTCCCGGGGCGCGGTGCGGCTGAGGCTCCTCCGGCCGGGCTGGTCCTCGGCCCGAGGACGGGGCACGCGCTCGGCCTGCCGGTACTCGACGCCAGGCTCAGGGGGCATCGGCACACCGGTAACAGGGTCGACGCTGTACGCACGCCGGATGTCGTTCGCGGTGAGCGGCCGTAGCCAGAAGTTGCGGACCGTCCAGCCGCGTACCGATTCCGACCCGTCGGGCGCGAAGGTCCGCACGACCAGTCCGCATGCGGCGGACCTGACCATGCCCGCTGCGAGCACGGTGCACAGCCGCAGGGCTTCGGTTTGGTTGATGATGACGGTGTCTCCGATCACGGTGAGCTGATGTCCTTCGGTGAGCTCGCCGTGCGGGCTGCTGGAGCTGGCCACCATGTGGTGTGTCCCGTCGCCGAGAACGGAGTTCAGCAGCGACAGGTACGCGTCGGCGGCGCGGTCGAGCAACGCGTGCGCGGCTTCGGCGGCGTTGATCACCTCATCCGGCACGTCGTCGCTGACAGGCGCGGGCGTCCACCTCATTGCGTCCATGCCGAGATCCTCGCTCAGGTCCTCGTGCTGCCCTTCAAGGGTCTTCCGGATGTGGTCCTGGTACTCGCTCATGTCCCCTGCCTTGGGTGGTTGAGTTGGCGGCGGGTGAGTTGCCGCTCATCCGCAGAATCAATAATACGCTGTCTGCGGGGGTGATCGTCAAGTCCCAATCACCCCCAGGTGTGGCCAATTACGGTGACTCGACCGGCCGTACTGCCGTACGGAAGAACATGTTCCGGGCCAGACTGAACATGACGCGCTGAGTCTTGCCCGTGTTCTTGTGCTTGCCGAAGATCTCGACGGCGGTCAACTCGTCTTCCTCATAGGTTACTTGCAACACCCGGCCTTCCCACACCTCCGGCCACGGTGCGGGCTGGTGCGCGGTCCTCGGGCGTGCGAGTGCGGCCAGGCTCCGCGTGGGACGGCGTTCGATCCTCACCTGCTGTCCCCGGCTGATCGGTCCTGCAGCGGCCATGCTGTCCCCTTCTTTGGTGACTGTCGCTTGGAAGGGTGAGGCGACTGGTGTCCGCCTCACCCTGGGGCCGTCACCGAGTCCGGCCTGCCTGCTGTTTCTCGGCTGCCATCAACAGCTCGTAGACCCCGTGGCGGATGTGGTCGGCGCGTACGCGCTCGGCCACCTCGTCGGGGGACGGCAGTCCCAACCCCCCGTCAAGGGCCAGCATTTCGTACGCCTCGCGCCACCCGCGCACCTGGCACTCGACGGCGGCGCGGGACGCACACGCAATGGTCAGCCCTCCCACGGTCACGGACAGTGCGCCGATCCCGTCCGGGCTGGCTGCCGCGCTGCGGGCCCGGACCTTGGCGCGCCGGGGCGCGTCTTCCAGAATCACAAACGAATTGATGGAAAATTCTGGTGCGCGTGCTTTTCCTGCGTCGACCTGCTGGGGGAAAATCCTGTCGAGCATTGCGGCTGCTTCGCACCAGCCTTCCCACCAAACGCGCACGGCGGTTGGATGCCGGAATTCGATGACTGCCGTGGGGATCTTGAGAAGGGGAATGAGCGTGATACCGATCTGTGCGTCGGTCTCGTGCTCTCCACCAAGGTGGATCGTGAGGCGGCTTACCGCGTCAACGGTTTCCGTGTCCAAGGAAGCTCCTTTGTTGGTGATTGAGCCTAAGTCAGGTTGCCGCCTGAACTCGAAATCAATAATACCCCTTACAGGGGGGCAGGGACCTGGAACGCGCCGAAACCTGCAACATCTCCTGCGTTAACTCTTGCGGTTACTCCTGCGCCATCTCTTGCACCATCTCTTGCGCACGCCCCTCGGGAAGGGGCCACCTATGCGCAGGTCAATCAGGGTTTTCACGCCTGGTCAGGGGTCCGACATCCCCTCTGCTGCCACTTTTCCGCGCCCGTTGAAGGAGAGTGAGGAATGGGGGCTGGGGTGCGCGGCTGGGCGGCGGCTTCGGGGATCGGGGCCCGGGTGTTCGGGTTGCGCGTCGGCGGGGCCTCCGCGCTCGGGCGCTGGCGCGCCCGAGTCAGGGGGTGTCCCGTGTTTCCGCCAACGATACATACTGCATCACTTGATGCGTGATCGAGCGACTCCCACCCTCGTAGCCAGCCTGGCCCGCAGGTCCTGGAGGCGCAGCCGGAAGGACCGTTGAGACGGGGGAGCGCAGCGGACCCGCCGACCAAGCCGGAGCGAAGCGGCGGCTCGATAGCGGGACGCAGTCCCGCTCGGCCTCGGGAGCGCAGCGGACGGGGCGTCAACTGGCCTGCGCAGCAGGCCAGTTGCGCGGATGGCGCAGCCATCCGCTGGCGCTCACGCGGAGCGTGAGCGCAACACTCGTGCGCAGCACGAGTGTTCGCTTGCTCCGGGCGCAGCCCGGAGG
>NZ_JODT01000038.1 GCF_000720835.1 Streptomyces achromogenes subsp. achromogenes | reverse complement strand
GGGCGGGGTCGGCCGCCGTCGGTGACCGCGTCTTCGGTGGCCGGGGCGCCGGGGCCGTCGGCGGGGCGGGGCGGTATGCGCCAGTCCCGGGCGACCGCCGCGGTGTCCGCGCCGGGCCGGGCGGGGCCGGTGCGGACGGCGGTCGGGGTGGCGGAGAACCGGGGGGCGGGGGCGGGCTGGGTGATGCCGTCGTGGTCGGTGAAGGTGGCGCGGGCGGCGAGGTGCGGGTGGTGCGGGGCCTCGCGCAGGCCGAGCACGGGTGCCACGCAGGCGTCGGAGTCCGCGAAGACGGCCGTCCACTCGGCGCGGGTGCGGGTCCTGAAGGCGGCGGCGATCCGTTCGCGCAGCTCTTCCCAGCGGGTGAGGTCGGTGCGGGCGGAGGCGAGGGGGGCGAGGCCCAGCAGGCGCAGGAACTCGTCGTAGAACTTCTCTTCCAGGGCGCCGACCGCCATGTACCCGCCGTCGGCGGTCTCGTAGGTGCCGTAGTACGGGCAGCCGCCGTCCAGGAGGTTGGCGGCGCGCCGGTCCTGCCAGCCGCCGGCGGCGAGCATGGCGTGGATCATCGTGGACAGGTGGGCCGTGCCGTCGACGATGGCCGCGTCGACCACCTGGCCGGTGCCGGTCGCGCGCGCGTGGTGCAGCGCGGCGAGGACGCCGACGACCAGGTAGAGGGCGCCGCCCGCGTAGTCCCCGAGGAGGTTGGCGGGCACGGCGGGGGGTTCGCCCGGGCGGCCGATCATGCCGAGGGTCCCGGTGAGCGCGATGTAGGCGATGTCGTGGCCGGCGCGGTGGGCGAGCGGGCCGTCCTGGCCCCAGCCGGTCATCCGGCCGTAGACCAGGGAAGGATTGCGGGCGTGGCAGTCCCCGGGGCCGACACCGAGCCGTTCGGCGACGCCCGGGCGGTAGCCCTCCAGGAGGATGTCGGCCCGTTCGGCGAGGTCCAGGACGCGCGCGGGGCCGTCCGGCGCCTTGAGGTCGACCACGACCGAGCGCTTGTTGCGGTTGGTGAGGTCGCGGGCCGGGTCCAGGCCGAGGCCCGGGCCGCCCGGGCGGTCCACCCGGACCACGTCGGCGCCCAGGTCGGCCAGCAGCATGGCGGCGAACGGGCCCGGCCCGATGCCGGCCAGCTCCACCACGCGCACGCCGGAGAGCGGGCCGGTGCCCGGCACCGGCGGCGTCTGTGCCGTTGTCATCCGTCCAGCCCCCAAGCGTGTGTGACACCGCTGCTGTAACACCGGTGATGCTAAGAACGCGTTCCACCGAACACAAGACCCAACGAGCAAGCGCTTAGCCAAGTGCCCGGTGCGTCAGCCATCACCCGGACGAGTGAACGGTCCTGCTGTCGGCCCGCCGTGTGCGCGGGGCCGGCCCGCCCGCCCGGACGGGTGCGCCTGCTCCCGCGGGCGCGGCGTGTCCCTGGCCGCGGGCACCGCCGCCTCCGGGCTGGTCTTCTGGCTGCGCACTCCTCACGCTAGCCTCGGCCACCGACAGCGGCGCGGGCTGCGCTGAGGGCGTGTGGACAAGGGGTGACATGAGCGGCAGCGACAGGACGAGCCGTCCCTACGATCTCGTGCTCTTCGGAGCCACGGGCTTCGTCGGCGCGCTCACGGCCCGCTATCTCGCCGAGCACGCGCCGCGGGGGCTGCGCTGGGCGGTGGCCGGCCGCGACGAACCGCGGCTGGAGCGGCTGCGGGAGAGCCTGCCCGGCGGCGAGGGCATCGGTGTCCTGCGGGCCGATGTGGGCGAACCGGCCACCCTGCGCACGCTCACCGGGCACGCGCGCGTGGTCGCCACGACCGTCGGGCCGTACATGCTCCACGGCGAGGAACTCGTCGCCGCCTGCGCCGACAGCGGCACCGACTACCTGGACCTCACGGGCGAGCCGGAGTTCGTGGACCTGATGTACGTCCGGCACGACGCACGCGCGCGGGAGACGGGTGCGCGCCTGGTGCACGCCTGCGGCTTCGACTCGGTGCCGCACGACCTGGGCGTGTACTTCACGGTCCGCCAACTGCCCGAGGGCGTGCCGCTGACCGTGGACGGCTATGTGACCGTGGACGCGGCCTTCTCCGGCGGCACCCTCGCCTCGGCGCTGAACCAGCTCGCCCGCGCCGGGCGGATGCGGGCCGCCGCCCGCGAACGGGCCCGGCACGAGCCTCGGCTGCCGGGCCGCCGGGTCACGGCGCCGCTCGGTGTGCCGAGGTTCGCCCCGGAGGCCGGCGCGTGGGCGCTGCCGCTGCCCACCATCGATCCGCAGGTCGTACGCCGTTCGGCGCGGGCGCTGGAGCGGTACGGCCCCGACTTCCGCTACCGCCACCACGCCGCCGTACGCCACTTGCCGGTCGCCCTCGGCGGGGCCGCCGCCGTCGGCGCGGTGGCGGTCGCGGCCCAGCTGCCGCCCGTGCGGCGCCGGCTGTCGGACCTGCTGCGGCCGGGTGACGGGCCGAGCCCGGAGAAGCGGGCGAAGAGCTGGTTCCGGGTGCGGTTCGTCGGCGAGGGCGGCGGGGAGCGCGTGTACACCGAGGTCGCGGGCGGCGACCCGGGCTACGACGAGACGGCGAAGATGTTCGCCGAGGCCGCCCTCTGCCTGGCCTTCGACGAGCTGCCGCCGACGGCCGGACAGGTCACCACGGCCGAGGCGATGGGCGACGCCCTGACCGAGCGGCTGCGCACGGCCGGGATCACCTTCCGGGTGGCGGCACGGCGCTGACCGGAACGCACCGGTCCCGGCGGGCCCGTGGGTGCCCGGCCGCGACGACGGGGCCCTGACCGGACCGGCCGGCGGAACGCATCCGCAGTGCGTGCACGCCTCGGCGTATCAGGAGGTGGGCGACTGGCGGGTCGTGGCGTCCTGACCGCCGGCCCCGGGCAGGTGCCGCGCCGCCTCGCGCAGCGCCCGCCGGCACAGGGCGTCGGCGCGGCGCGTGGTCTCCGGGAGCCGGAACCGCGGGGTCAGCGCGAGGGTGTGCGCCAGGGCACCGGGCAGGCCGACCCGGTGGCCGACGGAGACGAAGACCGGTTTGACGCCGTCCCTGGTGCGCAGGGCGCCCCCGACCTCCTCGGTGCCCGCCAGCAGCGGGGCCCAGGCGCCGCGCGCCGGGCCGGGGTCGTCGTGGGTGAAGGTGAACGGGTTCTTGGCGACGCCGATGACCGGCAGGTCCGTGAGGACTCCGAGGTGGCTGGCCAGGCCGAAGCGGCGCGGGTGGGGCAGGCCGTAGCCGTCGCACACGACGAGGCCGGGCGGGCCCGGCAGCCGGTCCAGGGCGGCCAGCACGGCCGGGAGTTCACGGAAGGCGAGGAGCCCGGGCACGTACGGGAAGGACACCCGGCCGACGGCCGTCGCCTCCGCGACGACGTCCAGGGTGGCGGCGTCCAGCACCACGGCCGCCGCCGCGACCAGGTCCAGCTCGTCGTCGTAGGCGACGTCGACCCCGGTGACCCGGCCCGTCCCGGGCGGTGGTCCGGGCTCGTCGAGCACCACGCGGCCGCGCAGCTCGTCCTGGACGGCGCGGGCCTCCTCCTCGGTCGCGGGCCAGCCCGCGGGTACGCCAACGATCCTCACGCGGGTGACTGTACGGTTCGCCGGTGGCCGGCGGCGGGGCGGGGGTAGGCTCCGGATCATGTTCGTCCTTGAGCTGACCTACACCGCGCCCCTCGACGCCGTGGACGCCGTCCTGCCCGACCATGTGGCCTGGCTGGAGCGGCAGTACGACAAGGGCCTGTTCCTGGCCTCCGGACGCAAGAACCCCCGCGACGGCGGAGTGATCGTGGCCGTCACGGGGGACCGCGCCGAGATCGAGGAGGTGGTCGCCACCGACCCGTTCGCCGTCGCCGGGGTGTGCTCCTACCGCGTCATCGAGTTCCTCGCCACGAAGACGGCTCCCGAACTGGAGCGCCACCGGCAGACGCTCGGCTGAGCCGGCGGGTCACCCCTTCTTGCGGTCCAGCGCGCGCTGCAACTGCTCCTTGTTCATGTGCGAACGGCCCTCGATGCCGCGCTGCCTGGCCTCGTTGTACAACTGGTCGCGGGTCGGGCCGTGCGAGCCGACCCGGTTGCCGGACCGCTGACCGCCCCGCTTGCCGGACGACATGTCCTGGGTGGAGGTGCGGCTGGCGGTCTTGGACTCGCCGGAGCGGGCGCGTTCCTTGTTCACCGTCCGCGCGGCGATCTCCTTGGCGCGCCCGGTGCTCTCGCCCCGGTCCTGCGCGCTCTTCTTGATGTGCTCGTACTGACGCTCGCGCTTGGGGCTGGAACCGGCTGGCATGATCGCTCCTTTCCTTCGCGGCGAAGGACGAGTACCCGCCTCGCGCGCGCTCACGTCACCGGACCGGCGGCCGTCTCACCGTTCCAGCCGGGCCGCCCGGCCCTGTTCGCCGGCCGCCCAGCAACCGCGGTCGGGGGCGCACGCCACGGTGTCGTAGGAGCCGGTGTCGATGGTCCGCCAGGTGCGGCCGCCGTCGGTGGTCAGGTCGGTGCCGGTCGGGCCGACGGCGAGCGCGGCCGTCCGGCTGTGCGGCAGCCAGGCGGCGCCCGAGCGGTACGCGGGCGGTGGGGTGGTGGCGGGGCGCCAGGTCCGGCCGCCGTCGGCCGTGATCGCGGCGGACCTGGGTGAGGGCTGCCCCGGGCGGTAGTCGCCGCCGACCGCGATGCCGTGCGCGCGGTCGCGGAAGGCGAGCGCGAAGACGCCCTTGGCCGGATCGCCCGCCGGTACGGGCGTGTCGGCGGCCGTCCAGCTCAGGCCGCGGTCGGCGGAGTGCAGCACGCGCGCGTGGCTGCCGCCGCCGGTGGCCAGCCAGGCGTCGCGCGGGCCGGAGACGACCAGGCACTGGCCGCTCGCGGCGAACCCGGCCTCGCCGTCCTGCGCGGGCGGCATCCCCTCGGCGGGCAGCGGGCGCCAGGAGCGTCCGCCGTCGGCGGTGGACAGGACGCGGAACCTGCCGTCCACCGGGTCGCCGAGGGCGAGGCCGTGGCGGCGGTCGAAGAAGGCGAGGCAGTCGTAGAAGGCCCGCGGGTCGGTGTTGCGGAAGGACTCCGTCCAGGTCGTGCCGCCGTCGTCGGTGCGGTAGACGCGGGACGCCTCGCCCGCGCCGATGGCCAGCACCACGGCCCGCCGCGCGTCGAACGCCGTCACGTCCCGGAACTCCAGCCCGGCCGCGCCGGGCGGAGAGACGTTCCGCCAGCTCGCGCCGCCGTCCGTGGTGCGCAGCACCGTGCCGCGGGTGCCGGCCAGCCAGGCGGTGCGCCGGTCCACGGCGGCGAGGCCGCGGAAGCGGGCCTGGGGGGCGCCGGTGTCCCGGGGGACCCACCGGGGATCCGCCGTGCCGCCGCTCCCCCGCTCCGCTCCCGGGCCGCCGGCCGTGTGCCCCGGGGCCCCGGCCGCCGGAACCGTCAGGGCGGCCAGTACCGCCGCGCACGCCACCGCCGTCGCCACCGGCCGGCCCGCCCGTCCCCCGGCCCGTCCCCCGCGTCGCGTGTTCCCCAAGCGCCTCATGGCGGGCGAAGCTAGCCCAGTCCCCGGGGCCCGTCCAGGGGGCCGGTGCGCCGGTGCCCGGCGGAAGACGGGCCGCGCCGCCCCGTGCATGAACGCGGTGACCGAGGTCACTCGGTCCGGGTGTGCACGCACCGGCCGTTTCCGTCGTCTCTTCCTGTGCCGGGTGTGGGCGCATCCGGGCGCAGTCCAGCCGTCACGAGGGAGCAAGGCGTTGTCCACCGTCATCGAGCAGCCCGTAGAGGCCCGTCTCGTCGCCGCCGCACCGCGCATGCCGAGCATTCCCGCCACGCTGCGCTACGACCGGCGCGACCCCTTCGCCGTCCGCATGACCTTCCCGGCGCCGGCCACCCTGGAAGGCGTCGACGTGTGCTGGACCTTCTCCCGCGAGCTGCTGACGGCCGGGCTGGAGGACCCCGCGGGCCAGGGTGACGTCCGGGTGCGGCCCTACGGGTACGACCGCACGGTGCTGGAGTTCCACGCCCCGGAGGGCACCGCGATCGTGCATGTGCGCTCGGGCGAGATACGGCGGTTCCTCAAGGCCGCGGACGAGCTGGTCCCGGCCGGCCTGGAACACCTCCAGCTCGACCTGGACCACGGCCTCGCCGAGCTGATGCGGGACGCCTGCTGAACGGCACGCGCGCGCGTGGGACGCCCGCCGAACGGCACGCGCGCGCGTGAGGAGCGTCCAAGCCGGTGCCGGGAGCGCCACCACGAGGCGCGCCTCGGCTAAATCGCGTTGACACCCCTTTCCGCCGCTCGTACGGTGTTCAGCGGTTCTGTTGCCGCCGATTGGAGAAGGACGTTGCTCGTCTGAGGTCCCGAGACACCGCGTCGCACGTGAGGTGTGCGCGGCGTACGACGACCTCGGCGTCCGAGCCGTCCCCCAGGCACAGGCCCCCTCTTCCGCGGCCCTCCCCTGCCCGGCCCCTCGGTTTTCGCCTCGCGGTGTCTCGATACGCGTCCACCCGAACGCCCACACCCTCGCGAGGCGCCCATGTCTGCTTCCCTCACCTGCACCTCCCTGTCCTTCGCCTGGCCCGACGGCACCGCCGTCTTCGACGGCCTCGACATCGCGTTCGGCCCCGGCCGGACCGGGCTCGTCGGCGTCAACGGATCGGGCAAGTCCACCCTGCTCAAGCTGCTGGCCGGGGAACTCGCCCCGGCCGACGGCACCGTCAAGGCGACCGGCGAGATCGGCTACCTCCCGCAGAACGTCACCCTGGACACCGCGCTCCGGGTCGACGAGGCCCTCGGCATCTCCGAGCGGCGGGCCGCCCTGCACGCCATCGAGGCGGGCGACGTCTCCGAGGAGCACTTCGAGACCGTCGGCGACGACTGGGACGTCGAGGAGCGCGCCCTGGTCACCCTCGGCGAACTCGGCCTCGGCCACATCGGCCTGGACCGGACCGTCGGCGACGTGTCCGGCGGCGAGTCGGTGCTGCTGCGGCTCGCCGCGCTGCTGCTGCGCCGCCCCGGCATCCTGCTGCTCGACGAACCCACCAACAACCTCGACCTGTACGCGCGCCGACGGCTGTACCAGGCCGTCACCGCCTGGCCGGGCATCCTGGTCGTGGTCAGCCACGACCGGGAGCTGCTCGGCCTGGTCGACCAGATCGCGGACCTGCGCGCGGGCGAGGTCACCTGGTACGGCGGCAACTTCTCGGCCTACGAGGAGGCGCTGGCCGTCGAGCAGGAGGCGGCCGAGCGCATGGTGCGCGTCGCCGAGGCCGATGTGCGCAGGCAGAAGCGGGAACTGTCCGACGCCCACATGAAACTGGCCCGCCGCAAGCGGTACGGGCAGAAGATGTACGACTCCAAGCGCGAACCGAAGATCGTCATGGGTGCGCGCAAACGCGCCGCCCAGGAGTCCGCGGGCAAGCACCGCATCCTGCACGAGGAACGGCTCGCCGAGGCCAGGGAGCGGCTGGACGAGGCCGTGGAGGCCGTACGGGACGACGACGAGATCCGCGTCGAACTGCCGTACACGGCCGTGCCGCCGGGCCGGCAGGTGCTCACCGTGGAGAACCTGGAAACGGTCTGCCACACGCGCGTGCCGGGGATTCTCGATCTGCGCGGCCCGGAGCGGATCGCGCTCGTCGGCCGCAACGGCTCCGGCAAGACGACGCTGCTGCGGACCATCGCCGGGCAGCTGGCGCCGATGTCCGGCACGGTGACGGCCCATGTGCCGCTCCGGTTCCTGCCGCAGCGGCTGGACGTGCTGGACGACGGGCTGTCGGTGGCCGAGAACGTGGCCCGGTTCGCGCCCGACGCCACCAACAACCGGATCCGGGCCCGTCTCGCCCGCTTCCTGTTCCGGGGCGCCCGGGCCGACCAGAAGGCGGGCACCCTCTCCGGCGGCGAGCGCTTCCGGGCGGCCCTGGCCGCGCTGCTGCTCGCCGAGCCGGCTCCGCAGTTGCTGCTGCTGGACGAGCCGACGAACAACCTGGACATGGCCAGCGTCCGGCAGCTGACGCAGGCCCTGGAGTCGTACGAGGGCGCGCTGCTCGTCGCCGCCCACGACCTGCCGCTCCTGGAGTCGATCGGAATCACCCGCTGGCTGCTGGTGGAGGGAGGCGAGCTGACGGAGACCGCGCCCGAGGCGCTCGGCGAACCGGCCTGACCGGACGGCCGGGGCACACCCGGCGACCAGGGTTTTGCCCTGGCCGGAGCGCGCTGCATGATGACGGACCGGTGCCGAGTGATCGGCGCCGGCCACCGCACCATCGCACCGACCGATACGAAAGGCCCGTCGTGCCCAGCAAGAAGGCCCTCGTCCGCCGCCCCAGCCCCCGCCTCGCCGATGGCCTGGTGACGCACATCGCGCGGGAGAAGGTCGACGTGGGGCTCGCCGTGGAGCAGTGGGAGGCCTATGTGGCGGCCCTGCGCGCGCACGGCTGGGAGACGATCGAGGTGGAGCCGGCCGACGACTGCCCGGACTCGGTGTTCGTCGAGGACACCGTCGTCATGTTCCGGAACGTGGCGTTGATCACCCGTCCGGGTGCCGCCGCCCGGCGCGCGGAGACCGCCGGTGTCGAGGAGGCCGTGGCGAGCCTCGGCTGCTCGGTGAACTGGATCTGGGATCCGGGCACGCTGGACGGCGGCGACGTCCTCAAGGTCGGCGACACCGTGTACGTCGGCCGCGGCGGGCGCACCAACGCAGCCGGTGTGCAGCAGGTGCGCGCCGCCTTCGAACCGCTGGGCGCCCGGGTGGTGGCCGTCCCGGTGAGCAAGGTGCTGCACCTGAAGTCGGCGGTGACCGCGCTGCCCGACGGCACGGTGATCGGGCACATCCCGCGGGTGGACCGGCCGTCGCTGTTCCCGGGGTTCCTGTCGGTGCCGGAGGAGTCCGGGGCGCACGTGGTGCTGCTGGGCGGCGGCAAGCTGCTGATGGCGGCGAGCGCGCCGCGCACGGCGGCGCTGCTGAGCGATCTCGGTCATGACGTGGTCACGGTCGACATCAGCGAGTTCGAGAAGCTGGAGGGCTGTGTGACGTGCCTCTCCGTACGCCTGCGGGAGTTGTACGCCTGACCGGGTGATTCCTTCTCTCCGGCAGCCCCGGGACCTGCGGGTCCCGGGGCTGTCCGGCGTGCGCGGCAGGCCGGCCGGCAAGGCTGATCAGCGGTTCTTTACCGCCGTCTTAGCGTACGGCTTCGTAACCTACGGGTTCGTAGCCTACGATCACGTAGGTTCCCGGCACCGCTCGCCGGGCCGTTCCCTTCCACCCCGCCCTTTGTCCGGCGTCCCCCTGGAGTTCCTGTGACGATCACTTCCCCTCACCTCGGCAGCCCGTCCGTCTGGACCGACGCTCGGCTTCTGTACGCACTGGAGGAAGTGGTCGAGAACGAATTGAACCGGCATCTGAAGGTCGCCAAGGACTGGATGCCGCACGAGTACGTGCCGTGGAGCGACGCCCGTAACTTCCCCGGTCTGTTCGAGGACGGGGAGGCCTGGGAGAAGGGCCAGTCGAAGGTTACGGAGGTCGGCCGCATCGCCCTCGTGGTCAACCTGCTCACCGAGGACAACCTGCCGAGCTACCACCACGAGATCGCCACGCTGTTCGGCCGCGACGGCGCCTGGGGCACCTGGGTGCACCGCTGGACGGCCGAGGAGGGCCGGCACGGCATCGTGATGCGCGACTATCTGCTGGCCTCGCGCGCGGTGGACCCCGACCAGCTGGAACGCTTCCGTATGGCGCACATGAGCGAGGGCTTCGAGTCCGACAACGGGCACTCGATGCTGCACTCGATCGCCTACGTCGCCTTCCAGGAGCTGGCCACGCGGATCTCGCACCGCAACACCGGCCACCAGTCCGGGGATCCGGTCTGCGACCGCATGCTCGCCCGCATCGCGACCGACGAGAACCTGCACATGGTGTTCTACCGCAACCTGCTCAAGGCAGCCTTCGAGCTCGCCCCCGATCTGACCATGAGCGCGGTCCGGGACGTGGTGGTGAACTTCCGCATGCCCGGCCATGGCATCCCCGGCTTCGAGCGGGCCGCCGCGCAGATGGCGATCGGCGAGGTGTACAACCTGCGCATCCACCACGACGACGTGCTGCAGCCGGTGCTGCGCTTCCTGAAGGTCATGGAGATCGACGGCCTGGGCCCCGAGGGCCTTCGGGCGCAGGAGGAACTCGGTCTGTTCCTGGGCGGGCTGGACGCGGAGGCGTCGAAGTTCGACGAGAAGCTGGCCGCGCGCAAGGCCCGCATGGCGGCGCGCGCCGCGGGCTGACGTCCCGCACGCGGGCCGGGCGGCCGGCGGGTGGCGCGCCCCGGGGCCGGGATCAGCCGGCGGTGCGCCGGAGGGCCAGGGTCAGCGGGCGGTGCGCCGGAGGGCCAGGCGTTCCTTCTCCGACAGGCCGCCCCAGACGCCGAACCGCTCGTCGTGGGCGAGGGCGTACTCCAGACAGGCCGGGCGCAGCTCGCACATGGCGCAGATGCGCTTCGCCTCGCGCACCGAGCTGCCGGGCTCGGGGAAGAAGAAGTCCGGCCCGGTCTGTGCGCACAGGGCCTGCGCCTGCCAGGTGTCGTCGGCCGGGGTGATGGTGTCGATGTGCATGGCCAGGAGCCTGCCCCGGACAGAAAAACGTTCGATCAACGCCGGCTCAACGGCCTACCCGGGGCCGCCGGCCGGCGGCCCCCCGCGTGCCTCCGAGCCGCCCCGATGATGCCCCCTCGTTCGCGGCGCGCGCACGGCGGCGCGCGGGGCCGGTGTGAAAAGCCGAGGAACCCGTGCAGGCGTGTGCGCGTGGTGCTCGGGCGGCGATTGTCAGTGGCCGGTGCCAGACTCGGCAGTGCACAGGACCGGACCCTTGCGAGGAGGGCCGAGATGCTCACGACCCGTTTCGTCACCGGCGCGCCCGACTGGATCGACGTCACCAGTCCCGACATCGAGGGTGCCGCCGCCTTCTACGGCGCCCTGTTCGGCTGGCGGTTCAGCCCGGCGGGGCCGGATGCCGGCGGTCACGGCGTCTTCCGGCTGGCCGGCCGGGCCGTGGCGGGCGGCGCGCGGGCCGCTCCCGGGCAGGGACCGCCGGGCTGGACGGTGTACTTCCGCAGCCAGGACGTCCGGGCCACCGCCGAGGCGGCCGAGCAGGCGCACGGCAGTGTGCTGGTGGGGCCGGCGGACGAGCCGCAGCGGGGCCGCGGCGCGGTGCTCGCCGACCGGGCGGGCGCGCCGTTCGGGATCCGGCGGCCGGGCCGGATCGAGGGCGTGGAGGCGGCGGGCGAGCCGGGCGCGCTGTGCTGGGTCGAGCTGCACACGCCGGACATCGCGGCGGCCGCCGCGTTCTACCGCCGGGTGCTCGGCCTGGAGACGTCCGGAGTCGCCTTCCCGGGCGGGACCTATACGTGTGTCAATCCGGACGGTGCCGGTGAGGAGGCGATGTTCGGCGGGCTGGTGCCGACGGCCGGCGATCCCGCCGAGGCGGAGTCCGGTGCGTACTGGCTGCCGTACTTCGAGGTGGCGGACGCGGACACCGTCGTCGACCGCGCCCGGCGGCTCGGCGGGACGGTCCACGGAGCGGCGACGACCGTACCGGGGGTGGGGCGGACGGCCCGGCTCGCCGATCCGTACGGGGCCCGGTTCGCGGTGATCAGACCCGAGCCGCCCTCCGGGTGACCCACGGGCGGCTCACGCGGAGGCGCGGCGTATCAGGGTGGTCGGCAGGATCACGCCCTCGTCCCGCGCACCCGGGGTGCCGGCCGTCGTACGCTCCCCGTCCCGTCCGCCGGACAGGCCCTCCAGCAGCAGGCGGGCCATCAGCCGGCCCATCCCCTCGATGTCCTGTCGTACCGTCGTCAGCGGCGGGTCGGTCTGCTCGGCGACCGGCACCATGTCGTCGAAGCCGGCCACGGCCACGTCCTCGGGAACCCGTCGGCCGGTCTCGCGCAGCACCCGCAGCGCACCGAGCGCGGTGAGGTCGTTGGCGGCGAACACGGCGTCGACGTCCGGGCGGCGGCGCAGCAGCTCCCGCATGGCGCGCTCACCACCGGCCGGGGTGAAGTCGCCCTCCACGACCAGCCGGGGATCGTGCGCGCCGGGCACCTCGGCGACGGCGTCCCGGTAGCCGTCGAGCCGGTCCACCGCCGAGGTCTGGTCCAGCGGGCCGGCGAGGTGGGCGACACGCCGGCGGCCGAGGTCCAGCAGATGCCGTACCGCCGCCCGGGCCCCGCCCCGGTTGTCGCAGTCAACGTACACCACGCCGGGGTCCGGTGCCCCCGTGTCCGTGCTCCCGTGGGGGCGTCCGCCGAACACGGTGGGCACCCCGGCGTCACGGATGAGGGCGGGCAGCGGGTCGTCCAGGTGCAGGGAGAAGACGAGCGCGCCGTCGACATGGCCGCCGGCGAGGTAGCGGGCCACGCGGGTGTGGTCGGCGCGGCCCTCGGTGAGCAGCAGCACCAGCTGGCTGTCGTGCGCGGTCAGCTCCTTGCTGATGCCGCGCAGCTGGAGCGCGAAGAAGGGGTCGGCGAAGACCCGGGTCTCGAGCTCGGCGACGACGACCGCGACCGCGTCGTGGCGCCGGGTCACCAGGCTGCGCGCCGCCTGGTTGGGGACGTAGCCCAGCTCCTCCACGGCCCGCCGGACCCGTTCGGCCAGGGGTGCGCGGACCCCGTCGCCGCCGTTGACCACCCGGGACACGGTGGCCCGGGACACCCCGGCCCGCGCGGCCACGGCTTCCAGGGTGGGACGCGACACGGCGTCGGACACTTCGGGACCCCCTCCTCGGCGGCCGGCACTCAGGATAGCCGCGGGCGTGGCCGGTCCGGACCGGAGGCAGCGACGGCCGGCACGACGCCGGAAACGGGCGTTTCCCCGGCTCGGCGGGGTGTCGAGCACGGTGACGTAGGTTTTGGCGGGTTCGTGGGCGGTGAGCCGGTTCGGGGCCTTCGGCGGCCGAGGGCCGTGGGGGCTCACTGCCGGGCGGGGCTGCGGTAGCGCGGGGCGAGGGTGCCGGTGGACGAGGAGCGGAGCCCGAGTTCCGCCGCGGTGAGGCGGCCTACCGCTTCGGCGTCGGCCAGGCCTGGCACGCAGACGACCTCGCCGGTTTCCAGGGCCCGCAGCGACGCGGTCACCACGTCCCGCGCCGGCATGCCTCCCTAGTCGTGTACGCGCGCCACCTCACCGGCCACCGGATCCCGGCCCTGGGTGAGATGGAACTCGGTCGCCGTCAGCCCGGGGCAGAGCGCCTGGACCCGGACCGGCGTGCCGTTCAACTCCGCGGCGAGGGTCCGGCTGAAGGTGACCACGTACCCCTTGGTCCCCGCGTAGACCGCCCGCACCGGCAGCGGGTCCGGCGGAAGGGAACCGGCGAAGGCGAGGGTGGAAGCCACGTTCACCACGGCGCCGCGACCGCGTGCCGGCATGCCCGGCACGGCCGCGCGAGCGAGCCGGGTGAGCGCCACCACGTTCACGGCGATCACCTTCTCCAGCAGTGCCGCATCGGTGTCGGTGAAGGGGCCGTAGCCGTTGATGCCCGCGTTGTTCACCAGCGTTGCGATGTCGTCCTCGGCGGTTCGCCGGGCAACGCGGTCCAGGTCACCGGCATCGCCCAGGTCCGCGACGACGGTTTCCACTCGTACGCCGTGCCGCCCGGTCAGCTCCGCGGCGAGTGCGCGCAGACGCTCCGCGCGACGCGCCACCAGGACCAGGTCGTGACCGTCCGCGGCGAGCCGGCGCGCGTAGGCCGCGCCGATGCCCGAGGAGGCACCGGTCACGACGGCTGTTCCCGTGGCGGAGAAGGACGCGGAACGGAGGGTCATGAACGGGTCCTTGCGGTCATGACGCGGCGGAGGACGGCAGCCGGTGAACGCAGGGGCGCTCAGTCCGACGGCGTGCGGCGGGCCCGGCTCGGCTGGACGCGAGTGGGCTCGCCGGGCATCTTCGGGTACTCCGGCGGGTACGGCAGGTCGCCCAGACCGTGGTCGTGTTCGTCCCGCCGGGCCAGTTCCAGCAGCGCGTCCAGGGAGTAGGCGTGGTCGTCCATGTCGGCGTGCACGTCGCCGAGTTCGGCGAACCGGGCTGGCATGGTGGCGAGGTCGAAGTCACGGGGATGGGCGACGCCGACCTCCTCCCAGCGCAGGGGCGCGGAGACGGGGGCGTGCGGGCGGGGGCGCACCGAATAGGCGGAAGCGATGGTGCGGTCCCGTGCCGTCTGGTTGTAGTCGAGGAAGATGCGGCGCCCGCGCTCCTCCTTCCACCACTTGATGGTGACGTGCTCGGGCATCCGGCGTTCCATCTCCCGGCCGACCGCGATCGCCGCGCGGCGCACCTGGGTGAAGGTCCAGCGGGGTTCGATGGGCACGAAGACGTGCAGGCCCCGGCCGCCGGAGGTCTTCGGCCAGCCGCGCAGTCCGCCGAACTCCTCCAGTACCGCGCGCAGTTCACCGGCGGCGCGGACCGCGTCGTCGTAGTCGGTGCCGGGCTGCGGGTCGAGGTCGATGCGGAGTTCGTCGGGGTGGTCGACGTCGGCGGCGCGGACCGGCCAGGGGTGGAAGGTGAGGGTGCCGTACTGGGCGGCCCACACCACGGCGGCCTCCTCGGTGGGGCACATCTCGTCGGCGCTGCGGCCGCTGGGGAAGGTGATGTGGGCGGTCGGGATCCAGTCGGGCATGCTCTTGGGCGCCCGCTTCTGGTAGAACCACTCGCCGCCGACGCCGTCCGGATAGCGCTCCAGGGTGGTGGGGCGGTCGCGCAGGGCGCGCAGGATGCCAGGGGCGACCGAGACGTAGTACCGGGCGAGGTCGAGCTTGGTGAAGCCCCGCTCCGGGAAGAACACCTTGTCCGGGCTGGACAGCCGTACGGTCCGGCCGGCCACCTCCAGTTCCACCGCATCACCCATGCGGCCACCGTAGGCGCACCCCGCACACCTCGCATACCGGGCGAAGCCCTATGTATGCGAGCAGAATCAAAGGCATGGACCTGCCCGTCATGCCGCCCGTGAAGCCGATGCTCGCCAAGTCGGTGGCGAAGATCCCGCCGGGCATGCACTACGAGGCGAAGTGGGACGGCTTCCGGTCGATCGTCTTCCGCGACGGGGCCGAGGTCGAGCTGGGCAGCCGCACCGGCAAGCCGCTGACCAGGTATTTTCCCGAGCTGGTCGAGGCGCTGAAGGAGCGGGTGCCCGAGCGGTGCGTGCTGGACGGGGAGATCGTGATCGCGCGCGGCGGGCGGCTGGACTTCGACGCGCTGACCGAGCGCATCCACCCGGCCGCCTCCCGGGTGCGGATGCTGGCCGAGAAGAACCCGGCCTCCTTCGTCGCCTTCGACCTGCTGGCCCTGGACGACCACGCGCTGCTCGACGTGCCGCTGACCGACCGCCGCGCCCTGCTGGACCGGGCCCTCGCGGACGCGACCCCGCCGGTGCATCTGGCGCCCTCGACGGCCGACATCGAGGTGGCCCGGCACTGGTTCGAGCAGTTCGAGGGCGCCGGACTGGACGGGGTCGTGGCCAAACCGCCGGACCTGCGCTATCTCCAGGACGAACGGGCCATGTTCAAGGTCAAGCACGAGCGGACGGCGGACGTCGTCGTCGCCGGGTACCGCCTCCACAAGAGCGGCCCGGTGGTGGGCTCGCTGCTGCTGGGCCTCCACGACGAGCGGGGCCGGCTCCAGCACGTCGGCGTGTCGGCCGCGTTCTCCATGAAGACGCGCGCCGAACTGGTCGAGGAGCTCGAACCGCTGCGGATGGACGACGTCTCGGGGCACCCGTGGGCCGCGTGGACGGACGAGGCCGCGCACGAGACGGCCCGGCTGCCGGGCGCGCCGAGCCGCTGGTCCGGGAAGAAGGACCTGTCCTGGGTGCCGCTGCGGCCGGAGCGGGTGGCCGAAGTGGCCTACGACCACATGGAGAACGGGCAGCGTTTCCGGCACACCGCCCGCTTCCGCCGCTGGCGCCCGGACCGCACACCGGAGAGCTGCACCTACGCCCAGCTGGAGGAGCCGGTGCGCTACGACCTGGCGGAAGTGCTCGGCGAGAAGGCCCACGGGGGCACGGCCGAGCGCCCGTAACCGGTACGCGCTACGGCCGCATGGGCCTGCGCGCTACGGCTGCATGAGGACCTTGACGGCGCCGTCCTGCTTGCGCTGGAACATCTCGTAGGCGTGCGGCGCCTCCGCCAGCGGCAGCCGGTGGGTGGCGAAGTCGTCCACGCCGAGCGGGTCCTCGTCCGTGAGGAAGGGGATGATCCGGTCGGTCCAGCGGCGGACGTTGGCCTGGCCCATGCGGAGCTGGATCTGCTTGTCGAAGAGGGTGAGCATCGGCATCGGGTCGGCCATGCCGCCGTAGACGCCGCTGAGCGAGATCGTGCCGCCACGGCGGACCAGGTCGATCGCCATGTACAGGGCGCCCAGCCGGTCGACGCTGAAGCGTTCGGCGAGCGGACCGCTGAGTTTGCGGGGCATCATCGCGGTCGCCGTCTGGGCGAGCTTGGCGGCGGCGCTGCCGTGTGCCTCGGTGCCCACCGCGTCGATCACGGCGTCCGGGCCCCGGCCGCCGGTCACCTCCCGGATCGCGTGGACCAGCTCCTTCTCGTCGTCGAAGGCCCTGAGGTCGTACGTCTCGACCCCGCGCCGCTGGGCCCGGGCCAGCCGCTCGGGCACCAGGTCCACGCCGAAGACGCGTTCCGCGCCACGGGCCCTGGCGATCCGGCAGGCCATGTCGCCGATCGGGCCGAGGCCGAGGACGGCGAGGGTGCCGCCGGGCGGGACGGCGGCGTACTCGACGGCCTGCCAGGCGGTGGGCAGCACGTCGGAGAGGTAGACGAACCGGTCGTCCGGCGGCCCCTCGGGCACCTTGATCGGGCCGAACTGCGCCTGCGGGACCCGTAGGTACTCGGCCTGGCCGCCGGGCACGGCACCGTACAGGCGGGTGTAGCCGAACAGGGCCGCGCCCATGCCCTCGCCGGTGACCTGGGTCGTCTCGCACTGGGTGGGCAGGCCCGTGTCGCACATGAAGCAGTGCCCGCAGGCGATCTGGAAGGGCACCACCACCCGGTCGCCGGGGCGCAGGTCCGGCACCTCTGGGCCGACCTCCTCCACGATGCCCATGGGTTCGTGACCGAGGATGTCGCCGGGCGTCATGAACGGGGTGAGCACCTCGTACAGGTGCAGGTCGGAGCCGCACAGTCCGGTGGACGTCACGCGGATGACGGCATCCGTGGGTTCCTCGATCCGGGGGTCGGGCACGTCCTCGACCCGGACGTCCCGCTTGCCCTGCCAGGTGACTGCCTTCATGAGTCGCACTCCCTAGGTCACGTTCGGCCTCGTCCGTGTGCGGTGGCGGCCGGGTACCCGGGCGCACCGGGGCCGAACCCAGCGATCGCCTCCGGCGCACGGCACCTGACGATCGGGGCAGGGCGCCGGTACCGGCAGTCGGCACCCGGTACCTGGCAGCCGGCACCCGGGGCCCGGCACGTGACCACTGGCACCTGGCACCTGGCACCTGGCACCTGGCATGGACGAGGTCCGCGGCGGGGCGGTGACCGTAAGGCGGTCAGCCCTGGGTGGCCAGCGGCTCGGCCGGACCGCGCGGAGGCTCGGCCGGGTTGCGCAGGCTCTCGGCCGCGTCGGCGACCCGGCGGATCAGGTCGAAGAACACGGTCTGCTCCTCGGCGGACAGCGGGGCGAGGAAGACCTGGTTCATCCGGGCGGTGCGGACGGACAGCCTGCGGTGGGTGCGGGCGCCCTCGTCGGTGAGGCGGAGCAGGAAGCGGCGGCCGTCGCGCGGGTCGCGCACCTTGTGGAGCAGCTCCCGGCGGTCGAGCCGGCTGATCACCTCGGCGATGGTGGACCGGTCCAGGCCCACCCGCTCCCCCACGGTCCGCTGGTCGAGTCCGGGCTCGGCGACGAGTGCGTTCATGACCGCGAACTGCGGCGAGGTGATCTCCTCCGAGACCATCGCGTTCCACAGCAGGTAGTGCGCCTGCTGGAGCCGCCGGGCGAGGTGTCCGGGATGGGTGGTGAGATCCACCGCGGCCATGTGCGCTCCCCTGATCGATTCGTTGCTGCACTGAACGATACCCGGCCGACGAACCGGGTGTCTTGTTCTGTGAGCGCGCAAAAATCCAGGTCTTGACGGCCTTCGTCTCCGGTGGCAGCGTGAGCGGCACCTCACGAAATACTCAGTGCCCTGACTATCTGGGTGCCGGAGAGACGGAGCTTCACAGATGGACAAGGTGGTGGCCACCGCCGGCGAGGCGGTGGCCGATGTGCCGGACGGCGCGTCCCTCGCCGTCGGCGGGTTCGGGCTCAGCGGGGTGCCGAACGTGCTGATCCAGGCGCTGTACGAGCGCGGTACCGGCGGGCTGAAGGTGGTGTCGAACAACTGCGGGGCCATGGAGTCCGGGCTCGCGGTGCTGCTGGCCGCGGGCCGGATCGCCCGGGTGACCGGCTCGTACATCGGCGGCAACAAGGAGTTCGCCCGCCAGTACCTGGCCGGTGAGCTGGAGCTGGAGCTGATCCCGCAGGGCACGCTGGCCGAGCGGCTGCGCGCGGGCGGCGCCGGCATCCCCGCCTTCTACACCCCGGCCGGCGTCGGCACCCAGGTCGCCGAGGGCGGACTGCCCTGGCGCTACGACGGCTCGGGCGGGGTCGCGCTGGCCTCGCCGCCGAAGGAGGTGCGGGAGTTCGACGGCGTGGAGTACGTGCTGGAGCGGGGCATCCGCACCGACTTCGCGCTGGTCAGGGCCGCGCGCGGGGACCGGCACGGCAATCTGGTGTTCCGCAGGGCGGCGCGGAACTTCAACCCGTTGGCCGCGATGGCCGGCCGGATCACGATCGCCGAGGTGGAGGAGCTGGTCGAGCCCGGCACGATCGATCCGGACGCGGTGCACGTGCCGGGCGTCTTCGTGCAGCGGGTGGTGCCGCTCACCGAGGAGCAGGCGGCGGACAAGCGGATCGAGTTCCGGACGGTGAGCGGCTGATGGCCTGGACACGCGAGGAGATGGCCGCCCGCGCGGCCCGTGAACTGCGGGACGGCCAGTACGTGAACCTGGGGATCGGTCTGCCCACGCTGATCCCGAACCACCTCCCCGAAGGGGTCGAGGTGGTGCTGGAGTCGGAGAACGGCATTCTGGGCACCGGCCCGTATCCCACGGAGGACCAGGTCGACCCCGATCTGATCAACGCGGGCAAGGAGACCGTGACGGTGCTGCCGGGCGCCTCCTTCTTCGACTCGGCGCTGTCCTTCGCGATGATCCGGGGCGGGCATATCGACGTGGCCGTGCTCGGCGCGATGCAGGTGTCCGCCGGGGGCGACCTGGCCAACTGGGCGGTGCCCGGGAAGCTGGTCACCGGGATCGGGGGCGCGATGGACCTGGTGCACGGTGCCCGGCAGGTGATCGTGGTGATGACGCACACCGCGAAGGACGGCTCGGCGAAGATCCTCAAGGAGTGCACGCTGCCGTTGACAGGCAAGGGGTGTGTGAACCGAGTCATCACGGATCTGGCGGTGCTGGACGTCACCACGGAGGGGCTGACGCTGACGGAGACCGCGCCGGGTGTGAGCGTGGACGAGGTCATCGCCAGGACGGACGCGGAACTGAGCGTTGCGGAGGGTTTGCTGTGAACCGCGCTCACACGGGTTACGCCACCGCCGGCATCGGCGCTGTAAACCCTGCCGGGCACGCCGCCACCGGCTGCGGTGCTGTGAACCCGGCTCACATAGCTCACGCCACCACCGGCATCGGCGCTGCGAATCCTGCCGCGCACGCCGCCACCGACGGCGGTGCTGTGAACCCCGCTCACATGGCTCACGCCACCGCCACCCCCGTCGCCGTTAACCCCGCTCACACCGCCCACTCCACCGCCAGCCCCGTCGCCGTGAACCCCGCTCACACCGCAAAGGCGCCCACCCTGTGAACACCGCTCACACTCCAAAACCCGTCTACATCGTCGACGCCGTCCGCACCCCTTTCGGCCGGTACAACGGCGCCCTGGCCGGCGTCCGCCCCGACGACCTGGCCGCCCACACCCTCCGCGCGCTGCTCGCCCGCACCCCGGAGCTGGATCCGGCCCGGATCGACGACGTCTACCTCGGCAACGCCAACGGCGCTGGCGAGGAGAACCGCAACGTCGCCCGTATGGCCTCCCTGCTCGCCGGGCTCCCCACCTCCGTGCCCGGCGTGACCGTGAACCGGCTGTGCGCCTCCGGCCTGGAGGCGGTGATCCAGGCGGCCCGGGCCATCGCCCTGGGTGACGCGTCCCTCGCCGTGGCCGGCGGGGTGGAGTCCATGACCCGGGCGCCGTACGTCCTGCCGAAGCCGGACAGCCCGTTCCCGGCCGCCCACACCGAGCTGTACTCGACCACGCTCGGCTGGCGCATGGTCAACCCGCGGATGGACCCGCAGTGGACCATCCCGCTGGGCGAGAGCGCCGAGAGAATCGCCGACAAGCACGGCATCAGCCGCGAGCGGCAGGACGAGTTCGCGCTGGCCTCCCACCGCAAGGCCGTCACCGCTCGGGAACAGGGCCTGTTCGACGCCGAGTCGGTGTCGGTGCCGGTGCCGGTGCCCCAGCGCAAGGGCGAGCCGGTCGCTTTCGGCGCCGACGAGTGCGTACGGCCGGACGCCTCCCTCGCCGCCATGGCGAAGCTGAAGCCCGCCTTCCGCGCCGAGGGCGGCACGGTCACCGCGGGCAACGCCTCCCCCCTCAACGACGGCGCGGCGGCCCTGCTCCTCGCCGACGAGGAGGGGCTGCGGGCCACCGGCCGGGGGCCGCTGGCCCGGATCAGCGCGACCGGCCTCTCCGCGACCGACCCCCAGTTCTTCGGGCTGGCTCCCGTGGAGGCCGTCAACCGGGCCCTCGCCAAGGCCGGCAAGGGCTTCGGCGATCTGTCGGTGCTGGAGCTGAACGAGGCGTTCGCCGCCCAGGTGCTGGGCTGCCTCGCCGAATGGCCGGAGTTCGACCCGGCGGTCCTCAACCCGCAGGGCGGCGCCATCGCGCTCGGCCACCCGCTCGGCGCCTCCGGGGCCCGGCTCGCCGGGACCGTCGCCCACCAGCTCGCCCGCCGCGGCTCCGGCACCGGCGTGGCCACCCTCTGCATCGGCGTGGGCCAGGGCCTCGCCCTCGTCCTCGAACGATAAGGAAGCCTCAGGTACCCATGACTCTCACCCAGCGGGACATCGACCAGGAGATGGCCGCCGAGCGCGTCGCGTACGCCAAGCGCCTCGCCGACGGCGCGCCCGTCGAGCACCATCCGCGCCGCGACTACGCGCCGTACCGCTCCTCCGTGCTGCGCCATCCCAAGCAGCCCCTGGTGGCGATCGACACGCGCCAGGACCCGGAGCTGGTGGAGCTGCGCTCCCCCGCCTTCGGGGAGCGGGACATCACCGAGACCGACAACGACCTCACCCGGCAGCACACCGGGGAGCCCGTCGGCGAGCGCATCACGGTCTCCGGGCGGCTGCTGGACCGCGACGGGCGCCCGGTGCGCGGTCAGCTGATCGAGATCTGGCAGGCCAACTCGGCCGGCCGGTACGCCCACCGGCGCGAGCAGCACGACGCGCCGCTGGACCCGAACTTCACCGGTGTCGGCCGTACCCTCACCGACGCCGAGGGCCGTTATCACTTCACCACCATCCAGCCGGGCCCCTACCCCTGGCGCAACCATGTGAACGCCTGGCGCCCGGCCCATATCCACTTCTCGGTGTTCGGCACGGCGTTCACCCAGCGGCTGGTGACCCAGATGTACTTCCCGAACGACCCGCTGTTCCCCTACGACCCGATCCTGCAGTCGGTGACGGACGAGGCGGCCCGGCAGCGGCTTGTCGCCACGTACGACCACGGCCTGTCGGTGCCCGAGTTCTCCCTGGGCTACCGCTGGGACATCGTGCTGGACGGCCCGGCCGCCACCTGGATCGAAGAAGGACGCTGACCGCCATGACGCTGATCGACCCGGGCAGCCCGGAGCAGGTGCTGCCCACCCCGTCCCACACGGTCGGCCCGTTCTACGGGTACGCGCTGCCGTTCCGCGGCGGCGAGGAGATCGCCCCCCTCGGTCATCCGGACACCGTCACCGTGCACGGCTACGTCCTCGACGGCGCGGGCGATCCGCTGCCCGACGCGCTGCTGGAGGTGTGGGGTCCGCGGCCCGACGGCACGGTGCCGCGGGTGGACGGCGCGCTGCGGCGGGACCCGGCCACGGGTGGCTTCCTGGGCCGCAACGGGGTGGAGTTCACCGGCTGGGGACGGATCCAGACGGATGCGAACGGGCACTGGTACGCGCGTACGCTGCGCCCCGGCGCACGCGGGCGCAGCGCGCCCTACCTCAGTGTCTGCGTCTTCGCGCGGGGGCTGCTCGTACACCTGTTCACGCGGGTCTACCTGCCGGGTGACGACGCCGCGCTGGCCGCCGACCCGCTGCTCACCCGGGTGGGCGACCGGCGGGACACGCTGATCGCGGAGGACGAGGGGAACGGCACCTACCGTTTCGACATCCGCCTTCAGGGCGAGGGCGAGACGGTCTTCCTGGAGTTCCAGTGACATCCGAGTTCCCTTCCTGCACCGACACCGGTCTGCTGGCCCCCGGGCGGGGGGCGGCGGACGCCGTGTCCGAGACGGGCGACCCCGCGTATCTGCGGGCGCTGCTCGACGCCGAGGCCGCGCTGACCCGGGCGCAGGCCGCGCTGGGGCTCGCCCCGCCGAAGGCCGCGGCGGCGGTGACCGAGGCGGCCGACCCGGCCCGGTTCGACCTCGGTTCCCTGGCCGCCCGCGCCGCCGGCGGCGGCAATCCGGTGATCCCGCTGGCCGCCGACCTGACCGCGGCGGTCGGCGCCGAGTACGGCCCCTATGTGCACCGGGGTGCCACCAGCCAGGACATCATGGACACGGCGACGATGCTGGTCGCCGTGCGCACCCTCGGCCCCGTCCTGGCCGATCTCGGGCGCGTCGAGCGGGCGCTGGCCCGCCTCGCGGCCGGGCACCGGGACACCGTGCTGCCGGGCCGGACGCTCACCCAGCACGCCGTCCCGACCACGTTCGGGCTGAAGGCGGCCGGCTGGCGCGCGCTGGTCCTGGACGCGCGCGACCGCCTCACCCGGGTACGCGATGCGCTCCCCGTCCAGCTCGGCGGGGCGGCCGGCACCCTGGCGGCCTTCGAGGCGTACGGCGCCCCGGACCCGGCCGTCCTGACGGAGGCGTACGCCCGTGAAGTCGGGCTGGCGGCACCGGCGTTGCCGTGGCACACGCTGCGCACGCCGATCGCGGACCTGGCCGGGTGCCTGGCCTTCACGGCGGGCGCGCTGGGCAAGCTCGCCGTGGACGTGCTGACGCTGTCGCGCACCGAGATCGGCGAGGTGAGCGAGGGCAGCGGCGGTGGCTCGTCCGCCATGCCGCACAAGGCGAACCCGGTGCGCGCCACGCTCCTGGCGTCCGCCGCGCGGCGCGCTCCCCAGCTCGCGGCAACGCTGTACGGCTGTCTGGCCGCCGAGGACGAGCGGCCGGCCGGCGCCTGGCACGCCGAGTGGGAGCCGCTGCGCGATCTGCTCCGGCTGGTGGGCGGCGCGGCCGGGCAGGCGGCGGAGCTGGCCGAGGGGCTGCGGGTGCACCCGGACGCGATGGGCCGCGATCTCGGCCGTACCCGGGGACTGATCGTCTCCGAGCGGCTGACCGCCGTCCTCACGCCCGTACTCGGCCGGGCGCGGGCCAAGGAGCTGCTGACAGAACTGGCCCGCCGGGCCCACTCCGAGAACCGCCCGCTGCGTGAACTCCTCGAAGAACAAGAAGAGTTGGCGGGCATCGACCTGGCGGAGGCGACCGACCCCGCCCGGTACACCGGTTTCGCCGGCATCCTCACCGATCGTGCTCTGGAGCGACGTTGACCGTGACCCACCTCAACCACCGTGCGGAAGGCGCCGCTTCCGCGACACCGCTGCTGCTCGGGCCCTCGCTGGGCACCTCGCTCGCCCTGTGGGACCAGGTGGCGCCCGAACTGTCCGCGAGCCACCGGGTGATCCGCTGGGATCTGCCGGGGCACGGCGGTTCGGCGGCGGATCTGATCGGGCCGGGTGCGACCGTCGGCGACCTGGCCGCGCTGGTGCTGGCGCTCGCCGACGCGCTCGGCGTCGACCGGTTCGCCTACGCGGGCGTGTCCCTGGGCGGCGCGGTCGGTCTGCACCTGGCCGTGCACCACCCCGAGCGGCTGACCTCGCTGGCCGTGCTGTGCTCCTCGGCCCACTTCGGCGGGGCGGCGCCCTGGCGGGAGCGGGCGGAGCGGGTGCGCCGCGAGGGCCTGGAGTGGCTGGCCGAGAGCGCCGACGCGCGCTGGTTCACGCCCGGGTTCAGCGTGCCGGAACTGGTCCGGGACCACCGGACGGCCGACCCGGAGGCGTACGCCGCCTGCTGTGACGCGCTCGCCGCGTTCGACCTGCGCGACCGGCTCGCCGGGATCACCGTACCGACGCTGCTCGTGGCCGGGCGGGAGGATCCCGCGACGCCGCCCGCGCATCTGAGGGAGATCGCGGACGCGGTGCCGGGGGCGACGCTGGTGGAGCTGCCCGGGGCTTCCCATCTGGCGCCGGCGCAGGTCCCCGGGGCGGTGCTGGCGGCGCTGCGCACCCAGCTCGACGGGCCGCCGGCAGGTGGTCTCGCGGTGCGCCGCCAGGTGCTGGGCGACGCCCATGTGGACCGCGCGCAGGCCCGGCAGACCCCGTTCACCGCCCGCTTCCAGGACTTCATCTCCCGCTACGCGTGGGGCGAGATCTGGACCGACCCGACGCTGTCGCGCCGCGAGCGCAGCATGATCACGCTGACCGCGCTGGTCGCGCACGGCCACTACGACGAGCTGGCGATGCACGTCCGGGCGGCGAGGCGCAACGGGCTGACACCGGAGGAGATCGGCGCGGTCCTGATGCAGACCGCCGTGTACTGCGGGGTACCGGCCGCCAACTCGGCCTTCGCAACGGCCCAACGGGTCCTCACCGAGGAGGAACCGGGCTGACCGGCGGCGAGGACGCTCTTGCCAGTCGTACGTTCGGCGGCGGCTCGTTTCCTGGCGGTGCGGTGCGCCTGGGCCGGCGGCGTGTCCGTGTCCGGGTCGTTCAAGCCCGTCGGACCGCCCTGATGAGCAAAGTGGTCGCGCTGTGCGGCGCGTCGGTGGGCGACGGCAACGTGTCGGTGCTGATGCCGGTGAATCCGGACTCGTCCAAGACCTTCGTCCAGACGTGTTCCTGGAGCACCCATCGGCGCATCGTGGTGGTCTCCCCGCCTGGGGTCCGTGCCGCGATCTCGGCCGGCACGACATCGGGCTCGGCGGGCGCACCGCCCAGGTAGTGGGCGAGGGTCGAGAACACCAGTCGGCCGCCGGGCCGCAGGGCTCCGGCCGCCGCCGGGAGCAGTTCTCGCGGGTCGGTGAAGTCGACCGCGCCGAAGACGCTGTACAGCACGTCGTAGGTGCCGGCCGTATCCAGCAGGTGTCGCACGGCATCGCGACGGACGACGCGCAGGCGGGGTGCGAGGTGGCCGAACAGGTCCGTGGCCATGGCGTGCTGCGCGGGTGAGGCATCCACGGCGTCGACGCGCGCGAGAAGACGGTGAGTGGCCAGGCAGGCGGCGTGCCGGGCGGCTCCGGCGCCGAGGTCACCGACGGCGGCCCCGGCCAGATCGCCCAGCAGCTCCGGGCCGGGGCCGCCGTCCTGGCTCCATGCCCAGGAGAAGGTCTCGGGGACGGCGCGGTCGTGTCCGGCACGGCTGCGGCCGTAGTGGTACCAGAGGTCTGTGGTGGTCGACACCCGCAGCATCCTGGCAGGCGCGGCACAGCGCCGTGCCGAATCCGGAAGATCTCACCCCCGCGGCAGGCCGGGGCCGCAGGCCGTTGCCGGCCGCAGCCCCGGCTCTCCGTCCCGCGTCAGTGCGAGTCGTTGCCCGGGTGACACGGACCGCACGTGCCGGCGTCCGCCCACAGCGGAAGGTCGACCTCCCAGCCGTCGGCCGCGACGATACCGGCTGTCCTCATCACCGAGCCGTCGTTCTTCATCTCGGCCTCGGGCACGTGATGCAAGAAGTACCCGCCGTTGAACCGGTCGCACAGCTCGGCATACGCCACGGTGTCCAGGATGATCGTGTGAACGCCGATGTCGACCAGCTTGCCGGGCGCGAGCCCCCGTGCCTCGCCCCGGTGGTTCATCGCGGTCAGCAGGTAGGCGTAGCCCTGGCCGAGGACCCGGGCCGCCATGACCGAGTCGTACGGGTAGTCACGCATGAGGAGCCTGACCTGCTTCTCCCACAGGTCGGCCGGGACGACGTCCCGCACGGACCGGGCCGGCCCGGTCACCGGGTCGGTGGTCAGGGGACCTACGACAGCCGTTTCCATGATCCCTCCAGTGGACGGTGCCCCGAAATCCGGGGCGCTGTCCCCAGCACACCGCACCGCTCGGCCCGACGGTGATCCGCTGTCCTGGTGTGCAATGGCTTTGCACGTCGTGCAAGACGCCTCGACTGCTGCGCAGACCCGTCCCTACCCTGGGGGTGCCCAGTCGTGCGGCGTGGGAGGGACCCGTGCCCGATGGCCCGCTCTGGAACACCGCCAAAGCACGCGAGTCGGCCGAGCAGCGTCGCCCCGGCGCACTCATCCGTCTCGGCCGCGAACACCGCGCTTGGACTCTCGATCGCCCTGCCCGGATTTCGGAAACCCCGCACGTTACGTGCGGGGTTTCCGCACAATGTGTCTGATCAACCCCCAGGTTACGAAGGGCCACCCCATGGATGACGACGCCCCGCGCCCGCGGTGGATGCCCCGCAGCACCCCCGTGGAGGCAACCGACGACGGCCGGCAGGAGCGGGAATCCCGTTTTCGGGGCGCCGCCGCCCGCGTCCGCGCGCAGGCCGTGAAGGCCGCTGCGGCGGCTCGCCCGCACCTCGGGCCGATCGCCACGACCTTCGCGACCGTCGCCATTTCCTCTCTGGTCTCCTCAGCCCTCGACCGCGGCCGACCGAATGACCGGGATGTGTCGCCGTCCGCGTCGTGCCGGCCGGCCGGCGGGGGTCCGTCTTCGACATGCCAGGAGTGCGGGCGCCCCCTCACCGACGAGTTGTCCCGACAGGCCGGGTACGGGCCTACCTGCGCACGCTACAGACTCCTCTGACCCCGGCCCACGAGGACGGCCCCGTACATGCTCGTGTGCGGGGCTGTCTCTCTCCGGCTGCGCCACACCGCCGACTGCGCCCTGCCGCCTTCATGAACACCGCGAAGGCGGGATCAGCCCGTGGTGGACGGTGCGCCGGGCGTGCCGGGGCCGGCTCAGTGTGGGTTCGGTGGCGACGCCAGCGCCTGTCGGGCCTTGGTCTCCAGGCCGTCGGCGCCGCAGAGGCGGGCGAGTTCCAGGCCTCGGGTGAGGTCCGTTGCCGAGCCGGCGGCGATGCCGTATTCGATGCGGGCCGCCGCGTGCTCGTACTGGCAGGGTGATGCCTCCAGGTAGGCCACGGCCCGGGCGGCGAGCCGTACCGCGCGCTGGCCGGTCTCCAGTGCGGCGGCGCAGCGCAGGGCCTCGCCGATGGCGGTGTCCGTGCCGAACCGCTCGGCCTGTTTGCGGGCGTCGGCGGCGAGTCGGGCGGCGCGGGCCGGGTCCGTCGCGGCGAGGGCCCGGGCGAGGTCGACGGACCAGGGGGCGAGGACCGGGTTGTGGCCGCCGCGGGAGGCGGCGGTCTTCTCGGCGGCCTCCAGTTCGCCGACGCCTTCCGCGGTGCGGCCGACGGCGAGCAGCAGCCGGCCGCGCACGGAGCGGATGTCGGGCAGCACGATGGTGGACGGGTACGGCGGTGCGAAGCCGTACTGCCCGGCGACCGACCATGCCTCCGCCACCCGGCCGCGGGCCAGCAGGGTGTCGACCAGTCCGCAGGTGGCCGACCAGTACAACGGCAGGCGGCGGCCGACGTTCGGCGAGCCGCACGGCTTCGCGCAGGGTGGACTCGGCGTCGCGCAGCCGGCCCTGTCTGCGGTAGGCGAGCCCGAGGAAGGCGTTGGCCAGGGAGAGGTGGACGCCGCGCCAGCCGGCCGAGGTGTAGACGCGCCGGGCTTCGGAGAACAGGCTCTCGGCGCGGTCGAGCCGGTCGGCGTAGGCGTACGCGCTGCCGAGCATCATCAGCAGTTCCATGCCCCACTCGGTGTCGGTCCAGCCGAGACCGGGCGCGAGGCGGCCGTTGACGAGGGCGCGGTCGCACAGGTCGACGACCGCGTCGGCGCTCTCGCCGTGGGTCATGGCATCGAAGGCGCGCAGGATCAGCAGGGCGCGTTCGGCGTTGTCGCGGCCGGTGCAGGTGCTCGCGAGTTCGGCGAGGCGCCGGGAGCGGGCCGGGGCGACGGTCTCGCCGTGGATGCCCTCCCACATGAACTGGAAGGCCTGCAGCCGCAGTCGCACCGGGCCGGCCGGGTGCCGGGCGGCCTCGGCCTCGACGGTGCGGACGGCCTCCTCCAGCTGGTCGTTGTGGAGCAGCGCCTGGGAGAGGCGGACGACCGCGTCGACCCGGTCGTCCCCGTCGAGGCCGGGCGTGCCGAGGGCGCTGCGCAACTGGCCGATGGAGACGGCGGGGCTGGTCAGCAGAGTGGCGCAGCCCAGTTCGTACAGCACATGGGCGTGCACCTCGGGCAGGGGCGGTTCCCGCAGCGCGCGTTCCAGGCAGCGGCGGGCCGCGTCCGGCGCGCCGACGGCGAGGTGTTCGCGGGCGGCCTGCCGCAACTGCTCGACGAGTTCCTCGTCGTCGTCCGGGTGCACCTTCAGCAGGTGCCGGGCGGCCTCGGCGGCGCCCCGGCCCAGCTCGTTGATGATCTGCGCGGCGACGCCGTGCATGGCGGTGCACACCCCGGCGGGGATGGACTGGTAGACGTCGGTGGCGATGAGCGGGTGGACGAACTCCAGCTCGCCGGTGTCGTCCTCGGCGCCCGTGGCCGGCCCGGGGCGGGTGAGGATGCGGGCGGCGCACAGCACGTCGGCGCAGTCGCGGGCGAGGTCGTCGTCCATGGTGGCGAGGCGGGCGACCATGTCGACGGTGATGCCGGTGCCGAGGATCGCGGCGGCCCAGGCGAACCGGGTGGCCTCCAGGCCGAGGCCCTTGAGCCGGTCGACCAGTCCGCCGCCGCGGGCCGCGCGGTTGAGGGCGCGCAGCTCCCCCGCGTGTGCCTCGACCGGCTCCAGTTCGCTGTCGTGGACCTTGGCGAGGAGTTCGACGGTCTCGTAGGGGTTGCCGTCGGTGACCGCCCAGACCTCACGGCAGAACGCGTCGTCGGCGTGCCGGCCGAGGGTGGCGCGGGTGAGTCCGGCGGTGGCGGCCGGGGTGAGGGCGTTCAGGTCGTTGACCGGGCGGCCCGCGGCGGCGGCGACCGCGTCGAGGTGGCGGGCGCCGGCCCCGCCGGTCCGGTCGGGTCTGCGGGCGACCACGACGAGTACGGGCACGTCGTCCAGGCGTTCGGCGAACGCGGCGAGCCAGCGCAGGGTTTCCGGGTCGGCCCAGTGGGCGTCGTCGAGCAGCAGGACGAGCGGCCAGGTGCGGCGGGCGATGCGGCGTACGGCGGAGACGAGTCCGTCGCGGACGTAGTGCGGGTCGGCGTTGTCGCCGCGCGGTTCGGTTATGCCGAGGGCGGGGCCGGCGATGTCGTGCCAGTCGCCGAGGTGGTCGCGGAGCTCGTCGGGCGGGAGGGACAGCAGGGCGGGCTGGAGCAGTTGGCGCAGGACGTGGAACGGGACGGATCTGAGGGTCTCGGCGCCGCGGGCGGACCAGACGGAGCAGCCGCGGCGTTCGGCCATGCGGCGGGTCTCGGCCAGCAGCGCGGTCTTGCCGAGTCCGCCCTTGCCGCGGAAGACCAGCAGGGCGCCCGCGGCGTCGCGGCCGGCGCACAGGGCGTCGAGCGCCGCCGTGACGGTGGCGATCTCGGCGTCCCGCTCCCACAGGGGTGCCGAGCCGGCCGCTGTGGGCCGTCCGTCCGTCATCCCGTTCCCTCCCCAGGTCGCCCGCACGGCATACAGGCACCGAGCGTAGCCGTCCGGAGTGGCCCGCGGGGGCGGTCGGGTCAGGTGCTGCCCGGCCGGGTGACAGGCGGTACGCACGGGTGACTTCGGCGCCGGGCCGGGCGTCGCGGAGAGATCCACGAGGGGGCCACCGGAACGCGGGTTTCCCGGGGCGGATCGTGCTGGTCCGCCCGCCCGGCGCCGAATCCTCTCATCACACTTTCACCGACACCTCATACGGTGGGGGCATGACGCAGGTGACTCCTCCCGGGTGGTACCCCGACCCCGGGCAGACGAACGACGCCCCGCCCACCGAGCGCTGGTGGGACGGTACGGCCTGGACGGACCGGACCCGCCCGGCGGGCACGGCCGCCGCCCCGTGGGGTCCCCCGGCACCGCAGGCGGTGCAGGCATCGCAGGCGGCGCAGCCGGGCGCCCCGGCTCCAGGGGGGTACGGCGGGTACGCGGGGTATCCCGCGTACCCGGCACAGCCGCCGGCCCGGCCCCGGCGCGGGCTGCGCACCGGGATAGCCGTCGCGGTGACGGCCGCGGTACTGGCGAGCATCGGGGTCGGCGTGTACGCCCTGGCCCAGGACGACGGCGGGGGCGACCGCGCGGGGGCGGGGCAGGGGCCGGCCGGCGGGGACGGCGGCCGGGGCCCGCAGGGCGGCCCGGGAGGCCCCGGCGGGTCGGGTGGTTCCGAGGGCTCAGGCGGGTCCGGTGGGCCGGGCGGTTCCGGTGGGGACTCGCCGTCCACGGGTCCGTCGGGGGCACCGGAGGTCGAGGGCGGCGGCTCGGTGCCGGACCCGGTCAACGGGATCAGCCTGCCGGTGCCGCAGGGCTGGACCGGGCAGACGATGAGCGCCGGTGCGCAGGTGACCTCGAAGGACACCTACAAGTGCCCCGGCGACACGACGCAGACCTGCACGGCGGGCGGCGCCTACACGGCTCCGGCGATGGCGCTGCGCGTCAAGGGGGAGACGCCCGAGGAGGTCGCCAAGGCGGACATCGCGGCCAACGCCAAGGAGTCCTACGGCGGCACCACCTACGGCAGCATCACCTCGCACGAGGAACTGGCCTCGGAGGCGGTGACGGTGGCCGGGCAGAAGGGCTACCTGGTGCGCTGGAAGGCGGTCACCAGCAAGGGCGCCGACGGCTACGTCGAGTCCGTCGCCTTCCCCTCCCCCGCCGCCCCCGAGCGGATCGTCGTGATCCGCTTCGGCCTGGACGTCGGCCAGAAGCTGTCCGTCATGGACGAGATCCTGAAGGGGATCAAGGTCTCGTCGGCCGGCACGGGCAACGGGCAGGCCGTGTAGTCACCGGTGCCGCCGCGGTCCCCCGTGCCGGAGGGACCGGACGGCGCTCCCCGGCAGCCGGGGGTCGGGCACGGCACGTTCCGGCGCGCTCTGGGCACGGAGCACTCCCGTCCGGTCGGTGGCGCACAGCCGGCACCTGACGCGGTCCAGGCGCGAGAGGCGTCCCTTGGGGTCGTACTGGTAGTCGTCCCGTACGGATCCCCGGCAGCCGTCGGTGCCGCACGGTGCCGCTCCGGAGAGATGCCCGTACGGGGTGGAGCGGACGGTCCCGGTGTTGCACTCCAGGCACGGAAAGGGGTGCAGTCCGTCGTCGTTGACCACGTACGCGATCATCTCCGGCAGATGGCAGTTCGGGCAGATGGCGGCCATGGGGTCTCCTTCGGCAGAGCCACCCGGGCGAGGAAGCCGCACGAGTGGTATGCCGCCAACGACGGTCCCCGGGCCGCGGTCACCGCCGGGCCGGCGCGCGCGGGGACCAGCCGAGAGCCCCGGTCACCCCGTGGGACCGTTCCCAGCCGGGCCGGCGCGCGGGAACCGGCCGCCGCCCGGGGCGCCGTGGACACGAGTCGGCCGGGTGGGGTTCCCCTCCGCTCAAGAGGAATCCCACCCGGCCGGGGGGTGCGCGCCGCCCCCGTCCCCACGGTGCGGCGCGGGCAGGCCGTCGTTCAGTCATCCCGTGAACGGCGGCCCGCGTCTATCCCAGTCCGAGCGCGGGCAGCACCGCGGCCTCCACGAACCGGACCAGATAGTCGGCGTCGGCGTACTGCCCGTTCAGGACCGGCCGTACACGCAGGACGCCGAACATCATGGCGGGGATGTACTCCAGCGCGGGGTGGTCCGCCCGGACCTCGCCCCGGGCGACGCCCCGGGCGAGCATCTCCTCCAGCGCGGCGATCTCCGGGTGGACCAGCGCCTCGCGCAGCGCCCGGGCCAGTTCCTGGTCCGAGGTCACGGCGTGCCCCAGTGCCTGGAGCAGCCGGGTGTCCTTGCCGGACCAGTCGCCCGCGGCCCGGGCGGCCTGGCGCAGGTCCTCGGCGAGCGACCCGGTGTCGATGCCGGCGAACCGCACCCGGCGGCTGGCGCGCAGGGCGGCGGCGACGAACTGCGGCTTGGTCTTCCACTGCCGGTAGAGCGTGGACTTGCTGCACCGGGTGCTGGCGGCGATGCCCTCCATGGTGACGGAGTCGTAGCCGCACTCGCGGATCTGTTCCAGCACGGCGTCGAAGAACTCCCGCTCACGCTCCGGCGTGATCTTGGAGCGGCGCGAGGCGACGACCGTCTCCGGTCCCTCCGCGGCCTGCGACGTCATGCGTGCTTCCCCTCGCTCGTGCTGTGTCCAGTGTGGCGCACATCAATCGATACGCCAGTGTACCGGTACTCCACCGTATCGGTACACTGGCGTATCGGTACGGCAACGTATCGATGAGTTCCGGTGACCGACCGGGACGCCGACGCACCACCACACGCACCACCGTCAGTGAAGGGGCCGGGGGATGAATGCCCGAACCGAGCCTGCGGAGGCGGAAACGGCACCGGCCATCCCGGCACGCCCGCCTCTGATACGTGAATTCCTGCTGGTAGCCGGGCTCTTCCTGGTCTACAAACTCGGCCGCCGGCTGGCCACCGGCCACACCGGCGACGCGTTCCGCAACGCCCGCCGGGTGTGGGACCTGGAGCGGGCCGTGCACCTCCCCCGCGAGAACGCCGTGCAGTCCGCACTGCTGCACGGCGACACCCTCGTCCATCTGGCGAACACCTACTACGCGACCGTCCACTTCCCGGCCACGCTCGCCTTCCTGGTCTGGCTGTACGTGCGCCGGCCCGCGCACTACGTCTGGGCCCGCCGGGTCCTCGCGGTGGTCACCACGGCCGCCCTGGTGCTGCCGTTCACCTTCCCGCTGGCCCCGCCGCGGATGCTGACCGGCACCGGCCTGGTGGACACCGGCCGCCTCTACGGGCCCTCCGTGTACGGCCCGCCGTCCAGCGACCACCTGTCCAACCAGTTCGCGGCGATGCCCTCGCTGCACTTCGGCTGGGCGCTGATGGTGGCCATCGGCCTGATCGCCGCGACCAGGTCCCGCCGGCGCCTGCTGTGGCTGCTGCACCCGCTGATCACCCTGCTGGTGATCGTCGGCACGGCGAACCACTACTGGCTCGACGCGCTGGTGGCCACGGCCATGCTCGGTCTGGCCCTCGCCGCCATCCATCCGCCCCGGCGCACCGCCACCACGGCGGGACGCGGCACCCATGTGCCGGTCGCCCGGGAGCCCGTGCCGGCGGGAGCGGTCCGATGAGCGCCGCCGCCTTGGCCGCCCTCGGCCTGTCGCTGGTGTCGGCCGTCGCCTACGCGCTGGCCGCCGTCGCCCAGGAGCGCCTGGCCGCGCGCGGCGCCGGCACCGGGCTGCTGCGGCTGCTGGGCACCGGCGCCTGGTGGTCGGCGGTCGGGCTGAACGCCGCCGCCGCGCTGCTGCACGTCGTCGCCCTGAAGTACGGCCCGCTGACCGTCGTACAGCCGCTCGGCGCGCTCACCCTGGTCGCGGCCGTGCCGCTGGGCGCGCGGGCGGCCGGGCGGCGGGTCAGCGCGGTGGAGTGGCGCGGTACGGCGCTCACCCTGCTGGGGCTGGCCGCGCTGCTGGTCGCCGCGTCCGGTCCGGCGCCCTCGCGGGTGCTGTCGCTGCCGGCGGCGCTGGTGGTCGCCGGGGCGACGGCCGCCGCGATCGGGCTGCTGTCCTGGCCCGGCGCGCGGCCGGGCCTGAGGCACGCGACCGCGTCCGGCTTCGCCTCCGGGGTGGCCTCCGCGCTGACCCAGACGGTGACCGTGGCGGCCACGGACCGCTCGGGTCCGGTGCTGAGCGCCGAGGTGATCGTGGGTGCCGTGCTCGTCGCCGCGTTCGCCGTGGGCGGGCTGCTGCTGTCCCAGACCGCCTACCGCGGCGGGCTGGGCGCGCCGCTGGCCGTGGTCACCCTCGCCAACCCGGTGGCCGCCGCGGTGATCGGCCTCAGTCTGCTGGGGCAGGGGCTGCGCGGCGGGGCCGGCGGGGTGCTGCTGGCGGTCGCCGGCGCGGGGCTGGCCGGCTGGGGCGTGCTGCTGCTCACCCGGGCGTCCCCCGCCCCGGATCCCGGCGGACCGGCGGCGGAGGAGGACCATCCGGTGGCGGCCGTACTGGCCCTGGAACCGGGCACGGCCACCGCCGAACCGGCCCTCGTCCCGCGCCGGCCCGAACCGGGCACAGGGACGGGCACGGGGACGGGCGGTGAAGGGCAGGCGCTGGTGCCCCGGCAGCCGGGGCAGCCGGGGCATCTCACGGCCCTGTGAGGCGTCATACGGCGGCGGCCGGTGCGCGGGGAGTCCCCCGGGCACCGGCCGCCGCCGTTTCGCGCGTCCGCCTCGGATCAGCCCCAGCCGCGGGCGTCCTGCTTGAGCGCGGTGTCCACGGTCAGCGCCGTCGCCACCACCAGGCTCAGCAGGGGTTCGGGCAGCTGGTAGTGGATCTGCAGGACGTAGTTGTCCGCGGTCGTGAAGAGGGTCTTGGCCAGGCCCTCCCACGTCTTGGTGATGCGGGCGACCTCGTTGTCCGCGTGGTCGACGATCGCGAAGTTCCAGGCCCGCCAGTTCTCCGCCTTGATCGCGCCGACCTGCTGGCCGTTCGCCATCATCGCGAAGTTGATCTTGCCGATCATGTTCTTCTGGACGATCTCGCCCACCGGGGAGCCGTCCGGGCGGGTCACGACCACCCGGGACTTGAAGATCTTCGCGGGCCGGGTCAGCAGCAGCTGCGGCTGGCCGTAGGCGTCGCGGATCTCCAGCTTGTGGGTCAGGAACTGGTCCAGGCTGGAGACGAAGCGCAGGATCTTGCGCAGGATGCCCTGGCCGACCTGGGTGACCGAGCCGATCTCCCGGCCGCTCTGGTCCATGACCTTGTACTCGTTGGTCAGCTCGATGAGCTTGGCCTTCTGGTTCACGACCAGGACGGGCTCGGTGAAGAGGGTGCCGCCGCCGGCGCCGCCGGCCGTGACACCGGCCTGCTGCTGCACCTGGCGCTGCACCTTGGGGTCGGCGGCGGCCTGCTGCTGCGGGAAGGCGGGCTGCTGGGCCGGGGCCTGCTGCGGCGGAACCTGCCCGGCGGCCTGCTGGGCCGGGTTGGTGTGCTCGGTCCACTGCGTGCCGTCCCAGTAACGCTGCGTGTTCTGCGCTCCGTGCGGGTCCGGGTACCAGCCGGCAGGGGTGTTCGATTGCGTGGTCACCGGGGCACACTACCCTGATGTGACCGGTACCTGACCAGTCCGCACGGAGCGGTGTTCATCGGTCGTTCACCCCGTGGCGATCGCCGGATCGCTGACGCCGGACCGCCCGTTCTCCACATGGCCGGCGAAGCGGCGCAGGAAGGCCGGGTCGGCGTCCGAGGTCACGGTCAGGTCGTACCAGCGCTCGCTCGCCGCGAGGCCGACGGTCTGCCGTACGGTGGCGCCGGGCCGCACCGTCACCGTGAGCGGGCTGCCGCCGTAACCGTCGGTGACCTTCAGCCGCGCGGTGCCGGAGCCCTTGTTGGTGAAGGCCAGCTCGATGTCGTCGCCCGTGTGCCGGGCGGTGACCTCGGGTCCGGCCACCTTGTTGCGGCCCTTGAAGACGCGCAGGAAGCCGTTGGGCCCGTGCACGGTGAGGTCGTAGTTCCCGCCGGAGTACACCGAGTTCCAGGTGTCCGAGAGCGTCTTGCCCGCCTCGGTGGTGTACGTCCAGGGGCCGTCGGTGCGGCTGTCGGACGTCACCAGGAAGGCCGCGCCGGCGCCCGGCCCGGAGGCGAAGGTGAGCGTGTACTTGCCGGTCGCCGTGTCCGCCGAACCGTCCACCGCCGGGGCGTACTTCAGCGGGCGGGTGGGCCGGCTGCCGGGCTCCTGCCGGGGCAGCGCGCCCTGGGCGGGGGGCTTCGGCACGTAGTCCGGGTGCCGGTCGCGGTCCGGCGGCCGGTAGCCGGCCGTGGAGGGCAGCGCCACCGGCGCGGTGTCCTGGCGGGAGAAGTCGAAGGCGCTCGTCAGGTCGCCGCATATGGCGCGGCGCCAGGGCGAGATGTTGGGCTCCCGGACGCCGAAGCGGCGCTCGATGAACCGGATGATCGAGGTGTGGTCGAAGGTCTCGGAGCAGACGTAACCGCCCTTGCTCCACGGGGAGACGACCAGCATCGGCACCCGCTGGCCGAGCCCGTAGGGGCCGGCGACATGGCCGCTGTCGCCCTTGAACACGTCGGGCGCGGGGTCGACGGTCGACTTGCCCTGGGCCGCGGAGGCCGGCGGATAGGGCGGGATGACGTGGTCGAAGAAGCCGTCGTTCTCGTCGTAGGTGATGAACAGCGCGGTCCGGCCCCACACGTCGGGGTCGGCGGTGAGCGCGTCCAGGACCTGGGAGACGTACCAGGCGCCGTAGTTCGCGGGCCAGTTGGGGTGTTCGGTGAACGCCTCGGGGGCGACGATCCAGGAGACCTGGGGCAGGGTACCCGCCTTGACGTCCGCCTTCAGCCGGTCGAAGAAGCCCTCGCCCTTGCGGGCGTCGGTGCCGGTGCGGGCCTTGTCGTAGAGCGGGTCGCCGGGTTGGGCGGTGCGGTACTGGTTGAAGTAGAGCAGCGAGTTGTCGCCGTAGTTGCCGCGGTAGGCGTCGTTGATCCAGCCCCAGGAGCCGTTCGCGTCCAGGCCGTCGCCGATGTCCTGGTAGATCTTCCAGGAGATCCCGGCCCGCTCCAGGCGCTCGGGGTACGTCGTCCAGCCGTAGCCCTTCTCCTCGTTGCCGAGGACCGGGCCGCCGCCCTTGCCGTCGTTGCCGGTGTAGCCCGTCCACATGTAGTAGCGGTTGGGGTCGGTGGAGCCGATGAGCGAGCAGTGGTAGGCGTCGCAGACGGTGAAGGCGTCCGCGAGCGCATAGTGGAAGGGGATGTCCTCGCGCGTCAGGTACGCCATGGTCGTCGCGGACTTGTTGGGCACCCACTTGTCGTACTTGCCGCCGTTGAACGCGGCGTGGCCGTCGTTCCAGCCGTGCGGGAGGTCCTGGATGAAGGCCAGGCCCAGGTCGTCGGCGTCGGGGTGGAAGGGCAGGATGTCCTTGGTGCCGTCGGACTGCTTCCAGACGGTCCGGCCGTTCCGGGTGACCGGGCGGGGGTCGCCGAAACCGCGTACTCCGCGCAGGGAGCCGAAGTAGTGGTCGAAGGAACGGTTCTCCTGCATCAGGACGACGATGTGCTCCACGTCGTCCAGCGATCCGGTGCGGTAGTGGGCGGGCAGGGCCGCCGCGCGCTGGATGCTGCCGGCCAGCGCCGTGAACGCCGTGGTGGCGCCCGCGAGCTGGAGGAAGCGCCGCCGGTTGACTTCGGGCATGAGTGAGGGTCCTCTCGTCCTGACGTACACGAGTGCCGCCGGCTGACGGAACGTGCGCGGAGCGAGTGTTCCAAGAGCACCAAACGTCAGGGAAGTATCCGGTGGCACCGATGTGAACTCATCGCTACATGAGGTGTGCGGGACCCGTCGGCCGGGGAGAGACGCGATCATGACAGGCAAGCAGACGACGGCACCGGAGCGGACGAGACGGTCCGCGCGACAGCTCGTTGCCGCCTCCGTGGGCAACGCCGTGGAGTGGTACGACTGGTACGCCTACACGTTCCTCGCCACCTACATCGCCGCCGCGGTCTTCCCCAAGGACACCGGCAACTCCCTGGTGCCCCTGCTGTCGACGTTCGCCGTGTTCGCGGTCGGCTTCTTCATGCGGCCCGTGGGCGGGCTGCTGATGGGGGCGGTCGCCGACCGGCGCGGCCGGCGGGCCGCCCTCACCGTCACCATCCTGCTGATGGGCGGCAGCAGCCTGCTGGTGGGGCTGACCCCGACCTACGCCTCGGCGGGCGTCGCGGCCCCGGTGGTGCTGGTCGCCGCCCGGCTGCTCCAAGGGCTGTCGGTGGGCGGGGAGTTCGCGGCCTCGACCACCTTCCTGGTGGAGTCGGCGGGGCCGGGCCGGCGCGGGCTGTTCTCCAGCTTCCAGTACGTCTCGACGACCGGGGGCCAGCTGGTCGCCTCCGGCATCGCCACCCTGCTCGTGGACACACTCGACGGACCCTCGATGGACGGCTGGGGCTGGCGGGTGCCGTTCTGGCTCGGCGGGGCGTTCAGCCTGGTCGGCTTCTGGATCCGGCGCGGCGCCGCGGAGACCCGCAGCGCAGCGCAGCGACAGGCGCCGCGGCCGGGCCTGTTCGAGGCGCTGCGCCGCCATCCGCGCCAGTCCCTGCTCATCGCCGGGATCACCGCGGGCGGCACCATCGCCTACTACACCTGGACGTCGTACCTGCCGACGTACGCCGAACTCAACGCAGGCGTCGCGAAGTCGGACGCGCTGCTCGTGAGCACGATCTCGCTGGCCTTCTTCGCCGTGCTCCAGCCGCTCGGCGGGATGCTGTCCGACCGGGTGGGGCGCCGGCCGCTGCTGCTCGGCTTCGGGGTGGGTTTCGCCGTGCTGTGCGTGCCGCTGCTGCACGCGCTGCGCGACTCCTTCGCCGTGCTGCTGCTGGTGAGTTGCGCCGGCATGGTGCTGCTGACCGGGTTCACGTCCGTCAGCGCGGCCGTCAACGCCGAGGTGTTCCCGCCCCGGGTGCGCGCGGCCGGGATCGGCTTCCCGTACTCCCTCACCGTGGCGCTGTTCGGCGGCACGGCCCCTTACGTCGGCACGCTGTTCAAGGACCTGGGGCACTCGGGGCTCTTCCCCTGGTACGTGGCCGTGCTCTGCCTGCTGTCCTCGCTGGTGTACCTGCGGCTGCCGGAGACGGCCCACCGGGAGCTGGAGCGCTGAGGAGGGAGCCGGGCCCGGCGCGGCTCCCTCGGTATCCGCTGGGTCAGGACGAATAGACCTCCACCTCGCTGAACTGGCCCGCCGGCCAGCCGGTGTTGGCGGTGACGGTCAGGCGCAGATGGCGCAGGTTCGTGCCGTCGGGCAGGGACACGGTCGCGGTGTTGCCGGTGGCGGGGTCGAAGCGGTAGCCCTGGGCGCCGGCCACGGTCGTGTAGGTCGTGCCGTCGGTGCTGCCGAGCACCGCGACGGTCTGGGTGCGGGCGCCCCAGGCCGCCGACGGGGGCAGCTTCAGCACCACGCGGCGCACGCCGTAGGACGCGCCGAGGTCGACCGTCCAGGACTGCGGGAAGGCGTTGTTGGCCGACTCCCAGTAGGAGTTGGCGTCGCCGTCGACCGCCTTGCCGGGCGTGTAGACGTCCTGGGAGCCGGTCGCGGTGGCCGGGCGGCCCTTGGCGAGGTTGCGGTTGGGGTCGGGTTCGGGGTTGCCCTGCCCGGGCCGCGGCCAGGTGGAGCAGTCCGACCAGGTGCTCGACCAGCCGGAGTTGCCGCCGCCGTCGGCGAGCGTGAAGGAGCCGGAGTTCGCCGGGAAGGGGCAGTTGTACACGCCGGCCGCGCCGACCTGGACGGCGGTGACGTTCCTGAAGACGGCGGCGCCCTGGGCCTCGGCCTGCACGACGACCGTCCCGGTGCCCCGCACGGTCGCCCCGGTCACGTTGACGTTGCGCACCGGGTACCCCTGCCCGCCGCCGGAGACGAACTCGAAGGCGCTGTACGGGCTGTCGGTGATCGTGGTGTCGGTGATGTTCACGGTGGCGTTGACGGCGCTGTCGTAGGAGTCGACGCGCAGCGCGCCCATCGGGTGGTTCCAGTTGGGGTTCATGGCGCCGGCGCGCACGAGTGTGTTGCCGGCCACCGTGATGGTGCCGGCCAGCGGGTGGAAGGGGTCGAGGAACTTCTGGTTGGAGATCGCGATGCCGCTGCCGAGGGCGTTGGTGTCGGAGACCAGGTTGTCGCGGACGGCGATGTCGGTGCCGCCGTAGACGGCGATGCCGTTGGCGAGGTTGGGCTGCGAGATGGTGTTGTGCTCGAAGCTGGAGTCGGTGTCCGGGGCGTACAGGGACCACATGGCCAGGGCGTCGTCGCCCTGGTTGCGCAGGAAGTTGTTCCGCACCCGTACGCCCCTGGCGTTGCCGTTGAGGTTGAGGCCGTCGGCGGTGGTGTCGAGGATGCGGTTGTTCTCCACCACCAGGTTGTCGTTGTTGCCGGTGAGCCACAGGCCGACCTTCAGGTGCTGGAGCCACATGCCCGACACCGAACTCCCGGGGCCGAGCGAGCCGTTGACGAAGTTGTCCGGGCTGGAGTCGACGCGCTCGGTGACCTCGCCGACGACCGCGAAGTCCTTGATGTGCACGTTGCCGGCGGAAGTCGTCTGGTCGATGAAGCGGGAGGTGTGCACGACCGAGTACCAGTGGCCGGCGCCCTGGAGGGTGACGTTCTGCACGCCACCGAGGGAGGAGGTGATCCGGTAGTCGCCCGGCGGGATCCAGACCGTGCCGCCCTGGGCGGCGGCGATGGCGTCCCGGAACGCCTGGGTGGAGTCGCCGTTGCCGCTGGGGTCGGCGCCCTTGGCGACCACGGACACCGATCCGGCGGGCTGGGCGGCGGCCGCGGGCGCCTGCTCGAAGTCGGCGACGTCGACGGTGACCTGCGCACCGGTCGCCTCGACGGCGACCTTGTCACCGGCCTGGACGGTCCGGCCCAGCAGCATGCGGGTGTTGTCGAAGAAGTGGTGGGTCTTGGAGCCGGTGATCCAGCCGGTGTCGACGTAGGAGTACTTGGCGGTCACCGGCAGGGTCCCGGTGAGCCGGATGCCGTTGACGTACACGGCGAGCGCGCCCGACTGGCCGTCGGGGACGCTGTAGGCGAGGTTGAGCGCGTTGGCCGTGCGCGGCACGGTGAACTCCACCCGCTGTCCGGGCGCCAGCCGGACGGCCTGCCGGCCGGATGCCTCCGAGGCGAGCGTGCCCTGGGTGTAGTCGGGGCCGATCCGGGTGCCGTTGCCGCTCGCCGACTCGGCCTCCACGGAGGTGAAGGGGAGCGAGGCGCCCGCCGCCGCGTGGGCGGCCGGGGCGAGGGTGACGAGCATGCCGGCGGCGAGGGCGACGACCGCCCCGATGGCCGGCAGGCGCCGGAGCTGTCCGGCGGTGCTGCTGTGCATGTGCCGATCCCTTCGTGGTAGGGGTGCGTGGCAGAGCGCGGTGGTGCGTGGGGGCGCGGCTCGGACGCGCGACAGCGCTGTGCTCCTGCGGCGCGGCTCGGACCCGCGAGGGTGCGGTGGTGCGTGCGGCGCGGCTCAGACGCGCAGCCAGGCCGCCGTGTCCCGGGGCAGCCGGCCGGTGTCGTCCAGGGGGCCGCTGCCGAGCAGGAGCCGGGAGTGCGCGGGCAGCGGGGCGGGCGTGGCCGAGAGGTTGACCACGCACAGCGCGTCCGCGCGGGCGAAGGCGAGCACGCCGTCGGGGGCGGGCAGCCAGGTCAGGGGGCCGTCGCCGAACACGCGGCGCAGGGCGATGGCCGTGCGGTACAGGGAGAGCATGGAGTGCGGGTCCCGCCGCTGGCGGTCGACCGCGTACGACGGCCAGTCGGCCGGCTGCGGCAGCCACGGCTCCTCGCGGGAGCCGAATCCGGCGTACGGCAGATCGGCGGCCCAGGGCAGCGGCACCCGGCAGCCGTCGCGGCCGGGGTCGGTGCCGCCCGAGCGGAAGTGCATCGGGTCCTGGATGCTCTCGAGCGGGATGCCGGCCTCCGGCAGGCCCAGTTCCTCGCCCTGGTAGAGGTAGACCGCGCCGGGCAGCGCCAGCGACAGCAGGGCGGCGGCCCGGGCCCGCCGGGTGCCGAGGGCGAGGTCCGTCGGGGTGCCGAAGGCCTTGGTGGCGAAGTCGAAGGCGGTGTCGGCGCGGCCGTAGCGGGTAACGGTGCGGGTGACGTCGTGGTTGCACAGCACCCAGGTGGCCGGGGCGCCGACGGGGGCGTGCTCGGCGAGGGTGGTGTCGATCGCGGCGCGCAGCCGGCCGGCGTCCCAGGGGCAGGTGAGGAAGGAGAAGTTGAAGGCGGTGTGGAGTTCGTCGGGGCGCAGGTAGCGGGCGAAGCGCTCGGGGTCGGGGAGCCAGACCTCGCCGACGAAGACGCCGTCGTACTCGTCGGCCACGCGCCGCCAGGAGCGGTAGATGTCGTGGAGTTCGTCGCGGTCGAGGAACGGGTGGGGTTCGGGGTCGGCAGCGAGGTCGGGGAGGTCGGGGTCCTTGGCGAGCAGGGCCGCCGAGTCGATGCGGACGCCCGCGACGCCCCGCTCGAACCAGAAGCGCAGGATCTCCTCGTGTTCCCGGCGGACGGCCGGGTGGGCCCAGTTGAGGTCGGGTTGTTCTGGGGTGAACAGGTGCAGGTACCAGTCGCCGTCGGGCAGCCGGGTCCACACCGGTTCGGTGGAGCCGGCGAACTGCGAGGGCCAGTCGTTGGGCGGGAGTTCGCCGTGCGGGCCGCGTCCGGGCCGGAAGTGGAACAGTTCGCGTTCGGGGCTGCCGGGTCCGGCGGCGAGCGCGGCCCGGAACCAGGGGTGCTGGTCGGAGACGTGGTTGGGCACGATGTCGACGATCGTGCGGATGCCCGACCCGGCCGCCTCGGCGATGAGTTTCTCCGCCTCGGCGAGGGTGCCGAAGGCCGGGTCGATGGTCCGGTAGTCGGCGACGTCGTAGCCGCCGTCCTTCAGGGGCGACAGGTACCAGGGGGTGAACCACAGGGCGTCGACACCGAGTTCGGCCAGGTACGGCAGCCGGGCGCGGACGCCCGCGAGGTCGCCGGTGCCGTCGCCGTCGCCGTCCGCGAAGCTGCGGACGTACACCTGGTAGATGACGGCGTCGCGCCACCAGTCGCGGTCTGTGCGGGCAGGGGTGGGCTGTCCCACGGAGCTTGGCCTTTCTGTGGACGGGGCGGCGGCGTCAGCCCTTGGTGCTGCCCGCGCCGATCCCGGCGATGATGTGCCGCTGGAAGACGAGGAAGAGCGCCACCATGGGGATGCTGGCGATCACCATCGCGGCGATGAGCACGGTGAGCTGGACGTTCTGCGACAGCTGCACCAGGGCCACGCTGATCGGCTGCTCGCCGGTGTCGGAGAAGACCATCAGCGGCCACAGGAAGTCCTGCCAGACCGCGACCAGTGCGAAGATCGACACCACGCCGAGCACCGGCCGGGACATGGGCAGCACGACGGACCACAGGACGCGGAGCTTTCCGGCGCCGTCGATCTCGGCGGCCTCCAGCACATCGCGCGGCAGCTGGTCGAAGAAGCGTTTGAGCAGGTAGAGGTTGAAGGCGTTGGCGACCGCCGGCAGCCAGACGGCGAGGGGGTCGTTGAGCAGGTTGGTGTGGATCAGCGGCAGGTCGGCGACGGTCAGGTACTTGGGGACGACCAGTGCCTGCGCCGGGACCATGAGGGTGGCGAGGATGCCGCCGAGGACCACCTTGCCGAACGCCGGCCGCAGCTTGGACAGGGAGTAGGCGGCGGCCGTGCAGAACACCAGCTGGAAGGCCCAGGCGCCGGCCGCCTGGACGAGGGTGTTCCCCAGGTGCCGCGGCAGCTCCATCAGTTCCCAGGCGTCGGTGTAGCCGCCGGGGTGCCAGTGTTCGGGCAGCAGGGTGGGCGGGGTGCGGGCCACCTCGTCCGGTGACTTCAGCGCGCCGGTCACCATCCAGTACACGGGGAAGAGGAAGGCGAGCGCGAAGAGGACGACGACGGCGGTGAACACCGTCCAGTACAGGGCCTTTCCGCGGGGGCGGGCGAGGGCGGCCGGGGAGATCAGGGTGCGGGTGCCCGGGGTCATGTGTCCCCCTCGGTGCGGGTGAGCCGCAGGTACAGGGCGGAGAAGGCGCCGAGCAGGACCAGGAGCATGACGCTGAGGGCGCAGGCGCCGCCGAAGTCGTTGTAGAGGAAGGCGTATTTGTAGATGAGGTAGAGCACGGTGACGGTGGAGTTCTCCGGTCCGCCGCCGGTGATGACGAACGGTTCGGTGAACACCTGCATGGTGGCGATGATCTGAAGCAGCATCAGCATCAGGATCACGAACCGGGTCTGCGGGACCGTGACGTGTCTGACGCGCTGGAGGAGGCTCGCGCCGTCCAGTTCGGCCGCCTCGTACAGCTCGCCGGGGATGGACTGGAGCGCGGCGAGGTAGACGAGGACGGTGCCGCCCATGTTGGCCCAGGTGGCCACGAGCACCAGGGAGACCAGCGCGGTGCCGGTGCCGTTCGTCCAGTGCGAGGTGGGCAGGTGGACCACGCGCAGGGCCTCGTTGGCGAGGCCGGCTCCCGGGTCGTAGAACCACTTCCACAGCAGGGCGCTGACCACCGGCGGGATCATCACCGGCAGGTAGACCACCACGCGGAAGAAGGCTTTGGCGTGCCGCAGTTCGTTCAGGACGAGGGCGAGCACGAAGGGGATCGCGAAGCCGATGAGCAGCGCGAGCAGGGTGAAGACGAGGGTGTTGCGCCAGGCGTCGGCGAACTCGGGGTCGTCCAGGACGCGGGTGAAGTTGGCGGTGCCGGCCCACTCGGGCGGTGAGCCCGGGGTGTACTTCTGGAAGGAGATGACGACCGCGCGGATGGCCGGGTACCAGGAGAACAGGGCGAAGCAGAGCAGGCCGCCGAGGAGGAAGCCGTAGGCGCGGGCCTGGTCGGCCAGGCGGCGCCGGCGGCGCCCGGCCGGGGCGGGCGTGGGGGGCGGGGGGACGGGCGGGTGGGCGACGGGCCGTCGCTCGGCCGTCTTCGTCATGGCGGTCAGTCCCGGGCCAGAATGCTGTCGATCTTGCCGGAGGCTTCCTTCAGGAGCTGGTCGATGTCGGCGTCCTCCTGGGTGAGGACGGCGGAGACGGTGCCGTCGAGGACGGAGTAGATCTGCTGGGCGTGCGGCGGTTCCGTCTTCAGCCGGAGTTTGCCGTTGCCGTCGAGAAACGCCCGGTAGTTCTCCACCGGGACGTTGGCGTTGGCCTGTTTCACCCGCTGGTCGGTGGCGTCGGCGGCGCCGGTGAACAGGCGCGGTTCGGGCAGGCCGACGGGGGCGTCGTGCTTCTTGGCGCGGGCGTAGTCGCCGAGGAAGCCCTTGCCCGGGGTGAGGAACATGTGGTCGAGCCACTTCAGGCCGGCGCGGATCTGGGCGGGCGTGGCCTGCTTGCGGAACATGTAGCCGTCGCCGCCGATGAGGGTGGCGTGGCCGCCCGGCATGGGGGCCAGGGCGAGGTCCTGGTAGTCGCCGCCCTTCTCCTTGACCAGGATCGGGATGTTGTCGGGGGCGGCCAGGTACATGCCGAGCTTGCCCGAACCCATCATCTGCTGCACGTCGTTGATGACGAGGAGTTGTTTGCTGCCCATCGAGTCGTCGGTCCACCGCATGTCGTGCAGGTTCCGCAGCACGGCGCGGCCCTCGGGGGTGTCGATGGTGGCCTTCTCGCCGTCGGCGCCGACCACGTCGCCGCCTTGCGCGTACAGCTCGGCGGTGAAGTGCCAGCCGCCCTGGTTCTGGGCGCTGTAGTCGGCGTAGCCGACCGTGCCGTCGCCCAGGGCGGCGATCCTCCGGGCGGCGGCGCGGACCTCCTCCCAGGTCGCCGGGGGCCGCTCGGGGTCCAGTCCGGCCTTGCGGAACAGGGCGCGGTTGTAGACCAGCCCCATGGAGTAGCCGGTGCGCGGGATGCCGTAGACCTTCCCGTCGACGGTGTAGATGTCCCGCAGCTGCTTCTGGATGCTGCCGTAGCTCTTCAGTTCCTTCAGGTACGGGGTGAGGTCGGCGGCCTGGCCCAGGTCCACGACGTGCCGGACGTCGGTGAAGTACGTGTAGAACACGTCCTCCATCTGGCCGCCGGCGAGCTTGGCGTCGAAGGTCTTGGGGTCCTGGCAGGGGAAGGCGTCGTGGGCGACGACGTCGATGTCCGGATGGGCCTGTTCGAAGGCGGCGGTGTCCGCCTCGAAGAAGGCGCGGTCGGTCTTGGCGCTCCTGGGCGGCTCGCAGTTGACGGTGATGCGGGTCTTGCCGCTCGCCGCGCCGTCGGCACCGGACCCGCAGGCGGTGGCGGCGAGGACGAGGGAGGAACAGACGCCGATGGCGAAGGCGGTACGGCGGAACCCGGTGTGTCTCATCGGTGGACCCCTCATGACACTCGTGGCAGGAGCGGTGGGCGCCGCACACTCAAGCACCGCCGACATCCGACCGCAAGATGTCGCGCGAGATCTGTAATTATTCGACAGTCGGTCGGCTCTGGCGGAGGCTCAGTCGCGCGGCGCTTGCGCGGTGGAGCCGCGCACCACCAGCTCCGGCTCGAACAGCAGCTCCTCGGCGGGTACGGCGGTGCCGCCGATCCGCGCGTTCAGCAGCTCCACGGCCGCGCGTCCCATGGCCTCGATGGGCTGGCGGACGGTGGTCAGCGGGGGTTCGGTGCAGTTCATGAACGCCGAGTCGTCGTAGCCCACGACGGAGACCCGGCCCGGGACGTCGTACCCCTTGCGGCGGGCCGCCCGGACGGCGCCGAGGGCCAGCGGGTCGGAGGCGCAGATGATGCCGGTGACGCCCCGGTCGATCAGCCGGGAGGCGGCGGCGTGGCCGCCCTCGAGGGAGAAGATGGCCCGCGCGACGAACTCCTCCGGCAGGTCGCCGGCGATGGCGCGGGCGGCGGCGAGTTTACGGGCCGAGGGGACGTGGTCGCCGGGGCCGAGGAGCAGGCCGATGCGCTCGTGACCGAGGGAGGCCAGGTGCCGCCAGGCCTGCTCGACGGCCACGGCGTCGTCGCAGGACACGCCGGGGAAGCCGAGGTGGTCGATGGCCGCGTTGACCAGCACGACCGGGATGTTGCGCGCGGCGAGCAGCCGGTAGTGGTCGTGCGGCGCGTCGGCCTGGGCGTACAGGCCGCCGGCGAACACGACGCCGGAGACCTGCTGCTGGAGCAGCAGTTCGACGTAGTCCGCCTCCGAGACCCCGCCCTTGGTCTGGGTGCACAGCACCGGGGTCAGCCCGAGCTGGGCCAGGGCGCCGCCGATGACCTCGGCGAACGCCGGGAAGATGGGGTTCTGCAGCTCGGGCAGGACGAGGCCGACGAGCCGGGCGCGTTCGCCGCGCAGCTGGGTGGGGCGCTCGTAGCCGAGCACGTCGAGAGCCGTCAGCACGGCCTGCCGGGTGGCGTCGGAGACCCCGGGCTTGCCGTTGAGCACTCGGCTGACGGTGGCCTCGCTGACCCCGACCTTCTTGGCCACTTCCGCAAGTCGTCGCGTCATGAGCGCAAGGGTAGCGCAAGCCTTGCAAGTGGCTTGCGTAAATGCGCCGGGGTGAGGGAAGCAGACGCGCCGCCCTCGCGGGCCGGGCCGGGTCAGGCCTCGGGTGCCGGGACCGACGTGAGGTGGGAAGCGGTGCCCCGGGTCCGGCGGGGGCGGCGTACCGGTGCGGCCGGGCGGCGGGGCTCGCGCAGCACCATCGTCAGGCGCCGGTAGCCGAGCTCCCGCAGCGGCTGCGGCGCCTCCTCCACGATGCGGCACTCGGTGCGCCCGTGGCGCGGGTCCGGGTGGTGCAGCAGGCGTACGGCGCCGTCGAGCCGGGTCGCGGCCTCGCCGACGGCGCGGATCCAGTGCGGCAGGCCGTGCCGGTAGGCGGCCTCCATGATCGGGTCCTGGGCGATCTCCCGGCGCACGGCCTGGAGTTCGTGGTCGTGGCCGTAGGCCTCCAGCGCGTTGCGCAGCTGGGCCAGCATCGGCAGGCACCAGGCCGGCTCGTGCTCGCCTAGGATTTCTCCCGCGTCCGGATGGAACAGCACGAACCGCAGGAAGTTCTCCCCCGGCATGGCCGTCGGATGCGGGCGCACGCCGCCGAACAGCGTCTCGAACGCCCGGTTCGCCATGACCACGTTCCACTGGTGGTCGACGACCAGGGACGGGCACGACATGTACTCCAGCAGCGCCCCGTAGTCCTGGAGGTACGCCCGGGTGTCGCAAGTGTCGGGGACGGGCCGCGGTGCCGGCCGCTGCCCTCCTGCCTGATGTGCCATCGGGAGGTCACCCCTCTTGCCTCTGCGGCCTTTCACGCGGCGATGCGATCCTGCTGCCCAGGCAAGAGTCGTGTCAACTATCGTGGCATTTCGTGCCGGTTGACGGCTGAAATTCGCCACAGTTGTGGCGACACCTGGATGTGGGTTCCGGACACGGGCTACTCTCCGGGAAGTTCACGGCGATCGCTCGTGAGAAGCACGGACGCACCTGAAGCCCTCTTTAGAGACGTAGGAGTTCTGTCGGTGACGGATGGCTACGAGGATCCGGGCGCCTCGGCGACCGCCCAGCTGCCGGCCGTCGTCGCCCGCGTCACCGCGCTCGCCGACCGCCTCGGCGTACCGCACGCCGAGGTCTTCGACGTCGGGCGGCTCTCCATCGCCTGCGGGGTGCCCGAGCCGGTGGTCAGGGCTCTGCTCAGTGGCCGGCCGGCCGGCGAACCGGACGTCCAGGCCCGTTTCCTGCAGCGCCTGGACCTGTTGCGCCGCACCCGGCTGAAACCGGGCGGACGCCGGTACACCCAGCAGGAGATCGCCGACGGCGCGGGCATGTCCCGGCAGCAGGCCGGCGCCCTCATCAACGGCGACCGGCGGCCCACCATGGAGCACTGCGACGCGTTGCAGCGCTTCTTCCGGGTGCACGCCGGCTTCCTCACCGCGGAGGACCCCGAGGCGCTGGCGGGCGCGTTACAGCGCGTCGAGCAGGAGCTGCTGCAGAAGCTCGCGGACCGGGAGCGGGCCGATGTCGAGGCCGCGCAGGATCCGCTGGAGCGGCTGCTGCAGGACCACGGGGTGCGCGGAATCGCCTGGCGGGCCGCGCAGTTGCCCACCGACCAGCACCGGGACAAGGTCGCGGAATGGCTGGACATGCTCCTGGAGAGCGTCAAGCGGCCCGAGTCGTGACACCGGCGGCGGGGTCCTGGCACCGCCGGTGAGGGCGGTACGGCGGGGACCTGATGCCCACCGGTGAGGGCTGTACGGCGGAGTCCCGACGTCCGCCGGTGACGGGTCGTAGGCGTGCCCGGGTGCGGCCGTTTCCTCCTCGCGCCTGCGCTGAGCGGGCGAACGCGGGCCGAGCCGGACGGAATTGTCAGTGGCGGGCGGCAAGCTGGGGGTGTGCGCCGCGGGACGCGGTGCACGGCGCCGCAGGGCGCGTGACCGTGACGCCTACCCGGGGAGAGCCGACCGATGCCCACCGCCGTACTGACCGATCGTGAGCGCACCGCCGTCCAGGCGTATCTGCGGCTGCTCCACACGGTGCGCGCCGCCCTGGACGGGCCGCAGGGCGCCGGCCGGCCCGCCGTCGTGCCGCCCGCGGTCCTCGCCGAGGCCGAACAGGCCCTGGCCCACGCGGGACTGGCGGGCAACGAGGCGGAGTTCTTCCGCCTGCTGCGCGACTGGTACCCGCCCGCCTGACGGCCCGGCGGCACGCGGGGCGCCCGGCGTCAGGGGCGCGGCGTGTGCGGTACGCGGTCTGTCGGCCCGTCAGGTACCCGGTGCCGGGGACCCGTGCGGGACGACGACGGAGGTCGCCGCCACCCCGTCCCTGACGATCCACCGTCCCTCGAAGGTCTGGAGGCGCCGGCCGCCGACCAGGGGCCCGGGCACGAGGAGTTCGGCGCGCAGGGTGCCGTACGACTCGCCGCCGGTGTCCGGGTGCAGGGTGATGTCGGCCTCTGAGAAGTCGAGCCACTTGCGGGTGAGCGGGAACCATGCCTTGTAGACGGACTCCTTGGCGCTGAACAGGAGCCGGTCCCAGTGCACGGCGGGCCGGCGCAGGGCCAGCTCGCCGAGCCGCGCGGACTCGGCGGGCAGGAACACGGAGTCGCCGACGCCCTCCGGGAGCGGCCCGTGCGGCTCGGCGTCGATGCCGAGGGAGGCGAGGTCGGCGGCGCGGACCAGCGCGGCGGCACAGTAGCCGTCGCAGTGGGTCATGCTGCCGACCAGCCCGTCCGGCCACCGCGGGGCGCCCCGCTCGCCGCTGAGCACGGCCTGCGGCGGCACGCCGAGCTTCTCCATGGCGCGCCGGGCACAGCCGCGCACGGCGGCGAACTCACGGCGCCGCTTGGCCACCGCGCGCACGACGAGCGCCTCCTCCGCCGGGTAGAGCGGGGTCTCCCACAGCGGGTCGTCAGTGTGTGCCTCCACGGCCACGACCGACTCCGGGAGCAGCTCCTCGATCACCTGCTTCGACCTCCATCGGCAGGATGCGGCGCAGCCTTCCCGGCGGTTCCGGGCGCTTGCGCCATTCGCGGGGGTAACCCACGGAGACCTCCATGAAGCGGACTCCGTCGTGCCAGGTGGTGCGGGGGATGTGCAGATGGCCGTAGACCATGGTGGCGACCCGGAACCGGCGGTGCCAGTCTGCGGTCAGCCCGGTGCCGCACCACATGGCGAACTCGGGGTGCCAGAGGATCTCGGTGGGGTGCCGGTCCAGCGGGTAGTGGTTGGCCAGCACGGTCGGGAGGTCCTCGGGCAGCTCGGCCAGCCGGCGCTCGGTCTCGGCGACCCGGGCCCGGCACCAGGCCTCACGGGTCGGGTAGGGGTCGGGGTGCAGCAGGTACTCGTCGTTGCAGACGATGCCCGTGCTCTCCGCGTAGGCCAGGCCCTCCGCCTTGGTGGCGCAGCCGGCCGGCAGGAACGAGTAGTCGTACAGCAGGAACAGCGGGGCGACGACGGCCGGGCCGCCGGCGCCGCGCCACACGGGGTAGGGGTCCTCGGGGGTGACGACACCCAGTTCCCGGCAGACCTCGACCAGGTGTTCGTAGCGGGCGACGCCGCGCAGGGTGACCTCGTCCCGGGGATGGGTCCACAGCTCGTGGTTGCCGGGCACCCACAGCACCTTGCGGAAGCGGCGCGCGAGCGTGCCGAGGGCCCAGCGGATGTCGGCCACGGTCTCGGCGACATCGCCGGCCACGATGAGCCAGTCCTCGTCGCTCTCCGGCCGCATGTCCTCCACGAGGGCGCGGTTGTCCGGATAGCCGATGTGCAGGTCGCTGATGGCGAGCAGCTGTCCGGCCCCGGCCGTCGACTCCACCCCGCACACCCCTTCCGATCATCCGATGGCACCACAAGAACACACCGACCGGGCCCGGGACAAGAGTCTTCTGGCCTGGCGTCAGCTTCCGGGGCCGGGCGGCGACTTGGCCGATCATGGTCGCTTTCCGGTCACCGTGGAGGAGGCTGCCGGACCGGATTCCGTCCCGGGTCCGGGTCGTGCGGGATCACCGCTCCACGGTAGCGCGACCGTCCGGCCAGGCGCGCGTTCAGATCCGGCGGCGGGAGGCGCGGGTCCGCCGTGGCCGTCACCGGTGTGGCCGGATACCGATGGCTCCGCTGGGCGAAAGTTCGACAGTACGAGACTATACGAACTGTCGTAGTGAGCCGGGCCGCCCTGCCCATGACCCCGAAGGGCCGACCATGTCCACCTCCCCCGGGCCGCACCCGCGGCCGACCGGTCCCGGCCGGACCCGGCCGGGCTGGAGCCTGGCGCTGCTGGCGCTGGCGCAGCTGATCTTCTCCCTCGACCTGAACATCGTGTTCGTCGCCCTGCCCGACATCGGCGCCGACCTGGACTTCCCCGGCCAGACCCAGCAGCTGGTGGTCAGCGCCTACGTGGTCTTCGCCGGCGGCTTCCTGCTGCTCGGCGGCCGGGCCGCCGATCTCCTCGGCCGGCGCCGGATCTTCGTGCTCGCGCTCTCCGTGTACGCCGTCTCCTCGCTGGCCGGCGGACTGGCGGGCAGCCCGGAGGTCATCGTCGCCGCGCGGGCCGTACAGGGCATCGGCGGTGCGCTGCTGCTGCCGTCCACGCTGTCGCTGATCAACACCCTGTTCGAGGAGGGCCCCAAGCGGAACCGGGCGCTCGCCGTGTGGGGCGGGGCCGGGGCCAGTGGCCTGACCGTCGGCGCGCTGCTGGGCGGCCTGCTCACCCAGGCCTTCGGCTGGCCCGCCGTCTTCTTCGTCAACGTGCCGCTGGCCGGGCTGGTCGCCCTGGCCGCCGTGTTCGTCATCCCGCGCGACCCGGCGGGCGGCGCGGGCCGCCGGTTCGACCTGCCCGGTGCCCTGACCGTCACCGCCGGCGCCACCCTGCTGGTCTTCGCCCTGGTGGAGGGCCCGGAGTGGGGCTGGGCCTCGCCCGCGGTCATCGGTGCGGCCGTCGCCGCCGTGGTGTGCCTCGCCGCGTTCGCCGCGATCGAGTCCCGCAGCGCCGACCCGCTGATGCCGTTCCGGCTGTTCCGCAACCGCAGCCTGAGCGTGGCCATCACGGTGACGTTCCTGTACATGGCCACGTTCGGCACCCTGCCCTACTTCCTCACCGTGCTGCTGCAGTCGGTGCACGGCTTCAGCGCCCTGGAGACCGGGCTGGCGTTCCTCGTGCCCTCCGTCGCCATCGCCGCCGGCACCCAGCTCGGCGAGCGCATGACCACCCGGCTGGGCGCGCGCACCACGCTGATCTGGGGCTTCCTGATCGGCGCGGTGGGCACCGCGGCCCTCTCCCTGGGCTTCGACGCGGACGCCGGCTACGGCATCGCCGTCCCCGGGCTGATCGTCTCCGGGGTGGGCCAGGGCATCGTGTGGACGTCCATGTGGATCGCCGCCGCCACCAAGGTCGCGCCCGGCGAGCAGGGCATCGCCAACGGCATGGCCTCCACCACCCTCAACCTGGGCAACGCCATCGGCCTGGCCGTGCTCACCGCGATCGCCGACGCCGGCACCGGCGGCAAGACCGGGCAGGCGCTGCGGGCCGCCACCGCGGACGGGGAGTTCCTGGTCGTCCTGCTCACCGCGGCCGGGATGGCCCTCGGTCTGCTGATCGCGCTGTGGCTGCCGCGCGCCCGGCCGGCCGACGCGCCCGTCGCCGGCTCGGCGGAGCCCTCGGCGGGGGCCGACACGCCCGCCGCCGTCGCCGAGGGGGCGGCGCCCGGGAACCACTGACACGCGCGGGTGCGGCCCGCGCCCGCGCGGTGCGCGAGAAGTGGGCCGTGCCGAGCACCGTGGAGGATCGGTGCGGCCCGCGCCCGCGGGGTGCGCGAGGGGGCTCCGGTTGGCCGTATGATCGCCCCGACACCGGCGCCCCGACTCCCTCTCCCCCAGGGCCGTTTGGTGACCCTTCCTCGCACCTGCCCGGGCACGGGCCGCTCCGCCCTGCCCGCACACCCGAAAGGCGGCCTGCATGCTCTCTCGCGTACGCGTCTGGCTCAACCGCACGTACGCGGAGAACGTGTTCTTCATGGATCAGCTGCGGAGAAATCCCGGTGACCGGGCGGTCGAGATCCATGCCACGCACGGCGACCCGGACTCCCCGGTGCTGGCCGCCGCCGACACCGCCGAGCTGGAGCCGGAGGGCCTGTCCCCGGCCGCGTACGTCGAATACGCGCTCGACCAGTGCGCCCGGCGCGGCATCGACGTGTTCGTGCCCCGGCTGCACCAGGCCGCCATCGTGGCGCACCGAGCCGAGTTCGCGGCGGCCGGTACGGCGCTGCTGGCGCCGACGCCCGAGGCGGTCGCCGTGTTCGAGAACAAGGCGGTGGGGTACGAGGCGGTGCGCTCGGTGGGCGTCCCGGTGCCGCCGTGGTGGCGGGTCCGGACGGCCGACCAACTCCTCGCCGCCGTGGAGGAGTTGGAGGAGGCCGGGCACCAGGCGTGCGTCAAGCCGGCCGCCGGGGCGGGCGGGGCCGGCTTCCGGGTGATCACCCGGTCCCCCGTGTCCCTGCCGCAGCTGAGCGGCTTCCCCGGCCCGTATGTGCAGCTGGAGGCGGTCCTCGACGCGCTACGGCGGTCCGGGGAGCCCGTGGACTGGCTGGTGATGCCCCGCCTGGCGGAGCCGGAGGTGTCCGTCGACTGCCTGACCGGGACGGACAACCGGGTACGGCTCGCCATCGGCCGCACCAAGAACGGCCGCCGCCGGGGCTTCACCCTGGACGAGCGGTGGCTGGCGCCGGCCCGGCTGATCGCGGAGGGCTTCGGGCTGCACCATCTGTCCAACATCCAGTTCCGGATGCTCGGCGACCGCCCGGTGCTGCTCGACGTCAACACCAGGGCGGCCGGCGGGCTGCACCAGCTGTCGCTCTGTGGGGTGAACGCGCCCTGGGCGGCGGTGCGGCTCGCGCTGGGTGACGACCCCGGGGTGATCGAGCCGCCGTTCCTCGGCCAGGACTACACGGTGCTGGCGGGACCGCGCCCGCTGCTGCCCGCCGGGCTCCCCCGGCAGCGGCCCGAGCCCGCCGAGGCGGTGCTCCCGGCGGTACCGGCACCCGCGCGACCGGCCTCGGCGGGCGAGGTGCTGCCGCTCTAGGCGACGGGTCTCTTCCAGACGGCCGGGACTTCTCGACCGGGCGGTACGCCGTCCGGGCGTCTCGGTCGGCCGGTGCGTCGTCCGGGCCTGTCAGCGGGCCGGTGCGCGGCTCGGGCGGAGCAGGGCGGTGCGCGTCCGGCGGGCCGCGCGCGTCATATGGTCGCCCAGCCGGCGCAGTACGGAGGCCGGCAGGAAGACCGCGTCCGCCGCGATCATCGCCAGCGAGAAGAACGGCAGGCCGAGCAGCGTCCCGATCCCCGCGTGCAGGCCCATCATGACCATCACGATCGCGGTGCGGGTGCGGCGGTTGAACAGCAGGAAGGGGAAGGCGACCTCGGCGATCACCGTGCCGTAGGTCAGCAGCAGGACGACCAGGCCGTGGCTCGCGACGACCCGGGACAGGGCGGGCCACGGCGTGACGTTGCCGATGTGCAGCGCGTAGTAGAGCGCCGTGCCGTCCTGCCACAGGAAGCCCTGGATCTTGTACCAGCCGGAGGACGAGTAGATCAGGCAGATCTGGACCGCGATGACCAGCATCGCCCCGGCGTGCACCACGTTGCCGGCCATGGTCAGGACGGTGCGCGGCTCCCCGGGCGCGCGGCGCCGCACCAGCCACCCCGCCAGCTGAGCGGCGAGGAAACCCCAGAGCAGCGACGCCCAGCCAGCGCCGAGTCGTCCCAACGCGGTGACCAGGGCGAGTACGGCGGCGAAGCACGCCCACAGGACGATCCCGGCCGTGTCGGGGCCGTGGTCCCGGCCCTTCGCGGCCCGGCGCGCGTCCAGTGACCAGACCGCTCCGCAGCGGGTGAACACCAGGTAGACCGCCATGACGTGGAGGAGGTTGTCGCCGCCGTTGCCCACGAACGGGTTGCGGTTCTGGACCGCCATCACGGCGATCATGAAGAGCAGCGAGGCGGTCCGGGTCCGCCAGCCGAGGAGCAGCATCACCGACGCCGCGACCGCCGCCACGTAGACGGCCTCGAACCACAGCCGGCCGTCGTGCCACAGGAGGGCGGTGAAGGCGTGGGTCGTGGCGTTCCACCGCCGGCTCATGTCCCAGCTCCAGGAGCCGTCCGGGCCGTACAGCTCGGCGCGGTCCACCCCTTCGCGCAGCAGCAGGGCGAGCCAGGTCAGCGCGAGGCCGATCCGCAGGACGGCGGCCTGGTACGGCGCGAAGGGCTCGGCGGCGATCCGTGCGAGACCGCGCCGCACGGCCGTGGCGAAGCCGCGCGGCAGCGGTGCCGGGCCAGGCGGCCCGAGGGGGCGGCCGGGCGGCACCGAGGGGTATGCGGTCATCCGGCGTCCTCCGTCCCGACGGTCCACCACGGCTGGACGAGGTAGCTGGTCCTGGTGTCGACGTACTGGTAGCTCCACGGGGGCGCCGGCACCGGTGTGACGGCCGAGCGCAGCTGGACGCGGCGTACGGTGCCGCCGTCGGTCCCGGGGCCGAGCCGCCGGACGGCGATGCGCACCAGGTACCGCCGCATGAGGCTTCCGTACAGGCCGGTGGGGCGGCCCTGGCCGTCGAGCGATTCGATGAAGTTGTTCCAGGCGACGCGCAGTTCGTTCTGGTACGCCTGGCCGGGCAGCGGATGGTGTGCGATCCGGGTCTCGTCCTTGGCGGTCAGGTCCAGCCACCGGGTGGTGGAGAGGGTTCCGTCGGGCGCCTCGACCTGGGCGCGCGCGTGCACATGGGTGTTCGCCGTCGACGGGTTGGGGGCGAAGAGCTTCCACTGCTGGGCGAACTCGGGACCGAGGTACCGGCTGATGCCGGTGGCGTGCCGCTGGGACAGGTGGTTCGCAGGAGCGATGGCGAGGAAGACCACGGCCAGGTGCACGGCGGCCCCCACGACGACGGCCACCGCCGTGAGCGCGACGACCCAGAGGGAGACCGGTGAGAGACCGGACGGCCCGCCCGGGCCGTCGGCACGGCCTCCCGGCGAGCGGTCCGCCGGATCCGGCGGCTCCTTCGGCAATATCCTGGTATCAGAAGGCCGCATGGCATTTCCAGGAGCGACGCGGGCGCGGTCGGCCGGACACGTTTTCCCGGCGTCGGCCGGGTGGAAAGGGGCACTACCCCTTTCCTTCTCTTCCTCATTCACCGGTCAGGCCGTACCGCAGTGCCAGCCGGGTCAGATCCGCCCGGCGATGAAATCCGCTCTTGCTGCGCAGCCGGTCCAGATGCGAGTGCACCGTGTTCTCGGTGATGTTCAGCGTCACGGCGATTTCCCGGTCGGTGGCGCCGTCGGCGAGAAGCTGTAGAATCTGCCTTTCCCGGTCGGTGAGACGCGGCGGCGGTGCGGGCAGGACGCGGCCGTTGAGGTCGGCGGAGAAATAACTGCTCCCGGAGGCCACGGCGCGGATGGCCGTCAGCAATTCCGTTTCACCGATTCTATGGCCCAGATAGCCGCGGGCCCCGGCCTCGATGCACAGCACGGCGTCCGACTGTTTCTCCGAGAACGCCAGCACGATGACCGCGTGTCCCTTGCGGTGCAGCCGGGAGACGACGCTGGACGTCTCCCAGGTGGAGAGCTGGACGTTCAGCAGGACGACCTCCCCGTGGTTCCCCTGGTCGCGGTAGTCGCCCACCTTCCTGACCGAGGTCACGATCCGCAGATCCGGTTCGGGGCCGATCACATGCGTCAGGCCGTGGGCGATCAGCGGGCAGTCGCAGATGACGCTGATGGGGGTCAGAGGTGCGTCCATACGGGCTCCAGGGCGTAGCGGACCGCCACGCGGCGGGCGACGGGGTCAACGGCCGGCCGTCATGCCGTCGGAACCCAGAGTGGCCACAGTCCCGCCCCGGGGCACGCCCAGTGGGCCAGGCGGGCGCACGGCCCGTCCTCCGCCCGGGCAGACGGACGGCCCCGGCGTCTCCGTTCGGAGGCCGGGGCCGGTGGCGAGGAAGGTGGACGCGTCGCCCGTCAGCCCTGCTGCTGTTGCTGACCGCCCCCACCGCCCTGCTGTTGCTGACCGCCCCCACCGCCCTGCTGTTGCTGACCGCCATCGCCCTGCTGTTGCTGACCGCCCCCATCGCCCTGTTGCTGTTGCTGTTGCTGTTGCTGTTGCTGTTGCTGCTGCTGCTGTTGCTGCTGCTGCTGCTGTTGCTGCTGTTGCTGCTGCTGCTGTTGCTGTTGTTGCTGCTGCTGTTGCTGCTGTTGTTGCTGCTGCTGTTGCTGTTGTTGCTGCTGCTGTTGACCGCCCCGGCCGCCCTGCTGCTGCTGACCGCCCCTCCCTCCCTGCTGCTGCTGACCGCCCCGGCCGCCCTGCTGCTGTTGCTGACCGCCCCGGCCGCCCGGCTCGGCGAGCTTCGCGCAGGTCACCTTGGCGAACTTGGACGTCACCGTGTAGGTGTCGTTCGTAAGCCCGGTGAATTCGAAGAAGCCGCCGGGTGTCGTGGTGAACGTGCCCACCGACGCTCCTGCGGAATTTCTCGCGGTGACCGTCTCACCGTCCGGGAATCCCTTTCCCGATATCGCGATCCGCCCGCCGGCGAACTGCGACGCGGTGCACGTTATGTCGTCCCGTGCGGGAGCCGCATCGGTCGACGAGGCTGCAATGGAAATCCCTCCGGCGAGCACCATGCCCACTACGGCGGTCGCCGCGATCTGCTTCTTCATCAGTTGTTCCCATCTTTGAGTGAAAAGCCGAGCAGAGACCACCGTGGCCGCTGTCACCCGCTGGCACACCCCCGATTACTCTCCTCCAGCAGCGTCACCCGGCTCGGGCGGAGTTTTCAAGGGGTAGAAATACCCGGCTCACTCACGGGGCGGAACCGCCGACCGCCACGGAAAATATCCGTCGGCTCGCTACTTCAGATACCCCAGCCCGGGATGCGCGGCGGCGTACTCGTCCACCAGCCGGCGGGCGATGTTCACGGAGTCCACCAGCGGGTGCAGGGCGAACGCCTGCACCGCGGTGGCCCGGGAGCCGGACTCCGCCGCGGACAGCACCCGCCGCTCTACGTCCTTCACCGCGCACACGAGACCAGTGGCGTGGCCGGGCAGCGGATCGGTGGCCAGGGGGTGCGCGCCGCCCGCGTCCACCAGGCACGGGACCTCGATGACGGCGTCCGCGTCGAGGACGCGCAGGGTCGAGCGGTTGCGGACGTTGAGGATCAGGGTGGCCCGTTCGTCCCGGGCGATGGCCCGCATCAGGGCGAGGGCGACCTTCTCGTAGCCGCCGGACAGGTCCTCCTCCTCGCGTTCGCCGGCGCCTGCGCTCTCCCGGTTCTCCGCCATGTAGGTCGCCTCCCGCTCGGCGCGGGTGCGGTCCCAGGCGCGCAGGGCGGAGACGCCCGGGTCGGCCGCCTCGGCGTAGAACCGGGCCTGCTGGTCGCGCAGGAAGGCACCGCGGGTCCGCTCGGCCCGCTGGTAGGCGCGGACGGTCTCCCGGTTGAAGTAGTAGTAGTGCAGGTACTCATTGGGGATCACACCGAGCGACCGCAGCCAGTCGGCGCCGAACAGCCGGCCTTCCTCGAAGGAGCCGAGCAGCGCCGGATCGCCGAGCAGCCGGGGCAGTTCGTCGCGTCCGGCGACACGCAGGGCGCGCACCCAGCCGAGGTGGTTGAGACCCACGTAGTCCACGAAGGCCTGCCTCGGGTCGGCGCCGAGGACCCGGGCGATGCGGCGGCCGAGGCCCACCGGCGAGTCGCAGATGCCGACGACCCGGTCACCGAGGTGACGGGCCATGGCCTCGGTGACCAGGCCGGCCGGGTTGGTGAAGTTGATGACCCAGGCGTCCGGCGCGAGCCGGGCCACCCGCCGGGCGATGTCCACGGCGACGGGGACCGTGCGCAGTCCGTAGGCGATGCCGCCCGCGCCGACGGTCTCCTGGCCCAGCACCCCCGCCGCGAGCGCGATCCGCTCGTCCTCCGCCCGGCCCTGGAGACCGCCGACGCGGATCGCGGAGAAGACGAAGGCGGCGCCGCGCAGGGCCTCGTCGAGGTCGGTGGTGGCGGACACCGAGGGGGCGTCGGGGACCCCCTCGGCCTGCTCCGCCAGCACCCGGGACACCGCCCGCAGCCGGCGGTCGTCCAGATCGTGCAGCACCACCTCGGTGACCCGCCCCTCGGCGTGGTCGGCCAGCAGCGCGCCGTACACCAGCGGCACCCGGAACCCGCCACCGCCCAGAATCGTCAGCTTCACGCCCGCACCCTTCGTCGCTCCGGCACCCCTGCTTTCCTGCCGCACCCTTGTAGCAGACCTGCGGACGCGCGGGCGGAGCACCGGCCGGCCGGCGGGTGCCGGGAGGACAGCCGCCGCCGCGTCCCGCAGACTCGGAGGGGACGACCGGTCTGTCATACCGGAGGGGTCGAACCGTGCACAGTGTGCCGCTGTGGCTCTGGATGGTCTTCGCCGCGACCGTGGTGGTGTCGCTGGCGGTGGATCTGCTCGCGCACCGGCACGCCCATGTCATCGGGTTCCGCGAGGCCGCCGCCTGGAGCGCGGTCTGGGTGGGACTCGCGGTCGCGTTCGGCGTCGCCGTCTTCCTCGTGGTCGGGACGACCGCCGGGGTGGAGTACACGACCGCGTGGCTGCTGGAGAAGAGTCTGTCGGTCGACAACCTCTTCGTCTTCGCGCTGATCTTCGGCTACTTCCGCGTGCCGAGGTCCAGTCAGCACCGGGTGCTGTTCCTCGGCGTCCTCGGCGCCCTGGTCTTCCGCGGTGTCTTCCTCGCCGCGGGCGTGGCCGTGGTGAGCCGCTTCACGGCCGTCCTGTTCGTCTTCGCGGTCATCCTCTTCTACAGCGCCTACAAGATCCTCAAGGAGGAGGACGACAGTTTCGACCCGGGCCGGAGCATCGCCGTACGGCTGCTGCGCAAGGTCGTCCCGGTCCGGGACGAGTACGCCGGCACGCGCTTCTTCGTGCGGGAGGCCGGCAGACGCGTCGCCACCCCGCTGCTGGCCGTGGTCGCCGCGATCGAGGCCGCGGACATCGTCTTCGCCGTCGACAGCGTGCCCGCCGTGCTGGCCGTCAGCAATGACGCGTTCATCGTCTACACGAGCAACGCCTTCGCCATCCTCGGCCTGCGCGCGCTGTACTTCATGCTCGCCGGCCTGCTCGACCGCTTCCATTACCTCAGCAAGGGCCTGGCTCTCATCCTGGCGTTCATCGGCGTCAAACTCGTCCTCCAGGCCGCGCACAAGACGATCAGCGGCGCCGTGCCCGAGATCCCCTCGCTGCTCAGCCTGGCCGTCATCGCCGCCGTGCTGGCCGTGTCCGTCGGCCTCAGTCTGCTGCGGCCGCCGCCGGCGCACGCGGACGCCCCCGTGGAGCCGGCGCCGGCCGCCGACGGCGGCGCCCCTGGCCCGGAGCCGCCCCGGAGACCCGGACCGCCCCCCGGCCCCTGACCCGCGGCCGGCAAAAACGCCGTCACCGCGGCGAGCCGCGCAGCGCCACCGCCGGGATCACCGCGACGGCGAGGGCCCCGGCCGCCGCCGCCAGCACCGGGTAGCCGCTGCCCGTCACCACCAGGCCCGACACCATGCCGCCCGTCGCGCCCGCCACGGACATGCCCACGTCGGCCAGGCCCTGCACGGTGGCCCGGGTCTCGGCGGGGGCGGCGTGCGTGAGCAGGGCGGTGCCGCCGATCAGAGCCAGGTTCCAGCCGATGCCGAGGAGGACGAGCGCGCAGGCCGACAGGGCGACGGAGGCCGGCGGGGCGAGGGCCGCGAGCAGGCCGCCGCACAGCAGGACGCCACCGGACACGGCCGCCACGGGGCCGCCGCCGGCCCGGTCCGCGAGCAGGCCGCTGAGCGGTGACGGCAGGAGCATCGCGCCCACGTGCAGGGCGATGACCAGACCGGCGGTCTGTGTTCCGTGCCCGTGGCCGGTCAGGTGCACCGGCGTCATGGTCATCACGGAGATCATCACCAGCTGGGCGGTGACCATCACGGTGGCACCGGTGACGACCCCGGAGGCCCCGCGCGCCGGCCCGTGCGGCCCGCCGCCGGAGGGTTCTTCCGCGCCGGTGCCCGCCGCGGCCGGTACCGGGGGCGCCGGGAGGGGGCGCAGCCATACCAGCAGCACCAGGGCCGCCGCGGTGTAGGCGGCCGTCGCCAGCAGGAACGGTCCGGCCAGCCGTGGGATGCCCCAGGCGTGGGCGAGCACGCCGGTGGGCCCGACGAGGTTCGGGCCCGCGACCGCGCCCAGGGTCATGGCGACCAGCACGGTGCCGGTGGCCCGGCCGCGCCGGCCGGGCGGGGCGAGTTCGGCGCCGGCGTAGCGCGCGAGCAGCCCCGTGGCCGTACCCGCCCCGTACACGAAGAGCGCGGCCAGCAGCAGGACGGGCCGGTGCGCCGCGGCCCCCACGACCACGCCCGCGCTGCCGGCGGCGGCCACGCCGTTGCCGAGCGCCAGCCCGACGCGGCGCCCCCGGTGCTGGCAGACCCGCCCGAGGGCCGCCGCGCCGAGGGCCGCGCCGAGGGTGAACAGCGCGACCGGCAGCCCCGACAGGCTCGTGGAATCGAACAGGTCCTGGGCGAGCAGGGCGCCGACCGTGATGCCGGCCGCCATGCCGGCGCCGCCGAGCACCTGGGAGACGACGAGCACCGTCAGCGCGCGGCCCGGCGCCCGGGAGGCGTCCGCCGTCGCGGGCGCCGGGACCGTCCGGGTCACGTGGCCGACCGCACCGGCGCCATCGCGCCGTGCCCTCCCGCTGTCCCGGTGGACTCCCCGGAGGGCACCGCGTCCTCGGCCAGGGTCGCGATCTGCGCCAGGGACAGGCCGAGTTCGTCGCGCAGGAACCGTACGATCGTCCAGTGCGGCACGGCGTCCTCGTCGAAGGGGCCGAACGCGGCCGTGTAGAGGGGGATCCAGCGCAGGGCCTCCTCGGCGGCCGCGGCCCGCCCGGGAGCCTCCTGGTAGGCGTCGTAGGAGATGCTCCGGTGGTGGATGAACCGGCCGCCCGGCAGCCGCTGTTCGCACAGTTCCCGGTACTCGCGGGTCTGCAGGATGAGGTAGTGCCAGATCTCGTCGATGTCCTGCTCGACGGGGAGGAACAGGCCGCCGAGCCGGTCGGGGTGGCGGGAGACCAGGTACAGGTAGCGCAGGCACTCGCGGACCTGGTGCCGTACGACGGCCTCGGTGGGGCTGCCGGGCTTGGCCAGGAAGTGCCGGACCACTTCGTCGTGCAGGGCGGGGCCGAGCAACTCCTCGGCGGTGGGGGCCGGTTCGGTGGCGGTGCCGGAGGGGGCGGGCGCTGCGGACGTGGGCATGGGAGTCCTGTCGGGGTCGTGGCCGGGCCAGGGGACGGGTCGCCGTGTGCGTGGGTCAGGACGGGTCGGGCGCGGTCAGCCAGGCGTACTTGCCGGAGCGCCCGACCGGGATGCGGGCGCGGTGCTCCACCCGGCAGGAGCGCCCGGTCAGGGCGGCGACGGAGGCGGCGAGCCGGGCGCTCTCGCCGGGGGTGAGCGGTACGTCGTCGAAGGTGGTGTACGCCAGCCGGCAGCCGCCGTCGCCGGTCAGGCGCAGGTGGTGGAGGAAGACTCGGTCGCTGACGCCGGTGATGCGGCGGTCGAGGTCGGCCTGGGCGACGGGCCCTTCGGGGGTGGGCAGGAGTTCCTTCTCCCGTCCGCAGAAGGAGACGATCCGCTCCGGGTCGGTGCTGCCGTCGCGGGTGCGGACGCAGTCGCCGGAGCGGTAACGGACCAGCGGCATGTACGGGTTGCGGACGCTGGTGACGATGAGGCTGTGGATGCCGCTGCCCGGTGCCACCGGGATCAGCTCGACGCTCATGTCCGCCAGGTACGGCCGGTAGCGGCCCTCGGCGTCGCTGTAGAAGAGGTAGCCGAGTTCGGTGCTGCCGAAGAGGTCGACCACGGGGCAGTCGAAGTGGGACCGCAGGTAGGCGCGGACGTTCAGCGGTGTGTACTCGTAGGCGTGGACGATGCCCGCCGGGCGCGGGAAGCCGTCCCACAGGCCCCAGGCGGAGACCTTGCGGATCAGATGGGCCAGGTGATAGCCGGAGCAGTCCAGGAGGTACGCGCCGTCGGGGTGGGCGCCGGCCGCCTCGCGGATCTCGCCGAGCATGCGCTCGACGTCCTCGCGGTCCCAGTCGGCCGGGTCCAGGCGGCGGTTGAGGTACAGCGTGCGGTCGTCGAGCCAGCGTTCACCGGGGGTCGCGCCGGGTTTGCGGGCGTTGACGCGGGCCACGTGCTCGGTGGCCAGCACGGTGGTCAGCGAGACCCGCCGGGCCCCGGTGCGCCAGGAGGCGCCGAGTTCGGGGTGTTCCGGCCACAGGCGGTAGTACGAGTGGAGCAGGAAGTAGGGCGGCCGGATGAGCTGCATGCGGGCGTGGTTGGTGCCCGTGGACAGGACGAATTCGGCCTCTCCCGTCTCCAGCGCGCGGGCCAGTCGCGGAGTCATCCAGTTGTCGGGGAAGCCCCGGGCGATCTCCGGCTTCTCCAGGATCGGGAAGTGCCCCCGCTCGACGGAGGCACGGTAGATCGGGATGTCGCGCACCTGGTCCAGGACGTCGGCGCTCGGCATGCGGTTCACAGGGGCTCTCCGGGCGGTGTCGGCGGCGGAGGGCGGCCGGCGCCGTGTCGGCGCCGGCCGCCCGGGGTGTCGGCACAACGGCCCGGAGGTCAGCGGGAGATACAGCCGCTCTTCGCCGTGACGCTGATGCAGCCGCTCTTGGGCGCGGCGCTGATGCAGCCGTCCTTCGCCCCCTCGGCGGAGTTGACGGCGACCCACCGCTGCCACACGGATTCCTCGGTCATGCGCTTGATGAGCTGGTCCATGGGAAACCTCCGGAAAGTAGGAGACTTAACGTTTCTGCACACACAGACGACCCAGGGCGTTGACGCTCGCCCATCGCCAACGAAGGTAAAGAGATGGTCAATCAGTAGTCAATGGAAAGTAGAGGGGTTGGCCGGAAACCTACGTTCTCATCCTGAACGCGCGGCCCCCCGACGGCCGGCACGTCCGCCCCTACCGCATGTCCGCCCGGAAGGCGACCGGGGTCTGCCCGGTGTGCAGGTGGAAGAACTTGGAGAAGTTGGCCGCGTCGGGGAAGCCCACGGCCGCCCCGACGCGGCCGATCGGCATCTCCGTGTGCGCGAGGAGGCGCTTGGCCTCCAGGACCACGCGTTTGTCGATGAAGCCCTTGGGGGTCTCGCCGGTGGCCGCGCGGACGGCGCGGACCAGGGTGCGGCGGGAGTAGCCGAGGGCGTCGGCGTAGGCGCTGACGCTGTGGTTGACGGCGAAGCCCTGCTCGACGGCGTCCCGGAAGCGGGTGAAGGTGCTGTCGGCGTGCTGCGGGGAGGTCTCCGCGGAGCTGGCGGCGAGGTGGGCCAGGCGCAGCAGGCACGCGGTCAGGGTGTGCCGCAGGACGGCCGTGTGCAGGCTGAGCGGGAGCGTGGCGGTGTCCTCGTACTCGCGGCAGAGCTGGTCGAGGGCGGCCTGGAGCGCGGCGAGCTGGGCCGGGCCGGGGTGCAGCAGCGGCGGCAGGTCGTAGCGGTACAGGCCCGTGGCCTCGACGGTGGAGCGGGGCAGAAAGCCGGGCTGCATGGTCAGCACGGTTCCGCGGTACTCGCTCTCCCGGGAGAAGCGGTGGACCTGTCCGGGACGGATCCACAGCAGGTCGCCGGCGCCGGCCTCGTACTCGGCGAAGTCGATCATGTGCCGTACGGGGCCGCCGGTGAAGAGCATGACCACGTGGAAGTCGATGCGGTGGACGCGGTGCAGGGGGGCCTCGGCATGCCAGGTGCGGTCGGTCCCCATGGGGCCGATCTGCATGCCCACGCCGCCGACGGCCAGCTCGGCCGGGAAGGGGAAGGTTCTGATCCCGTCGCCTTCGGCGGTCTCGTCGCCCTCGGCGCCCCCGCCGCCGGCTCCGCCGCCGCCCGTCTGCCCCACCATGACCGCCATGCCCTTTTCGTACCGTTCCCGTTGTTCGATCACTGTCCCAGATTCACCACAGGCTGACACACCCCGACCTTTCCTCGAAAAAGTCAGACTTTTAAGTTTGAACACGTCAGGCCAGCCATCCCCCACTCAACGAGGACTTCTTGAAGATGACGACGCAGACCTCCGACGGGTTCGAGTGGACCGACCTCGACCGGCGTGCCGTGGACACCGCCCGGATTCTCGCGGCCGACGCGGTCCAGAAGGTGGGCAACGGGCACCCCGGCACCGCGATGAGCCTGGCGCCTGCCGCGTACACGATCTTTCAGAAGGTGATGCGGCACGACCCGGCGGACCCGGAGTGGACCGGCCGTGACCGCTTCGTCCTCTCCCCCGGCCACACCTCGCTGACCCTCTACACCCAGCTCTTCCTCGCCGGGTACGAGCTGGAGCTGGACGACCTGAAGGCGTTCCGCACACACGGCTCGAAGACGCCGGGCCACCCCGAGTACGGCCACACCGCCGGGGTGGAGACCACCACCGGCCCGCTCGGCCAGGGCGTGGCCAACGCCGTCGGCATGGCGATGGCCGCCCGCTACGAGCGCGGCCTCTTCGACCCGGACGCCCCGGCCGGCAGCTCCCCCTTCGACCACACCATCTGGGCGATCGTCTCCGACGGCGACCTCCAGGAGGGCGTCTCCGCCGAGGCGTCCTCGCTGGCCGGCCACCAGAAGCTCGGCAACCTGGTCTTCCTCTACGACGACAACCACATCTCCATCGAGGGCGACACCGCGACCGCCTTCTCCGAGGACGTGCTGAAGCGGTACGAGGCGTACGGCTGGCACACCCAGCGGATCGAGCCCACCGCCGAGGGCGACATCGACGCCCCCGCCCTGTACCGGGCGCTGAAGGCCGCGCAGGCCGAGACCGGCCGGCCCTCGATCATCGCGATGCGCACGATCATCGCCTGGCCCGCCCCGAACGCGCGGAACACCGAGGCCGCCCACGGCTCCGCGCTCGGCGAGGAGGAGATCGCCGCCACCAAGCGCCTGCTCGGCTTCGACCCGGAGCAGACCTTCGAGGTGTCCGACGAGGTCCTGAAGCACACCCGCCGGGCCCTGGACCGCGGCGCCGAGGCGCACGCGGCCTGGGACAAGCGGATCGCCGAGTGGCGCGCCGCCCAGCCGGAGCGGGCCGAGCTGTTCGACCGGGTGAGCAAGGGCGAGCTGCCCGCGGGCTGGGAGGACGCCCTGCCCGTCTTCGAGGAGGGCAAGTCGGTCGCCACCCGCGCCGCCTCCGGCAAGGTGCTCCAGGCCCTCGGCCCCGTCGTCCCCGAGCTGTGGGGCGGCTCCGCCGACCTGGCCGGCTCGAACAACACCACCATCGACAAGACCAGCTCCTTCCTGCGCCGGTGACGTACGTGTGGACGCACGACTCCATCGGCCTCGGCGAGGACGGCCCCACCCACCAGCCGGTCGAGCACCTGGCCTCGCTGCGCGCCATCCCCGGGCTGAACGTCGTCCGCCCGGCCGACGCCAACGAGACCGCGATCGTCTGGGCCGAGATCCTGAAGAGGCACGCCACCCACCCGGCCCCGCACGGGCTCGCGCTGACCCGCCAGGGCGTGCCGGTGTACGCGCCGAACGAGGACGCGGCCAAGGGCGGCTACGTCCTGCGCGAGTCCTCGACGGAGGTCCCGGAGGTGATCATCATCGCGACGGGCTCCGAGGTGCACCTCGCCGTGGCCGCGCGGGAGCTGCTGGAGGCCGCCGGGACCGGCACCCGCGTGGTGTCGATGCCGTCCGTGGAGTGGTTCGAGGAGCAGCCGCGCGAGTACCGCGAGCGGGTGCTGCCGCCGGCCGTGAAGGCCCGGGTCGCCGTCGAGGCCGGGATCGGCCTGACCTGGTACCGCTACGTCGGCGACGCCGGACGCGTCGTCTCGCTGGAGCACTTCGGTGCCTCCGCGGACGCCAAGACCCTGTTCGCCGAGTACGGCTTCACCCCCGAGAACGTCGCCGCGAAGGCCCGCGAGTCGCTCGCCGCCGCGCGCGCCTGACACCGACCACCACCGAAACCGGCGCACACCGCGCCCGATACCGACGCAGAAGTAGAAAGATGAGCACAGTGACCGAAGCAATCGCGACCCCGGGAGCCCTCAAGCGCCTCGCCGACGAGGGCGTGTCCATCTGGCTGGACGACCTGTCGCGCAAGCGGATCACCTCGGGCAGCCTCGCCGAGCTGGTGGCGAGCGGGAGCGCCGTCGGTGTCACCACGAACCCCTCGATCTTCCAGGCCGCCATCGGCTCCGGGGAGGGCTACGAGGAGCAGCTCGCCGACCTCGCCGTCCGCGGGGTCACGGTGGACGAGGCCGTGCGGATGATGACCACCGCCGACGTGCGCGCCGCCGCCGACATCCTGCGGGACGTGTACGACGCCACCGGCGGCCGGGACGGCCGGGTCTCCATCGAGGTCGACCCGCGCCTGGCCCACCACACCGAGGCCACCGTCGCCGAGGCCAAGCAGCTGGCCTGGCTGGTCGACCGGCCCAACGTGATGATCAAGATCCCGGCGACCAGGGCCGGCCTGCCCGCGATCACCGAGGTGATCGGCCTCGGCATCAGCGTCAACGTGACCCTGATCTTCTCCCTGGAGCGCTACCGCGAGGTCATGGACGCCTACCTGGCCGGCCTGGAGAAGGCCCGCGAGCGCGGCGTCGACCTGTCCACGATCCACTCGGTGGCGTCCTTCTTCGTCTCCCGCGTGGACAGCGAGATCGACAAGCGGCTGACCGCCCTGGGTACCGACGAGGCCCTGACCCTCAAGGGCCGCGCGGCCCTCGCCAACGCCCGGCTGGCCTACGAGGCGTACGAGGAGGTCTTCGCCTCCGGCCGCTGGCAGGCCCTCGAGGAGGCGGGCGCCAACAGGCAGCGCCCGCTGTGGGCCTCCACCGGTGTGAAGGACCCCGCGTACAAGGACACCCTGTACGTGGACGAGCTGGTCGCGCCCGGCACGGTCAACACCATGCCCGAGGCCACCCTGAACGCCGTCGCCGACCACGGCGAGATCACCGGCGACACGGTGACCGGCGGCTACGAGCAGGCGCGCGCCGACCTGGCCGCCGCGGAGCGGCTCGGCATCTCCTACGACGAGGTCGTCCAGCAGCTGGAGGACGAGGGCGTCGCGAAGTTCGAGGCGGCCTGGCAGGAGCTGCTGGACGCCGTCGCCACGTCCCTGAAGAGCAAGGGAGCTGACGCCCGATGACCGACAACGCCCCCGCCGCCCAGGCATCCGAAGAGGTGCGCGTGCCGGTGCTCCCGGCCGCCGACTGGGCGAACCCGCTGCGGGACGCCCGCGACCGCCGGCTGCCCCGTATCGCCGGGCCGTCGGGCCTGGTCATCTTCGGGGTGACCGGCGACCTGTCCCGCAAGAAGCTGATGCCGGCCGTCTACGACCTGGCCAACCGAGGACTGCTGCCGCCGGGCTTCTCCCTCGTCGGGTTCGCCCGCCGGGAGTGGGAGGACCAGGACTTCGCGCAGGTCGTCCACGACTCGGTGCGCGAGCACGCCCGTACCCCGTTCCGCGAGGAGGTGTGGCAGCAGCTCGCCGAGGGCATGCGGTTCATCCCCGGCGACTTCGACGACGACACCGCCTTCAAGCAGCTGAAGGACGCCGTCGAGGAGCTGGACGCCTCCCGGGGCACCGGCGGCAACTTCGCCTTCTACCTGTCGGTGCCGCCGAAGTTCTTCCCGAAGGTCGTGCAGCAGCTGAAGAAGCACGGGCTGGCGAACCCGCCCGAGGGCTCCTGGCGCCGCGCGGTCATCGAGAAGCCGTTCGGCCACGACCTGGCCAGCGCGCGCGGCGGCCGGGCCGGCTACTACGACGGCATCGGCGCCGCCCGCGACGTCATCCAGAACCACCTGCTCCAGCTGATGGCGCTCACCGCCATGGAGGAGCCGATCGCGTTCGACGCCGAGGCGCTGCTCACCGAGAAGCTGAAGGTGCTGAAGTCGGTGCGGCTGCCGGAGGACCTGGGCCGGCACACCGTGCGCGGCCAGTACGCGGAAGGCTGGCAGGGCGGCGAGAAGGTCGTCGGCTACCTCCAGGAGGACGGGATCGACCCCAAGTCGAAGACCGACACCTTCGCCGCGATCAAGCTGGGCATCGACAACCGCCGCTGGGCGGGCGTCCCCTTCTACCTGCGCACCGGCAAGCGGCTGGGCCGCCGGGTCACCGAGATCGCGGTGGTCTTCAAGCGGGCCCCGCACTCCCCGTTCGACTCCACCGCCACGGAGGAGCTGGGCCAGAACGCCATCGTCATCCGGGTCCAGCCCGACGAGGGCATGACCGTCCGGTTCGGGTCGAAGGTGCCGGGCACCTCGATGGAGATCCGGGACGTGTCGATGGACTTCGCCTACGGCGAGTCGTTCACCGAGTCGAGCCCGGAGGCGTACGAGCGGCTCATCCTGGACGTGCTGCTCGGCGACGCCAACCTCTTCCCGCGTCACCAGGAAGTGGAGGAGTCCTGGAAGATCCTCGACCCGATCGAGGAGTACTGGGCGGCGCACGGCAGGCCCGCGCAGTACGCGTCGGGCAGCTGGGGACCGAGGGAAGCCGACGAGATGCTCGCACGAGACGGACGGAGCTGGCGCAGGCCATGAAGATCGACCTGACCGACACCACGGCAAGCAAGATCAACAAGGCGTTGGTGCGGGGCCGCCGCGCCATCGGGACGCCCGCCGTGGGCATGGTCCTGACGATGGTCATCGTCACGGACGAGGAGAACGCCTACGACTCGATCAAGGCCGCCGAGGACGCCTCGCGCGAACATCCCTCGCGGACCCTGGTCGTCATCAAGCGGCACGCCCGCACCCTGCGCGACCGCACCCACTCCCGGCTGGACGCCGAGGTGCGGGTGGGTTCCGAGGCCGGCACCGGCGAGACGGTGGTGCTGCGCACCTACGGCGAGGTGTCCGACCACGCCGACTCGGTGGTGCTGCCGCTGCTGCTGCCGGACGCCCCGGTCGTCGTGTGGTGGCCGGTGGACGCCCCCGAGGCCCCGGCCAAGGACCCGCTGGGCGCGCTCGCCCAGCGCCGGATCACCGACCTGTACGCCGTCGAGCGGCCGCTGGAGGTCCTGAACACCCGCGCCCGCTGCTACGCGCCCGGCGACACCGACCTGGCCTGGACCCGGCTGACCCTGTGGCGGTCGATGCTGGCCGCCGCCCTGGACCAGGCCCGGGTGCCGATCACCTCGGCGATCGTGGAGGCGGAGGCCGAGAACCCCAGCGCCGAGCTGCTCGCGCGCTGGCTGGAGGCACGCCTGAAGGTGTCCGTCAACCGGGTGCACAGCGCCGGCCCGTTCGTGACGGCCGTCCGGCTCGGCACGGCGAACGGCGACATCGTCGTGGACCGTCCCGAGGGCCCGCTGGCCACGCTGAGCCTGCCCGGCCAGCCGCCGCGCACCCTCGCCCTGAAGGTCCGCGCCACCTCCGAACTCATCGCCGAGGAACTGCGCCGCCTCGACGCCGACGAGATGTACGCCATCGCCCTCCAGGGCGAGGCCCCCAAGGAGAACGCCTGAGATGGCAGAGTTCCCGAAGCTCACCCACCGCCCCGAGTGGACGGCCCTCGCCGACCACCGCGCCCAGGGCCGCCCGCACCTGCGGGAGCTGTTCGCGGCGGACCCCGGCCGCGCCGAGCGGTACGTCGTACGGGTCGGTGACCTGTACATCGACTACAGCAAGCGTGATCGAGGTCGACGGCGAGAACGTCGTGCCCAAGGTGCACGCGGTGCTGGACAAGATGGCCGGCTTCGCCGACCGGGTCCGCTCCGGCGCGTGGACGGGGCACACCGGCCGGCCGATCCGCAACGTCGTCAACATCGGCATCGGCGGCTCCGACCTCGGCCCCGCGATGGCCTACGAGGCGCTGCGCCCCTACACCGCGCGCGACCTGACCTTCCGGTTCGTGTCGAACGTGGACGGCGCCGACCTGCACGAGGCGGTCCGCGACCTGAATCCGGCGGAGACGCTGTTCATCGTGGCGTCCAAGACGTTCACGACGATCGAGACGATCACGAACGCGACCAGTGCGCGCCAGTGGCTCCTCGACGGGCTGGACGGCGACGAGAAGGCCGTGGCGAAGCACTTCGTGGCGCTGTCGACGAACGCCGGGAAGGTCGCCGACTTCGGCATCGACACGGACAACATGTTCGAGTTCTGGGACTGGGTCGGC
>NZ_JODT01000037.1 GCF_000720835.1 Streptomyces achromogenes subsp. achromogenes | reverse complement strand
CACGCCGCATCGAACGCCTCCGCGAACACCGGAAACACCCCATACAACTCCCGCCCCATCGCCACCCGCTGCGCCCCCTGCCCCGTGAACAGGAAGGCGGTTCCTCCGGACAGGTCGGCACGGGCCCGTACGGCGGGGGTGGTGCCGGCGGCCACGGCGCGCAGTCCGGCGAGCAGTTCGTCGCGGTCGGCGCCGGTGACACCGGCGCGGTGGTCGAGCGCGGCGCGGGTGGTCGCCAGCGAGTAGGCCACGTCCAGGGCGGTCGTGTCCGGGCGCTCCTCCAGGTACGTCAGGAGTTTCCGGGCCTGCCCCGCCACCGCCTCGGGCGTCTTGCCGGACAGCAGCCACGGGACGACGGGCAGCGTGCGGCCCACGTCGCCGGGCTCCGCGTCCGCCGGGACCCCGGCCGGCTGCGGCTCTTCGAGGATCATGTGCGCGTTGGTGCCGCTGATGCCGAAGGAGGAGACACCGGCACGGCGCGGAGCGTCCGGGGCCTCCCATTCCCGCGCCTCGGTGAGCAGGACGACCTCGCCGGCCTCCCAGTCGACGTGCCGGGTGGGGGTCTCCACATGGAGGGTGCGGGGCATCGTCCGGTGGTGCATGGCCTGCACCATCTTGATGACGCTGCCGACACCGGCGGCGGCCTGGGTGTGGCCCAGGTTGGACTTCAGCGAGCCGAGGTACAGCGGGCGTTCCTCGGGCCGGTCCTGGCCGTAGGCCGCCAGCAGGGCCTGGGCCTCGATGGGGTCGCCCAGGCGGGTGCCGGTGCCGTGCGCGTCCACCAGGTCCACGTCGGCGGGGGTGAGCCCGGCGTTGGCCAGGGCCTGCCGGATGACCCGCTCCTGCGCCGGACCGTTGGGCGCCGTCAGCCCGTTGGACGCGCCGTCCTGGTTGACCGCCGACCCCCGGATGACGGCCAGCACCCGGTGCCCGTTGCGCTGCGCGTCCGACAGACGCTCCACCAGGACCAGCCCGATGCCCTCGGACCAGCCGGTGCCGTCCGCCGTGTCGGAGAACGACCGGCAGCGTCCGTCCGGTGACAGGCCCCGCTGCTGCGAGAACTCGACGAACCCCAGGGGCGTCGACATCAGCGTCACACCGCCGGCGAGCGCGAGGTCGCACTCGCCCGCCCTGAGCGCGTGCGCCGCCTGGTGGATGGCGACCAGTGACGAGGAGCACGCGGTGTCGACGGTGACGGCGGGTCCCTCCAGGCCGAAGGTGTACGCCACCCGGCCGGAGGCGACACTGCCCGCGTTGCCGCTGAGCAGATAGCCCTCCATGTCCTCGGGGACGTCGCGCACCCGCGACGCGTAGTCGTGGTACATCACGCCCGCGTACACCCCGGTGCGGCTGCCCCGCAGGGTCGACGGGTCGATACCGGCGTTCTCCAGGGTCTCCCAGGCGGTCTCCAGCAGCAGACGCTGCTGCGGGTCGGTGGCGAGGGCCTCCCGCGGGGACATCCCGAAGAACGCGGGGTCGAACTGGTCGCCGTCGTAGAGGAATCCGCCGTTCTTGGTGTACGTCCGGCCCGGACGGCCCGGCTCGGGGTCGTAGAGCGCGGCCACGTCCCATCCGCGGTCGGCGGGGAACTCCGAGATGGCGTCCACCCCGTCGGCCACCAGCCGCCACAGGTCCTCGGGGGAGGCGACCCCGCCCGGGTAGCGGCAGGCCATGCCCACGATGACGACGGGGTCGTCGGCCGCCAGGGCGGGGGAGGCCGCCGGCCCGGCCGTCGGGCGCTCCTCGTCCTGCTCCCGGCCGGCGAGCAGCCCCGACAGGTGGACCGCGATCGCGGCCGGTGTCGGATGGTCGAAGACCAGCGTGGTCGGCAGGCGCAGTCCGGTGGCGCTGCCCAGGCGGTTGCGGAGTTCGACCGCGGTCAGCGAGTCGAAGCCCAGCTCCTTGAAGGCGCGGTCGGCGTCCAGGCCGTCGGGGTCGGGGTGGCCGAGGACCCCGGCCACATGTCCGCGCACCAGGTCGGTCAGGATCCGGCGCCGCTCGTCCGCGGAGAGCGGCGCCAGCTGTTCGGCGAGCGAGGAGCCGCCGGAGGCGCCGGCCCGGGCGCGCCGGCGCGTCGCGGGCACGAGTCCGCGCAGCAGGGACGGCGGTTCGGCGCTGTGGCGCAGGGCGGCGGTGTCCAGCGCGGTGACCGCGAGGACCGTCTCCCCGGTGGTGAGAGAGGCGTCGAACAGCGCCAGGCCCTCCTCGGACGACAGGGGCAGCAGCCCGGAGCGGGCCATGCGCTTCAGGTCCACCTCGTCCAGGTGGCTGGTGCTGGCGCTGCCCTCCTCCCACAGGCCCCAGGCCAGCGAGGTGGCCGGCAGCCCGTGGGCGGCGCGGTGGACGGCGAGCGCGTCCAGGAAGGTGTTGCCGGCCGCGTAGTTGGACTGTCCCGCCGTGCCGAGCAGACCCGCGAGGGAGGAGTAGAGCACGAACGCCGACAGGTCCAGGTCGCGGGTCAGTTCGTGCAGGTGCCAGGCGGCGTCGACCTTCGGCCGCAGCACGGCGTCCACCCGCTCGGGGGTCAGCCCGGCAAGCAGTCCGTCGTCCACGGCGCCGGCGGTGTGCACGACCGCCGTCAGCGGGTGCTCGGCGCCGATGGTGTCCAGTACGGAGGACAGCGCCTCGCGGTCGGCCGCGTCGCAGGCCGCGAAGACGGCCTCGGCGCCCAGGGCGGCCAGTTCGTCACGGAGTTCCGCCGCTCCGGGGGCGTCCGCGCCGCGCCGGCTGAGCAGCAGCAGACGGCGCGCGCCGTGCCGGACGACCAGGTGCCGGGCGAGCAGCCGGCCGAGCGTGCCGGTGGCGCCCGTGACCAGGACGGTGCCCCGCTCCCAGGCTGAGGTGTCCGCACCGTCCCGGGGCGCCCGCCCGGGGTGGGCGCGGACGAGGCGGGGGACGACGACCGCGCCGTCCCGCACCGCGGACTGGGTCTCGCCGGAGGCCACGGCCGCGGCCAGGGCGTCGGCACCGCCCGGCCGGCCGTCGAGGTCGACCAGTGCGAAACGGCCGGGGTTCTCGGTCTCCGCGGAGCGGAACAGTCCCCACAGGCCGGCGTGGACCAGGTCGGTCACCTCGTCGTCGGTGCCCGCGGCCACCGCCCGGCGGGTGACGGCGACCAGGCGGGTGTCGGCGAACCGCTCGTCGGCGAGCCAGTCCCGGGCCAGTTCGACGTGGTGCCGGACGGCGGTCCGGGCCGCGGCGGGCAGTTCCCCGGCCGCCGTCTCCCGCGCGGCCGGGACCACCAGCACCACGTCGGGCACCGGTGCCCCGTCGTCGACCGCCGCGGCGAGGGCGTCCAGGCCGGGCCAGGTGCGCCCGGCTGCGACCGGGAGAGCCGGGTCGCCGGTGCCGACCACGGCCCAGCGGCTGGTGTCGACGTCCCGGTCCGGGGCCGCGAGAGGAGTCCACTCCACGCGGAACAATCCGTCCCGGTGTGCGTCGGCCGCCGCCGCGAGCGCCTCCTTCGACAGCGGGCGCAACGCCAGCGATCCGATGGTGGCGACGGGCGCGCCCACGCCGTCCGCCACCAGCAGGGTCACGGACTCGGGTCCGGTCGGGGTGAGCCGTACCCGCAGGACGGACGCCCCCGTCGCGTGCACCGACACGTCGGACCAGGCGAAGGGCAGCAGGGGCGGCCGGTCGCCGGCCACGCCGGGCAGCAGGCTGTGCAGTGCCGCGTCCAGCAGCGCCGGGTGCAGGACGAACTTCCCGGCGTCGGCCTGCTGGTCCTCGCCGAGGGCGACCTCGGCGAACAGTTCGCCGTCGCCGCGCCACAGCCGGCGCAGCCCGCGGAACGCGGGGCCGTAGGAGTAGCCGTGTTCGGCGACCCGCTCGTACACGCCGTCCAGGTCGACCTCCTCGGCTCCCGCCGGAGGCCAGGCGAGCAGCCCGGTGGGGGGTTCCCCGGTGGCGGGGGCGAGCAGTCCGCCGGCGTGGGCGGTCCAGGCCCGGCGGTCCCGCGCGGCGGACTCGGGCCGGGAGTACACGCCGAGTCTGCGGTGCCCGTCCTCGTCGGCTTCGCCGACCACGAGCTGGATCTGCAGTCCCTCTCCGTCGGGGAGCGTCAGCGGGGCCTCGAGGGTGAGTTCCTCGATCCGCTCGCAGCCTGCGTACTCGCCGGCCCGGGCGGCCAGCTCCACCAGGGCGGTACCGGGGAGCAGCGCCGAGCCGTGCACGGTGTGGTCGGCCAGCCAGGGGTGGGTGCGGCGGGAGAGCTTGCCGGTGAGCAGGAATCCGTCCCGGTCCGCGACCGCGACGGCGGCGCCGAGCAGCGGGTGGTCGGCCGAGCCGAGCCCGAAGCCGGAGGCGTCGCTGGGCGTGGCGGAGGTCTCCAGCCAGTGGCGGGTGCGCTGGAACGCGTAGGTGGGCAGGGGGACGCGTCGCGCGCCCGTGGTGGCGAAGACCGCCTGCCAGTCGACGGCGACGCCGTGGTTGTGGGCTTCGCCGAGGGAGAGCCAGAAGCGTTCGAGGCCGCCCTCGTCGCGGCGCAGCGAGCCGATCACGGCGGCGTCGTGGCCTGTGGCCTCGGCCGTCTCCTGGACGGCGACCGCCAGCACCGGGTGCGGGCTCGCTTCCACGAACGTGCCGAAGCCGTCCTCCAGCAGCGAGCGCACCGCCTGTTCCAGCTCCACGGGGCGGCGCAGATTGCGGTACCAGTAGCCGGCGTCGAGTTCGGGGCCCTCGACCCATCGGCCGGTCACCGTGGAGAGGAACGGGATCCGCGCCGGCCGCGGACGGACCGGGGCGAGCAGGGTGGCCAGCTCCTCCTCCAGCAGTTCCACGTACTTGGAGTGGGAGGCGTAGTCCACCGGGACGGCGCGCGCCCGGACCCGGTCGGCCTTGCAGGCGGCGAGCAGTTCCTCCAGGGGGCCGACCTCGCCGGCCACGACCACGGAGGAGGGGCCGTTGACGGCGGCGATCTGGATGCGGTCCTGCCACGGGGCGATGCGCTCGCGCACCTGCTCGACGGGGAGCGCGACGGACACCATGCCGCCGAGGCCCGCCAGGACCCGGCCGATGGCCTGACTGCGCAGCGTCACCACGCGGGCGGCGTCGTCCAGGGAGAGGATGCCCGCCACGTACGCGGCGGCGATCTCGCCCTGGGAGTGCCCGACGACGGCCGACGGCCGCACGCCGTGGGCCCGCCACAGCTCGGCCAGCGCCACCATCACCGCGAACAGCACCGGCTGGACGACGTCCACCCGGTCCGGCGAAGGAGCGTCGTCGGCCTGGCGGAGGACGTCCTCCAGGGACCAGTCGACGTAGGGGGCGAAGGCCCGGCCGCACTCGGCGATCCGGGCGGCGAACACCGGTGACGTGTCCATCAGGGCCACGGCCATGCCCGTCCACTGCGAGCCCTGGCCCGGGAAGAGGAACGCCGTCCTGGACGGCTCGCCGGCCGTGCCGGTGACGGTGTCGGGTGCGGGGGTGCCGTCGGCGAGGGCCCGGAGCTGTTCGCGGGGGTGGGCGTCGGCCGGGGCGACCAGCACGGCACGGTGCTCCAGCGCGCTACGGGTCACCGCCAGCGAGTACGCCAGGTCGACCGGGACGGCGTCCGGGCCGAGCCCCTCGATGTGCTCCAGCAGCCGCCGGGCCTGGGCCGCCAAAGCCTTGGAGGACTTGGCCGACAGCAACCACGGCAGACACGGCGGCACGACGGCACCCTCACCGGCGCCCTCGTCCTCACCGTCGGCATCGATGGCGGGCTCGGGTGCCTGCTCCAGGATGACGTGCGCGTTCGTACCGCCCATGCCGAAGGCGGAGACGGCCGCGCGCCGGGGGCCGCCGTCGTCCTTGCGGGGCCAGTCGGTGGCCTCGGTCAGGAGGCGGACCGCGCCCGAATCCCAGTCCACGAACGGGGTGGGCTCGTCGATGTGCAGGGTGCGCGGCAGTACGCCGTGGCGCATGGCCTGCACCATCTTGATGACTCCGCCGACGCCCGCGGCGGCCTGGGTGTGTCCGATGTTGGACTTCAGGGAGCCGAGGTGGAGGGGGCGGCCGTCGGGGCGGTCCTGGCCGTAGGTGGCGATGAGGGCCTGGGCCTCGATGGGGTCGCCCAGGCGGGTTCCGGTGCCGTGCGCCTCGACGGCGTCCACGTCGGCGGCGGTCAGACCCGCGTTGGCCAGGGCCTGCCGGATCACCCGCTCCTGCGCCGGACCGTTGGGCGCCGTCAGCCCGTTGGACGCACCGTCCTGATTGACCGCCGAACCCCGGATCACCGCCAGCACCCGATGTCCGTTGCGCTCCGCGTCCGACAGACGCTCCACCAGCAGCAGCCCCACACCCTCCGACCACGCGGTCCCGTCCGCCGCCGCCGAGAACGGCTTGACCCGTCCGTCCGGCGCCAGCCCGCGCAGCCGCGAGAACTCGGTGAAGGCCACCGGCGTCGACATCACCGCGGCGCCGCCGGCCAGGGCCAGGTCGCACTCCCCGGCGCGCAGCGCGTTGACCGCGAGGTGCAGCGCCACGAGGGAGGAGGAGCACGCGGTGTCGACCGCCACCGTGGGGCCCTCGAACCCGAAGGTGTAGGCGATGCGTCCCGCGGCGATGCTGCCCGCGCTGCCGCTGTAGAGGTAGCCCTCGAAGCCCTCCACGGGCAGCTGCGGCCGGGCGCCGTAGTCGGTGTACATCAGTCCGGCGAAGACGCCGGTCCTGCTGCCCCGCAACGACACCGGGTCGATCGCCGCCCGTTCCAGCGCCTCCCACGTCGTCTCCAGGAGCATGCGCTGCTGCGGGTCGGCGGCCAGGGCCTCACGCGGGGACAGTCCGAAGAACTCGGGGTCGAACTGGTCCGCGTCGTGCAGGAACCCGCCCTCGCGCACGTACGAGGTGCCCACCCGCTCGGGGTCGGGGTCGAACAGCTTCTCCAGGTCCCAGCCGCGGTTGGCGGGGAAGCCGGAGACGGCGTCGGTCTCGTCGGCCACCAGCCGCCACAGGTCCCCGGGGGAGGCGACCCCGCCCGGGTACCGGCAGGCCATGCCCACGATCGCGATCGGCTCCTGTGCCTTGTCCTGCACCTCGCGCAGCTTCCGGCGGGCGTCCCGCGCGTCGGCGATGGCCCGCTTGAGGTAGTCGCGAAGTTCCTTCTCGTCAGCCACCTGGTCGTCAACTCCCCAGTCGAATGAGCATGTGTGCGGGGTGCCGCCCGGCGCGCGGGCCGCGGCACGCGGTCAGTCGAGTCCGTCCACGAGGGCGAACAGGTCCTCGTCGGACGCGGAATCGAGGTCGTCATGGCCGGGCTTTCCGCTGTCCTCCTGCTCCCCCCGGTCCGCCGTGTCGGTGAGATCCAGCAGCTCACGCAGGCGGGTGCGGATCCGGTGCCGCGCGTCCTGGTCCGCTCCGGCCGAGCGGATGAAGTCCTCCAGCCGGTCGAGGCCGCCGAGCGCGGCACCGGCCGGCTCCGCGTCCGCCACGAGCAGCGGGCGCAGGAAGGACGCCAGCGCGGCCGGGGTCGGGTGGTCGAAGACCAGCGTCGTCGGCAGGCGCAGGCCGGTGGCGTTGCCGAGCCGGTTGCGCAGCTCGACCGCCGTCAGCGAGTCGAAGCCCAGGTCCTGGAAGGCCCGGTCGGCGCCGACCGCACCACGGTCGGCGTGGCCGAGGACCCCGGCCACCTCGGTGCGGACCAGGTCGACCAGCAGCCGGTCCTGTTCGGGCCCGGGCAGGGGGGCGAGGCGCTCGGCGAGCGCGGGACCGGACCGTCCGGCGTCGGCCGTCGCCGCGGCGCGCGGGGCGGGCCGGTGCACCAGGCCGCGGAACAGGACGGGCGGCTCCGCCTCCTGGGTCCGCAGGGTCGTCAGGTCCAGGCCGGTGACCGCCAGGACGGCCCGGCCGGTGGCGGGGGCGGTGTCGTAGAGGTCCATCGCCGTGCCGGCGGGCAGGGCCCGCAGGCCGCTGCGGGCCAGGCGGCGCAGGTCGGCGTCGCTCAGGGAACCGCCCATGCCGTCGCCTTCCCACAGGCCCCAGGCCAGCGAGACCCCGGCCAGGTTCCGGGCCCGGCGGTGCTGTGCGAGGGCGTCCAGGAAGGTGTTGGCCGCCGCGTAGTTGGCCTGTCCGGCGGTGCCGAGGAGTCCGGCGACGGAGGAGTAGAGCACGAACGCGGTCAGGTCCAGGTCGCGGGTCAGTTCGTGCAGGTGCCAGGCGGCGTCGACCTTGGGCCGCAGCACGGCCTCCAGACGGTCCGGGGTCAGCCCGGTGAGCAGCCCGTCGTCCACGATGCCGGCGGTGTGCACGACCGCCGTCAGCGGGTGCTCGGCGCCGATGGTGTCCAGTACGGAGGACAGCGCCTCGCGGTCGGCCGCGTCACAGGCCGCGAAGTCGGCCTCGGCGCCCAGGGCGGCCAGTTCGTCGCGGAGTTCCGCCGCTCCGGGGGCGTCCGCGCCGCGCCGGCTGAGCAGCAGCAGACGGCGCGCGCCGTGCCGGACGACCAGGTGCCGGGCGAGGACCTTGCCCAGGGCGCCGGTGGCACCGGTGATCAGCACCGTGCCGCCGGACAGGTCGGGGGCGTGCTCCGCGGCGCCCTGGTCGGGGTGGGCGCGGACGAACCTCGGCACCAGGAGGGTGCCGGCGCGGACGGCGGCCTGCGGCTCGCCCGTCGCCACGGCGCCGGCCAGCGTCTCGGCGGAGGCCGGGGCGTCGTCCAGGTCGAGCAGGGCGAACCGGCCGGTGTGCTCGCTGTGCGCGGTGCGCAGCAGGCCCCAGAGCGCGGCGTGGGCCAGGTCGGTGACGTCCTCGGGGCCCGCGGCGACCGCGCCGCGGGTGACCACGACGAGCCGGGAGCCGGCGAGGCGTTCCTCGGCCAGCCACGCCTGGAGGAGTTCCAGCGTCCGCCGGGTCGCGGTGTGCACCCGGCCGGGCAGGGGCTCGTCCGCCTCCCCGGGGGCGGACCGCAGCGGCAGCAGGACCACGTCGGGTACCGGCGCTCCGGCGTCCACGGCGGCGGTGAGTGCTGTCAGGTCCGGATGGGTGGCCAGCCCGTCGAACTCCGGGCCGTCCCCGCCGATGACCGCCCAGGTCCGGCGCTCCGGGGGCGTGGCCGGGGCGGCCGGGGTCCACTCCACGGCGAGCAGTCCGTCGTGGTGGGCGCGGGCCGCCGCGTGCAGGGACTCGGCGGACAGCGGTCGCAGCGCCAGCTCGGCCACCGAGGCGACGGGCTCCCCCGCCGTGTCGGTGACGGTCAGCGAGGCCGTGTCGGTGCCGGTCAGGGTGAGCCGGACCCGCAGTGCCGTGGCGCCCGACGCCCACACGGCCACACCGGACCAGACGAAGGGCAGGACCGCGGTCCGGTCCTCGCCGGCCACGCCCGGCAGCAGGGTGTGCAGGGCGGCGTCGAGCAGCGCGGGGTGCAGGACGAACCGGGTGGCGTCCGGGTGGTGTTCCTCGGCGAGGGCGACCTCGGCGAACAGCTCGGTGTCCGTGTGCCACGCCCGTCGCAGGCCCCGGAAGGCCGGGCCGTAGGCGTAGCCGTGCGCGGTCAGCCGGTCGTACGCGCCCTCCAGGTCCGTCTCCCGGGCCCCGGCCGGCGGCCAGGGCGAGGGGTCGGGGGCCGGCCGCGGGCCGGTGCCCGGGGCCAGCCGGCCGGTGGCGTGCAGCACCCACGGCAGGGTGTCGTCGGTGTCGGGCCGTGCGTGGATCTCCAGGCCGCGGCGTCCCTCGTCGTCGGCCTCGCCGACGACGGCCTGCACCTGTACGCCCTCCCGTTCCGGCAGGGGCAGCGGCGCCGACAGGGTCAGTTCCTCCACCCGGTCGCAGTCGGCCTGGCGCGCGGCCCGCAGGGCGAGGTCCGCGAAGGCCGTGCCGGGCAGCAGGGCCAGTCCGTGCACGGCGTGGTCCCACAGCCAGGGCTGGGCGTCCCGGGAGATCCGGCCGGTGAGCAGCAGGGCGTCCCGGCCGGCCATCCGCACGGCGGCGCCGAGCAGGGGGTGGCCGGTGCGGCCCAGGCCGAGCCCGGCCGCGTCGGCGGACGCGGCCGGCTCCTGGAGCCAGTAGCGGGCGTGCTGGAAGGCGTACGTCGGCAGGTCGACCCGGCGGCCACCGGAGAACAGCGCGGACCAGTCCGGCCGCACGCCCCGCAGGCACAGCCGCGCCAGCGCGACGGCGGTCGTACGGGACTCGGGCCGGCCGGAGCGCAGCACCGGGATGAGCGAGCCGGCGGCCTCGTCCAGGCAGTCCTGGACGAGGGCGGTCAGGACGCCGTCCGGGCCCACCTCCACGTAGTCGGTCACGCCCTGGCCGGCGAGGCAGCGCACTCCGTCCAGGAAGCGGACCGCCGAGCGGATGTGCCGGGCCCAGTAGTCCGGCGACCGCAGTTGCTCCGCCGTGGCGAGGGTCCCGGTGACATTGGAGACGAGGGGGATGCGCGGTGCGTGGAAGACCACCTGCGAGGCGGCCGCGCGGAACTCGTCGAGGACCTCCTCCATGTGCGGGGAGTGGAACGCGTGGCTGACCGGCAGCCGCTTCGTCTTGCGTCCCCGCTCCCGCCAGAGGGCGGCGACGGCTTCCACCGCGTCCTCGTCACCGGAGATCACGACCGACCGGGGGCCGTTGACCCCGGCGATCGCGAGGGCGTCACCGTGGCCGGCGAGGGTGGGCAGTACCTCCTCCTCACTCGCCTGCACGGCTGCCATCGCGCCGCCGGCGCGGGCCGCCTGCATCAGCCGGCCGCGGGCGGCCACCAGCGCGCAGGCGTCCTCCAGGGTGAGGACGCCCGCCACGTGTGCGGCCGTGACCTCGCCGATGGAGTGGCCGAGCAGGAGGTCGGGGGTGACGCCGTGGTGTTCGAGCAGCCGGAACAGCGCCACCTCCACGGCGAACAGCGCGGCCTGGGCGAAGACCGTCCGGTCGAGCAGCGCCGCCTCCTCGGATTCGGGGGAAGCGAACAGCACGTCCTTCAGGGGCCGGGGCAGCGCGTGGTCCAGCCGCGCGCAGACGGCGTCGAGTGCCCGTGCGAACACCGGGGACTGCGCGTACAGTTCGCGGCCCATGCCCAGGCGCTGGCTGCCCTGGCCGGTGAACAGGAAGGCGAGCTTGCCCCGCCGGGAGCCGGGTGCGTGGACGACGGCGGGTGTGCTCTCTCCCTCCGCCAGGGCCCGCAGGCCGCGCAGCAGTTCCTCCGGGTCGTCCGCGACGACCGCCGCGCGGTGCTCCAGGAGGGACCGGGTGGTCGCCAGGGAGAACCCGACGTCGACGGGGCGCGTCGCGGGGTGCGCGGCGAGGTGGCGGTGCAGCCGCAGCGCCTGGGCACGCAGCGACGCCTCGTCCTTGCCGGAGAGGATCCACGGTACGGGCCCGTCGTGGAGCGTCGGCGCGGCGCCGGTGTCCCCCGCGGGCTCGGCGGTGGGCTCGGCGGCGGGGGGCTCTTCCAGGATGACGTGCGCGTTGGTGCCGCTGATGCCGAAGGAGGAGACTCCGGCGCGCCGCGGCCGGTCGTCCACGCGGGTCCAGGGGCGCTCCTCGGTGAGCAGTTCCACGGCCCCCGACTCCCAGTCGACGTGCGGGGAGGGCTCGTCGACGTGCAGGGTCTTCGGCAGGGTGGCGTGCCGCATGGCCTCGATCATCTTGATGACGCCGCCGACGCCGGCCGCCGCCTGCGCGTGGCCGATGTTGGACTTGAGGGAGCCCAGGTACAACGGCCGGTCGGCGGGCCGGTCCTGGCCGTAGGTGGCGAGCAGGGCCTGGGCCTCGATGGGGTCACCGAGCGCCGTGCCGGTGCCGTGGGCCTCCACGGCGTCCACGTCGGACGCGGTGAGCCCCGCGTTGGCGAGGGCCTGCCGGATCACCTGCTCCTGGGAGGGGCCGTTGGGCGCGGTGAGACCGTTGGAGGCGCCGTCCTGGTTGACCGCCGAGCCGCGGAGCACGGCGAGGATCCGGTGGCCGTTGCGCCGGGCGTCCGACAGCCGCTCGACCAGGAGCAGGCCGACGCCTTCGGACCAGCCGGTGCCGGCGGCGTCCGCGGCGAAGGACCGGCACCGGCCGTCGGGGGACAGACCGCGCTGCCGGGAGAACTCGATGAAGGTGTTCGGGCCCGACATCACGGTGACGCCGCCGGCCAGGGCCAGGTCGCACTCGCCGGTGCGCAGCGCGTTGGCGGCCAGGTGCAGGGCCACCAGCGAGGAGGAGCACGCGGTGTCGACGGTCAGCGCCGGGCCTTCCAGCCCGTAGGTGTACGCCAGCCTGCCGGACACCACGCTGGACAGGTTGCCCGCCAGCAGGAAGCCCTCGAACTCCTCGGGGGTGGCGGCGAGCCGGGAGGCGTAATCGTCGTACATCGCTCCCGTGTAGACGCCGGTGCGGGTGCCGCGCAGCGAGGCGGGCGGGATCCCCGCGTCCTCGAAGGTCTCCCAGGCGGTTTCGAGCAGCAGCCGCTGCTGGGGGTCGGTCGCGACGGCCTCCCGCGGGGACATGCCGAAGAAGGCCGGGTCGAACCGGTCGGCGTCGTGCAGGAAGCCGCCGTGCCGCACATAGGAGGTGCCGGGCCTGGCCGGGTCCGGGTCGTACAGGCGGGACAGGTCCCAGCCGCGGTTCACCGGGAACTCGCTGATCGCGTCGGTGCCGGAGGCGACGAGCCGCCACAGTTCCCCGGGGTTCCCCGCGCCGCCGGGGAAGCGGCAGGCCATGCCGATGATCGCGATCGGTTCGTCGGCGGCGGCCACGGCGGACCGTGCCGGGGCGGCGGCCGGGGCCGTGCCCGCCAGCCGGCCGTCCAGCCAGCCGGCCAGGGCGGCCGGTGACGGGTGGTCGAACACCGCGGTGGCGGGGAGCCGCAGGCCGGTCGCGGCGGCGAGCTGGTTGCGCAGTTCCACGCCGGACAGCGAGTCGAAGCCGGCCTCCTTGAAGGAGCGTTCGGGGTCGACGGCCCGGACGTCACTGTGTCCGAGCACGGCCGCGACCGTGCGCCGGACGAGGCCGAGCACGGCCTCCCGGCGTTCCTCCTCGGGCAGGTGTGCCGTCTGCCGGGCCCAGGACGAGCCGGTGTCCCCGGCGGTGGCCGCGGCGGTGGCGCGCGGCCGCCACCGCAGGAGGGCGCGCAGCACAGCGGGCGGTTCGGTGCCGTCGGCGACGGCCCGCGCCGGGTTCAGCGCGGCGGGGACGAGGAGCGTGCCGCCGTCCGCGAGCGCGGTGTCGAACAGTTCCAGGCCGTGCCGCGGGGTCAGGGGTACGACACCCGACCGCGCCCACCGGGCGAGGTCGGCCTCGCTCAGCGCGCCGCCCATGCCGTGGTCGCCGTTCCACAGTCCCCAGGCCAGCGAGGTGGCGGGCAGCCCCTGGGCCTCGCGGTGCGCGGCGAGGGCGTCCAGATACGTGTTGGCCGCCGCGTAGTTGGCCTGGCCTGCCGTGCCGGTGATGCCGGAGAGGGAGGAGAAGAGGACGAAGGCGGCCGGGCGGGCGTCCCGGGTCAGCTCGTGCAGGTTCCAGGCGGCGTCGATCTTGGGCCGTAGGACGGAGTCGAGCTGTTCGCCGGTGAGGGACTCCACGGTGCCGTCGGCCAGGACTCCGGCGGTGTGCACCACCGCGGTCAGCGGGTGCGCGGCGGGGATGCCGGCCAGCACGGCGGCCAGGGCGGTGCGGTCGGCCGCGTCGACGGCCGCGACGGTGACCTCGGCGCCCAGTCCGGCCAGTTCCCCGCGCAGCGCGTCGACGCCCGGGGCGGCCGGTCCCCGGCGGCTGGCCAGCAGCAGATGGCGGATGCCGTGGCGGACCACGAGATGCCGGGCCAGCAGGGCGCCGAGCCCGCCGGTGCCGCCCGTGATCAGGACGGTGCCCTCGGGGTCGAGCGCGGTCGGTGCCGGGCCGGTCCCGGGTGCCGTCCGGGTCAGCCGCGGCGCGTACAGCCGGCCGTGGCGGACGGCGAGCTGTGGTTCGCCGCACGCGACGGCGGCGGGCAGCAGGTCCCGGGCGTCCGCGAGGTCGCCGGGTGCCAGGTCGACGAGGAGCACCCGGCCGGGGTGCTCGGACTGCGCGGCGCGCACCAGGCCCCACACCGGGGCCGCCGCCAGGCCGGGCACCGGGTCGCCGGGGAGCGCCGCGACGGCCCCGTGGGTCACGAACACCAGCGGGGTCCGGGCGTACCGGTCGTCCCGGAGCATGTCCTGGACCCGCCGCAGTGCCCGGTGCGCGGCGGCGTGCGCGGCTTCGGCGGAGAGTTCCCGGCCGGCCTCCGGGGCGCAGGTCACGACGACGGCGTCGGCGCCGTCCGGGTCGGGCAGTTCCTCGCCGGTGGCCTCCACCAGGCGTGTCCCGGCCTGCTCCGGTACGGCGACGGCCTGCCAGTCGACGGTGAACAGGGCGTCGGCGGTGTCGGCGGCGGACCGGGCGAGCCGGTCTCTGGGGACGGGCCGCAGGGTCAGCCGTTCGACCGTCGCGACGGGCAGGCCCGCCGGGTCGGCCAGGGCGAGGGTGAAGCTGTCGGGTCCGGCCGGGGTGAGGCGGGCCCGCAGCGAGGTCGCTCCGGTGGCGTGCACCGTCGTCCCGGACCAGGCGAAGGGCAGCCGGATGTGTGTGGCGTCGCCGCTCTCGTCGGCGGCGTCGAGGACCAGCGGGTGCAGGGCGGCGTCGAGCAGCGCGGGGTGGACCGCGAAGAGAGCGGCGGCCTCGTGGTGTTCCTCGGGGAGCCGCAGTTCGGCGTAGATGTCCTCGCCCGCGCGCCAGACGGCGCGCAGCGCCTGGAAGGCGGGGCCGTAGGCGTAGCCGTGGCCGGCCAGCCGCGGGTAGACGTCGGTCAGCGGCTGGGGCACCGCCCCGGCGGGCGGCCAGGCGGCCGGGTCCTCGGCGGCGGGCGCGCCCGCGGCCGGCGGGGTGAGGGTTCCGGAGACGTGCCGGGTCCACGGTGTCTGCCCGCTGGTGCCGGAGTCCGGGCGGGAGTGGATGGTGAAGGGGCGCGCGCCGGTGGTGTCCGGTGCGCCGAGGGCGATCTGGACCTGGGTGGCGCAGTGGTCCCGCAGCACCAGCGGGGACTCCAGGGTGAGGTCGTCCACGCGTGCCGTGCCCGCCTGTTCGCCCGCCGCCGTGGCCAGTTCGACGAAGGCGGTCGCGGGCAGCAGGACGCTGCCGTCGATGGTGTGGTCGGCCAGCCAGGGGTGCTCGCTCAGCGAGAGCCGGCCGGTGAACAGCAGCTCGCCGCGGTCGGCGAGTTCGACGGTGGCCGTGAACAGCGGGTGGCCGGAGGGGGTCAGGCCGAGGCTGGTGGCGTCCGTACGTCCCCGGGGCACGAGCCAGTAGTGCTCCCGCTGGAAGGCGTAGGTGGGCAGGGGGACCCGGGCCGCCTCGGGGAAGAAGGACGTGAGGTCGAGGCCGGCGCCGTGGACGTGGGCGGTGGTGAGGCCGGCGGTGAGGGTGGCGGTCTCGTCGCGGCCGGCGCGCAGCAGGGGGACGGCCAGCGAGGTCCCGGTGGTGAAGCAGGTGTCCGCCAGGGCGGTGAGTACGGCGTCGGGGCCGATCTCCACGAACCGGGTGACCCCGTCGGCCTCCAGGGTCCGTACGGCGTCGAGGAACCGGACGGTGCCGCGGATCTGGCGCACCCAGTAGTCGGGCGAGGTCAGTTCTTCGGTCCCGGCGAGCGCGCCGGTGACGGTCGAGACGATCGGGATCGCGGGCGGCCGGAAGTCGAGTCCGGCGGCGACGGCCCGGAACTCCTCCGTGACGCCGTCCATGTGCGGGGAGTGGAAGGCGTGGCTCACCCGCAGCCGCCGGGTCTTGCGCCCTCGCGCGCGCCACCGGTCCGCGAGCCGCTCGGCCACGGTCTCGTCCCCGGAGATCACCAGCGCGGTGGGCCCGTTGACCGCGGCGACGGCGACGGCGTCCTCAAGGCCGGCCAGGTCGGCCGCCACCTCGGCCTCCTCCGCCTCGACCGCGATCATGGCTCCGCCCGGGGGCGCGGACTGCATCAGCCGGCCCCGGGCGGCGACCAGCGCGACGGCGTCCTGGAGGGAGAGCACCCCGGCGGCATGCGCGGCGGCCAGCTCTCCGACCGAGTGGCCGGCCAGCCGGTCGGGGACCAGTCCGTGGTGCTCCGCCAGGCGGTACAGCGCCACCTCCACGGCGAACAGCGCGGGCTGGGTGTACGTCGTGCGGTGCAGCAGGCCGGCGTCCTCCGTGCCGTCCTCGGCGAACATCACGCGCAGCAGCGGGCGTTCCAGGTAGGGGTCGGCCGCGGCGGCCACGGCGTCCAGGGCGGCCCTGAACACCGGGTGCGCGCGGTACAGCTCCCGGCCCATGCCGACGCGCTGGGCGCCCTGGCCGGTGAACAGGAACGCGGTCAGCGCGGCGCGGCCCGCGTCGCCCTCCACCACGTTCGGGTCCCGGGCGCCGCGGCTGAGCGCGTCGAGACCGGCGAGGAGGCCGGCGGTGTCGCGGCCGAGCACGGCGGCGCGCCGTTCGAAGCGGGTGCGGGCGGCGAGCGCCCGGCCGACGCCGGCGACGGGGACCTCGGGCAGTGCGGCGATGTGGTCCCGCAGCCGTGCGGCCTGGGCCCGCAGCGCCTTGTCGTCCCTGGCGGAGATCACCCAGGGCACCGGTGCGGCGGTCGGCGCGCCGGCGGATCCGGTGTGGTCCGGCGGCCCGGCCGGCCGCGGGGGCGCGGCGGCCTCGGCCTGCTCGACGACGACGTGCGCGTTGGTGCCGCTGATGCCGAAGGAGGACACGGCAGCGCGCCGTGCCCGGCCGGTGCGGGGCCAGGGGCGCCGGTCGGTGAGCAGTTCCACCGCGCCCGAGGACCAGTCGACGTGCGGGGTGGGCTCGTCGACGTGCAGGGTCTTCGGCAGCGTTCCGTGCCGCATGGCCTGGACCATCTTGATGACGCCGCCGACGCCGGCCGCGGCCTGCGCGTGGCCGATGTTCGACTTCAGCGACCCCAGGTAGACCGGCTCCCGGCCGTCGCGGTCACGGCCGTACGTGGCGAGGATCGCCTCGGCCTCGATCGGGTCGCCGAGCCGGGTGCCGGTGCCGTGCGCCTCGACCGCGTCGACCTCGCCGGCCGTCAGGCCCGCGTCCTTGAGGGCCTGTCGGATCACCTGCTGCTGGGACGTTCCGTTCGGCGCGGTCAGGCCGTTGGAGGCGCCGTCCTGGTTGACGGCGCTGCCGCGGATCACCGCGAGCACCTCGTGCCCGTTGCGGCGCGCGTCCGAGAGGCGCTCCACCAGGAGCAGTCCGACGCCCTCGGCCCAGGAGGTGCCGTCGGCCGAGGCGGCGAACGACTTGCTCCGGCCGTCGGCGGCGAGCCCGTGCTGCCGGGAGAACTCGACGAACATGCCGGGTGACGCCATCACGGTGACGCCGCCGGCGAACGCGAGGCTGGTCTCGCCCGACCGCAGCGAGCGCACCGCCATGTGCAGCGCCACCAGCGACGACGAGCAGGCGGTGTCGACGGTCAGCGCCGGGCCGATCAGTCCGAGCTGGTAGGCGATGCGCCCGGACATGACGCTGGGGGTGGTGCCGGTGAGCACGTGTCCCTCGACGCCGTCGGACGCCTCGTGCATGCGCGGCCCGTATTCGAGGGCGGTGCCGCCGACGAAGACGCCGGTCCGGCTGCCCCGCAGGGACACCGGGTCGATGCCCGCCCTCTCCGCGGCCTCCCAGGCGGTCTCCAGCAGCAGCCGCTGCTGGGGGTCCATCGCCAGCGCCTCGCGCGGCGAGATACCGAAGAAGGCGGCGTCGAAGGCGCCCGCGTCGTGCAGGAATCCGCCCGAGCCGACCGAGCTCCGGCCGCCGCCGGGCCGGCCCGGGTCGTGCAGATCGGCGTCCCAGCCCCGGTTTCCGGGGAACGCGGAGATGGCGTCGCCGCCCTCGTCGACCAGCCGCCACAGGGCCTCGGGGGTGTCCACGCCGCCCGGGAACCGGCAGGCCATACCGACGATCGCGATCGGTTCGCCGGGGTCGGCCCCGGCTTCGGGGGTGTCCGCCGCGTCGTCGCCGGCCGCACCGGTCAGCTCGGTGAGCAGGTGGGCGGCGAGCGCGCCCGGCGTGGGGTGGGCGAACAGCAGGCCGCTGGGCAGCGGCAGGCCGGTGGCGTGGGCGAGCGCGTCGCGCAGTTCCACCGCCATCAGGGAGTCGAAGCCCAGGTCCGCGAAGGCCGCCCGGAGGTCGACGGCCCGGCCCGGCGCGTAGTCCAGGACGGCCGCGGTGTGCGTGGCCACCAGCTCGGTCACCGCGCGCGGGCGCTGGCCGGCCGGCAGCTTCGCGAGCCGGCCGGCGAATCCGTCGCGCTCCGCCCCGGGCCGCTGCGCCTCACGGCCGGGGCGGGGTCCGGGCCGGGCCGTGGGCCCGTGCGCCGCCGAGGCGCGCAGGGCGCCGTCGATCCAGTACGTCTCCCGCTGGAACGGATAGGTGGGCAGCGCGGTGTGCCGGGCGCCGGTGCCCTCGTAGGCCACGGTCCAGTCGACGTCCGCCCCGCGTACGAAGACGGCGGCGAGTGCCGTCAGGAACGACTCGGGTTCCGGGCGCCCGCGGCGCAGCGTCGCGAACGCGCCGGCCGACTCCGGGTCGAGGACGGATTCGGCGGCCAGGGCGGAGCACACGCCGTCCGGTCCCAGTTCCAGGAAGGTGCCCGCTCCGGCGGCCTCCATGGTGCGTACGGCGTCCAGGAACCTGACCGGGCGGCGCACCTGCTCCACCCAGTACTCCGGGGAGCTCCACTCCCCCGCGCCGACCTCGCGGCCGGTCACCGTGGACACGGCCGGGATGCGCGGCTCGGCGAAGGACAGCGTCTCGGCCACGCGCCGGAACTCGTCCAGCATCGGTTCCATCAGCGGCGAGTGGAAGGCGTGGCTGACCGTCAGCCGCTTGGTCTTCCAGCCGCGCGCCACGGCCTCGGCCGTCACCGCGAGGACGTGTTCCCCGGTGCCGGAGACCACGGTCGCCCGCGGCCCGTTGACCGCGGCGATCCCGACGTGGCCGGCGTGCCCGGCGAGCAGCGGCAGCACGTCCTTCTCGCTCGCCCGCACGGCGGTCATCGCCCCGCCCTCGGGCAGTTCCTGCATGAGCCGTCCGCGGGCCGCCACCAGCCGGGCCGCGTCCTGGAGCGAGAGGACCCCGGCCACGTGGGCGGCGGCCACCTCGCCGACCGAGTGGCCCGCCAGCAGGCCGGGCCGCACGCCCCAGGACTCCGCCAGCCGGTACAGCGCGACTTCCAGGGCGAACAGCGCGGGCTGGGTCCATCCGGTACGGTCCAGTCCCTCCCCGGAGAAGACCACCTCGCGCAGCGGCCGTTCCAGCAGGGGGTCGAGCCGTGCGCACACCTCGTCGAAGGCCTCGGCGAACACGGGGAAACGCGCGTACAGTCCGGCTCCCATGCCCGCCCGCTGGGCCCCCTGGCCGGTGAAGAGGAAGGCCAGCGGGCCGGGCCGGGCCGTGCCGGTCACCACTGTGGGCGCCGGGTCGCCCGAGGCGAGGGCGGTGAGCCCCGCGGACAGTTCCCCGGGGCCGGCGAGCAGCACCGCGCGGTGCTCGAAGACGGTGCGGGTGGTGATCGTGGACCAGCCGATGTCCGCGGCGCCGGGTCCGCGGTCACCGGGGCCTCGGTCGCCGGGTCCGTAGTCACCGGGTCCGCGATCGCCGGTCCACAGCTCGTGCAGGCGGCCGGCCTGGGCGCGCAGCGCCCGCGGGTCGCGGGCGGACAGCACCCACGGCAGCGGCCCGGCGGGGCCTTCGGAGGCCGGGCGGGACGCGGGCCGGTCCTCCGGGCGGCCGGTGGGCGCGGGCGCCTCGGACACCACCACGTGGCAGTTGGTGCCGCCCATGCCGAACGAGCTGACCCCGGCGACCAGCGGCCGGTCCGGCCGCGGCCAGTCGCCGGGTTCCGCCTGCACGGACAGTCCCAGCCGGGCCAGGGGGATACGGGGGTTGGGGGTCTCGAAGTTCAGGCTGGCGGGCAGCCTGCGGTGACGCAGGCTCAGGAGCACCTTGAGCAGTCCGGCGATGCCGGCGGCACCTTCCAGGTGCCCGATGTTGGTCTTCACCGAACCGACCCGCAGCGGCTCGCCGGCGTCGCGCCCGGTGCCGAGCACCGCACCGAGCGCGGCGGCCTCGATGGGGTCGCCGACCGGCGTGCCGGTTCCGTGCAGCTCGACGTACTGCACCTCGCCGGGCCGGACCCCGGCCCGGCGGTACGCCTCGCGCAGCACCTGTGCCTGGGCCTGCTCGCTGGGCACCGTCAGTCCGGGTGTGGTGCCGTCGTTGTTCACGGCGCTGCCCCGGATCACACCGTGGACGGTGTCACCGTCGGCGAGCGCGGCGGCCAGGGGCTTGAGCACCAGGACGCCGCCGCCCTCGCCGGGGACGAAGCCGTTGGCGCGGGCGTCGAAGGTGTGGCTGCGGCCGTCCGGGGACAGGCCGCCGAACCGCTCCTGGGTGACCGCGTGTTCGGCGAGGATGTTCAGGTTGACGCCGGCCGCGAGCGCCAGCGAGGACTCGCCGCTGCGCAGGCTCTCACAGGCCAGGTGCACCGCGACGAGGGACGACGACTGGGCGGAGTCCACGGTCAGGCTGGGCCCGTGCAGACCGAGGTGGTACGAGACCCGGTTCGCGATGACGCCCCGGTTCACCCCGGCCATCGTGTGCTGGGTGATCGCGTCGGTGCCGTGCTGGTAGAGCAGGCTGGTGTAGTCGTCGCGCAGCGTGCCCACGAAGACGGCGGTGCGGCTGCCGCGCAGGGTGGCCGGGACGATCCGCGCGTCCTCCAGCGCCTCCCAGGCGAGTTCGAGGACGAGTCGCTGCTGCGGGTCCATGGCCGCGGCCTCGCGCGGCGAGATGCCGAAGAAGGCCGCGTCGAAGTCGCCGACGCCGTCGATGAAGCCGCCCTGGTACGGCGGTTCGCCGGGCCGTGGTCCGGTGGCGTCCCCGTCGTCGTCCCCGTCCCCGTCCCCGTCGCCGGGTGTCGCCGCGTCCCACCGGCCGGCCGGTGGCCGGGTGACGGCGCTCCGGCCGTCCCGCAGCAGTTCCCAGAATTCCGCGGGGCCGTCGGCCATCGGCAGCCGGCAGGACATTCCGATGACGGCGACTGCCCGGTCCATTTTCTCGTACGACGTCGCTGACTCAGCCCGCTCAGGTGCCGTCACCGCTCGTCCGCCCTTTCCTAGCCGCCCCAGCGGGCGAAGAATTTCGATCCCGCTCAGCTTTCCGCAGAGCCCCGACAAGAACGTTGAATTGGTGCTGCCGGCGATGCTAGCGGCGCCCGGGACAGGCGGGGTCAATGTGCAGTCATCAACCGACAATCCCCGTTCCGCGGAATCGATGGCCGGGCCGTTACCCGCTGATTAACCCGCGATGAGAGAACACGCCTACCCTGTTTCCGATTCGCGCCGGCGGCGCACCGAAACCGAATACAGCGAGGGCCACATGAACCCTGGAGCACCGGAAACCGGCCTTGCGGAACCTCATCTGGCCGAAATATTGAAGACGGTCAGCCTTGACGTCGAGTATGTGCGGGCGGCGGGAAACCACCTTTTCCGGCTCGACGACAACGGCCGGGAAGTCCCGGTGCTGGACTTCGTCGGCGGATTCGGTTCCGTCCTCCTCGGGCACAACGATCCGGAGATCGTCGCCTACGCGCGGAAACTGCTCGACAAGCAGCTGCCGATCCATGCCCAGTTCTCCCGGGCGTCCCACGCCGACAGGCTCGCCGCCGCGCTGAACGAGATACTGCGGCGGGAGCACGGGGACGACGAACGGTACTTCGCGATATTCGCCAACAGCGGCGCGGAGGCGGTCGAGGCGGCGGTCAAGCACGCCGAGCTCGACCGCACGCTCCGGGTGGCGGCCCTGACCGGCGGGATCGCGGCGAACGTGGAGGCGGCACGCGCCCTGGTGCGGGCCGGGCGGGCCGTCGTGGCGGACGGCGCCTTCGACCGGGCCGGTGTCCGGGAGCGGCCTCAGGACCCCGAGGCGGGGTTCGACGCCCTGGTGGCGGGCATCGAGCGCCACAACGCGCACCGGCTGTCGGCGCCGCCGCTGTTCCTCGCCCCCGAGGGCGCGTTCCACGGGAAGCTGATGGGCAGTGTGCAGCTCACCCACAACGAGGCTTTCCGGGCCCCCTTCAGGTCGCTGGCCGCGCAGGCGCGTTTCATCCCCCTCGACCAGCCGGAGGCGATCCGGAAGACGGTCGACGCCGAGCGGGCGGTGCTGTACGACGTCGTGGTCGTGGACGGGTCCGTCACCGTGGTCGACCGGGACTTCCCGGTCTTCTGCGCCTTCGTGCTCGAACCGGTCCAGGGCGAGGGCGGCATCCACGAAGTGCCGCCGGAGTTCGCCCGGGAGGTGCGGCGGACCTGCGACGCCATCGGCTGCCCGGTCATCGTGGACGAGATCCAGAGCGGCATGGGCCGCACCGGCTCCTTCCTCGCCGCCCCGGCCGCCGGGCTGCGCGGCGACTACTACACCCTCGCCAAGAGTCTGGGGGGCGGAGTGGCGAAGACCTCCGTCGCCCTGATCCGGGAATCGCATTACCACAAGGAGTTCGAGCTGGTGCACAGCTCGACCTTCGCCAAGGACGGGTTCTCCAGCCTCATCGCCCTGAAGGTCCTCGAACTGCTGGAGGCGGACGGCGGCGCCCTGTACCGGCGGGCCGGGGAGCTGGGCCGCGGGCTCCTGGCCGCGCTGGAAGCGGTGCGGGCCGAGTTCCCCGATGTGATCAAGGACGTGCGGGGCAGGGGGCTGATGCTGGGCGTGGAGTTCCACGACCGGTCCGATGCCGGAGCGCCGGCCGTCCGGGACCTGGCGCGCTCCGGTTTCCTCGGCTACGCCGTCGCCGGGTACCTGCTGCGGGAGCACGCCGTCCGGCTCTTCCCGACCGGCAGCGCCGTGAACACCCTCCGCCTCGAACCGTCCGTCCGGCTCACCGACGACGGCATCGACCAGCTCCGGACGGCCTTGCGCGGGGTGTGCTCCGTCCTGCGCGCCGAGGACGGACAGCGTTTCCTGGGGGGCGGCCCCGCGACGTCCTGAACCCTGTCCCGGCCCTTCGGCAGGGCTGCCGCCGGGGGGTGGGTCCGCGGGTGGCGGCACGGAAGGCGACGACGGGGAAGGCGGCGGCGCGAAAGGCGGCGGCACGGAAGGCGGCGGCACGGAAGGCCCTGGCGCCACAGGCCCGGCCGTCGCCCTCCGCCCGCTCCGGACGGGAAATGTTCCTCCGTTCCCGGCAGGGAAGCCGCAGAGCGCCCCGTCCTGGGGCGCTTTGGCCGAGGTTTGTGTGCGCTTGGACTGGACCACCGCAGGATGGTGGCCGGTACGGGGACGACTTGTCGTCCAGGCTCAGCGCCATCAGGCGCACACTGACATGGGGGAACCGATGGAGTTTCGGGTTCTTGGTCCGATGGAGGTCATACACGACGGCAAACAGGTCGGGCTGGGCGGCAGTCAGCGGCGGGCGATGCTCGGCTTCCTGCTGCTCCAGGCCAACCGTACGGTGGCCGCCAGCCGACTGCTGAACGCGCTCTGGGGCGAGGACGAGGCGCCCCGGACCGCGCGGAAGATCCTGCAGAACGCCGTGTACGCGCTGCGCGGCGTCCTCGCCTCCGCCTCCGACGGCTCACCGGGAGCCGCGCGACTGTTGACCAGGTCGCCCGGCTACATGCTGGAGGTGGCCCCGGAACGGATCGACCTGCATCTGTTCCAGAAGTGGGTGGCCCAGGCGCGGGAGAAGAAGGCGCAGGGCGCCCCGGAGGAGGCCGCGGAACTGCTGCGCGACGCCCTGGCGCTGTGGCGCGGCCCCGCCCTCGCCGACCTGGTGGAGGTCGGCTTCGAGTGGCCCGAGCTGGTCGCGGTGCAGAACTCCCGGCTCGACGTGCTGGAGGACTACTTCGACACACAGCTGGCCCTCGGCCGGCACCACACCGTGCTCGCGGAGCTGGAGGCGACGGTGCGGGCCGAACCGCTGCGGGAGCGGCTGTGCGGCCAGCTGATGCTGGCGCTTTACCGGTGCGGCCGGCAGGCGGACGCCCTGAGCACCTACAGCCGTGTGCGGAACCTGCTGGTCGAGGACCTGGGGCTGGTCCCGAGCCGGTCCCTGCAACGGTTGCAGCAGGCGATCCTCACCCAGGACCCGACGTTGTCCCCGCGGCACGCCGGTCCCGGCCCGGTCGTCGGCCTGACAGGCGACCAGCCCCGGGGAACCGTCGCGGTGTCCGCGCCGGCGGCCGCGGGGAACGGGTTACGGGCGGCCCGTCCCGCCGCCGGTCCGGCCCCGCGGAACCCGCGGGGCCGTTCTACGGGCGCGACGGCGGACCGGGGTGCCGAACGCCGGTGGGTGAGCGTGGTCGCGCTGCGGACCCAGTTCGTGCCCCCGCCGGGCGATGTGTCCGGCGAGGGCCTGGAAGACCTCCTGGACGAGGCGGCCTGGGTGGTCGGCGAACAGATCGAACGGTTCGGCGGCACCGTGACGGCGTCGCTGGGGTCGGTCTCCCTGGCCCTCTTCGGCATCGGCTCCTCCGCCGACGAGGACCACGTCCGTCAGGCGGTGTCCGCCGCTCTGGCCGTACGTGTCACCCTCGGGGCCCGCACCGCCTCGGCCGGCGCGGCGGCGGCCGGCCTGACGGTGCACGCCTACGTCGACACCGGGGAGGTGCTGCTGCGCCCCTCCGCGAAGGGCGATGTGCCGATCGTCATCGGCACCGTCCTCGACGAGTCCCAGCCGATGCTCTTCGACGTGCCCGCCGGTGAGGTGCGGGTCAGCGACGCCGTCCGCCGGGTCACCGAGGACACCGTCGCGTACCGCCCGTCGGGCAGCACGGCGGCCCCCTGGCAGGCCATCGGCACGCGCCAGGTGCTGGCCCGCGGGGGCGGCGTGCCGGCGGCGGACCAGTCGTCCGAGGCGGATGTCCTGTGCGCCCTGGCCCAGCGCACCCGGCACCGTTCGGTGCCCCATCTGGTCACGGTGGTCGGTGACGCCGGGGCCGGGAAGAGCCGGCTGCTCGGGGAGTTCGCCCGCCGCATGGCGGCCCAGCCGGCGCCGGTGCGGGTGCTGACCACCGCCGCGGACGCGGACGCCGGCCCGTCGCATGTGCAGGCGCGGTTGCTCTCCTTGTACTGCGGCGTCCGCCCCGGCGACGACGCCCCCGCCGCGCGCGCCGCGGTGACCCGGCGGACCGAGACGCTGGTCCGCTCCGGACGGAGCGCGCGATGGCTCCTGTCCCGGCTGCTGCCCCTGGTCGACCCCGCCCTCGCGCCCGCGCCCGCCGACGAGGTCATGGCCGCCTGGCGGGAGTTCTTCCACCGGGCGGCGGGGAGCGAGCCCCTGGTGCTGTGCGTCGACGACCTGCACCGGGCCGGGGACGCCGCGATCGACGCCGTCGCCGGGCTGGTCGGGGACGCCGCGCCGGTGCCGCTGTTCGTGGTCGCCACCGTCCGGCCCGAACTGCTGCTGCGGCGCCCCGCCTGGAGCGGCGGCCTGGGTCACGCCACCACCGTGACCCTGGGCTCCCCCGAGCGGATCGCCACCGAGCGGTCCATGAGCCTGCCGTTGCCCGCGGCGCGTGCCAAACACGTGCAGCGGGCCGGCGGACGAGGCCGCTGATCATCCGGTTACCCGTGAATGAGTGACCGTGGTACGCAGCGGCCTATGTTCGCCTCATGAGTCCGACGAAGGGTTTGGCATGAATCCGGCGTCCGTCGTGAAATCCACCGACCGCACTCCCCTGGCCTCCTCCTCCCTGCGAGACGCGATGGCGTGTTTCGCGACGGGTGTCATCGTGCTGAGCGTCGGCGGCGAGGACATCCACGGTATGACCGCCAACGCGTTCACCTCGGTTTCCCTCGATCCGCCGACGGTCCTGTGCTGTGTGGCGCGGGACGCGGTCATGCACAAGGCGCTCACGTCCCAACGGCGCTTCGGGATCTCGGTCCTGGAGGCTGGGCAGGAACAACTCGCCCGCTACTTCGCCGACAAGCGGCGCCCCTTGGGGCCGGAGCAGTTCGACGGTCTCGACTGGGACCTGGGTGAGTTCAGCCAGGCCCCGCTCCTGCACGGCGCGCTGGCGTGGCTGGAATGCGAACTGACGGCAAGTCACGACTCGGGTGACCACACACTGTTCCTCGGAAGGGTCGCCGACACCAAGACCCGTACCGGCGGATCGGGCCTGCTCTTCTTCGGCAGCGCGTTCCTGGAGACCGGGACCCGGGGTGGGGAGCGCACCGGGGAACCGGGCCATGCCTGACGAGGACGGACCGGACGGCGACGACCTCGCCGACACCCCCAACGCGGGCCTCATCGTCCGGGCGTTGAACGTGGGGCTCGCCCGGTCGGCGGCGCTACGGGCCACCACCAGGCTCGGCCGGGCGGAGGAGCATCCGCCCGGCGCGGCCCGGCCGCGCACGCCCCACCGGCCCGCCACCCCGTCGTAAGCACCGCTGCCCGCCCTCCCGGCCGGTGCGGAACCGCCACGCCCCCGGCCCGGTGGAAAACGATTTGCCCCGCCCGCGCCGACGCTCGCGCCGACGCCTGCGGCGGGGCCGACGGACCGGCCGGGCCGGGCGCGGCGACCGAACCACCGAGCGCGACCTCACCGTCGCCGCGGACGCCGCCCACGCACCGGCCGGCCGACGGAGGGCCTCCCACCGAAGCCGTCGCCGAGCCGCTCGACGCACCCGCCTGAGCCCCCGTCATACCGCCGTACCCCCACCACGCCTCCCTGCCGACCGGAAACCGGATCGGCATCCTCTTTCAGGGGGCGGGGCGGGCGCCCGTCGCGGCGTCACGCCTCCCGGGCCGCGCCCGTACCGGCGAAACGCCAACTCGCCCCCGCGACGCGGGCCTGAACGCCTCGCACCAGGAGAGGGTGTGAGGGGGCCGCGTACCCGTCGTCCGCTTTTCCCTCCCCCGGCGCGTCCCGTGCGCCGCCCTTCCACCGGCCGCGTCGCTCCCACCACGACCGCACCCTTCGCAGTCCATCGGCCACCGGATGCGACATTTGAGAACCAATACCGGACTACTATCCGGTAACTTGACTCTCTCTTTGTCATATACAGGCGTCCTAGACCGATGACTCCTTACCCTCGGGGCAGGACAACCCGCCCGCCTCGGGGCGTGACAAGCGTTGGAACAGGAGCGTGCGTAGTGCGGTTCAATCTCATCGGCCTGTTCGAGATCATCACCGACGACGGCGAAAGGCTCACTCCCAAGGCGCCGAAGGTCTGCCAGACGCTCGCCGTCCTGGCCCTGCACGGCTGTAAGGTCGTGGCCACGGACGTGCTCGTCCGGGAACTGTGGGGGGCCGACCCGCCGGCCGGCGCCGTCCACACCCTGCAGACGCACATCTACCACGCGCGCCGGATGCTCAACGACGCCCGCGTCAGCGCCTCCGGCCGCCGGTTACTGGCGACCGAGGCGCCCGGCTACCGCCTGGACGTCTGCGAGGACGAGGTCGACGTGGCCGCCTTCGAGAAGCTGGTGCGCCGCGCCCAGTGGGAGCTCGTGAACGGCTCGCCGGAGCAGGCCTCCAGACATCTCGTCACCGCCCGGGAGCTGGTGCACGGCCCCATCCTGAGCAATGTGCCCCACGGCAGCGTGCTGGCCTCGCGGGTCGCCCACTTCGAGGAAATGCGCCTGCGCGCGCTGGAGTTCTGGGTGGAGACCGAGAACCGTCTCGGCCGCCACCGGGAGCTGCTCCCCGAACTGCGCACCCTGGTCGACGACTACCCGCTGCACGAGTGGTTCCACGGGGAGCTGATCTCGGCCCTGTGCCGGGCCGGCCGCCGGGGCGAGGCCCTGGAGGCGTACCAGAACCTCTATCGCATCCTCAAGCGTGAACTGGGTCTGGAACCCTCGCCGGAACTCCGGCAACTCCAGGCCCGCATACTGGACTCCACCGTCACCGAGCTCCCCCGGCAGCCGTCGCGGCTGAAGGAACTCAGGCCCGCGCCGTACGGCGCCCCGCCCTTCTGGACCTCGACGGCGGCCGGCTGACCCCAGGGCCGGCACAGCGCCCCCGGCCGGTGCCGTCCGGTCCCGGCGGCGAAAGCACCCGATGCGGGCCCGCGACGGCGGACCGGGCCCGCGTCAGCTGTGCGCGCCGCGCAGCAGTGCCTCGAAATCGGCCGGTGCCGGCTCCGCCGCGTGGCAGGCCCCGTCCTCGGCGACGTCGTGCGGCAGCGTGGCGGTCATGATGGTGTCCAGCACCGCCCGCGCGGACTGGAGATCGGCCACCGCCCGGTCGATGCGCTCCCGTTCGCGCTGAAGGTCGGACAGCATCCCGGAGCAGGCCGGTGCCAGCAGTTGGCCGTCGTCGACCATGCACGGTAACAGCGCGGCGATCGTCCGTGTGGAGAGGCCGGCCCCCAGCAGCGTACGGATGTTCTGCACCGTACGGACATCGTCCTCGAGATACTCGCGGTACCCACTGGGACGGCGCAGTGGGCGCAGCAGTCCCTGTTCCTCGTAGTAGCGAAGGAGGCGCACACTGACGCCGGTCCGACGGGAAAGGTCTCCGATGCGCATGTGTCGCTCACCACACAAATTCGAGTTGACTCTCACATCGATGTGAGACCCTAGCGTAGACGGCATGACGACACAGCAGTCAACTGACCAGCAGAACAACGCAGTTACCCTGATCGGACTCGGCCCGATGGGCATGGCCCTGGCCGAGACCCTGCTCAAGAAGGGCCACGCCCTCACCATCTGGAACCGCAGCCCCGAGAAGGCCGACGGGCTCGTCGCCAAGGGGGCCCGGCGCGCGGCGACGGTGGCCGAGGCGGTCGCCGCGAGCCCGGTCACCCTCGTGTGTCTCACCGACTACGAGACCATGTACAAGGTCCTGGAACCGGCCGCCGAGGCGCTCGGGGGCCGCGCCCTGGTCAACCTCAACTCCGGTACGCCGACCGAGGCGCACGCGGCCGTCAAGTGGTTCGACGAGCGGGGCGCGGGCTACCTCGACGGCGCCATCATGGTGCCGCCGCCGATGGTGGGCGAGCCGGGCGCGGTCTTCCTCTACAGCGGTTCCCAGGCCGTCTACGACCAGCACCTGGCACCGCTGACCAGCCTCGGCGAGCCGCGCTTCCTGGGGGACGACCCCGGCCTCGCGGTGCTCTACAACACCGCCATGCTCGACATGATGTACACGACCCTGAACGGCTGGCTGCACGCCACCGCTCTGGTCGGCTCCGCGAACGTGTCGGCCGAGAAGTTCGCGGAGATGGCACTCGGCTGGTTCATGCCGGTCGTGGTCGACTACGCGGCCCTGGCCCAGCAGGCGCCCGACCTGGACGCCGGCAACTACCCGGGCACCCTGAACACCCTGGAGATGAACCTCAACGCACTGGACCACATCACCCGCACCAGCGAGGAGCAGGGCATCCACTCCGACCACCCGCGGCTGATGAAGGAGATCGCCGAGCGCGCCATCGCCGAGGGCCACAGCGGCCAGAGCTACCTGGCGATCCACGAGCTGTTCAAGAAGGCGACGCCGCGCCCGTGACGCTCCTGTAGCCGTCCCACGACGTCCGACGGTCCCAGCCCCGCCCGGGGCCGGGACCGTCTGTTTTCCACCGCGCGACGCCGCCACGACCGGCCGGGAAACCGCGTCATCGCCGCGGTGGAGAGCGCGTTACCCGCTGATGCCCAGGCAGTGGATCACCGCCCATAGGCTTCTCGCCGGATTCGGGTCATCCGAAGCACCCGATCCGGTCAAACGTGGCAGCACGACGATTGGTTGGGGCGGTTTCACTGTGACCACTACCCATGCTGGCGGCGTCGAAGCGCACCTCGAAGTCTACGTCCGGGCTTTCAACTCGGGCGACCCCGACGCTGTCAACGAGCACTACACCGACGAAGCGGTCTCCGCCTGGGATCCCGAACAACCGCTGTCCGGTCAGGCCCGCAAGGACAGCCTCGCGGAGTTCCTGGCGCAGAAGCCGACGCTGACGGCGAAGATCCGGGAATCCCACGTCACCCGTGACACCGCGCTGCTGACCGTCGACTGGACCATGGAGGTCCCCGGCGAGAACGGCGACGTCGAGCGGCTCTCCGGCATCGGCACGGACGTCCTGACCCGCGGGGCGGACGGCAACTGGCGCTACACCGTGGACGCCCCGTACGGCGACCCGCGCAACACGGCCGAATAGCCGCCGGCCATGGGTACGAAATGCGGAGACCGGGCGATCGTCCTGGGCGGGAGCATGGCGGGGCTGTTCGCGGCCCGGGTCCTCTCCGACGCCTACACACATGTCACCGTCGTCGACCGGGACACCCTCACCGGTGCGACCGAGCCGCGCAAGGGCGTGCCCCAGGGACGCCAGGTGCACGGGCTGCTGGCCAGCGGTCACCACGTCATCGAGGAACTGTTTCCCGGCATCACGGACGACATGGTGCGGGCCGGGGCACACCTCGGTGACCTCGCCGGAAACCTGCGCTGGTACGTGAACGGCGTGCGTCTGCGGCGGACCCGGACCGGGGTACAGGCGCTCACATCGAGCCGGCCGTTCCTCGAACGCCATGTCCGCGAGCGCGTCCAGGCCCTGCCCAACGTGGAGTTCCTGGAGCGCCGCGACATCCTGCGGCTGTGCACCACACCCGGCCACGACACGGTCACCGGTGCCGTGGTGGCCCGTCAGGACGACGGTGGCGCGGAGGAGACCCTCACCGCCGACCTGGTCGTGGACACCACCGGCCGCGGCTCGCGCACCCCGGCCTGGCTGGCGGAGTTCGGCTACGGACAGGTCGAGGAGGAACGGCAGAAGATCGGCCTCGGCTACACCACCTGCCACTACCGGATGCGCTCGGACCCCTACCGGGGTGACACCGCCATCAACATCATGGCCTCCCCCGCCCTGCCCCGGGGCGCCATCGCCGCGAAGGTCGACGGAGACCGCACCGTGGTCACCGCCTACGGCATCCTCGGCGACCACCCGCCCGCCGACCACGAGGGTTTCCTCGGTTTCATCAAGTCGGTGGCGGCGCCGGACATCTACGACGCCCTCCAGGACGCGGAGCCGCTGCACACCCCGGTGGCCTACCGGTTCCCCGTCAGCCTGCGCCGCCGCTACGAGCGGCTGCCCCGGTTCCCGCGAGGGCTGCTGGTGATGGGTGACGCCGTGTGCAGCCTCAACCCCTCCTACGCGCAGGGCATGACGGTCGCCGCGCTCGAGACCCGCACACTGCGCCGGCACCTGCGTTCCGGCCGGGCACCGCAGCCCCTGGCCTTCCAGCGCGACATCGCCCGGGACGCCGTCGACCGGGTCTGGAACCTCATGACCGGCAGCGACCGCGCCTACCCCGGCGTCGAGGGCGAGCGGCACCTGATGGACCGCGCAGGCCATTCCTACGTGACGCTGGTGCAGCGGGCCGGGACCCGCGACCCCGACGTGGCCGCCGCGTTCCTGCGGGTCATCGCGCTCCTCGAACCCGAGGAGTCCCTGCTGCGGCCCACGATCCTGCTGCGCGTCCTGAAGCACTCGCTCGGCACCGCCCCCGCATACCTCCGCGCCCTGATACCGGGCACGGCCGAAAGAGGTGCACGCACACCATGACCGACACATCCGTCGACCTCGTCCACCGCTACATCGAGGTCATCAACGAACGCGACGCCGCCCGCCGCCGCGCCCTGCTCGCCGGCCTGTTCACCGAGGACGGGTCGTACATCGACCAGAACCTCACCGCTCCCCTGGTGGGGCTGGAGGCCATCGACCAGTCGATGGCCGAGATGCAGGAACTGGCGCCCGACGACTACTTCTCCATCATCTCGGTGCTCGGCTCCCACAACGACATGGTGCTGTTCACCTGGCGCTGGGCCACCCCCGGCGGCGCGATGTCACGTGCCACCGGAACCGACACCGTCCTGATCCGGGACGGCCGCATCCACCGCATCCTCGGCTTCATCAACTGACGCCCACCGCACCGCGACCCACTTCGCGCAACGCCCAGGAAGGCGAAATGACCACCACAGCCACAGCAGTCGACACCGTGCTGCGCCAGGTCGAGAAGATCGTGCCGACCCTCCGGGACAACGGTGAGGCGTCCGAGACGCGCCGCTGGATCCTCGACGAGAACATCGACCTCCTGGACAAGGCCGGCGTGTTCCGGATCGCCACACCGCGCCGGTTCGGCGGCCTCGACCTCTCGCTGGCCGACCAGGCCCGGGTCCTGACCGAGATCGCTCGCGGCTGCGGCTCGACCGGCTGGGTCTCCATGGTGTGGGTGTCCAACGCCTGGGTGGCGACGCTCTACCCGGACCAGGCCCAGGAGGAGGTCTTCGCCCAGGAGTCCGTCCGGATATCCGGCGGCTTCACCCCGAGCGGCACCCTCACGCCCACCGAGGGCGGCTACCTCCTGAACGGCAGCTGGCGCTTCAACACCGGTTGCCGTGCGGCGCACTGGAACATCGCCGCCGCGCTGCTGGAGAAGCCCGACGGTACCGTGGAGGACCTCGTCGCCCTCGTGCCGATGGACCGGTTCACCATCGCCGACGACTGGAACACCTCGTCCGCCGCGGCCACCGGCAGCTCCACCACCACCGCCGAGGACGTCTTCGTTCCCGCCCACCGCGTCATCGGCTTCGAGGACGCCGTCCTCAACACCACCCCGGGCCGCGCCCACGCCGGCAAGACCGGCCGGGACTACGGCCTGTTCAGCTTCGTGATGGCGGAGTGCGCCGCCACCTTCATCGGCATCGCGCGTGGCGCGCTGGAGCTGTTCCTCGACCGGGTGCCCGGCCGGCCGATCACCTACACCTCCTGGACCGACCAGGTGCAGCACCCGCTGACCCAGATCCAGGTCGCCGCCGCGGCCAACCGGATCGCGGCGGCCGAAGGGCTCGCCGAGGGCTGGCTGCGACGGCTCCAGGCGCGGGCCGACGCGGGTGAACAGCCCACCGTCGAGGAGAAGGCCACCGTGCGCGGCCAGGCCGCGTACGCCATCCAGCTGGCCAAGGAGGCGGTGGAGACGCTCTACAACGCCAGCGGCGCCTCGGCGATCCAACGCGGCGTCCCCATCCAGCGGTTCCACCGCGACAGCCAGGGCCTGGCTCTGCACGCCCTGCTGCTGCTCAGCACCAACCTGGAGACCCACGGACGGGTCCTGCTGGGGCTCGATCCCGGCACACCCCTGCTGTGAGCCGGCGGGCGTCCCACCGCTCCGGTTCCGCACCTTCCCGTACCGATCCCACACCACGGACAGACCGCACACCTACCCACGGGGGAACAGTGAACAAGCAGCATCCCGTAAGCCGCCGCAGCGTCCTCAAGACGGGTGGCACGGCCGCGCTCGCCGTCGGCGCCGGCTCGCTCCTCACCCGCCCGGCCTCCGCCGAGGACGGCGAGACCACCGGCTACGACGCCATCGTCATCGGTGCCGGGTTCGCCGGCGCCACCGCCGCCCGGGACCTCAAGGACAAGGGGCTGCGCCCGCTGGTCCTGGAGGCCCGCGACCGGGTCGGCGGACGGGTGTACAGCTCCGACTACGACGGCGTGGCGATCGAGCGGGGCGGCGCCTGGCTGCACCCCAACTACCACCGCACCTACGCGGAGATACAGCGCTACGGCCTCACCACGGTCGTGGACGCCCCGGTGCAGCAGGTCATCTACCCGCGCAACGGCACCTACGCCCCGGTCGACCCGGTGGCCACCTCGCAGCGCGTCGGTGAGCTGCTGGGCCGGGTCTTCGAGGGATCCCGGGACTACTTCCCCCGCCCCAACGAGCCGCTGTACCGTGCCGACCTCCTCAAGAGCGTCGATCCGCTCTCGCTGGCCGACCGGCTGAAGGCGCTGAACCTCTCGTCGGACGACCGCAGCCTCATCCACGGCCAGCTGGCCACGTACTCGGGCGGCGATGCCGCCAACGGCGGCCTGACCGCTCTCGCCCAGTGGTGGGCGCTGTGCGACTGGAGCGCCGACGGCTGGAACAAGATGACCGCGGCCCGCATCAGCACCGGCGCCACCTCGCTGGTCAAGGCCATGCTCAGCGGCGTCGACATCCGGCTGAACTCCCCGGTCGCGTCCGTCACCGACAGCGGCGGCAAGGTGCGGGTCGTCACCAAGAGCGGGCAGGCCTTCTCCGCGCCGGTGGCCGTCGTCGCCGTCCCGGTCAACATATGGCGCACCATCCAGTTCAACCCGGGCCTGCCCGCCGTGTTCGCCAGCGCGACCACGGAAGGCGTCGGAGTGCGCCCCCACGCGGCCAAGATGTGGCTCAGGGTCGCGGGCGTGACCACCCGGCTCGCGGCTCAGGGAGAGGCCGGCGACCCGATCGCGTCACTGGTCACCCACGGCACCTTCAGCAACGGCGACGCCCTGATGATCGCCCTCAACGGCCCCGGTCTCAACGTGAGCGACCGGGCCAGTGTCGACGCGGCGCTGAAGCGCATCGTGCCCACCGCCCGGGTCATCTCGATGAAGGTCCAGGACTGGGTCAACGAGACCTACACGCAGGGTGGTTGGGGCATGCGCCGCCCCGGTCAGATGCTCCGTCAGCTGCCCGCCATCCACCAGCCGCACGGGCGGATCACCTTCGCCACCGGCGACATGCCCAACGGCTGGATCGGCTCTTTCGAAGGCGCCATCGAGACCGGAAACCGCGCCGCGAACCAGGCCGCGGCACTGATCTAGCACGACGTGGACGCCCGGCGGACAGACAACGGAGGTCATACCCATGTCCATCGATCCGCGTGACCTGAAGCTCACGGACGACCCTGTCCAGCAGAACGAGGTGTTCCTCGCCGCGTTCAACACCGGCGACGGAGCGGTCTTCGACAGTCTCTACCGGGACGACGCCATATCGAATCTGTCGGGCAGCCCGTTGACCGGTGCCGAACGCACCCGCGTGATCACGGAGTTCCTGGCGCAAAAGCCGAGGCTCAACGCGAAGTTCCTCAACGCCTATACCGCGGGCGACACTCTTCTGATCTTCGTCGAGTACGACATGGAGGTGCCCCAGCCGGACGGTGACCCCGTGCACATGCGCGGCATCTGCACCGACGTACTGCGCCGCGGCGAGGACGGCAACTGGCTGATGGTCATCGACCGGCCGGTGGCCGAGGAGGAGTACGCGTAGGCGCCCTTCGGCGACAGCACCTCACACCACGCGTGAGCCGGCCACGGCCCCGGATCCCTCCGACGGCGGCCGGCTCACGCCGCTGCGCTGCGCAGACTTGACACTCGAAAGGGGCCGTCCGATGGCTCAGACACCACATGCCCGGGAACCGCTGACCGGCACGGAGGGGAAACGGCCCCCGCTGGCGTCGCTCACCGGGATGCGCGGCGTCGCCTCGGTGATCGTATTCCTCTGCCACATCATCATCCTGGCCGGCGACCTGCCCTACGAGGTCGACGTCCTCACCATCTTCGAGGACCCCGGAGTGCGCGACACCTACCGGTCGGTCTTCGGGTTCATCGGTTACACATGTGTGTCCTTCTTCTTCGTCACCAGCGGCTTCATCCTGACCTGGGCGTCCCGCCCGAACGACACCCTGGCCCGTTTCTACCGTCGCCGCTTCTTCAAGATCTTCCCGCTGCACCTGGTGACCTACGGCATCGGCATGCTGGTCCTCACCGGAGCGAACACCAACGCCAAGGACCTGCCGGCCATCTTCCTCGTGCAGAACTGGGTGCCGGACACCAGGGTCATCTTCAGCGCCAACGGTCCGAGCTGGTCCATATCGGCCGAGGTGTTCTTCTACCTCCTCTTCCCGTTCCTGCTGCTCGGCGTCAGGAGGATCAAGGAGACCCACCTCTACGGCTGGCTGGCGGGCCTGGTGGCAGTCGCCCTCGCGCTCACCACTCTCAGCCATCTGGCGATCCCCCTGGAACACCAGGTCTGGTTCAGTTACGTGTTCCCCCCGGTGCGCATGCTGGAGTTCGTCGCCGGCATCATCGTGGCCCGCCTGGTCCTCGGCGGCCGCTGGCTCAACGTGGGATTCGGCCCCGCGGCCCTGCTGCTGGCCGTCTTCTGCTGTGTCGCACCGCAGCTGCCGGAGGTGTTCGCCTTCGCCACGTTCACCTTCGTCCCCGTCATCCTGATCGTCGGCGCGTCCATCCGGGCCGACCTCACCGGCCGGCGCACCCTGATGCGCGGACGGCGCATCGTCTGGCTCGGCGACCTCTCCTTCGCCTTCTACCTGGTACACCTGTCGGTCATGCTCGGCGCCCGGAAGCTGATCGGGCAGGACAAGTCCTGGGGCATTCCCGGTGCCCTCCTGTTCATCGTGACCACCTACGCCGTCACCCTGGTGTGCGCCTGGGTCCTGCACACGTACGTCGAGAAACCCATGATGCGGCGCTGGAGTTCGCCCCGGCGGAAGCCGAGCGCCCCGGAAGACGCACCTGCCACGCTCAGCCGCCCGGCCGAGCCCGTGCAGTGATCCTGCCGCGGCACCGCGCCGGCCGGGACACGGTTCCCGGCCGGCGCATGTGTCGTCGCGCTCCCCCACGGGGCGGAGTTGACCGACAGTGGCGCATGGTACTGGCGTGATTGGTACTTGACCGATGATTGATACGCACTTTACTTCGTGAGGACTTGACACTCTCTCTTCGTACAGTGGCCCCCACCGTGAGCGCCTATTACAGTCGGCAGGGCTCTCGTGCGAGCGGATCATGACGGTTCATGGAGGTGGGGATGGCATCGCGCGTCGATCCGGCGGCGCCCGGACACCGGGTGTGGGGGACCCCGACGACGCACACCGGAGCGGTCGCCCCACGTGCCCACGAGCGCTGCTGAGTCCCCAGGTCGCCCCATCCCGTATCAGAGTGCCCGCTTATGCGCCCGCGCGTGCCGTGCGCGTCTTTCCCGGTTCCCAAGGAGATTCACCATGACCTGTGTCGACGTGCATCCTGAGACCACCGGGCGAGCGACCTTCCCCCCGGCCACCCCTCCCTCTCGCGAAAGGGTCCTCGGCGAGCTGGCACCCCGGCTCCTCGCCTCCCTGAAACGCAGCGACCAGCACCGCAAGGCCCTCTACTACTTACGCGGGCTGCTGGAGGCCGAGGGACGCAAGTTCATCCGCACCATCGCCGCGCGGTCCGGCGACCATGTCTCCGAGCAGAACCTGCACCACTTCGTGTCCTCCTCCACCTGGGACTGGGTGCCCATGCGGCGGGCGCTCGCGCACCACCTGACGTCCCTCACCCATGTCCAGGCCTGGGTGGCCCGGCTCCTGATCATCCCGAAGTCCGGGCAGCATTCCGTGGGCGTGGAACGGCAGTTCTTCCCGTCCCTCGGCCAAGTGCTCAACGCACAGCGGGCCATCGGCGTGTGGGCCGCGTCCGAAGACATGACGGCGCCGGTCAACTGGCGGCTGCACCTGACGCACACGTGGCTCGAGGACCACCGCCGGCGCAGTCAGGTCGCCATACCGGACGACGTCGGGCCGGAGACCCTGACCGAGTGTCTCGGCGCGGTCTGTATGGAGACCGTTCTGGCCTGGAACCTTGCCCCGCGCCCGCTCGTCGTCGACACCGGCGAGGTCGAGGGGGCCACGTTCATCCAGGAGTTCGCGGACCCGGGCATCCCCTTGCTGGTGCGCGCCGACGGGGGAACGAGCCTGACCGTCACCGATCCGCTGCTGCCGGCCGGCGAGGGCCAGACGATGCCCGCGGACCAGATCATGGCGATGGCACGGGACCTGCGACGGCCCGCCAACTGGACCGACCGGCGTCCGGACAGCGCCCGTCACACCCACCTGGCCGCGACCGTCCGGGTAACCCTGCCGGCCGCGGGCGGGTCCGCCGCCCCCTGTGGCGTACTGACTCTGCTGGGAGTGGAGGACGCGGTTGGGCGCGGCAGGACGCAGCTGTGGCTGTCCAACATGATCAGCGCGCAGCCCGCGCTGCTGGTACGGCTGACCCGTCTCGCGGACAAGGTCGACGCGGATTTCACCGACATCTCCGAGAAAGTGGGCATGCGGGACTTCACGGGACGCTCCTTCGGCGGCTGGCACCGGCACATGACCCTCGCCTCGGCGGCACACGCGATCGTCGCCCTGTCCCACCGCACCCCCTAGCCTCCCGTCTCCGGAAGCCGACGGCATCCGAAAGTGATCGCCCCCGGTGAGGAAGCACAGATCCATGAGGACGCCGCCGCAGACGACGCGGAGGGCGGTCAGCTACCGTGAGTTCAGCACTCGCCGAGCCGCTGATGTGACTCCTTCCGACTCGATCCGTCGGCTCGGAACGATGCACGGCGGCGTCCCGGACCCGAGGCCGAACAGCCCCCGGCCGAAAGGCAGGGGGCAGGAGCGGCGGGGCCGCTCCCGCCCCCTGCTCGTTCGTCACATGGGCAGCAACTGCCACTGCCTGCCCTGGTGGTCGCCCTCCGCCCAGCGCTGCGTGATCACCACGGGTGCGTTGGTTTCGACGCCCAGAAGCAGACCGCTGTTCCGGTTCGCGATCTCGTAGACCCGGGGATCGTCGGTCACGGCGCCCACCGGGATCAGCCGCCAGTGCTGATGGTGCGCTTCGTCGCCTTCGTAGGCGCGCTGTGCGACCACCGCCCCGGCCGCTCCCCGAGCTTCGTCGACTTCCAGAACCTTCCTGCTGCGCACGTTCTCGATCGTGTAGACCACGTCGCCGCCGGCGGTGTGGCCGACTACGACCAGGCGCCACCGCTGCGACGGGCGGGGGGCGGCGAGCGACTGCTGGATCTTGGCTCCGTCCTTGAACGACTCGCGCGTGACTCCGATCCGCAGCCGGCTGCGGACGCTTGCCCAGGAGACCACCGTGCCCGATGCGGGCAGTCCTGCCATGGCGGACGCCGCGACCTTCCGGACGCGGTTGTTGACGTAGTCGGCGATGTAGAGGGCGCCGACGCAGTCGACCGCGAGACCGAACGGGTAGTTCAGCTGGGCCGAGGTGGCGGGGCCGCCGTCACCGTCGAAGCCGTCTGTGCCCGTGCCCGCGACCGTGCTGATCGTGCCGTCCCCGGCGATCCTGCGGACCCGGTGGTTGTTGTGGTCGGAGACGTAGAGGGTGCCGGTGGTGTCCGCCACCACGCCCAGGGGGAAGTCCAGCCGGGCGAAGGGGGCGGGGCCGCCGTCACCGCTGAACCCGGCGGTGCCCGTGCCCACGACCGTGCTGATCGTGCCGTCCCCGGTAACCCTGCGGACCCGGTGGTTCTCGGCGTCGGTGATGTAGAGGTTCCCGGCGCCGTCCACCGCGACGCCGTACGGGGTGTTGAGCTGAGCCGCGGTGGCAGGCCCGTCGTCGCCGGAGAATCCCGGGGTCCCGGTCCCGGCGACTGTGCGGATCTTCCCGTCCGGTGTGATCTGCCTGACCCGGTGGTTGTCGGTATCGGCGATGTAGAGGTTGCCGAGGCTGTCCACTGCGATCCCGTACGGGCAGTTCAACTCGGCGGCCTCGGCGGGGCCGTCGTCACCGCTGAACCCGGCGGTGCCCGTGCCGGCGACCGTGTCGATCAGTCCGCCGACCGTGACCCTGCGGACCCGGTGGTTCTCGGAATCGGCGATGTAGAGGTTCCCGGCACGGTCGACCGCCACCTCACGCGGGCCGTCCAGCCGGGCTGAGCGGGCAGGGCCGTGATCGCCCTCGAACCCGGCGGTACCGGTCCCTGCCACCGTACGGATCCTGCCGTCGGTGGTGACCTTCCGGACCCTGTGATTGTTGTGGTCGGAGACGTAGAGGGTGCCCGCGCTGTCCATCGCGAGGCCGTAGGGACGGTCAAGGCCGGCCGCGGCAGCGGGCCCGTCGTCTCCTTGGGCCCCGGCATCTCCGGTTCCGGCCACCGTGGTGATCGTGGGGGCGAGGTCTTCACCCTCTGCTGCTGTTCGGGCCTTGCTCATCATCATCTCCTCACCATGTGCCGGCCGGCCGGTGCGGAGGCCTTGCCGGTCGTGTCCGAAGGCCGCAGGAGCGGCAGGCGGCAGGGGTGACCGTGCGTGGGTGCCGTGGTGGTCACGCGTCGACCGTGTACCGCAGGGTCGTCTGGGTGCCGTTGCGCGTGATGCCCACGGGTACCGGGATTCCGGCTCGCTTGCCGGCCAGGACGGCGCTGAGGGATGCCGCCGACGTGACGGGCTGACCGTCGACGGAGGTGATGACGTCCTTGTCTTTGAACCCTGCGGCGGCGGCGTTCAGATCGGGGTCGACGAAACGGACCCGGGCGCCTCCTCCGCCGGGGACGCTGCTGACGTATCCGCCGAAGGCGCCGGGGGTGCCCTGGGTGATGTTGACGGTCCAGTCCACCGTCGCGCCTTCGACGGTCAGAGTGCCGGTATACCGGCCACCTGCCATGGGGGCGTCATCCGTGGCGACGACGTCGACCTTGAAGGGCCGGCTCCAGATCCAGTTGCTGCTCTGCAGCGAGACGCTGGCGGATGAGCCGTCGGCGGCAATGGTCACAGGGCAGCTCATGCCGCTGCACCAGGGGTCCACCCGGACGATGCGTGTGTACTGCGGAGCTTGGATCTGCACATGTCCGGGACTCGAGCGGACTCGCCCGTCCGGCGGGAACTCGACCGTCCTGGCCGGCCCCGGGGCATCGAGGTCAGGGACGGAGGACGGGGGCGTCGGCGCACGGAGCGCCGCGACCGTGGCAGGAGCGGGCGCAGCGGTGGCTCCGGGCGCCAGCCCTCCGAGGAACAGGCTCGCTCCCAGCGCGAGTACGGTGCATGCCGCTGTGGACTTGCGCATGAATCCTCCCGATTTCGATTACGTAGATTTGCCGATCGATCACACGGCAGGTGGGTGTGCCCGTGGGCGGACGGAGATGCCGCTGTTGCTGTTCCAGGGGCTTATCGGGTGCGGAAGCGGCGGTAGAGGTTGCGGGCCACGTAGACGCCGGGGCCTCCGAAGCCGATGATGTCGAGGCGTCCGTCGCCGGTGATGTCGGCGAGGAAGCGGGGGTGGTGGCCGACCCGCCAGGCGCCGGCGTCGTCGTGGTAGCCGAAGCCACGGCAGACGAGCTGGGCTTGTTCGAACCTGCCGTCGCCGCGGTTGTGGGCCACCCAGACTCCTTCGTCGCCGAAGCCGACGATGTCGGGGTTGCCGTCGCCGGTGATGTCGGCGAGGAAGCGGAGGTGCTTCGTGGCCGTCCATCCCTGGGCGGTGCCGAAGTCGTTCAGAACGAGCTTCGCGGGCTCGAAGGTGCCGTCCTCGAGGCCGCGTGCGACGACGACGCCGTAAGGGCCGAAGCCGATGATGTCCGTCGCTCCGTCGCCGGTGGTCTTCAGCAGGAACCGGGGGTGCTCCTCGACCGAGGCCCATCCCTGGTCGGTGCCGAAGTCGTCGAGGACGTACAGGGGCTCGGCGAAGACGCCGTCCTCGTCCTGGAGGGAGATCCAGACGCCGTCGTCGTGGCAGCCGACGAGGTCGAGCCGGCCGTTGCCGGTGGTGTCGGCGAGGAAGCGGGGATGCTTGTCGGCCAGCCACCCGCCGGCCTTGTCGCCGTGGCCGAACGCCCGGAGAGCGGGCTCGTCGGGCAGCGGCGCGAACTTTCCGTCTTGGTCCTGGAGGGAGATCCAGACGCCGTCGTCGTGGCAGCCGACGAGGTCGAGCCGACCGTTGCCGGTGGTGTCGGCGAGGAAGCGGGGATGCTTGTCGGCCAGCCACCCACCGGCCTGGTCGCCGTGACCGAACGCCTTGAGGGCCGGCTCGCCGCCCGCGGGCGGGAGCGTTCCGTCCTCCTCCTGGAGGGAGACCCGCACCCCGTCGGCTGCCAGCGTCACGATGCCGGGCGTGCCGTCGCCCGTGAGGTCGGCCAGGGTCCACAGGTCCGCGGGACTCTGGGAGGGGGCGGGCGGGTGCAGGACGCGCTCCTCGTCCTCGAACGTACCGTCACCTCGCGCGGCCGCCGTCACGGCCCCTTCGGCCGGCTTGAGCGCGACGATGTCCGCCGGCGCCTTGCCGGCGGTTTCAGCGAGGAACCGCGCGCCGGGCCCGGCCCACCAGCCTGGCTGCCCGCAGGGGCGGGGCATGGCTCCCTCGGTCTTCCAGCCGCCGGCGTCCTGGTCGGTGCCGAACCGGTCGAGGACCAGCAGCAGATCGCTGAACGAGGGTGTCGCGTCGGGCGCGGGCCGCAGTGCCGTCGAGGGAGCCAGCCGCCAGGACTGCCGGCCGTTCCAGTGCCCCAGCCGCGTCCAGCGCAGTACGGGGTCGCTGACGCGCTCGGGCTCGGCCGGCACGAGACGCCACCGCTGGCTCTCCGCGTCCTCGTCGTACGCGCGCACGACGACCGGGGTTCCCTGTTCAGCGGACGCGCCGAGGCCGGCATCGAGGTCCAGGTCGAGGACGGTGTCGTCGGCCGCGCTCTCGATCACGTAGAGGGCTGCTTCGCCGGCGACGGGGACGAGGCGCCACTGCTGGGTCTTCCTGCCGTCGGCCGCGTTCGCCTGCTGGACGCCGCCGCCTGCGGCGGCGGGCTGCTCGAGTACCTTGCCGCCGGTCGCGTGGTGAATCACGTAGATCTGCTCGTCCTGCGCGGGCTGCGCGGGGACAAGGTGCCACTGCTCCGGAGCCGGACCGTCCTCGGGGAGCTCACGGACGACGAGCGTCCCGTCCTGCCCCGGTGCGGCCCTGCCGTCGAGGGTCTTCCCCGTGGCGGCGTTGACGATCTCCAGTTTCAGTTCTTCGGTGGGCACGGGCATCGTGGTGCCTCTTCCAGGCGGTGCGGACGGTGGTTCGGGGCGGGGGTCGTACGGCGGTGGCCGCCGGTCACGTGAAGACATGGTGGTACGGGACGTTCCACTCGCTGGGCAGGCGCGGGTAGAAGGTGTTGATGACCGTCCCGGTGAAGTCCCCGCCCCAGTTGTGGGTGAGCCGGACCTCGCTGTCGGCGGTCACCGCGTGGTCCTTGAAGCCGAGGATGGTGTCGGGGTGGGTGATGGGCACGAAGGTGATGCCGCCCCACGGCGTGACCGTGACGACCCACAGCTGGGTGTCCTCGGGCGCGCCGTTCTTCCCCCGCCACTTCTCGCCCACCTTGTCGGGCAGGCCGACCTGGACGGTGTCGGCCGTGCTCTGGGGCGCGTCCTGGTGGACGGTCATGCGCCTGCGCTGCGGCTTCGGTGTGCCGTCGTCACCGCGTCCGGCGTCGGTTCCGCCCGTGCCGGCGGGCTGGGGCGTCGCCTGGCCAGCGGCGCTCTCGATGAAGTACAGGGGCCGCTGTCCGAAGAAGCCGGCGGGGGTGATGTGCCAGAGGTGGCCTTTGGCCTCCTTGACGGTGTCGTCGAGGGCGGTGGCCAGCTGGACGCCCTTGTCGTGGCTTGCCTCGCCCAGCTCGGCAGGTCGCAGGTAGCCGCCGTTGAAGGCGTGGACGAGCATGACCGGCCGGTTCTCGACCAGTGCCGCCACGATCGCGTTGTCGTAGCTGTTCACCGCCACCGGGCCGCCGACCACCAAATTGGACATTACGGTGCGCTCTTGGGTGTACATGGCGGAAACCTCACCTGTTCTGAATGTGAAACACGAAGATTTTCGATGCCTGTCGCGGTATTCGATGGAACCGCATCGAGGCGGACGTGGACTGCGAAAGGAATCCGGATGGGGAGCGGGACGGACGACTGGAAGCGAAATTCCCGCCGCGGTGGCGCCCGGGATCACGGTACCCGTGAGCAGGGCAGACAAAAACACTTCGATCGAGTGAATGCCGGACGAAGAAAGGTCACTTCACCCGTATTTCGGAAGCAACTTCCGAAAATCGATCACTCGATTGAGTGTGACATGTGAATACATCTTCCCAGGCAAGAGGGGACGCGATAATTTCGCCTGCCGGAACACGCGCGATTTCTGTTCGCATTTCACCGAGCGCGGTTCGGCCGGAATTAGTCGAGGACGGGTAGATGCCATCCACCGCATACAGCCTGGTAGACGCCAAGCGTCAGCCGCTGACGAAGAAGAACCTGCGGGAACTCAATATCGAGCAGACCTGGCAGTCGCTCCTGAACCACCCCAACCTGGTCTACGTCGACCCCTCCGGTGTGAAGCACAAGCCCGTCGGGTTCTCCGTGAACAAGTCGAGCTTCGGCACTTTCTCCGGGACCGCGTTCGAGCGGGGCTGGCTCGCCTACATGAACCTCGGGGAGCCGCTGATCGAGGTGCGCGGTGACATCGCCCAGCCCCCACCCGACACGTTCTCCTCCCGCACCTACGTCAACCGCGGCAGCGACGAGATGACCTTCACCGACTCGGTCGACTTCACCATCTCCAACGGGGTCACCTGGTCACTCCACGGCGACGCGAAACTCACCTTCGGCGGCAGCATCGGCGCGTCGCTACAGCTGCAGCTGCAGAACCAGCTGCGGCTGGACCTGCAGTCGCAGCTCGCGGCGTCGTGCCAGAACGGGACGGCGAACAAGAACGCGAACACGGTCACGAACAAGAACAGCAAAGACAGCGTCGGCGTGGACAACGCCAACACCACCGAGACGTCCGCGAGCAGTTCCGCGACGAACTCCTCGTCGAACACGATGACCAACTCGGTAGGGTTCACGACCTCGGGCAGTGCCACGGGCAACGCGTCCCTCAACGCCCAGCTGGCGCTGGGCATCGCGGCCACCGTCGGGGGTTCGCTCACCACCAGCTGGGTCTCGAAGTCGCAGATCTCCGGGAAGGTGCCGGCGAACTCCCGCGTGCAGACGCTCGTCACCCAGCGGCGTACCCGCAAGCAGTACACCTACGAGATCCCGGTGACCTTCTCCGGGCTGATCGCGGTGCAGTACGCCGTCCCGGTGGCGGTCCTCGCTCCCCCGCAGCCCGGCACCTATCCGGGCCTCGACCACATGGTCGCCCGCGACATCAACGACCTCGACCTGGCGCCGGGCGGCTTCCACATGCACGGGCTGGCCGAGGTCGTCTCCGCCCTGGACGTCCACCACACCCTGCTCGACGTCGAGGCCCTGACCGTGAACAAGCAGACGCTCTTCAAGCAGCCCTGACCCCGCGGCACCGCCGCCACGACGTAGACGACCAGAGGTGACGACCATGGTGTTCGACAACATTTTCAACTCCGCGAGCAGGGGCGCGGGGCTGTTCTCCGTGACGACCGACAGGACGAAGCCCCGGCCCGGCGAGGATGTCGACTTCGAGGACTCCGACGACGGCACGTACGACGACACCAGCACCAGCCTGTTCAACACCGCGATCCACGGCGCCTCCTCCCGCGCGAAGATCGTGCAGGAGACCTCGCCCGAGGCCCGCGCGGTCCTGGGCTTCCTCGGCTCCTTCGTCCGCACCACCCAGGCGTCCGCCGGCTCACAGGCCCAGTACGCCCAGGACCCCGGCTCGGTCACCAAGGCAGCCTCCGCCGGCATGCAGGACGCGAGCGCGACGGTGAAGAAGCACGGCGACCTCCAGAAGGACGAGGACCTGCAGGACAGGCCGAGCAAGAGCGACTTCAGCGAGCCCCCCAAGACCCCGCAGGCTCCGAAGGCCCCGGAGACACCCACGGCGCCCACGGCAACCGCGGAGAAGCCGCCCCGCTCCCAGTAGACCGGACGTGCGAGCCGGGGCAGGGCGGCGGGCGGTATGTGGCGTCCGCCCGGTCCTGCCGGTGGCCGCCCCCATGGAGCAACCAGCGGTCCACATCCTGCGGCGCATCGCCGGACGAGCGCTGGTCCCCAACTGGTCGACTAAACCGGCCCTGATCTGCGACTCTCACGATGACTCGTCAGGTGCGGGGCGGCCGGACTCGGCGACGAGTGCGGCGGGCAGTCGCGTTCAGAGCTGCGGCCGACTGGCGCGGCGGCCGAAGAAGAAGAAGAAGGGCCGCGGCGGAGACGTGCAGCCGCGCACGGGCCGACGAGCCGAACCGGGCCATCAGGTGCGCGCCGCGGTGATCACCGGCGGACGGCTCCGGACTGACCAACCACGAGCGATACGCCCTCTCCGCCCTGTAGCACACCGCGTCAGCTCGACGCCGGAGACGCCTTGTCATCGGCCTTGTAATCGTAGTGGATCTGGTCTCCGCTGACAGAGGTTACCTTGACCGTCACGCCCAGGGTGCTGCCGTCGTCCGCCGTGAGCGTGCAGCGCGAGGTGGTACCCACCTTGCCGACGAGGTCCTCGGGGCAGGCGACGTGCGGTTTCGGCTGCCCCGTGGCATCGGCGAGCTTCTGGGACAGGGTGCTGGAGAGCTTCTCCGCAGACAGCTTCGGCGGCGTGGACTTCTTGACCTCGACGGAAGTCGAGCAGCCCAGGAGCAGCGTGCCGGCCGCAACGGCCGTGAGAATCGAAATGCCTGTGGTCTTCCGGACTTTGGACATCGTGCACTCCGGTCGGCTGGTCAGGGCATGAAGGCCCGGAGAGCATATACGGCGACAACAGCCGGCCTCCGGCGAGACCGTCGCCCTGCCAGGAAGCGGGGTGCTCACTACCGGTGACACCATCCACACCGGGGCTCCGCCACTCCCACCAGGAGCGGCGGGGGCCGCCCACGCCTGCCGACCGGACGCTCCGAGCGCACCTGAGCCACTCACTGGGCCCGCACCGTCTGCCCAATGTGCGCCTGACACCCCAGCAGAACGGGCGTGGCCACGATCCCGTTCGTCTACCGCTTCTGCGCCTAGGTTCGGCTGACTCGTTCGCCGATCACCGCCGGTGGCCGCGGTCCGCGCCCCCCGCTCACTCCCGGGCCCGATCGTCATGACCCGCTGACACCGGTCAAGGGAGCCCTGGTCCCCCACTGTCCCCCAAGAACGGCCGAGGGCCGGTTTCGGATGTCTCCGAAACCGGCCCTCACCTGCGACTCTCACGAGTCGGGACGACAGGATTTGAACCTGCGACCCCTTGACCCCCAGTCAAGTGCGCTACCAAGCTGCGCCACGTCCCGCCGCGGTCCCACGCGGGGTTTCCCGCGTGATCACGCAGGTCAACACTACCGCACCCGGACGGGTGCCCGTGTCACCCCCGGGGCGGTGTGCGCCTCGGCCGGGGGAACCGGGCGGCGGGCCGGGACCAGGAGGGCGGCGCCGGCCGCGGCCAGGCAGAGCAGGGCGAGCAGGGCCCAGCCGTGGGTGTAGCCGGAGGCGTACGGCAGGCCCGAGGGCTGGAGCCGGCCGGTGACCAGGACGCTGGTGAGCGCGGCGCCGATGGAGCCGCCGATGGTGCGGATGTTGGCGTTCATGCCGGTCGCGGCGCCGGTCTGGGCCGCCGGCACGCTGCCCACGATGAGGTGGGCCATCGAGGCGAAGGCCAGTCCGATGCCGAGGCCGAACAGGGCCGCGACGACGCCGATCTGCCACCGGGCGTCATGCCAGAGGGTGAGGAAGCCGCAGGCCAGCGCGCCGAGCGTGGCGCCCGCGGTGAGCAGCGCCTTGGCGCCCACGCGCGGCTCCAGCCGGCCCGACAGCACGCCGGAGAGGAACATCGCGACCAGCATCGGCAGCATGAGCAGTCCGGACTCGGTGACGCTGGCGCCGAAGCCGTAGCCGGCCGCGGACGGGGTCTGGACGAAGCCCGGGAGGAAGGACCAGATGGAGTACATGCCGGCGCCGAACAGCAGGGCTGCGGTGTTGGTCGTCCACACCGCGGGCAGTCGCAGCACCCGCAGGTCGATCAGCGGGGTGCGCGAGCGGGCCTCGGTCACCAGCCACACCGCGAACAGCGCGACGGCGGCGGCGAACATGCCGAGCACCCTCGTCGAGCCCCAGCCCCACTGCCCGGCCTGGCTCAGCGGCAGCAGCAGGGCCACCAGCCAGCCGGAGAGCAGCACGGCACCGGCCCAGCCGACCTTGCCCGCGGTCCGTTCGGGCGACTCGGGGATGTAGCGCAGGGCGATCAGGACCGTCGCGGCGACGATCGCCACCGGGATCCAGAACAGCCAGCGGTAGTCGAGCGCGGAGACGATCGGTCCGGCGGCCACCATGCCGACGCCGCCGCCGGCCGCGATCACGGCGGAGAGGTTGCTGATGCTGCCGCTGACCTCGGCCGGGGCGAACTCGTCCCGGATGATGCCGAAGGAGAGCGGGAACAGGGCGCCGCCGACGCCCTGTATGACACGGGCGACGATCAGCACGCCGATGTTCGGGGCCAGCGCGGCGACCAAGCAGCCCGCGAGGACGGCCAGCAGGACGGCGACGAGGGTCCGTTTCCGGCCGGCCAGGTCGCCGACCCGGCCGAGGATCGGGGTGAAGACCGAGGCGGACAGCAGATAGGCCGTCATCACCCAGGTCGCGGTGGACGGGGAGGCGTGCAGGGCGTGCTGGACGGTCGGCAGGGCCGGCGCGATCAGCGACTGGAGCATGGCGAAGACACCGGCTCCGGTCGCGAGGACCGCGAACGTGAGGCGGGTGGAGGCGCGGGGCATGGAGAAGCCTCTCCGTGATCAGGGAACGGATCGGAAGGGCGGAGGATCGGGTACCTGCGGGGTGAGTGGTGCGGGAGCACGGTCGTACGGGCCGTTTTCCGAACGCGGGAACACGGTTGTACGGGCCGTTTTTCCGGTCGCGGGGGCACGGTCGTACGGCCGTGCCCCGGTCGTGGGGGCGGCGGCGCGGGCCGCGTCCGGCCACGGCGGAGCCACCCCGCACTGGTAAAGTGGAGGTACCCCTCCACTCTAGCGGAGGCGCACCTCCGCTTCAATTCGATTCCCTCCCCGGGAGGCAGCAGTGACGGCCACGCCGTTCCCCGTCAGCGAGATCGTCGCGGCCCGCCGGCCGCACCGTAAGGACGCCGCCCGCAACTACGACGCCCTGCTCGACGCGGCCCGCGAGGCGTTCACCGAACACGGGGCCGACGCCTCCCTGGAGGACATCGCCCGCCGCGCCGGCGTCGGCATCGGCACCCTGTACCGGAACTTCCCGACCCGCCGCGACCTGTTCGAGACGGTCTACGCCGACGAGGTCGCCGCCCTGTGCGGGGCCGCCCTGGAGCTGGCGGACCGGGAACCGTGGGAGGCGCTGACGGCGTGGCTGGGACGGTTCGCCGGTTACATGGTCACCAAGCGGGCGGTGCGCGAGGCGCTGAACGGCGAGTCGGACATCTTCCAGACCTGCCGCGAGTCCATGTACGCGGCCGGCGGCCCACTGCTGGAGCGCGCGCAGCGCGTCGGCGCGGCGCGCACGGACATGGACTTCGGGGACCTGTTGCGGCTGGTCGCCGGGATCACGGCGACGAACTTCGAGGACGCCGCCCAGCGCGACCGGGTGCTGTCCATCGCGCTGGACGGAGTGCGCACCGGCCGCTGAGCGGGGGCGACGAAGTGTCCCGCGGCCGGCCCCGATGCCCCACATCCTGTCCACGGCACCACGGCACCCCCGCCGACTAGGGTCGGCCGCATGACGCACAGCTTCGCGCTCCACATCCCCGACGCCGACCTCGAACCCGAGCCCCTGGACCCGGGGCAGATCGTCTCCGGTCGGCCCGAGGTGACCGGGAAGGTGGTCTGGGAGTCGCCGGACGGGCGGCAGATCCGGGGGATCTGGCAGATCACCCCGGGCGTGGTCACGGACACGGAGGCCGACGAGCTGTTCGTGGTGATCAGCGGCTCGGCCACGATCGAGGTCGAGGGCGGTCCGACGCTGCGGGTGGGGCCCGGCGACATGGCGGTGCTGCGGGCGGGCGACCGTACCCGGTGGACGGTGCACGAGACGCTGCGCAAGGCGTACGCCATCAATCTCTGAGGGAGCCAATCTCCGAGGGAGCGCGAACGGTACTCCAAGCGGTGACCCGAGCGGCCCGGAAGGGTTGACACGTCTCCATGTCCGGACAAAGGTGGCCCGGAGCCGGGCGCACCGGTCCGGGCGCCGGTCCCACGCTTCTGGGAGAGGCTGTCATGGTGGATGCGCTGGGTGTCGCCGTCATCGGGTTCGGCTGGATGGGCCGTGTGCACACCCGGGCGTACGCGCGGCTCCCGCACCACTATCCGGACCTCCCGCTGCGGCCCCGGCTGGTCACGGTCGCCGAGGAGGTGCCGGGGCGGGCCGAGGAGGCCGCCGAGCGGTTCGGGTTCGCCTCCGCGACCCGCGACTGGCGCGAGGTGGCCGCCGATCCGCGCATCCAGGCCGTCAGCGTCACCGCGCCCAACTTCCTGCACCGGGAGATCGGCGTGACGCTGGCCGAGGCCGGCAAGCACCTGTGGATCGAGAAGCCGGTGGGCCTGACCGCCGACGACGCGTGCGCGGTCGCCGACGCGGTCGCGCGGGCCGGTGTGCAGGGCACGGTCGGCTTCAACTACCGCAACGCGCCCGCCGTGGAGGCCGCCCGCGACCTGATCGCCTCCGGCGGGATCGGCACGGTCACGCATGTGCGCGTCCGCCTGTTCAGCGACTACGCGGCGGACCCGGACACCGCTCTGACCTGGCGCTACGAGCGGCGGCGCGGGGGCAGCGGGGTGCTCGGCGACCTGGCCTCGCACGGCGTGGACCTGGCCCGTTTCCTGTGCGGCGACCTCGTCTCCCTCGCCGCGGACACGGCGGTCTTCGTGCCGGAGCGCGCCCGCCCGGGCGGTGCGACGGCCGGCCACGCCCTGGCCGCGGGCGGCGAGCCGGGCCCGGTGGAGAACGAGGACTACGTCGGCTGTCTGCTCCGCTTCGCCTCCGGCGCCCGTGGGGTCCTGGAGGCCTGCCGGGTCTCGGTCGGCGAGCAGAACGCCTACGGCTTCGAGGTGCACGGCAGCCGGGGGGCGGTGTTCTGGGACTTCCGGAGGATGAACGAGCTGGGCGTGAGCCGCGGCACCGGCTACCGGGACCAGCCCGTGAGCACGGTGTACGTCGGCCCGGGCGCCGGCGAGTTCGCCGCGTTCCAGCCGGGCGCGGCCAACGCGATGGGCTACGACGACCTGAAGGTGATCGAGGCCTGCCGCTTCGTACGGTCCGTCGCCGAGGGCACGCCGTACGGCACGACTCTCGCGGACGCGGTGCACAGCGCGCGTGCGCTCGACGCGATGGCGCGGTCCGCGCGGACGGGCGGCTGGGTCAGCCCATAGGCGCGAGGGGTTTGTAAGGACAAGAATGGGACGCATGCGTATCGGAATCCTCGGTCTCGGCCGTATCGGCTCCTTCCACGCCGAGACCCTCTTCGGGCTCGACGCCGTCGAATCGCTCGTCGTCACCGACCCGTTCGCGGACGCGGCCGAGCGCGCGGCCGTGCGGTTCGGCGCCGAGGTGGCCCCGTCGCCGCGGGCCCTGCTGGCGTCCGGGGTGGACGGCATCGTGGTGGCGGCGGCCACCGACGCCCACCCCGCGCTGATCCGGGCCGGGGTCGAGGCCGGGGTCCCCGTCTTCTGCGAGAAGCCCGTCGCCCGGACGATGCGCGAGGGCGTCGAGCTCCTGGGCGTCGTACGGGACGGGGGCGTGCCGGTCCAGATCGGCTACCACCGGCGCTTCGACGCGGGGTTCGCCGCCGCCCGGGCCGCCGTACGGGCCGGTGAGCTGGGGGCGCTGCACACCGTGCGGGCCACGACGCTGGATCCGCAGCCGCCGCCGGCGGCGTACATCGCCGCGTCCGGCGGCATCTTCCGGGACTGTTCCGTGCACGACTTCGACAGCATCCGGTGGGTGACGGGCCGCGAGGTCACCGAGGTGTACGCGGTGGGCGGCAACCGAGGCGCCGGGCACATCGCGGCCGCGGGTGACGCCGACACCACCGGCGCGCTGCTCACCCTGGACGACGGCACGGTCGCGGTGGTGTCCAACTCCCGGCACAACGGGCGGGGTTACGACGTGCGCATGGAGCTGCACGGCTTCGCCGACTCGCTCGCCGTGGGCCTGGACGACCGGCTTCCGCTGCGCTCGGCCGAGCCCGGCACGGACTTTCCCGCGGGCACTGCGCACGCCTTCTTCATGGACCGGTTCGCCGCCGCCTACCGCGCCGAACTCGCCGCGTTCACCGAGGTCGTGGCCGGTGTCCGGCCCTCCCCCTGCACCGTGGAGGACGCCCTGGAGGCGGGCTGGATCGCCGAGGCGTGCACCCTGTCCCTGCGCGAGCACCGGCCGGTGACGCTCGCGGAGGTGCGGTCGGCCTGAGCGGCGCGGGGACGGTGCCGGGCCCGTACGCGGTGCCCGCCCCGTCCCCGCGCCCGGATCAGCCGCAGTACCGGATCAGCCACTCGTCCGCGTGGTAGGTGTCCCGGGCCGGGTCCGGCCGGGTGGCCGGCTCCGTCTCGACCGTGTCCTCGGGCCGTATCCGCTCGGGCAGGCGGCCGAAGCGCCGCCGCCGGATGACGGCCGCGTCGGCGGCCTCCCGGGGGGTGTCCTGGGGGTGCGTGCGGTGTGTCATGTCGTCCTCCCGTCCACGCGGGCGTTCCCCGTTGTCGGTGGAACGCCCGGGTGCCCCGGTTGGTTCCCGGCCGCGCCGTGGCCGAATCCGTCAGGGGAGCGCAGGATCCGGCGCGTACGCCCGCTCAGGCGCCGCAGGAGCGCAGGAAGCGCCGGGTGCGGACGGCGATCGGCAGCGGACGGTCCGGCTCGCACGGGTACATGTCCTGCTCGACGATCGCGAACAGGTCCACGCCCAGTGCCTGCGCCGCCCGCAGCACCGGTGCCAGGTCCGGCACGCCGGAGGGCGGTTCGCACATCACTCCGCGCCGCACGGCGGGCCCGAACGGCAGCCCCTGGGCCACGACTTCGGCGAGGATCTCCGGGTCGACCTGCTTGAGGTGGAGATAGCCGATGCGCTCGCCGTAGGTCTCGATCAGCTTGACGCTGTCGCCGCCGCAGTAGGCGTAGTGCCCGGTGTCCAGGCAGAGGTTCACCAGCCGGCTGTCGGTGGCGTCCAGGAAGCGGGTGACGTGGGCCTCGGTGTCGAGGTGGGTGTCGGCGTGCGGGTGGACGACGATGTCCAGGCCGTAGGTCTCCCTGACCCGGTGGCCGAGCCGTTCCATGCCCCGGGTCAGGTGGGCCCACTGCCCGGGGGTCAGCTCGGGCGGCTCCAGGATCTCGGCGGTCTTGTCGTCGCGCCAGAAGGAGGGGATCACCACCAGGTGCCGGGCGCCCATGGCCCGGGTGAGCTCGGCGACCCGGCCGACATGGGCCCAGGTGTCCTCCCAGACGGCCGGTCCGCGGTGCAGGGCGGTGAAGACCGTGCCCGCCGAGACGCTCAGGTTCCGCCGGGCCAGTTCGTCGGCGAGCCGGGCCGGGTCGGTGGGGAGGTAGCCGTAGGGGCCGAGTTCGATCCAGTCGTAGCCCGCCTCGGACACCTCGTCGAGGAAGCGGTGCCAGGGGATCTGGTGCGGGTCGTCGGGGAACCAGACGCCCCAGGAGTCAGGGGCGGAGCCGACCCGGATGCGGTCGAGGGTCTGGGGCATGTCAGGGGTTCCTCTCCGGGGCGGTCGTCGCGGGCGGGCCCGCCGTCCATCCTTCCTTTGTCAGGACATCATTTCACGAACATGTCCGCGTGTAACGAGGATGTGCGCTCCCTGGTGCTGGTCTTTCCCGGGTGTGCCTGGTAGCACGGGAGTGTTCGAAGTGCGCCCGGAATCAAGGAAGTTGCCGCCGTTCTCACCGTCCCGGAGGTTTCCCGTGCTGCGAGCGATGCTGACGGCGGCCGCGGCCGTCGCCGCGCTGCTGGCCCCCGCCACCGCCCACGCCCACGCCGGGGCCGGCGGGCCGGGCATTCCCCCGCTCACCGACCCGGGCATTCCCCCGCTCACCGACGGGCAGGGGCGGGTGCTCACCCTGCGCGGCTGGAACATCGAGGACAAGACGCACCGGGGCGAGCAGGCCCTGAGCGCGATCACCGAACGCCATCTGCGCGATCTGCGCACCCAGGGCTTCGGCTTCGCCCGGCTGCTGGTCTTCTGGGACGACCTGGAACCCCGGCCCGGGCAGTACAGCGAGCGGTATCTGCGCAGGATCGAACGCGTCCTGGACTGGGCCGGGCGCCAGGACGTGCGGGTCGTCCTCGACGCCCACCAGGACGTGTTCGGGCCCGCCTTCGGCCACCGGGGCATACCCGAGTGGGCGACCAGGACCGACGGGCTGCCGTTCACCCCGCACCCGGACGACTGGTTCGCCGAGTACTTCGAGCCCGCCGTGCAGCGCGCCTTCACCCATCTCTACGAGGACCACGACCTCAGGCGCGCCCAGGCCCGGATGTGGCGCACGCTCGCCACCCGCTTCGCCGGCCATCCGGCCGTACTCGGCTACGACCTGATCAACGAGCCCATGGGCGAGCCGCGGCCCGGGGAGGACCTGCCGGCGGCCGCGCGCCGTGTCGAACGCGAACAGCTCACCCCGATGTACAACCGGCTGGCCGGCGCCATCCGCCCGGCCGACCGGGACGCCTGGCTGTTCGTCGAGCCGACCCCGGTCGTCGGGGAGGGCGTGCCGACGGGCCTCGGCCGGATCCGCGACCCCCGGGTGGTGTACGCGCCGCACTTCTACGACACCGCGATGGAGGCGGGTGCCGACTACGACCCCGGGGCCGGCTGGATCGAGGCGTACGAGCGGGCCGTCACCGCGTACCCGAGGCGGTACCGGGTCCCGGTGGTGGTCGGCGAGTGGGGCCCGCCGGACAGCTCGCTGCCGCACATGAACCGCTTCTACCGGGACGCGATGGCCTCGCTCGGGCGCTATGCCTCCGGCTGGGCGGGCTATGTGTGGTGTTACGGCGGCGGGTACTGCGCGCTCGACGGCACGGGAGCGTTCCGCGTCAACAAGGAGCTGACCGTGGAGCCGTACGCCGAGGCCGTCGCGGGTACGGTGCGCTCGGCCGCCTACGACCCGGGGGCGGGCGGGTACCGGCTGGTCTACCGTGCGGCACCGCGCGGCTCCCGGGTGAGCGTGCTGTCGGTGCCGCCGGGCGCCTGGCGGATCACGGCCGAGGGCGGGGCGGTCGTACGGCGGACGGCCGGGCGGGCGTGGGTGCGGGCGGCCCCGGGCGAGGTGGTGACGGTGACGGTGAGGCGCGGGTGAGTACGGCGTCGGCGGGCGGCCGGCCACGGGTGGGGCCGGCCGCGCGCGCACCGGGTCAGGCGGCGGGGTCCGCCGGCCGTACCGTCTCCTGCTCGAACCGCGCGTGGAACCGGCGGGTGTGGTCCACGTGGCGTGCCGGGCCGGTCAGGGTCACCGTCGCGGTCAGACGGGCCTCGGCGCTGGACGCCGCGAGGCGCAGGTGCAGTTCGCCCGGCTCGATCACCCGGCGCCCGTCGCGGCCGGTGAAGGAGGCCAGGTCGGCGGGCACGGTGACCCGTACCCGGCGGGCCTCGCCCGCGGCGAGCCGCACCCGGGTGTAGCCGATGAGCCGCTGCACCGGCTGGACGACGGAGGCCACCGGGTCGTGCAGATACAGCTGGACCACCTCGGTGCCGGCCCGCTCCCCCGTGTTGCGCACGGTGAACGCGAGGGAGAACTCGCCGGCGGAGTCCGTCTCCGCCCGGCCGACGGTCAGCTCGTCCCAGTCGAAGGACGTGTAGGACAGGCCGTGCCCGAACGCGAAGGCCGCCGTGGGGTCGATGTTGGAGACGTCGCTGGTCTGGGCGAGCCGGGCGCCGAGGTAGGTGGCGGGCTGGCCGCCGGTGGAGCGGGGCACGCTGACCGGCAGCCGACCGGACGGGTTGGTCCGGCCGCTGAGCACGCCGGCGATGGCGCCGGTGCCCTCCGCTCCGGGGAAGAAGGACTGCACGATGGCGGCGGCCTCGTCCACGGCCCGGCCCAGGGCGTAGGGCCGGCCGGCCAGCAGGACCGTCACCACGGGCGTGCCGGTGTCCAGCAGCGCGTCGAGCAGCCGCTGCTGGGCGCCGGGCAGGGCCAGGGACTCCGCGTCGCAGCCCTCGCCGCTGGTGCCCCGGCCGAACAGGCCCGCGCGGTCGCCGAGGGCCACCACGACGACGTCGGCCTGGCGTGCGGTGTCGACGGCCTCGGGGATGCCGAAGATGTCGCCGTCGTCCACGCCGGTGCCCTGCACGACGGTGAGCTCCGTGTCGGGGAACTCCCGCCGCAGGGCGTCCTCCAGGGTGGGCAGGTCGATGCCGGCCGGGGTTCCCGGGTGGTGCACGCCGACGTGCTGGGGGAAGGAGTAGCAGCCCAGCACGGCCGTGCCGACGGTGGCGTTCGGGCCGACCAGGGCGATGCGGCGGGGCCGGGCGAGGGGCAGGGTGCCGTCGTTGGTGAGCAGGACGACGGCTTCCTCCGCGATGGTGCGGGCCAGTTCCCGGTTCGCCTCGGTGTCCAGGTCGACGCTGCCGCGCAGGGTGGCGGGGTCGTCCAGGTCGGCTCCGCGCAGCGCGGCCGGGACCGGGTCCCAGCCGGCGTCGAGCAGGCCGAGCCGGGCCTTCTGGGTGAGCACCCGGCGCAGGGCGCGGTCGATGAGCGCCTCCGGCACCCGGCCGGCGGCGACGGCCTCCGTGAGGTGCGTACCGAACGTCTTCACGGTGGGCAGTTCCACGTCGACGCCGGCGCGCAGCGCCGTGGCCGCGGCGTCCGCCCAGTCCGCGGCGATCCCGTGCAGGATCTTGAGGAAGGCGATGCCGAAGTAGTCGGCGACGACCGTGCCCTCGAAGCCCCAGGTGTCGCGCAGCAGCCCGGTGAGGAGGTCCTCGTCGCCCGCCGAGGGGATGCCGTCGGTGTCGGTGTAGGCGTGCATGACGGAGTCGGCCCCGCCCTCGACGATGGCCATCTCGAACGGCGGCAGCAGGACGTCGGCCCGTTCGCGCGGGCCCATGCCGACGGGCGCGAGGTTGCGGCCGGCCCGGGAGGCGGAGTAGCCGACGAAGTGCTTCAGGGTCGCGACGACCCCCGCCGAACCCAGTCCCTGGACGTAGGCGGTGCCGATGCTGCCGACGAGGTAGGGGTCCTCGCCGATGGTCTCCTCGACCCGGCCCCAGCGGGCGTCGCGCACCACGTCCAGGACGGGCGCGAGGCCTTGGTGGACGCCGACGGCGCGCATGTCCCGGCCGATGGCGGCGGCCATCCGGCGGATCAGGTCGGGGTCGAAGGTGGCGCCCCAGGACAGCGGGACGGGGTAGGCGGTGGCGCCCCAGGTGGCGAAGCCGGCCAGGCACTCCTCGTGGGCCAGGGCCGGGATGCCGAAGCGGTTGGCGGCGGTGATCCGGGTCTGGGTGCGCAGCAGGGACAGCGCGCCGAGCGCGGGATCGACCGGTGCCGTGCCGAACGGGCGGGTCAGCTGGCCCAGTCCGGCGGGCAGCAGGGCGTCGAGGTCGACGGCCTCCTCCATGTCGTGCTGGTGCGGGGCGACTTCGCCGCCCTCGGCGGACGCGCCGACCCACACGCCGTACAGCTGGGCGGTCTTCTCCTCCAGGGTCATCGCGTCGATCAGCGCGGAGACGCGGGTGCCGATGTCCTGGGACGGGTCGTTCCACAGGGGGACTTCGGGGGTGGTCTCTACGGCCACGTTGGCGGTCACTTTCCTCCCATGCCCATCAGCCCCTGGACCAGGGCGCGGCGGGCGAACAGGTAGACGAGCAGGACGGGCACCATGGACAGCGTCACGGCTCCCAGCAGGCCGGGGATGTCGATGCCGTGTGCGGTCTGGAAGTTGTACAGACCGAGGGTGATCACCTTGGTCTCTTCGGACTGGGTCAGGACCAGCGGGAACAGGAAGCCGTTCCAGGCCTGGAGCGCGGAGAACACCACGATCGTGGACAGTCCGCCGCGCGAGAGCGGCACGACGAGCTGGAAGAACATCCGCCGCGGGCTGGCCCCGTCCATGGTCATGGCCTCGAACAGCTCCGGGGAGATGTCCCGCATGGCCCCGCTGAGGATGAGTGCCGACATCGGCAGGCAGAACGCGGCGGTGGGCAGGATGACGCCCAGCAGGTTGTCGTAGAGCCCGGCCTCGCTGATCAGGTAGAACATCGGCACGATCACGGCCTGGGCGGGGATGGCGAGGCCCAGCAGGAACAGCCGGAAGATCTGCGAGGCGATCCGGGAGCGGCTGCGGACGATCGCGTAGGCGAGCGGAGGTACGAGCAGCAGCACCACGCCGACGACGCAGACGGTGACGATGATGGTGTTGAGGAAGTACCGGCCGAAGCCCGAGTCGAACGCCCCGGTGTAGTTGTCCAGGGTGAAGTGGTCGGGGAAGGAGACGGGGCCCTTCCCGGCGTAGTCCTCCCGGGTGCGCAGGGTCGCGGCCAGCATCACGTACAGGGGTAGGCCGACCACGACGAGCCAGACGATCGAGCCGGCTCCGGCGAGGTAGTTGGGGCGGCGCCTCATGACACCCCCTCCATGTCGCTGCGCATCTTGTCGTAGCCGGAGACGCGGACCACGATCAGCGAGACGACGGTGGCGGCGATGACCAGGCACAGGGCGATGGCCGAGCCGGCTCCGAAGTCGAAGCCCTTGAAGGCCTTTTGGTACATGTAGTAGGCGCTGATGGTCGTGTCGGTGCCCGGTCCGCCCTGGGTGAGGATCAGCACGGTCTCGAAGGTGGTGAGGCCGCCGACGATCATCAGGATCATCGAGGTGACGATCGAGTTGCGCAGCTGCGGCAGGGTGATGTGGAAGAACTGGCGGAAGCGGCCGGCGCCGTCGATCTCCGCCGCCTGGTACAGCACCGGCGGGATGGCCCGGGCCGCGCCCTGGTAGATGAGCGTGTGGAACGGGGTGTACTGCCAGGTGCTGACGAAGGCGAGGACACCGATGGCGCTGGCCTGTTCGCCGAACAGGTTGCCGTCGCCGAACAGCCAGGTCATCCGCGCGGGGATGCCGAAGTTCGGGTCGAGCAGCGCCCGCCAGAGCACCGACACGGCGGTGGCGGACAGCAGCAGCGGGATGAAGTAGATCGCCGACAGGACGGCGCGGTTGCGCTGGTGTCCGGCGGCCCAGACACCGATCACGATGCTCAGCGGGGTCTGGAGGACCACGCCGAGGGCGGTGAGCAGCAGGGTGAGCCAGATGCTGCGGATCATCACCGGGTCGTCGAGGATGCGCTTCCAGTTGTCCGTGCCGACGAACTCGGGTGATCCGAGGCCGTCCCAGCTCATGAAGGACAGCACCGCGACCATGATGAGCGGTGCGATGGCGAAGAGGGTGAAGAAGAGGGTGGCGGGCAGCGCCCAGAGGAAGCCGGGGCGGGTGCCGTGGGCGGCGTAGGAGTCCTCCGGCCGCCGCCGGGCCTTACGGGGGGCCTCGGCGGTGGGCGGGGCGCTCGTGAGCTGTGTGGTCATGAGCGGTTCATTCGTTCGGGAGGGCCTGCATGGCCTTGATGAAGCCGTCCTCGTCGAGCTGTCCGTTGAGGAACTGCTGAACGGCCTGGTGCATGGGCGTGCTGGCGGTCTGCGGGTAGGCCTGGTCCCAGGACAGCTGGAAGGACTTGGCCTTGGCCACCAGGTCGTACTGGAAGCGGGAGTACTCGGGGCTCGCCGACTGGTCCACGAACTGCGAGGTGGTGGTGGTGGTCGGCAGGTTGCCGATGGACAGCTGGGCCTTGACGAACTCGTCCGAGTACATGAGCTTCAGGAACTCGGCGACGGCCTCGGGGTGCTTGGTCTTCTTCAGCACCGAGTAGAAGTTGTTGGTGTTGCCGACGACGTTCGAGGGGTCGCCCTTGCCGCCGGGGACGGTCGGGAACGCGGCGTAGCCGAGGCCCTTGGCGGCGAAGTCCTTGGCGTCCGTCTGCTGCTGCGAGTAGTACCAGGAGCCCATCAGCTCGAAGCCGGCCTTGCCCTGGGCGACCAGCGCGGGCGAGGAGCCGTTGGTGTACTTCACCGAGTCGTAGTTCTTGCCGAACGCGCCGGCGTCGACCAGTTCCTTGATCATGCCGAGCGCCTTCTTGCTGTCCGCGCTCGCCCAGGCGTCCTTGTCACCGCCGAGGGCCTTCTGGAACAGCCCGGGTCCGGCCACCCGGTCGTAGAGGTATTCGAACCACATCAGCGTGGGCCACTGGTCGCCGCCGCCGAGGGCGATGGGGGTGACGCCCGCGTCCTTCAGCTTCCTTACGGCGTCGAGCAGTTGGTCCCAGGTCTGGGGCTGCTTCACACCGGCCTTGGCGAGCACGTCCTTGTTGCTGAACAGCAGCACCGGCTGGGTGCCGCGCATGGGGATGCCGTACGGCTTCCCGTCCACGACGGCGCTGTTGTAGACCGTGGGCAGGAACTTGTCGTCGAGGTTGGGGTCCTTCTTGACGAAGTCGTCCAGCGGCATCAGCAGTCCGGCCTTGACGAAGGGCTTGATGCTGCCGCCGCCCCAGTTGAAGAAGATGTCGGGCGCCTGGGGGGTGCTGATGATGGTCTGCAGCTTCTGCTGGTAGTCGGCGCCGGGGATGGTGTCGAGGACCGCCTTGACCTTCGAGGTCTTGTTGAAGGTGTCGACGATCTGCTTCTCGACCTTGTTGGCGGAGTCCCCGTAGACGAGCACATGGATCTTGCCGTCGTTCGAGGAACCCCCGCTCCCGCTGCCGCACGCCGCGAGGCTCGCCGCCAGGGCCAGCGTCGCACCGCCGGCGACCAGTCTGGGCATCCGTGTACGCATGGTCATCCCCTTCCGAAAGTTTCGGCATCCTCGCCGAAAGTCCTGCGGCTGGACAGTAGGAGGCGAGAGAAGAAATGGTCAACGGTCCTGCACGTACGCGGCCAAACCGTTACCCGGCGCGCGTGCCCTATGCTGCGTCCATGCGCGAAGAAGCCCAGGTCGGTCGGAGAGTCACCCTGGCAGCCGTGGCCAGGGAGGCCGGCGTCTCGCTTCCGACAGTTTCGAAGGTTCTCAACGGTCGTTCGGATGTGTCCCCGACGACCCGCGCCAAGGTGGAGCGTCTGCTGGAGGTGCACGGCTATCGCCGGCGGACGGCCGGTGCGCCGCAGGCACCGCTCATCGAGATCGTCTTCCACGAGCTGGAGAGCGTGTGGGCGATGGAGCTCATCCGCGGGGTGGAGAACGTCGCCAAGCAGAACGACGCGACGGTGGCGCTCACCGAGAGCGGGACCCGGCAGGCGCCGGGCCCGGAGTGGATCGGAGGCGTCCTGCGCCGCCGCCCGCTCGGCGTCCTGCTGGTCTTCTCGACGGTCCCGGAGGACGTCAAGCGCCAACTGCGTTCGCGGGCCATCCCGTTCGTCATCGTGGACCCGGCGGGCGATCCGGACCCCGACGTGCCGTCCGTCGGCTCGGCCAACTGGGCCGGGGGCATGGCCGCGACGCGCCATCTGACCGACCAGGGACACGAGCGGGTCGCCATCATCACCGGCCCCGAGGACCTGATGTGCTCACTGGCCCGGCTGGACGGATACCGCTCGGCGATGGCGATGGCGGGACACGAACCGGACCCGGCGCTGGTGCGGTTCGGCGACTTCCACGTCCAGGGCGGCTTCGAACACGCCATGGACCTGCTGCGGCGTCCCGACCGGCCGACGGCGATCTTCGCCGGCAGCGACCTCCAGGCCCTCGGCGTCCTGGAGGCGGCCCGGGTCCTCGGGCTGAGCGTCCCCGGGCAGTTGTCGGTGGTGGGCTACGACGACGTGCCGCCGGCCCGCTGGTCGAGCCCGCCGCTGACCACCGTCCAGCAGCCCCTCCAGCGCATGGCCGAGGAAGCGGCGCGCATGCTGCTGCGGCCCAAGGACGCCAGGAAGTCGGCCCTGCGCATCGAACTGGCCACCCATCTGGTGATACGCCAGAGCACGGCTCCGCCCGGGGGGAGGTGAGGCGGCCGGGGGCCTGTGCCGAGGAGGAGGGCGGGGGCCGGGCAAGGCGGCGCACGGCCCGGACCTTCGGTGGCGCGCGTACGACGACGCGGGTGCGATCTGCACCGACCATTCCATAACCAGGGCCCGGAATGCCCGCCGGGGCCGGTGGGCGCCGGACCCGGCGGGCTCGCTTCCGTCAGCGGGCGGTACGCTCCCTCACTCCGCGGACCGCGGGCGTGCCCGGCCCGCCAGTTGCTTCTGGAGGGTGCGGTACGCGGGCTTGGCGCGGTAGTCCTCGTCGAACAGGTTGGCCGCGCCCTCGCCGGGGAACGTGTCGGGCACCCAGGAGTACTTGTCGGTGAAGCCCCAGACGGTGAACGAGATGCAGTGCCGGGCGCGCAGACAGGCGTCGAGCAGGCGCCGGTAGCCCTCGGCCTGGGTGGCCAGCTTGCCGTCGTCGGCCGGCATCTCCATGCGCACGTCCGCCTCGGTCACGGCGGTCGCCAGGCCTAGCTTGTCGAAGCGGGCGAAGTTGGCCGCCATGTCGGTGGGCAGGCCGTACTGGATGCCGAGGTGCCCCTGGAAGCCGACCCCGTCGATGGGCACCCCTTCGGCCCGCAGCCGGCTCACCAGGTCGTACACGGCGTCGCTCTTCGGGCCCGTCCACTCGGTGTTGTAGTCGTTGTAGAACAGCAGGGCGTGCGGGTCGGCCTCGTGGGCCCAGCGGAAGGCGTCGGCGATGTAGCCGGGCCCGAGCTCGCGCAGCCAGATGCTGTCACGCAGGGTGCCGTCCTCGTTGAACGCCTCGTTGACCACGTCCCACTGCCAGACCCGCCCCTTGAAGTGCCGGACGGTGTCGGTGATGTGGCGGTGCAGGATCTCCCGCAGCTGCTCGGGGGTGAAGTCGCCGGAGGTCAGCCAGGACGGCAACTGGTTGTGCCAGACCAGGACATGGCCGCGCACCTTCTGCCCGTGCCGGCGCGCGAAGTCGACGAGCCGGTCGGCGTCGGCGTAGTCGTACTCGCCCCGGCGGGGTTCGATCACCTCCCACTTCATCACGTTCTCCGGAGTGACGGTGGAGAACTCGGAACCCGTGAGCCGGCGGTAGGCGGCGTCGTCGGCGAGTGCGGACGTGTCGACCGCGGTGCCGATCCGCAGCTGGTCGTCGGCGGCGAGCTGCCGCAGCGGACGGTCGGGCACGGCGGGGCCGCCCGCCGCGCCGGCGGGGCTCGCGGCGGTGAGCGGCAGCAGGGCGAGGCAGCAAGCCGCGGCGGCGACCGCTGTGATGCGGGGCAGGTTCACAAGCACTCCTGAGAAAGCCGAAAGTTTCGTAACTGACAACGAGTGTTGCGTCACGCTAAACACCCACCTCTACCCCGTCAACCGTCCGGACAGCCAAGGTTGACCCCCACCCAGCCAGAGAGCACGAAACTTTCGACACGGCCTCCCACAAACGCTCGCCTTGTTTCGATGAAGTTTCGGAAACAGACGGATTGACCTCCGTTTCGGCCCGGCCGCATACTCTCCAGCAATCGAGCTCGCCCTCCAGCAGGAACGGCCCCGACCTAGCGCATGGCGTGTACATGCCACCCCATCGCCGGCCCTACCACCCCTGCGCCCGGCACCCGCACGGCCGTGCCCGCCCCGGGCTCCTGCTCATCCACCCCCACCAGGAGGAAGCATGGACATGGACAACGCCCTCTCCCGCCCGATGAGCCGCCGGGGCTTCATCGGCCGCGCCGGCGCCCTGGCCGCGGCCACCACCGCCTCCGGGCTGCTGCTGCCCGGCACCGCCGACGCCGCCACCGTCATCACCACCAACCAGACCGGCACCAACAACGGCTTCTACTACTCCTTCTGGACCGACGGCGGCGGCGCGGTCTCGATGACCCTCAACTCCGGCGGCAACTACAGCACTTCGTGGACGAACTGCGGCAACTTCGTCGCGGGCAAGGGCTGGAGCACCGGCGGGCGCAGGACCGTGAACTACTCGGGCAGCTTCAGCCCGTCCGGCAACGGCTACCTGGCCCTGTACGGATGGACGTCGAACCCGCTGGTGGAGTACTACATCGTCGACAACTGGGGCACCTACCGGCCCACCGGCACCTACAAGGGCACGGTCACCAGCGACGGCGGCACGTACGACATCTACCAGACCACGCGGTACAACGCCCCGTCGGTGGAAGGCACCAAGACCTTCAACCAGTACTGGAGCGTCCGGCAGTCCAAGCGGACCGGCGGCACCATCACCACCGGCAACCACTTCGACGCCTGGTCCCGCGTCGGCATGCCCCTCGGCAGCTTCAAGTACTACATGATCCTCGCCACCGAGGGCTACCAGAGCAGCGGCTACTCCAACATCACGGTGAGCGGCTGACCGGCCGAGCGGCCGGCCGGCCCTCCCTCCCTTCCCCTCCGTCCGTCCATCCCCCCACCCGTGGTCCCGCACGACCCGAGGAGGACCCACCCGCATGCGCGCCGCACCCCGTTCCCTGCTGACCGGACTGGCCGTCGCCGTGACGGCCGTGGCCGGCACCGTCACCGCCGCCGTCCAGGCCCCTCCGGCGCAGGCCGCCGCCTGCAACGGCTACGTCGGTCTCACCTTCGACGACGGCCCGTCCAACGACCACACTCCGGCCCTGCTCAACGCGCTCCGGCAGAACGGCCTGCGGGCCACGATGTTCAACGAGGGCCAGTTCGCCGCCGCCTACCCGGCCCAGGTACGGGCCGAGGTGAGCGCCGGCATGTGGGTCGGCAACCACAGCTACACCCACCCCCACCTGACCCAGCTCGGCCAGGCCCAGGTCGACTCCGAGATCTCCCGCACCCAGCAGGCGATCGCGGCGGCCGGCGGCGGCACACCGCAGCTGTTCCGCCCGCCGTACGGGGAGACCAACGCCACCGTCCAGGCGGTGGAGGCCAAGTACGGCCTGCGGCAGATCATCTGGGACGTCGACTCGCAGGACTGGAACGGCGCGAGCACCGACGCGATCGTGCAGGCGGTGTCCCGGCTGGGCAACGGCCAGATCATCCTGATGCACGAGTGGCCGGCCAACACCCTGGCCGCCATCCCGCGCATCGCCCAGACCCTGGCGAGCAAGGGCCTGTGCGCCGGCCGCATCTCCCCCCAGACGGGCCGCGCCGTGGCCCCCTGACCGGAAAGGACACCCGTCCCGACACCCGAGAACACGCCAGGGGTGGTCCTGGCTCCCCCCGGGACCACCCCACGTCAAGAAGTCACGGACACGCACGCGGTGATTCCCCGTTGCCCCGCGGGAGCCGGGGCGCGCATCCTTCGGGGATGCGCTTCTCCGTCAACCTCCCCAACTTCGGGGACTTCGCCGACCCGCGCACCGTCGCGACCGTGGCGAGGACCGCCGAACAGGCCGGCTGGGACGGCTTGTTCGTCTGGGACCACGTGCTGCACCGGCGGCACCAGGGGCGCCCCTTCGGGGACCCCTGGATGCTGCTGACCGCGGCCGCGCTGGCGACCTCCCGGATCCGGCTGGGCACCTTGCTGACACCGGTCCCCCGTTACCGTCCGCAGCAACTCGCCCGCCAGGTGGCCACTTTGGACCACCTGAGCGGCGGCCGGGTCGTGTTCGCCGCGGGCCTGGGCGGTCCGGTCGAGGACGAGTACCACAGTTTCGGCGACCGAGCGGAGCCGCGTGTCCTGGCCGAGCGGCTGGACGAGGGACTGGAGCTGTTGCGGCGCTTCTGGTCCGGTGGGCCGGTGAACCACCGGGGCCGGCACTACGAGGTCCGGGACGTGACGCTGCTGCCCCCGCCCGTGCAACGGCCGCGTCCGCCGGTGTGGCTCGGCGGATTCTGGCCGCGGCGTGCGCCCATGCGGCGCGCGGCGCGGTGGGACGGCGCGGTACCGCTGTTCGAGACGGCCCGGCACGGTCACGTGCCCGAGGTGGCGGAGGTACGGGATCTCGTCGCCTATGTGCGCGCGCACCGCCCGGCCGGGACCGACCGTCCCTTCGAGTTCGTGCTCGGCGGGGCCACACCCCCCGACGCGGCCAAGGCCAGGGACGTCATCGGACCCCTGCGCGACGCCGGCGCCACCTGGTGGGACGAGCGACAGCTCCAGACCGGCCCCGACCTGGACCGCCTGGCCCCGGTGCTGCGCCGCGTCGAGGCCGGACCGCCGGTCCTCTAGTCGGCCCTTCCGGGGCGGCCGGGTGCACCGGCGGGGTTCGTCGGCCGCCCCGCGCAGGGCTGCCGCCGGTTTCAGTCCACCAAGCCGAGGCGGGCCGCGGTCACTCCTGCCTCGAAGCGGCTGGAGGTGCCGAGTTTCGTCATGATCTGGTGCATCAGACGGCGCAGGGTGCGGTCCGAGCAGTCCAGTCGGCGGGCGATGGTGTCGTCCTTGGCGCCGGTGGCCAGCAGCGCCAGCACCTCGCGTTCCAGCGCGGACAGTTGGGGCCCGGGGCGGTCCGGCCCGGCGGGCCGTTCGGTGTGGGGCCGGGCCAGGTCCCAGGCGTGGAGGAAGACCCGGGCGAAGCACTGCGCGACGGGCCCGCTGTGCAGGATGACGTCCCCGCCCTCGCCCCGCGGACCGGCGCCCACCCCGATGACGACGACCGCGCGGTCCATGATGTTCATGTGGAGCGGCACCGTCGCCGCGACCCGCACCTCGACCCCGGCCTCGGCCAGCGCGGCCAGATAGCGGGCCGACGCCGGTGAGCGCAGCGCCTGCTGCGAGGTCAGCAGGCGCATGCGGATGCCGTCGGCCGCCATCTCCAGGTCCCGCGCGAGGCTGGCGTCCAGGACCCGTGCCCCGGGGAAGGTGTTGCGCATCGCCAGGAACTCCTCCCGGCTCAGCGCGTCGAGTTCCTCCAGCCGCTGCCGGGTGCGCTCGCGGTCGGTGAAGAACTCCGTCTCCACGGTTTCCCGGCTGCCGGGCCGGGCGACCGCGACCGTCAGCAGGGACAGCACGTCGTCCAGCGCACGGGCGTCCCGGGCGAGTCCGTCGACCGTCTCCCGCAGGCGGCGCCGGTGCTCGGAGACGACGTGCCGCAGGGCGCGCTCCGGGGGGCTGAGCCGCTCCCCGCTCGGGTCCAGCAGCCGCCGCTCCGCCAGCCACCGCGTCACTTCGGCGGGCAGTCCGCGCAGCTCCTCGCGCTCGGTCGTATGCCGCGCGTCCGATGTCTCGATCCGTTCCACCATGGCCAGATAGGTCTCCTTCGCCCCGGAGTCCGCCGGCCGCCGACCCCGCGAAGGGTTCTCCCGCGCACGCATGCGCGCACGATACGGGCGGCTCGCGGCGGAGGCCAGAGCCGTCCTCCGGACCCGGACGCCCGGGCGACGGTCTGGCCGGGAGCGGACGCGCCGGTTTCGGCCAGGGGCGCGAGCGGGGCGGGGCCGTTAACCTCGTGGCCGCCCGCCCGGTTCCTCGGGGCCCCGGCGCGCCCGTACGGCATCCGTGCCGGCGCCCGCCGGGAGGACGGGCGGGAGCCGTTGATCCGGCCGGTCCCGCGCGGCCGTGCTTACCGAGGGCTTGGCATGCGCATGCTCTTCAGGGTGTCGTGGCGCGGCTCACCCGGGCCCGCCGCACGCCCGGCGTTTCCTCCACCCCACAAGGAGACATGGTGCTACGACCACGAAGACTGTCCCTGGCGGGCCTGGCGCTGGCCACGGCCGCCGCGGGCCTCGCCCTGCTGCCCGCGAGCGCCCAGGCGGCCCCCGCGGGCCACCGCACCACGGCGGCACACACCCCTGCCCTGGCCGCCGCCGCGCCCGACATCGACGTCACCAAAGTGCAGGCGCACCTCACCGAGCTGAACGCCATAGCCACCCGCAACGGCGGCAACCGCCGGTCGACCGGCCAGGGTTACCGGGATTCGGTCGCCTATGTGAAGGGCAAGCTCCAGGCGGCCGGTTACACCGTCACCGAGCAGGCCTGCACCTCCGGCTGCACCAGCGGCGCCGGCCCCAACCTGATCGCCGAGTGGCCCCGCGGCGACGCGTCGAAGGTGTACATGTTCGGCTCGCACCTGGACGGTGTCTCCGCCGGCCCCGGCATCAACGACAACGGCTCCGGCAGCGCCACCCTCCTGGAGGTCGCGCTCAAACTCGCCCAGACCGACCCCTCCATGGCCGCGAGGGTCCGCTTCGGCTGGTGGACGGACGAGGAACAGGGCCTGAACGGCTCGGACTTCTACGTCCGTTCGCTGACCTCCGCCCAGCGCTCGGCGATCAAGGCGTACTACAACTTCGACATGGTCGCCTCGCCCAACGGCGGCTACTTCATCAACCACATCACCTCCGCCGCCGCCGCGCCGATGAAGGCGTACTGGGACTCGCTGAACCTCCAGCCCGAGGAGAACACCGAGGGGGCGGGCCGCTCCGACGACTACTCCTTCGAGAACTACTCCATCCCCACCTCCGGTTACGCCATGGGCGCGAGCGCCCGCAAGACCTCGGCGCAGGCCGCCAAGTGGGGCGGCACGGCGGGCGCCGCGTACGACGGCTGCTACCACTCCGCGTGCGACACCACCAGCAACATCAACGCCACCGGACTGAACCGCAGCGCGGACGGTGTCGCCTACACGCTGTGGAAGCAGGCGGTCTCGGACACCGCCCCGGCGAACGACTTCTCGGTCTCGGTGAACCCGGCCACCGGCAGCGCCGCCCCGGGGACCTCGCTGACCGCCACCGTGTCCACGGCCACCACCAGCGGCTCGGCACAGACGGTCAACCTGTCCGCCTCGGGTGCCCCCACGGGCGTCACGGTCTCCTTCAGCCCGGCCTCGGTGACCTCCGGAGCCCCGTCCACGGCAACGGTCTCCGTCGGCTCCTCCGTACCGCCGGGCACCTACCCGCTCACCTTCACCGGCACCGGCACCGCCACGCACAGCGCGTCGTACACGCTGACCGTCAAGGGCGCCGGTGGCTGCACCCCGTCCCAGGTGATCTCCAACGGCGGTTTCGAGAGCGGTACGTCGCCGTGGACGGGTGACACCGGCGCGATCGGCACGTTCAGCGGCCAGTCCGCGCACTCCGGGTCCCGGTACGCCTGGCTGGCGGGGTACGGCTACGCCGCCAGCGACAGCATCGGTCAGACGGTGACCGTCCCGGCGGGCTGCGCGAAGGCGACCCTGAGGTACTGGCTGCACATCGACACCGCCGAGTCGGGCACGACGGTGTACGACACCTTCCAGGTCAAGGTGAACGGCACCGCCAAGCAGACCTACTCCAACGCCGACGCGTCCACCGGGTACACCGAACACACCCTGGACCTCGGCCAGTACGCCGGCCAGCAGATCACGCTGACGTTCACGGCCACCGAGGACTCCGGCCTCCAGACCAGCTTCGTCGTCGACGACGCCACCCTGACGACCGGCTGACCGCCCCGCGAGGTAAGGGGGAGCCGGGCCACCCGCCCCGGCTCCCCCGACGCGTGCCGCCGGCGAGTGTCCTGATCCCGGCGGGCGGGCCCGCCGCCGTTCAGCATCCGCCGGCGCCGTCCACGAGCGTCCAGGGGGCCGGCCCGGTGCCGTCGTGCCACGCCAGCAGGTCCGGGCGGCCGAAACACACGATGCCGCACTGTTCGGCGTACTCGACGGCCGGGGCGGTGAAGTCGCTGGTGGTGACGAGGACCGCGACATCGGCCTCGTGCACGGTGTAGCACGTGCCGCCGAAGCGCTGCAGGTCCTGCGAGCCGACCCGGTGCCCGTCGCCGTAGCGCTTGCACTGGACGACGACCCGCCGCCCGTCCGGTGCCACGGCCAGCACATCGGCGCCCAAGTCGCCCGCGCCACCGACGACTTCCACTCCGGTGCAGCCATCCCGTTCGCACAGCCCGGCCACGGCCCGCTCGAACTCGTCGGCGTCCAGGGCGTCGTAGTCGTACGCGCGGTCGTACCCGGGGGAAGCGGCGACGTAGCGGTCGCCGGCGGAGGGGGTGTCCGCCGCGGGCGCTTCCCACTCCTCCAGCGCCGTGTGCACCCCCTCCTCCAGTGCGGCGGCGGCCCGCCGGGCGGTCCGGGCGCCGGACAGCCGGCGCCGCCGCCGGCCCCACCCCAGGACGGCGGCGAGACCCGCCAGGCACAGGACGACCACCCAGGCGGGGCGCCGCTCGGCGGTCCCGGCCAGCGTACGGACGGCGAAGCCCAGGACACACAGGAGCAGGGCGAGCAGCACGAAGAACAGGGCGGTCGAGCGCAGATCGAACGACCGGCGGCCGGTGCGTGGTCGTATACGGCGTACGGGCATGGTCACGAGGTGATGCCCCCTTCCCCTGGCGGAACGTTGAGAAGTCCCCCTACCCCGCCTCCGACCGGACCCGATCCTCCCGGATGAGCTTCGGACGCGACATCGCGGGGATTCAGGGCAGGTCTGTGGCCCAGTGCTCCATGGCCTTCTCGGCCAGGTAGCGAACCAGTCGCAGGTCGGCGGCCAGGTCCCGCGCTTCCCTGCTGTGCAGGCCCAGCAGAGGCGTGCCCCGCTGTCCGCCGCCCTCCTTCATGTGCACGATCCTGTTCCGGATGCCGTACACCCGTGAAGAGATGGCCGCGCGGTAGTCGCCGCCGGGCAGCGGGGCGCCGGAGCCGTCGTCCTCGAGTGTCTCGACGTGCTGGATGACCGCGGGGTCACTCAGTGTCGTGAACAGCTCCCGGTCCCGCAGGAGTCCGGCGACCTCGGCCTGGGTCACCGCCAGGTCGATCACGGCGTCGAGCTGGTTCTGCTCGCTCCCCAGGCTGCGGGTTCTGCCAGGGCGCGCATACGGGGACTGCGCCTGATCCTGCTTGGCGACTCCCTGCCGGGCCACTTCCTGGGCGGCGGCCTTCGGCATGTAGAACTCGAGCACCTGGTAGTACTTCAGCCACCGTTCGACGGGGTGCCGCCCCGCGGCGTTGCCGGCGCCGTAGAGCTCGGCGGGCTCCGTGTCGTACTGCCGCTGGGGGAAACGGAGTTTCGTCGAGTAGGAGGGACCCCTCCGGCTCCCGAGACGGTACCCGTCGTCCCAGAGGCGCAGCGAGGCCCCTTGCGCCCTGGCGAGGCCGAAGAGGTACGAAGTGCCGTACGCCACCAGCGTCTTCTGTGCTTCGGCCGCGTCCGGGGCCGACACTCCCGAGAGTTCCAGACTCGGTGAGAGGCCGCCGCCGTCGCGGGTGTTGTACAGCAGGGACAGTTCGGGCGGGACGGAGACCAGCCGCAGCGACCGGCCCGAGCCGTCCGCCTCCTCGCCGACCTGGAACGCCCCGGTGGAGGCGAGCACACCGGCCAGGTCCGCGCCCAGCGGGCCCTCGAGGTCGACGGCCCGCTTCTGCCGCGGGAGGAGACCGCGTACCAAGGCACTGTGGAACTGGTCGAAGTCACCGACGAGGCGCGCCGTGATCACTCCCTGCTGCGGGTACCAGATGGCATGCCGCTCAGGCAGCGGAACCCCTGAGCCGACGACGCGTTCGACGTACGGGAGTTGCGCCGCCGACCTCAGCCGTATGCGGGGACCGCCGGCGCCGGTGAAGACGACCCGTGCGTCGTCGCGCCACCGGCGGCCGTCCCCCTTGCGTTTGCCGTCCCACTCCACGACCACGTCGGCGCGTTGGCCCGCGAGGCTTCGAAGGCGTTCGACGGCCTCCTGGTAAGTGATCTCAGGCGGTGCGAACCAGTCGTCTTCGAAGTCGTCCCAGAGGTCGTCGTCGTACTGCGAGATGTCTTCCACGCGGGCCTCTCTGTCCGGGTCACGACCGGCCGACTCGCTGGGTCACCGGTCTCCGCCACGGTAGAGAGTGAGGGGGGTGTCCGGCACGGGAATGCGCGGACCTGGTACGCGCTGGTACGCGCCGCAGGCCGGCCCGGGCCTCCTCAGCCGGTCACGACGGCCGGGCACGGCGTCGGGCTCGGGGTGGGGGTGGGGGTGGG
>NZ_JODT01000036.1 GCF_000720835.1 Streptomyces achromogenes subsp. achromogenes | reverse complement strand
GGACTGGCAGACCGGGCCGGTGGTCTGGGGCACGCCCGGCACCAACGGGCAGCACGCCTACTACCAGTTGATCCACCAGGGCACCAAGCTGATCCCGGCGGACTTCATCGGCTTCGCCCGGCCCGTCGGGGAACTGAGCGAGGAACTCAAGGCCCAGCACGACCTGTTGATGGCCAACTTCTTCGCCCAGACCCAGGCGCTGGCCTTCGGCAAGACCGCCGAGGAGGTCCGCGAGGAGGGCGTGCCGGAGGGACTGATCCCGCAGTGGAACATCGACTCCTTCGACCAGTGGGGCGTGGAGCTGGGCAAGGTCCTCGCCAAGCGGGTCGAACCCGCCCTCACCGAGGGCGCCGACGTCCCCGGCCTGGACGCGTCCACGAAGGCGCTGGTCGCCACGTACCGGGAGCTGCGCGGCCGGAGCTGAACCAAGGAGCGGAAACGGAAGACGGCGGGGGCGAAAGCCCCCGCCGCCTGCCGTTCACTCCCGTGTCGCAGGATGCCGCCCGCGGCTCACGGCGACGCCGGCGGATACAGCGACCGCGGCAGCTGCGAGGCCGCGGCGGAGTCCAGCAGCCACAGGGTGCGCCGGGTGCCGTACGCGCCCGCCGCCGGGGCCTGGATCTCGCCCGCGCCGGACAGGGCGATGGCCGCGGCCTCCGCCTTGTCCTCGCCGGCCGCGAGGAGCCAGACCTCGCGGGCGGCGCGGATCGCCGGCAGGGTGAGGGTGACCCGGGTGGGCGGCGGCTTGGGCGCGCCGTGCACGCCGACCACCGTGCGCTCGGTCTCCCGTACGGCCGGCAGCTCCGGGAAGAGCGAGGCCACATGGGTGTCCGGGCCGACGCCCAGCATGAGCACGTCGAAGGCGGGCACCGGGCCGTGGTTCTCCGGTCCGGCCGCCTTGGCCAGCTCCGCCGCGTACGCCTCGGCCGCCGCCTCGACGTCCGTGCCGTACGGGCCGTCGGAGGCGGGCATGGCGTGCACCCGCTCCGGGTCCAGCGGAACGGAGTCCAGCAGCGCCTCGCGGGCCTGGGTGACATTGCGCTCGGGGTCGCCCTCGGGGAGGAAGCGCTCGTCACCCCACCACAGGTCCAGCCGGCCCCAGTCGATGGCGTCCCGGGCGGGCGCCGCCGCCAGCGCGGCCAGCAGCCCGTTGCCGTTGCGGCCGCCGGTGAGGACCACGGACGCGGTGCCCCGGGAGGCCTGCGCGTCCACGATCTTCGTGATCAGGCGGGCCGCGGCGGCCTGCGCCATCAGCTCCTTGTCGTGGTGGACGACCAGCTGCGGTGTGCTCACTTCGCCGCCGCCTTCCTCGCCGGGGCCTTCTTGGCGCTCTTGGCCGCCGCCTTCTTCGCGGGGGCCTTGGCCGCCTCCTCCACCGGCTCGGGCGCGGCGACCGGCTCGGCCGCCTCCGCGGTGGCCGGTTCGGTGACCGGTTCGGACGCCTCAGCGGTGGCCGTTTCGGCCGGGGCCTCGGCGGACTGCTTCGGCACCGCGCCCAGCCGCTCCACGCCGTAGCGCAGCGCCGACGCGTAGGTGTCGTCCGGGTCCAGCCGGCGCAGCTCCTCCGCGATCAGCTCGGCGGTGTCCCGCCGCTTCAGCGCCACCGCGCGGGCCGGCTGGCCCTCGATGGCGAGCGTGGCCAGCGAGCCGTCCGCGCGGTCCAGGGTGATCGGACCCCGGCTGGTGTCCAGCCGGACGGCGGTGAGCCCCGGGCCGGTGGACGGGGAGCGCCGGACGGGGACGTCCAGCCGGTCCGCGAGCCACATCGCCAGCAGCTCACAGCTCGGGTTGAACTCCTCGCCCTCCACCTCGACGCCCCGCACCTCGCAGTCGACCTGGTCCAGGGCGGCGGCCAGCATCGAGCGCCACGGCGTGATCCGGGTCCAGGACAGGTCGGTGTCGCCGGGCGTGTAGGCCGCGGCCCGGGCGGCCAGCTCGCGCACCGGCTGCTCGGCGGCGTAGCTGTCGGTGACCCGGCGCTGGGCGAGCGCGCCCAGCGGGTCCTTCGCCGGGTCGAGCGGCGCGTTCACCGGCCACCACACGACGACCGGGGCGTCCGGCAGCAGCAGCGGCAGGACCACCGAGTCGGCGTGCTCGACGATCTCGCCGTACAGCCGCAGGACCACCGTCTCGCCGGTGCCCGCGTCCGCGCCCACCCGCACCTCGGCGTCCAGCCGTGAGGCGGTGCGGTCGCGCGGGCCGCGGGAGACCCGCTTGATCACGACGAGCGTGCGCGAGGGGTGCTCGCGCGAGGCGTCGTTGGCGGCCTTCAGGGCGTCGTAGGCGTTTTCCTCGTCGGTGACGATGACGAGGGTCAGGACCATGCCGACGGCGGGGGTGCCGATGGCGCGGCGGCCCCGCACGAGCGCCTTGTTGATCTCTCCGGCGGTGGTGTCGGTCAGATCTATCTTCATGGCCGGCGCCAGCTCCGTCCGTCTCGTGCGAGCATCTCGTCCGCTTCCACCGGACCCCAGGTGCCCGACTTGTACTGCGCGGGCCTGCCGTGCTTGTCCCAGTACTCCTCGATCGGGTCGAGGATCTTCCAGGACAGCTCGACCTCCTCCGTGCGCGGGAAGAGGTTGGCGTCGCCGAGCAGCACGTCCAGGATGAGCCGCTCGTACGCCTCCGGGCTCGACTCCGTGAACGACTCGCCGTAGGCGAAGTCCATGGACACGTCCCGGATCTCCATGGAGGTGCCCGGCACCTTGGAGCCGAAGCGGACCGTGACGCCCTCGTCGGGCTGGACCCGGATGACGATGGCGTTCTGGCCCAGCTCCTCCGTCGCCGTGGTGTCGAACGGGGAGTGCGGGGCCCGCTGGAAGACCACCGCGATCTCGGTGACCCGGCGGCCCAGCCGCTTGCCGGTGCGCAGGTAGAAGGGGACGCCCGCCCAGCGGCGGTTGTCTATCTCCAGCTTGACCGCGGCGTAGGTGTCGGTCTTCGACTTCGGGTCGATGCCCTCCTCTTCGAGGTAGCCGATGACCTTCTCGCCGCCCTGCGTGGTTCTGGATGACGTCGCGGGCGGCGCCGATGCCGTCGTAGTAGCCGGCCCGGCCGCCGATGCCGATGTCCTCGGCCATGGTGATCTGCACGTGGTCCACGAAGGACCGGTTCCAGATCGGTTCGAACATCTGGTTGGCGAAGCGCAGCGCCAGGATGTTCTGGACGGTCTCCTTGCCGAGGTAGTGGTCGATCCGGAACACCTGGTCCGGCTCGAACACCTCGTGCACGACCTTGTTGAGCTCCTCGGCCGACGCCAGGTCGTGGCCGAACGGCTTCTCGATGACCGCGCGCCGCCAGGAACCGCCGCTCTGATCGGCCAGGCCGTGCTTCTTCAGCTGCTGGATGACCACCGGGAAGGAGCGCGGGGGCACCGAGAGGTAGAAGGCGAAGTTGCCGCCCGTGCCCTGTGCCTTGTCCAGCTCGTCGATGGTGGCGCGCAGCCGCTCGAATGCCTCGTCGTCGTCGAAGGTGCCCTGGACGAAGCGCATCCCCTGGATGAGCTGCTGCCAGACCTCCTCGCGGAACGGGGTGCGCGAGTGCTCCTTGACGGCGTCGTGCACGACCTGGGCGAAGTCCTCGTGCTCCCAGTCGCGGCGGGCGAAGCCCACCAGGGAGAAGCCCGGCGGCAGCAGACCCCGGTTGGCGAGGTCGTACACCGCGGGCATCAGCTTCTTGCGGGACAGGTCGCCGGTGACGCCGAAGATGACCAGGCCCGACGGCCCCGCGATGCGCGGGAGCCGTCGGTCGGCCGGGTCACGAAGCGGGTTCGCTCCGGAACCGGAAACGGGTGACAACTCAGCCCTCCGAGGGGGCAAGGCGCTCGAGCTCCGCCTGGGTCGACTTCAGCAGGTCGTTCCAGGACGCCTCGAACTTCTCGACGCCCTCCTCCTCCAGCACCTGCACGACATCGTCGTACGAGATGCCGAGCCGCTCCAGCGCGTCGAGGTCGGCGCGCGCCTGCTCGTAGGTGCCGGAGACGGTGTCGCCGGTGATCTCGCCGTGGTCGTCGGTGGCCTCCAGGGTGGCCTCCGGCATGGTGTTGACCGTGTTCGGCGCGACCAGCTCGGTGACGTACAGGGTGTCCGGGTACGCCGGGTCCTTCACACCGGTCGACGCCCACAGCGGACGCTGCTTGTTCGCGCCCGCGCGCTCCAGCGCCGTCCAGCGGTCGGAGGAGAAGACCTCCTCGTACGCCTGGTAGGCGAGCCGGGCGTTGGCGAGAGCGGCCTTGCCGCGCAGCGCCTTGGCCTCGTCGGTGCCGATGCCGTCCAGGCGCTTGTCGATCTCCGTGTCCACACGGGAGACGAAGAAGGACGCCACGGAGTGGATCTTGGACAGGTCCAGACCCCGCTCCTTCGCCTTCTCCAGGCCGGTCAGGTACGCGTCCATGACGGCCCGGTAGCGCTCCAGCGAGAAGATCAGCGTGACGTTGACGCTGATGCCGAGGCCGATGACCTCGGAGATCGCCGGAATGCCCGCCATGGTGGCCGGGATCTTGATGAGGGTGTTCGGGCGGTCCACCAGCCAGGCCAGCTGCTTGGCCTCGGCGACGGTGGCGTGCTCGTTGTGGGCCAGGCGCGGGTCGACCTCGATGGAGACCCGGCCGTCCTGGCCGCCGGTGGCGTCGAAGACCGGGCGCAGGATGTCGGCGGCGTCGCGGACGTCCGCCGTGGTGATCATGCGGATGGCCTCTTCGACGGTGACCTTGCGGGCGGCGAGGTCCGACAGCTGCCGGTCGTAGCCGTCGCCCTGGGAGATCGCCTTCTGGAAGATCGTCGGATTGGTGGTGACGCCCACGACGTGCTGCTGGTCGATCAGCTCGGCGAGATTGCCGGACGTGATCCGCTTGCGCGACAGGTCGTCCAGCCAGATCGCGACGCCTTCTTCGGAGAGGCGCTTGAGTGCGTCTGTCATGGAATTACATCTCCTACGTGTCGTATATGGGCGTCAGCGCTGGGCGTCGGCGAGGGATTCCCGCGCCTTGGCGGCCACGTTCTCCGCAGTGAAGCCGAATTCGCGGAAGAGCAGCTTGCCGTCGGCGGAAGCGCCGAAGTGCTCCAGGGAAACGATGCGGCCGGCGTCCCCCACGTACTTGTGCCAGGTCAGGCCGATGCCCGCCTCCACGGCGACACGGGCCTTGACGGACGGCGGCAGCACGGAGTCCCGGTACCCCCGGTCCTGCTGCTCGAACCACTCCACGGACGGCATCGACACCACGCGGGTGGGCACGCCCTCGGCCTGGAGCCGCTCGCGCGCCTCGACGGCCACGTGCACCTCGGAACCGGTGGCGATCAGGATCACCTGGGGTTCGCCGCCCTCGGCCTCGAACAGGACGTGATGGCGCGCAGCGAGGCCAGGTGCTCGACCGGCTGGTGGGTGGGGCCGTCCTCGCCGAGGCCGATGGAGTCGTGCGTCCACACGTACGTCACCGGCAGGTGCATCAGGGCCGACAGGCGCACGGCGTTGCGCATGTAGTCGGAGAAGACGAGGAAGGTGCCGCCGTAGATCCGGGTGTTGCCGTGCAGGGCGATGCCGTTGATCTCGGCGCCCATGGAGTGCTCGCGGATGCCGAAGTGGATCGTACGGCCGTACGGGTTGGCCTCCGGCAGCGGGTTGCCCGCGGGCAGGAACGAGCTGTCCTTGTCGATGGTGGTGTTGTTCGAGCCGGCCAGGTCGGCGGAGCCGCCCCACAGCTCGGGGATCACCGCGCCGAGCGCCTGGAGCACCTTGCCGGACGCGGCACGGGTGGCCACGGCCTTGCCGGGCTCGAAGACCGGGAGCTTCTCCTCCCAGCCGGTGGGCAGCTCGCCCGCCGCGATCCGGTCGAACTCGGCGGCCCGCTCCGGGTTGGCCTCGCGCCAGACCTGGAGGGACTTCTCCCACTCGGCCTTCGCCTGGGCGCCGCGCTCCAGCGCCTTGCGGGTGTGGCCGATGACCTCGTCGGCGACCTCGAACGACTTCTCCGGGTCGAAGCCGAGGACGCGCTTGGTGGCCGCGACCTCCTCGTCACCCAGCGCCGAGCCGTGCGCGGCCTCGGTGTTCTGCGCGTTCGGGGCCGGCCAGGCGATGATCGAGCGCATCGCGATGAAGGACGGCCGGTCGGTGACCCGCTTGGCCTCCTGGATCGCGGCGTAGATCGCCGCCGGGTCCAGGTCGCCGTTCTCCTGGGCCTCCACCCGCTGCACGTGCCAGCCGTAGGCCTCGTACCGCTTGACGGTGTCCTCGGAGACGGCCGTCTCGGTGTCGCCCTCGATCGAGATGTGGTTGTCGTCCCACAGCAGGACCAGGTTGCCCAGCTTCTGGTGGCCGGCCAGCGAGGACGCCTCGGCGGCGATGCCCTCCTGGAGGCAGCCGTCACCGGCGATGCAGTAGACGAAGTGGTCGAAGGGGGACTCGCCGGCCGGCGCGTCCGGGTCGAACAGACCGCGTTCGTAGCGGGCGGCCATCGCCATGCCCACCGCGTTGGCCACACCCTGGCCCAGCGGGCCGGTGGTGGTCTCCACACCCTTGGTGTGTCCGTACTCCGGGTGGCCCGGGGTCTTCGAACCCCACGTCCGGAAGGCCTTCAGATCGTCCAGCTCCAGGCCGAAGCCGGCCAGGTAGAGCTGGGTGTAGAGGGTCAGGGACGAGTGGCCGGCGGACAGCACGAAGCGGTCGCGCCCGACCCACTCCGGGTCGGCCGGGTCGTGCCGCATCACCTTCTGGAAGAGGGTGTAGGCGGCGGGGGCCAGGCTCATCGCCGTACCGGGATGGCCGTTGCCGACCTTCTGTACGGCGTCTGCGGCCAGGACACGGGCGGTGTCCACGGCCCGCTGGTCCAGCTCGGTCCACTCAAGGTCTGTGGTGGTCGGCTTGGTGCTCACCCTGGGTCAGGGCTCCTCTCCACATGTCGGTCGCCGGTCGTCGGGCATACGCCAGAACCGGCCGCCGAGGGGCTTGTCGCCCGCCGGTCGTTGTCGAGCCTACCCCCGTGAGGACGTGCGTTTTTTCGAGTGTTTCAAGACTGCCGGGAGTCGCCGGGATCCGCCTCCCGACTGGGCGGAACGGCATTCGGCACATGAATACGGACCCGCTCATCTGACCGCTCAGGAGAGCTTTCCCGCGCACGGAGGATCACCCTTTGGATCACGCTTCGGATCATGCCTTTTCCAGCGCGTCCGAGCGAGGCCGCGCACGTGTGTACGCAGGGCCCCGCCAACACGACCCCACCCCCGCGAAGGCCGGGGTATGGGCAACGTCTAAAGTGGCGTGGTACGCGCGAGCCGTCACCCGGAGTGTCCGGCGGGGAGGCTCGCTGGGATGTCTCTGTCAGGGGTGTGCGTGACGGCCGTCGAATCCCGTCCTGGGGGTCCCTCCCAGGCCCTCAAGGCCCTGGGGGAGGGTGTGCTCGGTGGTGCGAGCCAGGGCCCGGTTCACCGGCCGTGGGGGGCCCGTGTCAAGGCGTTCGTGGCGCTGACCAAGCCACGGATCATCGAGCTTCTCCTCATCACCACCGTTCCGGTGATGTTCCTGGCGCAGCAGGGTGTGCCCGACCTGAAGCTGGTCCTGCTCACCTGCCTCGGCGGCTATCTGTCGGCGGGCGGCGCCAACGCGCTCAACATGTACATCGACCGGGACATCGACGCCCTGATGGACCGCACCTCCCAGCGCCCGCTGGTGACCGGGATGGTCAGTCCGCGCGAGTGCATGGCGTTCGGCATCACCCTGGCGGTCGTCTCGACGCTGCTGTTCGGGCTCACCGTCAACTGGCTGAGCGCCTGGCTGTCACTCGGGGCGCTCCTCTTCTACGTCGTCGTCTACACGATGATCCTCAAGCGGCGCACGTCGCAGAACATCGTGTGGGGCGGCATCGCGGGCTGCATGCCGGTGCTCATCGGCTGGTCGTCCGTGACGAACTCGCTGTCGTGGGCGCCGGTCATCCTCTTCCTCGTCATGTTCTTCTGGACGCCGCCGCACTACTGGCCGCTGTCCATGAAGGTCAAGGAGGACTACGCGCGCGTGGGCGTGCCGATGCTGCCGGTCATCGCCTCCAACAAGGTGGTCGCCAAGCAGATCGTCATCTACAGCTGGGTGATGGTCGTCGTCTCCCTGCTGCTGACCCCGCTCGGCTACACCGGCTGGTTCTACACGGCCGTCGCCCTCGCGGCGGGCGGCTGGTGGCTGTGGGAGGCGCACGCGCTGCAGAACCGTGCCAAGGCCGAGGCCACGGGCACGAAGCTGAAGGAGATGCGGCTCTTCCACTGGTCGATCACCTATGTGTCGCTGCTGTTCGTGGCGGTCGCGGTGGACCCGTTCCTGCGCTGAGCCGCACCGGGCGTACGTCACAGCGACCCGCTCTCGCCAGTCGATCTACCGGTGAGTAGCATCCTGGGCATGGCAGACACGCAGCAGGTTGACGCGAGGGCCGAGCGCACGGTGTCCCGGCTCGCCCACCGGATCAGCGCCTTCGCCAAGGCGCACGGCGGCGCGGAGGGCCAGGTGGCCCACATCGGCGAACGCGGCGCCCGCATCGTTCTCGTCGGCGAGGACGGCGGCTGGGGCGACCTGGTGGCCCCCACGTACGCCATCGCCGAGCAGGCGGTGGCCAAGTCCGGCATCACGGTCCACGAGTCCTTCGACGGCGAGTTCGCCGCCAAGGTCACCACGGGGCCGTACGAGTGGAAGCGGATGGCCGGCATCCAGGTCGGCGGCTGACCGGCCCGCTCCGGCGCCCCGCGGCTTCGCCGCGGGGCGCGCTTCGGTAAGCGGGCTCTTGCTCCAAACCGGTGCCGGGGCCTGCCCGAGCCGTACGCCGTCGGCGCCTGCCCGCCTCCGGGAAGCCCGGCCTGTGGCCCGGCCGGATCGCGGGGGCGACGCGTGCGCCGCGATGTACAGGCTCCGGCGGGCCGACGAGACTGGGCGGATGACGACCGCTTCCCTGCTCGACGATTTCCTGGCGGCCCTGCTGCCGCTGCGGCCCCGCGCCGTCTGGGCGCACGGCTCCCTGGCCGGCGGCGACTACCAGGAGGGGCGCAGCGACCTGGACCTCGTCGCCGTACTGCCCGGTCCGCTCCACCCGGGACACGCCTGGCGGGTCGCCACCCTGCACAGCAGGCTCCGCGAGCGCCCCCTCGCGGCGAAGCTCCACTGCTCCTACCTCACCCCGGCCACCCTGGACGACCCGGACCGCCCGCACCTCACCTGGGCGCACGGCGGGCTGCTGCGCCGCCCGGTCACCCCCGTCACCCGGAGCGAGCTGCACGAGTTCGGCCGGGTCCTGTACGGGGAGCCTCCGGGCGGGCTGCTGCCGCCGGTGGAGCGGGAGCAGCTGCGCGGTTTCGTGGTGCGCGATCAGCGCGACTTCTGGCGGCCGGCGGTGGACAAGGCCCCGCTGTGGCGGCAGGACGTCTGGGTGGACCTGGGGCTGCTGACCTTCGCCCGGGCCACCGTGACCCTGCGCGAGGGGCGGCTGATCTCCAAGCGGGAGGCCCTGACCGAGCTGCCGGCCCTCGGCGCGCCCGCGGAGGTCGTCGCGGACATCGCCCGCCGGCGGTACGAGGGCGCCGCCGCCGCCGCCTCCTCCGGTCCGGACCCGGACTGGATTGCCCGGCGGGCCGGGGCGACCCGGGCCTTTCTGGGGCCGGCGATCGACGCCCTGGTCGCGGGCGCCGGATGACTCAGGCCCGCGAGCCGACCGTCACCTCGGCCGTGGGCACCGGCAGGTCCTGCGGGGCCTCGGGGCGCTCGCGCAGCGCCAGCAGCACCCGCAGCACCCAGATCCACATCACCGTGGAGCCGAGCATGTGGGCGGCCACCAGGGCCTCCGGGAGGTGGGTGAAGTACTGGACGTAGCCGATGGCCCCCTGGCACAGCAGGATGAGGAACAGCTCCCGGGTACGGGCCAGTGGGGCCTTCGGCGCGTCGACGGCCTTCAGCACGAACCACAGCGCGAACGTCAGCGTGACCACGATCCAGGCGAGGACCGCGTGCAGCTTGGAGACGGTCTCCCAGTCGATGGGGATGCGGGCGACCTCGCTGGAGTCGCCGGCGTGCGGCCCGGCCCCGGTCACCACCGTGCCGACCGCGATGAGCAGCGCGGACGCGGCCACCAGGAACCACACCAGCTGCACCACCGCCTTGCCGACCAGCGGACGCGGGGCCTCGTCGCCCTCCCGGGTGCGCTGCCACATAACCGTCGCGATGGCGATCAGGGCCGTGGAGAGCAGGAAGTGCGCGGCGACCGTGTACGGGTTGAGGCCGACCAGGACGACGATGCCGCCGAGCACGGCGTTGCCCATGACGACCCAGAACTGGGCCCAGCCCAGCCGGGTCAGGCTGCGCCGCCACGGCTTCTCGGAGCGCGCGGCGATGATCGCCCAGCCGACGGCGGCGCACAGCACGTACGTCAGCATGCGGTTGCCGAACTCGATGATCCCGTGGAAGCCCATGGCCCGGGTGGTGGTCAGCGAGTCGTCGGTGCAGGTGGGCCAGGTCGGGCAGCCGAGGCCCGAGCCGGTCAGGCGGACGGCGCCGCCGGTGACCACGATGACCACCGACATGACGAGCGCGGCGAGGGCCGCCCGCCGGACGGTCCGGGGGTCCGGGGTCCAGCGGTCGGCGATGAAGGCGAGCGGATTGCGCAGGGCGGCTTCGGCGTCGGCGCGGTTCAGCGTAGGCACGCGCACCATCGTAGGCCGCCGCTTGTGCACGCGTTCACGAGGGTCACTCCGACGGGGGTGTCCCCGCTCACGGGAGGGTCAGCCGCCGACGGGGCTCCCGCCCACGGGGGAGTCACTCCCAGCGGAAGAACCGTCCGGCCGCGGCGAGGCCGACGACCGCCCAGGCGGCAAGGATGCCCAGGTCGCCCCAGGGCATGCCGGCGCCGTGCTGGAGCACGTCCCGCAGGCCGTCGGAGAGGGCCGAGATGGGCAGCAGGCCCAGGATCCGCTCGCCCGCCGAACCGAACTTCTCCAGCGGCACGATCACCCCGCCGCCCACCAGCAGCAGCAGGAAGACCAGATTGGCGGCGGCCAGTGTCGCCTCCGCCTTCAGGGTGCCCGCCATCAGCAGGCCGAGCCCGGAGAAGGCGGCGGTGCCGACCACGAGCAGCAGCACCACGGCGGCCGGGTTGCCGTGCGGGGACCAGCCCAGCGCGAAGGCGATCACGGTCAGCAGGACCACCTGGAGGACCTCCGTGACCAGCACGGACGCCGTCTTCGCGGTCATCAGGCCCCAGCGCGGCAGCGGCGAGGAGGCGAGCCGCTTGAGCACGCCGTAGCGGCGCTCGAAGCCCGTGGCGATGGCCTGCCCGGTGAACGCCGTCGACATCACGGCCAGCGCCAGCACGCCGGGGGCGAGGAAGTCGACCGCCTCGCCTTTGCCGGTGTCCACGATGTCGACCGAGCTGAAGAGCGTCAGCAGCAGGGTCGGGATCACGACCGTCAGCAGCAGCTGCTCGCCGTTGCGCAGCAGCATCCTCGTCTCCAGCGCCGCCTGCGCCGCGATCATGCGGGGGAGCGGGGCCGCTCCGGGTTTCGGCGTGTACGTACCCGTGGTCACGAGCGCAGCTCCTTGCCGGTCAGCTCCAGGAAGACGTCCTCCAGCGTGTGCCGCTCCACCGAGATCCGGTCGGGCATCACCCCGTGCTGGGCGCACCAGGAGGTCACCGTGGCCAGCAGCTGGGGGTCGACCTTGCCGGTCACCCGGTAGCCGCCCGGGGTCAGCTCGGCGGCCGCGCAGTCGGCCGGGAGCGCCTTGAGCAGCGAGGCGATGTCGAGGCCGGGGCGGCCGGTGAAGCGAAGGGTGTTCTCGGCGCCGCCCTTGCACAGCTCCTCCGGGGAGCCCTGGGCGATGACCCGGCCGCCGTCGATGATCGCCACGTCGTCGGCGAGCTGTTCGGCCTCGTCCATGTGGTGCGTGGTGAGGATCACCGAGACGCCGTCGGCGCGCAGGTCCCGCACCAGGTCCCAGGTGGCCCGGCGGGCCTGCGGGTCGAGGCCGGCGGTGGGCTCGTCCAGGAACACCAGTTCCGGGCGGCCCACGACGGCCATGGCGAGCGCGAGCCGCTGCTGCTGGCCGCCGGAGAGCCGGCGGTAGCTCGTCCGGCCGCAGGAGCCGAGGCCGAGGCGTTCGACGAGGGCGTCGACGTCGAGCGGGTGCGCGTGCAGCTTCGCCACGTGCCGGAGCATCTCCTCGGCGCGGGCGCCGGAGTACACGCCGCCGGACTGGAGCATCACGCCGATGCGGGGCCGCAGCTCGGCGGCCTGCCGGACCGGGTCGAGGCCCAGGACGCGCACCGTGCCGGAATCCGGCCTCCGGTACCCCTCGCAGGTTTCGACCGTGGTCGTCTTCCCGGCGCCGTTCGGGCCGAGTACGGCGGTCACGCCCGGCCCGGCCACCAGGTCGAGGCCGTCCACCGCGGTCTTCGTGCCGTACCGCTTCACCAGGGCCGCTACCTCGATGAGCGGATGCGACGCGAAGCGTCTCCCTGAGGGGTGGTGGTCGGGAGACGGGCGGGCGGGCTTACTTCGCATGGGCCCGAGTGTAGGGAGAGCGCGCGCGGTTCAGACGGGCGGGTGCGGGAAGTCCCCCTCCCGTGGCCGGTGCGCCTCGAGCCACCGCTCGGCGTAGGCCACGGCGTCCGCCACCGGGAACAGCCGGGCGTCCGCGCCGCCGACCCGGCCGCGGACGACCGGCCGGTCCCGTTCGAAGTCGCGTCCGAGCGCGTCGAACCGGTCCGAGGTGATCGACACCTCGACCACCGTCTCCCAGCCGCCGCCGGGAGCGGGCCGGCCGACCTCCACGCGCGGGGCGGGTATCCGGTACTCGGCCAGGTGGAAGGCGGTGCAGGAGTCGTAGCCCGCGCCGAGCAGCAGCACCCGGGCGCCCAGCTTCTCCAGCTTGGCCAGCGGGCTGCGCTCGCCCAGCCGGCAGTCCGGGGCGTGGCCCTCGGTGATCTCGCGTGCGCGGGGGCCGAGCGCGGCGAAGGAGGTCTGCGGGTGGGCGCTGCGCAGGGCGCCGGGCCAGGTCCGCACGGTCTCGGGGATCACGCCGACCCCGAGCGAGGGGGTGATCAGGGGGTCGTACGGGGGCATGGTGGCGCGGATTCGGTCCCACCACTCCCGGGGCACCGGCGGGTTCTCCCACAGGGCCGGGTCGGACTGGTCGCCGGTCTGGGTGGGGACGACGAGGGTGCCGGCGGGGCCGAGCGCGTCGAGGAGTCCCTGGACAACCGCTACGGCGCCTCCGTTCACCCAACCGAGTGAGCTGAGTGAGGAGTGCGCGAGCAGGGTCTCGCCGCTCTCGACGCCGAGCAGGCGCAGACCTGTGGCGAGGGTGTCCCGGGTGACAAGTGGGCCGGTCGGAGGGGGTGTGGGCATGGTTGTGGAGTCTTCCGGACGCGGCTTCCGGGCGCCACCGACAGGGCCGCGGTGACCATTTGAAATGATCAGCAGAAGATCGTTTCCCCAGGTCAGATTAGGTATGCCTAAGTGACGCAGGGCACCGCCTGATGATCCGGACCTCGCTTGTCAGGCTCCTCGGAATTACGCAACAATGGCGTTGTGAAAAACGTCGGCGAAGCTCGGGAGACCCCCACGGGGGCCCCTCAGGAGGAGCTGGCGACCGGTGAGCGCTCCACGCGCAACCGCGTCGCGCGCTCCATCCTGGACCACGGGCCGTCGACCGTCGCCGAACTCGCCGGCCGGCTGGGACTGACCCAGGCGGCCGTCCGGCGCCATCTGGACGCGCTGGTCGCCGACGACGTCGTGGAGGCCCGCGAGCAGCGGGTGTACGGCACGCGCACGCGTGGCCGCCCCGCCAAGGTCTTCGCGCTCACCGACTGCGGCCGGGACGCCTTCGACCAGTCCTACGACAAGCTCGCCGCGGACGCGCTCCGCTGGATCGCCGAGCGGGAGGGCGGCCCCGAGGCGGTCGCCGCCTTCGCCCGCGCCCGGGTCGCCGCCCAGGCCGGCGCGTACCGCCGTGCGATCGAGGCCGCGACCCCGGACAAGCGCGCCGAAGCACTGGCCAAGGCCCTGAGCGCGGACGGGTACGCTGCTACGGCGCGCAGCGCACCGGTCGGCGAGCAGCTCTGCCAGCACCACTGCCCGGTCGCCCACGTCGCGGAACAGTTCCCGCAGCTGTGCGAGGCGGAGACGGAGATCTTCGCGGAGCTGCTGGGCACCCACGTCCAGCGACTGGCGACCATCGCGCACGGCGACGGCGTCTGCACGACGTTCATCCCCAAGATTTCCACTGACGCACCTGCAAGCACGGCCGGGAGGAACCCCGCATGACTCTCCCCACGGAGACTGCCCACCCTGAGCTGGAGGGCCTGGGCAAGTACGAATACGGCTGGGCCGACTCGGACGTGGCCGGTGCCTCCGCCAGGCGTGGCCTGAGCGAGGAGGTCGTCCGCGACATCTCCGACAAGAAGTCGGAGCCGGAGTGGATGACCAAGCTGCGCCTGAAGGGCCTGAAGCTCTTCGAGAAGAAGCCGATGCCGAACTGGGGCTCCGACCTCTCGGGCATCGACTTCGACAACATCAAGTACTTCGTGCGCTCCACGGAGAAGCAGGCGGAGTCCTGGGAGGACCTGCCCGAGGACATCAAGAACACCTACGACAAGCTGGGCATCCCGGAGGCCGAGAAGCAGCGCCTGGTCGCCGGTGTCGCCGCCCAGTACGAGTCCGAGGTCGTCTACCACCAGATCCGCGAGGACCTGGAGGAGCAGGGTGTCATCTTCCTGGACACCGACACCGCGCTGAAGGAGCACCCGGAGCTCTTCAAGGAGTACTTCGGCACGGTCATCCCGGCCGGCGACAACAAGTTCGCCGCGCTGAACACCGCCGTGTGGTCCGGCGGCTCCTTCATCTACGTGCCGAAGGGCGTGCACGTCGAGATCCCGCTCCAGGCCTACTTCCGCATCAACACGGAGAACATGGGCCAGTTCGAGCGGACCCTGATCATCGTCGACGAGGGTGCCTACGTGCACTACGTCGAGGGCTGCACGGCGCCGATCTACAAGTCCGACTCGCTGCACTCCGCGGTCGTCGAGATCATCGTCAAGAAGAACGCCCGCTGCCGTTACACGACCATCCAGAACTGGTCGAACAACGTCTACAACCTGGTCACCAAGCGCGCCGTCGCCTACGAGGGCGCGACCATGGAGTGGGTCGACGGCAACATCGGCTCCAAGGTGACGATGAAGTACCCGGCCGTCTACCTGATGGGCGAGCACGCCAAGGGCGAGACCCTGTCCATCGCCTTCGCGGGCGAGGGCCAGCACCAGGACGCGGGCGCCAAGATGGTCCACATGGCGCCGAACACGTCGTCCAACATCGTCTCCAAGTCCGTGGCGCGCGGCGGTGGCCGCACCTCCTACCGCGGTCTGATCGAGATCGGCGAGGGCGCCGCCGGCTCCAAGTCCAACGTGCTGTGCGACGCGCTGCTGGTCGACACCATCTCCCGGTCGGACACGTACCCGTACGTCGACGTCCGCGAGGACGACGTGTCCATGGGCCACGAGGCCACCGTCTCCAAGGTCTCCGAGGACCAGCTCTTCTACCTGATGAGCCGCGGTCTGTCCGAGGACGAGGCGATGGCGATGATCGTGCGCGGCTTCGTCGAGCCGATCGCCAAGGAGCTGCCCATGGAGTACGCGCTGGAGCTCAACCGGCTGATCGAGCTGCAGATGGAGGGCGCGGTCGGCTGACGCCGCCCCCCTCCCCAGCAGACGTCTTACTCAGGAAAGAGAGCACTACGACAGCCATGGCTGAGGCCCAGAACATCCCCGTGGGTTCCACCACCGCGGGCTCCATCGCGGTCGCCGCGGAGTCGACCGTCGTCTCGCGCATGAGCGCGCCCCCGTCCTTCGACGTGGCGGACTTCCCGGTCCCGCACGGCCGCGAGGAGGAGTGGCGGTTCACCCCGCTGGAGCGGCTGCGCGGGCTGCACGACGGCACCGCGGTCGCCGGAGGCTCGATCAAGGCCGACTTCTCCGCCCCCGACGGCGTCACCGTGGAGACCGTCGGCCGCGACGACGCCCGGCTCGGCCGGGCCGGCAAGCCGGTGGACCGGATCGCGGCCCAGGCGTACTCCTCCTTCGAGGAGGCCACGATCGTCACCGTGCCGAAGGAGACCGTGCTGACCGAGCCGGTGCGCCTCACGCTGCACGGCGAGGGCGGCGTGACCTACGGGCACACCGTGTTCGAGCTCGGCGCCTTCGCCGAGGCCACGGTCGTCATCGACCACACCGGCGACACCGTCCGCGCCGCGAACGTCGAGTACGTCCTCGGCGACGGCGCGAAGCTGACCGTGGTCACCATCGTGGACTGGGCCGACACCGCCGTGCACGTCGCCCAGCAGAGCGCCCTGATCGGCCGGGACGCGAGCTTCAAGCACGTCGTCGTCACCTTCGGCGGCGACCTGGTGCGCATCCACCCGCGCGTGGAGTACGCCGGCCCCGGCGGCGAGGCGGAGCTGTTCGGCCTGTACTTCACCGACGCCGGCCAGCACCACGAGCACCGCCTGCTGGTCACGCACAACACCCCGCACTGCAAGTCCAACGTCGTCTACAAGGGCGCGCTCCAGGGCGACAACGCGCACGCGGTCTGGATCGGTGACGTGCTCATCGAGGCCGCGGCCGAGGGCACGGACACCTACGAGATGAACCGCAACCTGGTCCTCACGGACGGCGCGCGCGTCGACTCGGTGCCGAACCTGGAGATCGAGACCGGCGAGATCGTCGGCGCCGGCCACGCCTCCGCCACCGGCCGCTTCGACGACGAGCAGCTCTTCTACCTGATGGCCCGCGGCATCCCGGAGCACGAGGCCCGCCGGCTGGTGGTCCGCGGCTTCTTCGCCGAGCTGGTCCAGCAGATCGGCGTCGCCGACATCGAGGAGCGGCTGCTCACCAAGATCGAGACGGAGCTGGAGGCCTCGGTCGCATGACGGCCTTCGTACGCGTCTGCGGGCTGAGCGAGCTGGCGGAGGACACCCCCAAGCGGGTGGAGATCGACGGCACGCCGGTCTCGGTCGTGCGCACCGAGGGCGAGGTGTTCGCGATCCACGACATCTGCTCGCACGCGAACGTCTCGCTGTCGGAGGGTGAGGTCGACGACTGCCACATCGAGTGCTGGCTGCACGGCTCGCGCTTCGACCTGCGGTCCGGCAAGCCCGACAGTCTTCCGGCGACGCGCCCCGTCCCCGTATACCCCGTAAAGATCGAAGGGGACGACGTTCTCGTCTCCCTCACCCAGGAGTCCTGAGGCACCCATGGCAACGCTTGAAATCCGAGACCTGCACGTCACCGTCGAGGCCGACAACGCCACGAAGGAGATCCTCAAGGGCGTCGACCTCACCGTGAAGCAGGGCGAGACGCACGCCATCATGGGCCCCAACGGCTCCGGCAAGTCGACCCTCGCCTACTCCCTCGCGGGTCACCCGAAGTACACCATCACCGGCGGCACCGTCACCCTGGACGGCGAGGACGTCCTGGAGATGTCCGTCGACGAGCGGGCCCGCGCCGGCCTGTTCCTGGCGATGCAGTACCCGGTCGAGGTCCCCGGCGTCTCCGTCTCCAACTTCCTGCGCACCTCCGCCACCGCCATCCGCGGCGAGGCCCCGAAGCTGCGCACCTGGGTGAAGGAGGTCAAGGAGGCCATGGAGCGCCTCAACATGGACCCGTCCTTCGCCGAGCGCAACGTCAACGAGGGCTTCTCCGGCGGTGAGAAGAAGCGCCACGAGATCCTCCAGCTGGAGCTGCTCAAGCCGAAGGTCGCGATCCTCGACGAGACGGACTCCGGTCTGGACGTCGACGCGCTCCGCATCGTCTCCGAGGGCGTCAACCGCGTCCGCGAGACCGGCGAGGTCGGCACCCTGCTGATCACTCACTACACGCGCATCCTGCGCTACATCAAGCCCGACCACGTCCACGTGTTCGCCGGCGGCCGCATCGTCGAGTCCGGCGGCCCCGAGCTCGCGGACAAGCTGGAGAACGAGGGCTACGAGGCATACGTGAAGGGTGGCGCATCCGCGTGACACAGCTGCCGGGCCTCCTCGACACCGAGGCGATCCGCAAGGACTTCCCCATCCTGGACCGAGTCGTCCACGACGGCAGGAAGCTCGTGTACCTGGACAACGCGGCGACCAGCCAGAAGCCGCGCCAGGTGCTGGACGCCCTGAGCGAGTACTACGAGCGCTACAACGCCAACGTCCACCGCGGTGTGCATGTGCTCGCCGAGGAGGCCACGGCGCTGTACGAGGGCGCGCGCGACAAGGTCGCCGAGTTCATCAACGCGCCCAGCCGCGACGAGGTGATCTTCACCAAGAACGCCTCCGAGTCGCTGAACCTCGTGGCGAACATGCTCGGCTGGGCCGACGAGCCCTACCGGGTGGACCAGGACACCGAGATCGTCATCACGGAGATGGAGCACCACTCCAACATCGTGCCGTGGCAGCTGCTGGCGCAGCGCACGGGCGCGAAGCTGAAGTGGTTCGGCCTCACCGACGACGGCCGGCTGGACCTGTCGAACATCGACGAGATCATCACGGAGAAGACGAAGATCGTCTCCTTCGTGCTGGTGTCGAACATCCTGGGCACGGTCAACCCGGTCGAGACGATCATCCGGCGCGCCCAGGAGGTCGGCGCGCTGGTGTGCATCGACGCCTCCCAGGCCGCCCCGCACATGCCGCTGGACGTGCAGGCGCTCCAGGCCGACTTCGTGGCCTTCACCGGTCACAAGATGTGCGGCCCGACCGGCATCGGCGTGCTGTGGGGCCGCCAGGAGCTGCTGGAGGACCTGCCCCCCTTCCTGGGCGGCGGCGAGATGATCGAGACCGTCTCGATGCACTCCTCCACCTACGCCCCGGCACCCCACAAGTTCGAGGCGGGCACGCCCCCGATCGCCCAGGCGGTCGGGCTCGGCGCGGCGATCGACTACCTGAACTCGATCGGCATGGACAAGATCCTCGCCCATGAGCACGCGCTGACGGAGTACGCGGTGCGGCGCCTGGCCGAGGTGCCCGACCTGAGGATCATCGGTCCGACGACGGCCGAGGACCGGGGCGCGGCGATCTCCTTCACCCTCGGCGACATCCACCCGCACGACGTGGGCCAGGTGCTGGACGAGCAGGGCATCGCGGTCCGGGTCGGCCACCACTGCGCGCGTCCGGTCTGCCTGCGCTACGGAATTCCCGCGACCACGCGAGCGTCGTTCTATCTGTACTCCTCGCCGGCCGAGATCGACGCTCTGGTCGACGGCCTGGAGCACGTACGGAACTTCTTCGGCTGAGAGGCGTGCTGAAAAGGTGAAGCTGGACTCGATGTACCAGGATGTCATCCTGGACCACTACAAGAACCCGCACGGGCGTGGTCTGAGGGATGGCGACGCCGAGGTGCACCATGTGAACCCGACGTGCGGCGACGAGATCACCCTGCGCGTGAAGTACGACGGCACGAAGATCGAGGACGTGTCGTACGAGGGCCAGGGCTGCTCGATCAGCCAGGCCAGCGCGTCGGTCCTCAACGAGCTGCTGGTCGGCAAGGACCTGGACGAGGCGCAGCGGATCCAGGAGACCTTCCTGGAGCTGATGCAGTCCAAGGGCAGGATCGAGCCCGACGACGCGATGGAGGAGGTCCTGGAGGACGCGGTCGCGTTCGCCGGGGTCTCCAAGTACCCCGCGCGGGTCAAGTGCGCCCTCCTGAGCTGGATGGCGTGGAAGGACGCGACGGCCCAGGCGCTGGGTGGCGCCGACGCCGAAAGGAAGACGGCATGACCGACACCGCTGAGATGAAGCCGGCCTCGGAGGAGGAACTCCGCGAGGCCCTGATGGACGTGGTCGACCCCGAGCTGGGCATCGACGTCGTCAACCTGGGCCTGATCTACGGCATCCACATCGACGACTCCAACATCGCGACCGTCGACATGACCCTCACCTCGGCGGCCTGCCCGCTGACGGACGTCATCGAGGACCAGGCCAAGTCCGCCACCGACGGCCTGGTCAACGAGCTGCGCATCAACTGGGTCTGGATGCCGCCGTGGGGTCCCGACAAGATCACCGACGACGGCCGCGACCAGCTCCGCGCGCTGGGCTTCAACGTCTGACCGCACCGCGTGTGCGCGGCGGCGGCATCCCTTGGGGTGCCGCCGCTTTCGCGTATCGGCCCAAGGGTCGTTGTGTACGCTCGTACACATGGGATATCTGCTGCTCGCGGGTGCCATCGCGGCCGAGGTCGCCGCTACCACGGCGATGAAGTACAGCGAGGGGTTCAGCCGGCTCGGGCCCTCGCTGGTGACCGCGGTGGGGTATGTGGTGTCGTTCGCGCTGCTCGCGCAGACGCTGAAGACCGTGCAGATCGGTACCGCCTATGCCATCTGGTCGGGGGTCGGGACCGCGGCCATCGCCGTTCTCGGGCTGCTGCTGTTCGGGGAGGGGCTGACGGCGGCCAAGGTCGGCGGGATCCTGCTGATCATCGGCGGCGTGGTGGTGCTGAACCTGGGCGGGGCGGCGCACTGATGGCGCGCCGTCACGATCCCGGGCGCCGGCAGCGGATCATCGACGCGGCGATCCGCGTGGTCGGGCGGGACGGCATCGCCGGGCTGAGCCACCGCAGTGTCGCCGCCGAGGCGGACGTGCCGCTCGGCTCCACCACGTACCACTTCGCCACCCTGGAAGAGCTGCTGGTGGCCGCGTTGCGGCAGGCCGGCGAGGGGTTCTCCGGAGTGTTGGCCGAGCTGGTCCCGGACCACGGCGGCCCGGACGGACTCGCCGCGCAGCTGGCCCGGGCCCTCGGGGAGTGGCTGGGCGGCGAGCGCACCGGCGTGGAGCTGGAGTACGAGCTGTACCTGGCCGCGCTGCGGCGCCCCGCGCTGCGCCCCGTCGCCGCCGAGTGGACCGAGCGGGCGGCGGCGCGGCTGGCCCGGCGCACCGACCCGGTCACGGCCCGGGCCCTGCTCGCGCTCATGGACGGCCTGTGCCTCCAGGTGCTGCTGACGGGCGGTTCGTACGACGAGGAGCAGGCGCGCACCCTGCTGGCTCGGCTGATCCCCTGAAACCCCCGCCCGGCACGTGAGACGCGGTTCGCCCTCACCACCCCGCCCACGTTAGGTTTTCCTCCATGACCGAGTCTGCAACCCGTACCACCGGCGCCGTCGCCGCCGGCCTCGCCACCCTCGCCTCCGACGGCACCGTTCTCGACACCTGGTTCCCGGCCCCCGAACTGGTCGAGGAGCCGGGCCCGGCCGGCACCGAGCGGCTGACCCCCGAGCAGGCGGCCCAGCTGCTGGGCGGCGGCGCCACCGCGGCGACCGGCCCGGACACCCGCCGGGGCGTCGAGGTGGTCGCGGTCCGCACGGTCATCGCGTCGCTGGACGACAAGCCGGTGGACGCGCACGACGTCTACCTGCGGTTGCACCTGCTCAGCCACCGGCTCGTGAAGCCGCACGGCCTCAGCCTGGAGGGCCAGTTCGGCTTCCTCGCCAACGTCGCCTGGACCTCGCTCGGCCCGGTCGCGGTGGACGACATCGAGAAGGTGCGGCTGAACGCCCGCGCCGAGGGCCTGCACCTCCAGGTGACCTCGGTCGACAAGTTCCCGCGCATGACGGACTACGTCGTCCCCAAGGGCGTGCGCATCGCCGACGCCGACCGGGTCCGCCTCGGCGCCCACCTCGCCGCCGGCACCACGGTCATGCACGAGGGCTTCGTCAACTTCAACGCCGGCACGCTCGGCACCTCCATGGTCGAGGGCCGGATCTCCGCGGGCGTCGTGGTCGGCGACGGCTCGGACATCGGCGGCGGCGCCTCCACCATGGGCACCCTGTCCGGCGGCGGCAACGTGGTCATCTCCATCGGCGAGCGCTGCCTGATCGGCGCCGAGGCGGGCATCGGCATCGCCCTCGGCGACGAGTGCGTGGTCGAGGCCGGCCTCTACATCACCGCGGGCACCCGCGTCACCATGCCCGACGGCCAGATCGTCAAGGCCCGCGAGCTCAACGGCGCCTCGAACATCCTCTTCCGCCGCAACTCGGTCACCGGCGCGGTCGAGGCCCGCCCGAACAACGCGGTCTGGGGCGGCCTGAACGACATCCTGCACAGCCACAACTGACGCTCCCGCCACACCCCGCGCAGCGCCCTTCACCCCGCGGTGGAGGGCGCCGTGTCATGCGGTGGCAGGGGAGCAGACCGCGCGCAGCGCCTCGTACCGGGCGAGCAGGCCGTCGGTCGTCCGGCGGTCGGCGGGCAGCAGGGGCGCGCGGACCGGGCCCGCGGGAAGGCCGAGGCGGGTCAGCAGGGCCTTCGCGGTGACCGTGCCGGACAGGCCCGCGCCCGTCATCGCCTCGATCAACGGCGTGGCCGCCAGCTGGAGCCGCCGCGCCCGCGCGGTGTCGCCGGCGTCGAACGCGGCCGGGATCGCCGCGATGTGCGCCGGCACCGCGTTCGCGACCGTGCTGACACAGCCCGCCGCACCGACCGCGTACAGCGCCAGCACCTGCTCGTCGCAGCCCGCGTAGTACGCCAGCCCGGTCCGCGCCAGCACCTTCTGGACGCCGAGGAGATCGTAGGAGCAGTCCTTGACGGCCACGATCCGCGGGTGCTCCGCGAGCCGGATCAGCGTCTCGGGCTCGATCCGGGTGCCGGTGCGGCCCGGGATGTCGTACAGCATCACCGGCACCTCGCTCGCGTCGGCGACCTCGCGGAAGTGGGCGGCCACGGCCTCCTGCGGGGGCCGGCTGTAGTACGGCGTCACCACCAGGACGCCGTCCGCGCCCGCCTTGTGGGCGGCGCGGGCCAGCTCCACCGTGTGCCGGGTGTCCGCCGAGCCGACGCCCGCGACCAGCGCCGCCCGGTCGCCGACCGCCTCCCGCACGGCCTCGACAAGCCGGGTCTTCTCCTCGTCGGTGGTGGTGGGCGACTCGCCCGTGGTGCCGTTCAGAACCAGGCCGTCGCAGCCCTCGGCCACCAGGTGCGCGGCCAGCCGCCGGGCGCCGTCCAGATCGAGCGCGCCCGCCTCGGTGAACGGCGTGATCATCGCGCAGAGGGTACGGCCGAAGGGCGGGGGCTTGCGGGTGCTCGTCATGGGAGTAGTCTCGGCGGCACCTCCGTGAAGCTCTACTTAATTCTCCTACGCTATACAGATAAGCGATGCTGAGAGATCGTGGAGGCCCTGTGTTCAACTCGCCCCTTGTGCGGCACCATGGCCGGAGGGTCACCACCGACGTCCGGTCATGGGAGGCACCATGAAGCTCGGCAAGGCACTGGCCACCGGGGTCGCCGAGGAGCGGCCGCTCCTCCACGCGGAGGAACCGCAGCTGCCCGAGGAGACCGTCCGCCCCGCACCGGCCGAGCCGGCCCGCGAAGAGGTGCCGGCCGCCCGATGAGACTGCGGCTTCCGGCGGAACGCCCGACGGAGCCGCCGACCGGTTACAAGATCGCCCACCCGGTGCTGTCCCGGGACGGCACCCGGGCCGGGTTCACCGGGGTCTCGCTCGGCGGCGCGCTCCCGTACGCCGTCCTCGACGACGCCTCCTGCGTCTACGGCCGCAGGCACCGCCCGCCCGCGCGCCGCTGCGACTGCGGCTTCCACTGCGTGCACGACCGGGCTGCCGCCGAGGACCTGCGGTGCACCGCCGAACACCGCGCGGCCGTGCTGCTGGAGGTCTCCGTCCTCGGCGCCTACATCCGCTTCGAGCGCGGCTTCCGCTACGCCCGGCAACGGGTGCGTACGGCCACCGCCGGACCCTGTGACTGCGGTGCCGGCGCGGTCGCGCTGGCCGACGCCGGCTGGGGCCGCCCGGGCTGGCGGGCGCTGGCTCCCGCCTGCGCGCCGTGCGTGCGCGGCCGTACGTCCCTCTCCCTCACGGAGTTCGCCCGGCTGGCCGGACAGGGGCTCCGGGTGGTCGCCGAGGGCGGCACCGGACGGCCGGGCTCCGCCGAGTTGGTATCCGGTGCCGGACCGAGCGTTCCCGAACTCGTCGCCGAGGCCGCCCTGTTGCAGGCGCGCCTCGACTGGTTCCAGTCCCAACTCGCTCGTCTGGGCGAGCGCGGGGCGGGTGACGGCGCGCAGGGGTGAGCGCCCCCGCTCCCGGGTACCCGGACGATCCGCACGGAACCGGTCGCGGCGGATCCGTGCGGACGCCGCCGCGACCGGGGACGCGATCAGGAAAGGGCACACCGATGAGGCACAGGAACCCGCGCGGCTCGGGCGCCAAGGGCCCCGACGAGCTGCGCCGGCAGATCGAACAGACCCAAAGCCGGCTCGGTGGCACCGTCGGCCGGCTGACGGGCCGCGCCGATGTCACGGGCCGGGTCCGGACGCGGGCCGCGGACCTCAGGGACAAGGCCGGCGCCATGACCGTACAGCTGCGCTTCGGCGCCGCCCACGCCGGACACGGCGCCCAGGAGCGGGCCGCCAGGGCGGGACACCTCGTGCAGGACCGGGCCGCCAGGGCCGGGCATCTCGTGCAGGGCCGGGCCGCCGGGGCGGGCGGGCGGATGCAGGAGCGGATGACCAGGGCCGGCCATCTGGTGCAGGAGCGGGCCGGGCACGGCCGGCACGTCCTGCGGGACCGGGCGGTGCACGCCGGGCACACCGCGCAGCACGACCTGCGGCTGCCGCGACCGGCGCGCAGGGCCGTGCGCACCGCGCTGCGCCGCCCCCGGCCGGCGATGCTCGCGGCGGCGGCGGGCGCCGCCCTGGTCGGCGTGGCCGTGGTCTGGCGCCGCGTCGACCGCGGCGGACAGTGAGCCGCCGACACGGACGGCGGGACCGGCCGGGCGTGCCGCCCGGCCGGTCCCGCGTCGTGTCCCGCCGTCGTGTCCCGGGCTACGGGCGCAGCCGCAGCACCTGCGGGTCGTGGTCGCTGATCTGGTCGTGGAACTCCGCGTTGATGTGCACGCTGTCGTACGCGAAGTCGCCGCGGCGGATCGCCGGGCTGATCAGGATCTGGTCCAGGACCTGCTGGTTGCCCTGGTAGTCATAGGTGTAACGCTCGCTCTTGGGCAGGGACTTGATCGCCGACCACAGCGCGCCGTCGCCCTCCAGGATCTTGGTGGTGCCGGAGAACTCGAAGTCGTTCATGTCGCCGAGCGCGATCACGTCCGCGTTCTTCTGGACCGCCAGGATGTCCTTGACGAACGCGTTCACCGCGGTCGCCTGGGCGTGCCGCTGGATCTCCGAGCCGCGCACCGGGGGCTGGTACTGCGCGGTCAGACCCTGGTCGCCGCCCTTGGAGTTGAGGTGGTTGGCGATCACGAAGACGGTCTTGCCACGGAAGACGAACTCGCCCGCGAGCGGCTTGCGGCTGTTGCTCCAGGCCGCGTTCGCCGGGTCGATCCGGCCCGGCGAGACCGTCAGCCGGGCCTTTCCGCGCACCTTGGTGACACCGGTCGCGGTGGTCGGGTCGCCGCCCGGGCGGTCCGTGAAGGAGACCCGCTCGGGGTTGAACAGGAACACCTGGCGGATGTTGCCGCCGGGCTCCCCGCCGTCCTGGCCGTCGACCGGGTTGACCGACCGCCAGTCGTACACCGGGCCGCCCGCCGCGGCGATGGCGTCGATCAGCTTGGTGACGGTCTTGCCGGCGTCCACCGTGCCGTCGTTCGTGGCGCCGTTGTTGTCCTGGATCTCCTCCAGGGACACGATGTCCGGCGACTTCAGGTGGTCCACGATCGCGGCGGCGTGCTGCTCGAAGGTGGCGTCCGACGGGTCGAGGTTCTCGACGTTGTACGTCGCCACCGCCAGCTCGCGCGCCGACTGCTTCCGTGTGGTCTCGCGCTGGAGGCCGCCGCGCTCCAGCGTGCCGAGGCCGCTCGCGACCAGCGTGTAACCGCCGTACTGGTTGAAGTCCAGCGGGCCGGTCGTCGTACCGGCGAGGCGGTCGCCGACGTCCGCCTTGGGGAAGTCGGCGGCGGAGCCCAGCGACTGGATCTGGAGCCGGCCGGTGTTCTGGGAGTCGTAGGAGCCGTAGACCGTGCCGCCCCGGCGGCTGCGGTGCTCCCACGGCTTGACCGTGACCCACAGCTCGCTGTGCGTGTCGGTCGCGGTGACCACGCGGGCGTCGGCGACCCGGACGTTCATGCCCTCCAGGGACTCGTAGTAGTCCAGGGCGTACGCCGACGGGTCCAGGGCGAGCCCGTTGACCGAGCCCGCGGCGGCGGGGTCGCCCTCGGGCGCGTAGTCGTCCGGTACCGCGTCCTCGTCGATGACGACCGGCGCCGGGACCGGGTTGCCGGTGGAGACGGTGGTGACCTGCGGCTTGGTGATCTCGGTCAGCGACTGGTTGCCGGAGGAGGCACCGCCCGGGACGTACTCGGAGACCGTGCCGGTCACCGTCACCGCGTCGCCGACCGCGACCTTCGGCGTGGAGCCGGTGAAGACGAAGACGCCCTCGCTGGTGGCCGGGTCGTCGTCCGGGGCCGCGTCCTGGAGCCAGAAACCCCGGGAGGAGCCGTAGGTGCGGAGGGCCGTGACGATGCCGGGCACGTCCGTCACCTGCTGCCCGGCGTACGGCGATATCCGGGTCGTGCCCTGGATGTCGTGGACGCGCACCGAGTCGGCGTGCGCGGGGGAGGTGAGGACGACGGCGGACGCCGCGCCGCAGACGGCGGCGACGGTGAGCGCGGCGAGGCGCGCGGAAGACCTGCTCGGCAAGGGATTCCCTCCGGGACGTGCGTGAGCGCCGGGACGAGGACGGAACGGAGACCGTGGGGACGCGTGTGCCCCCTGTGACACGCGTAGCGCCGAGTGAACAGTTGTCCCCCGAACTTCTACGCGCGTCAATCTCCTGCCTGGCGCGGGGAGTTGTCAAGGTTTCGGCCATGGCGGGCCGCTTACGGACAGATGAACCGGGCGGCATGGGTGGAAATCCGTCTAGGCTGAGCGGCTGAGCCCGTTTTCTCGGTCCGAGGAGAACCAGCCGATGTCAGACAGCTCCCCCCTGCCGCCCGCGCGGCTGCACCCCGAAGCGGAGCTGGCGCGCGCCGCGCTGTCCACGCCGTTGCTCTCCCGGGCCGCCCGCCTCGCCCGCTGGGCCGGGCCGGACACCCGGGTGGACGCGGGCGGCACCCTGGTCGAGGAGCAGCTGCCGGCCGCCGCCGCCCTGCTCGGCCTGACCGGGGACGACGCCGCCGCCTACGCGAGCGAGGCCTGGCGGGTCGCCGTGGACGCGGGCCTGGTCGAGATCGTGGACGAGGAGGCCGGCACCGTGCGGGCGGGGGACAATCTGGCCCTGCTCACCGGCTCCCCGCGCGAGGTGCTCGCGGTGTGGCTCACCGCGCTGGAGACCGTCCTCGCCGACGCGGCCGTGCCCGACCTGGACGACCTGGTCGAGGCCATGGACGAGGGCGGCAGGGTCGATTTCTCGTCACTCGACTGGGATCCGCAGGCGGACGCGGACTTCCTCGACGGCGTCCTCGGCAACCTCTACCTGCTCACCGTCGGTGAGGACGGCGCGGGCGAGAGCCCCGTCCCGCTGCCCGCCCTCGCCGCGTCCATGCTGGTGCCCGACGACATGGGCGAGCCCACCAACGACGTCCTGGAGCAGGTCTCCGACGCGATGATGCGGCTGGACGACCAGTTCCGCGCGCTGGAGCCGGCCGGACTCGTGGCCTACCAGCCGGTGGACGAGGCGCTGATGGCCGACGCCGACGAGGAGCCCGCGGCGCCCGTGGACGACACCGACATCTCCCGCTACGGCATGGTCCGGCTCACCCCGCTCGGCGTGTACGGGCTGCGGGCGCGGCTGCTGGAGGCCGGGTTCGAGGCGCCCGTCGTGGGCGAGCTGGCCGACAAGGGCGCGGACGCGCTGCTCGACGGCACCGCCCGGTTCGGGCAGTCGGCCGCCCGCGCCGAGACCGAGCTGTGGCTCGCCCGCCGCGCACCGCTCGCCGCGGCCCGGGAGCTGCTCGCGGCGGCACGCGGCGCGGACGCCGGGGGCCCCTTGCGCCGGCTGCGCTGCCAGCAGGCGCTGTCGCTGCTGGGCGCCGAGGCCGAACCCGCGCTGCGGGAGGTGCTGGACGACCCCGAGCTGGGCGGACTGGCCCGGGTGTGGCTGAGCGAGCGGGGTGCCGCGGGGGTGCCGGCGCCCTCCCAGGAGCTGGTGTTCTGGCTGACCGTCGACACGCTGGCCGCGCAACTGGCGGCGGAGGGCAACTCCGAGGAGCTGCGGGCCCTGGTGGAGGGGCTGGCCGCCCAGCACAGCGGCTTCTTCGCGGCGGCCTGGCGGGTGGACCATCCCGCCACCGCCGAGGTGCTGGACGCGATGGGCCGGCTGCACCCGGACAAGAAGGTGGCCAAGGAGGCCCGCAAGGCGGCGTTCAAGGCGCGCTCCCAGCACGGGGGTTGAGTCGGGCGTGAGCACGGACGCGCCGGCCGTGGGGTGAGGTGGGGTGACGGTGTCCGGGGCGGGGTGACCGTGGGGTGACGGTTCGCGGGTGACGGTTCGTGGGTGACGGCGTTCCGGGAGCGCGGGACACGTCGTCGTATACGCGGTCGTGGTCTTCCGCATACGGATTCATGGAACAGGCGCGGCGGTGGTGGCCCGGCGTTCAACTCCCGTTCACGGGTGGCCGGAAGCGTGTGGCCGAACCGAGGCCCCCCACCCTCCACGACACCGCAACCGCCGTCACAGGAGACACCATGTCGCTCACCCGCAGGGACTTCGCCAGGACATCCGCGATCACCGGTGCCGGGGTCGCCCTGGCGGGCAGCGTCGGCGCCCTCGCCACCGCGCCGAACGCCCTTGCCGCCACGGAGACCGAGAGCGCCGGGGCCGCCCCGGCGCACGGGGGCCACCACCACGGCGTCGGCTACGGCCCGCTGGTCCCCGACCCGGACGGCATCCTCGCCCTGCCCGCCGGATTCCGCTACGAGATCATCACCTACAGCGGCCGTACCCGGCTGGAGTCCGGCGAGTTCACCCCGTCCAACCACGACGGCACCGCCGCCTTCGAGGGCCGGCGCGGCACCACCCTGCTCGTCAACAACCACGAGCTGGCCGGCGCCCGCGCCCAGTGGCCGCACCCGGTGCCGCTCACCGAGGGTCTGGTCTACGACCCGGCGGCGGCCGGCGGCTGCACGGTGGTCGAGGTCCGCCGGGGCGGTGAGGTCGCCGAGTGGGTGGGCATCGCCGGCACCGCCACCAACTGCGCGGGCGGCAGCACCCCTTGGGGCACCTGGCTGACCTGCGAGGAGACCGAGGACAAGGCCGGGAAGAACGGCTTCACCAAGGACCACGGCTATGTCTTCGAGGTCGACCCGGAGGACCGCCGGGCCAACCGCGACCCCAAGCCGGTCAAGGCGTTCGGCCGCTACGCCCACGAGGCGGTCGTCATCGACCCCAAGCGCGGTCACGCCTACCTGACCGAGGACGCCTCCGGCCCCAACGGCCTGTTCTACCGCTGGGTCCCGCCGACCGGTTTCCGGCACGGCCGCGGCCGGCTGCGCACCCTCGCCGACGACGCGGGCGTGCTCCAGGCCTTCAAGTGCTTCGACTCCGGCGGCCGGTACGTGGACGACCTGTCCCGGGCCACGAGGACCGGCACCGTGTACGGCGTGGACTGGGTGGACGTGCCCGACCGGGACGCCCGGACCGTCTCGGTGCGCAAGCAGTTCACCGACGGCCAGGTCACCCGCGCCCGCAAGCTGGAGGGCATGTGGTGGGCCGACGGCGGGGTGTACGTCGTCTCCTCCTTCGCCCGCCAGGAGAGCCCGGTCCAGCACGACGGCCAGGTCTGGTTCTACGACCCGCGGCGCCGCACCTTGACCCTGAAGGTGCTGCTCGGGGTGAACCCGGACCCGGCCGCGGACGGTGCCTTCGACGGCCCCGACAACATCACCGTCTCTCCGTACGGGGGCCTGGTCATCGCCGAGGACGGCGAGGGCGTCCAGCACCTGTTCGGCGCCACCGAGAGCGGCCGGACCTACCCGATCGCCCGTAACGAGCTGAACATCGGGACCGACGAGGAGCCGGAGTACAGCGAGTTCACCGGGGTGACCTTCTCGCCCGACGGCCGGACCCTGTTCGCCAACATCCAGACGCCCGGCATCATGCTCGCCATCACCGGCCCCTGGAAGCGGCAGCGGCACTGACCCCGCCCGGCCGGTCGGCCCGGCGCCCGCCGGTCAGCACCGTCGCCGCGACCAGCAGGCCGGTCAGGGTCAGCAGGGCGCCGGCGGCGAAGGCGTGGGCGGCGCCGTGGGTGAGGACGGCGTCCGGCGAGCCGGTGGTGTGCCGGGTCGCCGTGCCGTACACCGTGACCAGGACCGACAGTCCGACGGTGCCGCCCAGCCACTGGAGGGTCTGCAGCAGGCCGGAGGCGGCGCCGGCCTGCCGCGGGGTGACGGCGGACAGGATCGTCGCGTTCAGCGGCATGAAGCTCAGGCCCAGCCCCAGGCCGACCAGGACCAGCGGTCCGAGCAGCCCGTCCGCGTAGCCGTCCCCGGGCTCCAGCAGGGCGAGCCATCCGGTGCCGAGCGCGGCCAGGGACAGGCCGGTCAGCAGCACCGGCCTGGTGCCGAACCGGGCCAGCAGCCGGGGCACCAGCCGTACGGTCGTGAACATCACCAGGGTCATCGGCAGGAAGGCGAAGCCCGCGCGGAGCGGGCTGTAGCGCAGCACCTGCTGGCCGAACAGGGTGAGGAAGTAGAACGCGCCGAACATGCCCGCGGGCAGCAGCAGGATGACCGCGTACCCGCCGGCCCGGTTCCGGTCGGCGAACAGGGACAGCGGCAGCACGGGCTGCGCCGCCCGGGACTCCACCAGCAGGAAGCCGGTCAGCAAGGCGGCCGCCGCGGCGAAGCCGGCAAGCGCCCGCGGGTCGCTCCAGCCGCCCTCCGAGACCCGGATGAAGGCGTACACCAGCGAGGTCGTGCCGGCCGTTCCGGTGAGCGCGCCCGGCAGGTCGAACCGGCCCGGGTGGCGCGGGGTCTCGGGGACGAAGCGGGGCAGGGCGAGGGCCAGTACGAGCCCGAGGGGGACGTTGACCAGCAGCGCCCAGCGCCAGGACGCCCAGGAGGTCAGCATGCCGCCGAGGACCAGGCCGGCGGAGGCGCCGATGCCGGCCATGGAGGAGTAGACGCTCAGCGCGCGGTGCCGGGCCGGGCCGTCGGGGAAGCCCGTGGTGATCAGGGCCAGGGTGCTCGGGGCGATCAGGGCGCCGCCCACGCCCTGGAGCGCGCGGGCGGCCAGCAGCCAGGTGCCGTCGGTGGCCAGGCCGCCGAGCAGGGACGACAGCGCGAACAGCAGGACGCCGGCGGTCAGGGTGCGGCGCCGGCCGAGGAGGTCGCCGACCCGTCCGCCGAGCAGCAGCAGACCGCCGAAGGTGAGCGTGTAGGCGTTGAGCACCCAGGACAGGCCGGTGGGGCTGAAGCCGAGGCCCCGCTGGATGTCCGGCAGCGCGACGTTGACGACGGTGGAGTCGACGCCGACCATCAGGTAGGCGGTGACGATGACGAGGAGGATGGTGCCGGGCCGCGCGGGCGGCGGTGCGGACGCGGACGCGGAGGCTATTGCCGTGGGTGTGGGCGGTGCGGACGGGGTGGACATGGCGGTCTCCCGGTCTGGGGTCCCCGGGCACACGGCTTCGCGCGGGCAGGGGTGAGCTGCCCGCGGAGTGCCACGGCAGTAAGCGGGGACTGTCTCCGTTTGGTGCTCGCTAAGATACGGAGAGGGTCCCCGGTTGGCAAGGAGTGGGTGGATGACGCAGGGCAGGCCCATGCGCGCGGACGCTCGGCGCAACTACGAGCGGTTGCTGAAGGTGGCGGCGGAGGCCTTCGCCGAGCATGGAGAGAACGCGTCACTCGACGACATCGCCAAGCGGGCGGGGGTCGGTTCGGGCACGCTGTACCGGCATTTCCCGACGCGCCAGGCGCTGTTGGAGGCGGCGTACGTGGACCGCATCGAGGCGTTGGGGGCGCGGGCCGACGAGCTGGCCGAGGAGCTGGCGCCGGGTGAGGCGCTGGCGGAGTGGCTGTACGAGCTGGCGGTCGGCACGATCCAGGTGCGCGGGATGAAGGCGCTGCTGGGTTCGGCCGTGACCGACGGCGGCGCGGCGGCGCTGACCGTGTGCGGGGCCGTGGTGAAGGGGGCCGTGGCGCGGCTGGTGGTGGCGGCGCAGGAAGCCGGGGCGCTGCGGGGGGACGTCGAGCCGATCGAGGTGCTGCGGCTGGCCCACGGGGTGGCCTCGGCGGCGGAGCTGGCGGGGGCGGGGGAGAAGGAGATCCGCCGCTACTTGAGTCTGCTGGGTGAGGGGTTGCGGGGCGCGGGGGGCTGACCGGCCGCCGGCCCGTGCCGGCGGAGGCCGGCTCCGCCGGAGGCGGCCGGGGCGGCGGTGGCGCCGCCCCGGGGCCGGCCGGAGTTACAGCGCCTTCGCGGCCGGGTCCACCATGTTGCGTACCGTGCGGGCCTTGACGAAGTCGCCCATCGCCGTCATGTCCCACTCGCCGGAGAACTGGCGGACGAGCTTGGCCATCATGACGCCCGTGCGGGGCTCCGCGGCGGTGAGGTCGAAGCGGACCAGTTCCTCGCCCGTCGCCGCGTCGACCAGGCGGCAGTACGCCTTGGCGACCTCCGTGAACTTCTGGCCGGAGAAGGAGTTCACCGTGAACACCAGGCCGGTGACCTCCTGGGGCAGCCGGCCGAGGTCGACCGTGATGACCTCGTCGTCGCCCCCGCCCTCGCCGGTCAGATTGTCACCGGAGTGCCGGATCGCGCCGTTGAGGATCACCAGGTTGCCGAAGTAGCAGCTGTCGATGTGGTTGCGCTGCGGGCCGTAGGCGATCACCGAGGCGTCCAGGTCGATGTCCCGGCCCCGGAACGCCGGTTCCCAGCCGAGGCCCATCCGCACCTGGGACAGCACCGGCCGGCCGCCCTTGACCAGGGACACCGTCTGGTTCTTCTGGAGGCTGACCCGGCCCTTGTCCAGGTTGATCTTCCCGGCGCCCGGCACCGGGGCGGGCGGCGGGGCCGCCGGCTGCGGCGGGGCGGCCGGCACGGGCGGGGCGGCCACCGGCTGGGGCGGGGCCACGGGGGCCGCCGGAGCCGGTGCGGCCGCGGCCGGTTCCTCCACCGACACCCCGAAGTCGGTCGCGATGCCCGCGAGCCCGTCGGCGTACCCCTGGCCGACGGCCCGCGCCTTCCACTGGCCGCTGCGGCGGTAGATCTCCACGATCACCAGCGCGGTCTCGGTGCCGAGCCGCGGCGGGGTGAACGTGGCCAGCACACCGCCGCCGTCCGCGTCCCGGATCGTGGCCGTCGGCTCGATGCCCTGGAAGGTCTGCCCGGCCGCGTCCGGGCTGGCCGTGACGACGATCTTCTCGATCTCCGGCGGGACGGCGGCGGTGTCCACCGTGACCGCGTCCGGAGCCGTGCCGCCGCCCGAGCGGTAGGTCACGCCGGGGCCGCTCGGCTGGTTGTAGAAGATGAAGTCGTCGTCGGAACGCACCTTGCCGTCGCCGGTGAGCAGCAGGCCCGACACGTCGAGCCGCACCGGGGCGGAGACGTCCACCGTCACGCGCGCGGTCGGCAGAGGGATGTTCGAGCCAGGGGTCATAGCTGTCATGCCGGGTGAACGAACGACACCGCTTTACCGTTCCCTTACCGGCCGGAACCCGCCGAACGGCCCACACGCCCCACCGGACGGCCTACGGCACCACCACGATCTTGCGCCCCACGCCCGCCGCGAACTGCTCCAGCGCCTGCGGGTAGCGCTCCAGCGGGATCCGGTCGCTGATGAAGACCTCCGGGTCCAGCACCCCGTTCGCGAACAGCTCCGCCGCCCGCTCGAAGCTGTGCAGCACGGCCATGGAACCGGTGATCGTGATCTCCTGGTTGTAGATCCGGTACGGGTCGATGGTCACGCGGGTCGCGTAGTCCGCCACGCCGAACTGGAGGAAGGTGCCCGCCTTCGCCACCCGGTCCAGGCCGTCCTGGATCGCCGCCGCGTTGCCGGTCGCGTCCACCACCACGTCCCAGCCCTGCGGCCGGTCCAGTTCGTCCGCGCTGCCCGCCGCGCCGGAGACGCCGAGCCGGCGGGCGGTCTCCAGGCGGGCCGGGTTCACGTCGACCACGTCCACGCTCGCCGCGCCGGTCCGCTTGGCCAGCTCCAGCATCATCAGGCCCATCGTCCCGGAGCCGTAGACCAGCACGTGCGCGCCGAGGCGGGAGCGCAGCACGTCGTAGCCGCGCACCGCGCAGGACAGGGGCTCCACCAGGGCCGCGTCCTCGGTGCGCACGTGCTCGGGCAGCCGTACGCAGTTCGCCACGGGGGCCACGGCGTACCGGGCCGCGCCGCCCGCCGTCGTCACCCCGATCGCCGCCCAGCGTTCGCAGAGGTTGTTGTGGCCCGTACGGCAGTAGCGGCACTCGTGGCAGTACAGGGAGGGGTCGACCGCGACCCGGTCGCCGGCCGACAGCTCCGTGACCCCGGTGCCGACCGCGACCACCTCGCCGGCGAACTCGTGCCCCGGCACGATCGGCAGCTTCGGCGCGAACTCCCCCTGGAGGATGTGCAGGTCCGTGCCGCACAGACCGCAGGCGGCGACCTCGACGACGACCTCCCGGGGCCCGGGCACCGGGTCGGGGACCTCGGTGACGACGGCGCGGCCCACGGACTCGATGACGGCGGCCTTCATTTCACGGCTCCCAACGACAGGCCCTGGACCAGTTTGTCCTGGGCGGCGAACCCCGCGGCGAGCACCGGCAGGGAGATGACGAGCGACGCGGCGCACACCTTCGCCAGGAACAGGCCCTGGCTGGTGATGAAGCCGGTCAGGAAGACGGGAGCGGTCTCGGCGACCACGCCCGTCAGGACCCGGGCGAAGAGCAGTTCGTTCCAGCTGAAGATGAAGCAGATCAGGGCCGTGGCGGCGATGCCGGGCAGGGCGATCGGGGCCACCACGCGGGTGAGGACGACCGGCAGCCGGGCGCCGTCCACCCGGGCCGCCTCGATGACCGCGACCGGCACCTCGGCGAGGAAGGACTGCATCATCCACACCGCGATCGGCAGGTTCATGGAGGTGTACAGGACGACCAGCAGCCAGATGTTGTCGAGCAGCCCGGCGTTCTTGGCGAAGAGGTAGACGGGCAGCAGGCCCGCCACGGCCGGCAGCATCTTCGTCGACAGGAAGAAGAACAGCACGTCCGTCCACTTGCGCACCGGCCGGATCGACAGCGCGTACGCGGCCGGGAGGGCCAGCAGCAGCACGAGCAGCGTCGAGGCGACCGAGGCCACCGCGGAGTTGGCCAGCGCGGGCCACGGGCTCGCGCCGCCGTCGCCGCCGAAGAACTCGCGGTAGCCGTCGAGGGTCAGGGCGGCGGTGAAGGACGGCGGGTTGGTCGCCGCGTCCGCCTCGGAGTGGAAGGACGTCAGCGCCATCCAGGCGATGGGCAGGAAGAACACGATCCCGGCGAACCAGGCCAGCAGGCCCGGCACGCGGCGGCGTACGGCCTTCATGCGCGGGACACCTCCTCGCGGAACAGCGACGACACCACGCGCAGCGCGAACGTCGCGATGACGAGCGAGCCGATGACCACCAGGACCCCGGCGGCCGAGGCCAGGCCGTTCTCGTGGGCCTGGTAGAAGCTCTGGTACACGGTGTAGGGCAGGTTGGCGGTGCCCAGGCCGCCGGAGGTGATCGTGAACACCGCGTCGAAGTTCTGCACGATGTAGACCGAGCCCAGCAGCGCGCCGAGTTCGAGGTAGCGGCGCAGGTGCGGCAGCGTGAGGTGGACGAAGATCTGCCAGTCGCCCGCGCCGTCCACCCGGGCCGCCTCGATCTGCTGCTGGTCCCGGCTCTGCAGCCCGGCCAGCAGGATCAGCATCATGAACGGCGTCCACTGCCACACCAGGGAGACCTCGACGGCGAGCAGCGGGGTGCGGGAGATCCAGTCGGGCTGTGGGCCGCCCACATAGTGCGACAACCCGTTCAACAAGCCGTATTCAGGGTTGTAGAGCACGTGCTTCCACAGCAGGGCCGCCGCCACCGGCACCACCAGGAACGGCGCGATGAGCAGGGTGCGCACGATGCCCCGGCCGCGGAACCGGCGGTCCAGCAGCAGCGCCAGCACCAGCCCCAGCACCAGGCTGGCCAGCACCACCGCCGCGGTGAGCAGCACGGTCGTCCACACCGAGTGGCGCAGGTCCGCGTCCGTCAGGACCTGGCGGTAGTTGTCCAGGCCGGTGAAGCGGCGGGCCTTCGGATACAGGGCGTTCCAGTCGAAGAAGGAGATCACCAGCGTGGCCACGAACGGCAGCTGGGTCACGGCGATCAGGAAGACCAGGGCGGGCAGCAGCGGGGCCCGGGTGGCCCAGGCACGCAGCCGGGCGGGCGGCCGGCGCGCCTCGCGCGCCGGGGTGCGGGTCAGGGGCGCGGTCGTCGCGGTCATCGTCCCTCGTACTCCTCGGAGATCCGTTCGGCGAGCCGCTGGGACTTGCGCAGCGCCGAGGCGACGGACTGGCGCCCGGCGATGGCCGCGCTGATCTCCTGGGAGACCTTGGTGCCCAGATCGGTGAACTCGGGGATGCCGACGAACTGGATGCCGGGCGCCGGGCGCGGCTGGACGCCGGGGTCGTCCGGGCGGCTGCTCTCGATGGCCTTCCTGGTCATGTCCTGGAAGGCGGCGGCGGACGCCCGGTACTCGGCGTTGGCGTACGTCGAGGCCCGTTTGCCCGCGGGTACGTTCGCCCAGCCGCTGGTCGTGCCGACCAGCCGTTCGTAGCCCTTGCCGGACGCCCAGGAGACGAACTTCCAGGCCTTGTCCGGGTTGCGGGAGGACTGCTGGATGCCCCAGGCCCAGGTGTAGAGCCAGCCGGAGGAGGCGGTGCGCTCCACGGGCGCGGGGGCGTAGCCGAGCTTGCCGCGCACCGGGGAGCCCTCCGCCTCCAGCAGGCCGGCCGCGGAGGTGGCGTCGTACCACATGGCGGTCTTGCCCTGGGTCATGTTGTTCAGGCACTCGGCGAAGCCGGACTGGGCGGCGCCGGACTCGCCGTGCCGGCGGACCAGGCCGACGTAGAACTCGGTCGCCTTCTCGAAGGCCGGCGAGTCGAGCCGGGCCTTGAAGTCCTTGTCGAACCAGGTGCCCCCGAAGGTGTTCACGACGGTGGTCAGCGGTGCCGTCAGCTCGCCCCAGCCGGGCAGTCCGCGCAGGCAGATGCCCCGCATGCCGGGCCGGGCGCCGTCGGTCTTCGCGGCCAGCTCGGCGACCTGCCGCCAGGTGGGGCGGGCGGGCATCGTCAGGCCCTTCGCCGCGAACACGTCCTTGCGGTACATCAGGAAGGACGACTCGCCGTAGAAGGGCTGCCCGTAGAGCTTGCCGTCGGCGCCGGTGAGGGCCTCGCGCAGGGGCCGCAGGACGTCGGGTTCGTCGTACGAGGGGTCCTTGGCCACGTACGAGTCCATCTCGCGCAGCCAGCCGTTGCGGGCGTAGATCGGTATCTCGTAGTTGGACAGGGTGGCGACGTCGTACTGGCCGGCCTGGTTGGCGAAGTCCTGGCTGATCTTGTCGCGGACGTCGTTCTCCGGCAGGACCGTGAAGTTGACCTTGATGCCGGTGTCCCGGGTGAAGTGGGCGGCGGTCAGCTTCCGCAACTCGGTCATCTGCGGGTTGTTGACCATCAGGACGTTGATGGCGTCGCCGCCGGAACCGGACCCGCCCGCACCGGCCCAGCAGCCGGACAGCAGCGGGGCGAGCAGCGTCCCGGCGGCCACGGCGAGCGCCGCTCGCGGCCTCCGTCGGCTCGGGGTGCGCATGGATCACTCCTGGAGAGAGGGGGAGATAAAGGGCGTACGAAGGAGAGGGGGAGATAAAGGGCGTACGAAGGAGAGGGGGAGATAAAGGGTGTACGAAGGGGTGCCGCTGCCAGGGAAGGGGGGCAGGGGCGGGACGGGTCGGTCAGACGCGGATGACCTGCGGGCCCAGCAGGGAGTAGCGGTGGGCCTCGGCGGACGGCAGGAGGGTGCTGGTGACGATCGCCTCCAGCGCGCCGACCTCCGCGAACCGGCAGAAGCTGACCGCGCCGAACTTGCTGTGCACGCCCACGAAGACGGTGCGGCGGGCGGCCCGGACGGCCTGCGCCTTCACCTCGCCGACCGCCGGGTCGGGGGTGGTCAGGCCGTACTCGCGGGATATGCCGTTGGCCCCGATGTAGGCGAGGTCGATCACGAAGCCGGCCAGCATCTTCGTCGTCCAGTGGTCGACGGTGGCCAGCGTGCCCGGGCGGACCCGGCCGCCGAGCAGCAGCACGGACACCCGGTCGGCCTCCGCGAGGGCGCCCGCGACCGGCAGGGAGGCGGTCACGACGGTCAGCGGCCGGTCCCGGGGCAGCGCCTCGGCGATGAGCCGGGGGGTGAAGCCCTCGTCGACGAAGACCGTCTCGGCCTCCCCGAGCAGTCCGGCCGCCGCGGCGGCGATCCGGCGCTTCTCGGGCACCCGGCTGGTGGCGCGGAAGGCGAGCGTCGTCTCGAAGCCGGCGCTCTCCACCGGATAGGCGCCGCCGTGGGTGCGGCGGATGAGGCCGTGGTCCTCCAGCGCGCGCAGATCACGCCGGATGGTCTCCTTGGCCACGCCGAGCTCGTCGGCGAGGGCGGTGACGTCCACCGAGCCGGCGGCACGGGCGGCCCGCACGATCTCGCGCCGGCGTTCCTCCGCGGTCCGTGCGTCCATGGCGTCACCCACCTCCCTGTGGCGTTGCCCGTTCGGGCCCATGGGGGAAGTTCTACCGTCGGTGCGCGGCGCTGACCAGGTCTGTCGCGGGCCCGATGCTGCCCGTTCGCGCCCGCTTCATCCGGGGCGGGCCCGCGGCGGACCTGCGCGGCCGTCCGGCGCGGGGTGGATCCGGGCACCGCGGATGCCCGGACACGGCGGCGGGCGGGCCCGTTCGGTGCCCGCCCGCGCGCGTGGACGTCCGTTTCCGGCCGCCGGGGAGTCACCCGGCGGCCGGCGGGGGTTTCAGTACGGCCAGATGGGCGGGTCGTTGACGAAGTGCCCGCCGAGGTGGCCGTGGGCCGGGTTCTCCGGGTCCAGTTCGCCCTGCTCGGCGATGAGCTTCGCCGCGTACGGCTCGGAGTCGTCCTGGGGCTCGTAGCCGAGCGCCCGGGCGCTGCCGAGGTCCCACCACAGGCGGGTGTTGGCGGAGGAGCCGTAGACCACCGTGTGGCCGACGCCCTCGGCGGTCAGGGCCGCGTGGAAGAGGCGGGCGCCGTCGGCGGGGCTCATCCACACCGAGAGCATGCGCACGCTGGTGGGCTCCGGGAAGCAGGAGCCGATGCGCACCGAGACGGTCTCCAGGCCGTGCTTGTCCCAGTAGAACTGCGCCAGGTCCTCGCCGAAGGACTTCGACAGGCCGTAGAAGGTGTCCGGGCGGCGCGGGGTGTCGACCGGGATGAGCGGCTCGCCCGCGCGCGGGGCCGGAGTGAAGCCGACGGCGTGGTTGGAGGAGGCGAAGACGATCCGCCCCACGCCTTCCCGGCGCGCGGCCTCGTACAGGTTGTAGGTGCCCTCGATGTTCGACCGGAGGATCTTCTCGAAGGGTGCCTCCAGGGAGATGCCCGCGAGGTGCAGCACCGCGTCCACGCCCCGCACGGCCTCGGCCAGCGCGTCCTTGTCGGTGAGGTCGGCGGTGACGGCGTCCGGTTCGCCCTCGATGGGGCGCACGTCGAACAGGCGCAGCGTGTAGCCGTACGCCGGCAGCAGGGACCGCATCAGGGTGCCGAGCCCGCCGGCGGCGCCGGTGAGCAGGACGGTGCGGGGAGCGGGCATCCTTCGATCTCCTTGGTGTCCGGGAGCTGGTGTCCGGGAGCCGGTGTCCTCAACTACCGCATGTATGGACAGGGTTCACATGCGTGGACACGCTAGGGAGGGGTGGCGTGCCTCGTCAAGTGTGCCCCGCCAGGGGGAAATCCGCTGCTCTCTTGCCTGTGTTCCGGCTTGACCCGCCGCAATTGCGGCCCTTAGCGTGAGCGTGTTCAGAAATATAGACAGTGATCAGAAACATGCACTGACAGGGAGCGCCTGTGACGCCAGCCCCTCTCGCCGCCCGGCTCCGCGACCCGCGCGGGCCGCTCTTCTTCCCCGTCACGGCCTACGGCCCGGGCGGCACACTCGACCTGGACGCCTACCGCACCCATGTGCGCCAGGGCGTCGAAGCCGGTGCCGCCGCCGTCTTCGCCGCCTGCGGCACCGGGGAGTTCCACGCGCTGCTGCCGGAGGAGTTCGAGGCCTGCGTCCGCGCGGCCGTCGAGGCCGCCGACGGGCGCGTCCCGGTCGTCGCGGGCGCCGGGTACGGCACCGCCCTCGCCGTCCGCTACGCCCGGCTCGCCGAGGCCGCGGGCGCCGACGGCCTCCTCGCCATGCCGCCGTACCTGGTGCTCGCCGGCCAGGAGGGCCTGCTGCGGCACTACCGCGAGGTCGCCGCGGCCACCGCCCTGCCGGTGATCGTCTACCAGCGCGACAACGCCGTCTTCACCCCGGAGACCGTCGTCGCCCTCGCCCGCACCGAGGGCGTCATCGGCCTCAAGGACGGCCTCGGCGACCTCGACCTGATGCAGCGCGTGGTCAGCGCCGTGCGCACCGAGGTCCCCGGCGACTTCCTGTACTTCAACGGCCTGCCCACCGCCGAGCAGACCCAGCTCGCCTACCGCGCGCTCGGCATCACCCTGTACTCCTCCGCGGTGTTCTGCTTCGCCCCCGAGATCGCCCTCGCCTTCCACCGCTCCCTGCACACCGGTGACCTGACCGTCGCGCAGCGCCTCCTGGACGGCTTCTACGGCCCGTTCGCCGACCTGCGCGCCCAGGGCCGCGGCTACGCCGTCTCCCTGGTCAAGGCGGGCGTACGGCTGCGCGGCCTGGACGTCGGCGAGGTCCGGCCCCCGCTGCACGAACCGGCCGACGACCACGTCAAACAGCTCGCCCGGCTCGTCGAGCGCGGCCAGGCGCTGCTGGAGGGGGACGCGTGAGGGCCTCGGCGTTCGTCTACCCCTGGGACGTGGGCGGCGACCCGGAGGCGCCCGCGCGCATCGCCGGGCTCGGCGTCGAGCAGGTCACCCTCGCCGCCGCCTACCACTCCACCCGCGCGCTCACCCCCCGCCACCCCCGACACCGCGTCGTCACCGCCGAGTACGCGGCCGTCCTCTACCCGCCCGGCGACCGCTGGGCGGGCAGGGGCCTGCGCCCCTACCCGGCCGGCCGCTGGGCCCCCGGCAACGCCTACGGCGAGGCCGCCGAGGCCCTCGCCGCGGCCGGGCTGGAGGTGCACACCTGGGTCGTCCTCGCCCACAACTCCCGCATGGGCGCCGAACACCCGGACACCTCCGTCGTCAACGCCTACGGCGACCGCTACCCGTGGGCGCCCTGCATCGCCCAGCCCGGCACCCGCGCGTACCTGACCGACCTGGCCGCCGAGGCCGCCGTACGCCCCGGCGCGCGGGGCACCGAGCTGGAGTCCCTGGGCTGGTACGGGCTCCAGCACCTGCACGCCCACGACAAGACCGCCGGCGTGCCCCTCGGGGAGGCCGGGCAGTACCTGATGTCCCTGTGCTTCTGCCCGTCCTGCCGGACCGGCTACGGCGAGCGGGGCCTGGACGCCGATGCCCTGGCCGCAGCCGTGCGCCGGGCGCTGGAACCGCTGTGGCGGGGCACGCCCGACGACACCGGCTGGCCGACGGTGGAGAAGCTGCTCGGCGAGGACACGGCGGCGGCCACGCGCGCGTGGCGGGACACCACCGCCCGCACCCTCCAGGAGGAGGCCATCGCCGCCGTACGCGCCGCCGCGCCGCGCGGCTTCCGGGTGCTGCTGCACGCCGACCCGGTCTCCTACCACTGCGGCGCCAACGCGGGTGTCGACCCCGCCCACATCCTGTCCGTGGCCGACGGGGTCGTGGTGCCCTGCACCGGCGGTACGGCCCTGCTGGCGCCGTTCGCCGCCGAGGCGCGCCAGGGGACGGTGCTGGCCGCCAACCTCACCGTCGTCGCCGGCATGGGCGGCAGCCCCGGCACCCTCGCGGCGGACGCGGCCCGCGCGCGAGCCGAGGGCGCCACCGAACTGCGGCTGTACCACGCCGGTCTGGCCTCGGACGAGGACCTGGCGGCGGTACGCGCGGGGCTGGCGGCCCGCTGAGGAGGGTGTACGGGGGCCTGGCCGAGGGCGTCAGGTGAGGTCCGCGCCCGCGGTGGACCGCGCCGGGGCGGCCGGTCGCGTCCGCAGCGGGACGGCCGTCGCCAGCAGGGCCAGGCCGCACAGCGGCAGCAGCAGCCCGGGGCCGGCCGGTTCCACCAGGCCGGCCCCGGCGGCCAGCCCGACCGCCGTGGGCGTGAACATCAGCGTGTGGGCGGTCGCCGTCGCCCGGCCCAGCAGCGGCCCCGGCGTCCGCTGCTGCACGGCGGTGAGCGCGGCGATCAGCACACAGGGCAGACCCAGCCCGCCGGCCACGCTCGACGCCAGGGCCACCGGGTCCCACGCCACCGCCCGCGTCGCCGCCGCGAGCGCGGTCAGCGCGATCCCGGCCGCCGCCAGCCGCCGCGCGCCCAGCCGGCGCAGCGCCGGCCCGGCGAGCAGCCCGGCCGCCACCGAGCCGGCGCCCTGGGCGGCGTACAGCACGCCCAGGTAGGCGGGGGAGTGGCCGAGGCGCTCGACCACGGCGTACCCCGCCGTACTGGCCAGCGAGGTGAACAGCATCGTCAGGCCGGCCGCCAGGACCAGCGGGCGCAGCGCCGGGTGCCCCCACAGGTGGCGGGTGCCCTCGGCGGTCTGCCGCCACCAGCCCGTGCCGGACGGTACGGGCCGTTCCTCGCGGACCCGCAAGCGGGCGCACATCCCGGCCGCGAGCACGAAGCTCGCCGCGTCCAGACAGGCCACGGCGGGGCCGCCCCAGGCCGCGTACAGGCCCGCGCCGGTCAGCGGGGCGACGAGTTTCATGCCCTCGGTGACCGTCATCCGCAGTCCGTTGAAGTCACCGAGCAGCCCGGCGCCGACCACGGTGGTCACCAGCGCCGACTCGGCGGCGTCATGGACGGTGCCGGCGGCGCCGTACACCAGCAGCACGGCGTACAGCAGCCACAGACGGTCCGGGGAGTCGACGGCGAAGAGCACCGGCAGCAGCGCGGCCAGACCCAGGTTCAGACAGATCAGCAGGGGCCTGCGGCGCACCCGGTCGGCGAGCGTGCCGAGCGCCGGTCCGGCGAGCGAGGGCGCCCACATCGCGAGCATGCACAGCGCGGCGAGGGCGTCGGAGCCGGTCATGTCCTTCACCCACACCCCCGAGGCCAGCCACAAGGAGGAGGTACCGAACCCGGACACCACCACGGCCCCCAGATACAGCCCGGCATCACGGTCCCGCAGCACACGGAACACGGTCGGAGAAGTCGTCATACCCGCCCATCGTGGGCCTAAGGCGGGGCAGCGGGGATGGGGAGGATGCCCGAGTTCGGGGGGCGCGAACCGGGGTGCCGGTAGGGAAGTGCGGGGGCCGGGCCAAGGCGGTGAGGGGGCCCGTGGACAGCCACCGCGCCGGTCTCTGCTCCGTGCACCGGAACCTCCGTCACCGTAACTTCCTTTGTCAGAAGCATTGACGAAACTTGCGGCCGCTCCTACCTTCAACGCGTCGTACTTCGTACGTCATATATGAGACGCGATATGTGAGATCCGAGAGGGCCGCATGACCTCTGTGCCCACCCCGATCCCGTCCCGTACGCAGTACGTGCTGGACGCGATCAAACACCGCATCCTCACCGGGCGGCTGACGCCCGGTCAGGCGCTGGTCGAGACGGAACTGGCCGCGCAGTTCGGGGTGTCCAAGACCCCGGTGCGCGAGGCGCTGAAGACCCTCGCCGGGACCGGCCTGGTCGTGATGAGCCAGTACAAGGGCGTCACGGTGCGCATGGTGGACGCGGACATGGCGCGTGAGGTGTACGACGTACGGCTGCTGCTGGAGCCGGAGGCCCTGCGCCGGGCCGTGACCAAGGGCGCCTCCCTGGACGCCGCCCGCTCCGCGCTGACCCGCGCCGACGACGCCACCGACACCGCCGAACGCTCCCTGGCCAACCGGGAGTTCCACCGCGCCCTGTACCTGCCGTGCGGCAACCCGCTGCTCGCCCGGATGCTGGACCAGGTCCGCGACCAGGCGGCCCTCGTCTCCGCCGTGGCCTGGGCCACCGACCCCTCCTGGGAACGGGAGGCCGCCGAGCACCGGGAGATCCTGCGGCTCGCCCTGGACGGCGACGCGGACGGGGCCGCGGCCGCCCTGCACGCCCACATCGCGTCCTTCGTCGGCCGGGCGTTCCCCGAGCCCCTCCCCACGGAAGGCGAGCAATGAGCAGCGTGACCTTCGAGGCCCAACGGGCGGCCCTGGCCGACGTGGTGGCCATCCCGGTGACCCCCTTCGCCGCGGACGGCACCGTCGACACCGCCACCCACCGGGCGCTGCTGCGCCGTCTGCTCGACGGCGGCATCACCACCCTCACCCCGAACGGCAACACCGGCGAGTTCTACGCCCTCAGCCCCGAGGAGCGCCGGCTGGTCGCCGAACTCACCGCGGACGAGGCCGGCGACCGCGCCGTGATCCTGGCCGGCGTGGGCCACGACCTGCCCACCGCGATCGCCTCCGCCCGGCACGCCGGGAGCCTCGGCGCCCGGATGGTCATGGTCCACCAGCCGGTGCACCCGTACGTGTCGGCGGCCGGCTGGGTCGACTATCACCGCGCCATCGCCGAGGCCGTCCCCGAGCTGGGCGTGGTGCCCTACATCCGCAACGCGCAGCTGCCCGGCGCCCGGCTCGCCGAACTCGCCGACCACTGCCCGAACGTCGTCGGCGTGAAGTACGCCGTCCCGGACGCCGCCCGGTTCGCGGCCTTCGCCCGGGACGCCGGCCTGGACCGCTTCGTCTGGGTGGCCGGACTCGCCGAACCGTACGCCCCCTCCTACTTCTCCGCGGGCGCCACCGGCTTCACCTCCGGCCTCGTCAACGTCGCCCCGGCCGTCTCCCGGAACATGCTGGACGCCCTGCGCGCCGGCGACTACCCCGCCGCCATGAAGGTCTGGGAGCAGATCCGCCGCTTCGAGGAGCTGCGCGCCGCGCAGGGCAGCGCCAACAACGTCACCGTCGTCAAGGAGGCCCTCGCCGCGCTCGGCCTGTGCCGCCGGGACGTCCGCCCGCCCAGCAGGCCGCTGCCCGAGGACGAGCGCGCCGAGGTCGCCGCGATCGCCGCCGGATGGTCCATATGAACGCGACCCCCAAGCGGCCCGAGGAACTGCGCAGCCACCAGTGGTACGGCACCGACGGGCTGCGCTCCTTCAGCCACCGCGCCCGCACCCGCCAGCTCGGCTACCTGCCCGAGGAACACCTGGGCAAGCCGGTCATCGCCATCCTCAACACCTGGTCCGACATCAACCCCTGCCACGTCCACCTGCGCGACCGCGCCCAGGCCGTCAAGCGCGGCGTGTGGCAGGCGGGCGGCTTCCCGCTGGAGTTCCCGGTCTCCACGCTCAGCGAGACCTTCCAGAAGCCGACCCCCATGCTCTACCGCAACCTGCTCGCCATGGAGACCGAGGAGCTGCTGCGCTCCTACCCGGTCGACGGGGCCGTGCTCATGGGCGGCTGCGACAAGTCCACGCCCGCGCTGCTGATGGGCGCGGCCTCCGTGGACCTGCCCGCCGTGTTCGTACCGGCCGGGCCCATGCTCCCGGGCCACTGGCGCGGCGAGGTCCTCGGCTCCGGCACCGACATGTGGAAGTACTGGGACGACAAGCGGGCCGGCCTGATCGGCGACTGCGAAATGGCCGAGCTGGAGAGCGGCCTGGCCCGCTCGCCCGGCCACTGCATGACGATGGGCACGGCGTCCACGCTCACCGCGGCGGCCGAGGCGCTGGGGGTGACCGTGCCGGGCGCGTCCAGCATCCCGGCGGTGGACTCCGGGCACGACCGGATGGCGGCGAAGGCGGGCATGACCGCCGTGGAACTCGTCCACCGAGGCCGCAGGCTGTCCGCCGTCCTCACCCGGGACGCCTTCGAGGACGCCGTCACCACCGTGCTCGGCCTCGGCGGCTCCACCAACGCGGTGATCCACCTCATCGCCATGGCCGGCCGGGCCGGGGTCCGGCTCACCCTGGACGACTTCGACCGCATCGCCCGCACGGTCCCGGTCCTCGCCAACGTCCGCCCCGGCGGACAGAAGTACCTGATGGAGGACTTCCACTTCGCCGGCGGCCTGCCCGGCTTCCTGTCCCGCATCACCGACCTGCTCCACCTGGAGCGGCCGACGGTGTCCCACGACACCCTGCGCGAGCAGCTCGCCGGTGCCCGGGTCCACGACGACGACGTCATCCGCACCCGGGACAACCCGGTCGCCAGCGAGGGCGGGGTCGCGGTGCTGCGCGGCAACCTCTGCCCGGACGGCGCGGTCATCAAGCACATCGCCGCCGAGCCGCACCTGCTCAAGCACACCGGCCCGGCCGTCGTCTTCGACGACTACAAGACCATGCAGCGCACCATCAACGACCCCGCGCTCGGCATCACCGCCGACAGCGTCCTGGTGCTGCGCAACGCCGGCCCCAAGGGCGGCCCGGGCATGCCCGAGTACGGCATGCTGCCGATCCCGGACCACCTGCTGAAGCAGGGCGTGCGGGACATGGTCCGGATCTCCGACGCCCGGATGAGCGGCACGAGTTACGGCGCGTGCGTGCTGCACGTGGCCCCCGAGTCCTACGTCGGCGGCCCGCTCGCCCTGGTGCGCACCGGCGACCTCATCACGCTCGACGTCGGGGCGCGCACCCTGCGGCTCGACGTGGACGACGCGGAACTGGAGCGCCGCAGGGCCGAGTGGACCCCGCCGCCCGTGCGCTACGAACGCGGCTACGGCGCGCTCTACAGCGAGCAGATCACCCAGGCGGACACCGGCTGCGACTTCGAGTTCCTCGCCCGGCCGGGCACGGTGCAGGACCCGTACGCGGGCTGACCCGCCCCCGATCACGGCCCCCTGCGGTCGAGATCTCGAACACCGATCGGAAAGCGCTTCACCGAGAACGGAGAACAGTCATGGCCCAAGCCGCAGCCGTGGCGAAACCGCCCGCGCCACCCCGGCGGCGCCGTGCCTCCGCCACCCCGCGCAGGCTGCCGTATCTGCTGATCGCCCCGGCGGCCCTGCTGATGCTGGGCTTCATCGCCTACCCGGTGCTCAGTGTCTTCTACTACAGCCTGCAGAACTACAACCCCACCAAGCCCTGGCGGAACGGATTCGCGGGCCTGGACAACTTCACCCGGGCCTTCGCCCACGACCCGCAGTTCTGGGACACCCTGACCTTCAGCGCCAAGTGGGTCGTGGTGGAAGTCGGATTGCAGCTGCTGTTCGGTCTCGCCCTGGCGCTCATCGTCAACCAGACCTTCGTGGGCCGGGCGGTGGGCCGCGCGCTCGTCTTCTCGCCCTGGGCGGTCTCCGGCGTGCTGACCTCCGCGATCTGGGTGCTGCTGTACAACTCCCAGACCGGCATCAGCCGTTACCTCGCCGACGCGGGACTGGGCTCGTACGGCACCAGCTGGCTGTCGGACACCTCCACGGTGTTCCCGGCGGCGGTGGTCGCCGACCTGTGGCGCGGGGTGCCGTTCTTCGCGATCCTCATCCTCGCCGACCTCCAGTCCGTCTCCAAGGACCTGTACGAGGCCGCCGAGGTCGACGGGGCGAGCCGGCTCAAGCAGTTCTGGCACATCACCCTGCCCCACCTGAAGGACGCCATCGTCCTGTCCACGCTGCTGCGCGCGGTGTGGGAGTTCAACAACGTCGACCTGCTCTACACCCTGACCGGCGGCGGCCCGGCCGGCGAGACCACCACCCTGCCGCTGTACATCGCCAACACATCGGTCGACGCCCACAACTTCGGCTACGCCTCCGCCCTCACCACGGTGGCGTTCGTGATCCTGCTCTTCTGCTCGATCGTCTATCTGCGGCTGAGCAAGTTCGGAGGCGAGTCCAGGTGATCACCGAGATCGCTCCCGCTCCCGAGCGCGCGGCGGCCGAGCCCGCCCGGCCCGGAGGCAAGCGCCGCGCCTGGGACGAGGTCCCGCGCTGGCAGATCTACGTCCCGCTGACCGTCTACCTGCTGTTCACCCTGATCCCGTTCTACTGGATCCTGCTCTTCGCGCTCCGCCCGGCCGGCTCCACCTCCCTGGTGCCCTGGCCGATGACCTTCGAGCACTTCGAGAAGGTGTGGACCGAACGCAGCTTCGGCACCTACTTCACCAACAGCGTCTACGTCGGCCTGGCCACCCTGGTGCTGACCACCGTCATCGCGCTGGCCGGCGGCTACGCGCTGGCCCGCTTCGACTTCCGGCTCAAGCGCGGCTTCATGCTGGCGCTGCTGTGCTCGCAGTTCGTCCCCGGCGCGCTGCTGCTGGTGCCGCTGTTCCAGATCTTCGCCAACCTGCGGATGATCAACTCGCTGGGCAGCGTGGTCATCGCCGAGACCGTCTTCCAGCTGCCGCTGTCGATGATCCTGATCAGCGGGTTCATCCGGAACGTGCCCTACTCCCTGGAGGAGGCCGCCTGGGTGGACGGCTGCAACCGCCTGACCGGCTTCCGGATCGTGGTGCTGCCGCTGCTGCGGCCCGGCCTGATCGCCGTCGGCTCCTTCGCCTTCGTGCACGCCTGGAACCACTTCCTGTTCGCCCTGATGTTCCTCTCCGACCAGGGCAAGCAGACCATCCCGGTCGGCCTGAACACCCTGATGAGCTCCGACAGCGTCGACCTGGGCGCCCTGGCGGCGGGCGGCATCATCGCGGCCGTGCCCGTGGTGATCGTGTTCGCCTTCATCCAGAAGTGGCTGATCACCGGCTTCAGCGCGGGGGCGGTGAAGGGATGACACCGCGACACCTGCTCCCGGCGGCGGCCGGGGTCGGCCTGTTCCGTCTGCCCGCGCACGCCGATACGGCCCGGGACATCAGCCGGGACGTCCTCGCCGCCGACGACGGCTGGGCGGCCTACGGCACCGGCACCACCGCAGGCGCGGCGGCCGACGACGCGCACGTGTACACGGTGACCGACCGCACAGGGCTCGTCCGCGCCCTCGACGGCGGCAGCGACACCCCGGAGATCATCAGGATCGCCGGCACCATCGACGCCGACACCGACGACTCCGGCCGCCGGCTGGACTGCGCCGACTACGCCACCGACGGCTACCGCCTGAAGGACCACCTGGCCGCCTACGTCCCCCGCACCCGGGGCTCCGCCAGGCCCAGCGGCCCCCAGGAGGAGGCCCGGCAGGCCGAGCGGGTGCGGTTCACGGTCGGCTCCCACACCACCATCGTCGGCCTGGGCCGCGCGGTGCTGAAGGGGGCGAGCCTCCAGGTCAGGAACGCGGACGACGTCATCGTCCGCAACCTCGGACTCCGCGACGCCTACGCGATGCTCATCGGCGACAGCGACAGCGACAGCGACAGCGACAGCGACACGGCCACCGGGGACCGCGGCAGGCTCCGGGTCACCCTGCACCACGACCAGTTCGAGTCGGTCGTCCAGGCCGACCTGGTCAAGAGCTGGAACGGCGGCGCGCCGCACGCGAGCGGCACCCTGTGGGGGTCCCCCCGGACGAAGTCCGGGGGACGCTGTCCGGTCGACCTGCCGGCCCTCCACAACGACTACAACTCCGGCAGCGAGCGCGACCTGACGGCGGACGCCGGCCGGGCCCCCGTCCTGCACGGCGGGATCGACAGCGCGGCGCCGGCCGACCGGGCCGTGGCGCGCGGCGCGGGCGCGGGGAGGATCAGGTGACCGTACCCGTCGTCCTCGCGGGCGCCCGCGGTCACGGCCGCTGGCACCTGGACAACATCCGCCGGCTCCAGGCCCGGGGCGTGGTGCGGCTCGCCGGGATCTGCGAACTGACCCCGCTCACCGGGGCGGAGATCCCGGACGGCCTGGGCACACCGGAGCAGTCCGCCGACCTCGGGGCGCTCCTGGACGCCACCGGCGCGCGGATCGCCGTGATCTGCACACCCATCCCGACCCACACCGACCTGGCCCTCACTGCCGCCGCGCGGGGCGTGCACCTGCTGCTGGAGAAGCCGCCCGCGCCCTCCTACGCCGAGTTCCGCCGCATGGCCGACGGGGTCGCCCAGGCCCAAGTGGCCTGCCAGATCGGCTTCCAGTCGCTCGGCTCGCACGCGGTGCCCGCGATCCGCCGGCTGATCGCCGAGGGCGCCGTCGGCACGGTCAAAGGGGTCGGCGCCGCCGGGGCCTGGGCCCGCGACGAGGCCTACTTCCGGCGGGCCCCCTGGGCGGGCCGGCGGCGGCTGGACGGCGCCGACGTGGTCGACGGGGTGCTCACCAACCCCCTCGCGCACGCCGTCGCCACCTCCCTCGCCCTGCTCGGCACCACCCGCGCCGAGGACGTCACCGGCATCGAGACCGAACTGCTGCGCGCCAACGCCATCGAGTCCGACGACACCTCCTGCGTCCGCGTGCACACCCCGCGCGGACCGGTCACGGTCGCCGCGACCCTGTGCGCCGAGCACCCCGGGGAGCCGTATGTGCTGGTGCACGGCGACCGCGGCCGGATCACCTTCTGGTACAAGCAGGACCGGGTGCTGCTCCAGCGTTCCGGACACGGCCCCGAGGAGACCGGGTACGACCGCACGGACCTGCTGGAGAACCTGGCCGCCCACCTGGCGCACGGCACCGCGCTGCTGGTCCCGCCGGACGACACCGGCGCCTTCATGCGGGTCGTCGAGGCGATCCGCACCGCCCCCGACCCCGCACCCCTGCCGGAAACCGCCTGGCGGGCGCTGCCGGACGAACGCCGCCGGATCGTGCCCGGCGTGGAGGGCCTGGTCGCGGCGGCGGCGGACACCCTCGCCCTCTACTCCGAACTGGGCGCCTCCTGGGCCCTGCCGAACGAGGTGAGCACCTGATGACAGCCCACGACAGCCTGGTCCTGCGGGCCGCCGGCCGCCCGGTCGGCCGCTATGTCACCCGGCCCGACCTGCCCGCGCGGCTCGCCCCCCGCCCCTATCTGCACCCCGTCACCACCCTGGCCGGCACACCGGTCACCGAGGTGAGCCCCGCCGACCACGCACACCACCTCGGCGTCGGTGTCGCCGTTCCCGACGTCGAGGGGCACAACTTCTGGGGTGGCCGCACCTTCGTGCGCGACCAGGGACCGACCGAACTGGACAACCACGGGGTCCAGCGGCACACCGGCTTCCAGCTGTGCGACCCCGACGGCTTCGTGGAGGAGCTGCGCTGGGCCGCCGCCGGCACCGAGCTGCTGCGCGAGCGCCGCACGGTCGCGGCCACCGCGCTCACCGAGGCGGCCTGGGCGCTGGACTTCACCTTCTCCCTGACCAACGTCACCCCCGGCCCGCTGTCCCTCGGCAGCCCCGCCACCAACGGCCGGCCCGGCGCGGCCTACGGCGGCTTCTTCTGGCGGGCCCGCAAGGAGCCTGGGCCCCCGGAGGTCTTCACCGCCGACCGGGAGGGCGAGGCCGAGGTGCACGGCACCCGCGCCGACTGGCTCGCGCTGGCCGGCGCCGGCTGGACGCTGGCGTTCGCCGGGGCCACCGGGCAGACCCGCCGCGACCCCTGGTTCGTCCGGGCCGCCGAGTACCCCGGGGTGGGCTCCTCCCTGGCGCACACCGAGCGGCTGACGATCGCGCCCGGCGAGACCGCCGTCCGCCGGATCGTCACCGTCGTCGCCGACGGCCGCCCGGCCCGCGACGAGGTGGCCGCCCTGGTCCGCAAGGCGGTGGCCCAGTGAACGGGACCTACCGCAACCCGGTGCTGAACGCCGACTGGTCCGACCCCGACGTGGTCCGCGTCGGCGACGACTTCTACCTCACCGCCTCCAGCTTCGGCCGCGCCCCCGGACTGCCCCTGCTGCACTCCCGGAACCTGGTCGACTGGTCCCTCGTCGGACACGCCGTGGAACGCCTGGAACCGGAGGAGGAGTTCGCCCTGCCCCGGCACGACCGCGGGGTCTGGGCGCCGTCCATCCGGCACCACGACGACCGCTTCTGGATCTTCTGGGGCGACCCCGACCAAGGCGTCTTCCAGGTCAACGCGCCCGAGATCAGGGGCCCGTGGACCCGGCCGCACCTCCTCAAGGCGGGCAAGGGCCTGATCGACCCGTGCCCGCTGTGGGACGACGAGACCGGCGAGGCCTACCTCGTGCACGCCTGGGCCAAGTCCCGCTCCGGCGTCAAGAACCGCCTCACCGGCCACCGGATGCACCCCGACGCCACCTCGCTGCTCGACGAGGGCAAGGTGATCGTCGACGGCGACCGCGTCCCCGGCTGGTTCACCCTCGAAGGGCCCAAGCTCTACCGGCACGACGGCTGGTTCTGGATCCTCGCCCCCGCCGGGGGAGTGGAGACCGGCTGGCAGGGGGCGTTCCGCTCGCGCGGCTTCTTCGGCCCGTACGAGGAGCGGATCGTGCTGGAGCAGAAGGACACCGACGTCAACGGCCCCCACCAGGGCGGCTGGGTGCGCACCGCGGCCGGCGAGGACTGGTTCCTGCACTTCCAGCAGCGCGGCCCCTACGGCAGGGTGGTCCACCTCCAGCCGATGCGCTGGGGGCGGGACGGCTGGCCGGTCATCGGGGACGAGGGCGCCCCCGTCGCCGTACACCGGCGGCCCGCCCTCCCCGCGCAGCCGCCCGCCGCGCCCGCCACCGACGACGACTTCCCCGGCGGCCGGTACGGCCGGCAGTGGCAGTGGACCGCCAACCCCGGCGACGGCTGGGCCACCCAGCACTCCGGGGACGGGCTGCGGCTGGCCTGCGTCCGCTCGGCCGACGCCCACGACCCGCGGAAACTGCCGAACGTCCTCACCCAGCGGCTGCCCGGGCTGCCGAGCGCAATCGAGGCCGAGCTGCGGCTGGACGCCGGCGAGCCGGGCGCCCGCGCGGGACTCGTGGTGCTCGGGGACGCCTTCTCGTGGATCGGGCTGGAGCGCGGGGCCGACGGCACGGTACGGCTCGTGCACCGGTTCGCGGAGGCCGTCGCCGAGCGCGAGCGGGACGCCGGGGTGCCGTGCGTCGCGCCCGAGGGCCGGGTGCGGCTGCGGATCGAGGCCGGCCCCGGGGCGCGCTGCCGGTTCTCCTACGACCTCGGGGACGGTTTCCGCTCGTCCGGCCCGGTCTTCGCCGCCACGCCCTGGCGCTGGGTCGGCGCCCTGCTCGGCCTGTTCGCGGTCGCGCCCGAGGGACCCGGGCCCACGGGCTCGGCGACCTTCACCCGGTTCCGGATCACGCCCCTGTAGTCGCCCGAGAAGCCCTGTTGGGAGCGGCAATGACGCACATCCCTGGCAAGCGCTTGCCCCGTCCGGGCACCGTCCTGGCCGCCGTGACCGCCCTCGCCGCCACGCTCGGCCTGGGCCTCGCGGGCGAGGCGAAGGCCGCCGCACGGCCGGCCGTGACGCCCGCGCCGCAGGCAGCGCCCCCCGCGCAGGCCGCCGGCCCCTTCGGCGACGACCGGCCGCACGGCTTCGCCTCGCTGGCCGGCGGCACCACCGGCGGCGCCGGCGGGCGGGTCGTCACCGTCACCGACCAGGCGTCCCTCGCCCGCTACGCCTCCGCCCCGGAGCCGTACGTCATCCGGGTCGCCGGATCGATCGCGGTCGAGCCCTTCGGCTCGGACATCGTGGTCGCCTCGGACAAGACCATCGTCGGCGTCGGCGACACCGGCGAGATCGTCCACGGGGAACTGCACCTGAACCCCGGCACGCACAACGTCGTCATCCGCAATCTGACCATCCGGGACTCCTACGTCGAGGGCGACTGGGACGGCAAGACCACCGACTTCGACGCCATCCAGATGGACGGCGCCGACCACGTCTGGATCGACCACAACCGCTTCACGCACATGGGCGACGGGCTGCTCGACATCCGCAAGGACAGCCAGTACATCACCGTCTCCTGGAACCGGTTCACGCACCACAACAAGGCGCTCGGCATCGGCTGGACCAGCAATGTGCGCACCCAGATCACCATCGACCACAACTGGTTCTCCGGCACCAAGCAGCGCAACCCCTCCGCCGACAACTGCGCCTACGCCCACCTGTACAACAACTACCTGTCCGACCAGGTGGCCGACGGCGACCCGGTGTGGACGTACGGCAACTGGTCGCGCGGCCGGACCAGGATGGTCATCGAGAACAGCTACTACGACGGCGTCCGGCACCCCTACCAGGCCGACGCCACGGCCGAGCTGGTGCAGCGCGGCTCGATCCTGAGGAACACCAGCGGGCGGACCGACGAGCACGGCACCGCCTTCGACCCGCACGCCTTCTACGACTACCGCCCGGACCCGGCCGCCGCCGTCCCGGCCCTGGTCAAGCGCTTCTCCGGCCCGCAGCAGCGGATCGGCACCGTGCTGCGCGTGCCGGGCGCGTACCCGACCGTGCAGTCCGCGGTGGACGCCGTGCCCGACGGCAACGACGTGCCGGTGACGATCGCGATCGCCCCCGGGACCTACCGCGAGAAGGTGCACGTCCCGGCGGCCAAGCCCCACGTCACGCTGCTCGGCACCGGCCGCGACCGGTCCGACACCGTCATCGTGTACGACACCCCCGCCGAGTACGGCGGCTCCACGGGCAGCGCCACCGTCCGCATCGCCGCGAACGACACCACCGCCCGGCACCTGACCTTCGGCAACGACTTCGACGAGGCCGCCGTCGAGCTGAAGGGCGAGCAGGCGCTGGCGATGAAGACCACCGGCGACCGGATCGTCTTCGACGACACCGCGTTCCTGGGCAACCAGGACACCCTGATGACCGACAGCCCCCAGCTGACCACGACCAGCCGGGTCTACATCCGCGACGCGTACATCGAGGGCGACGTCGACTTCGTCTACGGGCGCGCCACCACCGTCATCGAGCGGTCGGTGATCCGGGCGCTGAGCCGGGGCTCCACCACCGACAACGGCTACATCACCGCCGCCTCGACCTGGAAGGGCAACCCGTACGGATTCCTGATCACGGACTCCAGGATCGTCAGCGACGCGCCCGCCGGATCCGTCCACCTCGGCCGGCCCTGGCACCCGGGCGGCGAGCCGGACGCGGTCGGCCAGGTGCTGATCCGGAACACCGAGCTGCCCGCCGCGATCAAGTCCGCGCCGTGGACCGACATGAGCGGCTTCTCCTGGAAGGACGCCCGGTTCGCCGAGTACCGCGACTACGGGCCCGGCGCCGGCGTCACCGCCGACCGGCCGCAGCTGAGCGACGCGGACGCGCCGTCGTACACCGTCGCCGACTACCTGCGCGGCACCGACGGCTGGGCGCCGTACGCCCGCCGCTGACCCGCCGACGACTTCGCACCCCCCCACACACACGCACCACCCTGTCCCCGCACGATCCAGCAGAAGAGAGCCGACCGATGAACAGCAGCATCCGCAGAAGCAGGCGCGCCGCCCTGGCCGTGGCCCTGGGCTCCGCCCTCGCGTTGACCGCCACCGCCTGCGGCGACGACGGCAGCGGCAGCGCGGGCGGGAAGGGGAACGAGGGCTCCGGCACGGGCACGATCACCTTCTGGGACAACAACGGCGGTGTCCGCACCGACGTCTGGAAGCAGATCATCGCCGACTTCGAGCACAAGTACCCCGACATCAAGGTCAAGTACGTCGGAGTGCCGGCCGCGAGCGCGCAGTCCAAGTACGACACCGCGATCCAGGGCGGCGGCCTGCCGGACGTCGGCGGCGTCGGCACGGCGATGCTGGCCGAGGTCGCCGCGCAGGGCGCGCTGGAGCCGCTGGACCAGCGGCTGGCCGACAGCCCGCTCAGCGGCAAGCTCAACGCCAAGTTCCTCCAGAGCGTGAAGGCGGCCGGCGGGGACGGCAAGACGTACACCGTGCCGACGTCCGCGAACAACGGCACGCTGTGGTACCGCACCGACCTGTTCCGCGCGGCCGGGCTGGAGCCGCCGACCACCTGGACGAAGTTCTACAAGGCCGCCGACAAGCTCACCGACAAGGACAAGAACGCCTTCGGGTACACCATTCGCGGCGGTGAGGGCTCCATCGCCCAGGCCCTGGACGCGATGTACGGGCAGAGCGGGATCACGTCCTTCTGGAACGGCGACAAGACCACCGTCAACGACCCGAAGAACGTGGCCGCGCTGGAGAAGTACACCGGCCTGTACAAGAAGAACACCCCGTCCGCCGACGTCAACAACGACTTCACCAAGATGGTCGCCCAGTGGGACTCCGGCACCATCGGCATGCTCAGCCACAACCTGGGCTCCTACGCCGACCACGAGAAGGCGCTGAAGGGCAGGTTCCGGGGCATCCCCAGCCCGACCCTGGACGACGGGACACGGGTGCAGGTCTCCAACCCGGTCGACGGGCTCGCCCTGTTCAAGTCCGGCAAGAACAAGGCCGCCGCCTGGAAGTTCATCGAGTTCGCCGCCTCCCACGAGTCCAACAGCAAGTGGAACGAGTCGGCCGGGTCGGTGCCGGCCAACACCGAGGCCGCGCACGACGCCTGGGTGCGGGCCAACGAGCCGGCGAAGCTGGCGGCCGAGGCGCTGGACGGGGCCGGCACGAAGATCGTGCAGCTGCCGTACTACCTGCCCGACTGGAACACCATCTCCAAGGCCGACAACGAGCCCAACTTCCAGAAAGTGCTGCTCGGCAAGATGAGCGCTAAGGAGTTCCTGGACCTGCTGGCCGACCAGCTCGACAAGGCCCAGGCGGACTGGAAGAACAACCACTGAGCCCGGACGGCCGTGGTCGTGGGGGACCGCGGGCCGGCCCGGCGTGGCCGGGCGCGCGGTTCCCCCGCACCCTTCCCCGTGTTCGAAAGGTACTGATCGTGTCCCTCACGCGCAGACAGGTCACGTCCGCCGCCGTCGCCGCCGTCCCCCTCGCCGGGCGGCCCCGGAAGGAGGCGCGGACCCTCTACCTCGCCGGTGATTCGACGGCCGCGCAGAAATACGCCGACGCCGCTCCCGAGACCGGCTGGGGCATGGCCCTGCCCTTCTTCCTCCACAAGGAGCTGACGGTCGCCAACCACGCGGTGAACGGCCGGAGTTCCAAGAGCTTCGTGGACGAGGGCCGGCTGGACGCCGTCCTGGCCGTGATCCGGCCCGGGGACCTCCTCGTCGTCCAGTTCGGGCACAACGACGAGAAGGCCACCGACCCCACCCGCTACACCGAGCCGTGGACGTCGTACCAGCGGTATCTGCGGCTGTACCTCGACGGCGCCCGGTCCCGGGGCGCCCGGCCCGTCCTCGCCACCTCCGTGGAGCGCCGCCGGTTCGGCGCCGACGGCACCGCCCAGCCCACCCACGGCGACTACCCGGCGGCCGTGCGGGCGCTCGCCGAGGCGGAGAAGGTGCCGCTGCTCGACATCCAGGCGCTGTCGCTCGCGCTGTGGCAGCGGCTCGGGGCGGAGGAGACGAAGACCTACTTCAACTGGACCGCCACCGAGCAGGACAACACGCACTTCAACCCGCCGGGCGCCATCGCCGTGGCCCGGCTCGTGGCGCGCGAGCTGCTGCGCACCCGGGTGCTGGCCCCGCGCGACGTCCGCCGGCTGGACGAGGACGTCCCGGCGTCCTGGATCACCTGGCCCCCCGCACCCGCGTCCTGACCCGCGCCACCGAGTCGTCAGCCGTCCCGGCAGTCGAACTGTCGGCCTGTCGAGCTGTCGAGCTGTCGAGCCACAAAGCCACCGAGCCACCGAGTCATCGAGGAGAGCCGCACAGTGCGTACACAGGGATGTCATGGACGGGTCATGAGCGCGCTGGTGGGCGCCACCGCCCTCGTCCTCGCCGTCACCGGCACCGCGTCCGCCCACCCCGCCCACCACACCGGCCCCGACCGGCAGGTGCTGGCCGCCCGGGACGGCTGGGCCGCCTACGGCACCGGGACGACCGGCGGGGCCGCCGCCGACTCCACGCACGTCTACACCGTCACCACCTGGGAGCAGTTCAAGGCCGCCCTCGCCGACGGCGGCAGCGCGCCGAAGATCGTCCGGGTGCAGGGCACCCTCGACGCCGACGGCCCGGGCTGCGACTCCTTCGCCGTGCCCGGCTACGACTTCGCCACCTATCTGAAGACCTACGACCCGGCGGTGTGGGGCCGCGCCACGACCCTCGACGCCGAGCCCGACGGCAGCCCCGAGGGCCTGCGCCGCGCCTCCGCCGCCCGCCAGGACGCCTTCATCAAGGCGGCCGTCCCCGCCAACACCACCATCGTCGGCATCGGCCGCGACGCCGGATTCAAGGGCGCCAGCCTCCAGATCAAGGGCGTCGACAACGTCATCGTGCGCAACCTGACCTTCGAGAGCCCCCTCGACTGCTTCCCGCAGTGGGACCCGACCGACACCGCCGACGGCAACTGGAACTCCGAGTACGACAGCGCCGTGGTGTACGGCTCGACCCATGTGTGGATCGACCACGACACCTTCACCGACGGCGACCACCCGGACAGCACCCTGCCGTCGTACTACGGCCGGATCTACCAGCAGCACGACGGCGAACTGGACGTCGTCAAGGGCGCCGACTACGTCACCGCCTCCTGGAACGTCTTCGAGGACCACGACAAGACGATCCTCGTCGGCAACAGCGACAGCGCGGCCACCGCCGCCGTCGACCGGGGGCACCTGAAGGTCACCTTCCACCACAACCTGTTCCGGAACCTGGTCGAGCGGGCCCCGCGCGTCCGCTTCGGGCAAGTGGACTCGTACAACAACCACTTCGTGGCCGGCGACGGCTACTCCTACACCTACGGCATCGGCATGGAGTCGCAACTCGTCGCCGAGCACAACGCCTTCACCCTGCCGGACGGCGTCCGGGCCGGTGCGGTGCTGAAGAAGTGGAAGGAGGCGCCGGTCACCACCGCCGGCAACTACGTCAACGGCAGCCCGGTGGACCTCCTCGCCGTCCACAACGCCGAGGTGCCCGGCGAGACCCTCCGGGCCGGCGCCGGCTGGACCCCCGAGCTGCGCACCCGGGTCGACCGGCCGCAGGCCGTCCCCGGCATCGTCGGCCGCCACGCGGGCGCCGGACACCTGCGCTGACCCGTTCCCGGCCGGGGCGCCCCGCGCCCCGGCCACTCCGAGAGGGAGGACTCCCATGCCCCTGTCCCGACGGGCCCTGCTCACCGCGGGCACCGGCGCCGCCGCCGCGCTCGCCCTGACACCGGCCCCCGCACACGCCCGCACCCGCCCGTTCGGCCGCCACGGCTCCCCGGACCGCCGCCGCACCCCGGGCACCCTGTACGTCGACCCGCACGGCCGGGGCGACTTCACCTCCGTCCAGGCCGCGGTGACCGCCGCCACGGGCAGCGGCCGGACCCTGGTCATCGCCCCCGGCACCTACCGCGAGACGGTCACCGTCGACGCCGGCCGTACGGAGATGACCTTCATCGGCGCCTCCGAGGACCCGCGGGACGTGGTGATCGTCTACGACAACGCGGCCGGCACCCCCACGCCCGGCGGCGGCACCCACGGCACCAGCGGCTCGGCCACGACCACCGTCCAGGCCGACGGGTTCACCGCCCGCTGGATCACCTTCGCCAACGACTGGCTGCGCGCCGACCACCCCGGCACCACCGGCACCCAGGCCGTCGCCCTCAAGGCACAGGGCGACCGGAGCGCCTTCTGGCACTGCCGCTTCCTCGGCCACCAGGACACCCTGTACGCCGACTCCACCGCCCTGTCCGTCTTCGCCCGGCAGTACTACGCCCACTGCCACATCGAGGGCGACGTCGACTTCGTCTTCGGGCGGGCCACCGCCGTGTACGAGCACTGCCGCTTCCGCACGCTGGACCGCACCGACCTGTCCGCCCCGCCCTACGGCTTCGTCTTCGCGCCCTCCACCGCCCGGGCCAACCCGCACGGCATGCTCGCCGTGCGCTGCCGGTTCACCTCCGGCGCGCCGGACCGGGCGTACAAGCTGGCCCGGCCGTGGGTGCCGTCCAGCGAGACCACGGCCCGGCCGGCGCTGGTCGTGCGGGACAGCGTCATCGGGCCCGGCGTCGACCCGGTGGCGCCCTACGCCAATATGCGGGACGCCTATCCCTGGCAGTCCATGCGCTTCGGCGAGTACCGCAACTCCGGGCCGGGCGCGGTGGTCGGTGTTCCGGCCAACCGGCCGCAGCTCACCGCCGCCGAGGCCGCGTTGCACACCCCGGCCGCCTACCTCCGCGACTGGCGTCCCCGGGAAGGGGCACGCATATCGATCGGGTAACAGGGCTCGCGGTCTCGATGTGATGCGCGTAGACAGTCTCCGACCTGGTACATCACTCTCATCCACCGGATCGGAGAACCATGCGGAAGTCCCTCGGGGTCCTCGCGGCCGGCGCCGCCTGTGCCGTCGCCGGCGCGGCGCTGTACGGCGCGGGCGCGGCCACCGCCGGCCAGTCGACCGCCAACTCCACCCACGAGCCGTACAACATAGGCCAGTTGGTGAAGGACATCGACTCCTACTACGGCACCACCGTCGACGCGAACGGCGTCTACCAGGCGTCCCCGGACAGCCCGTACGCCCGCGAGCTCGCGCGGATCGACGCCGACGCCAGGAGCTACCTCGACAAGGCCGCCCGCAAGGCGCACCGCCGGGGCGAGAAGCCGGCCGTGGTCTTCGACATCGACGACACGCTGCTGCTCAGCCTGGACTACGAGAAGCGCACCAACTACACGTACAACGACGCCGACTGGAACGCGTACGTGGACCGGGCCGACCGCCCGGCCGTCTTCGGCAGCCCGGAACTGGTGCGCTACGCCGAGTCCAAGGGGGTCGAGGTCTTCTACAACACCGGTCTGGGCGAGGCCCGCCGGGCCGCCGCGGTGGCGAACCTGAAGAAGGTCGGCGCCGACGTCAACCTGGACCCCGCCCACATGTTCCTCAAGGACAAGGCCAACCCGCCGGCCTACCTGAAGGACTGCGCCACCCCGGGCAGCTGGAAGTGCACCACGGTCCAGTTCAAGTCCGCGACGCGCAAGCACATCGAGCAGGACCTCGGCTACGAGATCATCGCCAACTTCGGCGACCAGTACTCGGACCTCGGGGGCGGCTACGCCGACCACGCCTACAAGCTGCCGAACCCGACGTACTTCGTCTCCTGACGCCCGGGCCGGCGGGCGCCAGGGTCTAGGAGCGGTCGTGCGGGGCGAAGTCGCCGGTCACCGTGTAGGTGTGCCCGTCGGCGGTCCCCGTCATGACGTAGCCGTCGTCCTTGGCGTCCCGCCCCCCGCGGGCGTGGTCGTACTGCCCGGCGAACACCCACTGGCCCGCCGGGACCGTACGCCCCGGCTTCAGCGTCCAGGTGTAGACGACGAACCCGTCCCGCTCCACGACGCTCTGGGCGAAGTCCGCCTCGGGCAGCGAGCGCCAGGCGCCCGTGGAGGTCACCCCGCCGGTCTGCGCGATCCTCAGCTCGACGGTGAGCGACTCGAGCCGCGCGGACGTCTTCAGGGTCAGATTGCTCTGCGCCCAGAAGTCGTTGCTGTGCGGGTCCACCGAACCGTCCGACCACAGCGGGCCGTTCCGCTCGGCGCGGGCCGGCGGCGGACCGGCCGAGGCGGTCGCCTCGGGGGTGGCCGAGGAGGGGGAGGAGGACGGTGTGCGGGGCGGCTCGCCCGCGGCCTTGCCGGGCGTCGGGCGCGCCGTGGGGGCGGGGGACGCCGGGGCCGTGGAGCGCTCCGGCGACGCGCTGGGCGTCGGGGACACCGCCACCGTCCGCCGGGCCGGCGGGTCGTCCTTCACGGCGGACGCCACCGCGTAGCCCCCGACCGCGAGCACACCGGCCACCGCGGCCGTCGCGGAGGCCACCCGCAACCAGCCCACCACCGGCCGGCGCACGGCCCGGTGGCCGGAGCGGGACGGCTCGGCCATGCCGCGCTCCACCCGGGCCAGGATGCGCGCGCGGTCCGGCTCATGGGCCCCGGCCGCCTCGTGCAGCCGGGCGCGCAGCTCGTCGTGCACGTCCTGCCGCCTCATCGGTTCCTTCCTCCGCTCTCGCCGACCCGGGCCGCCATCGCCGCGTGCACCCGCCGCGGGTCGCCCTGCGGGCCGAGCAGCCGCTGGAGTTCGGCCATGCCCTTGGACGTCTGGCTCTTAACCGTACCCACCGAGATCCCGAGCGCGAGCGCGGTGTCCTTTTCCGACAGGTCGAACGCGTGCCGGAGCACCACACACGCCCGTTTCCGGAACGGCAGCCTGCGCAAGGCCTCCTGGACGTCCACCACGCCGGCCACGTCCGGGTTCTCGGTCCGTTCCTCGCCGCGCGGCCAGAACAGCGCGATCCGCCGCCGCTCGCGCACCGCGCCGCGGATCCGGGTGCGGGCCAGGTTGGCGACCACGCCCCGGGCGTACGCCACCGGCCGGTCGGCGGCGCGCACCCGGTCCCAGCGGTGCCACAGCGCCAGCAGCGCGTCCGCCGCCAGGTCGTCCGCGGCGTCCGCCTCGCCGGTCAGCAGATGGGCGAGACGGGCCAGTTCGGCGTAGTGCCGTTCGAAGAAGGCATGGAACTCCACGGAGGCGGCGTCGTCGACGACTGTGCCCACGGGTGACCTCTTCTCGATGCGCGCTCTGGAGGTGAGTGTCATGTGAATGACATGCGAGGGTCCAGGGAGGCCCGGACGGAGATCCGGAAGCGTAGCAGTGATCGTTTCGGTGTTCTCGTACGGGGGGTCGGACACCGTATGACCGACCGAACTCACCCAGGGAACACGGAAACGACCCGAAGAGGGTTCACCAGAAGGGGAGAAGGAGGGGGAATCCGCGCCGGACGGGCCGGGGGAGTGCGTGGCGCCCCGCCCCCTGCCGGGGCGCCACGGGCGGTGCTTTTCCAGCCGCTACTTCAGCGCCGCCTGCATCATGGCCCGCGCCACCGGCGCCGCCAGGCCGTTGCCGCTCACCTCGGAGCGGGCCGCGTCGGACTGCTCCACCATGACCGCGACGGCCACTTCCTTGCCATTGGCGTCCGACTTGCCGTAGGAGGTGAACCAGGCGTACGGCGTCTTGCTGTTGTTCTCGCCGTGCTGCGCGGTGCCGGTCTTGCCGCCGACGGTCACCCCGTCGATCAGCGCGTTCGTGCCCGTACCGTCCTTGACCACCGTCTCCATCGCCGACTGGAGCTGCTCGGCGGTGGTGGAGCCGATGACCTCCGAGGTCTCGGTGCCGTCGTCGTAGTCCTTCAGCACATCACCCCCGCTGTCGGTGATCTGCGAGACCATGTGCGGCGAGACCAGCTTGCCGCCGTTGGCTATGGCCGCGGACACCATGGCCATCTGGAGCGGGGTGGCCGTGACATCGAACTGGCCGATGCCCGACAGGGCCGTCTGCGCCTTGTCCATGTCCGAGGGGTAGACGCTCGCGTAGGCGCGCACCGGCACGTCCTGCTCGTCGTCGTTGAAGCCGAACTTCTCGGCCATCTCCTTGACCTTGTCCTGCCCCAGCTCGACGGCCATGTGACCGAAGACGTTGTTGCAGGAGTAGCGCAGCGCGACCCGGATGGAGGCGTTCTTGCACGGCGCCGACTTGTTCTCGTTGTTCAGCGGCTGCACCGTGCCCGGCATGATGTACGGGTCGGGGCTGTCGGTGGGCTGGTCCACGTCCTTGTACAGCCCGTCCTCCAGCGCGGCCGCGGCGACGACGAGCTTGAACGTCGAGCCCGGCGGCAGCGGCTGGCGCAGCGCGCGGTTGGTGAGCGGCTTGTCCTTGTCCGCGTTGAGCGCCTTCCACGCCTTGCCCGCGGTGTTCGCGTCGGTGAGCGTGGAGGGGTCGTACGATGGCGTCGAGACCACCGCGAGGATCTTCCCGGTCTTCGGGTCGATCGCGACGGCCCCGCCCTTCTTGCCGCCCAGCGCGCGATAGCCCGCCTTCTGCACGGCCGGGTCGATCGTCGTGAGCACGTTGCCCGGGTCGGGGCGCTCACCGGTGACGGTGTCCATCACCGTCTTGAGCTGGTTGTCCGTGCCGTTGAGCAGGTCCGTGTAGATGCCCTCCAGCTGGGTGGGGGCGTAGGCCTGCGAGGCGTAGCCGGTCACCGGCGCGTACAGCTCGCCGTCCGTGTACGTCCGTTTGTACGCGAGATCGCTTCCCTTCGTCCTCGCCGAACCGGTGATCGCCTCCCCGGCCACGATGATGTTCCCCAGGGGACGCGAGTACGTCGCGATCACGTTCCGCCGGTTGTGATTGTCGTCCGCGAGGGCCTGGCCGTCGTAGAACTGCAGCCATGTCGCCCTGACCAGCAGGGCGAGCACGAGCAGCAGCGCGAAGACGGACGCCCGCCTGATCGTCTTGTTCATCCCGCACGGAAGACGAGTGGAACGGTGCCGATCGTTCCCGTACGCCCCGCCTTTTCATCCGGCTCTCAGGCGGCGGACTCCGGACGGCCGCCCGCCCCGCCGCCCAGCACCAGCACGACCTCCTCGATCTCCCGGCCCCGCGCGTTCGCGAAGCCCCGGGCGCGGGCCGTCTCGCGGAAGCCGCACTTGGCCAGGACGCGCAGCGAGCCCGTGTTGTCGGCCGCCGCCCGGGCGTACAGCGGGCGTTCGGGGACCTCGGCGAGCAGGGCCCGCAGCGCGGCCGTCGCCACGCCCCGGCCCCAGTACGCGCGGTCGATCCAGTACGACACCTCGCGCTCGCCGGCCTCCCCGTACACCACCGCGTTGCCCGCCACCGCCCCGTCGGCCAGGACCGTGCGCAGGACGGCGCAGCCGGCGCACAGGCGCCGCCAGTACGCCGCGAAGGCCTGCGGGCCGGTGCAGTCCTCCGGCCCGAACGCGGCCATCCGGACGGCCTCCGGGTCGGTCATCTGGCGGTGGAACACCGGCACGTCACTGTCCCGGACGGCGCGCAGCGCGATCTCCATACGACCGAGCCTAGGTGTGCCCTCCCGGGACGGCACACCTGGGCCGCCCGGCTCACAGCCGGCGGGTCGCCAGGGTCAGGCGGTCGCGCGCGTCGAACAGCGCGTCCTTGATCATCTGCTCGTGGGCCGGGGTCAGCCGGGCCACCGGGACCGAGCAGCTGATGGCGTCCCGGGCGGGCGTGCGGTACGGGATGGCCACGCCGAAGCAGCGCAGGCCCAGCGTGTTCTCCTCGCGGTCGACCGCGAAGCCCTGCTCGCGGACCTGGCGCAGCTCCTCGATGAGCCGCTCCCGGTCGGTGATGGTGTGCTCGGTGAGCGCGGGCAGCGTCTCCGGCAGCAGCTTGCGCACCTGCTCGTCGGTGTACGTGGCGAGGATCGCCTTGCCGAGGGAGGTGGAGTGGGCGGGCAGCCGGCGGCCGACCCGGGTGAAGGGGCGCAGGTAGTGCTGGGACTGGCGGGTGGCCAGGTAGACCACGTTGGTGCCGTCGAGCCGGGCCAGGTGGATGGTCTCCGTGGTGTCGTCGGAGAGCCGGTCCAGGGTCGGACGGGCGGCGGCCACCACCTCGTCGCCGTCGATGTAGGAGGTGCCCACGAGCAGCGCCCGCACCCCGATGCCGTACCGCGTGCCCGTGGCGTCCGTCTCCACCCAGCCCAGCTCCACCAGCGTGCGCAGCAGCATGTACAGGCTGGACTTGGGATAGCCCACGGCCTCCTGGACGGCCGCGAGGGAGTGCATACCGGGCCGGCCGGCGAAGTACTCGAGCAATTCCACGGTCCGTACCGCGGACTTGACCTGCGCCCCGCCCCCTGCTTCGCCTGCCGTCATCGCCCTTGACCCCTTCGTTCGACGAGGACCTGAGATATATAGTCTCCGAGCAGCGTTCATCATCAGAGACAGTGTTCAGTATATCGAACGCGGCTGATGGGTGACGCACAGGTTCAATAAGTGCGGCCTTTTGGAGGGACCCGCGGTGGCAGCAGCACCAGTCTGGAGTGTCGACCCGCGCACCGGGAAGCAGCGCGAACAGGTTGCGGTCGAGGCCACAGCCCAGGAGGTGGACGCGGCCGTCCGGGCGGCGCAGGCCGCGCGCGAGGCGCTCGCCGACCGCGCGGTCCGCGCCGCCTTCCTGCGCTCGGCCGCCGCGGGCCTGGACGCGGCCCGGGACGCCCTGGTCGAGACCGCCGACGCCGAGACCGCCCTCGGCCAGGTCCGGCTGTCCGGCGAACTCGCCCGCACGGTCTACCAGTTGCGGGCGTTCGCGGACATCGTCGACGAGGGCGCCTTCCTGGACGTCGTCATCGACCACCCCGACGCCACCGCGACCCCGCCCGTGCCGGACCTGCGGCGCTACAAGGTGCCGCTCGGCGTCGTCGCCGTCTACTCCGCCTCCAACTTCCCCTTCGCCTTCTCCGTCGCCGGCGGCGACACCGCGAGCGCGCTCGCCGCGGGCTGCCCCGTCGTGGTCAAGTCCCACCCCGACCACCCGGCCCTGTCCGAGCGGGTCGCCGAGGTGCTGCGCCGGGCCGCCGCCGGACACGGCATCCCCGAGGGCGTCGTCGGCCTGGTGCACGGCTTCCAGGCGGGCATCGAACTGATCAAGCACCCGCTGGTCGCCGCGGCCGGCTTCACCGGTTCCATCCGCGGCGGCCGGGCGCTGTTCGACGCCGCCGCCGCGCGCCCGGTGCCGATCCCGTTCCACGGCGAACTCGGCTCGCTGAACCCGGTCCTGGTGACCGAGGCCGCCGCGGCCGAGCGGGCCGAGGAGATCGGCGACGGGCTCGCCGGGTCGATGACCCTCGGCGTCGGCCAGTTCTGCGTCAAGCCCGGCCTGGTGCTGGTGCCCTCCGGCGGGGCCGGCGACCAGCTGGTGAAGTCGCTGGCCGACGCCGTCGCCGGCACCGACGCCGGGGTGCTGCTCGACCACCGGATGCGGGACAACTTCATCGCCGGTGTGGCCGAGCGCGCCGAGCTGTCCGACGTGGACGCGCCCGTCACCCCGGGCGAGGGCGGCGAGCACACCGTCAGCGCGGGCTTCCTCACCGTGCCGGCGGCGAAGCTGACCGCGGAGGGCGAGCACGACCTGCTGCTGGAGGAGTGCTTCGGGCCGGTCACGGTGGTGGCCCGCTACGCCGACGAGCAGGAGGCCAAGGCCGTGCTGTCCCGGCTCCCGGGCAACCTCACGGCGACGGTCCAGCTCTCCTCGCAGGAGGCCGCGGGCCAGGGCCGGGGGCCGGAACTGCTCGCCGAGCTGACCCCGCTGGCCGGACGCGTCCTGGTCAACGGCTGGCCGACCGGGGTGGCCGTGGCACCGGCCCAGCACCACGGCGGGCCCTACCCGGCGACCACCTCCACCTCCACCTCCGTGGGCGGCACCGCCATCGAGCGGTGGCTGCGGCCGGTCGTCTACCAGAACGCGCCGGAGGCGCTGCTGCCGGCCGAACTGAAGGACGACAACCCCCTCGGCCTGCCCCGGCGGTTCAACGGCCGGCTGGAGCGGTAACCCGCCGGCAGCCCAGCAGGAACGTCACGGCGAGCAGGGCCGCCGCCACGGTCAGGCTCGCCCGCAGTCCAGCGGCGAAACCGTCGTCCACCAGGGCGCCGAACACCGCGATCCCAAGGCCGCCGGACACCTGCCGGGCCGCGTTGAGCACCCCGGCGGCCACCCCCGCCCGCTCGGCCGGCACGGCGTCCAGCAGCACCGCGGTCAGGGCCGGGATGGCCAGCGCCACACCGACGGCCATCGGCACCAGCAGCACCGCCACCACCCCAGCCGGTGTGCCGGTGCCCACGGTGAACAGGCCCAGCAGGCCGGCCACCGCGAGCGCCTGGCCGATGAGCAGCGGCACCCGGGCGCCGTAGCGCCCCGCGAGCCGGCCGGCCACCACGTTCGTCGTCGCGATCACCCCCGTCATGGGCAGGAACAGCAGCCCGGCGGCGAGCGCCGAACGGCCCTGTACCTGCTGGAAGAACAGCGAGAACACGAAGACCATCCCGTAGAACGCCACGCTGGACGCCGACCCGGTGGCCACGGCCAGCCGCACCGTCCGGTCGCGGAACAACCCGAGCGGCACCACCGGGTGCGGCCGCCGCGTCTCGATCCGTACGAACGCGACGGCGGCGGCCACGGCCACGGCACCGGAGACGAGGCCCGCCGTACCGCCCTCGATCACCGCGAACGTCAGCGCGGTCAGGGCCAGTACGGCCGTCGCCTGGCCCGGCAGGTCCAGCGGCGCGGGCCGGCGCGCCGAGCGGGGCGCGCGCACCAGCAGGACCAGCGCGGCCACGCCCAGCGGCAGATTGACGAAGAAGATCGCCCGCCAGTCCCACCAGGTGGTCAGCAGCCCGCCCGCCATCGGACCGAGGGCCAGCGCCGTCGAACCGCCCGCCGCCCAGGTGGCCACCGCCCGGCCGCGCCGGACCGGATCCGGGTAGGCCTGGCGCACCAGGGCCAGCGAGGCGGGCAGCACCACGGCCGCCGCCGCCCCCTGCACCGTCCGCGCGCCGATCAGCGCCGGCAGGCCCGGCGCCAGCCCGCAGGCCGCCGAGGCGAGCGTGAACACCGTGATGCCCACGGCGTACGCGCGGCTCGCCCCGGCCCGGTCCGCGAAGGCGCCCGTGGAGAGCATGAGCGCGGCCAGGGCGAGGGTGTAGGAGTCCACCACCCACTGGAGCCCGGACATCCCGCCGCCGAGGGAGGAGCCGATCGCCGGGAGGGCGACGGTCACGATGGTCGAGTCCAGGGTGATCAGGGCGCTTCCGAGGATGGCCGCCACGAGGGTGAGCACCGGCGCGGTACCCGTTTCCCCGCCCTGGCTTGTGGGTTGATGGGTCGTCAGAGTCTTCGCGTTCGCCATACGGCCATGGTGCTGATCCTTTCCGGCCTACAGTAGTGGCCTGAATGCCATGCATCCGGAGGTTCTGGCCATGCTGCGTGTCGCCGTCGTCGCGTCCCCGCCCGTGTCGATGTTCAACCTCGCCATCCCCGAGCTGCTCTTCGACAAGGTGCGGGTCGACGGCGAACCGGGCTACGAGGTCGTGATCTGCGCGCCCGAGCCCGGCCCCATGCCCACCACCGGCACCCTGGACCTGTACGTGCCGCACGGCCTGGAGGCGCTGCGCGAGGCGCACACCGTGATCGTCGCGGGCACCGGCCGGCCCCTGACCCCGGACCCCCGGGTGGTCGGGGCGCTGCGCGAGGCCGCCGCGGCGGGCAAGCGCATCGCCTCCATCTGCTCCGGCGCCTTCTCGCTCGCCGAGGCGGGCCTGCTCAAGGGCCGCAAGGCCACCACCTACTGGGCGCAGGCCGGGGAGCTGCGCCGCCGCCACCCCGAGATCGACCTCCAGGGCGACGTGCTGTTCGTCCAGGACGGCCCGTTCCTGACCGCCTCCGGCTACGCCGCCGGCATCGACCTGTGCCTGCACATCGTCCGCACCGACTACGGCGCCGCCATCGCCAACGAGGTCGCCCGGCTCGCCCTGGTCGCCCCGGTCCGGCCCGGCGGGCAGACCCAGTTCACCCAGACCCCGCTGCCGCCCGAGCGCGGCACCGCCTGCGCCGACACCCGCGGCTGGGCGATGCGCAACCTGGACAAGCCGCTCACCCTGACCGACCTGGCCCGGCACGCCGGCGTCTCGGTGCGCACCCTCACCCGCCGGTTCCAGGCCGAGAGCGGGGTCAGCCCGTTGCAGTGGCTGCTGCACCAGCGCATCGAGCGGGCCAAGGAGCTGCTGGAGACCACCCGGCTGCCCATGGACCAGGTGGCCGCCGCCTGCGGCCTGGGCACCGCCGACTCCCTGCGCACCCACCTGGTCCGCCGCACCGGCCTCACCCCGAGCGCGTACCGGTCCCAGTTCAGCAGGCACGGCCACCCGCCCGGGCCGGGTACGCCCGCCGTGGCCTGAAGGCGCGCCGTCCCGGCCCGTGTGTTCCCCGCTACCCGGCGAACACCGACGGACTACTGCGGCAGTACTTTCCCAAGGGCACCGAGCTGTGCCGGCGCAGCCGTGAACACCTCGGTGCCGTACCGGCGGTGTTGCCGCGCCCCCTTGGATTCGTCCAGCGCGGAAGGCCTTCCCTGTACGGTCTTCAGCCGACGACGATTCCGCGGTGCTCCGTCCATGCCTGGCAGGCGGCCACCATGGCGTTCAGCCACGCGGCATCCGGGTTGCGCTCCGCGTAGAACCGGTGCATGCGCAGGCCGGCTGCCGCGAAGGCGTCCACCGCCCCGGGCTGCGCCTGGTGCCATGCACGGCACTGCGTAGCGCACCGCTCGGCGTCACCCGGATCGTGGCCGGCCGCGATGAGCTGCACGACCAGGAGGGCGACATCGATGAATCCCGCGCCCCTGGTCGGCCATGCCCAGTCCACCACCCAGTTCCGCGTGGAGCCGATCAGGAAGTTGTCCGGGTTGATGTCCGTGTGCAGCAGGGAGCCACCCCGGAACAACGACCTCTCGGCGGGGTCTGCCGTGAAGCGGTCCCACCGGGTCTCGGTCCAGTGCTCGGCGACCGGGGGCAGAGGCAACTCCCCGATCCGACAGACGAGATCGACCACCTTCGGCACGTCCGGGGAGCCGGGCGCGAGATCCGCCGTCCGCGCCCGCACCGCCTCGAAGCCCAGGATCAGCCAGTCTTCTTCGACTTCCCAGAGCAGGGGCGGCGCGATCGGGCTCGTGTAATCATTGATCATCTGTTCCCGGATCAGTGACGTACGCCGCCCTCCTGCACGGTTGCGGACCGCCTTGACGAAGAACACTCCCTTCTCGCAGTCCACAAGGGCGGTCAGATCCGAGCTGAAACCCCGCTCGGTCCGCCGGATGCTGCTCACCTCGCCCGTGTGCTGCCGGATGAGTGGAAGGATCTCGGACTCTGGAGTATCTGCGCTCATATGCCGCTCAGTTCCTCGGGGAACACGAACTGCCCGGAAAACCGGGGGTGCATTCCCCGTTGTCGGGACCCTCGTCGCTTTCGTTGTCCGGACCGCACGGGCTGTCCGGGCCACAGCCACGAGAGGGGGAAGCGCCGTGCGTCGCCTGCCGGATGACCGCGTTGGCCTGCGCCATCTCGGGGCCGCCGAGGATAGCGCCGAACGGAGCGTCGTGAACGTTCCCCACGCCCATCCAGGTGGAGAACACGCATGGCGACACCCTGCCGTCCGGGGAGCAGGTGCTGCGGGACGGCATCGCCCACCTGCGCGCGGCATGGGCCGCGCACCCGCAGGACCGGGCACTGTCCGGTCTCATCGCCGAATTCGCCGCTCAGGACGAGGACTTCGCCCGTTTGTGGTCACAGCGGGAGGTCGGCGTCAACGGACGCGGCCGGAAGGTGCTGCGGCATCCGGCCGCCGGTGCGATCACCGTCGACTTCGAAGTCCTGCTGCCGCTCCAGGACCCGGAACTGCGTCTGCTGGTCTACCGCGCCGCGGACGAGAAGAGCCGCGCGTCCCTGGACCGGCTGTACGCACGGTGACGCCGCGTCCTCCTCCCCGGGCCGGCCCCGGCCGCTCTGGCAGGCGGCGAGGCGCTCGCTGTGCTCAGTCCCACCGGGCGTGGGGGCCCCGATGGTGGTGCGGCCGGGAATACCCCGGCCTGCTTGAACGTTCACGTACCCGGCCCGGGGAGATCCCCCGCGCCCGTACGACCCGGAAAGAGCGGAAAGACATGCGCGTCGAGATCTGGAGCGACATCGCCTGCCCCTGGTGCTACGTGGGCAAGGCCCGCTTCGAGAAGGCGCTGGCTGCCTTCCCGCACCGTGACGAGGTCGAGGTGGTGCACCGGTCCTTCGAGCTGGACCCGGGCCGGGCCAAGGGCGATGTGCAGTCGGTGATCACCATGCTGACCAGGAAGTACGGCATGAGCGAGGCCCAGGCGCAGGCCGGCGAGGACAACCTCGGTGCCCAGGCCGCCGCCGAGGGCCTGGACTACCGCACCCGGGGCCGCGACCACGGCAACACCTTCGACATGCACCGCCTGCTGCACTTCGCCAAGGAGCACGGCCGGCAGGACGCGCTGATCCAGGTCCTGTACCGGGCGAACTTCGCCGAGGAGCGGTCCGTCTTCTCCGAGGGCGACGAGCGCCTGGTGGAGCTGGCCGCCGAGGCCGGACTGGACGCCGGGGCCGCCCGCGCGGTGCTCGCCGACCCGGACGCCTACGCCGAGGAGGTGCGCGCCGACGAGCGCGAGGCCGCCCAGCTCGGTGCGACCGGCGTGCCGTTCTTCGTCCTCGACCGCACGTACGGCGTCTCCGGTGCCCAGCCCGCCGAGGTCTTCACCCAGGCGCTGACCCAGGCCTGGGGCGAGCGCTCCCCGCTGCGGCTGGTCGGCCAGGAGGACACCGACGCCTGCGGCCCGGACGGCTGCGCGGTTCCGCGGCACGGCTGACAACGGCAGACGGCACGGCCGAAACCCGCAGGTCACGGGCGTCGTATAAGGGCTACTACGAGGTGCCACGGGAAAATTCGCAATGGACGGGGAGTTCCGGGGGACGCAGAGTGGTCCCATGCAGACCACGGAGACCTTCGACCGCCTCGTCCGCGCCGAGTTCCGGCCCCGGAGCACCTACCTCAACACCGCGAGCAACGGCCTGCTGCCGGCCCGTACCGTCGCCGCCCTGAACGAGGCGGCGCTGCTGCGGGCCGAGGGCCGGCCGCTCACCCCGCTGTACGAGGACGTGGAGGCGAGCCGGGCCGCGTTCGCCCGGCTCGCCGGCGTCCCGGCCACCCGGGTCGCGGCCGGCGCCTCGGTCGCCGCGCACACCGGGGTGATCGCCGCCGCGCTGCCCGCGGGTGCCGAAGTCCTCACCGCCGAGGACGACTTCACCTCCGTGCTCAACCCCTTCCACGTCCGCGGCGACCTCAAGGTCCGCACGGTCCCGCTGGAGCGGATCGCCGATTCCGTCCGGCCGGGCACCGCGCTCGTCGCGGTCAGCGCCGCGCAGTCCGCCGACGGCCGGCTCGCCGACCTGCCCGCCCTGCGCGAGGCCGCCCGCGCCCACGGCGCCCGCACCTACGTCGACTTCTCGCAGGCCGCCGGCTGGCTGCCCTTCGACGCGGACGCCTACGACTTCACCGCGAGCGTCGCCTTCAAGTGGCTGCTGGGCCCGCACGGCGCCGCCTTCCTCACCGTGCCCGAGGACTTCGGCGGACTCACCCCGCTGCTCGCCGGCTGGGTCGCGGCCGAGCACCCGTGGGACAGCTGCTACGGCCCGGTGGCCGAACTCGCCCACTCGGCCCGGCGGTTCGACCTCACCCACGCCCTGTTCACCTTCGCCGGACTGCGCCGGTCCCTCGAACTCGTCGAGGAACTGGGCGTGCCGGCGATCCACGCCCACGACACCGCGCTCGCCGACCGGTTCCGCGCTGGGATCGCCGCGCTCGGCCACGAGCCGGTGCCGGCCCCCGGCTCGGCGATCGTCTCGGTGCCCGGACTGGGCGCCCGGCAGCCGGAGTTGAGCGCGGCGGGCATCGAGGTCTCCGACCGCGCGGGCCATCTGCGCGCGGCCTTCCACCTCTACAACACGCCCGAGGACGTGGACCGCCTGCTGGCCGCGCTGTCCGCCTGACCGTCCCGGCCCTCGCACCCGGCCGTCGCGCACAGATTGGCCTCGACCCGGCCGAGCAGCCCCAGCAGCTGCTCGCGCTCGGCGGGCGACAGCCCGGCGAAGCTCTCCTCCTCCAGCGTGCTCCACAGCCGCGCCACCTCGTCCAGCAGCCGCGCCCCGGACTCCGTGGCCTCCACGAGCACCGCGCGCCGGTCCGCCGGGTCCGGCAGCCGCCGTACATGGCCGGCCTGCTCCAGCCGCTGGAGCATCTTCGTCACCGTGGACGGGTCCAGCCCGAGCAGCCGGATCAGCTCCGACTGCCGGGCCGGGCCGCGTTCCCACAGGTGCATCATCACCAGTTCCTGGCCCGGGTAGAGGCCGAGCCCGCGCAGCAGTCCGGCGGCGGCCGTGCGGTGCAGCCGGGCCACCCGGCTCAGCGCGTGTCCGACCGGTCCGCCCCGCGCGGCGGCGGGCAGCTCGGCGCGGGAGTGCCGGGCGGCGTGTGCCGTCGCCGGTTCGTTGCTGGCGTCCATGGGTGGCTCCCGCGCTTGTCCGTAGATCCCGTCCGTACGGTCCCGAAGCGTACTCACCGCCATTTGATTGGTCGACCAATGAATGGGTTAAGGTGGTCCGTGCCGAGCTACTTGGCCGACCAACTAACTCTTCTCGGGAGTACCCATGACCACCGCCTTCGACCCCGTGGACCTCCCCGGCCTGTGGCTGGCCAACCGCATCGCCATGGCGCCGATGACCCGCAGCCGCGCCGCCGCCGGCGGGCTGCCCACCGCCCTGACCGCCGCGTACTACGCCCAGCGCGCCTCGGCCGGACTGATCGTCACCGAGGGGATCCAGCCCTCGGCCGTCGGCCAGGGCTACCCCGACACCCCCGGTCTGCACACCGCCGGGCAGATCGCCGCGTGGCGCCCCGTGACCGACGCCGTGCACGCCGCCGGGGGCCGGATCTTCGCCCAGCTCATGCACACCGGCCGCGTCGGCCACCCCGACCTGCTGCCCGAGGGCCTGGTCAACGTCGCCCCCTCGGCGGTGGCGGCGCGCGGCCAGGTCTACACCCACCAGGGACCCAAGGACTTCGTCACGCCCCGGGAACTGTCCGAGGCGGAGATCCACGCCACCCTCGCCGATTTCGCGGCGGCGGCCCGGGGCGCCGTCGAGGCCGGCTTCGACGGGGTCGAACTCCACGGCGCCAACGGCTATCTCATCCACCAGTTCCTGGCGCCCGGCAGCAACCGGCGCACCGACGGCTGGGGCGGCTCGGTGGCGGGCCGCGTCCGCTTCGCCGTGGCGGCCGTCCGGGCCGTCGCCGAGGCGATCGGCCCCGGCCGCACCGCCCTGCGGATCTCCCCGGGCAACCCCCTCAACGACATCGAGGAGCCCGAGCCGGAGCCGGAGTACACCGCGCTGCTCGACGCGCTGGAGCCGCTGGGCCTCGCCTATCTGCACGTGATGGAGAGCGCGGACTTCCGCGCCCTGACGCCCGTGCTGCGCAAGCGCTTCGGCGGGGCCTTCGTCCTCAACCCGGCGACCGAGGGCCCCACCGGCCCGGACGCCCTCGCCCTGATCGAGGACGGCTCGGCCGACCTGGTCGCCTTCGGCCGGCTGTTCCTCGCCAACCCCGACCTCCCGGCCCGCCTCCGGGCCGGCGGCCCGTTCAACCCGGCCGACCCGGCGACCTTCTACGGCGGCGGGGCCGAGGGCTACACGGACTACCCGACGCTGTGACCACGCGCCGCGAGGGCCTCCGGCCGGTGCGCGGAGGCCCTCACGGACGAGTTCCACCGGGCCGGCGAGGCCCCGTGGACGGGTTCACCGGACCGGCGTGAAGTCCCGTGCCCCGATGAACTCCGGTCGTCGCACCGGCGCGGCGAACGGCTCGACCGCCGTGTTCTCCACGCTGTTGAACACGATGAACACGTTGCTGCGCGGGTACGGCGTGATGTTGTCGCCCGAGCCGTGCATGCAGTTGCAGTCGAACCAGGTCGCCGAGCCGGCCTTGCCGGTGAACAGGCGGATGCCGTGCTCGCTCGCCAGGGCGGTCAGCGCCTCGTCGGACGGGGTGCCCGCGTCCTGCATCTGGAGGGACTTCTTGTAGTTGTCCTTCGGCGTGGCACCGGCGCAGCCCAGGAACGTCCTGTGCGAACCCGGCATGATCATCAGGCCGCCGTTGGTGTCGAGGTTCTCGGTCAGCGCGATCGAGACCGACACCGTCCGCATATTCGGCAGGCCGTCCTCGGCGTGCCAGGTCTCGAAGTCCGAGTGCCAGTAGAAGCCGCTCGCGCCGAAGCCCGGCTTGACGTTGATCCGGGACTGGTGGACGTACACGTCCGAGCCGAGAATCTGCCGGGCGCGGCCCACCACGCGCGGATCGCGCACCAGGTTCGCGAACACCTCGCTGATCCGGTGCACCTCGAAGACCGAGCGGATCTCCTTCGACTTCGGTTCCACGATGGAGCGCTCGTCGGCGCGGACGTCCGGGTCGGAGACCAGCCGGTCCAGCTCACGCTTGTAGATCTCGACCTCGTCCGGCGTGATCAGCTGATCGACGGCGAGGAAGCCGTCCCGCTCGTAACGCTGGAGGTCGGCGGTCGCGATCGGACCCGGGGTGTCCGGGGCGCCCCAGACGACGGGATCCTGGCGGGGGACGGTCACCTCGGCGGTGCCGCGGGTCGGGTAGAGATTCTTCACGGTGGCGGTGGTCATGGTTCTCACACCTCCTCGGGCTCGGTGAGCAGGGGGTAGACGCCGTTCTCGTCGTGGTCCTCCCGGCCGGTGACCGGCGGGTTGAACACGCAGATGCAGTGGAAGTCCTCCTTGACGCGCAGCGTGTGCCGCTCGTGCCCGTCGAGGAGGTACATGGTGCCGGGCGTGATGGTGTACGTCGTGCCGGTCTCGTGGTCGGTGAGTTCCGCCTCGCCCCGGGTGCAGACGACGGCCTCGATGTGGTTGGCGTACCACATCGACGTCTCCGTCCCGGCGTACAGAATCGTTTCGTGCAGGGAGAAGCCGACCCGCTCCTTGGCGAGGACGATCCGCTTGCTCTCCCAGGTGCCCGACGCCGCCTTCACATGGCGGTCGGTGCCCTCGATCTCCTTGAACGATCGGACGATCACGGTGGTGCTCTTCCTCCTTGCCCGGCCGTGCCGGGCGGTTCGCAGGCGTTCTCGGTACGGTCTCGGTGCGGGTCTCTAAGCGGTTTCGCGGACCGAGCGGGCGAGGATGCTCAGGCCCTCGTCCAGCTCCCCGGGGGTCACGGTGAGCGCGGGCAGCAGCTTGACGACCTCGCCCTGGGGGCCGGACGTCTCGATCAGCAGCCCCAGCTCGAAGGCGCGCCGGGCGACCCGCGCGGCCCGGTCCTTCGCGTGGAACTCCAGGCCCCACACGAGCCCGCGCCCGCGGTACTCCTTGACGTCGGCGAGGTTCTCCTCGGTGATGGAGATCAGCGCCCGCTCGACCTGCTCACCGCGGGTGCGGGTCTGCTTCTCCATGGCCGAGCCGTCGGTCCAGTACGTCTCCAGCGCGGCGGTGGCGGTGACGAAGGCGGGGTTGTTGCCGCGGAAGGTGCCGTTGTGCTCGCCGGGCTCCCACACGTCCAGCTCCGGCCGGAACAGGCACAGCGACATCGGCAGGCCGTATCCGCTGATCGACTTCGACACGGTGACGATGTCCGGGGTGATGCCGGCCTCCTCGAAGGAGAAGAAGGCGCCGGTACGGCCGCAGCCCATCTGGATGTCGTCGACGATGAGCAGCATGTCCTGCCGCTCGCAC
>NZ_JODT01000035.1 GCF_000720835.1 Streptomyces achromogenes subsp. achromogenes | reverse complement strand
ACCCGGCCACCCAGATCAAGTGGGGCCTGGACTACATGAACTCCCGCTACGGCAGCCCCGTCAAGGCCTGGAACTTCTGGCAGGCCAACGGCTGGTACTGAGCCGAACAGCACACCTCACCGCGTCAGCGCCCCCGCCCACCCGGCGGGGGCGCACGCGTATATACAGGGGGCCCGCCGGGTGCCGGCCCGGTCCTGCGCCGCCCGTGTGCATACGGTCAGGAGGCGAACGCCCGCTCCAGCCGGGGGATCAGGTCCCGCAGGTCCTGTTCCCAGCAGCCTGCGTTGTGGCCGCCGTTGCACTGGGTGCCCCAGGTGGAACCGTTGCCGTAGTCGACGTAGTGGTACGGCATCCCGAGCGCGTCCATGCTGTCCTTGACGTGCTGGGCCGCGCCTTCGAGCCAGAACTCCGGTTCGGTGGGGACGCCGGCGCCGTTGCCCACGTAGACGGAGACGCCGATCCCGGCCAGCTTGTCCATGTGCGCGGCCGGATCGACCTCGTTCCACCGCCAGTCGGCGTTGAACACCGGGTAGGGCGAACCGAACAGGGCGTCACTGTCCACACCGGGCTTGTAGGGGGAGTTGTCGGGGTCGCAGGCTCCGGAGGACGAGCCGCAGATCGCGCCGAGTGCGTCGGTGACGGAGGCGACGACGGCCAGCCGCAGGTCCATGGACCGGACCGACAGGTCGATGTCCCCCGACAGGGACGCCGTCTGGCTGAACAGGTCGGGCCGGACCTGCGCGTAGTGCAGGGCGCCGAACCCGCCCATGGAGACACCGGCGACGGCCCTTGCCTTTTTGGTGGGGATGGTCCGCAGGTTCGCGTCGATGAACGGGATCACCTGCTTGAGGTGGAAGTTCTCCCAGTTCTGGGCGCCGAGGCGCGTCTTCTGGTTCAGCCAGTTGGCGTACCAGCCCCGGGCGCCACCGTCCGGGATGACGGTGATCATCGAGTCGGACGTGGTCAGCGCCGGATAGTTCTGCTGGATCGGGTCGTCGGGCGAGCCGTGCAGGAAGTACAGCACGGGGTAGCGCCTGCCCGGGTCGTCGTAGTAACCGCTCGGCAGGATGATCTTGATGTGGTGCTTGCCGGAGACCTCCGGCGTGGTCACCGTGAGGGTGAAGTTCGTGGGACCGCCCACGACCGTGTCGACCTGCGTCAGTCCGAATCCGTTCGTCAACGGCGGCGGTGCGGTGCCGTCGGCGGCCTGCGCGGGACCGGCCGACAGGGCCAGGGCCAGCGTGACGGCGGTGAGCATCCCGGTCGCCGTCAGTCGCCGGCGGTTCGATGTCCTTGCCACAGCGTGCCTCCTCGTGAGCTTGCGTGCGGTGCGGGGCGGGTTGTGCCGGGACGCGGTGGCGCCCCGGGGGCGGGTATGCCGAGGACCGTCATCGGCGGGTGCCATCGCGCCGTCCTCCCGTGCGGGTGCTTGTACGCGGGCAGGGTCACGCTAGGGAGGGCCGATGAAATTCCCATGACACCGCTGTGGACGTGCCACGGTCGGGGCCGGCGGTGACGGTTCCGCGACGACGTCTCGGCCGGGGCTCCAGGGACACGATCCGCTCGCTGAACGGGTATTTCATCGATTTTTCAACGCCCCCTGCCAGGATGAGCCGGCCGCCGTGGGCCTTCCGATCCGTATCGGTGTCCGTGTCCGTATTCGTGTCCGTATCCGCAGTCCTGGCGCGGTGATCACTCGCGGCCGACCGACCCCGAAGGGACGACCATGTCCGACTCCGCACACCCCGACCGCCGTCCGCCCACCCGCCGGACCCTGCTCAAGGCCGGCACGGGCGCCGCCCTGACCCTCGGCGCGCTCGGCGGCTCCCTCGCCGCCGCCCCCTCCGCCGCCGCGGCCCAGAACGGGGCGCCGCTGTGCGAACAGCCCGGCGACTCGGCCCGTGCGCAGGGCCTGGGATCGGGCGACCTCGCGATTCCCTACTACCGGGAGCACGACAACACCTGGGGCTATGTCTTCGGCGACTCCTTCAGCGAACCCGCGCTGGGAGGGGAGTACCTCGGCTCCCCGGTCATGCTGAACCAGGCGTCCTTCGACGCCTCCGGCTCCACCCCGATCTCGTTCACCTGGGCCATGCCCACGGCAGGCGGCGCCCGGCAGCTCTTCGACTACCGGCACAACGCCGACAACGGATACGGCTTCGAGGTCAGCCGCATCCCGAACGACTGCATCGAGTTCGGCGGGCGCACCTACATCCAGTACACCTCCGTGGAGGTCTGGCAGCCGCCCGCGGGGTACGACGGTTCGCGGATGTCCGGCGTCGCCTACTCCGACGACCACGGCGTCACCTGGCACGACTACCCCTACCACTGGGCGGGGGACACCCAGGGCGTCAACCAGTCGCTGTACGGCATGTGGTCGTTCGCGGGCATCGACCCCGACGGCTGGCTGTACATCTTCTCCAAGCGCTGGAACGGCAGCCACCGCAACACCGGTGACGGCGGCGCGATCCAGCTCTTCCGCATCCGGCCGGAGGAATTCCGCGCCGGCAACTTCGGAGCGCAGGAGAACTGGGCTTACCTGGACGGCCGGTGGCAGTGGACCCGCGCGGTCCAGCCGTCCGTGATCCTCTCCGGGAACAACATCGGCGAGTTCTCCGTCAAACGCATCGGCGGCACGTACTGCATGAGCTACTTCGACGTCACCGACTACTCGATCCGTACCCGCACCGCCCCCCGGCCCGACGCCGTGTGGAGCGCGCCGAAAGCGCAGATCGTCGGCGACGCTGCCTGGCCGCCCGACCACTGGGCCAAGCCCCAACTCCCCTTCCTGTACGGCGGGTACATCCACCCGGGCAGCGCCGGCCCCACCTCCCTGACCCTGATCGTCTCGCAGTGGAACGGCCAGCCCCACCAGTCGCCCTACCGCGTCCTGCAGTACGACGGCATCAACCCGTGAGCCGGTGAGCGCGGCCCCGGCATCCCCGACGGGGGACGAGGCCTCACGACCGCGGCGCCGCCGGCTCCTCCTCACCGGCTGCGCCGCGCGAGACGGCTCTGCAGCCGGGCGTGACGGAACTGGTACACCGCACCCGCCTGGCGCAGGACGCCGCGCTGGTAGGCGTCGTCCAGGAAGGCGGCGACGGCCCAGGGGAGACGTCCGGTCAACGGCAGCCAGACACGGGCGAGCAGACACCACTGACCCCAGGCGGTCAGGGTCAGCGTGTAGCCGAGCGCGCCGCCCAGACCGCTGATGGTGCCCAGCATGAGACTGGACATGGGGTCCATGACGAGTTGGCCCAGGTGCCCTTGCAGCAGATCCACCACCACTCCCGCCCCGAGTCCGACCGCCGTGCCGAACACGGGTGCCCAGAAGCCCAGTTGGATGAGCACCGTCCGGCGGTCGGCGCGCAGGACGCTGCCCGGGCTGACGGCGGACACGATGTCGAGGGGTGTTTCGAGGAGGCCGAGGAGACAGAAGGAGAGCCCCGCGGCACCGCCGAAGATCAGCCCGAAGAGGATCGCGTTGATCAGCCCGGTCTCCAGCGCGGACGCCGGCCCGGCGTGCCGGCTGAGCGCGCGCAACAGGCCGACCATGAACCCGTAGGCCGAACCGAAGAACGCGCCGCCCAGGGTGCCGATCACCAGCCGGGAACCCGCCCGCCACTTGGTGCTCCTCGGTCTGCCGCGGATGCGCAGCCGTACGGCGGACGGCTGGACGTCCTTGCCGGTGACCGTGTACGTGAACCAGTGCACCAGCCCGAACAGGAGACCGGCCAGCAGGCCGACGACCGTCCCGTCCAGCACGCCGCCGGCCAACGAGCCGCCGAAAGCGGTGGACAGGGCGCCGTCGACCAGTCCGATGACCAGCGCGGTGACGAGGGCGGTGACCAGAGTGCGGGTGGAACCGCGCAGACCGTGGCCGAGCCGCCACCAGGCCAGGTCCGGCGTCCTCAGTTCCGTCAGATGGCGGGCGAGATGGCCGAGCCAGCGCTGGACGCGCTCGGGGTCCCAGCCGCGCGCACCGGGCCGGGAGCGGCGGTAGACGGTCGGCAGGAAGTTGTCGAGCAGGTGCTCCTCCAACTCCCTTACTCCGGGAAACCGTTCGGTGTCGAGCAGCTCGGCCGGATCGTGCTCCGGTGTGTCGCTGTAGACGGTGCGGGCGAGCGCCACCATCAGCGGAGTGGACAGGACCGTGGCGAGCGGGGCCGGTGATCCGTCCGGCGAGGGCTCGCGCAGCTTCTTCAGCACGGGCTGCCAGGCGCCCGCCGCCGGGTCCGAGCGGTCCGCCTTGCGGGTGGTGCGGGGCAGATAGTGGTCCAGGTCGTCCAGGGTGAGATCGGTGAGCTCGATCGGCGCGGCCGAGGTCAGCACATCCGTCTCCGCGACCGCGGCGGCGTACTCGGCGGGGCGGCTGGTGAGCACGAGCGGCAGCGTGGTGGCGTTGAGGGCCTCGAGCGCGGGGCGGCGCAGCCCGTCGGCCATCTCGTCGAAGCCGTCCAGCACCGGCAGCACGCGGCCGGAGTCGACCAGCGCGGAGGCCAGGCTGACCTTGCCGGGACCCGGGGCGGCCGTACCGGGATGGTCACGCGTCAACTGCTCGGTCAGCCAGTCGCGCAGGGTGACGGCCGTGGGGTCCCAGGCGCCTATGCTGAAGATCACCGGGACGGGCTCGGCGGGCGTCCGCGACCTCAGATGGTCGAGGACGAAGCGCAGTGTGAGGACCGTCTTGCCGGACCCCGACCTGCCGAGGACCACCAGCCGGCCGGACGGGATGCTCCGGTAGGTCTCCGCGACGGCCTCCAGCCGGCCGCTCAGATCCAGCGGGCCGCTCGGGACGCCCGGCGGGAGGCGGCGGATGTTGGCCCAGTGGTCGGTGAGCGCCTCGGAGGCGGCCTTCCAGCGGACCGGCAGCGGGTACGGGTCCTGGATCCGCCGCTGCTCCTCCTCGCGCTGCCAGCGGGCCGCCACCGCCTTCGCGAGTTGCTCGGCCGCCTCCGCCGGCGCGGCCCGCACCGCCGGCGCCGGCGGAGGCACCGCGGGCGACGCCACGGCGGTCGCGCCTGCTTGTGCCGAGTCTGCTTGCGCCGTGCCCGCTTGCGCCGCGCCTGCCTGCGCCGCCTCCGCTTGTGCCGCGCCTGCCTGCGCCGCCTCCGCTTGTGCCGCGCCCGCTTCCGGAGCGTCCGCTTCCGCCTCGCCCGTGCCGCCGCCCCGGCGCCCCGGGACGGCGGCACGGAGTAACTCCTCGCGGTCCCCGCTGCGCAGGGCGAGCGCGTCGGCCAGCTGCTGCACCGTGGTCATCCGCGGATTGCTGCGCTTGCCGGTCTCCAGGCCGCGGATGGTGCTCACGCTGACACCGGAACGCCGCTCCAGCTCGTCCTGGGTCAGTCCCGCCTTCTCACGCAGCCGGCGCAGCACCGCGCCGAACTCACCGGCCACAGGCCATGGCCCTTCCCCCTCGAGTTGTCCGTTTCCGCAGGTCGGGACTCTAGCGCGGGCACCGGTCAGATATGACCGGTTGAATGCTCTGTCCACACTTCCTGCACGACGGCCAGCCTCGACCACATCGACGTGAAACGACCGGGACGGGAGACCGACCGGTCCCGAGAACGGGGAGTGGCCATGCCGACGACGACCGCGGGCCGGTGCGACCGGGCCGTCACAGGTCTCACCGCCGAGGAACGCGAAGTGCTCTACGCGCTCGGCTGCGGCCTGGGGGACGCCGAGATCGCCGCCGCCCTGGCCCTGCCCGAACACGTGGTGGCCGAACGGCTCGGCCACGTGCTCGGGAAACTGGGCCTGCGTGACCGGGCCGCCGCCATCGTGCACGCCTTCGACTGCGGTCTGGTCATGCCGGGCCACGGGCCGCGCCGGCCGGTGCCGGGGAACACCGCCGCACGCCGCACCGGCACCGCGTCCGGTCCCTGGCTGCGGGTGTCCGTACTCGGCCCGCTCCGGGCGACGCTCGCGGGCCGGCCCCTGGACGTCGGCCCCGTGCGGCAGCAGGCCGTGCTGGCGGCGCTCGCCCTCAGTCCGAGCCGTTCCGTCAGCCGGCGACGCCTGCTGGAGGACGTCTGGGGGCGGGAGATGCCGGACGGCAACGTCGTACCCGTCTACGTGTACCGGCTGCGCAAGATCCTGCGTCTCGGGGAGCGCCCGGACTCGGTGATCCGGAGCGACCGGTACGGATACGGGCTGGTCCAGGGTATCGCCGAGGTGGACGCGCTGTGCGTGGACGACCTGGCCGGCCGGGCCGAGGAGGCCGAACGCGCCGGTGACCTGGCGGAGGCCGAGCGGCTGTGCGCGCGGGCGCTGGAACTGTTCCGTGGCGAGCCGCTGGCCTCACTGCCCGGGCCGTTCGCCGAGTCGGAGCGGGTACGGCTCGTGCGGCACCGGGTCGCCCTGGCCCAGCGGAAGGCGGACCTGCAGCTGAGGCTGGGCCGGAGCGCGGAGGCGATCACCGCGCTGTCCGCCCTGGCGCTGGAGGAGCCGCTGAACGAACCGGTCGCCGCGATGCTCATGCAGGCGTTGCGGCGCGACGGCCGGCGGGCCGAGGCCCTGGCCGTCTTCGACCGCACCGCCCGGCGCCTGGCCGACGACCTCGGGGTCGCCCCGGGCGATCTGCTCCTGCGGGCCCGGCGGGCGGCACTGTCCGGCGAGGACGCCGGCCGGGGCCGGGGCCGGGCGGGCGCGGCGTGAACGGGGCGGCGGACGACCGTGAGCGTGCCGAGGAACTGCTGCTGGCGCGGATCTCCGCGACCGCCGGCCGGGCCCGCCTGGGCAGACGGCGCGTCACCTACCGGGCGCCGCCCGCCGAGCCCTGGCGGCGCCGGCCGGCCACCGCGTGGCTGCGGCGCCCGCCGCGCGCCGACGGCGGACCGGCCAGGAGCCGCCCCGGCGCCCGGCTGGACCTGTACGAGCACGGTCTGACGGCCGCGGTCGGCCGGCGCATTCATGCCGTCCGCTTCGACACGACGGTGGTGCGCCGGTGCACCGTACTCACCTCGCGCGGCGTCAGCGGCGCCCTCGTGCTGGTCGACGTCCATGGCGAACGGGTCGTGCTGCGGCGCGGCGACTTCGCCCGGCCGCAGGAGTGGTGGTCCGCGATCTGCGGGGCCGTCGTCGCCGCGCAGACCCCACGGGCGCTGGCCGCGCTGCGGCAGGGTGCGCGGCTGGACTTCGGCTCCCTGTGGGTCACCGCGGACGCCGTCGGCTCCGGCCGGACTTCCCTGCGCTGGAGCGAGGTCCGGCGGATCGAGGTCCGCAACGGTTTCGTCGCGATCCGCGCCGACGGGCGCCGGCTGCTGTGGGCCACCGGCGCGTCCGGGATCCCGAACCTGTGCGTCCTGCGGTCCCTCGCCGAACACCTCGCCCGCGCCGGGCGGGACGACGACTGACGTACCGCGCACGCACCTCGGCGTCCGGCACACCGCCGACGGCCCCGGCTCACCGAACGTGAACCGAGCAACGCACACAGAACGATCAACGCACACAGAAGGAGACAGTCATGGCCGACAGCTACCGGTACCGGTGCGGTGAGTGCGGGCACCACACCTCCTGGGGGAGCGAATCCCAGGGGGCGGAGGCGATCGAGGAGCACTACCGCCGCCGCCACCCGGCCGTCGTCCCCGGCGGGATGGTCGAGTTCCGCAAGGGATCGTCCGGCGGCGGTGGCGGCGGATGCCTGCTCGTCCTGGGCATCCTCGTCGTCATCCTGATCATCGCCTCCCAGCGCTGATCAAGCACGGAACACGGCTTCGGGGCGGCCGGTTCACCGGATATCGACGCAAGGTCGATACATCGTGACAAAAAACGATCGGTATGCGGCGCAAACCGGATCCGAAGCGTCCGAACCCGCCACCCTGGGCGTCCGACATTCATGGGGCCTCCGGGGTGCAGCGGCGCTCGGGGCTGGGTATTCCCATCGAACTCGATGTTCGATCAGGCCGATGCGACGGGGGCGGAGCACATGGGCAGACGGGTCTGGACAGGAAGTGCGGGAGTGGAGGCCGCCGACGCGGTCTTCGCGCTGATGAGACGGCTCATCGACGGTTTCCGGGCGAATCCTCCGGTGACCCCGCTGGTGGTGCTGCAGGCCACCGAGGAAGACGCGACCGGCACCCTCGACCGACGGGTCGCCCAGGTGGTGGAGTTCGTCCGCCAGAGCCAGCAGCCGCGGGGGCTGATCGCCAAGCGGCTCGACGGCGGGGGCGGCCCGGACCCGTACTCCTCGGCCGTCGACATGGTGCGCCAGCTGTGCGAGCACCCCTGGGACAACGCACGGCAGTCGCAGTACAAACCCTTCAGCTTCCCGCGCTCCCGCCTGCTGAGGGCCATCGAGCAGGCCGCGCCCGAGGTCGGCACCGAGGTGACGACGGTCTGGACGGCGGCGGAGCGCCGCGAGCGCCTGATGCGCCGGCTCGCCGAGCTGCGCTGGCGCCCCGACGGTGGCTCCGCCGGTGAGGAGGGCCGGCGCCGCATCCCGGTCCTCGCGGAGACCGTCGGCGCCGTCGCCAACCCCTCCGGCTTCGTGGGGGCCATGTTCATCGCCTGCCTCAGCGTGCTGCTGGGCGAGGGCGGTTGGCGTACGGCGTTGTGGGGCGGCGCCCTCGCGCTGGCGATGTTCGGCCTGGTGCACCTGCTCGCGCGCAGCGCGCCGCCGCTGCTGTGGCTGCGCCGGGCCACCCGCTGGTTCGCGACCACCACCTTCCTGGCCCCGCTCAGCGACCGGCCCGCCGCCGCCGACTGGTCGCGCTGGCGGCCGGCGAAGTCCTGGGAGACCATCCGGGGCCGCGCCTTCGCCGTCGCCCAGCAGGTGGCCGCGGCACAGGCGGGCGACCCGACGGCACGTCAGTTGCACCTGGAACTCCGCGTGCTGGCGCTGCTGGAGGACCTGCGCGAGAACTTCCGCCCGCGGGCGCTGGACCTGCGCCACCGCAAGCGCACCGTACCGCCCGTGGTGTATCTGCCCCGGGTCACCGAGGAGGACGGCGGTCTGCTCCTGCTGCGCACCATCAGCGACGTGCGCAGCCGCCGCAGCGAGGTCGACCCCCTGCTCGTGCTGGCTGCGGTCCCGGCGTCCGAACGCCTGCGGCCGCGGATCCCCGCCGCCCCGGAGCCGGCCGACCTGCCGGGCCGCCCCGACGCCGACGACGAGGAAGAGACCTTCGGAGCGGACGCCAGATACCAGCGGTGGGTGACCAACCTCAACGCCGGCCAGTCCCCGGGCCGGGCCGCCACCCTGCCGTGGATCCTGTACATCCCGATGCCCGGCGACGAGCTGCGCCACCGGCGCTCCGCCCAGCACTCCACCGACCGCATCCGCCGGACGCCCGCCTGGCTCCTGTGGTCCCGCCCCTGCCTCGCCGTGGTCCTCGCCCTCGGCCTGGCCGCGGGCTTCCTCGGCAACCACTACCTCGCCGGACGCTACTGCGAGGGCCGGCTGCTCGGCTCCAACACCGACTCCGTCCGCCACGGCGGTCACTGCGTCGGCGTCGCCACCGGGAACGTACGGCTCGCGCAGGGCAACACGTTGAGTCTGTCCGGCGCGGGCAAGGGTGTCACCTTCGACGCGGTGGAGCGGGCGATCAGGGCCGAGAACGCGGCCATCGGACCGCGCGACGCCCATGTGACGATCGTCTACGCCGGTCCGGTCACCGCCGCCAGGCAGGCCGACACCCGCAAGGGGCTGGAGGAGATCACGGGCGTGTACCTCTACCAGCACTACGCCAACGTCAGCACCGACCAGCCGACCAAGATCAAGGTCCTGCTCGCCAACGCCGACCAGAACATGCTGCACGTGATCCCCATGGCCCGGCACATCGCGGACCTGGCGCGCCGCGACCGCTCCGTCGTCGGCGTCGTGGGCATGGGACGCGACACCACCGAGACCGAGCAGGCCGCCCGCATCCTCAAGGGGGCCGGACTGCCCGTGGTGAGCACCACCAACTCCGGCAGCCACCTGGCGCGCAGGCTGTCCAACTGGTTCGGGCTGGCCGCCACCGACGAGGAGGAAGCGGACGCCCTGCTGGTCGTCGCCCGTCAGCTGGCCGCTCGGGAGAAGGGCGCCCAGGGCGCCGTGCTGTCCCGGTCGGTCGGCAGCGAGAAGGACTTCTACACCACCGAACAGGCCCGGGTGGGCAAGCACATGCTGGCCGAGGCGGGCTTCGCCCCGGCGCCCTCGCGGACGTACCGGCTCAGTGCCGAGGGCGAACCCGAACTGACCACTCCCATCGGCGACATCTGCGGCAGCCAACCCGTGCCGAAGGCCCTCTACTTCGCCGGCCGGGTCGAGGACGTGCCCAACCTGATGTCCCAGCTCGGCTCCACCCCCGGCTGCTCGGGACGGGGCATCACCGTGTTCACCGGCGACGACCTCACCAAGAGCAACTACGAGGAGGGCGAAGCCCTCCGCATCCCCGACGAGGTCACCCTCTACCACTTCGCCCTCGCGCCCATGGACCTGGCGGCGACGACCGGTTTCTACATCGACGCCCACCGCGTCCTCATGGAACTGCTGCCGGCCGGAGCACGGCGGACGGCGCTCGCCGATCCGGCCCGGCCCTGGACCGACGCGCTGTTCTCCAACGGGCAGACGGTGCTGTCCTACAGCGCCACGGCCGTGCTGTACCGGGCCGCGCGCAACGGCGACGTTCCGCAGACCGCCGCGGAGACCTGGGCCGACCTGCGCTGGCACCCCGTCCCGAACCTGCCGGTCGGCACGGTCGGCTTCGCCGGCAGCCGGCCCTACGCCGAACAGCGCGGCCACGGTTACGAGGTCGTGCGGGTGAGCTACGACGGCGGTGAGGTGCGGTCGGTGAACGTGTGCGGGCGGCCCGCGGGCAGCGTGGCGCCGCTCACCGCGCCCCCCGGCCCCGGGGGAGCCGACCCGCACACGATCTGCCGACTGAGCTGACCCTGGCCCGCATCGGCGGCATACGGGACGTGCGGTGGCGCCGGGGCGGTGCGGTGGACCGGGGCGGAAGCGGCCCGGTCCGCGGCGGCGGCCGCCCCCGGCGTCACAGATCCCTGCGCATGCACACGCGCGGCCACCGGTCCAGACCGTGGGCCGCCTCGCGCTCACGAATCTCCCGCAGGCCGGGGGTGAGCGAGCTCTCGGCCAGGACCCGGAAGCCGCAACGCGTGTAGTAGGGGGCGTTCCACGGGACGTCGGCGAACGTGGTGAGGGTCAGGGCGGGCACCTGCCGGCTCCCGGCGTGATCGGCCAGATGCTCCAGCAGGGACCTGCCCACCCCGCGCCGAGCGCTGCCGGGGTGCACCGAGACCTGCTCCACGTGGAAATTGCCGTCGACGCGGTCGGCGATCAGGTAGCCGACCGGTATCCCGGCCGCGTCGACCGCCACCCAGGCCCTCCCGTCGCGTTGGTACCGGGCGAGCACGTCCAGCGGAAGCGGCTCGTCCTCGGCGATCTCCGGCATGCCTGTCTCGTGGAACCGCCGACCGGCGGCCCTCTCGATGTCCTGGAGAACGGGCAGCTCGCTCAGACGAGGGGATCGGATGTCCATGCGCTCATTGTCCGCGACGGACCGGCCCGACCGCCGAGCAGGGCGGTGTCCGTCTGGCCCCGAGTCGGAAAGTTCAGGACTGCGATGACTGTCACTGCCACCACTGCTCGATGGCCCGAATATCGGGGTTCGGGTAGTCGGAGATATAGTAGACGGGAATGTCGTGGCCCCGAGCCTTTCCGTTGGCCACGTTTTTGATGTGCGTCTCGCATGCGCTGCACGGCTTTCGGTCGGTGAACAGCGCAATAGGGCGATAACTCACCCCCTGATTCTCCAGGTGTGAGAGGAGCGCCTCTTCGGAATGATGCGCTCTGGACCCGGCATTGAACGAATCCAGAGTCACGACGCTGTTGCTGTCGTTGTCCCAATACTGGATCACCGCGAAATTGGTGTTCTGCCAGTCACCCACATTATTCCGTTTGGCCTGGTGCGAGCGCACCTCGTTGTCGATGAAACCGATGCCCGTGGGGTAGGCGTTCAACTGCCTCAAGCTCAACGTCGCGAAGGAACCCTGTTCGGGCATCCGTTGCACCGGCACGTCGTGCGTGGCGTGCGCGGCGCGGGAGACCACCGTGGGAGCCGAGGGGACGGGTTTGGCCATGACGCGAGTCGCGTTCGCCTCGGCCTCCCGTTCGAACCGGTCGTCGGGATCACTGACGCGCAGGCCGGAGCCCTGGTCCGTGCCCTGCACGGGCCCCCGGCGCTGCTGGATGACATGCGTCAGTTCGTGCGCCAAGGTGTGCGGGTCCGCTCCACCCGCCCCGATGACCACATGCTGTCCGGACGTGTACGCACGCGCTCCGACCTCTGTGGCGGACCGCTGGGCGGTCCGGTCGTCGTGCACCCGCACGTTGGAGAAGTCCGCACCGAGGCGTGCCTCCATCTCGGCGCGCACCGGCTCGTCCAGGGGGCGACCGGGCGAGCGCAGAACGGCGTGGACCGACGAGCGCTGCACCGGCGGCACCGACTCGTGTCCGCAGGAACCGTCGTGGACATGCCGTTGACGTGCCACCATGCGTGCCACGACCGCGTTGCCGACGCTACGTTGCAGTCGGATCATGGGTTCCGGCACGGCACGCTCGGGAGCGCCGGCCCGCGTCGGCGAAGGGCTGTTCTCTGCTTGCTCTTTGCGTCGTTCGGCCCTGTTACCCACGCGCACCTCCGCTGACCTTGATGCCCCGACCAACGGTGTGGTCAACCCGGTCACAGTCGTTCAACGGATCCCGGTCCTCTGGTCCGGTGACGCGCTACCGGTTCCGACTTACCGTCTGGTGGCCCGAGTTTATTGGAAGCTGTTCGAGCGTCAACCGAGCGTAGCGCCAAGTCGGTTCGCCTGCGGTCCGGTTGTTCATCCGGCGGGCGGGGGAGGGGAACCGCGGTCGGACTGCCGGTCTTGTGGCCGCGCTCTTGCCGGGAGGCCGGGCGGGCCGTTACGGTCCCGGCCACGTGATCATCTACGCGCGTCACCTCACGGGAGAGCTTCATGAGCATACGTAAGACCGTGCTGGCCACCATCGCTGTGCTCTGCGCCGGAGGCGGCGTGGTCGCCGGCACGGGAGTGACCGAGGCCCGGACGGTCGACGCGCCGGCGCCCGCGGCCACCGGATGGACGCAGGTCGGTCACGACATGAGAAGCGGTGTCAGCGGACTTGCCGTCACCTCGTACACGGGGAGCACCTACCGGGCCGTGATCGGCCTGGACAACAAGCGCCGCGGAGAGACCCGTATCGCCCGACTCACCTACTCCGGGGGCCCGTCCGGGCGCACGGCCGTCGTGCAGCCACTCCAGTGGAAGGACGGTGCCGAGCCGATCGACCTGGAGGCGCTCGAAGCGGTGCCGGGCACCTCCGACGAGTACCTGGCCGTGTCGAGCCGCGGCCTCGTCTACCACCTGGCGCTCACCGACGACGGCAACGCGATCCAGGTCCGCGACCTCTCGCCGCTCCCCGCGATCGGTCAGGGCGACAATTTCGAGAGCTTCACGCTCGTCTCCCGGCACGGCAAGCTGGCAGCGGTCTGGGCCGACCGGGGCGAAGGCGACGACCGCCCCGCGACGCTCTACGCGGCACCCCTGTCGTTCAACACCTACGGGGAGTCGGTGTTCGGCACCGTGACGAAGGCCGCCTACCGCGCGCCGTATCCCGCGCGAGACGTCCGGCACGCCTCCGACCTCTCGGTCACCGACTCGGGCCGGCTGCTGATCGCTTCGGCGTCGGACGAGGGCGACGACGGACCGTTCGACTCGGCGGTGAGCGCCGCGGGCGCGGTGTCGCTCGACCGCTCGGGCCGGGTACGGCTCACGGTGGCCGAACACCCCGAAGTGCTGCGGAAGTTCGAGGGCCGCAAGGTCGAGGCCGTGGACTGCGTGTCCGGCTCCGGCATCGCGGTCCTCGGCACGGACGACGAGAACGCGGGCGGCGCCGTCACGACCGCCCGTATCTGCCGCTGACCACGCGGCCGGTTCCGGGAGCCGGTCCACCGCGGCGATCGCCGGGCCCTGAGCCACGGCGAACGGTGACGAGTTGGAGGGGGGAGCGCAGCCAGCTGGCGGGAGCGGTTCGGTCGTCGCACATTCCTGTCGGCGGAGGGTCCCGTTGCCTTCCGCGCCCGCGCGTCGGCCGTTCACCTGGCGCGCTCGGCTGCGACTCCGGTCGTACAAGAGAGGTGTCCGGATGCGACTCCGGTCGTACGGACGGCATGGTCCGGTCTGCGACTCCGGTCGCATGCGAGCGCGACCCGGGATCGATGCGGCGGCGCGGGCCGGCCCCGAGGATGGCCGGGTGACCGAGATCATCGCGGGGCTGTACGTGTCCCCCCTGGAATTCCTCGCCTTGCTGGGTGCCCTCGCCCTTGTGACGGCGCGCTGGCTTCCCGCCGCCGCCCGCCCACGCGTCACGATCGCGGCCGGAACGGTGCTCGTGCTGTCGGCGATCGGGCTGAGCGCGGTGGGGATCCGCTGGCAGATGCTGCCGGTACTGGCAGGTGCTGCCGTGGCTGCGCCGTTCGCCTTCTCCCCACTGCTGCGACGCCGTAGCGGCCGGCCGCCGTGGCGGGCGCGATGGTGGCTGGCGTTGCCCGGGACGGTGGCCTGCGCCGGCCTGATCGCCGCGGGCCCGGTGGCCGCCTGGGCCTTTCCCGTCCCCGTGTTCCCCGAGCCGTCGGGCCGCTTCCCGGTCGGCACCCGCGTGATGCAGTGGACCGACCCGCACCGCCCCGAGGGCTTCACCGCCGATCCGCACGACCGGCGCACGGTCGTGGTCCAGCTCTGGTACCCGGCGCGGAAGGGTCCCACGGGCGAGCGGCGGGCCCGGTACCTCGGGCGCACGGAGCACGAGGCGCGCACCGTCTCGGACGCCCTCGCCCGCCAGGCCGGCTTGCCCGGCTTCCTCGTCGACGGCGTCCCGCGTGCCCGCACGCATTCGGTCTTCGACGCTCCCGTGGCCGGAGGGGGCGGACGGTTCCCGGTCGTGCTGTTCTCTCCGGGTTCGGGCGGGGTGCGTACCCAGAACACCGCCTGGGCGGAGGAACTGGCCAGCCACGGCTATGTGGTCGCCGCCCTCGACCACCCGTACGACTCCGCCGCGGTCGTCCTCGCCGACGGCCGGACGCTTCGCTCCAGGACCTCTTCCACCGGAGACCGGGGCAAGGACGACGAGCTCGCGGCCGGCTGGACGGCCGTCCGGGCCGCCGACCTCGGCTTTGTTCTCACCCAACTCGAACGCCTGGACCGGGGTGAGATCACCGGCCCGCTGACCGGACGCCTGGACACCGGCCGGGCCGCGGTCACGGGTCACTCCATGGGGGGTGCCGCCGCTCTGCAGGCAGCCCGGCGGGACCGCCGGTTCGACGCCGTCATCGATCTGGACGGCTACCCCCACGGCCCCATCTCCCCGCCCCTGCGCCGGCCGACGCTCGCGCTCACCGCGGCCATCACCCCGGACACCGACCCGCGTTACCTGCCCCGCCTCACCAAGGCCCTCGAGGCCAACACCGCGATCAGCTACCGGCTCACCCTCCCCGGCGCCGCACACCTCACCTTCATGGACGGCCCCCTGTACCTGCCGCCCGTGCCCTCGATAGCCGGTTCCCTGGGCCGCGCCGAGAGCCCGCGTGTCGTCGCCGCGACCACTCTCGCCTTCCTGGACGCCACCCTGCGGCACAAGCCCGGCGATCCGGCCGGCGGTCTCGCGGCCTACGGCGACCTCAGCGTCCTCCCTCCGGAAAGCAGCCGCTGATCAGCCGCCGTGACCGACGGCACGGCCGTTCCCGGCCCAGTGCACGACTTGGGGGCGGCGGCTGCCCGGCCGTGCCCGAGGCGGCACCCGTTCGCGGTCAAAGGTCAGCCGGTCAGGGCCGCGAGGGTGTCGTCCAGGGTGGTGGCCCCGGGCTGGTTGTGGGGGAGCCTGGCGAGGAGCGCGGCCATGCCGCAGGTGTTGGTGAGGGCGGAGAAGACCAGGCCGCCGGCGACGGCCGCGGAGAGCCGGCGGGCCGCGTTCCAGCGTTGTCCGGCGACCAGGCCGGTCAGGACCAGCGTTCCGGCGGCGAGGCGGACTTGGCGGTCCATGGCCCAGGCGGTGCGGGTGCCGGCCGGGCGGTGGGTGGCGTGGCCGAGCCGCGTCCAGGCGGTGGTGCCGCCGGTGAGGGTGGCGGCGATGATGCCCTGGCCGGCCAGGCGCCGGCAGGCCTGGGCGGAGCGGGCTCCGGAGGCGCACACGATGAGGAGGTCGCCGGGCTCCGCCGCGGTCCTCAAGGCGGGCAGGGCGGCATCGAGGTGGTCGAGGGGGATGTTGTGGGCGCCGGGCAGGTGGCCGGTGCCGTATTCGCCGGGGGTGCGCACGTCGATGACGGTCAGCTCGTGCAGGCGGGCGTGGGCCTGATCGGCGGTCAGGGCGGTGGTGGGTGCCACGGGGACTTTCCTTTGTCTGGTTCGGGCGGTGGGGCGGAGGGCGGCCCCGACTCAAAATGGCGAAACGGGCTGACGCGCATCAGCCTGGCGATGCGTCCATGTGTGCCCTTGCGGCCTGTGAGGGGAAGCCCGCCGTGCGGAAGCCTGAGAAGGGGGTGGCCCGGGGTGCGCCGGCTCGGCGGCGACGGCGAGTGCGGTACGAGGGGCGGTGGCGGCCCTCCACGCCATGGCGCGGCCGGCAAGCCGGAATGCCGGCTGTGACGCGACGTACTCCGCCGGGGCGAGCGGACGACCTTGTCGGTATGCCGACAGCAGCGTGACGGGCGAGCCGGGTGCTCCTCGGGGAACGGAGCGGATGAGGGAGGACAGGTACGACGCGGGTGGTGACCGGACGCCCTCCCTCCCCGGCACGGCGGAGAAGAAGCCGCGGTGCGGGGGAGGGGAGGTGATGGCGCCGCCGCGGTGTGCCGCACGGCGTGCGACCGGGTGACGCGGACGCGTACCCGGCCCGCCGGGCAGCGTGTTCAGGCCGGCCGAATCAGGTCACATGAGCTTCCGGCGGCCGGTCTCCTTCTTGAGGCGGCCCACGTTGATTGGCTGGAGGATCACGGTGATCGCGCCGACCGAGAAGTGCTGAACCGGACCGCCGGTGTTCCGCCCGTGGAAACTGTGCGGAAGCGCCTGTCCGTTGGTCGGGTCCGTGCCCGACGTATACATGTCGACGATGCCCTCGTACCCCTGGCGGGCACGTGCGTCGTTGCCGTCCGCGGCCTGCTCCACGGTGATGCGGTCGTCACCGTCCTGGGCGACCACGGCCGCCACGTGGTACGGCCACCCGCTGGAGTTGGCGGGGGTCTCGTAGTCCCCGTGCCACGCGGTCTCCACGATGGCGAACGCCTGGCCGGGAGCCGGCCGCTCCTCGCCGTTCGCGTGGGGACCGCCGGGCCTGGCATTCGCGTAGGCCACGGCGCCCTCGGCGTTCTCCCGGTCACCCAGGCCGAACTGGTTGCCCCCCAGGGCGAATTCGCTGGCGTCCTGCCCCAGGGCCAGCCGCTGCTGATGCATGATCTCCTCGGCGGTGTGGGCACAGTCCGCGAGGAAGGACGACTGCGGCTCGTACTCCGCGTACACACGCCCCGCGATCTCCCCGCTCTGCCCGGTCGGCGTGCAGTATCGGGGTGCCGGGGCACCCTCCGCGACCCAGATGACCGTGGTGTCCGCCCCGGAAGTGACGGTCATGAGGTAGAGGCCGTTCTCCGAGACCCGTACGGAGCCCAGCTCCACGGTGTTGACCTCGGAGAAGCGTTGCAGGGTCGTGGCGTCGGCGCCGCGTGCCGTGGAACGGGTCATGGCGTCGGCCTCCCGCTGTACGGGGACGCCCTGGGGGGCCTGGTCGGGCCGGACGCTCCGCTCGGGCGTGCGCCGCATCACCCGGACCGCGTTGGCCTCGGCCGCGCGCTCGAAGCGGTCGCCGGGGTCGGAGACCCTCAGTCCCGATCCGTTGTCCGTACCGGCCACCGGCCCCTGGCGCTGCTGGATGACGTGCGTCAGCTCGTGAGCGAGGGTGTGCTTGTCGCCGCCGCCGTCGCCGATGACGATGTGGCTGCCGGAGGTGTAGGCACGCGCACCCACCTCGGCGGCGGAGGCGCGGGCCGCCGAGCCGGTGTGCAGGCGGACGTCGGAGAAGTCGGCGCCGAGGCGGGACTCCATCTCCTGGCGCAGCGGCGCGTCCAGCGGGGCTCCCGGCGCGCGCAACACATCGTGCACGGCGGATCGCTGCACCGGCTCGGACGTGGGCTGTTGGTGGCCGCAGCCCGCGTCGTGCTGGTGCCGGTCGTGCTGGAGCATACGGACAACGGCGGCATTGCCGGCCGAACGCTGCAACCCGAGAAGCGCACCGGACCCCCGCCCTTCCGGCCGCGCGGCCACACCCTGGGCGGGGCGCTGCGGCTGCTTTTCGCTCTTCCTCGGCTCTTGCGCGTGCATGGACTTCCCGTTCGTAGGGCCGGCAGATGGCTGTGTCCTCATGCATACCTGGTGCGGCCGGTTGCGGGTGAGGGGCGTACGGGCACGATGTGGTGTCCAGAGGGGCAGTGTTCCGGCGCGGACCTTGACGGCCGGTTCCCGATCGCGAGCTCGAGCAGCGGCCCGGGGCTCTGCGATGAGCGAAGACCACGTACGCGGATCGACCGTGCGCGCCGTCAACCGCGCCTATCAGCCGCACCCGTCAGCCGCACCAATTAGCCGCACCGGCCGGTCGCTCGCGGGTGACCACGCGGTGCGTGGCTCGCCGGGGTGTGCGTGGCCCGGGGCCGTGGGCGGCCTTGGGCGGCCGGGCGGTGAGCTCCCGGCCCCCGGCCCCCGCGGATGCGGCCGCGCCCGAACGGGGGACCATCGGCGGCATGCCGCATCCGTCCCGGTCGGCCGGGCGAAATCATCCGAGGTGACCTCATCGTGGTGACCTCACCGTGAACGGAAGCGAGCCCCATGCGTACCTCGGTCGTCGTGTTCACCTGTGATCTGCGCCTGTCGGACCACCCGCCACTGCGCGCGGCCCTGCACGGCGGAGGGCAGGTCGTACCGCTGTTCGTACGTGACCCCGCCGTGGACAGAGCGGGTTTCGCCGCTCCGAACCGGCTCGCGTTCCTCGCCGACTGCCTGCGGGATCTGGACGCGGGACTGCGGGAACGGGGCGGCCGGCTGGTGCTGCGCGAGGGCGACACGGTCAGGGAGGTGTGCCGGGTGGCCGAGGAGGCGGACGCCGGCGAGGTGCATATGTCGGGTGATGTGAGCACCTTCGCCCACGTGCGCGAACAAAGGCTGCGCGAGGCCCTGGAGACCGCCGGACGGCGCCTGTACGTGCACGAGACGGTGAGCACCGCCGTCGCGCCGGGCGCGGTGACGCCGGCCGCCTCCGACCACTTCGCGGTGTTCACGCCGTACTACCGGCGCTGGTCCGAGCAGGGCCTGCGGGACGTACTGGACGCGCCGCGCACGGTCGGCGTGCCGGAGCAGGTGGGCTCCGCCTCGCTGCCGGAGCGCGGCGACGTGGGCGGTGTGTCGCCAGGGCTGTGCGCGGGGGGTGAGACGGAGGGGCGGCGCAGGCTCGCCGCATGGCTGAGTTCCGGTATCGACGCCTACGAGGACCGGCACGACGACCTCGCGGGCGACGCCACCTCCCGGCTCTCGCCCCACCTGCACTTCGGCACGCTGTCCCCGGTCGAGGTGGTCCAACGGGCCCGCGAGGCCGGCGGCGCGGGCGCGGAGGCGTTCGTACGGCAGCTCGCCTGGCGGGATTTCAACCGCCAGCTGCTCGCCGCGCGCCCCGAGGCCGCCGCGCGTGACTACCGCACCCGGCACGATCGGTGGCGCGACGGCAGGGACGCGGAGGCGGACGCCGAGGCGTGGCGCCAGGGCCGGACCGGCTACCCCCTGGTGGACGCGGCCATGCGACAGCTGCGCCATGAGGGCTGGATGCACAACCGCGCCCGGCTGCTCGCGGGGAGTTTCCTGGCCAAGACGCTGTACGTCGACTGGCGGGTGGGCGCCCGGCACTTCCTGGACCTGCTGGTCGACGGTGACCTGGCGAACAATCAGCTGAACTGGCAGTGGGTGGCCGGCACGGGCACCGATACCCGGCCCAATCGGGTCCTCAACCCCGTGGCCCAGGGCAAGCGGTTCGACCCGGACGGGGCTTATGTACGGTGCTGGGTGCAGGAACTGGCGGACGTGGAGGGCGGTGCCGTGCACGAGCCGTGGAAGCTTCCGGCCCCGGAACGGGCCCGGACCGGTTACCCCGAGCCTATGGTGTCGCTGGCGGAGGGCCTGGAGCGCTTCAAACGGGCCCGGGGGCAGGAGTGAGGACGGTGCGCGGCCCCGGCACGACGGCACTTGGCGCACGTGATGATCGAGGCCGGACCGGTCTTCCCGCGATGCCGCTGCCACCCTGCGCCAAGCACACCAGGCGCTCTCCACGATGCGGCACCGAGGGCGGCGGAGCGGGTAGTCGGCCGTGAGCACGACGGCCGTGAGCCCGACGGGCGCGGTCGCGACCATGACCGTCACGTCCAGCTGATGCCGGTCCTGTCGCGGACATCCGCAGCCGCGCCCCGAGCCGGCCCAGGCCCGGCCGGCGCCCGCGCTCGCGGCCACGGTGGGGCTGCTCCGCCTCCGCCGGACCGCGCCCGGTGCCCGTCGCGCCCACCCCGCATGGGCCCTTCGGCCCCGCTGGAGGACCGCCGGCCCCTGCCCCGCAAGTCCCCTGGACACGACGCTGGAACCGGTCCCGCAGGGCCACCGTCCAGGAGGAGGAAATCATGCCCCGCACCATCACCGTAGGTCTCGACGGCTCTCCCGAGAGCCGGGCCGCCGCCGAATGGGCGGCCCGTGAGGCGAAGCTGCGCGGACTGCCGGTGAAGCTCGTCCAAGCCTGGGAAGCGGTACCGGAGTCCATGGCCCAGGCCTCGCTGCCGGCCGCCGGGACGTTGCGGCACTGGACCGAGAAGGTGCCGCGCGAGGCCGCCAACGGGCTCCGGCTGCGCCACCCCGGCGTCGAGGTCACCACCGAACACGTCGCCGGTCCGCCCACCGAGGCCCTGGTCCGCGCGGCGGAAGACGCCGAGCTGCTCGTCCTCGGCTCGCGCGGGTTGAGCGGAATCGGCGGCTTTCTGGTGGGCTCCGTCGGACTCGCGGTCGTGGCGTACGCCGAGCGTCCCGTCGTCCTGGTCCGCGCCGGAGAACAGGCCACCGATGAGCACGAGAAGGACCAGGCGGGAATCCGGTCCACCGCGCCCGCGTTCCGTCCCGTGGTCCTTGGACTCGACGTCGGCCGCCCCGACGAGGAGCTGCTCGGTTTCGCCTTCGACGCCGCCGCGCGCCGGAACGCGCCGTTGCGCGTCGTGCACGGCTGGAGCCCACCGCCCTACTACCTCTACGGCATGGCCCTGGAGCCCGCGGTCGAACGGGAGGTGGCGAGGGGCGACGCCGCCATAGTGACGGAGGTGCTGCGCCCCTGGCGGCAGAAGTTCCCCGATGTCGAGGTGGTGAAGGAGTCCTGCTACGGCAGCCCGTCCTCCCTCTTGATCGACGCCTCCCGGGAGGCCTCCCTGGTCGTCGTCGGCCGGCGCATCCGCCACTCCTCCGTCGGCGCCCACATCGGCCCCGTCACCCACGCCGTCCTGCACCATGCCACCGCCCCCGTCGCCGTCGTGCCCCACGACTGACGCACCGCGCAGAGGAGAGCGAGGACCGGGAAGGCAGCGGTCGTACGAGGCTCAGGTGACCCCCTCGGCATCGAGTGGCGCCCCGACCCCGAACCCGGCCCTGGTCAGGTCCGCGTCCGGGTGGACACGGGGAGCGGGCCGAGGACGAACCGGAAGCGGCTGTGCGGGCCCCCGCCGGTGTCCGAGTGCACCGGCACACCGTCGAGGGACATGCCCACAGGCTCCTGTTCGACGCCTCGGCCGACGCCGGTCCGCTTGTCCCCGGCGCCCGGTACCGCGTGGGCCACCCCTGTCTCCGGCTCGGCCGCGTGGCCCACGCGGTGCTGCCCCGCTCCGGCTGCCCGGTCGCCGTCGTGCCGCGGCGGGTGTGAGCTGACCGGCTGCCCAGCGGCCGGCCGCGTGGACGGGGACGTAGGTCCGCAGGTCGCACGGCGGGCGGCCGACAGCCGGTCGACGACGGTTGGGGGGCAGCCTCCGAGAGCACGCCGCCCAGTCGACGGCCGTAGGGTCCGGGGTCGCGCGTCGTCGACGCAGGTGATGACGACTCGTTCCATGACGCTCCGCGTCTCCGGCACGCGGACGACCGCTCTCGCGTCCCCACCATGCCGCCCGTCCCGGAGCGGGCGCGGGGGCCGAACGGGCCGGGGCAAGACCGTGCGGCCTCTACCCGCCCCGTGGGTGCCGCACGACGCCGGCAGTGAGGAACAGACCGAGCGCAGGAGGTGCGCACCCATGTTGTCGCCTGTCATCGCCGGAGTCGACGGATCGGCCGAGGGCCTGGCCGCCGCGGAGTGGGCCGCCCGGGAGGCGGTACGCCGGAACCGGCCGCTGCACCTGCTGCACGTCTGGGTCCGGCACTCGCACGGACACCACAGCACGCCGGCGAGCACCGCACATCGGTATCCGGCGCGCCGTGCCCTGCGCGAGGCGGAGGACCGCGTTCGCCGTGCGTGCCCCGGCGTCCGCCTCGGCGCGGCCGAGCAGGTCGAAGGGCCCGCGACCGCTGCCCTGGCCGACAGTCGACAGTGCAGCGGTTAGTGGTAGCAGTGGTTCCGATTCAGGTCTGGTCACTTATGAAACGCGCCGTGCCCCCGCACCCGTCGCAGAGCCCGGGACGCCGGCGGCCGGCGTGGCCGCGGCGCACCTGGGCGCCACGCCGTCGGCCGGGCACTTGTCCTGGCCGGCGGCGCGTCCATGCTCACGGCAAGCCTGGCTGTTCGCCTGCCGTGGCCGACACCGGCGGGATGTCCCGCCACCGCGATCGGACTACCTGGCGGCCTCCAGATCGGCGGACTGCGTGTCTCCTATCTCCACGCGGAAGGGGTATGTCCCGGCTGCGGTGAACGTGTCGTGGATCGGCATGATGAGCGAGGTGAGGCGACGGACGTTCGCGTCGCCGATCGGCGTCCACAGCGCGGCGCAGTGCTCGTCGGTCTCGACCTCGATCTGCTCGCGCGCCGCGATACCGGCATCGGTCGCGGTGCCGTCGGCGTTGAGCCAGCCGCGTGCGACGAGGCGTGTCGTTGCCGCAGCCACCTCCTCGTCGTTCCACAGCCGGGTGGCACGTGCGATCGCTTCCGGGAAGTGACCTGTCGCGGTTTGCAGAACGTTGCAGTCGCACGGCCCGAGGCCGTTGGCGGCGAGCACGATGAAATGCGCGTCGCCGCGCCACTCGCGCAGCACCGTGATCTGCTGCCATAGCGCGACGAGCGGATCGGACGGGAGGGCGACCGAGACGTTGGCGGCAGCCATCGTCTTTCCGGCGTAGTCGGCACGCGCGACGACCGGGTCGATCAGCGATCGTGCCTCCGCGATCTGATCGGCGGTGAGGTGTACGCCGACGCGCTGCAACGCACGATCGACGGCCGCGAAGCGAGCGGCCTGCCACTGCTCTGGCGTGGCGATGTCCCACACGCCTGCCATGGCCTGCACCGACCGTGGACTGAAGTTGTAGAAGGCCGCGAGCGTGACCTGCCACGGGACTGCGCCCATCGGGGCCGACCGGAACGCGAAGTACGCCGGTCCGTACTCGGTCACGCCGAGCTTGGCGGCCTCTTCCGGTGCCTCGGGGATGAAGTAGACGAACAGGTGGGTCGCATTGATGGTGAGGCTGACCTCGCGAACGGCGTTCATGTCCATGTGGGCACGACCAAGGGTGCTGGCGAGATGCATCGCAGGTTGTCTCCTGGCAAGTCGAAGGATCAACGGCGGGTGAGGGGGTGGCACGAGGGTGACCGCACTCAACCTCAAGTGGTGAAGTGCGAGATCGTCTTTGACCTGTCCGGTATGTCAGGACGGCTCTGGCGCGGTGATCCGTGCGGAGATTGCGCCGAGTTCTTGCACTTCGACCCGGACCGTGTCTCCCGGTGCCAGGTAGGGGCGATGGCCGGACAACTCCTGGATGCAGCCGGTGCCCACGGGGCCGCTGGCGAGGATGTCACCGGCTCGCAGCGTGGTGCCGCGCGACGCGTGCGCCAGCATCTCGCCGAACGACCAGTGGATCTCGTCCCAGCTGCCGCCGCCGTAATGCTCGCCGTTGACGTACCCGTTCATCCGCAACGCATAGCCCTTGTTCGAGCGGTAGGGCTCCAGCTCGTCGGGGGTGACGAGGAACGGGCCGAGGCTGGTCGAGGCGTCCTTGCTCTTGGACGGGCCGTACACGAACCCCATCTCGCTCGCGGAGATATCGCGCGCGCTCCAGTCGCAATAGACCAGGTAGCCGGCGATGTGCTTCTCCGCCGTGGCGGCGACGAGGTCGGAACAGTCCCCGGCGATCACCGCGGCGACCTCGACCTCGTAGTCCCACCACCGCGCGCCCGGGGCGATGGGGACCTCGTCGTGCGGTCCCTTGATCGCCGCCGGGTTCGAGAAGAAGAAGAGTGGATACTCGTACCAGACCGGGCTGACCGTGCCGTCGGCGACGGCTGCCTTGCCCGCGTTGCTGATGTGACGCTCGAACGCGGCGAAGTTGCGGACCGCCGGGGGTACCGGTATCGGCGCCAGCAGGTGGGCCGTGGCCAGCTCGACGATCTCGGTCGGTTCCCTGGCTGCGGCGGCCTCCAGCCCGCCTTCGGCGCGCAGCAGCTCCAGCAGGTCCGTACCCAGGGCGTGGATGGTGTCGTCGTGCACCACGCCGCAGCGTGTGGAGCCGTCCGCGGAGCGGTAGCTGACCCACCTCATCGGGCAAGCACCTCCCGGGTGTAGTCGTGGAGTCGTCGTGCGTCGGCGGGGGATGAGGCCTGGGGGTCCAGGGGAATGGCGACCCCCTCGCTCAAGGCGACGGGGTGGCCCGGGGCGCCGGGATCCAGGAACGGCAGGATCTCCCCGACGGCGGTCTCCACGGGTTTGCCGGTCGCGCGAAGGCGGCCGATCTGCGCGGCCTCGGCCTCGTCGTAGTCGCCGGCGAAGCTCGTGGCGACGGTGCCGGGGAAGTTGAGCACGTACTGGATGGAAGGGTGACGGCCGACGAAGTCGACCGCGAGCGCGGCATTGAGGAGCCCGGCCCGGACCATCGCGGTAAGTCCCTGATAGCGCGTCCGCTGCTGAAGGGCGTCCCAGCGTGGGGGCCCTAAACACCCGGCGCCGCCGAGGTTGAGCACGACCGGATCGGCGGCGCGGCCGAGCAGGCCGGCCAGGCCGTGGCTGAGCAGGAAGCGACTGAGGTAGGACAGCGCGAAGTTGGACTCCGAGCCGTCGGCGGTCTCCGTACGCCTGGAGCGCTGGAACCGAGCACCCAGGACGAGAACGTCGATCGTGTCGAGCTCTGCGGAGAGCCGGTCGATCAGCCGCCTGTTCTCGTCGACGAGCTCCAGGTCGGCCCGGAGGAACAAGGCGCCGGGCTCGGCCTTGGCCTTGTCCGTCCCGACGGTCACGACCCGGTCTCCACGCCCGAGATGGGTACGGGCGAGGCCGCGCCCGATGCCGTCCGTGCCCCCGGTGATCACGACCGTCCTCATGCGGCCACCGTCCGCGCGAACTTGACGATCTCCTCGACGAACAGCTCCGGCTGCTCCAGAGCGGCGAAGTGGCCGCCCGCGGGGATGTCGTCATTGAAGTAACGCAGGTCGTGGTAAGCGCGCTCGGCCCAGACGCGCGGGGTACGCGTCAGTTCGTCCGGGAAGACGCTGACACCGACGGGGAGGTCCAGCTCGGTCAGAGCGAGCGGCTGCCGGGCGTACTCCCAGTACAGGCGGGCGGCAGAAGCAGCGGTACCGGTGAACCAGTAAAGGGAGATGTGGTCGAGGATCTCGTCGGGGGTGAGGGCGCCCGGCCGGGTCCAGTCGAGAAACTTTTCGTAGATCCACGCCGCCTGCCCGGCCGGGGAGTCGGTCAGGGCGTAGCCGATGGTCTGCGGCCGGGTGCGCTGCATGATGTGGTATCCGGAATGGACGGCGATGAAACGGCTGCCCTGTTCGAGTGCGACCTTCTCCTCAGGGGCCGGGTCGTCGCCGACCGGCGGGGCGGCGAGGAACTCGGGGAAGTTGACGTGGATCGCGCGCAGGCCCGCCGGGCGCTGCGCCCCCATGCGGGTCGCGACGACACCGCCCCAGTCCCCTCCCTGGGCCACGTAGGAGTCATAGCCGAGGCGCTGCATGAGTACGCCGTACGCGCGGGCGATCCGGTCCGGGTCCCAGCCGGTGGAGGCGGGCTGGTCGGAGAAGCCGTAGCCGGGCATCGAGGGGATGACGAGGTGGAAGCCGTGCTCGGTGAGCGGGCCGACGGTCTTGAGGAACTCCAGGAACGAGCCCGGCCACCCATGCAGCAGCAACAGGGGAGTGGCGTCGGGGCGAGGCGAGCGCACGTGCATGAAGTGGATGCCGAGACCGTCGATGGTGATACGGAATTGGCCCAGCTCGTTGAGCTGCCGCTCGAGCTTGCGCCAGTCGTAGCCAGTGGCCCAGTAGTCCAGCAGCTCCTCAAGGAGCTCCAGTTGCACCCCCTGGCTACTGTCCGGCGCTGTCTCCCGGCCGGCAAGGCGTACCCGGTGGAGCCGGTCCTTCAGATCCTTAAGGGCACTGTCCGGAATGTCGATGCGAAACGGTGTCGCACTGTTCGGTGTCATGATCACCACGATGCGCCTGCGCCGGATCCGCGGTCCAATGATTGTTCCGCAACACGTAATACGAAGCGCGTATAACACCAGCTAGGCTAGTTTGGTGTCCGATCCCTTCCCCACCCCCGTGGATCTCGACCTGCGGCTGGTGCAGTGCTTCACGGTGGTCGCCGAGTACCAGCATTTCGGCCGCGCGGCCGAGGCGCTGCACACCACCCAGCCGTCGCTGAGCCGGCAGATCCGCCGCCTCGAACAGCAAGTGGGCGCCCGCCTGCTCGACCGCACCACGCACGGCACCCGGCTCAGCGAGGCCGGCGAGATCTTCCTGCCCCAGGCCAAGGGCCTGCTGCGCGCCGCGGTCGAGGCGATGGCCCGCACCCGCGCCGCGGCCCGGCCCAGCAGCGTCACCATCGGCTACACCAAGGGGCTGATCATCACCTCGGCCGTGCGCGCCCTGCGCGACCGCAATCCCGATGCCGAGGTCCACACCCGCCTGCTCGCCTGGAACGACTCACGAGGCGCGTTGCTGGAGCACCGCGTCGACGCGGTGGTGACGCGCCTGCCGTTCCCCACCGACCAGCTACGCATCACCGTCCTCTACGACGAGCCGCGCGTGCTGGTCGTGCCGCGGGACCATCGTCTGGCCGGCAAGAAGTGGGTCACCCTCGACGACATCGCCGACGAGCCGATCCCCCACGTACGCCAGTCCGACCCGCTGCTGAACGCCTACTGGCGGCTCGATCCCCGGCCCGACGGGCGGCCCGCGCCCGACGGCCCCCTGGTCGAAGCCCTTGAGGACAAACACGAACTCATCGCCGCCGGGCAGGCCGTGGCCATCGGGCCGCCCCTCGACTACGCGACCGGCCTGCACCCCAGCCTCACCACCATCCCGTTGCAGGGGGTCGAACCCAGCCAGGTCGTGCTCGCCACCCGCACCGGCGACCGCAGCCGCCTGGTCACCGCTTTCCGCAAACATGCCGAAGCTCTGCTCACCGGAACCCACCAGGCTGGACCGACACGCACGACGTGATCCGCGGCGGCTCCGCCCGCATACACGAGCGATCATGGCCTGTGCCTGGTCTGCCGCCACAGCGCCTCGATGAGATCGGCGGACTCGTCCGGGGACTTCCCCCGCACCGCTGAACTGGACGACGCCGAGCAGGCCGCGCTCGATCAGGGCGTGACAGTACGGCGCGGTCAGGGCTGCACCCCGCGCGTCAGCACCACACCCGGTGTCCACCGCGCTCTCCCCACCCGATGCCGGCCCCTCGACGGCACCCTGCCCATCCCGGAACAGCGCAAGGCCCGCCGCGAGTACGAGAACCGCGCCAACACCCTCGTGCCCGACACCCCGTAGCAAACCGCGATCGCGCCCACGTGGGCGTGCCGCCGCCAACGGGCCGGCGGTCGACCGCCGCCGGTGAACGAGGGGCTGCCGGATCAGCACGGCTGAACCGCCTTCCTCCTCCGGGAGCGGGACTCTCGCACCGGCCCCGCAGCGGAGCCGATACGTTGGTGCCGAGCGGCGAAAGGCGTCGGTCATCGCATCGGGTGTGTGGAGGGACGGCGTTGGGGAGCGCGGAAGAGACCCAGAGGGCACGTCTACGGCTGCCCCACCTCCGCCTGGACGAGCTGCTGGAGGAGGTACAGGCCCGGCTGGACGCCGCGCGCGGCACCCGTGACCGGGTGCACAGCCTGCTGGAGGCGGTGCTGTCGGTCGGCCGGGAGCTCGATCTGCAGCAGGTGTTGCACAGCATCGTCGAGGCCGCCGCGCTCCTCGTCGACGCGGAGTACGCGGCCCTCGGCGTCATCGGCCCGGACGGCAAGCGGCTGTCCGCCTTCCACACGGTGGGCGTCGGGCGGGAGCAGATCGCGCGCATCGGCAACTATCCGGAGGGCCACGGCATTCTCGGCGAGCTGATCCGGCACCCCGAGCCGCTGCGCCTCGCCAAGCTCTCCGAACATCCCGCCTCCTACGGCTTCCCGCCCCACCACCCGCCCATGAACAGCTTCCTCGGTGTCCCCATCAGGGTGCGGGACCACGTCTTCGGCAACCTGTACCTGACCGAGAAGCGCGGCGGGCAGCAGTTCGACGAGGACGACGAGTCGGTGCTGGCCACCCTGGCCGTGGCGGCGGGCGTGGCGATCGACAACGCCCGCCTGTACGAGGAGTCCCGGTTGCGCGAGCGGTGGCTCCAGGCGAACGCGGAGATCACGCACAGCCTGATGTCCGGTGCCGACCAGGGCGCGGTACTGGGCCTGATCGCCGAGCGGGCCAGGGAGATCACCGCCGCCGCCCTGAGCGTGGTGGCCGTGCCGGTACGCGGCACCGACACGCTCGTGGCCGAGCTGGCCATCGGCAGGGCGGCCGAGGCCCTGCGCGGCCTCGTGCTCCCGGTGGAGAGCAGCCTGGTCGGACAGGCCTTCCTCCAGGCGGCGCCGGTCAGCACCACGGACGTGTCCCGCGACGAGCGGATCTCGGCGGACCCGCCGCGTTTCGACGGTCTGGGACCGGCCGTGGCCGTTCCGATCGGCTCCGGGGGCAAGCAGGTCCGTGGCGTCGTCCTGCTGGTACGCGAAAGGGACGGGAACGAGTTCACCGCGAAGGAGACGGGGCACCTACAGGTCTTCGCCGCGCAGGCCGCCGTGGCGATGGAACTTGCGGAGCACCGCGAGGACGCCGAGCAGATCGCCCTCTTCGAGGACCGTGACCGCATCGCCCGGGACCTGCACGACCTGGCCATCCAGCGCTTGTTCGCCACCGGCATGACCCTCCAGAGCGCCGACCGCTTCATCGACCACGAAGGCGCCGCCGAGCGGGTGCGACGCGCTGTCGACGACCTCGACGAAACCATCAAGATCATCAGGTCCACCATCTTCGGTCTGCGCTCCCGGGAGGACGACACCGCCGGTCTGCGTTCCCGCGTGGTCCGAGCGGTCGGTGAGGTCACGCCGGCCCTGGGGTACGCGCCCAGCCTCCGTATGGAGGGCCTGCTCGACACCCACGTGTCGAAGGAGACCGCCGACCACGTCATGGCCGTCCTCTCCGAGTCCCTCACCAACATCGCGCGGCATGCCCGGGCCGACCGTGCCGACGTGGTCCTCGAGACGGACGGCAGGCTGGTGCGGCTCACGGTCACGGACAACGGCGTAGGCATACCGCCCGAGGGCCGTCGCAGCGGCCTCGCCAACATGGAGGAACGGGCGCGACAACTCGGCGGCGCCATGGAGCTGAGCAGCCCCCGCGGAGGCGGAGCGCGGCTGGTGTGGCACGCCCCGGTGGGGGAGACCCCGCAGTCTTCGTGAGGCCGGCGCCGGGACCTGGCCTCGCGCGGCGCGCCGGCCTTCCGCCCCGTGACCGCCAGGCCGGGGCCGCACCACAGCCCTGCCGCCGCAGCGGATTGCACCACCACCGCCACAGCCGATCCCCTGGTCCCCGCCGACCCCTTTCCGCCGCCCACGGCATCCCTCCGCTCGGGGGATTCCTGAGCCCAGGGGGACCGCACCACCGTCCGGACGGGGCCGTTCACCGGTGGTTCCGGGACCGGGGCCCGCGCCCGCTCGTGACGTCCCAGCCGTCCTGGACAGGCCGACCTCACGACAGCTCGGTGGGATAACCTGCCCCGATGGACAAGGTGTTGGACGAGGGCCCTTTCTATCACGGGACGAAAGCCGATCTGCGGGTCGGAGATCACCTCACCGCCGGTTTCCGTTCCAACTACCGGCCCGAAGTCGTGATGAACCACATCTACTTCACCGCGTTGCGCGACGGCGCGGGACTCGCCGCCGAACTCGCCGCCGGCGACGGGGCCCCGCGTGTGTATCTCGTCGAACCGACAGGGGAGTTCGAGAACGATCCGAACGTCACCGACAGGAAATTCCCCGGCAACCCCACCCGCTCCTACCGCAGCAGGGAACCGCTCCGGATCGTCGGCGAAGTCACCGACTGGACGCGACTGACACCCGAGGCTCTCCAGATGTGGCGAGAGCGGCTGGCCGCGATCCGTGCGGACGAGCGCGCCGAAATCATCAACTGACAGCCGTTCGGCCGGCCCGGGAGCGGGACGAGTCACGCCGCCGGGCCGGCGAGTACGGGGGAGGAACATGGCCTCGGGCGGGCCCGTCCGAAGCACTGAGACGTAGGCGATGGGCGGGCAGCTGCCGCAGGTCGGATTGTCCGGAAACGTAACGTACCGCGCCGGCCACCCGAAGGCCGGCACGGGCGAAGTACGCGATCCGCCGCGCACCCTCGCCCGACTGGCGGCCCCTCGCCCGGCTGGTAAGGCACGGGACGGCCCCGTGTCCCGCCGAGCGCGCACGGCCCCTCAGCCCGGGAAGCCGCCCGTGGACCGCAGGTGCCAGCGTCGCTCCGCGTAGGCCAGGTCGTCCCGCCACAGGCGGCCGGCCGTGCCGCGTACCAGGGGACGCAGCAGCGGCGCGGCGCGGCGGGCGGCCGTGAAGCCCGGGCGGTCGGAGGCGGCGATCACCGCCTCGATGACGGCGGTGCGGGGCCGCCCGGCCCCGTCCGCGCCGAGCGGGGTGGCATGGGTCTCCACCACGGACCCCGCGCCCTCGCCCTCGGTGACGCGCATGACGACCGTGCGGGGGCCGGGTGCGGTGAAGACGGCGCGGACCGGTACGACGAGGCGGCCCGCCACCTTGAAGGACACGTCGACGGTCAGGGCGTCCGGGCCGACGTCCATCGCGCCGGCCGGATCCCCGGAGGCGTCCACCACGGTCAGGTCGACGAACGAGTACGGGTGCAGCCACGCCCCGTGCCACGGGTCGAGCCGGTTGGCCACCACGTCCTCCGGCTCACAGACACCCACGCCGGTGTAGACGGCCGTCAGAGCGCGCGCGGGCTCGGGCCGGGCCGGTACGACCGGTGCGGCCAAAGGCTCCTCGCCGCCCACCGCGTCCAGCCGCGCCCACACCAGCACCCCGTCGTCGTACACCGGCAGCGGCGACCAGCCCGCGTACGGGCCGCCGTCCAGGGCCAGCCCGTGCCAGTGGCACACCAGCGTGCCGCAGCGCACCGGACTGTCCCGCAACGGCGCCCCCAGGTGCGGGCAGACCCCCGGGCCACCGACGGGCCGGCCGTCGGGCCCCCGCCACACGACGATCTCCTGCCCCGCCACGGTCCGCGCCAGTTTGCCGTCGCCCCGCAGGGCCCGGGAGGCGCCGACGACGTACCAGTTCCCGGACGGGCGGGCCTGTGCCCGCTTCAGCGCCGCGGCGATCAGACCGGGCCGCGCCTCGCGCCAGGTCGGCCGCTGCCTTTCCCAGGGCACGGCATGGCGGCGCAGCGACAGCGGCAGGCGGCGACGGCTCACGCGACGCCCTCGGCGAGGCGGACGGCCGTCGTCGGCGGGAGGGAGGCGGCGGGCAGGGCGCGGCCGGCCGGCCGGGGTGGGGGAGTGGTCCGCGCTCGCAGCCGGGCCGCCGCCACCCGGGCCAGCCCATCGGCGGCGACCACCGCCCTGCGCCGCCGCGCCACCACGGACCGCCGGTGCAGCACGGCGTAGCCGTCGCGGGCGACGGCGTCGAGGATGCCGCCGTACAGGACGGCCGCGGTGCGGATGCAGGGCCGGGCCACCGGTTCGAGCAGCTCGATACCGGGCACGGCCTCCCGGTACACGCCGCGGGTCAGCGCCTCGAACTCCCTGAGCGCGGCGGTGATCCGGCGGTCCGGGTGGCCCGTGGCGCGGCTCCAGACCAGCAGTTCCCTGTCGACGCCGTGCCCGGCGAGCAGGTCGGCGGGCAGGTAGACGCGCCCGCGGTCCAGGTCCTCGCCGACGTCCCGCAGGAAGTTGCTCAGCTGGAAGGCGACGCCGAGCGCCGCGGCGTACGGCTCGGCTTCCTCCCGTGGCGCCACCGTGCCCAGTACGGGCAGCATCTGGAGCCCGATCACCGCGGCCGAGCCGTGCATGTACGCGCGCAGGTCGGCGTAGGCGGGGTAGCCCGTCACGACCAGGTCGGAGCGCATGGCGGTCATGAAGTCCCGGAAGTGGGCGTGGTCGATGGCGTAGCGGCGGGCGGTGTCGGCGAGCGCGCGCACCACCGGCTCCCCGCCGCCGCCCCGCCGCAATCCCTCCTCCAGCTCCTCCTGGAGCCGGGTCAGAGCGCGCGCCCGCGCCTCGGGTCCGGGTCCGGTGCCGAGGGAGTCGACGATGTCGTCGGCCCAGCGGGCGAAGCCGTACAGGGCGTGTACGGCGGGCCGGCGCTCGACGGGCAGCAGCCGGGTGGCGAGGAAGTAGGTCCTGCCATGGCGGGCGTTGAGGGTCCGGCAGTGGCGGTAGGCCGCGCGCAGCGCCGGGTCGGTGATCCCCGCCGCGTCCAGTTCTCGATCCGTCATCCTGTCCTGTCTTCGGTCGTGGGGGCCGTGGGGCTTCCCGGCGGCGGGGACTGCCGTGCGGCGGCCGGGGAGTCCGGGGAGTCCGGGGAGTCGAAGGAGGAGATCGGCGGCAGCTGTGCGGCGGTGAGGCGGCGGAAAGGCTTCTCAGGCGCTTGTGGGGCGGCCCGTTCACCCGTGGCGGCCGGGGCGGCGGTCCGCTCCGGCACGGTGGCGGCGGGGGCGCCGGCCCGCTCCGGCGCAGTGGCGGCCGGGAAGGAGCGCGGGCGGCCGCCGCCCCGGCCGGGTCCGCCCGTGACGCGGGCCGCGGCCAGCTTCCCCGACAGCAGCACGGTCGGCACGCCGACGCCGGGCGTGGTGCCGCAGCCGGCCAGGACGGCGTTCCGCGTGCCGCGTACCAGGTTGCGCGGCCGGAACGGCCCGGTCTGCGCGAAGGTGTGGGCGGCCGAGAAGGGGGTTCCGGCGGCGTGTCCCCGCGCGTGCCAGTCGGCCGGGGTGACCAGGCACTCCTCCTCGATGGCGGCCTCGATGCCGTGCAGTCCGCGCCGCTCCAGCTCCCGCAGCAGCGTGTCCCGGTAGCGCGGACCGAGGTCGGACCAGGCCGCGGGGCCCGGGCCGATGTCGGTGTTGGGGCAGGGGGCGAGGATGTAGTGCAGGTGGCGGCCGGGTGGCGCGAGGGACGGATCGGTCGCGGTGGGGCGGGTGACGAGCAGCGACGGGTCGCTCATCAGGCTTCCGGCGCGGGTGAGTTCGTCGAAGGTGCTGTGCCACGCCGCGCCGAACGAGATCGTGTGATGGGCGAGGTGGGGCCAGGTGCGGTCCGTGCCGGCGTGCAGCACGACCGCGGAGGGGGAGTGGCGCAGCCCGAGCGGCCGGCGCGGCCGGCGGCCGAGCAGCCGGTAGACGACGGGCAGGTCCGGGGTGAGGACGACCGCGTCGCACGGGATGCGGCCGGCGTCGGTGACGACGGCCGTGACGCGCTCGCCCGACCGCTCGAGGCGGGTCACCGGCTCCCCGAACCGCAGCTCCGCCCCGGCCGCGGCAGCCGCCTGGGCCATCGCCCGCGGCAGGGCGTGCATGCCGCCCCGGGGAAAGTACACGCCGGCGACGGTGTCCATGTAGGCGATCACCGCGTAGGCCGCCAGCGCCCGCGCCGGAGGCACACCCGCGTACAGGGCCTGGAAGGAGAACACCCGGCGCAGCCGCTCGTCGCTCAGGAAACGGCCGATCCGGGCGTCCAGGCGGCCGAAGCCGCCGAGGGCGGCCAGCCGGGCGAGATCGGGGTGCAGCAGACCGAGCGGCGAGTCGAAGTCGGCGTCGATGAACCGGCGCAGCTGCACCCGGTACAACCGCTGGAGCCAGTCGCGCAGCCGCAGGTAACCCGCCGCCTCCGCCGCCCCGGCGAACCGCTCCACCTCCGCGGCCATCGCCTCCGCGCCGGTGTGCACGTCGAGGCTGCTGCCGTCCGCGAAGCAGGCCCGGTAGGCGGGGTGCAGGGGGATCAGCTCCACCCGCTCGTACAGGCTCTCGCCGACGGCGGCGAACGCCTCGTCGGCCAGGTCGGGCATGGTCAACACGGTCGGCCCCGTGTCGATCCGGTAACCGGCCAGGTCCAGGCGCCCGGCCCGGCCGCCGGGCGCCTCCTCGCGCTCCACGACGGTGACGCGGCGTCCGGCCCCCAGCAGGTGCAGCGTCGCCGACAGCCCGGCGAGTCCCGCGCCGACGACCACGACGTGGTCCGTGGGCCCGGGCAGGGCGCGGGTCACCGGTCGTCCCCGCGCCGCCGCGGGCACGGGCCGTGCGCGGGCGGCGGACCCGCGCCGGCGTGCGTTTCCGGCGGCGCCCCCGCCGTGGCGAGCAGCAGGTCGCGCAGCGGCCCGGCGCCCTCGGCGTCGAGGGCGGCGCCGTCGAAGTGCCGCAGCCCCTGCGCGGCCAGCCGGTCCACCTCGGCCTCCACGGTGGCGCGCGCGCCCGTAGCGACCAGTACGTCCCGCACCTCGTCCAGGCCGCGCTCGGTGAGGGCCGGATCACCGAACCACCGGTCCAGCACGGCGAGCGCGGTGCCGTCGCCGGCGGCCTCGGCCCCGGTGCGGGCGACCGCCAGCAGATAGGTGGGCTTGCCCTCCCGGATGTCACCGCCGCACGCCTTGCCCGTCCGAAGCGGATCCCCGAAGACGTCGTCCAGGTCGTCGCGCAGCTGGAACGCCATCCCGACACAGCGCCCGGCCTCGCCCAGCCGGCGCAGCGTCACCTCGTCCGCGCCCGCCACGGCGGCCCCCAGGGCGAGGGGCCGCTCGACCGAGTACAGGGCGCTCTTCAGGCGGGCGGCACGCAGCACGCGGGCCGGGGACTGGGCCGAGGTGACCTGACCGTGCAGGTCCAGGTACTGGCCCGCCACCATCTCGGTGCGCATGTCGCTCCACAGCCGGCGCACCACCTCACCCGTTCCCGGCGCCAGCGGTGTCTCGGCCACCAGATCATCGGCCCAGACCAGCGCCAGGTCCCCGCCGAGGACCGCCGCCGACTGCCCGAACCGCCCGGCCCGCTCGGACCCGGCCCGGTCGGCGTACCGGTCGGTCAGGTCCGTGTGCAGCGCGGGCCGGCCGCGCCGCAGCACGGCCCGGTCCATCACGTCGTCGTGGACGAGCGCGCACGTCTGGAGCAGTTCGAGGGCACCCCCGATCCGCAGGGCCGCGGCGGCGGGCCCCGGGTCCCGGCCGGCACAGGCCCGCGCGGCCCACCACACCAGCCGGGCACGCGTGCGCTTGCCACCCTGGAGAGTGAACCGCGCCACCCGTTCGGCCAGTTCCCCGGCGAACAGGGGATCCGCCAGACGAGCGCCGCGCAGACGCTCCGCCAGCACGTGGCCGAGCACCCGGCCGACGGCTCCGGGCACGTCGGCGTCGATCCGGCGCACCTCGGCCGGCCCGGCCGGAAGCGGCTGGCGCTCGCGGACACGGTGTCCCTCCCCGTCGTCGGCCGCCGTCGCGTGCGGAAGCGACCCCGCGGGTCCCGCCGCGCCCGGCGGCGCGGTCGCCACGGGGTCCTTCGCGTGGACAGGCCGCATCCCGGTTCCCTCCGTCGTGCTCGTATCCGTCGTGCCGTCACCCGTCCGCCGTCGCACGTGCGGACACGTGAACGCCCCGCGCGATCGCCGGGACCACCGGGGATCCGCCCCCTCCACCGTGCCGTGTCCGGCGCCCGGCCGCTCGTCACCAGGGGGCGCCCTGCATCCGCCGGGGTACACAATCCGCGATACCGGGCCGGGACAGCGTGTCCCCGACGGCCGGTCCGGGGCCGCGAGGCTCCCCGGGCGGACCGGAAGCACACCGAGGAGAGGAGGCGCCGTGCCGGACACGGACGTGGCCGTCGTGGGCGCGGGTGCCGCCGGGCTGTCGCTGGCCCACCGGCTCGCGGGACACGCCCCCGGACTTCGGACACCGTCCGTGGTGCTGGTGGACGCGCCGCCCGGCCCGCTGCGGCCGCCCCCGCGGACGTGGTGCCACTGGACGGCGGGAACGGGACGGTTCGACGCGGCGGTGCGCGCCGAGTGGCGGCGGCTGAGGGTGCGCCCGCGCACCGGCGCCCCGGTCGAGGATGACATCGACCCGCTGCGGTACCGCATGATCCGCTCCGACGACTTCGAGCGCCTCGTCTCCCGGGACCTGGCCCGCAGCCCCAACGTGCGGCGCCTGGAGGCGACCGTGGAAGCGGTGGAGGACGTACCCGGCGGTGCGCTCGTCCACCTGAGGGACACCGGCGGCCGGGCGCGCGTGCTCAGCGCCCGCTGGGTGCTCGACTCCCGCCCCCTGGGCAGCCTCCCGGCCGCCCGCACCACCCTGCTCCAGCACTTCCACGGCTGGTTCGTGCGCACCGCCCGGCCCGCCTTCGACCCGGCCGTCGTGGAGCTGATGGACTTCCGTACCCCGCAGCCCGCCCACGGCCTGTCCTTCGGCTACGTCCTGCCGACCGGGCCGTGCGAGGCGCTCGTGGAATACACCGAGTTCTCCCGGCGCACCCTCGCACCGGACCGCTACGAAGCCGCCGTGCGGCACTACGCCGACGAGGTGCTGCGGCTCGGTGAACGGCGGATCCTCGCCACCGAGACCGGTGTCATCCCGATGACCGACGCGCCGATCGCCCGGCAGACCGGGGCCTCGGTCTTCCGCATCGGCGCCGCCGGCGGAGCGACCCGCCCCGCCACCGGTTACACCTTCGCCGGACTGCAACGCCAGACCAGGGCCGTCGCCGACGCCCTGCGCCACGGGCGCCGCCCCCTGCCGCCCGCCGCCCACCCGGCGCGCTCCCGCGTCATGGACGCCGTCCTGCTGCGCGCCCTGGACAGCGGCCGGGCCGACGGCCCGGACCTGTTCGCCCGCCTCTTCACCCGCGTGCCCATGGCACGGCTGCTGCGCTTCCTCGACGGGGACACCCGCCTGTACGAAGACCTGTCCATCGGCCTGCGCACCCCCGTCAAGCCGATGCTGAGCTCCGCCCTGGAACTGCCCCGCCTGCCCCGCCGCTCCTTCGACCCGCCCCCGCCGACGCCTCCTTCCGCCGCCCCGCACCTCCCCCCGACGGAGACCGCATGACACTGTTGCGCGACGAGCACCTCGCCGCCGCCTTCGACCACGCCGCCCGCAGCTACGACACCCTCGTGGCCGCCAACCCCGGCTACCACGCCCACCTGCGCCGCTCGGTGCGCCGGCTCCGCCTGCCCGGGCAGGGCCGGGGACTGCGCCTGCTCGACCTCGGCTGCGGCACCGGCGCCTCCACGGCCGCGCTGCGGTCCGTCCTGCCCGCCGCCCGCATCACCGCCGTGGACGCCTCGGCCGGCATGCTCCGGCGGGCCGCGGCCAAACCGTGGGCGGACGGGGTCACCTTCGTGCACGCCCCCGCGGAGCGGCTGCCCGAGGCCGGGGTGTCCGGCCCGTTCGACGCGGTGTTCGCGGCCTATCTCTTCCGCAACGTCACCGACCCCGACGCCGTACTCGCCGCCGTGCGCGGGCTGCTGCGGCCGGGCGGCCGGCTCGGCGTGCACGAGTACACCCTCCGCGGGCGGCACACGGACCGCGCGGTGTGGACGCTGGTGTGCCGGGGAGTCGTCCAGCCGGTCGCGACCCTGCTGGGCGACGGGCCGCTGTACCGGCACCTGTGGCGCAGCGTGGTGGACTTCGACACCGCCGGACGGTTCGCGCGGCGGCTCGGCGCGGCCGGCTTCGACCAGGTCCGCGCCCTGCCGCTGCCGGGCTGGCAGACGGGCATCACCCACACCTTCGTCGCCCGCCGGGCGCCCGCCCCGAGGGAGAACGCATGAGGCGCACCAGGACCCAGGGCCAAGGCGCCGCACGCCGGGGCCGCGACCGGCGGGCCCGCATCCTGCCGGCCCGGCCCGGCACCTCCCGGGTGCGGGGGACCCCGCCGACGGTGGCGGTGGTCGGCGCGGGGATCGCCGGCCTGGCCGCCGCCACCGCCCTCGCCGAGCGCGGGGTGGCCGTCACCCTGTACGAGAAGCGGCCGTACCTCGGCGGACGGGTCGGCGGATGGCCGGTCGAACTGCGCGACGGCACCACGGCGACCATGAGCCGCGGCTTCCATGCCTTCTTCCGCCAGTACTACAACCTGCGCGGACTGCTGCGACGGACCGACCCTGGCCTGGAACGGCTCACCGGCCTCCCGGACTACCCGCTGCGTCACGCCACCGGCCTGCGCGACAGCTTCCGGCACGTCCCGCGCACCCCGCCGCTCAGCGCGCTCGGATTCGTGGCGCTCAGCCCCTCCTTCCGGCTCGCCGACCTGCGCGCGATGGACCCGCGGGCGGCCCTGCCACTGCTCGACGTGCGCGTGCCGGAGGTGTACGACCGTCTGGACGGCACCAGCGCCCACGCCTACCTGGACGCCGTGGGCTTCCCCGACAGCGCCCGGCACCTGGCCTTCGAGGTGTTCTCGCGGAGCTTCTTCGCCGATCCGCGTCAGCTGTCGGCGGCCGAGATGGCGCTGATGTTCCACATCTACTTCCTGGGCTCGGCCGAGGGCCTGTTGTTCGACGTGCCCCGCGCCCCCTTCCCGGCCGCCCTGTGGGACCCGCTCGCCCGCCGGCTGGCCCGGCACCACGCCGAGGTGCGCACCGGAACAGCCGTCGAACACCTCGCGCCCACCCGGGACGGCCGTCTCGTCGCCACCACCGGCCGGGACGAGCGCCGCTACGACGCAGTCGTCCTCGCCCTCGACACCGCCGGACTGCGCTCGCTGGTCGGCCGCTGCACGCAACTGGGCGACGCGCCCTGGCGCGAGCGGATCGGACGACTGCGGACCGCGCCCCCCTTCCTGGTCAGCCGGCTGTGGCTGGACCGGCCCGTCGCACCCGACCGGCCCGGCTTCCTCGGCACCAGCGGCTTCGGCACCCTGGACAACATCAGCGTGCTGGGCCGTTACGAGGACGAGGCGGCACGCTGGAGCGCGCGTACCGGGGGCTCCGTCGTCGAACTGCACGCCTACGCCGTACCGCCCGGAGCCGCTCGGGACGTCGAAGAGAAGCGCCTGCTCGAGCAATTGCGCCGCGTCTACCCGGAGACCGGCCCGGCAACGGTCCTCGACGCCCGCCACGAGTGGCACGAGGACTGCCCCCTGTTCCCGGTGGGCGGCTACGGCGACCGTCCCACCGTCCGCACCCCGCACCCCCGGCTGGTCGTGGCGGGCGACCTGGTCCGCACCGGCCTGCCCGTGGCCCTCATGGAACGGGCCGCCACGAGCGGCTTCCTCGCGGCCAACGCTCTGCTGGAGCGGTGGGGTGTGCGGGGCCAGACGCTGTGGACGGTGCCGGACCGAGGGCGCAGCGCACTGCTCAGGGCCCTGGCCACCCTGGGACGGACACCCGCCGGCCGCGGCCGGGCGGACTGACGGAGGACACCCCTGCCCACCCGGCCCGAGTCCGCGGAAAGTCGAGTCCGATGCCCGGATGTCCCGTGGGCCCGGATGTCCCGTGGGGAGACACTCGTCCGCCACCGGGTGTACCGGGCCCGCGCCGGCGTACTCGCTACCGTGGCGGAGCGGACCCCTCGCCCGCCGAGGCGGCGTACGCCTCCCAGTCGGCGCGTCCGCCCACGCCCATGACCCCCGTGCCGGCCGCGAAGCCGGCGGCGGGCATACGGCGCATCTCGCGGCGGGCGACACGGGTGACCAGTACGGGGAACAGCGGACGCAACGGCTGGCACCAGCGCAGCCAGGGCGGGGCGTAGACGTGGGCCGCACGGCGTTCCACACCGGCCGCGAGCCAGTCGGCGACCCGCTCGGACGTGTGCACCCGGCGGGCGAACCACGGTTGGTGGGCGCGCAGGGCACGCAGCACCGGGTGCTCGTCCAGACCGGTGAGCATGTCGGTCGCGGTCCAGTGCAGGTAGGCGATGCCGACGGCGATCCCGTCGGGCTCGACCTCGCCGCGCAGGGCCTGCGCGAAGGACTCCGCGCCCGCCTTGGACGCGCAGTAGGCGCTCATCATGGGGGCCGCGCCGAACGCGGCGGTGGAGTCGATCTGCAGGAAGTAGCCGTGCGTGCGGGTGAGCTGTGGCAGGAAGGCGCGGGCGGTGTTGGCGGAGCCGACCAGGTTGACGTCGATGACACGCCGCCACAGGCCGGCGTCGGTCAGCCGGAAGGGGCCGCCGGCCGCGACACCCGCGTTGGCGACGACCACCGACGCGTCCCCGAGCCGGTCCGCCACCTGCCGCGCGGCCTCGTCGAGCGCGTCCGGTTCGGTGACGTCGCACTCGAAGCACAGGTTCGGGGTACGGAGCGAGGCCGCGGCGGCGCGCAGGGTCTGGGCCTCGCGGCCGAGCAGCGCGACGTGCATGCCGGCGGCGGACAGGCGGCGCGTCAGGGCTTCGCCGATCCCGCGGGCCGCACCGGTGACGACGGCGACGCGGCCCCGCAGGACCGAGTCGCCGGAGACCGCGGTGCCGGGCCGCGGCCCTGAGATGGGGACCATGGTTGTACCTCGCTCCGGGCGGCGCGCGGGTGAGGCACCGGACGTCCACGGACATCCCGCGCCGCCGACACGCGCGGACGACCACGAGTACCCGTCCCGGCGTCCTCGTACGCGCACACCGGTCTCCGGAGCCGTGGCCCGCGTCGCCGCCTTCCGCGCGGTGCGGGATGCGTGCACGGCGGTTCGGACCGAACCGCACCACCGCTCCCTCGGTGCACCGCGCCCCGTCACCGGACGTGATCAGCAGCGCTCCCCTCCCGGCAGGGCTCCAGCCATGCCGGGCCCGCCCACGAGCCCATCGCGAACGGCACCGTGGCCCGGCAGTCTGTCCAGGTCAGCCGGGCCGACGTGGTTACCACGGCCAGGTTCGGCACCGTCGGCCGCCCGGTGCGCGGGTCCATGATGTGTGTGCCCCGCTCGGCCGTACAGAGGTCGCCGACAGCTCCTCCGCGCCCGCCGCCGAGATCACTGCCGCGAGACCGCGGGCCGCCGACCCACTCCCCGCGGGGTGGGCGGGGTGCGTGTCGGCGGAGGCGGGGACGTGCAGATGGCGGGCTCGCCGGAGCCACGTCGAACCCGCCGGTAGCCGCGGCGGTCGGCCGGGTCGGCCGGGTCGGCCGGGTCGGCCGGGTGGGCCGCGACGGGTGCGCAGCGCCGGTACCAGGCGAACCGTCGTCGCGGCGCATCGCGAGTGAGGCGGGCAGGCGTGCCCACCAGGCGCCCGTCACCGTCTCCGGGCGCGGCCCGCCCGGCAGGGCCGAGGCGAGCAGCGCGAGTGGCGCGGCGGCGCGAGCGAGTAGCCAGAAACGCCCTGTGACCAGCGCGCCGGCCCGAGGGAGGCGGTATCCACCCGCGTGACGCCATGATCTACGGTCTTCTACTGCACCAACAATGATCTTCGACAACGGGGAGATACGCACATGCGCAAGACAGCAACCCTCACCATCAGTCTGCTCGCGGCGGCGGTCGTGATGACCGGGTGTGGCAGCGAGAAGAAGCACGCCAGCCCGGCCAAGACGAACGAGGCTTCACCGAGCACCTCGGCGAGCGGCGAGGCGAAGGGCTCCGCGTCGGGGACGAAGGGTGCTCCGCATCAGGTGGTCTTCGAGGTGGGCGGCACGGGCGCGGCCCAGATCATGTGGAATGGCAACAGCAACCACTTCGAACAGGTGACGCTGCCCTGGACCAAGACGGAGTCCATGCAGCTGGAGGGTGCCGAGCTGAAGGTCGGCGTCTTGGTGTCGGTGGTGCCCGGCTCGGTCAAGGGCCCGGACGGGATGCTCAAGCCGGCCCCGTGCACGATCAAGGTCGACGGCAAGCAGGTCGCTGACAACCAGGACGGCAAGTCGCCCAAGCCCTGCGAGTACAAGCTCAAGGACTGACAGCCGGTCACCCCCTTCGCCTCGCTCTGGCGAGGCGTTCACGTGCGCTCCGTGGCACCGCGTTCCCCTACGCGCGGTGCCACGAAGCCGACTGGCCCCGACCCTTGGGAGCGCCGTCGACATCCAGAGGGCTTCCCATCGTGCCGACGGACCGGCCCGGCGCTCAGCAGGCTCCTGGAGCGCCGCCCTGATCTGCGGCGGAGGCCATGTCCATGCCCGGCAAGGCCACAGAGGCGAACCTCTGCCAGAACGGCAACCAATGAGGCCGCCGGGACGTCGGACACCACATGGAACATGAATGGCTCTTCTTGCTCATACCGATGGTGATCGGGGTGAGTTTCCTCGGCGTCGGCGTGTACGGACTTCGCCGCGCCGGCGCGCTTCGCCGCAACGGAATCACCGCGGTGGGGCGAGTCGTACGTCTTGACACCAGGCGGGACGACGACGGAGCCAAGTACCACCACCCGGTCGTCGCCTGGACCACCCGGGACGGACGCGCGTGCACATACCCTTCCGCGTTCGGCCGCGGCACCGTTCTCCCCGGCTTCGGCACCGGAAGCTCCGTCACGGTCCTGTACGACCCGGACAATCCCCGCCGCTTCGAGATCCGAGGCTGGGATTCCAAGCCGTTCCACCTGCTCTTCGCCGGGGTGGGGACAGCGCTCACAGCAGGCACGTTGCTGGTCCTCCTCGTCCTGGCATGATCGGCGGCGGTCGATGTGATGTCAGGCAGGAGCTACCCATGGACAAGACCGAGCCACTACTTGCCGCGCGTGTATCCGCCCATGCGACCGTAGGAGCACAGCTCTCGTTGCTCAGCGACCGAAGGCTCGGCGACGCGGTGGCTGCCGCTCCGGCACTGGGCTCGGGCATCGGTGGCAGACGGGGCGAGATGGAGGTCGCGGGACTGCCTGTCTTCGTCAAGCGGATCCCACTGACGGACATCGAGTCGCGGCCGGAGCATGTGCGCTCCACCGCCAACCTGTTCGAACTCCCTCTCTACTACCAGTACGGGGTGGGTTCGGCAGGGTTCGGGGCTTGGCGGGAACTGGCCGCCCACGTCATGACCACCACTTGGGTGCTGAAGGGTGAGTTCGCCGGTTTTCCGCTCATGTATCACTGGCGGGTTCTGCCGGACCGGCCTCCAGCTGACTTCGCTGACGAGTTCGGAGGCGTCGAGGGGGCCGTCGCGCATTGGGAGGGATCGCCTGCCGTACGTCATCGGCTGGAAGCCATCGGAAAGTCCTCCCTCAGCCTGGTGCTCTTCCTGGAGCACGTGCCTCGGACACTCGCGGCCTGGCTCAACGACCCAAGTGGGGCGGCTGGTACGGAGCCCAAAGGTGACTCCTCCTACCTGTGGGTGGAAGACGCCCTGTTGCGAGGAACCGAGTTCATGAGTTCACGTGGGCTGGTGCACTTCGACGCACACTTCGCCAACCTGCTGACCGACGGCCGACAGGTGTACTTCGCGGACTTCGGGCTCGCACTCAGCCGCCACTTCGAGCTCTCGGCTCAAGAAGCGGCCTTTCTTGCTGATCACCTCGTGTACGACCGATGTTACGCACCGTGGCATCTGCTGCGCCATCACTTGCCCCAGGCCCTGCGCGGCGACACGGAATTCGCAACCTTTCTGCGCGAATGGATCGCAGGCCGCCGCCCCGACGGTGTTTCTCCCGGAATCACGGCGATCATCGATCGACATGCCCCGCACGCCGCCGTCATGGACGACTTCGCCCATCGACTCGTTACGGAGACGAGGCGCACTCCCTTCCCCGCAGATGAGGTCCGGAAAGCTCTGGCCGGCGTGTCAGCGCCGGAGTGAACGGCGCGTAGCAGATGTCGCGGGAGCCGCTCTCGTGCGGTGGCCGCCGGCGGAGGAACGCGACGGTCGGAGGCGTCGTGCCGTTTCCGGGGTACACGACGATCAAGACCGGGGAACGGATCACGGAAGGAGACGAGTTGTGCGGAAGGGTGAACAGATCACTGGTGCGGCGCGTGAGAAGCTCGCGCGGGAGATGAAGGAGCAGTACGAGGGCGGGAGGTCCATCCGGGCCATCGCCGAGGCTTACGGCCGGTCGTACGGGTTCGTCCACCGCGTTCTCACCGAGACGGACGTATCCCTGCGCGGCCGTGGCGGGGAGCAACCGCAGCGGCGCCTCGGCCCGGCCGTCCCCTCAGGCCGGTAGCCGTCTCCGCGCCGGGCGGCGGCCCGCCGTCCGCGGCAGGCGACCCGCCGCCCCGGCGCGGGGACGGGCCCCGGCTGGCCGGCTGTCGCCGCCCCATCGCACGGCACCGCCAGGCCGCCTGGCCCGTCCGGCTCCGTTCAAGCGGTAAGTGCCGAGGCCAGGTCGTCGCAGAGGTCTCGGGGGTTTTCCAGTCCGATGTGGAGGCGAACCAGTCGGGGCGCGTCCGCCGGGATGGCGAGGGCCCGCAGATGGTGGGGTACGGCGGGCATGACCAGGCTCTCGAACCCGCCCCAGCTCGTGCCGAGGCTGAACAGGGAGAGACGGTCGATGAACCGGGTGAACGTCGCTTCGCTGCACGGGGCCAGCTCGACGGTGAACGGACCTGCCGCACCGGAGAACTGCGAGCGCCACAGCTTGTGACCGGGATCGGTTTCGAGCGCGGGGAAGAGGACGCGCTGAACCCTGGGCTGTGACCGCAGCCACTGTGCGACGGTGCGGGCCGAGCGTTGGTGGCGTTCCATGCGCACGGCCAGTGTGCGCAGTCCGCGCAGTGTCAGCCAGCAGGTGTCCGGGGCGGCATGGGTGCCGCTGCGGTCACAGTAGGCGCGAACGCCGGCCAGGGCGTCGAAGGTTCCGGTGACGAGTCCGAGCAGGAGATCGGAGTGGCCGTTGATGAACTTGGTCGCGGCATGGACGGAGATGTCGACCCCGAGCGCGTGCGCGTCGAAGAAGACCGGTGTTCCCCAGGTCGCGTCGCATGCGACGGGGACGCCTCGGTCGTGCGCCGCCGCGCAGATGGCGGGTACGTCCCACATCTCCATCGTCAGCGACGCGGGGGTCTCCACGAACACGAGGCTCGTCGTGTCGCGCAGCAGGGCCGATACGTCGGCGTCGTGGGCGAAGTACTCCACGTCCGTTCCGGACGGCACCAGTTCCTTGTCGCAGAAGACCCGGGTGGGCCCGTACACGCCCGCGCTCACCAGGATGTGGCGTCCGGGACCCGCGTGTGCGGCGAGCACGGCGGTGATCGCCGCCAGCCCGCTGCCGGTCGCGACGCACGTCTCGGCGTTCGCGAGCTCGGCCATGGCACGTTGCAGCTCGAAGGTCGTCGACGTGCCGGATCTGCCGTAGCGCGGACCGTCGAAGACCAGCTCGCTCTGCGCCCGCTTGTAGGCGTCGTACGAGTCGAACACGGTGGTCGAGGTGCGTACCAGCGGAGGGTTCACCGCGTGCGCGGCGGCCGCAGTCTGCCTAGCGGCGTGAATCACAAGGGTCTGCATGTCCATCAGATCGTCCTTCGGTGAGCAATGACATGGCGCTTGTCGAATCCGACGTGGTGTTGACGCGGGTCCGGCGGTGCGGCGGGTTCGGGCAGGTCGCGGAAGAACATTCGGCTCAGCAGAGGCATCAGGACGAGCGGCACCAGGGCGGTCCGCAGGGACGTGGCGTCGGCGAGGCCGCCGATGACGGGACTGGCCAGGCCACCGGCGCTGACGCTCAGACCGAGGGTGATCCCGCCGGCGGTGCCCGGCCGGGAGGGCAAGTAGTCCTGGCCGAGCGTGACCTGAAGCGAGAAGGGCACGTACAAGCTCACCGACGCCAGGGCCACGAACAGGTAGACCGCCGGGCCCGGTACCCACACCACCCCCGCGATGGTCACGGACGAGATCGGGTACGACCAGCGGGAGACCGGCACCCGGTGCCAGCGGCTCGCCAGAAATCCGCCCAGCACCGAGCCGATCGCACTGCCTCCGTAGAGCACGGTCAGGGCCGCGGTCCCGACGGCCGCGCCGCCGCCCAGAAGCGCGACGAAGGTGCTCAGACCTGCGAACGCGATCGACCGGAAGACCACGGCCAAGGACAGCTTCACGAAGGAGGCGATGTCGTCGCTTCCGGCCGGCACCGACGTACCGGCTCCGTCGGCCTGCCACTGCCGCAGGTCGCGCACCACGGGCAGGCACAACATGGCACCGGCGAGGGCCGGCAGCACCAGCAGCGGCGTCCGGCTCAGTGCCCCGGAGGCCACCACGGCGGAGACCATGAGCGGGGCCAGCGCGAAGCCGATCGTCCCACCGGTGGAGAACCAGCCCATGGCCCGGTGGCTGCCCTGGCCGGCGATGTGGGCGACACGGGCGGATTCCGGGTGGTAGGCGGCCACGCCGAGGCCCGAGAGCGCGACGCACACGAGCGTGAGCGCGTACGAGCCGCCCAGTCCGCTCAGCGCGATGCCGACACCGCCGAGCAAGGTGCCGGCCGGCAGCAGCCAGGGCATGGCCCCAGCGGTCGGTGAGCGCGCCGAACACCGGCTGCGCCACCGAGGACAGCAGCGAGGCGGCCGGCACGATGCCCGAGGCGACCACGTAGGGGTAGGCGCGTTCGTCGATGAGGAACGGCACCAGGGCCGCCACGGCACCTTGGTAGATGTCGACGCAGGCGTGCCCGACGGACAGCAGGGTGATCGACGCATTCCTTCGCACCCCACCATGGTCCGGACCCGTCTTCGTGTCGCGCTTCCGATAAACTGCCGGATGATGACGGAAATCCGCCATGAGCCGGTCGCTCCGACGCGCACCCAGCGGCTGGCACCCGGCGGCGCGATCGACGCCCATCGGCACGACGACCACCAGATCGTCTATGCCGGGCGAGGAGTGCTGGCCGTCACGACCAGCGCGGGCTCCTGGGTCGCCCCGGGCACCCGCGCCATCTGGGTACCCGCCGGCGTCGTCCATGCGCACCAGGCCCACGGCGAACTCGAACTGCATCTGGTGGGACTGCCCGCGGCCGAGAACCCCCTCAACCTCGACGCACCGACCGTGCTGGCCGTCGGTCCGCTGCTGCGTGAACTGATCATCGCCTACACCCACACACCCGACGACGACAGCCCGGAACGGACCCGGTTGCGCGCGGTACTGCTCGACCAACTACGGGCCTCTCCCCAGGAACCGCTGCACCTGCCCACGCCGGCCACACCGCTGCTGCGTGCGCTGTGCGAGATCCTGCTGGCCGATCCGGCCGACCCCCGCACCCTTGCCGAGCTGGGCCGCCGGGTCGGCGCGAGCGACCGCACGCTGTCCCGGCTGTTCCGCAGCGACCTCGGCATGACCTTTCCCCAGTGGCGCACCCAGCTGCGGCTTCAGCGCGCGCTGATCTTGCTGGCCGAGAAGGAACCGGTGACCACCGTGGCACACCGGTGCGGCTGGTCGTCGGTCAGCGCGTTCATCGACGTCTTCCGGCGCACCTTCGGCCACACACCGGGCGCCCACCCGACCGACTGACCGACGCACCGCGCCCGGCAGGCCGCTGCCAACTCCCGCGCCGGAACGGCCAGGGCCCGGTGCACTTCGTAGGCGTTCACGCGAGGTTGTTGACGGCGACGTAGGCGGACATCCGGATGACCTGGGCGAAGGAAGCCGGCACCGGTGACACCAGGAACCCCGTTGGCGCCGCATTCCTGACGGCAGCGGCCTTACCGCCCCTGGAGTGGTTCGTCCAGGACGTCCTGATCCACTGCATGGTGATCTCCGCTGCAACCACCTTCCGCCCGGGACTCTACGGCGACCGCGGCTTCTACCGCACCGGCGGCCCCCTTGACGGCCGCCGTTGCCTGCCACCTGGCGAACTGAGGCATCACAAAGCCCTGGTGAACACCGCACCTCTCCGAACCCTCACCGGGTTCCTGCTGTGCCGGCGGGACTCCGGCAAGGTGTTGTCCCCGTGCGGGCCGGAGGCCGGGTGTGTCCGCCCGCCCGGGACCGGGGGGCCGTCAGCCTGTGGGCGTGCCGATCTGGTCGCGTTCGAGTACGGAGCGCAATTTCGAGAGGGCCCGGACGGCGGCCGCGGCCGAGGAGCCGTCGAGTGTGTCTCCGATCAGCGCGGCGAGTGTGTCGGTGAAGGTTTCCTCCGCCGCGTCGGCGAGTTGGGAGCCGTCGGCGGTCAGGGCCAGCAGGGAGGAGCGGCGATCGGACGGATTCGGCTGCCGGACGATCCATCCCTGTTTCTCCAGGCGGTCGGCGCTCTTGCTGGTCGCGCCGACGCCGATGGCGAACTCGGCGGCGAGGTCCGCCACGCGGGCCCCGGGGTGGTCGCGCAGGTAGCGCAGGAACTCGAACTGCGAGGTGACGATTCCGTGCCGCTCGCGGAGACGGTCGTTGAGGGCGTTGTACAGACGCGTCTCGCAGCGGACCAGATCGGAGAAGAAGCCGGGGAGGTCGACTCCGTCACCGCTCAACTTATATGCCATGGCATATAGTGTAGTGGAAGCTACCTACGGCGGGAGCATACCCATGAGCAAGGAACAGCGTGCCCGGATCGACGCGATGATGCGGCAGCCGCGACCCGAGGGTCCCCGGTCGGTCGAGGAACTGCGTGCCGGTTTCAAGGCGTTGATGGCCCGGATGATCGTGCCCGACGGCATCCGCGTCACACAGACGACGCTCGGCAACCGTTCCGCCCTGCATGTCGAGCCGGGCAACGGACCCCGCGCCGGGACGATCCTGTACTTCCACGGCGGCGGCTTTGTGTTCGGTTCCCCCGAGACCGCCCTGCCGCTGACGGGACAGCTCGTGGCCAGGACCGGCTTCACGGCGTACTCGGTGGACTACCGGCTCGCCCCCGAGCACCCGTTCCCGGCCGCGATCGAAGACACCCTGAACGCCTACCGCGCCCTCCTCGACACAGGAATGGACCCCTCGACCATCGCGTTCGCCGGCGACTCGGCCGGCGGCGGCCTCACCGTCACCACCTGCCTCGCCGCCCGTGACGCGGGCCTCCCACTGCCCGCCGCCATCGTGGCGTTCTCCCCTGGCCTCGACGCCACCCGCACGGGCGAGAGCATGGACACCAAGGAAGGCATCGACCCGATCTTCACCCGTAAGGCCGTTGAACACACCGGGGCCATGTACCTGGCGGGAGCCGACCCCCACCAGCCCCTGCTCAGCCCGGCCGTCCTCGCCGACCTGACCGGCTTCCCACCCATGCTGATCCAGGTGGGCACGAACGAGATCCTGCTGGACGACTCCACGCGCCTTGCCGCGCGGGGGAGGGCGGTCGGGGTGGACGTCATCCTGGACGTCACCGCCGACGTGCCGCACGTTTTCCAGTCGTTCGCCGGCATCCTGGACGAGGCGGACGAGGCACTGGACCGCGCGGCTCTCTTCCTCGGTCAGCGTCTTCGCGCCGGGAACGCGGCAAGCGTGTCGGCGACGTAGGTTCAGCCCCGGTCCGCACTCGGGCTGGGATCACCCCGTCCACCCACGACGAGCAGGAGCGCAGCCGCCCGGCGCGTCAGGCAAGAGCCGCCAGGGCCGCTTCGGACGGGCTTCCGGCCGTCGCCTGGTACACGATGATCACCTGTTGCTCGGCGCCGCCGACGGTGAGCGCCTGCCTGCGCAGGACGAGGCCGCCGACGACCGGGTGCGTGAAGCGCTTGAGCTCGTCCCGGGCGGGCCGTGGCTCGTGCCGCAGCCACAGACGACGGAACTCCTCGTCCGTCTCCAGCTCGGCGACCAGGCGGACGGTCCCGGGGTCGCGTGGGTCGGCTTCGGCGCGCAGGGCCGCTGCGGTCTGCGCGGCCACCTCCGCCCAGTCGGGAAAGAGCCGGCGGGACGCCGGGTCGAGGAACACCGCTCGGACCAGGTTGCTCCCGGGCTCGTACATCGGGGCGAGCGCACGGGCCTTCTTGTTCGCCGCCAGTACGTCGAAGCCCCGGTCGCGGACGTACGCGGGGCGGTCCGCCCACGCGTCGAGCAGCCGGTGCACGTCCGCGGAGACTTCGGTCCGTGACGGCGGCACGGGGCCGGGACCGGCGAGGGCGTGCAGGTGGGCGCAGGCGTCGGCGTCCAGCCTCAGCGCCTGCGCGAGGGAGCGCAGCACCTGGGGTGAGGGGTGCCGGTCGACGCCCTGTTCGAGCCGGACCAGGTACGGCTCGCTGATTCCGGCGAGCCGTGCCAGTTCCTCCCGGCGCAGTCCTGCCACCCGGCGGCGTCCGCCGGCGGGTATCGCCGCGTCCGCCGGAGCGACCCGTCCACGCCGGGCCTTGAGGAAGTCTCCCAGAAGATTGTCGGCCGCCATGATGCGAGGGTAACCCTGTAAGGGTGCTGGCTGCCGAGGCGCGAACGGCGCAGGCTCGATGCCATGAAGACCTGGTTCATCACCGGCGCGTCCCGCGGCTTCGGCCGTATCTGGGCCGAAGCCGCTCTCGACCGCGGCGACCGCGTCGCCGCCACCGCACGTGACCTCGACACCCTGCGGCCCCTCCGCGACGCCCACGGGGACGCCGTCCTCCCGCTCCGCCTCGACGTGACCGACCGCTCCGCCGTGACCGCCGCGGTGCGGCGGGCCGCCGAGGTCTTCGGCCGCCTCGACGTGGTCGTCAACAACGCGGGCTACGGCCTGTTCGGCATGGTCGAGGAAACCACCGAAGAACAGGCCCGCGCGCAGCTCGACACCAACCTGTTCGGCCCGCTGTGGGTGACGCAGGCGGCCCTGCCGTACCTGCGGGCCCAAGGCAGCGGCCACATCCTGCAGGTCTCCAGCCTCGGCGGTCTCGCCGCCTTCCCCACGCTCGGGCTGTACAACGCCTCCAAGTGGGCCCTGGAGGGGATGAGCGAAGCCCTGGCCCAGGAGGTCGCTGCGTTCGGCATCAACGTCACCCTCGTCGAACCCGGCCCCTACGGCACCGACTGGTCGGGCGCCTCCGCGGTGCACACCGAGCCGCTGCCCGCCTACGAACCCGTCCGCGCCGCGCGCCGGGCCGGTGCGTCCGCCCGCACACCCCAGGACGCGCGAGGCACCGCCGCCGTCGTCCTCGAACTCGTCGACACCGACGAACCACCCCTGCGGCTCTTCCTCGGCACCTACCCCTATCCGGTGGTCGAGGCGGCCTATCGGAAGCGGCTCGACACATGGAACGAATGGCGGCACCTCGCCTCCCGCGCGTGACCGGCACGGAGCACCCCGCGCCGCCCGCGCCCCCCGCGCGTCACCTGCTGGTCACCGGCATCGAGTACGGCACGCCTCGACGGCAGCCGCTGCGTCCGTCCGCGCGCCGCCCGGACAGGAACAGGGCGTCCCAGTGGTTCGAAGACCGTCAAGACCCGGGATTCACCCGGAGGACGACCCGCCGACTACCCGTAAAAATCGAGCGGTTGAGGTTCACTGGTCTTCGGGGGCGAAGCCGCTCCGGGACGGCGTTCGGGGATGCGGGACGGAGTACGGGGATGCGGGACGGCGGTGCCGAACGGGACCAGGCGGACGGGGACCTCGGTGGAGTGTCGGACGAGGAGCTGAGGGAATGGGTCGCCAAGGCTCGTGCCGAGTTGGCCGGGCACCCGCCGGGCGGTGACCCCGATGCCTCGGCGACGCGGGTGATGACGGCCCTGTGGCTCGCGGAGCTGGCGACCCGCCAGGGCGATCCCCGCGATCTCGAAGCCGCGATCGCCGCCGTCGACCAGGCGCTCGGCGACGACCCCGGCCACCTCGACGCACCCCAATGGCGCGGCATCCTCGGCCAACTGCACTGGTACCGCTACGAGGCGGCCTCGGACCCGGGGATGTCCCCGCAGCAGCAGGCCGACCTCCTGGTGGAGCCCGTCCGGCACCTGGAGACCGCCGCGGCCGTCCTCGCCCCGGGCGAGGAGATCACCCGTCAGGTCCGCGCCCGGCTGGGCGTCGCCTACGGAGCCCGCTACTGCTGCCTGAACGACCCGGCCGACCTCGACGCCGCGATCACGGAACTCGGCGAGGCACTCGACGGCGTGCCCGAGCCCATGGGCCAGCAGGCTTTCTTCCGTTTCCACTACGGCCGGCAATACGCCCGCCGCTACGACCTGACCGGCGCCACCGCCGACTGTGACCGGGCGCTCGCCGAGATCCGGCGGGCAGTGAAGGAGGGGGAGGAGTCCACCGAGTGCGAGGACGCCTGGTTCCCGATCGCCCGCGTCCAGCTCGCCCGGATCCTGCTCCTGCGTCTGCCGGACGCTCGTGAACACCGCGACCGCGCCGACGCCGCGCTCGCCCTGGCGCACCTGGACCGGCTGCCGCTCGACAGCCCCGAGCTGGCGGAACTCCCGCTGCCGCTGCTGAGGAAGTACGGCATGCTGCTGTGCGAACGGGCCGGGGAGCAGACGCGGTCCGAGGACGCGTCACGGGCGCTCGCCGTGTTGCGGCAGGTGGCCGAGCGGTGGCCCGTGGACGCCCCCGACCGCTGGATCGCCCTGATGTCCTTGGCCGCCGGATGGCAACTGGTCGGGCTCGGCACGCTCGACGCGGAGGCGCTGCGCGCCACGGAGGACGCGTACACCGACACCCTCGCGGCGTGCCCGCCCCGGTTACGGCACTTCGTGGAAGCCACCCGCGGCTACGTCAGAGAGGTACGGGTACGCGCGGGACATCTGCCGGACGTGCCCGGCGACCCCGTCGTCCACGCGGGCCGGCAGGCGGCGAAGGCCCTGCGACAGACCATGGCCGAGCCGGGCACGAGCGGACAGGAGACCGGCGAAGACGGGGCGGGGGAGCTGCCATCGCTGGGTCTGACGGGTGTCGGATCCGGGGGCGAGGACCTGCAGAGGGTGATCGAGCGCTGCGAGCACACGGCCGCGGTGCCCGCCCTGCGCCGGCTGCCGTTGATGCTGATGGCCTTCTTCGCGCCCTTCCTCGGCGAGTTGGGCATCCGGCCCACCGCCGAGGAGGTGCGGGAGCGGATCCGCGCGGCCATGGACGCCCTGCCCGAGGACGACCCCGTGCGGGCGAGCCTGCACATGGTGGCCGGACAGGCGGTGATGACCGAGGCCGGTCAGACCCACGACCTGGAGCGGGTCGAGGTCGCGCTGGAGCATTTCGACATCGCCCTCGCCATGACGGACACCGACGCGGGGACGGACGACGCGGCGGAGGACGCCGTGTTGCGTGGCAACCGGGAGGTCTGGCGCGTCAACGCGCTCTCTTTCCGGGCACAGGTGCGGGGCACGCAGGACGCCCTCGCCGAGGCCGCCGCCGCATTGGCCGTCCTGCGCGCCGATCAGTCGGTGACGGCGTACACGCGTGTGTGCGCGGCGGTGCAGCACGCCCTGATCAGGGCACGCCAGGCGTTCGCCGTGCACGACGTCGCCGGGCTGGCCGCGGCGGCGGCCGACCTGCGCGACGCCCGGGACAGGCTCCCCGCCGACGACGCCCTACGGACCAGGGCGGCCGCCCTGCTCGACGCGCTGACCTCCGCCCAGCGCTTCCTCGCTCCCGGAGCCGAGCCGCCGTCCGAGGACATCGACATCGACCGGGTTCGGTACGCATCGGTGCCGCTGCCACCGGCGGACCGTGCCGAGGCCCGGGGCTTGGCCGGTCTCGCACTGGGCCTGCGGGTCCTGGAAGGCCGGGAGGCCGGCCGGATCGACGACGCCATCGCACTGTTGGAGGAAGCCCTCGCACCGCCGCATCCCCGCGCCGACGGAGGGAATCGGTTCCGGTTCGCCCAGGCCCTGGCCCTGCTCCGGCTGCGCAGATACCGTGCGGGCCGCGAAGAGACCGACCTGGACGAAGCCGTCCGCTGGTCCGAGACGGCCGTGCGGCTGCTGACCCATCCGGGCCACTCCGGATGGGCGCTGGCAGTCATGCAGCTCGCCGACGCCTACCGCACGGCCGGCCTGGCCGGACGCGGCGACCCGGCCGCCCACTTCGCCCGCAGCCGCGCGGCCGGGCTGCGGGCCCTGCGCGGTCACGCCTGGCAGGTCCTGCTGCAGTCCCGTGCGCAGTACACGACCGAGGCCCTCTCCCTGTCCGCCGCCCATGCCCTGACGGTGGCCCGCTGGTGCATCGCCGACGGCTGCCCGGACGAAGCGGTGCGGGCACTGGACTCCGGCCGCGGACTCGTCCTGCACGCGGCCTCGGCGGCCGGCACGGTACCGGAACGGCTGACGGCCGCGGGCCGCCCCGACCTCGCCGCCGAGTGGCGTACGGCGGCCGGCGCGGATGACCTCGCACCGGCCGGTGACATCTCCGGCGACCTGCGGTACCGGGCGCTACGGGTCCTGGCCGGCACGGACGGCCTCACGTCCGACACCGACGATCTCGTGTCCGGTACTGATGGCCTCGTGTCGGGCACCGAGGACCTCGCGTCGGGCACCGACGATGCCATCTCCGGTCCGCCGGCCGACGGTGCCGGTACGACGGGGCCGCTCACTCGTCCCGGCGACCTGCTCAACCCGCCCTCCCTCCGTGACATCGCCACGGCACTGCGCCGTACCGGAGCGGACGCGATGGTGTACCTGGTGCCAGGCGAGCGGACGGGATCCGGCCAGGGCGGCTCGGCCGTCACCGTCCACGCCGACGGCCGCACCAGCCTGCTGTACCTGGCACAGCTGACGGCCGACGCGCCCGCGCTCACCTCCTACCTCGGCCCGGGCCCGACCCCCGCGGACCGGGACATGGGGCCCGCCGACGCGGGGCCGCCGCCGTCCGCCGGCGGCCGGGACATCGGACGCCGCACGCTGGAAGACCTCTGTGACTGGGCGTCGCAGGCCGTGCTGGAACCGCTCCTCGCGCACCTGCGGGCCGAGGGCGCCACCCAACCCCCCAAGGTCGTGCTGGTGCCGATGGGACACCTCGCCGCCGTACCCTGGCACGCGGCCCGCAGACCTGCGCCGGGCGGCCGGTACCGGTACGCCGTCCAGGACGCCGTCATCTCGTATGCCGCTTCGGCCCGGCTGTTCTGCGAGGTCGTCGCCCGCGAGCCGGTTCCCCGCGACGCACCGGGCCTGGTCGTCGGCAACCCGACCGGGGACCTGCCCCACGCGGGCCGGGAGGCCGCCGCCCTGCACGCCGCCTTCTACCGCGGCGCGCCGTACCTGGGCCGGCACGAGTCGGGCACGTCGAGCGGCACCGGCACTCCGGCACAGGTGCTCGGCTGGCTGCGGCTGCGCGGTCTGTCCCCGGGCGGGGTGCTGCACCTGGCCTGTCACGCCGACGTACCCCGGGACGCGGCGGCCCGCACCGCGCGGCTGCACCTCGCGGGCGGCACCCTGGCCGCCGAACAGCTCACCGAGCGTGCTCAGCACCGCAACCGGCCCGGCCGGCTGGGGCTGGTGTCGCTGGCCGCCTGCACCACCCATGTCTCCGGGCGCGGCTACGACGAGGCGTTCACGCTGTCCACGGCGTTCCTCGTGGAGGGGGCCAGGTCGGTGCTGGGCTCGCTGTGGCCGGTGCCGGACGCGGCCACGTCGTACCTGATGTTCATGGTGCACCACTACCTGAACGCGGAGGGTGCGCGCCCGGCCGTGGCACTGCGGCTCGCCCAGTTGTGGATGCTCGACCCCGACCGGCGTCCTCCCGCCTCCATGCCGCCCGAACTGGCCCGCCAGGCCGGCACCGTGGACCCCGACGACCTGCGGGGGTGGGCGGGCTTCACCCACCTCGGCCAGTGAGGGGGTGACGCGACCGGCTCGGACCGACTGCCACCGCAACTCGCCCTGCCCGCAACCCGGTTGCACCCGGACGCGCGGGGCCGCTTCTGGGAGACTCCCGCCATGGGGACTGTGTACGCGCTGTTCGTGGGGATCGACGACTATCCCGCTCCCCAGCGGGGACTGAGGGGCGCCGTCAACGACGTGGAAGCGGCGGCCGCTCTGCTCGGGGCGCTGGCACGGGAACCGTTCGAGCCCCGCCTGCTGAGGAACGGCGAAGCCACCACCGACGGTGTGGTCACCGCCCTCCGCGATCACCTCGGGGCCGCCGGCCCCGGTGACACGGCGCTGTTCTGGTTCTCCGGTCACGGCACCGACTTCGAAGCCGTCCTGCCTCTGCACCGGCGCACCGAGGCCACCGGCCGCTACCAGGCGCTGGTCTGCGCCGACAGCCCGCGCGAGGGCGGCCGGCCGCTCGTCGACAAGGAGCTGGGCGGACTGCTGGAGGAGGTCGCCGCGCGGGGCGCTCACGTGGCGGCCGTCCTGGACTGCTGCTTCTCGGGCGGCGCGACCCGTGCATCCGTTCCGGCGGGAGTGATCGCGCGCTACGCCCCACCCGCGACCTGGTGGCAGGCGCCTGCCGCACAGCGGGGACTGACCGGGGCTGCCGGCACGTCCACGGCCCGCCATGTGCTGCTCGCCGCCGGCCGGCTCGACGAGCTGTCCTACGAAAGGGACTTCGACGGCGTCCCGCACGGAGTGTTCACGCACGCTCTGCTGGCGGCGGTGCGGGCGGCCGGACCGGGCGCGACCTACCGCGATGTCCTGGCCGCCGCTCACTGCGCGGTCCAGACCGAGCGCGCCGACCAGCACCCGGTCCTGTTCCCGCCCGCCCCCGGGGGCCCCGCCGACCGGCCCTTCCTCGGCGGAACGGTGGCCCGTACCCGCGCCCCGCACCTGCTGCGCCACGGGCCGCACGGCTGGGAGGTCGACTGCGGCCGCGTGCACGGGCTGTCCGCCCACGACCCCGACGGCACCGAGTTCACCGTCACCGCACCCGGAGCCTCACCACGCGTCGTACGAGTGCGGGCCGTGCACGCCGACCGTGCCGAGGTGGGCCCCGTCGGCCCGGAGCCCGACCGGCGGCGGGCCCATCCGGTGGCGCTGTCGGCGCTCGCCCTGCCGCCCACCCGCGTCCGTATCGAGACACCGGACGGCTCCGCCGCGGCCCGCGCGGCGGCCGCACTGCTCCGGGAGGTCATCGCATCGTCGGGTCCCGGGGGCGGTCCGGCACCCCTGCTCCGGCTGACCGACGACCCGGCTTCGGCTGCGGGCCACCTGCTGCGCGTCGTCGTGTCCCCGGACCGGGACGGGGGCCTGAAGGCCGGTGTCGTGCGGCGCGACGGCTCGGCGGCCGTACCGCCGCTGCCGCTCGACGGGCGCGAGGACGCCCGCCGTGTCGCCGACTGCCTGCACCACCTCACACGCTGGCACCAGCTGTTCACCCTGGACAACCCGTCGTCACCGCTGAAGGACCTGGTCCGCGTCGAGATCCTCCCCTGGACCTACGACGGGCCCTGGAGCTCCGACCGGCCAGGCCCCCTCCTCCCGGACGGCAGCGGGGAGATCGTCTGCCGCTACGGCCACGCGCCGACCGGCCGCCCGCGGGAACCCTGGCTGTCCATCCGCCTCCACAACCGCTCGGCGACCCGGACCCTGTGGTGCGTCCTGCTGAACCTCACCGACAGCCACGCCGCCCACACGGACCTGTACCCGGGCCACTTCATCGGCCCCGGCCGTACCGGTTTCGCGCTGGACGACCGGCCGGTGGCACTGTCCGTGCCCGCGCACCGGGCCCGCCCCGGAGCAGAGGTGCGGGACTGGCTCAAACTCATCGTCTCGGAGGGCGAGTTGAACACCTCCCCCTTCCACCTGCCGCCCTGGAACCTGGACGCCTCCGGCGATCGCGGTGCCCACCGGCCCGGCGCGCACACCGTTCTGCGTCTCACGCCGCCCGGCCGGGGCGACCGCGACCTGGGGGAGGCCCGCCCGCAGGCACCGGGCCAGTGGACGACACGTACGATCCCGCTGCGCACGGTCATCCCGGACGGCAACCGGCCGGAACAGCAAGCCGGTTCGCCCTTTTGACCGCCGGATCAAGGCGCGAGGCGCGCGTGGTAGGGCGCGAGGACGGTGTTCAGCCAGTCCTCGCCGTCCGGAGTGCCGAAGTCGACGGCCGGCTCGCACTCGGTCACCGTGTCCGTCGCGCACCGGTCACCGAACAGGATCACGACCCGGTCGGCGGGTTCCCGCTTGGACGGCCAGACGAAGCCCTGCGCCCACGGCTCGGTCCGGTCGCGGATCCAGTGCCCCCAGTTCCGCGTCCACGGGTACTCGGCGGCCTCGGCCTGCACCAGCCAGGAGTCCTGCCCCACCGCCGCGAGGTCGGCGCCCGACATCAGCGACACCACCGTGACGTCGGTGGCCAGGCGCAGGAACGTGCAGCGTTTGCGGGCGATGCCGGTGCGCGGCAGCAGCCGGGGCCCGCCGTCCGCGGCGAACGGCACCGATCGCAGCAGCGACTCGCAGACCGCTGCCGCGGGCGCGAGCCCCGCGTACAGATAGGTGTAGGGCCGGTCCTCCGTCGCGTCGAAGCGCCCGCCGCCGTAGAGCCGGCCGGCCGGGACGGGGTTGAACGCGGCACCGGCGAGGGCTGAAGCGTGCACCCGGAACAGCGAGGTGCCCTCGGGCAGCGTCACCTTCGTGGGCGTGCCGGGCAGCGCGGCGGGCGGGGGTACGTTCGGCACCGTCACTCCCCGTCCAGCAACGTCCGTGCCGCGGACACGAGTTCCGCGTCCCGGTCCGCTCCCAGCAGCGCGGCCGGCTCGGTGCGCAGCCAGGCGTTGGCCGACAGCCACCAGTCGGCCGCTCCCCACGGGTCCCGGCCCGCCTCCAGCAGCGCGTTTACCTCCAGCACCACCCGCCACGGCAGCGCACCGTCGCGGAACTGGAACCGCGGCAGCACCGCACGCCCCCCGGTCCCCGGCAGCCGGATCAGGTCCGGAGCCGTCGGATCCCCGCCCCGAAGGCGGACGTCCGCGTCGTCCAGTACCGGATGCGCGAGCAGCCGCTCGCGGACCGGACCGAGCACGGGACCCACCATGGGGCTGCCGTCGACCAGCAGTACGGCGAGGTCCGTGGCGCGGAAACCGTGGACGGTGACCTCTCGCGCGCTCTGCGAGTACCGGGCGCCTTCACCGACACCCAGCCTCCCGGCCTCCTCCGGCGGCAGGCAGCCGAGGACCAGCCGCGCGGCGGTCTCGGCGTGGCCGCGGCGCTCGCCTTCACCGCCCGCCGCGCGCAGCCCCTCCAGGGCCGCCGCCAACCGCGCGCCGGGCTCGGCCGCAAGACGCGTCAGATACGGCCCCAGCCGCTCCCACGCGGCCGCCACAGCGGCCAGTACCTGGAACGGATTCACCGGCTCCTCGCCCCTTCCCCCGGCTCCACGGGCGCGCCCACACACCGTACCAGGGCCGACCGTACCGCCGACCACGCCGACGCACAGCCCAACAGACGGGAAAGTAGGGCGAGTTGCTCGGAAACACAAAGGTGGGCTGCCGGAAGAGTCCACTCTCGGCAGCCCACCGGACCCCAAGCCCTGGCAACAGCGGGTTTTCGGGTTGTTCGTTGTTATGGTGCGGTTGTCACCGTCGGGGCGCACGCGGTGCGGGCCCATTCCTTGTACGGTTCCACGCGGTCGGTGAGTACCGCGTCCACACCGGCGGCCTTCGCCTTCTCCCACGCCGGCGGCCAGTTCGCCGTCCAGGTGTAGACCTTCAGCCCGGCGGAGTGCCAGTCACGGACGGCACTGGGGGTGACGAGGAAGCGGGAGACGTTCAGCGAGGTCCCGTACCGGGCCGCTTGGTTGCCGGTGATCCGGGTCTTCTCGTGGGTGAGCGCGGTGTGCAGTTGGGGCGCGGCCCGGTGTACGGCGTCGACCGCGTCCGCGTTGAAGCTGTGCACGATGACGTAGGGGGCTGCGCCGGTCGCGCGGATGACGGACAGCAGCGAATCCAGCTGTGCGGGAGTCGGTGTCGGCTTCAGCTCGACCATCGCGGTGAGGCGGCGTGCGGTCGTGAAGCTCAGTGCCTCCGTGAGGGTCGGCACGGGTTCGCCTCTCTTGGTGTGCAGGGCGCGGACCTGAGAGGCGGTCATCGCGGTGATGGGTCCGTGCCCGGTGGTGGTGCGGTCGACAGTCGGGTCGTGAGAGAGGACCGGCACGCCGTCCCGGGTCCACCACACATCGAATTCCACGCCGCTCACCCCGGCGTCGGCGGCGTCCCGTAATCCCCGCAGCGTGTTCTCGTCCTCGGGAGTGCCGCGATGGCCGATCACCTGGGGCACTGTGCACCGGGACGCGGCAGCGGCGGCGGTGGTGTCCGCGGCTGCCGCGGTGTCCTCCGCCCAAGGCGGAGAACAGGCGGTCATCACAGTGACAGCGGATGCCACAAGGGTCGCTAATCGAACTAATCTTCGCTTCGTCACCGGCCAACGGTAGCCCGCGTCCGGCTGTGTTGACAGGGAAGTGGTTCGAATCACCGGCGCGCAAGCTGCGTTACGGGATCGATGCCTTTTGCCGGAGCCGGCCCGACCGCGAAGCCGGCCTGCCGTTGCTCTGTGTGCTGATCTTCGTGGTGACCGGGGTCGCGCCGCCGGCGCCGCCAGGGCTCGGGCGCGGTGACCCGCCGGTCATGGGGTGGTCGTTCATTAAACAGCCTTGTTTCATTGGTCTTGACCAATGCGGGGGCCTCTTGGCATGCTGTCGATGGCCGAAACCGATCATGTGTTCCCTTCCTGTACGACGCTCTCCCGGATGCGTGCCGCATTCCGGTTCCAGAAGGTCACGCACCCGTCTCGCGATCCGAGAACGCGTCAGTCCTGATCGAAGAACATCTGCAAGTCCTGCAAGGCGCCATTGCGACTGTAAATGTCACATCTCGCATTGGTGTATTGCCTCCGTGCCGTCCGCACGGAGGTCACCGCCTGTCTCAGGCACATCCCGTGGGCTGTCAGACAACAGGAGGCTGGTGCCGACGTGCAAGGAAACCTGACCGTACGCAAACCCGTACCGGAAGCCGACCTGTGGGACCGGGTGGCGCTGCCGTCGGCGCCCCCCGACCCACCCGCCGGGCCCGTTACCGCGCCCGGACTGCGCCGCGCCCTGTCCTTGCTCGAGGAAGGCGTGCTGACCAGCAAAGCCAACCGCTCCTGCGGTTCGTACGCGGCGCGGGCGGTGCCGTCGGCCGGCGCCCTGTACCCCTACGAGTTCGCCGTCCTCACCGGCGAGGACGGCGTGCCGACGGCGTTCCGGGTCGACGCCGACCGGCGCACCTGCGCCCGGGTGGCCGCCGGGGCGGCCGTCACCGCCGCACTCGACGCGTCCGGTCTGGCCGTCCCGGAAGGCGGCGGCGCCCTGGTTGTCACGCTCACCCGCCCTTGGCTTTCCATGCGCAAATATGGCGACCGGGGATATCTTTACACCCAGCTCGACGCGGGTCACGCGGCCGGGAACCTCGTACTGGCCGCGGCCGGCCGTGGCGCGGCGGGGGCGCTACGGCTGCGCTTCCCGAGGGAATCCCTCTCGGAATTGCTGGAGGCGAGCGAGAACTGCCGGGAGATTCACTCGGTGACCCTGCTGCCGGCCGGTCCGGCCGACGACTCCTGGACCCGGTGGACCGTACACGACGACACCGACCGGGAACGGCGCGGACCCACCTGGCGGTCATGGCTGGAAAGCACCTGCTGGGACTCCCTCGCCGGGTGGACCGGGCACTCCGAGGTCCCGGCCCTCCACACGGTGGCCGCGCCGCTCGCGCGCGTCCGCACGGACGGACGACTGCCCGCCGCGGACAGCGGCCTGGGCGAGGCGTCCGCGTGGTCCGAACTGATCGGAACGCGCGCCTCCAGCAAGGCGTTCACCGGCGCCCCCGTCCCCGCCGCCGCCGTCTGGCAAGCGGTCTCGGCCCTGACGACACCGCTGGAGACCGACCTGCCCGCCGCCACAGCGCTGTCCGCCACGCTCGTGCTGCGGTCGGCCGTGGAACCCGGACACGACGCGGTGTACCGGCTGGACACCGGCGAGCGGCGGCCGGGACGGCTGCCGTCCACCGACGAGGTGGCCCGAGCCTGCATGCAGCAGCGCGCCCTCGCCGGGGCCGCCGCCATCCTGCTGCTGCACGTGCCGCGCACCTCGCTCGCCGGGGCCGGCTCCGCCGCCGGCGCCGAGAACCTGCGCGAGCTCGCCTTCCGCTGCGGCGCCCTGGGCCAACTGCTCTACCTGGGCGCGCACCGCGCGCGGGTCGGCGTGACCGCCATCGGCGGTTTCGACACACCGCTGTGGCGAACGCTGGCGGGGCTTCCGGACGACGACGAGATCCTGTACGCCCTGCTGATCGGCCGCCCGGACGACTCGGGCATCAAGTTCGACCGGCTTGCCATGGCGCACGCCCAGAACGAGCGGTGACCCCGATGCGCGCCGTCCTTCCCGACGTACTCACCGACGTCCTCGCCCGCCACGGCGACCGGGTCGCGGTCACCGACGCCGACGGTCTCCTCGGCTACGCCGACCTGGCCGTCCGGGCCCATGCCGCGGCGGACCGGCTCGCCCGGTACGACGTGCGCGGCGAGCCGCCCCGGGTGGGTCTGTACGCGACCAACTCCGTCGAATACGTGGTCGCCTACCTGGCCACGCTGTTCGCGGGCGCGGTTCCCTTCCTGGCCGACTCGGCGTTCGGCCCGTTCGAACTCTCCCGGATCGCCGAGGACTGCGGGCTGGATCTGCTGATCCACGCCCCGAGCGCCGACGTCCGGGACATCGTGAGCGAAAGCCTCACGGACGACGGCGAGTTCGGTTACCTCACGGTCAGCCGGGTGCGCCGGTACGAAACCCCGCGTCCGCGGCTGCTGGACGACACCGAGGTGTGCCGCTTCACGTCCGGCTCCACCGGCAGGCCCAACTGCATCGAGTTCTCCGGCACGGCCGTGTCCGCGGCGGCCGCCAACTGGGTGAAGGGCACCGGTCTCACGGCCGAGGACCGGATCGCCTGCTTCGCGGCGCTCTCCAACGGCCTGGCGTTCAACACCTCGTTGCTGGCGGCCTTTCTGCAAGGTGCCTCACTGCACCTGTCCCACGGTCTGCCCACCGCCTCCCGGGTCGTACGGCTCCTGGAGAGCACGGCCGCCACCCGGCTGGTGGCGTTCCCGGCGCTGTACGACTCGATCGTGCGGCGGGCCCCCGAGGAGGGCTTCGCCACCGTACGCACCGCGATCTCCTCCGGTGCCCCGCTGCGCGACTCGGTGCGCGAGGAGTTCACCCGGCTCACCGGCGTACCGATCCACAACTACTACGGCGTCGCCGAGACCGGGCCGCTGACGTACGCCGCCGACGCGACCGGCAGCGGGCTCGGCACGCCCCTGCCCGGTGTGCACCTGCTCGCCGAGGAGCACGGCATCCGGGTCAAGAGCGAGTCGATGGGCTCGCGTTACCTCAACGCGCCCGGCCTGTTCGAGCAGCGTCTCGACGACCAGGGCTACTACCACACAGGTGACCAGGGCCGGCTGCTCGACGGCGCGCTCCACCTGACCGGGCGCACCAGCCGGATGGTCAACGTGGGCGGGCGCAAGATCGACCCGATCGAGATCGCCGACGTGCTGCGCGAGGCCCCCGGTGTCCTGGACGCGGTCGCCTTCGAGGCCGACAACCAGCACGGCGAACCGGCCCTGGCCGCCGTCGTCGCCGCGGAACCGGGCGTGACCGCGCAGTCCCTGCGCGCGCACTGCGCGGCGACCCTCCCGTCGTTCAAGGTGCCCGGCATCCTGCGCCTGGTGGACCGGATACCGGCGAACTCGATCGGCAAGCCGTCCGTCGAGCGCCTGCGCCGCCTGCTCGACACCCCAGACAGCCACTGAACCTCCCCTCGACCCACAGGACTTGCCCATGGACAGCAGCGCGCTCCGCACCAAGATCATCGATCTCGTCATCGCGGCCGGTGACGGCAGCGTCACCGCCGCCGACCTCGCCGCCGCCGGCTACTCCCTGCGCGACGTCGGGTACACCTCGCTCTCCTACATGCGCCTGATCGACAGCATCGAGAACGAGGTCGGGGTCTACCTGGACCCGGAGGCCGCCATCGAGCACTATGAGACCATCGACTCCGTCACGGCCCTGGTGCTCGCCGGCGGCGCGGGCGCCGATGCCTGAGACACCCGCGGCGGGCGGCCGCACGATCGGGATCGTCGGCCTGGGGCGGCTCGGCTCGGCCGTGCGCGCGGTCTGCCGGGCGGACGGCACCCGGGTCTGCCTCACCGCCTCCCGCCGTACCGGCTGGTCCGCCGAGGCGGTCCCCGACGTGCTGATCGACGCGAGCGCCCCCGAGGCGCACCCGGACGTCCTCGACTACTGCGCGGGACACCGGGTATCGCTCGTCGCCTGCGTCTCCAATCTGTCGGACACCCAGTGGAAGGCGCTGGCGGAACTGGCCGCAACGGTGCCGGTGGTCCGGGCGACCAACCTCTCCTTCGGCCACTACCTCCAGGCACGCATCGCCGAGTTCACCGCCGCCTACGCCACGGGCCGGTTCGACCCGGTGACCACCGTCCGCGAACGGCACCCGCTCGGCAAGGCACACCGGCCCAGCGCCACCGCGCTCGCGCTCGCCGGGACCTGGGCCGCGGCGAGTGGCCGGGAGGTGGCCGACATCGCCGACGAACGGTCCGGACTGCCCGTCAGCGAACACGAGCTGACCCACACCTGGGACGGCGAGTCGCTGCACGTGCGGCACCACGTCGGCAGCTGGACGGTGCCGGCCCGGGGCGCGCTGGCCGCCGCCGACTGGGCCCGCGCCGCCGCTCCCGGCCTGGTCACCATGCGGACCGTCTACGACGACCTGACAGCTAGGAACAGGACATGACCACCGAGGAACCGCAGCCGCTCAACCCGGCAGAACGCCGGATCGTGCTCCAGGTGGCGCTCGGCGCCCGGATGCTCTCCCTCGACGGGCACGACGACTTCAACCAGGGCCAGATCTCCGCCCGGATACCCGGCCGGGACGAGTTCTTCATCAAGGGCGCCCTGGTCGGCTTCGACGAGGCCGCGCCGGCGGACGTGGTCCGCTGCGCCGTGGACCACACCCGCCCCGCCCCGCCGCAGGCGCCGCCGGAACTCCCCCTCCACCAGGCCATCTACCGGGCCAGGCCGGATGTCAACGGCATCGTCCACAGCCACGCGCCGTACACCCTGCTGTTCGGCGCCACCGATCTGGAGATGCGCCCGGTCTCGCACGACGGCGCCTACTTCCGCGACCGGCTCGGCCTGTTCACCGAGACGAGCAACACCGTCCTGGACATCGCGACCGGTGAGCACATCGCCAAGGACCTCGGCGAGCACCCGGCCGTGCTGCTGCGCAACCACGGCGGAGTGATCGTCGGCAAGAGCGTGCGGCACGCCGCCGTCTTCGCCCAGGTGCTGGAGCGGGCCTGCCGCCTCCAGCTCACCGCCGAGAGCACCGGCGTGCCGTACGTCTGGTCCACCGACCGGGACGTGGCCGCCAAGCAGGACTTCGTCTACGCCGACCTCTCCGTCCGCTCGTACTGGGACTACGCCGTCCGCCGGGTCGGCCGGCACTGGCCGGAGACCGCCGGCTGGGACCGCGGCTGACCGCACGCCCGAACGGCCCGCCGGGGGACGGCCGGGCCGCCGCCGAACGGGCGCCGGTCCGGCGCGCCCGGGCGCTGTCCGGCCGCCCCCGCACCGCGCTGCGCGCCGCCCCCGCGTGACCCGGCCCGCCCCCGGCTCCCGCCCACCCATACCCGACACGCACGGAGGACTTCCGATGAAGGTCCAGCGCATCCTGCCCACCGAGGAGGCGGCCGATCTGCTCGGCCTGGTCCGGGACATCGCTGCCGGCGAACTCGCGCCCCGCGTGGCCGAGTTCGAGGAATCCCACACCTTCCCCCGGGAGATCGTGCGCACCCTGGGCAAGGCCGGGCTGCTGAGCCTGCCGTACCCCGAGGAGTACGGCGGCGGCGGACAGCCGTACGAGGTCTACCTGCAGGCGCTGGAGGAGATCGCCTACCACTGGTTCGGGGTCGCCGAAGCGGTCAACGTGCACAACCTCGCCTGCTTCGGCACCGCCGCCTACGGCACCCGGGCCCAGCGCGAGGAGCTGCTGCCCGGCATGCTCGGCGGCGAACTCCTGGGCGCCTACTGCCTGTCCGAGCCGGAGGCCGGGTCGGACGCCGCCGCGCTCACCACCCGGGCGGTACGGGAGGACGACGGCTACCGGATCAGCGGGACCAAGGCGTGGGTCACCCACGCCGGACACGCGGACTTCTACACCGTGTTCACCCGCACCGGGGGACCGGGCGCCCGGGGCCTGTCCTGCCTGGTCGTGCCCGGTGGTACGCCCGGCATGGTGGTGCACGAGCCGGAACGGAAACTCGGCGTGTGGTCCAACCCGACCGCCCAGATAGGCTTCGACGGCGTCCGGGTGCCGGCCGGGCGGCTGATCGGCCGCGAAGGCAAGGGCTTCCTGATCGCGATGGGCGCACTGGACTGCGGCCGGCTCGGCATCGCGGCCTGCGCGGTCGGCATCGCCCAGGCCGCCGCCGACTACGCCGTGCGGTACGCCAAGGAACGCCGCCAGTTCGGGCAGCGGATCCTCTCCTTCCAGGGCATCGGCTTCCTGCTCGCCGACATGGCCACCCAGATCGCCGCGGCCCGGGCACTCACCCTGGCGGCCGCCCGGCTCAAGGACGCCGGCCGGCCGTACTCGCTGGAGGCCGCGAAGGCGAAGCTGTTCGCCACCGACGTGGCGATGAAGGTGACCACCGACGCGGTGCAGGTCCTCGGCGGCGCCGGCTACGTCCGCGACCACCCGGTGGAGCGATGGATGCGCGAAGCCAAGCTGCTGCAGATCGTCGAAGGCACCAACCAGATCCAGCGCATGGTCATCTCACAGGGCCTGTAGCCGTCCGGGCACACCCACCTTTTGTCAGCAGCGCCGAACGAGGCAACCCGAAAGGACGGTTCGGAACACGATGACCACGGTCGAGGAGCGGATCCTCACACTGGACTCCGCCAGATCCGGCACCGGCCCCGCCACCTGGGGCCAGCGGGCGATCTGGGGCGTCGTCACCCGGCTCGGTGACGACGCCCCCCGCTACAACCTGCGGCTGGACCTGCCGCTCGACCCGCCCCGCCCCGCCTCCCGCGTCCTCGCGGACCTGACGGAGCTGCTGCGGATGCACGACAGCCTGCACACCCGTCTCCTGCCGGACGGCGAGGACGGGCTGCTCCAAGTCGTGGACGGGAGCGGCGAACTGCCCGTGGCGGTCCGCACCTGCGCCGCCGCGAAGGCCCCGGCGGTCGGCGAAGCCCTCCTGGACGAGCTGGCGGGCCGGTCCTTCGATCACGCGCGCCAGTGGCCGTTCAGGGTCGGCCTCGTGGAGTGCGAAGGGCTGGTGCACCGGCTGGTGCTGGCGGCCTCGCACACCGCGATGGACCTGTGGGGCGAGGGCCGGATGCTGCGCGACCTGCGGCTGATCGAGGCGGGCGAGACCGCCGAGTCGCTGCTCGCGGCCCGGCCCGCCCTCCAGCCGCTGCAGGCCGCCGAGTTCCAGGCGTCCCCGCTCGGCCGCCGCCGCGACGAGGCGGCCCGGCGCTACTGGTGCGAGCGGCTGGCCGCCGGCCCCCGGCGGATCTTCACCGCCCCCGCGGCACCGGACCTCGCGGACACCGACCCGGGCCGGCTCTTCCCCAACGCGCTGCTGCGCTCGCCCGCGCTCGCGGTCGCCGTCGAACGGGTCGCCGCCGGGTGGGGCGCGAGCGACGCGGCGGTGCTGCTGGGCGCCGCCTCCCACCAGCTGGCCAGGATGTCCGGGAGCGACGACATCCTGTTCCAGGTGGTGGTGAGCAACCGCTTCCAGCCGGCCGCCGCCGAGTCGGTCAGCACGATGGCGCAGGAAGCGGTGTTCCTGCTCCCGGACGCCGGGCGGGACTTCGAGGACGCGGTACGGCGGACGCGGTCCGTCTCGTTCAGCGCGTTCCGGCACGCCGGATACGACAAGTGGGCGCTGGACCGCGAGGTGGCGCGGCTCGTCGAGCGGGGGGCGGCCGCCGACCACTCGTGCTGGTGGAACGACACCCGGGACCCGGGCACCGGCCCCTTCGACACCACCGGACGCCCACGGGCCGCGCTGACCGAGCTGACCGGCCGCACCGAGCTGAGCTGGCCCACGGAGTTCCTGCCCCGGGCGAACGTCTCCGTGGCGGTGGACGTGCTGACCGCCCCCGGCGCCCTGGAGCTGTGCATGACCGCCGACCCGGCCGTCCTCACCCGCGACGGCATGGAGACCTTCCTGCGCGGGGTCGAGCGGCTGGTCGTCACCGAGGCGATGGCGCTGGGGGAGGCGTGAGCAAGCGGTACGCGGGCATCGCCTGGACGGGCACGGGCTACCGGGTCGAGGTCATCGACGGCGCGGGCCGCCGGGTCACCGGACCGAGCGGCTGGGGCGCCGCCCAGGTCGCCGAACTCATCGCCTGGCTACGGGAACTGGGCCGGGAACAGCCGCTGGCCGTGGTGATCGACAGCACCAACGGCCTGCTCGACGGGCCCATGACGGCGGCCGGCCTGGAGGTCTACCGTGCCGATCCCTGGCTGCTGCCGCCCCGACCGCGGTTCGGCTCCGTCCCGGCCCGCCGGCTGGCCGAGCAGGCCCGCAGCACCCCGGGCGAGCTGGCCCGGGTGACCGCCGAGAGCGGCACCCTGTCCGGCCGCGCCGACGAGTACTTCGAGGGCGTACGGCGCAGCGAACCGCTCCAGGCGGCGCTGACGGCGGCCGGGCGCTGCCTGGCGCACGGCAGCCGTGACACGCCCCGGATCGCGCTCACCTTCGACGACGGCCCCGACCCGGTGCGGACCCGCCGGATCCTGGAGATCCTGGACCGCTACGACGTCCGGGCCACCTTCTTCTGCGTCGGCCACCATGTCGCGGCGCTGCCCGACGAGGTGCGCCGGATCGCCGAGGCCGGCCACGAAATCGGGAACCACTCCTGGTCGCACCCCTTCCTGCCCGACCTGACCGCGGAGCAACTGCGCGAACAGCTCGACCGGACGGCGGAGGCGGTGGCCCGGGTGACCGGCGAGGCGCCGACCCGGTTCCGGCCGCCGTACGGCGCGCTGAGCCCGGAGGTGCTGGCCGCGCTCGACGGGCACCCGACCACCCTCACCCTGTGGGACGTGGACTCCCGCGACTGGGCGAGACCGGGACCGGAGCGGATCGCCGCGACCGTCCTGGAGGCCGCCGGACCGGGCTCGGTGGTGCTGATGCACGAGAGCGGCGGCGACCGGCGCCAGACCGTACAGGCCCTCCCGTCGATCATCGAGGGCCTGCTCGCACGCGGCCTGGAACCGGTCCCCGTGGCAGAACTGCCCACGCCGCCCGGCCCCGGCAAAAGCCGGCCGCTCGACCAAGCAGAACACGATCTACGGCTGGAGCACTGAAGACCCATGAAGGATCGCTCGGCAGACCACACCCCGGCGGTGACGGCCCCACACGACCAGGACCCGGGCGCCGGGCCGCCGCCGGCCGGGGAACCGGCGATCTGGTCCCGCAACTTCCAGTACTACTTCACCGCCCGCAGCGCCGGCCTGCTCGGCTGGGCCATGCTGCCGGTCGCGGTCTCGGCCGGACTGCTCAGCTCCGGGTACGGCCTGAGCACCGCGGGCTACTCGATGGCCTTCCTGGTCGGCCCGTTCGCCGGGCTGGTGCTCTTCGGCGGGGTGCTCGCCGACCGGTTCACCGCCCGCCGGATGATGATCGCCTCCGACCTGGCCAACCTCACCACCCATGTGCTGCTCGCCTTCCTGTTCCTGCACGGCATCGACCACCTCTGGCACCTGTACGGCCTGCTGATGGTGGCCGGCACCGCCAACGCGATGTTCCAGCCGGGCGCCTCCTCGACCGTCCCGCTGGTGGCCCGGGACGTGCAGGGTGCCAACGGTGTGCTGCGCATCTCCGAGGCGCTCACCGCGCTCGGCGGCCCGGCGTTGGCCGGCGTGCTGGTCGGCACCGCCGCCACCGGCTGGGTCATGGTGATCTCCGCCGTCGCCTACGGCACCAGCGCGGGCTGCCTGTTCGCGCTGCGGCTCGGCGTGGTGCCCGCGCCGCCGGCCGGCGAGAGCCTGTGGCGCAACCTGGTGGCCGGCTGGTACGAGTTCCGCTCCCGGAGCTGGCTGTGGGGCGTGATCGTGATCTGGATGTTCTTCGCCGTGCTCTCCTGGGGACCGCAGCTGTCGGTCGCCGCCGGGGTGATCGTGCCCGCGCACGGCGCCACCGCCTTCGGCCTGCTCAACTGCGCGTTCGGGGCGGGCACCGTGGCCGGCGGGGTGCTGGCGCTGCGCTACAAGCCTGTCCGTCCGCTCGCCGCCGGGGCGGTGGCGATGCTGGCGTATCCGCTCTACCCGCTCGGCATCGTGCTCGGCTGGCCGGTGTGGCTGCTCGCCGTCGCCCAGGTCGTGGTCGGGATCGGCATCACCTTCTGGGGCGTCATGTGGGCCACCAGCGTGCAGACCCAGGTGCCGGGCGAGGTGCTCAACCGCGTCCACGCCTACGAGGTCGCGGGTTCCGTCGGCATGTTCCCGGTCGGCAGCGCGCTGGCCGGTCCGGCCGCCGGAGCCTTCGGCACCGACCGGGTGCTGCAAGTGGGCATCGTGGTCGCCCTGCTCACCGCCGCCGCGCTGCTGCTGACCCGCCCGATCCGCACCCTGGCCCGGATACCGGACCGCGCCTGAACGGCCCGGCACGAGTTCCCCGGAGGCGGAGCGGGGAGCGGCTCGCCGGCTCCCCCCCCGCCGCTCCCCGCCCGTCGTCCCGGGGTACCACGACGATGAGCTGCCGGAACCGGCGGTCGAGTCCGACTGGGCGCATGGTCTGCCGGGCGGGGGGCGGTCCTGCCTGTTGGGGTGGCCGCGACACCCCGGTGGGCTACCGCCCGAGCGCCTCGGTCGCCGCGGCGAGGACCGCCTCTACCGTGATGCCGTTGCGTTTCAGCAGATGCGTCTGACCGCCGGTGCCGGCGGCGAACCGGTCGCCGACACCGATGCGGCGGACCGGGACCGGCAGGCCCAGCTCGGCGATCGTCTCGGCCACCGTCGAACCGAGGCCGCCGCTGACCCAGTGCTCCTCCACGGTCACCACGGCCCGGCTGGCCCGGGCCGCGGCCACCAGGGCCCTGGTGTCAAGCGGCTTGATGGTGTGCAGGTTCAGCACCGTCGTGGCCACGCCCGCCGCGTCCAGCGCCGACGCCGCCTCCAGGGCCAGGTGGACGGGGTAGGGGCCGGTGGCCACTATGGTGAGGACGTCCCCCTCGCGCAGGCGCTGGGCCTTGCCCAGTTCCACCGGCGGGGCGTCGGACGGCAGGTCCGGGGTGGCGTCGCGGCCGAGCCGGATGTACACCGGGCCGGGCAGTTCCTGGGCCTGGCGCAGCAGCTCCGCGGTGGTGGTGGCGTCCGTCGGCACCACCACCGTCAGGTTCGGCAGCAGCCGGGTGACGGCCAGGTCCTCCAGTGCGTGGTGCGTGGCGCCGAGATGCCCGGCCGACAGCCCGCCGTGCGTGGCGGCGATGCGCACCGGCAGGTCGTTGAGCGCGATGTCCAGCTTCAGCTGCTCCAGGGCCCGCGTGGTCGCGAACGTCGCCATCGTGTTGACGTACGGCGTCCGGCCCGAGCGCGCCAGGCCGGCCGCGGCACCCATCAGGTTCTGCTCGGCGATGCCCAGGTTGACGTAGCGCTCGGCACCCTTGCCGAAGTCGACGCCGTTGAACAGGCCCGTGTCGCTGTCGAGGCAGACGACCCGCTCGTCCGCGTTGAGGAACTCCACCAGGAGGTCGCGGTACACCTCGCGGCTGGAGGGGACCGGTGCCTCGGCCGACTGCGGGTCCGCGGGTGCGGTGACGGGGCCGGTCATGCCTGGGCCGCCTTCCTGTACTGGGCGCGGAGGGTGGACAGCGCCCGCTTCTTCGGACGCTCGGTGAGCCGGGCGAAGTGACTGCGGGTCTGGCCCTCGATGTAGGGCAGTCCGCGCCCCTTGACGGTGTGGGCGATCACGACGGTCGGACGGTCCGCGTCGGCGGGGATCGCGTCGAACGCGGCGCGCAGCGCGTCGATGTCGTGACCGTCCACCTCACGCACCGTCCAGCCGAAGCTGCGCCAGCGGTCGGCCAGCGGCTCCAGGCCGACGGCGTCCTCGGTGGGACCGGTGATCTGGAGGGTGTTGCGGTCCACTACGGCGACGAGCCCGCCGAGGCCGAGGGAGCCGGCCGCCATGGCAGCCTCCCACACCGACCCCTCCTGGAGCTCGCCGTCCCCGAGCACCACGAAGCAGCGGCGGTCGCTGTTGTCGAAGCGCGCGGCCAGCGCGAAACCGACGCCTTGGGGCAGCCCGTGCCCCAGCGACCCCGTCGGCATCTCCACGCCGGGCACCGCGGGGTTGGGGTGCGCCGAAAAGGGGCTGTCGGGCTGCCCGTAGGCGGCCAGCTCCTCCTCGGGGAAGAAGCCGCGCTCGGCGAGCACCGCGTACAGCCCGATCGCCCCGTGCCCCTTGCTGAGCAGCAGGATGTCACGGCCGGGGGCGTCGGGCGCCCGCGGGTCGACGCGCAGCGTGGACCGGTAGAGCGTCACCAGGATCTCGACCAGGGACATGGAGCCACCGAGGTGCCCGCCGCCCGCCGAACCACACATCTCCACGATGAGTTCGCGCACCCTGAGGGTGTGCTCCGCGGGCGGGCCGCCGTGCCAGGCACCGGCCGCCGGTGCGGTGCCGGTCAGTTCAGTCATCGTTGTCCCCGGTGGTGGGCTTCGGTCGGATCGGACGCTGCGGGCCGCAGTGTGTCGCTCAGCTCATGGAGCGCGTCGGTCAGCACCTTGATGGCGCTGAGGTAGTCGCTCAGGACGATGTGCTCCTGGTCGGAGTGGTCGAGCTTGCTGTCTCCCGGGCCGTAGGTGGCCATGGGGATGCGCCAGCCCTCGGCCAGGGTGTTCATGTCGGACGTCGCCGTCTTCACCTTCGCCCCGGGACGGACTCCCTGACGGCGGATGGCGGCGGACAGGGCCCGCACCACCGGATCCGTACGGCCGACCCGGACGGCGCGGACGGCGTTGACGAGGTCGAGGCGGCCCTGGGGCAGCCGCTCGGACAGGCGCGAGACCAGCCCGTCGTGGTCGAAGCCGGGCGGGACGCGGACACTCATCTCGACGCGTGCGGACGTCAGGTCGCCGGTGATCGACTCCAGGGTCGGACCGGGCCGGTCGAACGAGCCGTGCCCCGCGTCGGGCCCGAGCAGGTCCAGCAGCTGAGCCCAGCAGGCGGCGGCCAGTTCGGACGCCTTCGGATCGGGGTTGCTGCCGTGCGTGGCGGGGACCTCCACCTCGTAGACGAGGTCGAGCTTGCCCTTGTAGCCGAGCACGGCCGTGTCCCAGCCGCTCGGTTCGCCGATGACCAGCGCGTCCGGCTGCCGGTGGGTGCGGCCGATGTGGGCCGCGCCACGGGAGAGCACGGTCTCCTCCTCCACCGCGCCGACCACGACGATCCGGCCGCGGAAGCGGTCGGCCGCCGCGGCGGCGCAGATCATGGCGGCCAGCGGCCCCTTGGCGTCCACCGCCCCCCGCCCGTACAGCAGCCCGTCGCGGGCCTGCACCGGCACCTCGCCGGAGACCGTGTCCATGTGGCCCAGCAGCATCACCGTGGGACCGTCAACGGCCCGGGTACCGCCGCGCACGATCTCGCCGACGGCGTTGCCCGCCTCGTCGACCCGGGCGTCGAAGCCGAGCTCCCGCATGCTCCGCACGAGGAGCTCGGCGAGCGGTCTCTCCTCGTACGACAGCGACGGGATCTCCAGCATGCGGCGCAGCAGGCCCACCGCGAACGACTCGTTGGGCCGTGGCGGCAGGGCCGTACACACGGAGAGCTGGGTCATGCGCGGGCCTCCTCGGGCAGCAGGGTCACCTCGGTGGCGTGACCGGCCAGTGCCGCGCGCACCGGGTCCGGCCGCCGTCCGTCGGCGACGAGCACCCGGCGGGCCCCGCCGAGCAGCGCCTCGCGGGCCGCGATGAGTTTCAGCCCCATGCCGCCGCCGGTGAACGGCGGTGGACCGGAGCGGGGTACCGCGCACACCGGAAGGACGGAGTCCTCGTCCGCCGGGTCCGCGAGCACGCCGGGAGCGCCGGTGAGCAGCACCAGAGTGCGGGCCCCCAGGGCGCCGGCGACGGCGGCGGCCGCACGGTCGGCGTCGGCGTTGACGGGCCGGCCGTCCTCGGCGAGCGCGGGCGGCGAGACGACCGGGACCGCGCCGGACGACAGCAGCGTGCCGAGCAGTCCGGTGTTCACGGAGGTCACCCGTCCGCTGTGGTCGTCGCGCACCAGCACCCGGCGGCCGTCCACCAGGGCGCGGTGGACGCCCTTGCGCTTCGCCCGCAGCAGTCCGCCGTCCAGGCCGGTCAGCCCGACGGCCGGGACCCCGGCCGCGACGAGCGCGCCGACCAGGCGCGGCTTGGCCAGTCCGGCCAGCGCCAGGTGGACCACCTCCAGTGTGGCCGCGTCGGTGTGCCGTGCGGACACGCCGTCGGGGGAGACCAACCTGCGCATCGGCACGCCGAGCCGCCCCGCGAGGGCGTCGATGTCGGCGGAGCCGCCATGCACCAGCACCACCCGTTCGCCGTCGCCCACCATGCCGGCGACGTCGGAACAGACGGCCAGGGGGTCGACCGCGGCGTTGCCGCCGCACTTGACCACCGTGATGTCCTGCATCTGTGCCCTTTCGGTCTTCGTCGTGCCGCCCTGCCCGATGCCTAGTTCGGGTGCAGACCGGTGAACTCCAGGCCGAGCCGTTCCGGCCAGCCGTGCCGGACGTTGAGGCACTGCACCGCGTTGCCGGAACCGCCCTTGACGAGGTTGTCCAGGGCCCCCACGACCAGTGCCGTGCGTGACTCCTCATCGATGTCGAAGCCGACGTCGCAGTAGTTGGAACCGGAGAGGATCTTCGGTTCGGGCAGCCGGTACAGGCCGCGCTTCTGCGCCACCACGCGCACGAACGGCTCGTCGGCGTACGCCTCGCGATAGGCCCGGCGCACCGCGCGCTCGTCGGCGCCGTCGGTGAGGGAGACCCGGCACAGCACCTGTACGCCGCGTACGGCCTCCACCCCGGTGGCGGTCATCCGCACCGGCAGCCCGGTGGCCTGGGTGATCTCCGCCTGGTGCCGGTGGCTGTTGGGGGCGAAGATCCGCATGGCGCCGCTGCGCTCGGCGTGCAGGTTGGCGGAACCGGCCGACACTCCCGAACCGCTCGATCCGGTACGGGCGTCCACCTGGACCTCCCCGTGGATCAGCCCGGCTTCGGACAGCGGACGCAGCGCCAGCACGCCGGCCGTCGCCATGCAGCCCGGCACCGAGATGCGGTCGCTGCCCCGGATCTCCTTGCGGTGCCACTCGGGGAGCCCGGTGGCGAAGCCGGGGATCAGTTCCGGCGCGGTGTGCGGCACGCCGTAGTGGCGTTCGTACACCCGCGGGTCGCGCAGCCGGAAGTCGCCGGACAGGTCGATGACCTGATCGGCCAGCGACAGGTACTCCGGCATCCGCCCCATCGTCTCCTTGTGCGGGGTGGCCAGGAACAGCACGTCGTACTGGTCCTTGGCCGCCGCGAGACGGCCGGGGTCGAGGAAGGTCAGGTCGGTCGTGCCGCGCAGGTTGGGGTGCGGGCCGTCCACCCGCTTGCCCGCGTGCCGACTCGACGTCGCGACGGTGACCGTCACCCGGGGGTGCCCCAGCAGGAGCCTTAGAAGTTCGCCGCCGATGTACCCGGAGGCACCGACGACCGCTACTCGAAGCATGATTGGGCCCTTGTCATCAGGAACTCTGCGATGCGGTCGGCCACGTCGACGCGGTCGCCCACGGCGCGCTGGAAGCCCGAGAACTCCACGCCGTCGTTGACCTCCAGCACCAGGGGCCGGCCGTCCGCGTCCTCGATCAGATCGACCCCGGCGATGTCCGCGCCGACCGCCTCGGCCGCGGCGAGGGCGAGCTTGACGATGTCCGCGGACGGCTCGAACGCCTCCGTGGTCGCACCGCGCGCCACATTGGTGCGCCACTGCTCACCGCGGCGGTGCACGGTGCCCAGCAGTTCTCCGCCGACGACGATCGCGCGGATGTCACGGTCGGGCTTGGCGATCATCTCCTGCGCGTACACGATGTGCGACTGCGGAGAGGGCAACGCGGCGATGTACTCCATGACGGTCTCGGCGGTACGCCGGTCGGGGACCGGCGTCACCAGCCGGCCCCACGAGCCGACGAGCGGCTTGACCACCGCCGGATAGCCGATGGCCTCCAGCGCCTCCAGCGCCGCTTCGGGGGTGAGGCCGAGCGCGGTGCGCGGAGTGGGCAGGCCGGCCGCGCGCAGCGCCACCGAGGTCTGCCATTTGTCGCCGCACACGTCGGTGGCCGCCGCGGAGTTGACCACGACGTGACCGGCCGCTTCCAGGGCGCGGGCGGCGTACAGCGCACGGGCGTGCCCGATCTCCCGGTTGAGCACCAGACGTCGTTCCCGTGCGTCCTGGTGCAGCGGGGACCACGCCGTTCGGCTGTCCAGGTACTCGTAGCGCATGCCCCGCCGTTCGAACGCGTCGAGAAGGCGCTTCTCATCGGCTCTCACCCGGGACGCGAGCAGGAGGAAGGAGGCCGCAGGCGTGGCCGGGTTCACTCGCCCCAGTCCTCCTCGACCTCCGGCGCGATGGCCAGTTCGACCGGGTCGACCGAGATGATCTCCAGTTCGGTGGCGCACTCGCCGCACTCCACGATCTCGTTCACGCGGGGGTTCTCCTCCAGAGCGACAGAACCCTCGCACCCCGGACAATTCGGCATTGTTCTCTTCCCATCGGTTTCCGTGGATTCCTGGGCGGGATTGCGCCAGGACGCGAGCCGTAACGCTAGGCGGGCACGGGCCGGTGGTGCATCCACTGCGCTGATGAATCGGTCCTGGCCCGCCGGTGGACATGACGCTGAGCCGGGCCAACGGATGTCGAAGCGCGTTGACGTCTTCTCAACGGCACGCTGACAAAGGCGTCTCAATTTGCGATTGCATGGCGGTCCGGGGCTCGTCCGCCATTGCTATCGGGGGGTTGGCTGTGGCTATGGTGAACCGCTCTTAGGCAATCGGCCACATCCCGGATGAGGAGAGTCAGATGAGCCAGGTGCACCTCCCGCGTATTCTCGCGTTGTGGAGCGCGCCACGCTGCCGTTCCACCGCGTTCTTCCGGATGATGGCGGAGCGCGGGGATTTCCAGCTCCTGCACGAACCCTTCTCCTACCTGGCGGAGTTCGGCTCGGTGGAAGTGGCGGGAGAGCGGATCGGCTCCGAGCCGGACCTGCTCGCGGCGATCCGCCGCCTGGCCGCCGAACAGCCGTTGTTCTTCAAGGACACCACCGACGAGCGCTATCCAGGAGTGCTCGCGGACACCGGCTTCCTGAGGGAGGCGCGGCACACGTTCATCGTGCGCGATCCCGTGGAGACGATTGCGTCGTACTACGCCATCAATCCCGAGGTGAAGATCCACCAGATCGGGTTCGAGGCACAGTACGAACTGTTCCAGCGGGTCTGGGAAATCACCGGGGAACGTCCCGTGGTGGTGGACGCCGGCGATCTCGTGGCCGCGCCGGAGCAGACCGTGAAGGCGTATTGCGACGCGCTGTCCCTTCCCTATGTCGCCGAAGCGCTGAGCTGGAACGAGGGCAGCCGCGGCGAGTGGGCGCCGAGCGAGAAGTGGCACAAGGACGTCAGCAACAGCCGCGGCTTCGAGGCGAAGTCCGGCGGCGACCGGGTCGACGTGCGCAACCATCCGGTACTCGCCTCCTACCTGGAGCACCATCTCCCCTTCTACCGGGAGCTGAGCTCGCACCGGCTGGGCGCCTGACCAAGTCCTCCCAGCCGACCGCAGAGGGGTTTGAGAAGGAAATGACAGACATACGGTGCACCTGTCGGACACCGCGGAACGCCGGCGCCACGATCTGGCTGACCGGGCTCCCGAGTGCGGGGAAGACGACGATCGCGAGAGCGCTGGCCGACCGGCTGCGCGCGGAGGGACACCGCGCCGAGGTGCTGGACGGGGACGAGATCCGCCGGTTCCTGTCCGCGGGCCTCGGCTTCTCGCGGGCGGACCGTGACGCGAACGTGCAGCGCATCGGCCTGGTCGCGGAGGTACTCGCCCGTAACGGCGTGAAGGCGGTGGTGCCGGTGATCGCCCCCTACGCGGACAGCCGCGGCGCCGTGCGGGAACGGCACGCGGCGTCCGGCACGGACTACGTGGAGGTCCATGTGGCGGCGCCGGTGGAGGTGTGCAGAGAGCGGGACGTGAAGGGCCTGTACGCCCGCCAGGCGGCCGGCGCGATCAGCGGGCTGACCGGTGTGGACGACCCCTACGAGGTACCCGACGCACCGGACCTGCGGGTCGATTCCCACACTCAGACCGTGCGCGAATCGGCGGATGCCGTGTACGCGGCACTGGCGGAGCGGGGGCTGGTGTGAGCGACTTCACCCTGTCGCATCTGGACGCGCTGGAGTCCGAGGCGGTGCACATCTTCCGCGAGGTGGCGGGCGAGTTCGAGAACCCGGTGATCCTGTTCTCCGGCGGCA
>NZ_JODT01000034.1 GCF_000720835.1 Streptomyces achromogenes subsp. achromogenes | reverse complement strand
TGCCGCCGGAGAACAGGATCACCGGGTTCTCGAACTCGCCCGCCACCTCGCGGAAGATGTGCACCGCCTCGGACTCCAGCGCGTCCAGATGCGACAGGGCGTACGGGCTCTCCGTGCCGCCCTCCGTCTTGGCGACCGTGGTCATGCCAGTCCCCTCTCGCTCAGCAGCGCGTACACCGACGCCGCGGACTCCTGGACCGTCTGGTGCTGCGACTCGATCCGCAGATCAGGCGTCTCGGGCTGCTCGTACGGGTCGTCGACCCCGGTGAGCCCGGACAGCTCGCCCGCGGCCTGCTTGGCGTACAGCCCCTTCACATCGCGCACGCTGCACACCTCGACCGGGGTCGCCACGTGGATCTCCAGGTACGGCGTCCCGTTCTCCGCGTGCCGCTTGCGTACCGCCTCCCGGCTGTCCGCGTACGGCGCGATCACCGGCACCAGCGCCTTGACGCCGTTGCGGGCGAGCAGTTCGGCGACGAAGCCGATGCGCTGGACGTTGGTGTGCCGGTCCTCCCGGGAAAAGCCGAGCCCGGCCGAGATGAACTCGCGGATCTCGTCGCCGTCGAGCACCTCCACACGGTGGCCCTCGGCACGCAGCCGGCCCGCCAGCTCGTACGCGATGGTGGTCTTGCCGGCGCTCGGCAGACCCGTGAGCCAGACGGTGGCTCCGGTCGTCACGTGCATCTCCTGGATCTGGTCGTTCGTCATCCGTGCAGCCCGCACTCGGTCTTGGCGCGTCCCGCCCAGCGGCCGGCCCGCGTGTCCTCGCCCTCCAGGACCCTGCGGGTGCACGGGGCGCAGCCGATGGAGGCGTAGCCGTCCATCAGCAAGGGGTTGGCCAGCACGCCGTGTTCGGCGATGTAGGCGTCCACGTCGTCCTGGGTCCAGCGGGCGATCGGCGAGATCTTGACCTTCCGCCGCTTCTCGTCCCAGCCGACGACGGGGGTGTTCGCCCGGGTCGGGGACTCGTCGCGGCGCAGGCCGGTCGCCCACGCCCGGTAATTGGCCAGTCCCTCTTCGAGGGGTTTGACCTTGCGCAGCTTGCAGCACAGGTCGGGGTCGCGGTCGTGCAGCTTCGGGCCGTACTCCGCGTCCTGTTCGGCGACCGTCCGGCGCGGGGTGAGGGTGATGACGTTGACGTCCATCACGGCCTCCACCGCGTCCCGGGTGCCGATGGTCTCCGGGAAGTGGTAGCCGGTGTCCAGGAAGACGACGTCCACGCCCTTGCGCACGCGCGAGGCGAGGTGGGCCACCACGGCGTCCTCCATGGAGGAGGTGACGCAGAACCCGTCGCCGAAGGTGTCCACCGCCCACTGGAGGATCTCCAGCGCGGAGGCGTCCTCCAGCTCACGGCCCGCCCGTTCGGCGAGCGCCTTCAACTCCTCGGCGGTCCGCTCGTCCTGAGTGGTCGTCATATCCGCTCGTCCCCTCCGTGGTCGGCTCGCTGAACGCCCCGGGCCAGCAGCCCCAGGAACTTCAGCTGGAATGCGCGGTTGCACGCCCCGCATTCCCAGGCGCCGTGACCCTCGCCGCTCGGGCGCAGGTCCTCGTCGCCGCAATAGGGGCAGTAGAAGGGCGCGGCCCGCTCGCTCACGACAGCGCCTCCTCGGAAGCGCGCGCCGCCCACGCCGCGAACCGTTCGCCGTCCTCGCGTTCGGCCTGGAAGCGCTTCAGCACCCGCTCGATGTAGTCGGGCAGTTCCTCGGACGTCACCTTCAGGCCGCGCACCTTGCGGCCGAAGCCGGCCTCCAGGCCGAGGGCGCCGCCCAGGTGCACCTGGTAGCCCTCGACCTGCTCGCCCCGGTCGTTGAGGACCAGCTGCCCCTTGAGACCGATGTCCGCGACCTGGATACGGGCGCAGGCGTTCGGGCAGCCGTTGAGGTTGATGGTGATCGGCTCGTCGAACTCCGGCAGGCGGCGCTCCAGTTCGTCGATCAGCTGGGAGCCGCGCTGCTTGGTCTCCACGATGGCGAGCTTGCAGAACTCGATGCCGGTGCAGGCCATGGTGCCGCGCCGGAAGGAGGACGGCCGGGCGGTGAGGTCCAGCGCCTCCAGGCCCTCGACCAGCGAGTCGACCCGGTCCTGTGCGACGTCGAGGATGATCATCTTCTGCTCGACGGTGGTGCGGACCCGTCCCGAGCCGTGCGCCTCGGCGAGGTCGGCGACCTTGGTGAGCGTGGCGCCGTCGACCCGGCCGACGCGTGGCGCGAAACCGACGTAGAACCGGCCGTCCTTCTGCCGGTGCACACCGATGTGGTCGCGCCACTGCTGGACGGGCTGCTCGGGCGCGGGCCCGTCGACGAGCTTGCGCCCGCCCAGGTACTCGTCCTCCAGCACCTGCCGGAACTTCTCCGCGCCCCAGTCGGCGACGAGGAACTTCAGCCGGGCGCGGTTGCGCAGCCGCCGGTAGCCGTAGTCGCGGAAGATCGAGATGACGCCCTCGTAGACGTCCGGCACCTCGTCGATCGGGACCCAGGCGCCCAGCCGCACACCGAGCTTGGGGTTGGTGGACAGACCGCCGCCCACCCACACGTCGAAGCCCGGCCCGTGCTCGGGGTGGCGCACGCCGACGAACGCGACGTCGTTGATCTCGTGCACCACGTCCAGCAACGGCGAGCCCGAGATGGCCGTCTTGAACTTGCGGGGGAGGTTGGAGTACGCCTTGTTGTTCAGGACGCGGCGCTTCATCTCCTCCAGCGCCGGCGTCGCGTCGATGATCTCGTCCTCGGCGATGCCCGCCACCGGGGAACCGATCATCACGCGCGGGGTGTCGCCGCACGCGGTCACGGTGGACAGGCCCACGCTCTCCAGCCGGTCCCAGATCTCGGGCACGTCCTCGATCCGGATCCAGTGGTACTGGACGTTCTGCCGGTCGGTGATGTCCGCGGTGCCGCGCGCGAACTCCTGCGAGATCTCGCCGATGACCCGCAACTGCCGTGTGGTCAGCGCCCCGCCGTCGATGCGGACGCGCAGCATGAAGTAGCTGTCGTCCAGCTCCTCGGGCTCCAGGATCGCGGTCTTGCCGCCGTCGATCCCGGGCTTGCGCTGGGTGTACAGCCCCCACCAGCGCATCCGGCCGCGCAGGTCGTTCGGGTCGATGGAGTCGAAGCCGCGCTTGGAGTAGATCGTCTCAATGCGTGTCCGCACATTGAGACCGTCGTCGTCCTTCTTGAACTGCTCGTTGCCGTTGAGCGGCGTGAAGTGGCCGGCGGCCCACTGGCCCTCGCCGCGGTGACGGCTCACCTTGCGGCGGGGCGCGGAGGCGGCGGGGTTCGGTGGGGTGGCGGCCATGGTTCTACGTCCTTCGGGACCGTTGGGAATCAGCTCTGACCTGCACAGACGCGCGCACGCGGGCAGGCGTGCGCGGCGTTGGCGCGGCAAGAAGGGGGTCGGGGTGTGCGGCGGTGCTGGGAGGCGTCAGCCCACCGGACAGATGGCGCTGGACATGCGGCCGAGGTCGACGTGCCGCCGACTCACCAAGGCAATTCCAGTTCCGGACATGACGGAAGCGTGTCACGGCGATCTGGACACAGTCCAGCTTCGTCCGTCATCCGGACATTGATGTCCCGACATGTGAGACAGAGGTGGTGTCGCTCACATGTGCCGCCGGAAGGCTTGTCCCGGCAGGTCAGGCGGGGTATGCGCCGGGCCACGGCCCCGGTGTGGCCACGTCCGGTTCCGGCTCCACCTTGGTGTCGAACAGCTTGAAGCCCCGCCGCAGGTAGTTGTCCATCGCGTGCTCGCCGTCCTTGCTGCACGTGTGCAGCCACACCCGCTTGGTCGGCGTCCGCCCGGGCCACCGCTCGGCCAGGTCCCAGGCGCGGGCCGTGCCGTAGGCCAGCAGACGACCGCCGATGCGCCGGCCGCGGAAGGCGGGGAGCAGCCCGAAGTAGACGATCTCCACCACGCCGTCGTCCTGCGGCTCCAGCTCCACATAACCGGCCGGGGTGCCCCGCTCGTAGGCCACCCACGTCTCCACGCCGGGCCGCTCCAGGTACTCCTGCCAGCGCGCGTACGTCCACCCCAGCCGGTCGGTCCAGTGGATGTCACCGCCCACCGACGCGTACAGGAACCGGCTGAACTCGGGGGAGGGCACCTCGGCGCGGACGATCCGGACCTCGCCGTCGGGGGCGGCGGCGGGCAGGAGGTCGGCCGGGGAGGTCTGCTCCAGGGACCATGTGGTGACAGGGACGCTGCTCATGCGGGCCAGGGAATCATCCCGCCGCCTGGTCTGTCGACGCGTGGGGGCGGGGGTGGGGCGCGCCGGGGGGTGCCCCGGATCAGTCCAGGGAGCGGTCCAGGTCGGCCAGGGGCAGTGCGAACAGCATGCGGTCGGACAGTGACCACACCTCGCCGGTCTGCCGCCAGTAGGACAAGGAGCCCGCGTCCCGCGCCCAGCAGCGGTCCGAGGCGTCGGCGCCGCAGCGGGCCGCCCGGGACCCCTCGGTGTCCTGTCGCCACAGCCCGCCGTGCCCGTCCTGCGTACCGGGCAGCCGTCCCACATACCAGGACGGCCGGTCCGCTCCGGCCTTCCGGTACGACAGCACGCCCCGGATCCCGGCCGCCCGGGTGCGGTACGCCTCCACCGCGTCCACCCGCCCCGCGCCGTCCGCGGCGAGCAGCCCCCGGCGGGCCGGGTCGGAGTCGAACGCGTACCGCCACAGCCGCGCGCGCCGGTCGCCGTCCGGCGCGGTCCACTCCGCCGCCACCAGACTGCCTGGTGCCGTCTCGCGGTCCAGGGCGAGCGCGCCGGGACAGGGCGGCCCGGAGGCGGAGCAGCGGCCGGCGGTGAAACGGTACGAGGCGACCGCGGGCAGGACGTAGTCGTAGCCGCCGGCGGACCAGCCCCCGGGCACCCGGCCGATCGCGGGTGCGTCGACCGTGGTGCGCTGGATGCGGTCGAGGTCGTAGACGTAGAGCGCGTCGGCCCCGCCGGACGTGGTGGTGACCAGCAGCTTGTCCTGGTACCAGACCATGCCCGAGATGCCGGAGGCGAGGCCCCGGTAGTCCCGGCCGCCGTCCACCGGCACCACCGGCAGCACCCAGCGGTAGGCGAGGCGCGCGGGGTCGTCCGCGTCCACGAAGGCCACCCGGGCGAGGCCGCGTTCCCCGGGCCGGCCGGCCGTGGCGCTGTGCGTCCAGCCGGCCAGGATCACCCGGTGGGTGCCCCACACGCCGTCGTCGTCGGCGTCGGCGGAGGTGGTCACCGAGGCCGGCCGCCAGTCACCCGCGGTGTCGGCGGGGTCCCAGCAGTAGGCGCGGGCGGCGGCCGGGGCGACCGGCAGGGACGCGCGGTCGTCGGCGGAGCAGCCGTCCGCCTCGCGCAGCCGGCGGTCGGTGTCGCGCAGCACGGTGTCCACGCCGACCGGGCGGCCCATCGCCGCGGCGAGCCGGTCCAGCGAGCGCTCGGGCACCAGACGCTCCTGGAGCCGCAGCCGCCCGGTGTCCGCCGGGGAGGTCAGCGGGGTGAGCGCACCGGGGTCCGCGGCGACCCCGGCCTGGGAGGTGCTGATCAGGGTGGCGGCGGCGGTGAGCGCCAGCGCGGTCCCGGTCAGGACGGCACGCAGGGCCGCGCCCCGCCTGCGCCGCCGGTGTCTGCCGCGATGCTTCATCTCTCCTCCAGGGGCCCGGCCAACTGCGCCTGCTGATCCGGACATTGACGCGAGGAACAGGTGGTGCGGCCCGTACGGGATGCTACGGCAGGAACGGGCCGGGCAGGGCCGGTACCGGAGGTGACCGGGCGGGGACCGTGTGGGGGACTTCGAGGAAACTGTGAGGGAACTACGCCGGGGGCCGCTCGCCATGGCCTTCGTGACCGGCATTCCGTTTCCGCACCACCGCCGGTGCCGTCGACTGCGGGAGCAGGTCGCACGGGTTGTCCGGCAGGACGACCTCGACTTCCGCATCGTCGCGGAAACGATACGGCCGATGCCGTAGCAGTTCCCCGAGATACCGCCGGATCCTGGACATCTCCGCCCGTACGGTCACCGTCCGGGAGGGGTCGTCGAACAGATCCTCGGCCAGCCCCGCCGCCCCGCGCCCGGCGCGGTATTCGGCGAGCAGGAACAGCAGTTCCGCGTGGCGCGGGCTCAACTCCCGCGACCAGGACCCCGACGAGCCGGTGACCGTGACCGTACGCCGGTCCCGCCCGGCGAGGTCCAGCACGATCCGGCACACACCCGGGGCGGCCGGCCGGTCCTCCGCCCGCAGCAGCCACCCCCCGGCCAGCGGCTCCACCGCGCACGCGCCCAGCGAGGGCAGCAGGCGGTGGCCCGGCGCCAGCGACTTGGGCAGCGGCACCCGCCGCACGTACGGCATCCCGGTCACCGCCGCCGCCCAGCCGTCCCGGTCCACCACCACCGCCCGCCCCGCCAGCCGGGCCAGCACCGGCGCCGCCACCGCCCGCAGCCGCTCCAGCGACGCCAGGTGCAACTCCCGCAGCCGGGCCTCGGCCAGCTTGGCCACCGAGTCCACCCAGGCGAGGGTGGCCGGATGCATCGTCTCCAGCGGGCCGCTGACATCCACCACACCGAGCAGCCGGCCGTCCCGCGGATCGGTGATCGGCGCGCCCGTACAGGTCCAGGACGTGTGCGACCGTACGAAGTGCTCGGCGGCGAACACCTGGACGGGCCGGCGTACCACCGCGGGCGTGCCCACCCCGTTGGTGCCGACGACGTCCTCGCGCCAGTCCGCGCCGACCTCGAACCCCAGGCCGTCGGCCTTGCGCAGCACCGGGGAGGCGCCCTCCCGCCACAGCACCCGGCCGTCGGCGTCCGCGACGACCATGATGTGCTGCGCCACGTCCGCGACCGAAAGCAGCCCCTCCCGGAGCACCGGCAGGACCTGCCGCAGCTCGGACTCCTCCCGCCGTCGCCGCACCTCGTCGGAGGGCAACAGCCGTGACCGGACGTCGCGTTCGGGGTCGACGCCGCTGCGCAGCACCCGGTCCCAGGACTGTTCGATCACCGGCCGGGGTGCGATCCGCGCACGTCGCCCGGCGAGCGCGGCCTCGCGCACCTCGCTCAGCACCCGTGCCGCCTGCACCGCGTCCCGCGCGGCCAGGCGCACCAGATTCATCGGCGGGTTCCCCACTGCGGTCCTCCCGGAAAGGCATCGAACACTCTTGTCAAGCCGTCCGGGCAGCGGTTTCCGGTCCGACTGTCCTCACATAGTGCCGCTCCGCCCATGGCGGAGGCACAGACTCCGCGCATGTGCCCCCCTGGGTTGCAACCCCCTGCAACCCTGGTGAACCACCGGGCGACGGCCGAGACTTGACCACGACGCGCTGCGCGTCCGCGGGGCTCGTCGAGCCCGTGCGGTGGGGGTGGTGCCGTGTCGGCGCAGCACCACCCCTTGCCGACGGCGGCTCGACCGGGCAGGGCCGGGGGCGCGACGGCGCCCGACCGCGGCCGGAATGTGACGGTTCCGGTGGCAGCGGACGGGCGGTTTCCGGTGGCAGCGGGCGTGGCTGTGTCCGGTGGGTGGGGGCGTGACGGTTCCCGATGGCAGCCGGGGTGTGACGGTTCCCGGTGGCAGCGTGGATGTCGCGGTGTCCCGAGGCAGTCGGTCGTGACGGTGCCCCGGCGGCAGCCGGAACGTGACGGTTTCCGGTGGCAGCCGGGGTGTGACGGTTCCCGGCGGCAGCGCGGGTGTCGCGGTGTCCGGTGACAGCGGGGCGTGGCGGTGCCCGGGGGTCAGGCCGGCCGGGCCCGCTCGACCACCGGTTTCAGGTCCAGGCCCGCCGGCAGGGTGCCGAAGGACGCGCCGTGGTCGCCGCCCAGGCGGGAGGCGCAGAAGGCGTCCGCGACCTCCGGCGGCGCGTGCCGCACCAGAAGCGATCCCTGGAGCACCAGCGCGAGCCGCTCCACCAGCCGCCGGGCCCGCCCCTCGACCCCCTCCAGGTCCGCGAGTTCGGTGAACAGGTCCTTCACCGCCCGGTCCAGCCGGTGGTCCGCGCCGTGCGCCCGGCCGATCTCGGTGAGGCAGGCGTCCAGCGCGCCCGGCTCCCGGCGCAGCGCCCGCAGCACGTCCAGCGCCTGCACGTTCCCCGCGCCCTCCCAGATGGAGTTCAGCGGGGACTCCCGTACCAGCCGGGGCAGGCCGGACTCCTCGACGTACCCGTTGCCGCCCAGGCACTCGGCCGCCTCCACGGCCACCGGCGCACACCGCTTGGTGATCCAGTACTTGGCGGCCGGCACCGCCAGCCGCAAAAACGCCCGCTCCTGCTCCCCGCCGTCGTCGCAGGCCGCGGCGAGCCGCAGCGCGAGCGCCGTCGCCGCCTCCGACTCCAGCGCCAGGTCGGCGAGCACGTTGCGCATCAGCGGCTTGTCGATCAGCTTCCCGCCGAACGCCTCCCGGTACGCGCAGTGGTGCACCGCCTGGGCCACCGCCTGCCGCATCAGGCCCGCCGAGCCGAGCGCGCAGTCCAGCCGGGTCGCGGCGACCATCCCGATGATCACCCGCACCCCGCGCCCCTCCTCGCCGACCCGGCGCGCCCAGGTGCCGTCGAACTCGACCTCGGCGGAGGCGTTGGAGCGGTTGCCCAGCTTGTCCTTCAGCCGCTGGATCAGGAAGACGTTGCGCGAGCCGTCCGGCAGGACGCGCGGCACCAGGAAGCAGGTGAGCCCGCCCGGGGCCTGCGCCAGCACCAGGAACGCGTCCGACATCGGCGCCGAGCAGAACCACTTGTGCCCGGTCAGCAGATACGTGCCCGCCTCCGCGAGCGGCCGGGCCACGGTCGTGTTGGCGCGGACGTCGCTGCCGCCCTGCTTCTCCGTCATCCCCATCCCGAACAGCGCGCCGGGCTTCTCGCCGGCCACCCCCAGCCGCGGGTCGTAGATCGTGGACGCCAGCCGGGGCTCCCACTCGGCGGCCAGCTCCGCGTCGGCGCGCAGCGCGGGCACGGCCGCGTGCGTCATCGACAGCGGACAGCAGGTGCCCGCCTCGGCCTGCGTCCACACCAGGAACCCGGCCGCCCGCCGCACCTGCCCGGAGGGCCGCGTCCAGGCGCCGCCGGCCAGCCCGGCCGAGACCCCCTTGCCGAGCAGCCGGTGCCAGGCCGGGTCGAACTCCACCTCGTCGATCCGGTGGCCGTACCGGTCGTGGCCGCGCAGCCGGGGCGGATGCTCGTTCGCCCGCACCGCCCACTCCTGGACCTGCGCCGAACCCACGGCCCGGCCCAGCGCGGACAGCTCCGCGCGCACGTCGTCGAGGACGTCCGCGCCGGTGTACCGGTCGACGGCCTCGACGAGGGCGCGGTCGGCGGTGAAGACGTCGTAGCCGACCAGCGGCGGCGGCTGGTTGGTCACGGTATGAGTGGAGGTGCCTGCCATGAGGGGAACCTACCCGGGAAGGCCGCGGTGATGGCTTCCGGAGTGACGGTAACGGCATTCCGGACTGTCGATGACGGCTTTCCGGAGTGACGGTGACTGCTTCCAGAGTGACACAGTGGAGCCGCGCGGCGGGCCGGAATCGCCCCGCGCCACTCCCTGGAACCGGTCGCGGGCCCCGGAAGGTGAGGGTGGTCCCGTGCTGCGGATACCTTTGGCTCGTGCAGCCAGCAAGTGAAACCCCCGAGCGCCCGGCCGGCCGCTTCCACCGGGCCAGAGCTCTCTACCGGAACGTCTCCAAGCGCAGGACCGCCTGGCTGTTGCTCAAGGACACCGTCAACTCCTGTATGGAGTACCGCATCCTCGGGCTGGCGGCGGAGGCGGCGTTCTTCACGCTGCTGTCCGTGCCGCCGCTGCTGCTGAGCCTGATCGGGCTGCTCGGCTACGTCGACGACTGGACCGGCGCGGACACCATCCACAGCCTGGAGACCAACCTCCTCGACGCGTCGCGCACGGTGCTGTCCGACAAGGGTGTCAAGGAGATCGCCGAGCCGATCCTGCACGACGTGATGAAGGGCGGCCGGCCCGATGTCATCTCCATAGGCTTCCTGTTCGCCCTGTGGTCGGGCTCGCGCGCGGTGAACGTCTTCATCGACACCATCACCGTCATGTACGGGCTCGACGGCGTCCGGGGCATCGTGAAGACCCGGATCATGTCGTTCCTGCTGTTCATCGTGGCGCTGCTGATCGGCTCGGTGGCGCTGCCGCTGATGGTGGCCGGGCCGGACGCGGTGGTCCGGATCGTGCCCTGGTCGGGGACGGTCGTCCAGGTTCTGTACTGGCCGGTCGTGATCGTCCTGTCCATCGCCTTCCTGACGACGCTGTACCACGTCTCGGTGCCGGTCCGCTCCCCGTGGATCGAGGACGTGCCCGGCGCGCTGGTCGCCCTCGCGATGTGGGTCCTGGGCAGCTTCCTGCTGCGCATCTACCTCATGTACACCATCGAGGGCGCCACGATCTACGGCTCCCTCGCCGCCGCGGTCGCGGTCCTGCTGTGGATCGGGGTGGGCGCCTTCGCCGTGCTCGTCGGCGCGGCGGTGAACGCGGCGATCGACCGCGTCTGGCCGGCCGCGGCCACGGCCGCCGCGCGCGAGGCCAACGAGCGGATGCGGGAGGCACAGGTCGCCGAGTACGTGGCCCGCGCCGCGGCGGCGGCCCGCGAGGCCGACCCCGACGACCCCGACATGCCCTCCGAGTTCCCCGAGCGCTGGTCCCGTTTCCTGCCGCCGGAAGACGTGACGGCACGCCTGCGCAGCCATGCGCGCAATCCCCATCATGCGCACCGGAGGAATGGCAGCGGGAACGGGAACGGGAACGGCAAGGGAAGCGGGGAGAACGGGAGCGGTGGAGGCCCCGAGGGCGGCCCGGGCGGTGGAGGCACCGGAAGCGGTGGGGGTGCCGGCGGAGCTGGTGGGGGCGCGGGTGGCTTCGGCGGCGGCAGCGGCTTCGGGGGCGGCGACGGGGACACCGGGAACGGGGGCACCGGGAACGGTGGCTTCGGGAACGGAGGCTTCGGCGGGGCTGGAGGGTACTGGGTCGGGGGCGGCGGTGGTGCCGGTGGCGAGAGGTACTGGAACGGCAATGCCAACGGCCACATCAACGGCAGCGGCACCGCGGACGGCGCCGGGGACGGCAGGAGCGCGGCGCGTCCTGAGTGGTGAGCGGTGACCAGGGCAGCCAACGATCAGATGACCTGAAGGAACGGCCTAGGCCGGACGGGCGCCGGACACTATCCGGCTAGCCCCATGTATCCGGGCGCGAGGTGCGACCAGGATCGCGTCATGCGATTCAGGGACGCTTTCGACTCCTCCGGCCAGTCCGATTCCTCGGCCGTGTCCGTGACCCGGCGGCGGCTGCTGGCCCGCGCGGGCGCCTTGGCTGTACTGGGTGCCGCCCCGGCTCTGGGCCCGGCCGCTCGCGCGTCAGCCGCGCCGACCGCCTCCGCCGAGCCCGTACGACTCGAACTCCCCCGCCCCACCGGGCCGCATCCGATCGGTGTCACCGAACTGCATCTGGTGGACCGGACGCGTCGTGGCCCCTGGTGGGCGGGCGAGGCGGCGTCGGAGTTCCGGGAGCTCATGGTGAGCGTCTGGTACCCGGCCGACCGCGCCACGGCGGAAGACGGGCCCCGGGCGTCCTACATGCGTGCGGGCGCGGCCGCGGTCTTCGGGGCAGGCGCGGCAAGGATCCTCCAGGTCGAGCAGGGGGCCGTCGACTGGGCCGGGTTCGCCGTCCACGCGCGTGCGGGAGTGGCCGTGGCGTCCCGGGCCGGGCGGCTGCCCGTGGTGCTGTACTCGCCGGGCATGTACAACGAGCGCACCCTGGACACCACCGCCGTGGAGGAGTTGGCGAGCCACGGCTATGCGGTGATCACCATCGACCCCGTCCACGAGGCACACGCGGTCGAGTTCCCCGACGGCCGCGTCATCGAGCCCGCGCCCGGGCTCGGCACCATAGAGGCGGGCGCCGACCGGTCCAGGGCGGCACTGGAGGTCAGGGTCGCCGACATTCCGTTCGTCCTCGACCAGCTCGCCGTGCTCGCACGCGGCGGCCACCCCGACGCCGGGAAGCGGCCGCTGCCGCGCGGTCTCGGGCCGGCCCTCGACCTCAGGCGCACCGGCATGTTCGGGCATTCGCTCGGCGGGATGACGACCGCCGAGGCGATGCGCGTGGACCGCCGTATCCGTGCCGGCGCCAATCTCGACGGCCCCCTCGGCTACGACTGGGCCGACCCCGACCTGCTGCTCCCGGTCGCCCGCACCGGGCTGGACCGGCCGTTCCTGCAGATGGGGGCGTGGTTCACGGCCCCGTCCGGCAGGCTGCCGCACACCCATGAGCACTCCCCGTCCTGGCAGGCGATGTGGCGGAACTCCACCGGCTGGAAACGCGACCTGTGGACGGAGACGGCCGAGCACAACTCGTTCACCGACTACCAGACGATCCTCCCCGGCCTCGCCGAGCGGCTGACGCTGCCGCAAGGGCTGCCGGCCCAGATGACCGGCACCGTCGACCCGGCACGGTTCACCGCGAGCCGACGGGCCTACCTCACCGCCTTCTTCGATCAGCATCTGCGCGGCCGCCACCAGCCGCTGCTGGACAGCCCTTCCCCGCTCCACCCGGACGTGCGGTTCATCGACTGAGACCCCGCGGGAACGTCCCGGGGGCCGGCGGCTTGGATCTCCACCCGTGACTCCACCGCATCTCCACCCGTTGCTCCACCCGTGCTCCGATCCGCCGGCCCCCGCCCCGCGCCTAGCGTGATCGCACAGGCCGGAGCCGTCCGGCCGCAGCAGGACAGCCAGGCGCCGTCACCGTCGCAGCATCGTCCGGTACGGCTCTGGCGCCGGGCAAGGAGGCAGCGGACATGGCGCAGCGGACGGGACGCGAGGAACAGCGCGGTACGAGGGGGAGGCCGACCGGGACTGCGGGGACGATCAGCGCCACTGGACCGATCGAAACGGCCAAGCCACCGCAGCAATCCAAGCCATCGAACCAATACGGGCCACCTGGGCCACCCACGCCACCGAAGCGGTCCGGGCCGCATGGGCCGCCGATGCCACAGAAGCCACCGAGACCCCTGCGGCCCCCTGGCTCCACACCACCAAGGTCCTCTGGCACCCTCCGCGGCCCTCTGTTCTCCCTCGCGGTGGACATCCTCCTACCGCTGCTCGTCTACTACGCGGCCCGCGCGCTCGGCGCGGATCAGGTCCCGGCCCTGCTGCTGAGCGGCGCACCGCCGGCCCTGCGTCTGCTCGCCGGAGCCGTGCGGCACCGCCGTATCGACGGCGTGGACCTGTTCCTCACGGTGCTGCTGGTCGGCGCCGCGCTGGTGTCCCTGATCGGCGGCGGCCCCCGCGTCCTGCTGTTCAAGAACGCGGCGCTGTCCCTCGCGGTCGGCGCCTGGGCACTCGGCACCGCTTTCACCCGCAACCCCCTGGCCTTCCAGCTGGGCCAGCGGCTGCACCAGGGCGAGGCGGTCCGCGCCCGGGCCAGGCTCTGGCAGGACAGCACCCCCTTCCGCCGCGGGCAGCGTGCCCTCACCCTGCTCTGGGGAGCCGAACAGTGCCTCGACGGTGGTGTAGGCGCCCTCGCCGCCGCCACACTGCCACCCGACACGGTGCCGCTGCTGGACCGCGCCGTCTCCCTGGCCCTGCTGGCCCTGGCGGCCGGGATAACCGCCGGCTACGCCCGCCGCTTCCGCGGACGCCACGCGCTCCCGCTGTTCGGCGCACCCGCACCCGCACCGGCGACGGCACCGCGGGCACCGCGGGTGTCGTGCGACCCGTAGGCTGGCCGCCGTGTACACGGAGCGGACGTCGCGGCTGACCGGCGCGGTCGTGTGGACGAAGTTCCCGACCGGCACCGGGAACGGGACCGGGACCGGCACCGGCACCGGCACCGGCACCGGAACCGGTGTCCGGCCGGTGCTGCCGGACGGTTGCATGGACCTGCTGTGGAGCGAGGGCCGGCTGCTGGTCGCGGGCCCCGACACCCGCCCCTACGCCCCGGAAGGCCCGACCCGCTCCTGGGCGGGCATCCGCTTCCACCCCGGCACCGCGCCCACGCTGCTCGGCGTACCGGCGCACGAACTGAGGGATCGGCGCGTGGAGTTGGCGGACCTCTGGCCCGCGGGGAGGGTCCGGCGGCTGTGCGACCGGGTCGCGGCGGCCCCCGACCCGGCGAGAGCGCTGGAGGACATCGCCCTGGAGCGGGCGGCGGAGGCGGGACCCCCGGACCCGCTGCTGCACCGGCTGGTGGAGTGCCTGGACGAGGGCCGCCCGGTGTCGGCGACGGCCGCTGAACTCGGCCTCAACGAACGCGGGTTGCACCGCCGCTGCCTGACGGCGTTCGGGTACGGGCCGAAGACCCTGGCCCGGATCCTGCGCCTGCGGCGGGCGCTGGCCCTGGCCCGCACCGGGACGCCGTACGCGGAGGTGGCGATCCGCGCGGGCTACGCGGACCAGCCGCACCTGGCGCGGGAGGTGCGCCGGCTGGCGGGTATGCCGCTCGGGGAGCTACTCGCCGGGGGCGGGTAGCGGCGCGAACAGGTCGACCGGGTTGCCGTCGGGGTCGTGCACGGTGGCGTAGCGCTGGCCCCAGAAGGCGTCCCACGGCTTCAGCTCCCCGTGGTGGCCGGCGGCCACCAGCTCGTCGTACCGGGCGTCGACCTCGGCGGGGGAGCCGCACCGGAAGGCGAGCGAGACCCGCCCCGGTCCGGTGGGCGGCCGCCGGCCGGGATGGAAGGAGCGGATGGTCTCCTCGGTGTCCAGGGCGAGTACCAGCCCACCGGGCAACTCGGCCTCCACATGCGGCTGTTCCTCCGCGCCCTCGGGGAACTCCAGTCCGAGGCGGCGGTAGAAGGCGAGCGAGGCGGCCAGGTCGGAGCCGACCAGGCCGATCACGGCGATACGTACGGTCATGCGGCCACCGTAGGCAGGGGCCGACGGGCCGGTCTTGAAGGAATCGGACACCGGCGCGGTGCCTTCTAATGCGAAGCCCGCTGCGGTCAAGGCCCGCCAGGTCATGAGTCCGTCCCAACGGATGGCTGTGGCGAACGGTCGCGGAACGGTGGGGGAATGGCCGTCCCGGGTGTGCGGGCGGAGTGACCGGTGCGCTGTGGCACACCGCGCTCGGACCTTGTCTTTCCTGGTGGACCACGCCAGAGAGCACCCAAAGGGTGGTGTGCCCCGGGCGGAGTGCGCCGGGCGGTGGTGTGTGCCGTACCCGGGCTCCGCCTGTAACAGGGACGTACCAGCGGGTAGCCGAGGGAAACGGTGAACCGGGCCGGTGACTCTTGGTACTCAGAAAGGCTCGCCCGCAACCGACGGGCCGGCGCTCCGACCGATACGAAGGATGACACCATGCGCGTCAACACGATCACCATCGCAGCCCTGGCCGTCGTCGCGGGCCTCTCGCTCACCGCTTGCCAGAGCGCCGGCGACGACACGAGCCGGAGCACCTCCTCCGCCACGCCCGCATCGGCTTCCTCGAACGACGGTTCCGGAACGGGTGCCTCGAAGGGAGATGCGGGATCGGGCGGCTCCGCTCAGGACGGCGCGACGGTCTCCGCCGGGAAGAAGACGGGCCAGGGGCAGGGCACGGCCGTCGGGACCGGCTCCACCAAGGACGGCAAGATCGGCAAGTGCCGCACCGACGAGCTGGAGGTCAAAGCGATGGACAACACCATCGACGGCGACCCGGGCGGCACCGTCGCGGTGGAGTTCACGAACGGCGGCGGTCGGGACTGCGTGATGTCGGGTTACGCGGGTGTCGACCTGAAGACCAGCGCCGGGTCGCTGTCCGCGAAGCGCACCGGTGAGCCGGCAAGCCGGGTCGTCCTGAAGGACGGTGAGTCGGTGGCCTTCGGCATCACCTACCCGATCAACGACTCGGGCGGCTCCGGCGTCCGCATCACGGGGCTGGTCGTGACCCCGCCGGACGAGACGAAGTCGGTCTCCCTCCGCTGGCCCGGCGCCGCCACGCTGCCCGTCACGGACGGCTCCGGCTCCCCGGTGAAGGTCGGCCCGATCGGCAGCGCCGGCCAGGGCGGCTGACCGGCGTCGTCCCGCACGCTACGGCCCCTGATCCGATGACTGCGCAGGTGGGCCCCGGTTCGCGCGGGGCGGGGGAGGAGTGGGGAGGAGTGGTGTTCCAGAGGTCAGCCGAACACGACCGGCCCGTTCGGGGTGTCCAGGGCGAAGGAGATCGCGGTGGGTCCCTCGGTGAGCTCCAGCGAGGTGCCCAGCGCCGCCAGCCGGACGCGCACCGCCTCCGGGTCGGGCACCGAGGCCGACACCGCCAGCAGCGGGGTGAGCGGCAGGCCCGAGTCGGCCGGGTGCCGGGAGTCACCCCAGTCGATCAGGAACGGCACCGGATCCGGGAGTGCTCCGGCACCCGTGTCGGTCAGCCGCCAGCGCAGTACGGTGCCGTCCGGGGTGCGGCGGCTCATCTGCCGTGGCGTTCCCGGGTCGACACCCCGAGCCCGGGCGCCGGTGATCGCCGCGTCCAGGTCGGGCGGGCTGATCGCCCAGGTCAACACGGTGGGTGCGGCCGACCGGTCGACGCCGAACGGCCGTGGCCCGGTGGGCTCGGGCTGTTCCGGGTCGGGGCCGATGATCTCCAGATAGCTCCGGCCGCCGAGCCCGACCAGATGGTTCCGGGTGCCCAGTCCGGGGTGGGCACCGCCGGGCACCGGCATGACCCCGGTCCGTCGCGCGAAGTCCGCGACCGTAGCGCCCAAGTCGGCCGTGGCGAGTACGAGATGATCCAGCAGCGGGGGAATGGCGTTCATCTCGCGAGAGGTTACGGGGGCGGTGGTGCTCCGCGGTACACCTGTGCGGCACCATGGGCGGCATGATCCGTGCCGCGCGCGCCCTGCCGTTGCTCCTGGTCCTTCCCGCACTGCTCACCGCGTGCGGAACACAGAAGGCGCGTTCCGGCCCCGAGCCGGCGGCCTCGGGTTCCCGGCCGGCGGCCTCCGCTTCCGGGCAGACGGCTGCCGGAAGCTCGCAGGAGTCGGCGTCCGCCGCCCCGGGGCAGGCCGAAATGGACGAGCGCCTGCGGGCGTTGGGCATCGCACCGGAACTCGTCTACGTCACCGAGGCACCCGGCTTCACGCTCGCGCAGCAGTCCATCGGGGTGAACGGCGACGACGGCTTCTCCGTCGCGTACTGGGCGAAGAACGGCGCCATCCTGCACCTGTACGCGGAGCGGGGCAGCGCCGCCGACTGCCCCCGGGACCACGTCTGCCGGGCACCCGCCAAGGGCCAAGTGGTACGTCTGTACGGGGAGAAGGTCGCACCCGACGTGCTCCGCCGGGCCGCCGACGCCCTCCACCGTCCCACCCCCGGGGAGCTCGTCCCGCTCCTGCCGTCGCCCCGCACGGCGACGGCCCCGGTCCAGCGCGGCGACCTCCCGCCCAACGGCGACGGAGCCCCCGACAACAGCGTCCCTGGGAGCAGTTGACCGGCAGAGCCCAGGCCGGCCAGGTTTTCGCCCGCGCCGGTCTGGCTTCCGCCCGTCGCCGGACAACTCCCGAACCCGCTCGCCACCACCTGGTGTGCCCCGGGACCGGTCGTCTCCCGCACCCGCCCCCACGGAGGACCCGCCATGCCCCCTCGTCTCCTCCTCTACACCCGTACCGCCGACTACCGGCACGACTCGATCCCGGATGCCGTCGCCGCCGTGCGGGCGTTCGGGGAGTTCGTCGTGGAGCACACCGAGGATCCGGCGGACCTCGAGCGCCCGCTGGACGGGTTCGCGGCCGTGGTCTTCCTGTCCACCAGCGGGGAGGTGCTGAGCCCGGCCGGGCGCGCGCGGCTGGAGGGGTATACGCGGGCGGGCGGCGGCTTCGCCGGGGTGCACGCGGCGGCCTGCACCGAGTACGGGTGGCCGTACTACGGCGAACTCCTCGGTGCCCGCTTCACCCGGCATCCCGCCTGCCAGCCGGGGCGGGCCCTCGTCGCCGACGCGGACCACCCCGCCACCCGGCATCTGCCGCCGGCATGGGAGTTCACCGACGAGTGGTACGACTTCGACCGCGTCCCGGGCGGCCCGGCGCGGGTGCTGCTGCGCGCGGACGAGAGGTCGTACGACGGCGGCGGGATGGGCGCGGACCATCCGCTGGCCTGGTGCCGCGAGCGGGGTCCGGCGGGCGGGCGGATGTTTTACACAGCCTTTGGCCATGCGACGGGCGCGTACCGCGACCCGGACTTCCTGGCTCACCTGAACGGCGGACTCATCTGGGCGGCAGGAGCCACAGATTAACGTTTCTCCGGTGAACCGGTTCCTCCGTTGGGGTGACTAAAGGTCGCGTAGAGGGATGGTCATGTGTGTATCTAGAGATGCTCTTGTCTTGGCAAAGGGCGTCGAGACGCGTGACCCATCCTGCCCGCGTCACCCACCCACAGAAGGAGCCGGACCTTGTCTTACGGTAAGAAGCTGCGCGAGCGCATCGCCGGGCCCGGGACCACACCGCTGATCGGCGTGTACGACATGTACTCGGCGTCGATCGCGGCCAAGCACTACGACGGGATGTTCGTCTCGGGCTTCGGCTTCGCGGCCTCGTACTACGGGCTGCCGGACATCGGATTCATCGCCTGGCCCGACATGGTGGCCTTCGTCCAGCGGCTGCGGGGCGCCTTCCCGCACCACCACCTGCTGGTGGACATCGACGACGGGTACGTCGACCCCGAGGTCGCCTGCCACGTCGTGGAAGGACTGGAGCGCATCGGCGCCTCCGGGGTGATCCTGGAGGACCAGAAGCGGCCCCGTCGCTGCGGCCACGCCGACGGCAAGCAGGTGCTGCCCCTGGAGGAGTACTTGGAGAAGCTGCACCAGGTCCTGGAGACCCGCAAGGACCTGGTCGTCGTCGCCCGTACGGACGCCACGGACGAGCACGACATCCTGCACCGCGCCGAGCGGCTGGCCGCCACCGACGCCGACGTGGTGCTGGTCGACGGAGTGCGCAGCGTCGAGTGGATCAAGCGGATCCGGAAGGTCGTCGGGGACAAGCCGCTGCTGTTCAACCAGATCGCCGGCGGCAAGTCGCCCCGCCTGTCCCTCGGTGAACTCTCCGACCTCGGCGTGGACGTCGCCATCTACAGCACCCCGTGCCTGTTCGCCGCGCACGAGGCGATGGACTCCGCGCTCGCCGGTCTCAAGGCGGCCGACGGACGGCTGCCGGAGGTCGACCCCGCGAGCGGCGTCGGGGTGAAGGCTTCCACCAGCCTGCTGGAGCGCAACATCGCCCGGGACCGGCTCGTCCCCGAGGGCGTGGGCGTGTGACCCGTGCCGTGTCCGGGCTCGGGATGGCCGCGGCGGTCGCCGCCGCCCTCCTCGGGGCGGGCGCCGCCCCGGCCGTGGCGTCCGACAGCCTGATCACCGTGATCGACAACTCCGAAGCCGACTCCTGGCTCGAAGTCGATCGCACGGCCAACCTCCAGAACGGCAGCGGCACCGCCGGCAGCGACCACGACGGCAGCGCCGTGGACGTGGTGGAGGCCCTCCTCGCCGGGCCGGACCAGGACGAGGACGACTGAGGGACGCGGCGCGATCCGGGGAACCGCGCCCCAGGCAACCGCGACCCGGGGAACCGGGGAACAAGGGAACACGAGTGACGGCCGGCCATCCCGGGGGAGGTGGCCGGCCGTCACGTGTGACGAACTCCGCCCGGGCTCAGTCCTCCCCGAGGTCGGGGCGGCCGTTCTCGTCCAGTTCGACGTCCTCCTTGGGGTCGTGCTCATCGGCGGGCGACACCGCGGGCGAGGCCACGGTGGCGCGCTGCTGGGCGGGGGCGAGGGTGTGCCGGGCGGCATGGGCCGTGCCGTAGGCGGCGACCAGGGCGACCGCGGCCACGACGAGGGGCGCGGCGATACGCGTGCAGTGGTTCATGCCCGGCCAACGACGCTCACGGGGCGGGGTCACCGTACGGCGGCCCAACCGGCCCCCGACATCACGCGGTCGGCCGCCGCGCGGTGACGGGTCCGTACGCCGTGGGGCGGACCGCCGGTGGCGGGGCCGTGCTCGCCCGCCGTACCAGCCGGGTCGACAGCTCGGTCCGGGTGCCCTCGGGTCGCTCCCCGTCTGTGATGCGCACCAGCAGCCGCAGCGCCGTCGCCGCCATCTCCGCGAGCGGCTGGCGGACGGTGGTCAGCGCGGGGGCGGCCCAGCGGGCCTCGGGCAGGTCGTCGAAGCCCACCACGCTCATCTCCTCCGGCACCCGCACCCCCCGCTCCGCCAGCGCCGCGTACACCCCGAGCGCCATCCGGTCCGAGCACACGAAGACCGCGGTCGGCGGCTCGGGCAGGTCCAGCAGTTCATGGGTGCGCGACCGGGCGCTGGTCTCGTCGGGATCCGTGTGCCGCACATACTCGGCGCGGTACGGCACGCCCGCCGAGGCGAGCGCCGAGCGGTAGCCGGCCAGCCGGGCCTCGCCGGCCATGGTGCGCCGGTGCCCGGCGATCAGCGCGATCCGTTCGTGGCCCAGCTCCAGCAGATGGCCGGTCGCGCACATCCCGCCCTGCCAGTTGGCCGCCCCGACCGACACCACGCCGGCCGGCGGTTCGTGCGCGGGGTCGATGAGCACGTAGGGGATGCGGTGGTGGTCCAGCCAGGCGTACTGCGCGGCGGACAGCTCCGCCAGGTGGAACAGCACCCCCGAGGAGCCGCGCGCGGTCAGCTTGTCCAGCCAGCCCTGCTCCGGCCGGGCGTCCCGGCCCCGGGCGGGCGCGGCCGACACCACGACCTCCAGGCCCGCCTCGTACGCCGCCGCCTCCACCCCGCTCAGCACCGCGCCCGAGCGGGAACTGTCCAGCGAGTGCAGCACCAGGTCCACCAGACCGGGCGCCCCGGCCGAGGGGAAACGCGGCCGGCGCACATAGCCGAGCCGGTCGAGCGCCTCGGTCACCCGGCGGCGGGTCTCCGGCGCGACGTCCTCGCGGCCGTTGACCACCTTGGACGCGGTGGGGACCGACACGCCCGCCTCCCGGGCCACCACCGCCAGCGTCGGCCCGGCCGCCACGTTCGCACTCCGCGCACGGACCATAGCGAACCGCCTCCCCGGCCCGCCCGTGGGCCATCGAACCTGCGACCAACACGCCGGTGCGGCCTGTGCACCGGCGCCCCCACAGAAAGCGCTTCCTACGATAGATGCGCCTCAACACGGCGGGAAGACAGAGGAATTCACGGGAGGGCGCGGAGGACGACTTAGGAAGCTCTGCACGGGCGTATCCGCAAGCGGGTCCGTCCCGGCGCGCGGCCCTCGCCCAGACGGCATCGGCCGTCCGGTGCCTCCCCGCATCCGGCCCTCGTCCAAAGGGCATTCGACTGTCCGATGCCGCCCGGCGCCCGGCCCCGCCCAGGCCGCACCCGTCGTCCGGTGTTGACCTTCGAGTGGGTTGAAGCCCCACCATGACGCCGTGCCGAACTCTGAGCTGATGCCGATCGAGGTCTTCGCCCGGCGCAGTGGACTGACCTCCAGCGCGCTGCGGTTCTACGCCGACTCCGGGCTGCTGCCCCCCGCCGAGGTGGACCGGGTCTCGGGCTGCCGCTACTACCTCACCGAGGCCCGGCGGCACGTCTCCGTCCTCCCGGGGGACGCCTACGGCGCCCTCGTCCGCACCGTCATCGGTGAGGTGGCCGAGGCCATCGCCCGCCGGGACACCGCCAGGCGGGCCTCCGCGCCGGGAGCCGGTGCGTAGGAGGCGGGAGGTCCCCCGAACGGCCGCGCGGTGGTTCCGTGCGCGGGAATACGTCCGGGCGGTGTGGTGCTCTGATGTGAACGGTGTCCGCACCGGTGAGCGGTGCGGCCGCGCGGCGAAGGGCGGGCGGCGATGGCGGCAGACCAGGCGGGACCCGTGGTCACGACCCCCTACGGGTCCGTACGCGGCCGGTACGAGCGGGGCGTCGCGGTCTTCCGGGGGATCCCGTACGCCGCTGCGCCCTTCGGCCCGCTGCGGTTCCGCCCGCCCCGGCCGCCCGAGCCCTGGGACGGGGTCCGCGACGCCGGTGCCTTCGGCCCGACCGCGCCGAAACCGCCGTACTCCGAGGCGTTCGCCCAGTATCTGTCCGACCCGGAGATCCCCGGCGACGACTGCCTCAACCTCAACGTGTGGACCCCCGAGCCGGGGCCCGGCGCCCGGCTCCCGGTGCTGGTCTGGCTGCACGGCGGCGCGCTGACCAGAGGTTCCTCGGCCGTGCCGGTCTACGACGGCGGCACCTTCGCGCGGGACGGGATCGTCTGCGTCTCGGTCAACTACCGGCTCGGCGTGGAGGGGTACGGCCTGTTCCCCGACGCGCCTCCGAACCCCGGCCTGCGCGACCAGCTCGCCGCCCTGATCTGGGTGTACGAGACGATTGCGGCCTTCGGCGGCGACCCGGACCGGATCACCCTGTGCGGACAGTCGGCCGGCGCCATCAGCGCCGGCGCCCTGCTGGCCGCGCCCCGGACACAGGGCCTGATCCGGCGGGCGGTGCTGCAGAGCGGACCGCCCGAGGTCTCGGACCGCGACAAGGTACGGCGCATGGTGCGCCGGATGGCCGCCCGGCTGAGGGTACCGGCCACCGCGGAGGCGTTCGCCGCCGTGGACCGCGGTCTGCTGCTGCGCGCCCAGGCCGAGGTCGGCCGGCTCGGCAGCCCGGTGCTGGGCGGTCCCGCGTTCGGCATCGTGGTGGACGGCGACCTCGTGCCCGGGGACCCGCTGAAGGCGCTGACCGAGGGCACCGCCGCCCGGGACGCCGAGCTGCTCATGGGCTGGACCCGGGACGAGTACCGGCTGTGGCTGGTGCCCGGCGGGCTGCTGGAGCGCGTCGACCGGCTCGGCGCGGTCGCCCTGGCCGGGGCCATGGCCCGCTGCCACGCCGGTCCCGACATCCCTCGCGGCTATCGTCTCCTGCACCCCGACGCCGGAACCGCCGAGATCGTAGGCCAGCTGGTCACCGACCATCTGCTGCGGGTGCCGCTGCACCGGCTCGCCGACGCCCGGCCCGGCGCCAGCTACCTGTACGAGTTCGCGTGGCCCTCGCGGCTGCCCGGCCTCGGCGCCTGCCACGCCCTGGAACTGGGGTTCGTCTTCGACACCGGGGGCGTGCCCGAGTCGAAGAAGCTGGCCGGTGAGGGCGCGCCGCAGGAGCTGTGCGACGCGATGCACGCCGCGTGGGTGCGGTTCGCGACGACCGGGGACCCCGGCTGGGCGGCCTGGGACGCCACCCACCCCGTGCGGATCTTCGACGACGGCGGACCGCGCGTCGCCCACGGGCCACGGGACGCGGAGGTCGCCCTGTGGGCCACCGCGTCCGCCGTCCCGGAGCCCTCACGGCACTCCGTCCCGCGCGCCCCGGGCGCCGAACTCGCCTCCGCCATGCGCCGGCTGCGCCGCTCGGTGGGCGCGCTGCGCCGCTGACGGCCGCGCGGCGGGAACGGAACGGGCCGGCCGGGACGGAACGGGCCGGCCGCCCGGTGGGAGGGTCCGGGCGGCCGGAGCTATCAGGGGCGGATCACCGCGTGTAATCAGCCAGACTCATGCTACGGATGTGACAACGCGTCGCCATCGGGGCGCGGGGGCGTTGTTCGAACCGAGGGCGCCGCCGAGGCGCTCGTGTTGTCCGCGCGCGCTGATCGGTGCGTCTCCGGGCCGCCCGGTGCGTCCGCGTCCCCCCGGCGGGGGACTGCGCTCAGGCCGCGTCCAGGGCCCGGGTGATCTCCCCGATGCTCTCCGGCCCCACCCGGCAGCACCCGCCGATCAGCCGTGCCCCCGCCGCGCGCCACGCCGTGACCTGGGCCGTGCCGAACGTCGCCCCGCCCCGCCAGGCGCGTGCCCCGGCGTCCCAGCCCTCGCCGCTGTTGGGGTAGACCACGACCGGCTTGCCGGTGACCCGCGCCGCGATCTCCACGGCGGGCCCCACGTCCCCGGGCGCGCAGCAGTTCACGCCGACCGCGATCACCTCCTCCGCGTCGGCGGCGAGCGCGAACGCCTCCTCCAGGGGCTGGCCGGCCCGGGTCCGCCGCCCGTCGACCGTGTACGACAGCCAGGCCGGCACCCCCAGTCCCCGCACCGCCCGCAGCAGCGCGGCGGCCTCGTCGGTGTCGGGCACGGTCTCCAGCGCCAGTACGTCCGGCGCGGCGGCGGCCAGCGTCTCGATCCGGGGCCGGTGGAACCGTTCCAGCTCGGCCACGCCCAGTCCGTAGCGGCCCCGGTATTCGGAACCGTCCGCGAGCATCGCCCCGTACGGTCCGACCGAGGCCGCCACCCACAACGGGCGCCGCACGCCCGCGTCCGCCGCCTGCCGGGCCGCCGTACGGGCCAGCTCCACGCTGCGGGCGAGCAGCCGCGCCGCCTCCGCCCGGCCGATGCCCCGCTTGCCGAAGCCCTCGTAGGTGGCCTGGTAGCTGGCCGTGATCGCCACGCTCGCGCCCGCCCGGAAGTAGGCGAGGTGGGCCTCGGTGATCGCCTCGGGCCGCTCGGCGAGCAGCCGCGCCGACCACAGCTCGTCGCTCAGGTCGTGCCCGGCCGACTCCAGCTGGTTGGACATGCCGCCGTCGAGCACGACCGTCCCGGCGGCGAGGGCGTCGGCGAGGCTGGGGGAGGTGTCGCTGGTCATGGTCACGACGCTAGTCGAAGCGGGACGGGACCGGTCCGGGGGTCCTCGTGTCCGCCCCATTGACCCTCCCGTTGCCCGCCCGTACCTTTTCGGCGTTCGGGATCACAGATGCAGTACGAAATGTCGAACGATCGAGAGGCGGTCCGCATGAGCCGCGACCACGACCTGCCCGACACCCCCGGCCGCAGAACGGTGCTCAAGGGCGCCGCGCTCGCCGCCGGCGCCTTGGCCGTCACGCCCGGCCTCGCCCAGGCGGCCCCCGCGCGGGCGACCGACCCCCGACCGCACCCGGAGAAGCGCCCGGAGAAGCACCCGGAGACGCCCCCGTACGTGAACCCGCTCGTCCTCCAGCGCGCCGACCCGCACATCACCCGCCACACCGACGGCCGCTACTACTTCACGGCGACCGTCCCCGAGTACGACCGCATCGTCCTGCGCCGCTCCCGCACCCTGAACGGGCTGTCCACGGCCGCCGAGTCGGTGATCTGGCGGGCGCACGCGACCGGTCCGATGGGCGCCCACATATGGGCGCCCGAACTGCACCGGATCAGCGGCAAGTGGTACATCTACTTCGCCTCGGCCCCCGCCGAGGACGTGTGGGCCATCCGCATCTGGGTGCTGGAGAACGCGCACTCCGACCCGTTCAAGGGCACCTGGGTCGAGCGCGGCCAGATCAAGACCGCCTGGGAGACCTTCTCCCTGGACGCCACCACCTTCCAGCACCGTGGCACCCGCTATCTGGTCTGGGCCCAGCACGAGCCCGGCATGGACAACAACACGGCCCTGTGGATCTCGGAGATGGCGAACCCGTGGACCCTCACCGGCCCGCAAGTGCGCCTGTCCACACCGGAGTACGACTGGGAGTGCGTCGGCTACAAGGTCAACGAGGGCCCGTACGTCCTCAAGCGCAACGGCCGGGTCTTCCTCACCTACTCGGCCAGCGCCACCGACTGGCACTACTGCGTGGGCCTGCTGACCGCCGACGCCCACGCCGACCTGCTGGACGCGCGCAGCTGGACCAAGTCGCCCGTCCCGGTGTTCACCAGTGACGACACCACGGGGCAGTACGGACCCGGGCACAACTGCTTCACCGTCGCCGAGGACGGCCGTACCGACGTCCTCGTCTACCACGCCCGCCAGTACAAGGAGATCACCGGCGACCCGCTGCACGACCCGAACCGGCACACCCGGATCCAGAAGCTCGGCTGGAAGCCGGACGGCACCCCGGACTTCGGTGTCCCGGTGGCCGACACCGCGAAGGAAGGGGCGTGAGATGAGACGCGCGTACGCCGTCCTGCTCGCCCTGTGCTGCACCCTCGCCGCCGCCCTGGCGACCGCCGGACCCGCCCAGGCGGCGCCCCGGACCATCGCCAACGGCACGCAGTTCACCGACACCTCGGGCAACCCGGTGCACGCCCACGGCGGCGGGGTGCTCAAAGTCGGCGGCTATTACTACTGGTTCGGCGAGCACCGCAACGCCGACAACACCTTCCTGTACGTCGACGCCTACCGGTCCACCGACCTGAAGACCTGGGAGTTCCGCAACCACGTCCTGACCCGGTCGTCCGCCGCCGAGCTGGCCACCGCGAACATCGAGCGGCCGAAGGTCATGTACAACGCGGCCACCGGCATGTTCGTGATGTGGATGCACAAGGAGAACGGCACCGACTACAGCGAGGCCCGCGCCGCCGTCGCCGTCTCCGGCACGGTCGACGGCGACTACACCTACCGGGGCAGCTTCCGCCCGCTCGGCCGGCACATGTCCCGCGACCTCACGGTCTTCGTCGACACCGACGGAACCGGTTACATGGCCTCGGCCGCCAACGAGAACTACGACCTGCACCTCTACAAGCTCACCGCCGACTACACCGGTATCGCGAGCCTGGTCGCCAACCCCTGGCCGGGCGGCCACCGCGAGGCCCCCGCCCTGTTCAAGCGGAACGGCGTCTACTTCATGCTGACGTCCGGCGCGACCGGTTGGAACCCGAACCAGCAGCAGTACGCCACGGCCACGAACCTCGCCGGCCCCTGGAGCTCCATGACGAACACCGGCGACGCCACGGCCTACGGTTCGCAGACCGCGTACGTGCTGCCGGTGCAGGGCACTTCGGGCACCTCGTACCTGTACCTGGGCGACCGCTGGGGCAACTCCTTCGGCGGCACCGTCAACGACTCGCGGTACATGTGGCTGCCGCTCACCTTCCCGTCCCCGACCTCGATGTCGATGTCCTGGACCCCGGAGGTCACCGTCGACACGGCCGCCGGGACGGTCGGCGGCACCAGTGCCACGTACCACACCCTGATCGCCCGGCACAGCGGCAGGTGCGCCGACGTCACCAGCCAGTCGCTGTGGGCGGGCGCCCAGCTCAAGCAGTACGGCTGCAACGGCGGCGGCAACCAGAAGTACTGGTTCAAGTCCGTCGGGAGCGGCTACTACCAGATGGTGACCCGGCACAGCTCGCTGTGCGTCCAGGAGAACGCCACCACGGTCACCCAGGAGACCTGCGACGCCTCGGCGGCCGGCCAGCAGTGGTCGCTCACCACCAGCGGCTCCTACGTGACCGTCGTCTCCCGCGCCACCGGCGAGTGCCTGGACGTGAACGGCGCGTCCACCGCCGACTCCGCCGCGATCATCACGTACACCTGCAACGGAGGGACCAACCAGCAGTGGACGCGCGGGACATGAGAAGCCCTAGGCCAGCAGGTCGATCGCGTCGATCGACGTGCCCGCGCTGAGATAGGACGTCGTTCCCGAGCCGCTCACCACATTGATCCTCAGCTGGTTGTACCGGCTGGTGTCCGTGAGCCAGGCACTGGCCGGCACGCTGTAACCGAAGGTGTGGTTGTTGCCCCGGTAGGAGCCCACGGTCAGCGACCGGGTGCTCGGCTGGGCGGGCGGCGCGGGGATCGGCGACGTCCAGTCGTTGACGGTGATCTGCGGGCGGCCGTTGGCGTAGGCCGTCGTCACGCCGATGCGCAGGGTGTGCGCGGCGGCGGCCTGCGCGGCGGTCAGCTTGAAGTAGACGATGATCCCGCTGTTGACGTCCTTCCACAGGTAGCAGGGGAAGGCGGACGTCTCGGTGCCGCTGCCGATCACCACGTTCCCGGTCCAGGACGCGGCCCGGACATCGGAAGGGTGGGCGTACGTCATCAGGGCGGCGTTCTTGAACCCGCCGGGGGTGCCGTTCCAGTCGCCGATCCGCCAGATCGCGCTCGCGTTGGAGGGGTCGTTGGTGGACGGGATCGTGATCGTGTCGAGGGTGGTCGTGCCGCCCGCGGAGACGCTCACGGACGTGGTGTACACGGCCAGCTCGCCCTTGTACACGGTCAGCGTGTACGTACCCGGCAGCACGCCCCCGATCGAGAAGTAACCGTCCGACGAGCGCGCCGGACCCCAGTACTGCGCCGAGGGGTTGGCGAGCCCGACGGTGTACGGGTACGCGGTGTCGCGCCCCGCGATGCCGACCCCCGCGACCTTCCCGCGACCGCTCGCGGGCACATACCCGGGGATGCCGAGCGAGTCCGCCCAGGGAGTGGTGAGCGTGCCCGGGAACAGCGCGGAGGGGGGCGCCCCGCCGTCGGTGAACGCGATGACGTACGGCCCCTGGAGCCCGTAGCGCTCGGCCTCGGTCTGGTTCTCCCCGTAGTACAGGATCTCGTACAGCCCGCCGCCGTCGGCGCTCTGGTGGCGCAGCAGCGAGCGGTAGAAGGGACCGCCGGAGGCCTTCTCGTGGTTGCTGCGCACGATCCACAGGCCGACGCCGCCGGCGGACCAGCCGGTGTAGTCGTAGTCGATGACCCGCACCTTGGAGTAGTGCTTGGACCGGGTCTGCCCGTCGGGCTTGGCGAAGACGTCCGACGCCTCGATGGTGCTGGTCGTGTAGGTGTAGGAGTCGGGCTCGTCGTTCAGGAACAGGCCCGCCCTGACGCGCAGGATGAAGCGGGTCGCGCTGACCGAGGCGTCGGCCTTGTTCGTCCACAGGTAGATGTGGTTCTCGCCGGCGCGGGCCGCGTAGTAGTGGCGCAGCGTGCCGTGGGTGACGGAGATCAGGATGGTGGAGCCGGACTGGGCCAGGGTCACCGTGGAACTGCCGAGGCCGGACTCGATGTGCGAGTTCTTGCCGCCGTAGCCCTGGTACTCGGTGCCCTTGTAGACCAGCGAGGTCAGGTCGCCGGTCGACTTGGAGACCTTGAAGACCAGGGCCGCGCCGGTGTCGACGACGTAGTGCGTCCCGTCGTCGCGCCAGCCGAAGCCGGCGGCGACGGCGGCACCGGCGAGCGGACCGGCGAGGGCGGCCGAGCCGGCGACGGCCGCGGTGCCGGCGACGAACGCGCGGCGCGTGACCGCGTGGGAGGGGGATCCGGACATGGGGTGCCTCCTCGGGGAGGTCCGGGGTGTGCGGGTGACTGGCAGGGTGACAGTTGAATCGTTTTCGCGAAAGGGCTTTCACGCGACTTGGATGAGTGATCGCGCGAATTCCCGCCCAGGTCTGGAAAGCGCTTGTCAGTAGCGGTACGGTCCAGCCGCCGGACCTTGCCGACCGCCGAGGAGCCCCTCAGTGAGACGTTTCACCGCCCTGCGCGGCGCCACCCTGACCGCCCTCGCCCTCAGCACAACCCTGACGGCGGCCCCCGCCCGGGCCCACACCGCACGGCCCCTCGGCATCGACCACTGCACCGCCACCGCCTGCCACTTCGACGTCCCGCCGGGCACCTACGACGTGACCGTCCGGCTCGGCGCCGCCACGGCCTCCGCCACCCGCGTCACCGGCGAGACCCGCCGCACCCTGCTGCCGGAGACCACCGTCCCGGCCGGCGGGCACGCCACCCGGAGCTTCACCGTCGACGTCCGCACCCCCGAGGGCGAACCGACCGGCCCCGACGGAACCCCCGGCCTGGACCTGGCACTCGGCGGCTCCGCGCCCGCCCTCGACGCCATCCGGGTCACCCCCGCCGTCCCCCACGCTCGACTCCGCTCGCGCGGGGGGACCCCCATCGCCCGCCGGATCCTCCTGATCGGCGACTCCACGGTCTGCGACCAGCCCGCCGACCCCTACTCCGGCTGGGGCCAGCAGCTCCCGCAGTACCTGCGCGAGGGCCTGTCCGTCGCCAACCACGCCGACTCCGGCGAGAGCACGGTCACCTATCTCCAGGACCCACGGCTGTGGGCCGCCGTCCGGCCGCTGATCCGCCCCGGCGACCTCGTCCTCGTCCAGCTCGCCCACAACGACAAGACCACCGACGAGGCCACCTACCGCGCCAACCTGGAGACCCTGGTGGCCGGCATCCGGGACCGGGGCGGCCAGCCGGTGCTCGTCACGCCCGTCGTGCGCCGCTGGTTCAACGCCGACGGCACCCTGGACAACGACACCGCCCTGCTCGTCAACGGCCTCGGCGTCGACCACCCGGCCGTCATCCGCTCGGTCGCCGCCGCCGAGGACGTCCCGCTGATCGACCTCACCGCGAAGACCAAGCAGCTGGTGGAGTCCCTCGGCCCGGAAGCCTCCAAGGCGCTGTACCTGTACAACGAGAAGCGCGACAACACGCACACCTCCGTGCACGGCGCCACCGTCTTCGCGCGCCTGGTCCGCGACGAACTGCTCGCCCGGCACCTGGTCCCCGAGGGCAGGGTACGGGTGTGACAGGCCCCCGGGGCGCCCCGACCGGAACCGGGGCGTCCCGGGCCCCCGCCGAGGAAGGATGAGCCACCACCGTGATCGAACTCCCCGCCGACGACCGCGAGTCGAGCCCGTACACCGGCTACACCCGCGCCCACTGGGAGGCCGCCGCCGACCGGCTCCTCGCCGCCGTCGAGCCGTACGCGAGCCCCGACCGCGCCCTCTACCACCTCCCCGGCGACCACGTGAGCCACTCCGGCCCCCTCTCCGACGGCCTCGAAGGCTACGCCCGCACCCTGCTGCTGGCCGCGTTCCGCCGCGACGAGACCGCCCTCGGCCGGTACGCCGACGGCCTCGCCACCGGACCCGGCGGGGTCTGGCCCCGGATCACCGACCGCGGTCAGCCGCTGGTGGAGGCCGCCTCGATCGCGCTCGCCCTGCGGCTGACCCGGCCGCTGCTGTGGGACCGGCTGGCCGATCCGGTGCGCCGGCGCACCGCCGACTGGCTGGCGGACGCCCTCACCGCCGCCCCCTGGCCGTGCAACTGGGAGCTGTTCCCGGTCACCGTCGGCGGCTTCCTCGCGGAGACCGGGCACCATGAGGAGGCGGCCCGCGCCGCGATCGACCGGGGCCTGGAGCGGATCGAGACCTGGTACGCGGGCGACGGCTGGTACACCGACGGCGACGGCCGGAAGTTCGACTACTACAACGGCTGGGCCATGCACTTGTACCCGGTCCTGCACGCCTGGCTCGCGGACGACACCGACCTGCTCGACCGCTACGGCCGCCGGCTCTCCCGCCATCTCGCCGACTACGCCCGCCTGTTCGGCGGCGACGGCGCCCCGCTGCGCCAGGGCCGCTCCCTGACCTACCGGTTCGCCACCACCGCCCCGCTCTGGCTGGGCGCGCTCACCGGACACACCCCGCTGCCCCCGGGGCAGACCCGGCGCCTGGCCTCGGGCGCCCTGCGGTACTTCCTGGACGGCGGCGCGGTCGACGAACGCGGTCTGCTGCCGCTCGGCTGGCTCGCCCCCGACACCTCGCTGGTGCAGAGCTACTCCGGCCCCGCCTCGCCGTACTGGGCGAGCAAGGGCTTCCTCGGCCTGCTGCTGCCGCCCGACCACGAGGTGTGGACGGCACCGGAGGAGGCGGCCCCCGCCGAACGCGCCGACGCGGCCCACCCGGTGCCCGCCCCCAACTGGCTGCTCCAGTCCACCGCCGCCGACGGACTGGTCCGGCTGCACAACCACGGCAGCGAGGACGTCCGCTACGACCCCTACTACACCCGGCTCGCCTACTCCACCGCCACCGCGCCCGAGCCGTCGTACGACAACAGCGTGATCGTCGGCGGTGATCCGAGCCGTACGGGCATCGAGCCGCTCGGCACGGGCGAGGGCTGGATCGCCTCCCGGCACACCGTGGGCGCCGGGACCACCGTCACCAGCCTGGTGGTGGTGCGCGGAGCCGTGGAGGTACGGGCCCATCTGGTGGCGGGCGCGGCGCCCGGGACGCCGGTCCGGGTGACGGGCTGGCCGGACCAGGACGGGGTGAGCGTGGAACTTCTCCCGGCCCACGGCCTGTCGGCGGAGCTGACCGGGGCCATCGGGGCGGACGGCGGACCCGCGCTCCTCGTGGCGCTCGCCCGGCTCACCGGGGAGGCGGCACCGCGGCCGCTCGGCGAGCTGGTGTCCGTGGCGGTGGGGGAGGACGCGCGCGAGCTGCGGGTGAGCTGGCCCGGCGGACCGGCCGCCGTCTTCCGGTTCACGGCCGAGGACGGGAAGTGGGCGGTGGCCCCCCGGTGAGCGGGCGGCCCCGTGGGCAGGTGTGCGGTCGCTTCGGCGGGCGCCGAACCGTGCGGGGCCTAGCGTGGTCGTATGACCACAGAGCACGCCCCCGTCTCCTTCACCGGCCTCCACCACCGCCCGGGTGAGCCGCTGTTACTGCCCAACGCCTGGGACCACGCCTCGGCCGCCGCCCTCGCCGCGCGGGGCTTTCCCGCGATCGGCACCACCAGCCTCGCGGTGGCGGCGGGCGCCGGACTGCCCGACGGTGCGGGCGCCACCCGGGAGCAGACCGTCCAGCTCGCCCTGACGCTCGGCTCCGAGCCGTATCTGCTCTCCGTGGACGCCGAGGCCGGATTCAGTGACGACCCGGACGAAGTGGCCCGGCTGGCCGCGGAGTTGTGGGCCGTCGGGGCCGTCGGCATCAACCTGGAGGACGGCCTCGGTCCGGCCGCCCGGCACGCGGCGAAGATCGCGGCGGTGAAGGCGGCCGTGCCGGGGATGTTCGTCAACGCCCGTACCGACAGCCACTGGTCGGGCGACGGCGACGAACGGGACACCCTGCGCCGGCTCGACGCCTACCAAGCGGCGGGCGCCGACGGGGTGTTCGTGCCCGGCGTGACCGACCCGGAGCGCATCGCCGCCCTCGTCCGGCACACCGAGGTCCCCCTCAACGTCCTCTACTCGCCCGCCGGGCCCCCGCTCGCCCGCCTCGCCGACCTCGGCGTGCGCCGGGTCAGCCTCGGCTCGCTGCTGTACCGCAGGGCGCTGGGCGCGGCCGTGGACGCGGTGGCCGACATCGTGGCCGGACGCGTTCCGGGCGGCCCGACCCCCTCCTACGCCGACGTCCGGGCGTTCGACCGCAGCGTCTCGGCGAGCCGGTCCGCGAAGTCCACCGGGTGATCCAGCGTGCCGAGGTGCCCGCCCGGGAACTCGGCGAGGGCACTGCCCAGCCGCCCGGCGAGGGCTTCGGCCGTGCGGTACAGGAGCTGACCGCGCGAGTCGGCGCCGGCGGCGAGGGTGAGCCGGCCCGGGGGCGGGGCGGCGGCTGGCGCGTAGGCGGTGAACGGGCGCAGGACACGGGCGAGGAAGACGCCCATCGGGGTCGCCGACTCGCCCTCGGCGGGTAGCCGTCCGGACCCCTCCAGCTGCTCGATCAGCTCCGCCCGCCGCGCGGCCCCGTCCGGCAGGACCGTCACACACGGCGGCTCGTGCGCGACGACGTGCGCCGTCCGCTCCGGGTGGCGGGCGAGCAGGTCCAGGGCCGCGATGCCGCCCGAGCTGGTGCCGAACACATACGCCGGCTCATCCGCCGGAGCGACCGCGTCCAGCACCCGCCGCGCGCCCTCGCTCCAGTCCGCGACCCGCTGTGCGGCGACCGGCAGGCCGAGCCGGCCGTGCGCGAGGCCCAGCGGGTCGTAGGTGACCACGGTGAACCGCGTGGCCAGCCGCTCGGTCAGCGGCCCGAGTCCCATCGGATGCCCGGCCCCGCCCGGCAGGAGCAGCAGCACCGGGCCGCGGCCCGTGATGTCGTGGTACGGCGTGTCAGTCATCGCTCTTCCCCTCCCGGGGCCAGTGGGTGAGGGCCAGGTGCAGGGCGTCGACCGCCTTGTCCCAGGAGGCACGTACGTCCCGGTCCGCCCCGAAGCCGCCCGCGCTCTCCAGGACGCAGTAGCCGTGGAACGTGCTGCGCAGCAGGCGCACCGCGTCCGTCAGGTCCGGCTCCGTCAGGCCGTAGCCGCGCAGCATGCCGTAGGTGATCTCGGCGGTGCGGCGCAGCGCGGGGGAGTCCGCGATCAGGGCCTGGTCGATCCGGATCTGGGTGGCCGCGTACCGGCCGGGGTGCTCCAGGGCGTAGTCCCGGTAGGCGCCGGCGAACGCCGTCAGCGCCTCCTTGCCCGCCCGGCCGGCCACGGCCGCCGCGATCCGGTCGATCAGCTCGCCGCCCGCGTACAGCGCGAGCCGGGTGCGCAGGTCCTGGAGGTTGCGCACGTGCGAGTACAGGCTCGCGTCCTTGACGCCGAAGCGGCGGGCCAGCGCCGAGACGCTGAGCCGGTCGAACCCGGCCTCGTCCGCCAGCTCCGCCGCCGCCTCCACCAGCCGCTCGACGGTGAGTCCCGCCCGGGCCATGGCCACCTCCCTTGAGTTCCTAGGTTACAGCCTAGGGCATCTAGGAAAGCGGTGCGTCGGGACATCGGCGCATCAGGGAATCGGCGCGTACAGCACCCCCAGCTTGTCGATCTCGTCGCCGGAGCGGCCGGTGAATCCCACGATCTGCCAGCCGGCCGGGGCGGTGAGGGTGGTGCCGTCGGCGGTCGGCGTGCCCGCGGCGAGCGTGCGGCCACGGTCGGTGGTGAAGGCGGCCGAGAAGATCCGGGTACGGCCGTCCTTCTGTCCCTCGGTGAGCCGTACGGAGGTGAGGTGTTCCCCGGCGGCGAGGGTGAGCGAGGAGGCCGTGCCGCCGGTGCCGCCGTGGCCGAGGACCGTACCGCCGTCGTGGGTGAGGGACACGGCGTCCAGGCGGGCGCCGCCGCGCAGGGTCAGGGTGCGCGGGGCGGGCGTGGCCGGCAGGCCGGCGGCGTCGTTGAAGGCCGTGCCGTGCGGCCCGCCGACGAAGTCGCTCGCGCGGAGCTTGGGGTTCAGTGTGTAGGTGAAGTCGACGGTGTGCGGGAAGTGGTCGGAGAGGTTGCCGCCGGCCGGGTCCAGGAACTTCGCCCACTCGTCGTGGTAGCGCGTCGCGGTCAGGGAGAGCAGGGGGCCGCTGCGGTAGAGCACCTTGTCGACCACCTCGCAGTCGTCGGGCGGCGCGGACGCCGGGCACAGCAGCGGATCGGCGCCCTGCGCGGGGGCCGTACCGCCCTTGGCCAGCCGTACCCAGGCGTCGGTGAGGCCGCCCTCGTCGACGAGGGTGCGGATGTTGTCGCCGGTGCGGGTGTAGCGGGTGTTGGTGTCGCCCATCACGATCACCGCGTTGCCCGCCGAGTTGGCCCGGATGAAGGCCGACAGCTGGGCGATGTTGGCCCGCCGGGCGGCCAGGGCGTCGGCGCTGTCGTCGGCATTGGGGTGCAGGTTGTACAGGTCGACGTACACGCCCTCGGCGAGCCGCACCCGGGCCAGGGTGAAGCCCTTGGGCGTGAGGCAGTTGGTGCCGGTGCAGTCGTTCCACCTCACCCGCTCGAAGTCCTCCAGCGGATAGGCGGACAGGGTGTTGAGGCCGTCGCCGAGGCCCGCGCCGCCGCTCGTGGCCGTGCGGTAGGGGTGGTGGTCGTCCGCGTAGAGCGCCGCGTGGTAGTTGAAGTCCTCCTGGACGTTGACGATGGCGTAGTCCGCCAACCGTGGGGAGATCAGCGGGGTGTTGGTGGCCGGATGGCTGGAGCTGAGGCCCTCCGGCAGTCCGGCCACGTTGTACGTCAGGACATTGAAGGTGCCGGAGCCGGCGGCCCGCGCCGTGCCGGCCGAGGCGGTCAGCCCGGACACGGCCAGCAGGCCGGCGGCGAGGGTGCCGAGGAGTCGTCCCATGGGTCGCATGCGACCCATGGTCACGTCAACTTATCGGATTTTAAAGGGTAGTTGAGGAAACGCTGTCGATCGCGGAGAAGACGAAGGAGAACTCCGCCGGTTCCGCCCGCAGGTGGTAGCGGGGCAGCGGGGCCGGGCCGCAGGACTGGGAGCCGATGCCGTGCTGGGCGTGGTCGAGGTTCACCCAGACCGTGTCGCCGGGCACCAGGTCGGTGCGGTGGGCGGCGGCGTCCAGCTGCTCGGTGGTCCAGCGGCGGGCGGTCAGGAAGAACGCCGGGTCGCCCTCGACGCGCAGACCGCCCAGCTCCGCCCAGCGCACGTCGATCCGGGCGCCGTTCTCCTGCGGGCGGACGTACGGCGTCTGGAGGTCGTCCACGGCCGCTTCCCAGCGGCCGGTCAGCGCCGCCGCCCGGGTGTCCGGATACGCCTCGCCCGGTCCGCCGCCGTACCACCGCACCCGCTCGGCGGCCCGCAGGCCGAACCGGATGCCGAGGCGGGGCAGCGGGACGCTCCAGTCGCCCTCCGGGACGGTGGACACCGTCAGTCGGAGCCGGTCGCCGTCCGACGTCCACCGGTACACCGTCGCGAGCCCCGCCTCCCGGGCGGCCGGTGCCACCCGGGTGCGGACCGTCAGGGCGTCCTCGCCCGCCTCCACCGCGTCCAGGCGGTGCCGCATCCGGTGCAGGCCCAGCTCCCGCCACAGCAGCCCGTAGCGCAGGTCGCTCTGCCAGGCCGCGCCGTCGTCGTTGTCGGTGGTGGCCCGCCACACGTCCAGCCGCAGCCCCGTCACCGGCACCCCGCCGATCGTCCGCACCGCACCGGTGCGGGCGTCGAAGGTGGCCGGGCCCAGCACGATCACCCCGTCACCGGGCACCGGCCGGGCGCTCGCGGCGACGGACGGCACCCGGCGCTCCGTCACCGGGACCTGCCCCCAGGCGACGACATGACCCGCCGGCGCCCACGCGGTGCCGGAGGCGAGATGCGCCCGGACGGTCCACAGCGCCTCCCCGGACGGCGCCCCGGCCGGTACGGCGGGCAGCTTGACCTCGGCGGACTCGCCGGGAGCCAGCGCGGGCACCGCCAGCGTGCCCTCCTCCACGGGTTCGCCCTCGACCTCGTACGACCAGGAGAAGGCCAGCGCCGCAAGGTCCGCGAAGTCATAGCCGTTGGTGACGCGCACGGTGCCGGCCCTGCCGTCGCCGGTGAAGGTGACGGGCTCGATCACCTTCTTGTACTCGCTCAGCCCCGGGGACGGCCGCCGGTCGGGGAACAGCAGGCCGTCGCAGACGAAGTTGCCGTCGTGCAGCTCCTCGCCGAAGTCGCCGCCGTAGGCGAACCCGAGTTCCGGGTGGGCGATGCCGTGGTCGATCCACTCCCAGACGAAGCCGCCCTGGAGCCGGTCGTAGGTCCGGAACAGCCGCTGGTAGTCGGCCAGTCCGCCGGGGCCGTTGCCCATGGCGTGGGCGTACTCGCACAGGATGAAGGGCAGTTCGCGGCGCCGGCGCGGTCCGCCGTCCAGGCCCCGGCCGATCCGCTCCACCTCGGCGTGACTGGCGTACATCCGTGCGTACACGTCCGTGTCACGGCAGGTGGCGTCGCCCTCGTAGTGCAGCAGCCGGGAGGCGTCGCGGGCGCGGATCCACTCGGCCATCGCGGTCAGGCCCCGCCCGGTCCCGGCCTCGTTGCCCAGCGACCACATCACGACCGACGGGTGGTTCTTGTCCCGCTCCACCATCCGGGCCGCCCGGTCCAGCAGGGCCGGCGTCCACCGGTCGTCGTCGACGGGGTTGTCCCGCCAGCCCTGTTCGGTGAAGCCGTGCGTCTCCAGGTCGCACTCGTCGATCACCCACAGCCCGAACTCGTCGCACAGGTCGAGGAAGGCCGGGTGCGGCGGGTAGTGCGAGGTGCGGACCGCGTTGATGTTGTGCCGCTTCATCAGCAGCACGTCCTCGCGCATCGTCGCGAGGTCCAGCGCCCGGCCCCTTACGGGATGCCACTCGTGCCGGTTGACGCCCTTGAACAGCACCGCCGTCCCGTTGACCTTGATCAGACCGTCCGACAGCTCCACCGTGCGGAAGCCGATCCGCAGCGGCACCCGCTCGCCCTCGGTGGCCAGCACCCCCTCGTACCGCCGGGGCGTCTCCGCCGACCACGGCTCCACCGGCACCGTCACCGGCTCCCCGGTGGGCACGTCGATGCCCAGCTCCGGCACGGTCACCCGGCCGGCCACGCCGGAGTCGACCCGCAGCGTGCCCGTGCCCGTGGTGTGGTCGTAGGAGGCGTGCACGAAGAAGTCGTCGACGCAGCCCGCGGGGCGGTGCAGCAGGGTGACGTCCCGGAAGATGCCCGGCAGCCACCACTGGTCCTGGTCCTCCAGGTACGAGCCCGCCGACCACTGGTGCACCCGGACGGCCAGCACATTGCCGGCCGGCTTCAGCAGCTCCCCGACCGCGAACTCGTGCGGCAGCCGGGAGCCCTTGAACTCGCCGAGCTCGGTGCCGTTCAGCCAGACCCGGGCGCAGGACTCCACGCCGTCGAAGCGGAGCACCGCGCCACCGTCCGCCGGCCAGTCGGCGGGCAGGTCGAACACACGCAGGTGGTCGCCGGTCGGGTTCTCGGTCGGCACCCGGGGCGGGTCGACCGGGAACGGATAGAGATGGTTGGTGTAGGCGGGGGAGCCGTGGCCCTGGAGCACCCAGTGGCCGGGCACCGAGACCTCCGCCCAGCCGTCGGCGTCGTACCCGCGCGCCGCGAAGGAGTCGTCCTCGGCGTCGGCCGTGTCCGACAGCCGGAAGCGCCAGGTGCCGTTGAGGGACAGGGACGGGGCGTCGGAGGACGCGTACCAGGCGCGGGGCGGCAGCGCCCCGGAGCCCGGCGAGACGTCCTCGACGTACCCGGTGGTCGTGGTCACGGACATGGGTCTCCTAGCTCAGCCCTTGATGCCGGTCTGCGCGATCCCCTGCACCAGCCAGCGCTGGAGGAAGAGGAACACGAACAGCAGGGGCAGGATCGAGATGGCGGTCGCCATGAAGATCAGGTGGTAGTTGACGGTCTGGTTGGTCATGTACGACGAGAGCGCGACCTGCACCGTCCAGGCGCTCGGGTCCTGGCCGATGACCAGCGGCCACAGGAAGGAGTTCCAGCCGCTGATGAAGGTGATCGTGGCGATCGCCGCGAAGAAGTTCAGCGAGTTCGGCACCACGACACGCCAGTACGCGCCCCAGTAGCCGAGCCCGTCCACGCGCGCCGCCTCCTCCAGCTCCTTGGGGAACCCGAGGAAGTACTGCCGGAACAGGAAGCAGGTGAAACCGCTGAACAGCCCCGGAATGATCAGACCCCGGTAGCTGTCCACCCAGCCGAGTGACGACACCAGCACGAAACTCGGCACGAAGGTGACCGCGGCCGGGACCATCAGGGTCACCAGGACGGCGTAGAAGACCTTGTTGGCGTGCCGGTAGGGGATGCGGGCGAGGGCGTAGCCGGCCAGCGAGCACACGATGAGCGTGCCGGCCGTGTGCAGGACGCCGACGACCAGCGAGTTCCACATCGACCGGCCGAAGTCCACCGTGGGGTCCTCGAACGGCTCGGTGATGTTGCCCCACTGGATGTGGCTCGGGAAGAACTTCCAGTTCTCGCCGGTGATCTCCGGATCGGTGGACAGCGCGTTGCGCACCAGCAGATAGAAGGGGACGAGGAAGAGGAGCGCGGCGACGCTGGTCGCGAGGTACAGCCCGGTGGAGCTCATCAGCCCGCCGCGCCGGGCGCGCCCGCGGGACTCGGGTGCGGTGGTGGTCACTTGGACTCCTCCCCCCGGCCGAAGCCCATGATCCTGCCCTGGAACAGGGTGACGACGCAGATCAGCACGGTCAGCACCACGGCTCCCGCGCTGCCCTTGCCGTAGTTCTGGTCCTGGCCGAGCGCGGTGTAGTACAGCTCGACCAGCGGCGGGCGGCCCCAGGTGGTCTTGGACAGCAGGTTGAAGAACTCGTCGAAGGCCTGGTAGGCGGCCACGAGCAGCAGCAGGATCACGGCCGTGGAGGTGGCCCGCAGCTGCGGCAGCGTGATGTGCCGGAAGGTCTGCCAGCCGGGCCTGGCCCCGTCGATGGCGGCGGCCTCGTACAGCTCCTGCGGGATGTTCTGGAGCGCGGCCAGGAACAGGATCATGTAGAACCCGGACTGGAGCCACAGCCGTGCGGTGATGATGACCAGCCAGTACCAGGGCGGGTCCGGGCTGGCGAGCCAGGCGGTGTTGTCCACGCCGAACAGGCCGAGGACGGTGTTGGCCAGGCCGAAGCGCACGCCGTTGAAGAGGGACATCTTCCAGATCAGCGAGGCGGCGACATAGCTGCACGCGGTCGGCAGGAAGAACACCGAGCGGTAGAACGCGCGCATGAAGCGCAGCCGGTTCACCAGCAGCGCCAGGCCCAGGGAGATCGCCCAGGTGGTGGGCACGATGAAGGCGGCGAACACGGTGAAGGTGCCGAGCGAGCCCATGAAGCCGCTGTCGGCCAGGATCTCCCGGTAGTTGCCCAGTCCTACGAACTCGCTGGGCGTCACCGTGAAGCGGGCCTCGAAGAAGCTGAGGTAGAGGCTCCAGCCGATCGGGACGTAGACGAAGACGGCCAGCCCCAGCAGGAACGGGCCGGTGAAGAGCCAGAAGTTGAGGGTGCGGCTGCCGCGCAGGCGGCGCCGGGGCCGGGGTCCGGCGGCGCGGGCCGGGACCGGGCGTGTGGTGGTGGTCGGCATCTCGGAATCCGTCCGGCGGCCTATCCGAACAGCTTCTTCAGCTCGGCGTTCACCGTCTTGTCGCACCGGTCGAGCGCGGCCTCGGGGTCACCGCCCTTGCGGACGCAGTCGGCGAAGAGGTCCTCCGTCGCGGTGATCATCGCCTGGGTCCAGCCGATGTTGTCGAAGTGCCCGTACTCGTTGAAGAGTCTGACGCCCTCCGCCGGCAGGCCCGACTTCAGCTTGCCGGTCGCCTGGGCGATGGAGGTGCGCGGCGGGATGTGGAAGCCGTACGAGGTCGCCCAGTCCTCCTGGTACTCCTTCCGGTCGAGCCACAGCCACTTGACGTACTCCTTGGCCGCGTCGACGTTCTTGCCCTTGGCATTGACGAACACCGACCAGCCGCCGTTGTAGACGGACGGCCGGCCCGCGTCGCCGACCTTCGGGAACGGCATGATGCCGAGGTCGTCCCCGAGGGCCTGCTGGAACTGCGGCATGGCCCACATCCCGCTGAACTGGATGGCGCACAGGCCCTGGCTCAGCGCCGAGGGGTCCCAGAAGTCGGCCGGGGCGTCCAGCAGCAGATGGCCGCTGGTGAACAGCTTCCGCATCGTCCGCAGGCCCGCGATCACGGCGTCCGTGTGATAGGCGATCTCGTTCTTCTCGTTCAGGGTGTCCGCGCCGGCCGACCAGATCAGCGGGTTGATCACCGCGTGCAGGTCGTTGCCCAGGAACAGGCCCTTGACCTTGCTCGTGGTGAGCTTGGCGGCGGCCTCCACCAGCTCGTCCAGCGTCCGCGGCGGCTCGATGCCCGCCTTCTGGAGCATCGACTTGCGGTAGAAGAAGAACTGCGGGTCGTCGATCATCCGCACGCCGTAGATCTTGCCGTCCACCGTGTGCGACTGGATGTCGGCCCGGTTGAAGTCGTCCTTGACCGGTGCGATCAGGTCGGTCAGGTCCGCCACCTGGCCGCTTCTGACGAGCTGGATCTGCGGGTGGAACTCGAACAGGTCCGGCGCCTGGTCGGTGAGCAGGGACGCGAAGAGCTTGCTCTCGAAGTTGGAGCCGGTGATCCACTGCGTGGTCACGTCCGCCTTGGAGTACGCCTTCGCGTAGCGCTTGATCGCCTGCTCGGTGCCCGGTTCGCCGTACGCGTGGAAGTACTGGACCAGCCGCTTGCCCGAACCCGAGCCGCCGCCACGGCCGTTGTTGCCGCCGCACGCGCCGAGCGCACCGGCGGCGGCCAGGCCCGCGGCGGCCCGGAGTATCGATCGACGGTCCCAGGTGCTGCTGTGTGCCGACATGCTGACGTCCTTGTCTGGTCGAGTGCGGCTGCGGCTCGCACGCCCGGTGGCCGAGGGCCGAAGGGGGTGTGGTGCGGGACGCTAACCTTCGCCTAAGGCTTCGGCAAGGGGTTGGACGAAGTGCGTACGAGTTGTTGCCCGTCGTTCGGGATCACGAACAGGGGTACGGCGCGGGGTGCTGCCCCGGCAGGGCGCGGGCGGGCCGCCGGGGGAGGGGGCGCGCGAGCACGGCTCCCCGGTCCTCCGGGCGGAGGACGCGGACCACGGGCACGGATTCCCGGACCTCCGGGCGGAGCACGCGGACCCCCGGGCGGACGACGACGGCGGGGAACCGGACGGGCGGCCCGCGCGCCGGCGCGGGACCCGCGGCGGCGACCGCCCGGGCGTGTCAGGCCGGCGGTGCCGTGCGGCTGCCCGCCCGCGGGCGCCGCGGCGTCCGCTGCCCGACCGATTGCAGCGCCCCCTCCAGGGCGAACGTGGCCGCGCCGAGGGACACCGGGTCGGTGGGGATGGGGGAGAGGACGATCTCGGTGGCGGCCAGCGGCCGGCGCAACGCGTGCCGGGCGACCGCCCGGCGGACCTCGTCGAGCAGCGGCTCGCCCAGCCGGGCGGCCACCCAGCTGCTGAGCACGACCACCTCGGGGTTGAGCAGATTGACCAGGTCGGCGATGCCCGCACCGAGGTAACGGGCGGTGTCCTGGACCACCTTGAGCGCCACCGGGTCCTGCCCGGCGACCGCGCGGGCCAGCGCGTCGATGGTGGCCGTCTGGTCCTCGGGGTGCAACAACGCGGAGGCCGGGTCGAGTTCGCTCAGGTTCCGCATGATGCCGGGCGCCCCGACGTACGTCTCCACACAGCCGTGGTTGCCGCAGTGGCACGGCCGGCCGTCCAGCACGAGCGTGGTGTGCCCCCACTCGCCGGCACTGTTGCTCACCCCCCGGTGCAGCCCGCCACCGAGCGCGAGCCCGGCGCCGACCCCCGTGCCGAGGTTGACCACCACGGCGTCCCCGCGGCCCCGCGCCGCCCCGAACCACAGCTCGGCCACCGCGCAGGCACGCAGCGGATTGTCCAAGTACAGCGGGTAGGCGATGTGTTCGGCGAGCAGATCGAGCAACGGCACGTCGTGCCAGTCCCAGTTGGGCGCGTACTCGGCGACCCCCGAGTCCCGGTCCACCTGGCCCGGCACGCTCACCCCGACGCCGAGCACCCGGGCCGCCTCGACGCCCGCCTGGGCGACCACCGAGCCGACGGCGGCGGCGACATGCCCCACCACCTGCTCGGGCCGGCTCTCCCCGGGCCGCATGTCCTCGTCGGCCCGGGCCAGCACGTTCAGCGCCAGGTCGAACAGCTCGACATGGACGTACGTCTCCGCGATGTCCACGCCGATCAGCGCGCCGCCCGACGCGTTGACGGCGACCAGCCCCCGGGGCCGGCCGCCGGCCGAGTCCTCGAACCCCACCTCGGTGATCATGCGGAGGTCCAGCAGCTCGCCGACGAGCGTGGCCACCGTGGCCACGCTCAGCCCGGTGGCCGCGGCCAGCTCCTGCCGGGAGGTGGGGGACTCGGCGATGATCTGGCGCAGCACCTCGTAGCGGTTGGCGGTGCGGATGTCGCGCGATGTGCGCTTCACGCGGCTGCCCCTCCCTTTCCGTCCGGCCCGGCCCAGACGGCACGGCACCGGCGCGGCGCCAGGCTATGGGGTGGGTGCGGGGTTCGACAAGGGGTTAGGAAAGGGGGTGGAGGAAGTGGGGTGCTCCAGCGGGGCAGGTCACCGGGTGTGGCGCCACCCCGCCGGGGCGGTCGCCGGAGTGGGGTGCCGCTTCGCCGGGCAGGTCGCCGGGGTGGGTGCCACTCGGCCGGGGCAGGTCACCGAGGCGCGGTGCCCATCCGCCAGGGCAGGACACCACGGCCGTGCGGTGCTCCCGTCCGGCCCGGGCGGGTCACCGGGGCGTGCGGCGCCGGGTCCGGGCCGGGTTGCAGTGGTGGGCCATCGTTCGCCATGGCCGGTTGGCCAATTGGCCGGTTGGCCGGTGGCCGCGGCGCGGCGGGCCGGTCGTTCCCCCGGCTGGTGGGCCGGTCGCCGCGTCGCGGCCGGTCGTTCACCCCGGCCGAGTGGCCGGTGGGCCGATCGCCCCGGCCGGCCGGACGGTCACTCCCCGAGGAGGTCCCGCACGAAGCCGTTGGTGAACGTGCCCGCCGGGTCCAGCGTGCGGGCCAGCGCGCGGAAGTCGGCGAGCCGTGCGTACCGGTCGCGGAGGTCCGCCGCCGGGATGCCGAACACCTTCCCCCAGTGCGGGCGCGGATCGAACGGGGCCAGCGCCTCCTCCAGCCGGCGCACCACCGGCAGCACCGCCGGCTCGTCGCGCACCCAGGTGAAGTGCAGCGCGACCGAGTCCCGGGCGTGGGCGGGGCTGAGCCACTGCGCGTCGGCGGCGATCGTGCGCACCTCGCAGATCTGGAGCACCCCGGCCACCGTCTCCCGGACGGCGTCCACCGCGTGCAGCGCGTCCAGCGCGGCCGCGCGCGGCAGCAGGTACTCCGACTGGATCTCCTCGCCGTTGCTGGGCGTGAACTCGGCCCGGAAGTGCGGCAGCCGCTCGTGCCAGGGCCCCGGCACCCCCGACTGGCGGGTGCAGTTGGCGGCGGGCATCCCCGGCACCGGATGCAGCGCCTCGGTCGCCGGCTCGGCCCACGGGAAGTCCACCGCCGGCTGATCGGTCCGGCGCTTGACCCACACCTGCCGGAAGCCCGGCCGCCGCCAGTCGGTGAACAGGCTCACGCTGTACGCCGACCCCGCCACCGCCTCGAAGTCCAGCCCCTCCAGCGGCAGTTCGGTGAACACGTACTGCTCGACCTCGTAGGCCGGCTCCAGGTCCAGGGTGAGGGCGGTGACCACGCCGAGGGCGCCGAGCGAGGTCACGGCGCCGTCGAAGCGGGCGTCCCCGCGGCCTATGGTCACCGTCGAGCCGTCGGCGGTGAGCAACTCCACCTCCCGTACGGCCACCGCGAGCGGACCGTTGCCCACGCCCGAGCCATGGGTGCCGGTCGCCACCGAGCCCGCCACCGAGATGTGCGGCAGCGAGGCCATGTTGGGCAGGGCCAGCCCCCGCGCGTGCACCGCCTGGGCGAGTTCGGCGTACCGGACGCCGCCGGAGACCCGGACCGTACGGGCCGCCGTGTCCACGTCGATCACCGGCGGCAGCCCGGCGATCGACACCAGCACCCCCTCCTCGCCGGGGTCGGCGATCCGGTTGAAGGAGTGCCCGCTGCCCAGGACCCGCACCTTCGCGCCGCCCGCCACCACCGCCCGCAGCTCTTCCACCGACCGTGGGCGGTGGAACTCCTTCGCCGTGTAGGTGATGCTGCGCGCCCAGTTGGTGACCGTCTCCGTCACGTCCGTCATCCCGTCTCCCGCAAGTGGTGATCCATTGACCCTCTCATCGGCCGGGACCTACCGTAGAGAACGGTTGCTGTCCGTGCGTCACCGAGCCGGGAGGCCCTTTCCTTGACCGAGCGGCCCCGCGCCCTGTTCGCCATGACGGCCCGGAACGTGCCGGCGGTGTTCCCGCCGGAGCTGATCGAGCGCCTGCGGGCGTGCGTGGACATCGATCCCGCCCTGGTGGCCGAGGACTTCACCGCACCCCGGGTACGGGAAGCGCTCGCCCGGACCGAGATCCTCGTCACCGGCTGGGGCTGCCCGCGCCTGGACCCGGCCGTCCTGGACGCGGCCCCGCGCCTGCGGGCCGTGCTGCACGCGGCCGGCTCGGTCAAGGGCTTCACCACCCCGGAGGTGTGGCGGCGGGGCATCGCCGTCTCCTCGGCCGCCGAGGCCAACGCCCTGCCCGTCGCCGAGTACACGCTGGCCATGATCCTGCTCGCCGGCAAGGACGTCTTCGCCCTCCGCGACGAGACCCGCGCGCTGCGCGCCTTCCCCTACGACGGCACCCTCCCCGGCATCGGCAACCACGGCCGTCGCGTCGGCATCGTCGGCGCCTCCCGGGTCGGCCGCCGTCTGATCGAGCTGCTCCGCCCGCACGACCTCGACGTCGCGCTCGCCGACCCGTACGTGGACGCCGCCGAGGCCGCCCGGCTCGGCGTACGGCTGCTGCCGCTGGAGAACCTGCTGCGCACGTGCGACATCGTCAGCCTGCACGCCCCGCAGACCGCCGAGACCCACCACCTGATCGGCGCCCGCGAACTCGGGCTGATGCGCGACGGAGCCGTGCTGATCAACACCGCGCGCGGGGCGCTGGTCGACCACGAGGCGCTGATCGCGCACCTGCGCTCCGGACGCCTGAGCGCCGTCCTGGACGTGACGGACCCCGAGCCGCTGCCCGCCGGCTCCGCGCTGTACGACCTGCCGAACGCCTTCGTCACCCCGCACCTGGCGGGCTCGCTGGGCAACGAGGTGGCCCGCCTCGGCCGGGCGATGGTGGAGGAGGCCGAGCGGCTGTCGTCCGGCGAGCCGCTGCGGCACGCGGTCGACCAGGCGGTACTGGAGCGCACGGCCTGAACGCCCACGGGGGCGACGGATCCGGGGAGAGGGCGAGGACGGTGGCGGCGGCGAGCTCCCCGCGCTCCGGGCGGCGGGCGTAGGACCACTGTCCGGGGGTGGCGTGAGAGGCGTCCGTCAAGATCCGCACCGGCACCCCCGTCCCGGCCCGCATCGCACGCCGGGCGGGGACCCGGCACGGCCGAGTCCCGGGCGGGGGCATACGGTGTCATCCGTACGCCTGAACCGGGAGGAGACAGACGAATGGGCAGTCGTACCGCGCTGGTCGAGGATCTGATGGAGCGGTTCCCGCACGTCCCGCGGGAGGCCGTCTTCAAAGAGGACCTGCTGCGGGGCGGTGTCGCCTTCGACAAGTCCGCCCTGAGCGATACCGCCAACGAGGCGGCCGGGGACGTCAAGCCGAAGTCCTACTTCATCTTCTCCTTCGACCACGGCACCCTGCCCGAGCTGGGCGAGGCCGCGCTGCGCCGGCCCCCGGAGGAGATCATCCTCACCGGCGGCCCGTACGACCTGCGGCGCACGGTCGTCTCCGTGCGGGTGAACCCCGCCTCGCCGTACCGGGTCGCCGCCGACGAGGAGGGACTGCTCGGGCTCTACCTCGACGGCAGGCGCATCGCCGACGTCGGTGTGCCGCCGATGCCCGAGTACTACCGGCACACCCTCTCCAACGGGAAGTCCGTGATGGAGGTCGCACCGACCATCCAGTGGGGCTACCTGATCTATCTGACCGTCTTCCGGGTCTGCCAGTACTTCGGCGCCAAGGAGGAGTGCCAGTACTGCGACATCAACCACAACTGGCGCCAGCACAAGGCGGCCGGGCGGCCGTACACCGGGGTCAAGGACGTCGAGGAGGTCCTCGAGGCCCTGGAGATCATCGACCGCTACGACACCCAGAAGGCGTCCACCGCCTACACCCTCACCGGCGGCGCCATCACCTCCAAGGTGGCGGGCCGGGACGAGGCCGACTTCTACGGCCACTACGCCAAGGCCATCGAGGAGCGCTTCCCGGGCCGCTGGATCGGCAAGGTCGTCGCCCAGGCGCTGCCCAAGGCGGACGTGCAGCGGTTCAAGGACTACGGCGTGCAGATCTACCACCCCAACTTCGAGGTGTGGGACCGCCGGCTGTTCGAGCTCTACTGCCCCGGCAAGGAGCGGTACGTCGGCCGGGACGAGTGGCACCGCCGCATCCTGGACTCCGCCGAGGTGTTCGGCGCGCGCAACGTCATCCCGAACTTCGTGGCGGGCGTGGAGATGGCCGAGCCCTTCGGCTTCACCACCGTGGACGAGGCCATCGCCTCCACCACCGAGGGCCTGCGCTTCTTCATGTCCCACGGCATCACGCCCCGCTTCACCACCTGGTGCCCGGAGCCCACCACCCCGCTCGGCAAGGCCAACCCGCAGGGCGCGCCGCTGGAGTACCACATCCGCCTGCTGGAGGCCTACCGGCAGACCATGGACGACTTCGGCCTGTCCTCCCCGCCCGGCTACGGCCCGCCCGGACCCGGCCGCGCGGTGTTCTCCGTCAGCTCCTTCATGGACAGCCTGCCCGCGGACGGACCGGACGCCGGACGAGAGGCCGACGCGACGGCTCGTACGGCGAGTTAGGAGCCGGAAAACCCTTTGACGCACGACCCCGGCCGCGGGCTACAGTTGGACCGCACGCCGGGGTGGCGTGCACACACGCGAGTGAGGACGAGGAGGTGTCGACCGATGGCTGTCTCTGTGCCGGGCCGTGCCCGCAACCAGAAGTTGGTCAAGTCCACCTCCGTGGCCACCGGCTGAACCCACCGCGCATCGTGCGAGTGTGTCCGGGGCCGCCCATGTGAAGGGTCTTCCCCCCTTGTCTTCCACCTCCGCGTCTTCCCCCTCGTCTTCCGCCTCCGCTGTGTTCTCCGCGCTCGCTCCCTACGGCTGGGACGAGGACTGGGCCGCAGCGTTCGCCCCGTACGCCGCCGACGGGCTGGTGCCCGGCCGGGTCGTGCGGGTCGACCGGGGCCAGTGCGACGTCGTCACCGCGGCCGGCACCGTCCGGGCCGACACCGAGTACGTCGTGCCCCGCGACCCGATGAAGGTCGTGTGCACCGGGGACTGGGTCGCCGTCGACCCCGACGGCGACCCGCGCTACGCCCGCGCCTACCTTCCCCGCCGCACCGCCTTCGTCCGCTCCACCTCCTCCAAGCGGTCCGAGGGCCAGATCCTCGCCGCCAACGTCGACCACGCCGTCGTCGCCGTGTCCCTCGCCGTGGAACTCGACCTCGGCCGCGTCGAACGGTTCCTCGCCCTCGCCTGGGAGGCCGGCGCCCAGCCCGTCGTCGTCCTCACCAAGGCCGACCTCGTGCCCGACCCGGTCACCCTCGCCCACCTCGTGCGGGACGTGGAGACCAGCGCGCCCGGCGTGCCCGTCCTCGGCGTCAGCGCCCTGCACGGCGACGGGCTCGACGTGCTCGTGGCACTCGTCGGCTCCGGTACGAGCGTGCTGCTCGGCCAGTCCGGCGCCGGCAAGTCCACCCTCGCCAACGCGCTCGTCGGCGCGGACGTCATGGACGTACGGGCCGCCCGGGACGTCGACGGCAAGGGCCGGCACACCACCACCACCCGCAACCTGCTCCCCCTGCCCACCGGCGGGGTCCTCATCGACACCCCCGGGCTGCGCGGCGTCGGCCTCTACGACGCGGAAGGAGGCGTCGGACAGGTCTTCGCCGAGATCGAGGAGTTCGCCGAAGGGTGCCGGTTCCACGACTGCGCCCACGAGAGCGAGCCGGGGTGCGCGGTGCGGGCCGCCGTGGCCGACGGCCGTCTTCCCGAGCGCCGGCTGGACAGCTACCGCAAGCTGATGCGGGAGAACCAGTGGATCGCGGCCAAGACCGACGCCCGGGTCCGCGCGGAACTCCGCCGGGACTGGAAGCGCAAGGGCGCCGAGGGCAGGGCGGCGATGGAGGCCAAGCGCGGCCGCTGGAGCTAGGCCCTGTCATAGAACTCGGTGTCCGATTCCCGCTGGCCCCGTCCTTCCCGTCCGGCCCACACTGGACACGTGAAGGACGAAGACAGCAGGTACGAGGCGGTACGCAGCCGGGACGGGCGGTTCGACGGGGTGTTCTTCTTCGCCGTCGAGACCACCGGCATCTACTGCCGGCCCAGCTGCCCGGCCGTGCCGCCCAAACGGCGCAACGTGCGGTTCTTCGCGACGGCCGCCGCCGCGCAGCGCTCCGGTTTCCGGGCCTGCCGGCGGTGCCGGCCGGACGCCGTGCCCGGCTCGGCCGAGTGGAACGTCCGCGCGGACGTCACCGGCCGGGCCATGCGCCTGATCGCCGACGGCGTCGTGGACCGAGAGGGCGTCGCCGGGCTCGCCGCGCGGCTCGGCTACAGCGCCCGGCAGGTGCAGCGCCAGCTCACCGCCGAACTGGGGGCCGGGCCCGTGGCGCTCGCCCGGACCCAGCGCGCGCACACCGCGCGCGTGCTGCTCCAGACCACCGGCCTGCCGGTGACCGAGATCGCTTTCGCGTCCGGTTTCAACAGTTTGCGCCAGTTCAACGACACCATCCGCGAGGTGTACGCCGCGACCCCGACCGAGCTGCGGGCCGCCGCAGGCGGGAGCCGGGCCGCCCGCCGGGCCACGCCCGGCACGGGCATCCCGCTCCGGCTCGCCCACCGCGGCCCCTACCAGGCGGCGGCCGTCTTCGACCAGCTCGCCCGGGAGGCCGTTCCCGGCGTCGAGGAGGTGACCGGCGCACCCGGCGCCCGCACCTACCGGCGCACCCTGCGGCTGCCCTACGGCACCGGGATCGCCGCCGTCCGGGAACGCGTCCACTGCGCGCGCTCCCGAGGCGGAACCCACCCGGGCGGCTGGCTCGAGGCCCGGCTGCGCCTCACCGACCCCAGGGACCTCACCACCGCCGTGCAGCGGCTGCGCCGGCTGTTCGACCTGGACGCCGACCCGTACGCCGTCGACGAACGGCTCGGCGCCGACCCCCGGCTCGCCCCGCTGGTCGCCGCCCGCCCCGGGCTGCGCTCGCCCGGCGCCGTGGACCCGCTGGAGCCCGCCGTGCGCGCCCTGGCCGGCCCCGCGGGCGCCGGGGAACTGGTACGCCGGTACGGCAAACCGCTCGACGCGCCGCACGGCGACCTCACCCACCTCTTCCCGGAGCCCGCCGTCCTCGCCGAGGCCGAGCCCGGCGGCCCGCTGGGCACGCTCGCCGCCGCCCTCGCCGACGGCACGGTACGGCTGGACCCGGGCGCCGACCGGCACGCCGCCGAGGAGGCGCTGCTCGCCCTGCCCGGCATGGACCCGGACACCGTCGCCACCCTCCGCGTCCGCGCCCTCGGCGACCCCGACGTCGCCCCGCCCGGCGCCGGCCTCCCCGACACCTGGCGGCCCTGGCGGTCGTACGCCGTCCGGCACCTGCGGGTGGCGGGCGAGCCGATCCCCTGAGCGCCGGCCCCACCGAGAAGCGCGATACCGTCACCCACTCCCCGACGAACTCCCTCACGAAGCGAGGAACACCGGACCGATGACCACCGTGTACTACACCCACCTGGACGCCCCCGTCGGGCCGCTGCTGCTCACGGCGGACGAGGACGGCGCGCTGACCTCGCTGTCCGTGCCCGGGCAGAAGGGCGGGCGGAGCGTGCGCGAGGACTGGCGGGCCGACCCCGGTCCGTTCCGGGCCGCCGCCGAGCAGCTCGCCGCGTACTTCGCCGGCGAGCGGACGGAGTTCCGGCTGCCGCTGCGGGCGTCCGGCACCGAGTTCCGGCGGGCGGTGTGGGCCGCGCTGGACGAGGTGCCCTACGGCACCACCGCCACCTACGGGGAGATCGCCGCCCGGATCGGCGCGGCCCGCGCCGCCGTGCGCGCCGTAGGCGGGGCGATCGGCGCCAACCCGCTGCTCATCCTGCGCCCCTGCCACCGGGTGATCGGCGCGAACGGCGCGCTGACCGGGTACGCGGGCGGACTCGAGCGCAAGGTCCGGCTGCTCACCCTGGAGGGCGTCCTCCACCCCGGGACGCCCGTACGCCCGGAAGGGTCGCCCGTACGCCTGGCAGGGGCGCCGTCCGGTCCCGCGTACCAGCCCCTCGGTCCCGCGGACTAGCCGGTCCGGTCCTGTCCGGGCCGCCGCGCCCCCGTCGTGTGCGCGCGGGGCCGGTCAGTCCAGCGCCCGCACCACCAGCCGAGCCACGCCCGCGACGCCCCGTCCGACCCAGCTCAACGCCCCCGTCTCGGCCACGAGTTCGGTGACGTCCGCGGTCGTGTCCGCGCGGTCCCACCCGGAGTCGCACCGGGAACAGGACCGGGGCCAACGGCGCTTTTGCTCCCCGCATCTCTTGCACACCGCCATCGTTGCGTTCCCCTCCCAGACACCGGCGACAGGGCGCCGCACGTGTCGAACGCCCATCCGATCATGATGACCAAGGTAACCGGACCGGGTGGTGGGCACGCTGAACGAATCATGAACGCGCCGGGCCCACCGTTGCGCCGAACGGGTGGATATGGGGGCGGGGAACGGCGTGTCGGTCCGGGTTGTGGCACCTTCGCTGCGAAGGGCCTCCTCGGAGGGCGTCCTGAAGGGCGGGCACACATGGCCAAGGTCGTACGGCTCCTCGCGGTCCTCCTTCCGCTGCTGCCGGCGGCCCTCATGGCACCGGCCGCCGCCCAGCCGGCCCAGCCGGCCCCGCCGTCCTGGACCGGCAGCTGGGAGACGGCGCCCTCCGGCACCACCGCCGCGCTGCCCGGCGCCGCCTTCCGCAACGTCGTCCACCTCAGCGTCGGCGGCACCGCCGTCCGGGTCCGGCTCAGCAACCGGCTCGGCACCCGGCCGCTCCGCCTCGGCGCCGTCACCGTCGCGCTGCGCGGGGCGGCCGGCCCCGCCGCCCTGCCCGGCACCCTGCGCACCGCCACCTTCCACGGCGCCCCCGAGGTGACCGTCCCGCCGGGCGCGGACACCGTCAGCGACGCGGTGCCGCTGCCCGTGCCGCCCGCCGCCGACCTGCTCGTCACCGTGTACACCCCGGACGACTCCGGGCCGGCCACCTACCACCGCACCGCCCTCCAGACCAGCTACCTGGCCCCGGCGGGCGCCGGCCGGGCCGCCGACGAGGACGGCACCGCGTACACGCTGACCACCAGCCGCTGGTACTACGTCACCGGTGTCGACGTCCGCGGGCCCGCCGCCGGCAGCGTCGTCGCGTTCGGGGACTCGCTCACCGACGGCAACGGCTCCACCCCCGACACCAACCGCCGCTGGCCCGACCGGCTCGCCCAGCGGCTGCGCGGACACCGGCTCGGCGTCCTGAACGCCGGGATCGCCGGCAACCGCCTGCTGCGCGACGGCACCGGACCGAGCGCCCTCGCCCGCCTGGACGCCGACGCCCTGGACCGGGCCGGAGCGCGGGCCCTGGTCGTGTTCGAGGGCATCAACGACATCAAGGGCACCCCGCAGGCGTACGACCCCGCCGCCTACGCGGACGCCTACCGCACCCTGGTGGCCCGCGCCCACGCCCGCGGCATCCCGGTCGTCGGCGTCACCCTCACCCCGTACGGCGGCTACCCGGCCTGGACCCCGGCCGGCGAGGAGGTACGGCTGCGGGTGAACGCCTTCATCCGCACCGGCGGTGCCTTCGACGCCGTGGCCGACGCGGACGCCGCCGTCCGCGACCCGGCCGACCCCACGCGCATCCTGCCCGCCTACGACCCCGGCGACCACCTGCACTTCAACGACGCCGGCATGGCCGCCGTGGCCGACACCGTCCACCACGCCCTGATCGGCCCTCATCACTCCGTCGGCGTCGCCGTCGCCCCGCACCTCTCCGACGGCTTCACCACGCCGCAGACCACCGGCTAGCCGGTGCATCCGCCGGTCCGGCCCCGGCCGGGACCGGACCGGGTCAGTGCTGTTCCTCCCGCGTCACCCAGCCCCGTTCGCGCGCGTGCCAGCCCAGTTGCATCCGGGTGGTCACCCCCGCCAGCTCCATCAGCCGCCGCACCCGCCGCTGCACGGTCCGCAGCCCCACGTCCAGCTGTTTGGCCACGCTCGCGTCGGTCAGCCCGGCCAGCAGCAGCGAGAGCACCTCCAGATCGGTGGGGTCGGGCCGGCCCGGCGGCTCCTCGGTCACCCCTTCGGCACCCAGCCGCAGCGGCAGCGCGTCGCGCCACACCGACTCGAACAGCCCGGCGAGCAGCTCCAGCAGCCCGCTGGCGTGCACCACCAGCGCGGCCGGCTCGGCGGACTTCGAGGTCAGCGGCACCAGGGCGAGCGAACGGTCGGCCACCACCAGCTTCGTCGGCACCCGATCCACCACCCGGACCCGCTCGTCCCGGCCGAGCGCCGCCCGCAGCTCGGTCAGCCCGTGCGGCCGGTCCAGTACCGCGCGCTCCACCACCACCCGGTAGCGCACCCCGCGCCCGGCCGCCTGTTCCTCCGCCTCGTTCTCCGTCCCGGACACCACCATCGGGTCGCCGGTCACCAGCGCGCACACCTCTTCCGCAGCCCCCAGCTGGAGCTGGAGGAAGCGCTGGGCGACCGCCGAGGCGCCGGTCACCACCTCCACCAGATCGTGCACCGCCGGTTCCGCCGCCGTCGCCCGGTACTCCTCCGCGAGCAGCGCTGCCGTCAGCTCCGCCTGCTCCAGCTCGTGCCGCCGCTGGGTGAGCAGGGCGGCCAGCGCCACCCCGGGCGGCGCCGCGACCCAGCGGCCCGGCCGGGCCGGGGACTGGGCCGCCAGCCCGTGCCGCTCCAGCCGGCGCAGCGCCCGCTCGGCATCCTGCTCGGCCAGCGTCAGACGCCGCGCCAGATCGGCGACGTCGGCCGCGCCCACGGACACCAGCGCCCGGTAGGCGGCCTCGTGCGTCTCGTCCAGGCCTATCGCTGCCAGCATCGCCCTGCGTCCCTCCCTGTGCGTCCGCCCAACGGAGGCGAAAAGCGGCGTGGCGGGAAACGGCCACGGCGCAAACCCGCCGCCGGACATCATCGCCGTAGGGGCGGCGCGTCTGCCAAGGTGACAACAGCCCCGGAACGCACGGCCGTTCACCTGGTTCACGGGCGCGATCCCGGGGAACCCGGCCGGTGCGGTGGCCCGGACCCGTGTGCGAGCGCGTGTCAGGGGATCCGGGACCGGGCCACCTCGAACGCCGCCGGGCGGCCCTCCCGTGGGGGGTGGGGCCGCCCGGCGGCCAACAACCTTTCGCCGCAAGCCAGACTGGAGCGGACCGGGCCGCCGCGTCCGGACCCTCCCGCCGCCCCCGCGGACACCCCGGACCACGTCGGCTCCGGCCCGCCCGGCGACGGCCCGACGGCCCAGGACCCCCGACCCCCGGCCCCGGGCCGTCCCGCGGGCCCTTCCGGGTCCGCGCCCCGGTAGCCCGTCCGGGTGATGTGCTGGTGCAGGGGTACGCCGACGACCGTACGGCGGCGGCCGTGTGGGGAGGCGTAACCCCGGGCCCTGTGGATTGATGGAAACGGCAGGGCCGTATTCCGGGAACGAAGGGGCAGACGCGAGCCATGGCCAAACAGAACGTCGCCGAGCAGTTCGTCGACATCCTCGTCCGCGCGGGCGTGCGCCGCCTCTACGGGGTCGTCGGCGACAGCCTCAACCCGGTCGTGGACGCCGTCCGCCGCAACGCCGCCATCGACTGGATCCACGTACGCCACGAGGAGACCGCCGCCTTCGCCGCCGGCGCCGAGGCCCAGATCACCGGCAAGCTCGCCGCCTGCGCCGGCTCCTGCGGCCCCGGCAACCTGCACCTGATCAACGGCCTGTACGACGCCCACCGCTCCATGGCCCCGGTGCTCGCGCTCGCCTCCCACATCCCCTCCAGCGAGATCGGTCTCGGCTACTTCCAGGAGACCCACCCGGACCGGCTGTTCCAGGAGTGCAGCCACTACAGCGAGCTGATCTCCAGCCCGAAGCAGATGCCCCGGCTGCTGCAGACCGCCATCCAGCACGCGGTCGGGCAGCAGGGGGTGAGCGTGGTGTCGCTGCCCGGGGACATCGCCGCCGAGCCCGCCCCGGAGAAGGCGGCGCAGAGCGCGCTCGTCACCTCCCGGCCCACCGTGCGGCCCGGGGACGCCGAGATCGACCGGCTGGCGGAGATGATCGACGCGGCCGGCAGGGTCACCCTGTTCTGCGGCAGCGGCACGGCCGGCGCGCACGCCGAGGTGATGGAGTTCGCCGGCAAGATCAAGTCACCGGTGGGCCACGCGCTCAGGGGGAAGGAGTACATCCAGTACGACAATCCCTTCGACGTCGGCATGAGCGGGCTGCTCGGCTACGGCGCCGCCTACGAGGCCACCCACGAGTGCGACCTGCTGATCCTGCTCGGCACCGACTTCCCGTACAACGCCTTCCTGCCCGACGACGTGCGCATCGCCCAGGTCGACGTGCGGCCCGAGGTGCTCGGCCGCCGCTCCCGGCTCGACCTCGCCGTGTGGGGCGACGTACGCGAGACGCTGCGGTGCCTGATCCCGCGGGTGAAGGAGAAGACGGACCGGCGGTTCCTCGACCGGATGCTGAAGAAGCACGCCGACGCGCTGGAGGGCGTGGTCAAGGCCTACACCCGCAAGGTCGACAAGCACGTCCCGATCCACCCCGAGTACGTGGCCGCCGTACTCGACGAAGTCGCCGACGACGACGCCGTGTTCACCGTGGACACCGGAATGTGCAACGTCTGGGCCGCCCGTTACATCACGCCCAACGGACGCCGCCGGATCATCGGTTCGTTCTCGCACGGGTCCATGGCCAACGCGCTGCCGATGGCGATCGGCGCCCAGTTCACCGACCGGCGCCGGCAGGTGGTGGCGATGTCCGGGGACGGCGGCTTCTCCATGCTGATGGGCGACTTCCTCACGCTCGTGCAGTACGACCTGCCGGTGAAGGTGGTGCTGTTCAACAACTCCTCGCTCGGCATGGTCGAGTTGGAGATGCTGGTCGCGGGCCTGCCCTCGTACGGCACCGCCAACACCAACCCGGACTTCGCCGCCGTGGCCCGGGCCTGTGGCGCCCACGGTGTGCGGGTGGAGAAGCCCAAGCAGCTCGCCGGGGCGCTCAAGGAGGCCTTCAAGCACAAGGGGCCGGCCCTGGTGGACATCGTCACCGACCCCAACGCCCTGTCCATCCCCCCGAAGATCAGCGCCGAGATGGTCACCGGGTTCGCGCTGTCCGCGTCCAAGATCGTGCTGGACGGCGGGGTCGGCCGGATGCTCCAGATGGCCCGCTCCAACCTGCGGAACGTGCCCCGCCCCTGAGCGCCTTCGCGGAACGTGCACGCCCCTGAGCGCCCTCGCGGGGGAGCGTATTTCGGCCAGTTTCACGTGCTGTGACGGCGTACCGACCACGGGTGCCGGGTGGAGCCGGACCGCCGTCACGGGGCCCCGGTGGCGTCCTGCGGCGTCCGTGGCGCCCGGTGCCTGGCGGCGGAGCGGTGCCCCGGGCGGCCGGGGCGGTGTGCGGATATGGCCGAACCGCCGGTCATCGGGCATACGCCAGGACTGCCCCGGTGTCCGCTGGGCAAGCATCCCCCCGTGAACGTGTTCGACCAGGAGGGGCAGGGACCGGCGGCGTGCGGGCGGGGGTCATGAAGAGGCAGGCGCGAGGGGGCGGTCCGATGACCGTCGAGGCCTACTCGGCGACAGCGGGGGACCAGACGGACACCATCACCGACGACGCGCGACGGCTTCGGCGCAGGCTGGGCCGGGCAGACCTCAGAGCGGTCCCGGAGGCCCGCCGGGCGCTGCGCGAACTGCTGCGGCAGTGGGGCAGACCGGGCCGCTCGGAGATAGCCGAACTGCTCACCAGCGAACTCGTCACCAACGCGATCGTCCACACCGACCACGACGCCGTCCTGACGGCCGTGCTGGAACCGGACGGACTGCGCGTGGAGGTACGGGACTTCGTGTCCCGCAGACCCGAGCGGCACACCCCGGACACGGACGACGACACCCACGGCCGGGGCCTGGTGCTGGTCGAGTCCCTGGCCGACGCCTGGGGGGTACGGCCGCACGGGGTGGGCAAGTCGGTGTGGTTCGAACTGGGCGCCGAGGCGGCGTGAGCCGGTGACGGGGCGAGGCGGAGCTGGGGCGGTCAGACCCCGGCCCCCGCGCCCGCCCCGGCGGATGATCAGCCGAGCTGCTGCTCCAGGTCCTTGAGCTTGCGCTCCAGGGAGTCCAGTCGCGGCAGGGCCATGGTGTCGTCCTCGGCCGTCAGGTCGACCGTCAGCGGTTCAGCGGCGCCGCGGACCGGCTGGAGAGAGGGCCGGGCGCGGACGGGCAGCGGCTCCGGGGTGGATATGGCGGGCTCCGCGGTCGCCGCCGGGGCGGACCCGCGCTCCACCGGCTGCACCTCGGCCTGCCGGCCGGCGCCCCGGCCGGTGAAGCCGGGCCGGCCCCGGCTGATCGCCTTCAGCCGGGCCCGCTCCACGCGCTGCTGGTCGCGCCTGCGCTGCCGGGCCTCGTCCTTCTGCCGCTTGTCCTCGCGCACCTCCTCGACCGCCTCGTCCAGGCTGCGCACACCCTCCAGGAGCATCAGCGACCAGGCACGGTAGGTCTCGCGGGGCGCCCGCACCCAGCGTACGATCCGGATCTGCGGCAGCGGGCGCGGCACCAGGCCCTGTTCGCGCAGCGCGGCCCGGCGGGTCTGCTTCAGCGCCCGGTCGAACAGCACGGCGGCCGACAGCGACATGCCGGAGAAGAACTGCGGGGCGCCGGCGTGTCCCGCGCCGCGCGGCGCGTGCACCCAGTTGAACCAGGCCGCCGCCGCGGCGAACAGCCACACGAGCAGCCGGGAGCCGAGGGCGGCGTCACCGTGGCTCGCCTCGCGCACGGCGAGGACGGAGCAGAACATCGCCGCGCCGTCCAGCCCGAACGGCACCAGGTACTGCCAGCCGCCGCTCAGTCCGAGGTTCTGTTCGCCGAAGCCGACCAGGCCGTGGAAGGACAGGGCCGCCGCCACCGCCGCACAGCAGAACAGCAGCACGTAGGAGGCCGTGCCGTAGAGGGCCTCCTTGCGCCGGCGGCGCTCCTCGCTGCGTTCCCAGGAGTCGTCCGCGCCCGCGTCCTCCCCGGCGGAGCGCTTGCCGCGGGCGAGCACCGCCACTGCCACCAGCATGCCCAGGAGCAGGACGGCGCCGGGCAGCAGCCAGTTCAGCGATATGTCGGTCAGTCTCATCAGGGTCCCTTGCATGGGGATAGGGCGTAACGCCCGCCATAGTGGCCCATTCCCGGCGGCCCTCAGGGGGTTTCGGGGCAAGAGGCCGCCAAGGGAGTGCGCGAGGGATGCCCAGGGCGGCGTTCTGCTCGAACTGCCTTTTGAGGGGCGGGAGTTGAGTTCGAACAGACTACCCGTACGGATGGTCCTGGGAGAAGTTTCCGCGACGGGTGGGACGGTTGTGCCCGGCCGGAACGATTCCTCAACCGGCCGCGGCCGCGGTGAGCCTGGCGATCCTCTCGCCGTCCCGGGTACGCGGACACGTCACACAGGTGTCCTGCGGACGAACGGTGTAGAACATGCAGCAGCTCGCCCGGTCCCGGGTGGGCAGCGCGGCACCGTCCGGGGCGGTCAGCGTCCGGAACCCGGCCGAGCCGGCGTACGGCGGGGTCGTCCCCGGCAGCAGCAGCTCCAGCTCCCGCACGGCCCGGGCCGCCTCGTCCGCGCCGGCCAGCCCGGCGACGTACCACAGCCCCTCCACGGCCTCGTCCGTCGCCATGCCCCACAGCGCGCGTCCGCGCCGCCGCATCCGGGGCCCGAAGGCCGCGAGCACCGGCTGAAGATGCTCGGCGACGGCCGCGCGCACCTTTGCCCGCAGCGCCTCCTCGTCCGGTACGACGACCGTGCCGGGCAGCGCGGCGGCGGGGTCGCCCGGCAGACAGGCGACGGAAACCGGGCGGCGTACGGCCATCCGGCCGGCCGCGCGGTCGTAGCGGACGTGGGTCACCGGCAGCCGGGGCACCCGGCGGTGCCAGAACCACGGGACGGTGATCAGCAGGCAGGCGGCCCAGGCGTAGCGGTGCAGGCCGAAGCTCGCGACGACGTCCGGGCGGGCCGGGCCGCCGTAGTCCCGTTCCACCTGCGCCGCGTCCCAGGCCAGGAAGGCGTCCAGCGCCGCGCCGCCCGCCGCGAGCTCCGCGGCGCCGACCCAGCCGGGGCCGCCGGGCGCCGGGTCGTCCGGGCCCAGCTCGGTCACGGTCAGCCCCGGAAAGACCGCGCCGAGGCGCTCGTAGGCGGCGGTGAGCGGCGAGGCCGCAGCGGGCATGGCGGAACCACCGATCCTTGGACGCGTCCGCGGACACGGACCGAGCTGTACAGGTAAGCCTTACCTTACTCATATCGGGCGAAGTTTGAACTGCCGCCCGGTGCGCCTAAGGTGCTTGACGGACAACCGACAACCCGTCGTCAATGACCCCAAGTACCGACAAGCCGCCAGGAGGACCCGTGAAGCAGGGCGTGCAGGGCTCCCCGGGCCGGCCGGTCGCGGCCCCGGGCGGGCCCGCCCCCGCCGACCGGCGGGTTCCCATCCAGCGCTCCTCGGTGCGCGGGCAGATCCTGGACGCGCTGCGCACCGCGCTGGTCACCGGCGACCTGAGGCCGGGCGAGGTGTACTCGGCTCCGGTGCTCGGCGAGCGCTTCGGCGTCTCGGCCACGCCGGTACGGGAGGCCATGCAGCAGCTCGCGCTGGAGGGCGCCGTCGAGGTCGTGCCCAACCGCGGCTTCCGGGTGGTCGAGCGCGGGGCGCGGGAGCTGGCCGAGCTGGCGGAGGTGCGCGCGCTCATCGAGGTGCCGGTGATGGTGCGCCTCGCCCGCACGGTGCCGGCCGAGCGGTGGGCCGGGCTGCGGCCGCTCGCGCAGGAGACGGTGCGGGCGGCGGCCACGGGCTGCCCGGCGGCGTACGCCGAGACCGACCGCGCCTTCCACGGGGCGCTGCTCGCCCTGGCCGGCAACGAGCAGCTGGTCCGGATCGCCGAGGACCTGCACCGGCGGGCGCAGTGGCCGCCGGTCCGGCGGGGCAGGGCCGCGCTGGTCGCCGACGCGGCCGAACACGTGGCTCTGCTGGACGCGTTGGCGGCCGGGGACGTGGAGGCGGTACGGGGGCTGGTGCGGCGGCATTTCGCGGGCGTGTGCTGACACGTTCCCCGGGCTGCCCGTGGACCACGACGGTGGGGCGCATCCCCGTAAGGGGCGCGGGGAACCGCGCGACCGGCCACGGCGGACCCGCACCCGGCACCGTACCCGGACCGCCCCGCCCCCGTCCCGTCGGCCGCTCCTACGCCGTGGCCACCCCCGGTGCCGGCGGCGCCAGTTGGCGTGCCAGCCAGGTCGGGACGCCCCCCAGGAGCCGGAACAGCCGCCGGGCCTCCTCACGCAGCCGGGACGCCTCCGGTTCCTCCTCGGTGTCGGCCAGGGACACCAGCGCCGGCGCCGTGCCCACCAGATAACCCAGCTCCTCCCGGATCCGCAGGGACTCGGCGAAACCGTGCCGCGCCTCGGCCAACTCCCCGTCCCGCAGGGCGAGTCCGGCCAGATGCCGCCAGGTGAACGACAGCAGCAGGGCGTCGGCGTGCGCGCCCGCCGCCGCGTGCGCCCGGCGGTACGCGGCCCGGGCCGCCTGTGGGGAGCGGGTCAGGTTCTCGGCGACCAGCCCCCGGCGGAAGTCCAGCAGCGCCCGACCCCGCGACCCCGGAGGCAGCAGCGCCGCCGCCCGGCCCAGCGCGGCCCGCGCCTCGTCCGCGCGGTCCCGGACGCCGTGCAGCGTGGCCGTGTAGGCGAGCTGGCCCCGCTCGCAGGCGGCGGCCCCCCGTTCGTCGTCGGTGTGCGCCAGCGCCTCCGCCGTGCGCAGCGCGTCCTCCGCCTCGGCCCAGCCCCGCTCGGTGTACAGGCACCGCTCGACCAGCAGCGCGGCCCGCTGGAGCGCCGGGGCGGCCCCGTCGGCCGGCAGCAGGGCCGCCGCGTCGGCCCAGCAGGCCCGGCTGCGCAGCCGCCATACCGCGGTCTGGACAGGATCGTCATCGGTCGTTCCATCACCAGACATGGCGGTATGCGCCACGTTGCCCTCCCCATGCACGCCATCGAGCTGTTGAGTGGTGGCCGCATTCCAGCACCAATCGCCGGGCCCGGCCAAGAGGACGGGTGAAAAATTTCACAAAGTAGGGGGACGCGGACGAGGCCGGGCCGCCCGCCGCGCGCCCCCCGCCGGCCTCAGCTCATGCGCAGGGCGAGGAAGAAGTCCAGCTTGTCCTCCAGCCGGGACAGGTCCCGTCCCGTCAACTGCTCGATCCGCCCGACCCGGTAGCGCAGCGTGTTGACGTGCAGGTGGAGACGGGTGGCGCAGCGGGTCCAGGAGCCGTCGCAGTCCAGGAACGCCTCCAGCGTCGGGATCAGCTCCGCCCGGTGCCGCCGGTCGTAGTCCTTCAGCGGGTCCAGCAGCCGCGCGGTGAAGGCGCGGCGGACGTCGTCCGGGACGAACGGGAGCAGCAGCACATGGCTGGCCAGTTCCTGGTGGCCGGCCGCGCAGACCCGGCCGGTGCGGGCGGCCGCGACCCGGCGGGCGTGCCGGGCCTCCTCCAGGGCGCCGCGCAGGCCCTCCGCCGAGTGCACGGCCGCGCTGACGCCGAGGGTGAGCCGGCCGTCGTCGTCCAGGCCCGCCGACAGCGGCTCGCGCACCGCCTGGAGCAGCGAGTCGGCGAGCAGCCCGGCCTCCGAGCCGTCGTGCTCGGCGGCGACCGAGGGCAGCGGGACCAGGGCGACCGCCTCGTCCCCGGTGTGCGCGACGGCGATCCGGTCGGAGGGCTCCGGGCCGGTCGCCAGCGGGTCCACCAGCACCTCCTCCAGCAGCGACTGGGCGACCTGGCCGCCGTCGATCGGGTGGCCGCCCTCCCACTCCACGCGGGCCACCACGACCTGCCAGTGCGGGGCCGCGCCGAGCCCGGGCAGCAGCACCGGCGCCGCCACCCGGAGCCGGGCGGCTATCTCGGCGGGCGCGGCACCGGTCTGCACCAACTCCAGCACCTCCTGGGCGAGCCGGCGCCGGACCGTGCGGGCCGCGTCCCTGCGGTCGCGTTCGACGGCGATCAGCTGGGTGACGCCCTGGAGCAGGTCCAGCCGCTCCCCGGGCCAGTCGCCCGCGTCCGCCTCCACGGCCAGCAGCCAGTCCGACAGCACCGTCTCCCGCACATCGCGGGCGGCCTGCGGGGAGCGGCCGGAGGAGCGGATGGGGAACAGGGAGTACGTGGCGCCGTGCAGCTGGACCCGGTGCGGGCCGCGGCGGCCGGTGCGGCTGGCCGCCAGGTGCTCGGCGGCCAGCCGGGTGCAGGTCTCGGCGGGCAGCGCCGGGCCCGCCACCTTGGAGCCGGCGATCAGCCGGCCGGTGGGGGAGAGCACCCAGGCGCGCAGGTCCAGGTCGGAGCCGAGCAGGTCCAGGACCACGTCCGGGCCGCCGCCCGCCGGGCCCGAGGTCATCATCCGGCGATGCCGGTCCACCACCGCGGCCAGGTCTCCGGCCCGCTCGCCGGAGACCTGCCGGACCACGTGCTCGGTGATCGTGGCGAACGCCACCGACTCGTGCACCGCGAACAGCGGCAGCCGGTGCCGGGCGCAGGCCAGCACCAGGTCCTCCGGCACATCGCCCAGCTCCGCCTCGCCCGCCGCGAGCGCCGCCACCCCCGCCTGGGTCAGGATGCGGACGAAAGGTTCGGAGTCCGCGGCGTCCCTGCGCCAGGCCAGGCCGGTCAGCACCAGCTCGCCGCCGGAGAGGTAGCGGCTCGGGTCGCGCAGGTCGGTGGTCATGACCCCGCGTACCGCGCGGTCCAGCTCGTCCTCGCCGCCGAGCAGCCGCAGGCCCAGCGCATCGGTGTCCAGCAGTGCGCGCAGCCGCATCTCGTCGCCGCCGTTCTTTGTCTCGAAACCTACGATGGAACTTGGGAGGTGGGCCCGGGGCCGTCCCCGGGGCATCCGGAACCGGACGCCCGGGTGGCGTGGCGCGGTTCTCCGCGCTGTTTCCCGCGTTTCCCCAGGGAATCGGAGAGGTTACCGAGGGCCTCCGTTCATACGAATCTACAAGATGCCCGCCCTGGCCAGCCAACTCCTTCATGGTTTCGGTGACTGACCGGTCCGGAGTACCGGGCGGTCTACTGGGTCCACTCCGCGTGAACAGCACATGAACGAGCCGCGCCCGAACACCCACGGATTGGCTCGATCCGCACGACTCACGAGACGAAGAAGAGAGCCGGTCATGGACTTCCTTCGCCCCGCCAGCCGGGAGGAGGCGCTCGCCGCGAAGGCCGGGCACCCCACCGCTGCGCCGATCGCGGGCGGCACCGATGCCATGGTCGAGACCGACTTCGGCCACCGGCGGCCCGAGTACCCGCTCGACCTGCACAGCGTCGTCGGACTCCACGAGGGGGAGACCGGCGGGCAGGGCGCGCGGCTGGGCACCCGCGTCCCGTACGGCGAGCTCATGCGGAGTCTCCGTACCGAGCTGCCGGGCCTCGCGCCCGCGCCGTGGATCCGCCACCGCGCCGTGGCCGCGGCCGGCACCGGGCCGGGTTCGGCCAAGGTGATCGAGCCGGCCCGCGCCAAGGACATCCGCAAGGTACTCGACCCGCCCGCCGTCACCGGCCGGATCCAGGGCGGTACGGCGGCCCAGGACCCGGGCGCGGCGGCGATGGAGGAGGAGATCCTCGTCGCTCCCAGGACGGCGAGGGTCCGGAACCCCTCCCTCCCGGACCACCTGGTCCCCACCATCCTCGGCACGCCGGCCCCGCCGGTCGGCGTGCTCGGACTCGCCGACGAGCACGCCCCCTACGGGCCGCGCGACGCCGGCGAGGCCCCGCCCCTGTCGTCCTCCCCGGCCGTCCTCGCGGCGATCCGGGACGCGACGGGCTTCGGGCCCCACCGCACGCCGGTACGTCCCGAGCACCGCACGGGAACCGCGTAACCCCCAGGGGCTGCGACCGGTGCTTCTCCGGGGGACTTGCTCCCCCGAACCCCACTGTTCGTCTCGGGCCGTCCCCCGGGTCGTCCAATCCCAAATCCCGTGCGGCACAGCGTCGCACGGGTGTCCCTATGAACCTTGGGAGTTGGCCCATGACCCATCAGTCAGTGGAGCCCAGGACCGCCGCCGAGGACGCGGGCGAAGGCAGCCGCGTCCCCGCGGGCCGGTCCTGGCTCGACCGGTACTTCCACATATCCAGAAGAGGATCCACGGTCGCGCGGGAAGTGCGCGGCGGCATCACCACCTTCATGGCGATGGCGTACATCCTCCTGCTCAACCCCCTCATCCTGTCCGGCAAGGACGCGGCGGGGGACACGCTCGGCCAGAAGGCTCTGATCACCGCGACCGCGTTCGCGGCGGCCTTCACCACGCTGCTGATGGGCTTCGTCGGCAAGGTGCCGCTCGCCCTCGCCGCCGGCCTGTCCGTCTCCGGCGTCCTGTCCACCCAGGTCGCCCCCGAGATGACCTGGCCGCAGGCCATGGGCATGTGTGTGATGTACGGCGTGATCATCATGCTGCTCGTCGTCACCGGCCTGCGCGAAATGATCATGAACGCGATACCGCTCGCGCTCAAGCACGGCATCACGATGGGCATCGGCCTGTTCATCGCGTTCATCGGTTTCTACAAGGCCGGCTTCGTCCACCAGGGCAAGGGCGGCCCCGTCAGCCTCGGCCCCGCCGGTGAACTGACCGGCTGGCCGGTGCTGTTGTTCGCCGGCACCCTGCTGCTGATCTTCATGCTCCAGGCCCGTAACTTCCCCGGCGCCATCCTCATCGGCATCGTCAGCGGCACCGTCGTCGCCCTGATCCTGAACACCGCCGGTGTCATCGACCCCGAGCAGTGGGCCAACGGCACGCCCGAACTGCACGGCAGCGCGGTCTCCATGCCCGACTTCTCGCTCTTCGGCGACGTCGAGTTCGGCGGCTGGGGCGAGGTCGGCGCGATGACCGTCGGGATGATCGTCTTCACCCTGGTGCTGGCCGGCTTCTTCGACGCGATGGCCACCATCATCGGCGTCGGCACCGAGGCCAACCTCGCCGACGACAAGGGACGCATGCCGGGCCTGTCCAAGGCGCTGTTCATCGACGGCGCCGGCGGTGCCATCGGCGGTGTGGCGGGCGGCTCCGGCCAGACGGTGTTCGTGGAGTCGGCCACCGGTGTCGGCGAGGGCGCCCGCACCGGGCTCGCCTCGGTCGTCACCGGCCTGTTCTTCGCGGCCTGCCTGTTCTTCACCCCGGTCACCGCGATCGTGCCGCAGGAGGTCGCCTCCGCCGCCCTGGTCGTCATCGGCGCCATGATGATGATGAACGCCCGGCACGTGGACTGGGCCGACCGCGCCACCGCCATCCCGGTGTTCCTGACCGTCGTGCTGATGCCGTTCACGTACACCATCACCACCGGTGTCGCCGCGGGCGTCATCTCCTACGTCGCCATCAAGGTGGCCCAGGGCAAGGCGCGCGAGATCGGGGCCTTCATGTGGGGTCTGACGGTGGTGTTCCTCGTCTACTTCGCCCTCAACCCCATCGAGGGCTGGCTGGGCGTCCACTAGCCCGCCCGCACCCTCCACGCCCCTCGCCGGACCGACAGAGCCGGTCCGGCGGCGGTACGTGGAGGGCGCCGTACACGAGCCGTGCCGACGAGCGCCGACGGACGGGCGACCGTCCCGTCCCGAAGCGCTTCCGGCCCGGCTACGGGGATGCCCTCGCCGCCGGCCCGACCCGGGGCGGCGCCAACGGCATCCCCGCCGCACCGGCCGGTCGGACGGTCCCGCCCGGCCGGTGCGCGCGACCGCGCCGGCCGTCGCCGCCAGGGGGAGGCGTCGACGGCCGCGCGGATCGCCGAAGGCGTGTACGAGAGGTCTGCGACAGAGGCACGGCAGGACCCAGGCCGGGCGGTCCGCTCAGGGGTGTGCCAGCAGCCGGTCCGCCGCGCGGCCGAACAGCAGGCGGGACGCGCGTTCCAGGGCTCCGTCGAAGAAGCGCGGCAGGAAGGCGACCCGCAGGTCCTCCCGCCACACCACCCGGCTGCCGCCCCCGGGGCCGGGCCGGACCTCGATCTCCGCCCAGCCCAGGACCACCCGTCCCCGCTTCTCCAGCCGGCACATCCCGCCCGCGTCCCCGGCCGGCGGGCGCCAGAGCGTCACCTCCATCACGTCGTCCACGGTGAACGGACCGAGCCCGGACCGGGCGACGAACCGCGTGCCCGTGTGATGCGGCGGGGGTGTGAGGACCCTGACCCGGGTCAGCGGGACGGCGTCGGCGTGGCGTGGCCACTCGGTGAGCCGGCGCCAGGCCTCGTCCGGCGGGAGGGGCACCGTACGGGTGAGGGAGAAAAGGGGCACGGCACGATCGTAGGCACCGCCGGTCCGCCATGCCGCGGCACCTTGGCCGAGGGGGTCACGGGCGGTACACCTTGCCGGGCTCCGCCTTGCCGGGGGCCAGCAGCTGGGGGACCGTCACGAAGACGTAGCCGCGCTGCTTGAGCGCGTCGATGATGCCGGGTACGGCCGGCACGGTCCCCGGGTAGATGTCGTGCAGCAGGATGATGCCGTCCCGGGACGACTGGTCCAGCACGCGCTGGGTGATGAGCGCCGAGTCGTTGGTCGTGTAGTCCTTGGCGGTCACGCTCCACAGCACCTCCGCCAGGCCCAGCTCCTTGCAGATCTCGTGCACGTTGGAGTCGGTGCGGCCCTGCGGCGGGCGCATCAGGGTCGGCTTGTGCCCGGTGAGCTTCTCGATCGCCTCGTTGGGCCGGTTCAGCTCCTCACGTATCTCCTTGTCCGATATCTTGGTGAGGATCTTGTGGTCCCAGGTGTGGCTGGCGACCTCGTGGCCCTCCGCCGCCATCCGCTTGACCAGCTCCGGGTACTTCTCGATGTGCCGCTTGCCGAGCAGGAAGAAGGTGGCCGGCACCTTCTTCTCCTTCAGGATGTCGAGCAGCCGCGCCGAGTTCTCGCTGGGCCCGGCGTCGAAGGTGAGCGCGATGCACTTCGCCTTGCGGCAGTCGACGGTGCCGAACTTGGCCGGCGCGCCGTGCGCCGCCTCGGCGCGGACGGTGCTCGGAGCGGTGGTGTCGACCTGGGCACAGCCGGCCAGGGTCAGGGTCAGGCCGGCCGCGGCCGCCGCGCAGGCGAGCGCCCGGCGGCGCAACCTCCGGCCCGTTCCGTGCATCTTCCTGGGCGCGTGCTGTGGCGTGGCGATCGTGTCGGTCAAGAGAGGCATGCCGGGACTATACACTGCGTGTATAGCGCAAACGTTCGAGGCCCTGGGGTGATACCGGGCAAAGACCCCGTGCACACCAGTAGTACCGGCCGGGTACTCCGAGTAACCTCAAGAACCATGACGCGCACGGGGGAGCGAGTCGGCACGGCACGATTACGGACACCCGCCTGGATCGCGCGCATCGAGACGCCGGACGGGCGGGTCCTCGGTGCGGGGGTGCTGCTCGCCCCGGAACGGGTCCTGACCGCCGGCCATGTTGTCCGCCCCGGCCACCACTACACCGTCCGCCTGGTCGGCGTGCCGGGCCTGGGCCCCGTCACCGCCACCGTCGACCCCGACGAGCACGTGCCCCAGCGCGAGGACACCTTCGGCGACCGCAGCGGCGACCTCGCCCTGCTGCGCCTGGCACCGCCCCTGCCCGCCGCACACACCACCCGGCTCTACCGCCTCGCCGCCCCGCACGGACCCGTCAGCATGTACGGCTTCCCGGACGGCGACGACGGCGGGCGCTGGCACGGCGCCACCCTGGTCGCCGCCCGCGGCCGGGACAGCCAGGTGCAACTGCGCCCCCTCACCCCCGGCGAACTGGCCGCACCCGGCTTCAGCGGCGGCGGAGTCGTGGACCACGCCACCGACCAGGTCATCGGCATCGTCCTCAGCGTCGACGACGGACCGGGCTCCGCCTTCAGCTACATGAGCCCCACCGAGACCATCCTCAGCCACCTGCCCCAGGTCGCCGTCTGGACCCACGGCGCCGAGGCCGTCGATCCCCGGCTGCGCACCGGCACCGGCCCCGCGGCCGGCCGGCTCGACGTGCCCTTCGCCACCGAACTCGCCTCCTGGTTCCGCGGCGAGGGCTGGCCGGTGCTCGTCACCGTGGTCCCCGCCGGCGGCGACCGCGCCTTCACCCTCCAGCGCGCCGTCACCCTCGCCGACCGCGAACTGCGCACCCACCGCAACACCAGCGCCGTCAGCCACGACCCGCCCGAGACCGTGCCGCCCGCCGGCGCCCACGACCTCGCCCTGGACGTCGAGGAACTGACCACCGCCCAGGTCATGGACCGGATCGCCGAACGCCTCGGCATCCGCGACGACCCCCGCCCGGAACGCCTCGGCACCCTGCGCCTGCCGCTCGCCGCCGTACTGGCCGGTGTCGACGAGGCGGCCGACCCCGACGCCCTGCTCGCCCTGCTGGACCGGCTCGCCCGGCAGGGCGCCCGGCTGCTGCTGGCCTTCCGCACCCCCGGCGAGCGCGCGGCCCGCGCCGCCGAACTGCTCGTCCACCGCCCGCTGCGCGACCGCTGGGCCCGGCTGCGCACCGAACTCGACCGCATCACCGAGGACCTGGGCCCGGCCCTCGACACCCGCCGGGACCGCGTCCTGCCCGGTCCCGGCACCCGACCGCTGCTCGACCGGGCCGAGGCCGGGGTGCGGCGCACCCGGATGCTGCGCGCCTGGGTCGCCCACACCCCCGACCCGGAGCGCGACCCCACCGCCGCCACCCTGCTGTTCACCTTCGAGGACGCCGTCGCCCGCCGCCGGCGGCGGCTGGAGAACGCCATCGGTCTGCTGGACGCCCGGCTGCGCCGCCGCGCCGAACTCCTCGGCCGCGTCGGCGCCGAATGGCCGCTGTGCCGGCAGCGGGCCGCCGCGCACGGCGACCGGGTCATGACGGCGTACCGGCTCTACGAGGAGGCGCTGTCGCTGCTGCGGCAGACCCCCTGCGACATCGAGCGGGCCGAGACCGCCGTCGAGCGGTTCGTCGGCTTCTGCTCCACCACCGCACCGGAGGAGGAGGGCGCGTCATGACCTCGTGCGTCCGGCCCGGCTGCGCGGGCCGCATCATGGCCACCGGCTACTGCGACACCTGCGGCCACCGGCACACCGAATCCAGCACCGAATCCCGCACCGGGCCCCACTCCGGGCCCCACTCCGGGACCCGTACCGGGCTCCACTCCGAGCCCCGTACCGGGCTCCACTCCGAGCCCCGTACCGGACCGCACCCCCGCCCCCGTACCGCACCGCCCGGGCGGTCCACGGGCGAGGCCGGCGCCGAGGAGCCGCCCGGACCGGCTGCCGTGCACGCCGTCGCGGGACTCGGCGAACTCGACCAGCACGGACTGGTCGTCCTGCCCGAGGTCCCCGCCCCCGACGACGTCCTGCTCACCGACCCGCGCCCGCCCACCGGGGGCCGCCGCTGCGGCGCCGGCGGCTGCACCATGACCATCGGCGTCGGCTACGGCGGCCAGCCCGCCCGCCCCACCGGCCGCTGCCCCCGCTGCGGCACCCCCTACTCGCTGCTGCCCCAGCTCGACCCCGGCGACATCGTCGCCGACCACTACAAGGTGCTCGGCTGCCTCGCCCACGGCGGCCTCGGCTGGATCTACCTCGCCGAGGACACCCGCGCCGACGGCCACCGCGTCGTCCTCAAGGGCCAGATCAACGTCCACGACGTCCTCGCCCGCCACACCGCCGTCGAGGAACGCCGCTCCCTCACCGCCCTGCACCACCCCGACATCGTCCGCATCGTCACCTACGCCGAGCACCAGAGCGCCGGCCACCCCGCCACCGGCTACCTCGTCATGGACTACATCGGCGGACGCTCCCTGCAACAGCTCATGGACGCCGACGACATCGAACGGATCTTCCACGGCCGCCCCCGCCTCGACCACGTCCTCACCTACGGCTGCAAGATCCTCGGCGCCCTCCAGTACATGCACGAACGCGGCCTGCTCTACTGCGACATGAAGCCCGCCAACGTCATCCACTTCGGCCGGGCCGTCAAGGTCGTCGACCTCGGCGCCGTCCGCGCCATCGGCGACCGCGCCTCCGCCTACGTCTACACACCCGGCTTCGCCCCGCCCAAGGAGGAGGTCGACCGCCGCGGCTGGCAGGTCGACAGCGACCTCTACACCGTCGGCATGACCCTCCAGGCCCTGGCCCGCGGCACCGAACCCGCCCGCGGCCTCGCCTCCGACTCCTTCCGCCGTGTCATCGCCCGCGCCACCGACGCCGAACCCCGCGCCCGGTTCCGCTCCGCCGCCGAGATGTCCCGCCAGCTCTGGGAGGTGCTGCGCGAGTTCCGCGCGCTCAGGTTCGGCGAACAGCTTCCCGAGAGCTCCACCCTGTTCCGCCCCTCGGGCGCCGGCCTCGACGCCGGACTCGGCTCCATCCCCGCCCTCGCCCACTGGACCCGCCGCACCGGCGACCGGCCCGCCGCCCTGGACGTCTCCCCGCCCCACCCCGCCGAGGTGGCCGGCGCCCTGCCCGAACCCGTCCCCGACCCCGAGGACGGCGCCGCCCTGCTGCTCGACTCCTTCCCGCCCGACGCCCCCGACCGGGTCGCCCGGCAGTGGCCCCGCGAATCCCGCCTCGGCACCCCCGAGACCGCGCTGTGGCTGTGCCGCGCCTACCTGCGCAAGGGCGAGCAGCGAGCGGCGGAGAGCTGGCTCGCCGAGGCCGAGACCCAGCTCGGCGAACGCGCCGCCGCGCACGACTGGCGCATCGCCTGGCACCACGGCGTGCTGCACCTCAGCAAGGGCGAGGTCGACCTGGCCCACGCCCGCTTCGACGCCGTCTACCAGGCGCTGCCCGGCGAGTACGTGCCCAAGCTCGCCCTCGGCTACTGCGCCGAGCACACCGCCGGCACCGGCCCGGCCCGCGCCATGCGGTACTACGAGGCCGTCTGGAAACGCGACTTCGCGCACACCGCCGCCGCCTTCGGCCTGGCCCGCGGCCACCTCGCGGCCGGCGACCGGGACGCCGCCGTCCACGTCCTCGACGAGGTCCCCGCCACCTCCCGGCACCACGACGCCGCCCGCATCGCGGCCGTCCGCATCCGCGCCGGCATCCTGCACGGCGTCCCGCCCACCCCGGCCGGTCTGCGCGACGCCGCCCGGCGACTGCCCGAACTGCGCCTGGACGGCGGCGCCGCGGACGGCGAGTCCCGGGCCCGGCTGATCGCCGAGGTCCGCGAGAACGCCCTGCACAGCCGCCCCGCCCAGGGCTGGGGCCCGGGCTTCCCCGCCGAAGACCTGCTGGGCGACGGGGACGAGGACGGACTGCGCACCCGGCTGGAGCAGTCCTTCCGGCAGCTCGCCGCGCAGGCCCGCACCGCCGGGGAACACGGCCGGCTGCTCGACCTGGCCCACGCCGTCCGGCCGATGACCACCTTCTGACCCGCCCACCAGCTCCGGGAGAGACAGCGATGACCGTGGCCGAGGAGACCGAGGTGACGCTGGAGGTCGGTCAGCGGACGGAACTGCCCGCCCTGCCCGACCCGGCCGGGCACCACCGCGAACGCGAGATGCACGCCATCCTGGAGATCGGGGTCCGCGGCCCGGCCGGCGCGCCGCACGCCACACCCGCGCCCGGCACCGGACCCGCCCTCGCCGAGGTGCTGATCGTCGACACCTCCCGCTCGATGCTCCACCCGCCGGCCAAACTCCACGCGGCCAAGGACGCCACCGCCGCCGCCGTCCGGATGCTGCCCTTCGGCACCGCCTTCGCCGTCCTCGCCGGACGGTTCGAGGCCACCGTGGTGCACCCCGGTCCCGGCCGCCAGGTGCTCGCCGTCGCCCGGCCCGGCGAACGCGAGGCCGCCGAACGCGCGGTCCGCCTCCTGGACGCCGACGGCGGCACCGCGATCGGCGCCTGGCTCGACCTCGCCCGGCGGCTGCTCAAGGACCAGCCCGCGCCCGTCAAACACGTCCTGCTGCTCACCGACGGCCGCAACGAGCACGACCACCGCTCCCGCCGGCCGCTGGAGACCGTGCTCGACGCCTGCGCGGGCCAGTTCGTCTGCGACGCCTGGGGCATCGGCGACGACTGGGACGCCGAACTGCTGCTCACCATCACCCGGCGGCTGCACGGCCGCGCCCGGGCCGTCCGCCGGGAGTCCGAACTCACCGCCGCCTACGAGGAACTGGTCGCCGGGCTGCTCGGCACGGCGGTGCCCGAACTGCGCATCCGGCTCACCCCCACCACCCCCGGCACGGTGATCCGCCAGGTCAAGCAGGTGGTGCCGAACGAACAGGAGCTGCAACCCGTCCCGGCCGGCCCCGGCGGACGTGCCGCGGAGTACGTCACCCGGGCCTGGGGCGACGAGGTACGGCACTTCCAGGTCGTCCTGACCGCCGACCCCACCGGCCGGGAGAGCGGCGAGGAACTCCAGCTGGCCGCCGTGGAGGTCGTCGTACCCGGCGTCGGACGTCCGCTGCGGCTGCCGCCGCCCCGGCCCATCCTGGTGCGCTGGACCGACGATCCGCTCGACGCCTCCCGGCAGCACCCCGGGGTCCGGCGGCACGAGCTGTACCAGCGGGCGAGCGCCGCCGTCGCCCAGGCCTACCGGGCCTGGCTGCGCGGCGCGGACGGCCGGGAGGCGGCGGACCGCGCCCTCACCCGCGCCCTCGCCCTGGCCGCCGAGCTGGGCGACGCCCAACTGCTCGGCGCGCTCCGCCTCATCGAGTCCGCACCGGGCATCGGCCGCATCCGCCCCGGCCTGAAGGACGTCGACTGGCAGCACCTCATCCTCTCCAGCGCCCTGACGACCCCTCCGGAGCCGCCTTCCGGGGCGTCTTCGGGTGCGGACGTGGGCGTGGGTACGGGGCGTGGGGGTGCCGGAGGGCCGGCGGGAGCCGGTGTTCCGGGGAGCCGTGACGACGGCGGTGCGGCACGGGCCGACGCCGGTGCGGGCGGTACGGGTCCGGGCGAGGCGGGTTCGGGGGGTGCGGGTCCTGCCGGCGCGGACCCCGGCGGCCGGCATCCGGGAGGCACCCTGCCCGTCCGCCCGGACGGACTGATCGAGTGCCCGGACTGCCGCTGGCTCGGACCGGCCGACTCCGTCTACTGCGGAGGCGACTGCGGGCGGCTGCTGAGAGGGGCACCGGCATGAACCCGGGAAACGCGGGGACCCCCGGTGCGGGCCAGGGCATGCCCGCGGGTGCGGGCGCCGGCTCACCCGCCGGCCGCCGTACGCCCGGCCGATCGGTCCACGGCCTCGCCCGGCTCCTCTCCCGGCCGGTCTCGTGGGTCACCAGAACGGGCACCCGGCCCTCCGACGGCGGCAGCACCACCGCGCGCGACCTGGCCCTCCGCCACCGCCTGCTGCTCGCCCTGTCGGCCCTGCTCACCCTGTCGCTGTTCGTGTCGTACCAGGGTGTGCACGACGACGCCGACCCGCTGCGCACCTCCACCGCCCCGGCCGTGCTGTCCCTGGACACCGCGCTGTACGCGCTCGGCGAGGCCCAGCGGGACGCCGCCCAGCCGGTCCCGACGAGCGACTTCCAGAAGCAGATCTCGGTCGCCGTGCAGAGCCTCGCCGCCGCCGCGGCCGACGACGACCTCGGCGGGCCGGGGGGACGGCAGGCCCTGCAGACGCTGGCCGGTCTGATCACCGTCTACGCCGACAAAGTCCAGCGGTCCCAACTCCAGCCTCAAGGCAGCCTCCTGCGCGAGGCGTACCTCAGCTACGCCACCGGCGTCCTGGCGGAGAAGGGCTCCGGCATACAGGACCGGCTGAAGGCCCTGCAACGGCAGCAGCGGGCCGCCGTGCACCGGCAGACCTCCTTCGGCCCGCTGCTCCGGCTCGCCTGGAGCCTCACCCTGCTGCTCGCCCTCGCCCTGGCCGCGGCGCTGCTGGAGACCCAGCGCTTCCTGCGCCACCGCTTTCGGCGCCGCTACAACCGGCAACTCCTCGCCGCCGGGCTGCTGTTGCTCGCCGGTGTCGCCGTCACCGTGCTGTTCACCGTGTGGACGCAAGCGGGGATGAACCACACCCGTACCCTGCTCGACCGCCCGCTGCCCGGGCGGTTCATCCCCGGCGCGGGGCGGGACACCGCCTCGCTCCTGGCCGGCACCGGCTTCCGCGCGGCGGCGGCGGTGTGGATCCTGATAGGAGGCGCCTTGCTGATGGCACTGGCCGAGACGGGCCTGCGGCGGCACATCGACGACTACCGGTTCAGGCCCCGGTGAGCGCGCACCCCGGCGGCCCGGTGACGGCCGCCCCCGCTCCCCGGTCCCGCCGTGCGGTCCGCACCGTCACCGTGGTGGCGAGCTGCCTGGCCGTCCTGGCGGCGGCCGCCGTGATGGGCGTACGCGCCCTCGGGCACGAGCCGGCCGTCACCCTGCTGGCCAACTGGACCGGCGGCGACGAGCGCCACTTCCGCGAGGCGGTCATCGAGCCGTTCCAGCGGAAGTACCACATCCGCGTCGACTACCAGGGCAGCAATGCCGAGAGCCAGGTGCTCGGCGCCGATGTCGAGGCCGGCACACCGCCCGACGTGGTGGTGCTCACCGGGCCCGGCGAACTCGCCGAGTACGCCCGGCAGAAGCACCTCGTACCGCTCGACGACCTCGTGCGGCACGCGGAGTTCGGCCCGCCCTGGGCCACCCGGCTGACCGACGGGCACGTGTACTGGTTCCCGCTGAAGGCCGACCTGAAGAGCATCGTCTGGTACCCGTCGGGCCTCGGTGAACGGGAGTTGAGGCAGGCCGTGCGCCGGCCGGCCGCGTGGTGCCTCGGCATGGGCTCCGGCGCCACGAGCGGCTGGCCCGGCACCGACTGGATCGAGGACATCCTGCTCCAGCGCCATGGCCCCGCCGTCTACGAACGCTGGGCGGGCGGCGATCTGTCCTGGCGGTCCCCGCAGGTGAGGTCGGCCTGGACGGCCTGGCGCGACCTGGTCGGCGCCGGCGGCGACCCGGACCTGGTCCGGCGGGCCCTGCAGACCCCGTACCAGTCGGCGTCGGATCCGGTTGCCGCCCGCCCGCGCGGCTGCACGCTGGAGCACCAGGCGTCGTTCATCCGCGGCCGGCCCGCCTGGCGGCAGACCGACGGCCGCTACATCTCCTCCGCCGAGCTGCTCCACGGGGCCGCCCCGCGCGGCTGGGAGGTCTCCGGGGACCTCGTCGCCCTGCTGCACGACACCCCGCAGGCCCGGAAGCTGATCCGCTACCTGGCCTCGGCCGACGCCCAACGCGCTTGGAACGAGGGGGAGTCCGGCTTCTCCGTGCACACCGGTCTGCCGCCCGCCGCCGACGGTTCCCGTTCCGCCTGGCACCGCTCCCTCGCCCTCGTCCTGCGCGACGGGAAGGCGGCGCACTGCTTCGACGCCTCCGACGCCATGCCGCCCGCGGTGCGCGACGCGTTCGCCGAGGCGGCCATCGAATTCCTCGCCCACCCCGACCGCTTGGACCGCCTGCTCGGCTCCCTGGACACCCTCAGCCGCACCCCGGGCCTGACCTGGCTGCCATCGGTGTGCGACCGGACCTAGCGGGCCCCCGCGCGGCAGGGGTGCCGGGCATTGGAAAGGGGGCGTTGCGGGCCGCTCGTGGTGGCCCGCAACGCCCCCCGGCACATCCCCGAGGGATACTCGGGAAGTCTCCTGGGTTACGAGTTGACCTGCGCGGTCACCAGGTTCGAGAAGGTGGTCAGCCGGGTGTAGACACCCGGGTAACCGGCCTCCGCGCACCCCTCGCCCCAGGAAGTGATCCCTGCCAGGACGCCCCCGATGAGCAGGGGACCGCCGCTGTCGCCCTGGCAGGTGTCCACGCCGCCGGAGGAGTATCCGGCGCACACCATGTCGGACTGGACGAAGTCCGAGCCGTAGGAGGTACGGCAGCTGGAGTCGGACACGATCGGCACGGTCGCGGTCCGCAGCTGGTTGGAGGAGCTGCCGTTCTCCGAGGTGGTCCCCCAGCCGAGGATGCGCGCCGAGGTGCCGGCCGCGTAGACGCTCGTCTGCGAGGAGGTGACGTACTTGGCCGTGGTGTACGGCATCGACGTCGACAAGGTCAGCACGGCCACGTCGTCGCCGTTGGTGGCGTCCGTGTAGTCCGGGTTGATCCAGATCCTGCTGACCCGGCTCACCGTGCCGTTGGTGCCGTTGAGGTAGGTCCGGCCCCCGACCACGCGGACGCTGCTCGTGGTCTCGCCGACCATGCAGTGCGCGGCGGTGACCACCTTGGTGGGTGACACCAGGGTGCCGCCGCAGAACTGGTTCTGGGACGCGTCCGTGATCTGCATCATGAACGGGTACGCGGTCGTCGTGGTGGTCGTACCGCCGACGATCGGCTGGGGTGCGGCGCTCGCGGTGGGGGAGGCGAGCAGCGCGGTCGCCGCGGCGGCGGCGGTGGCCACCAGGGTCGCGGCGGTCTTTCTCACACGTCTGGGCCCGAACATGAGTCTCCTCAGTGGGGGTTGCACCGGTGGGGGTTCGCGCGGGTGTCGGTGGGCGGTGTGCACGGGGAGGTCGCAGGACCGACCCCGTGTGCCCGGGCGAGCGGCACGCCCTTTACGCTAGGACCCGGAACCCACGGCCCCCAATGAGGGAACCCCCTAAGGGGCTGGGTGAGGGAAAACCCTCGGTCCGGTTCAGTTAACTAGGGGCGCGCTCACCGCGCCCGTCGAGCCGCCGCCAATCGGACGATGTCGACCCGCGACCGGATCCCCAGTTTGCGGTAGACCCGGGTCAGGGTCGCCTCCACCGTCTTCACGCTGATGAACAGCCGGGCCGCGATCTCCCGGTTGGTGGCCCCCTCCATGACCAGCGCGGCGACCTGACGCTCCATCGCGGCCAGCACCTCCAGCGCGGCCGGTGCCTCCGGCCGGTCCGGCACCGGCTCCGGCCCGGGGGCGGCGAGCGCGTCCTCCACCTGGCGCAGCCAGGGCAGCGCCCGGCACCGCCGGAACATCCGGGCGGCCTCGTCGAAGGCCGCCGCGCCGGGGCCCCGGCCGCGCAGCCGGGCCAGCGCGAACGCGGCCCGCGCCTCCTCCAGGCCGTAGCCGAGCTTGCCGAGCCGGTCCTGAGCGGACGTCAGCTGGGCGACGGCGGCCTCCCGGTCGCCGCGGGCGGCACGCACCAGCGCCTCGGACCGGTCCAGCACGGCGAGCACGCTCTCCCGGCCGAGCCGCAGCGCGTGCTCCCGGCTCACGTCGATGACGTCCTGCGCCTCGGCCACCTCACCGGTGCGGACCAGCGCCTCGGCCAGATCCCCCTGCCAGCGGCCCCGGGCCGGGTCGGTGATGCCGAGCCCCAGTTCCAGGCTGCGCACCCGGCGCAGCGAGCGCACCGTGCCCGCCGGGTCCCCGGCCACCAGCTGGGCGTACCCGAGCGCGCCCAGCGCCCGGGAGAGGTACATCTGGTCGCCGTCCTCCTCGGCGTGCTGCACCGCCTCCCGGGCGAGGGCCAGCGCCCGGTCGACGTCGCCGCCGGAGGCCTCCGCGAGCGAGGTGAGCATCGCCGAGGCGGTCTCGCCGATGCCCGAGTCCCGGGCCAGCCGCAGGCTGTCGCGGGCCAGGTCCAGGGCGCGCCCGCAGTGCCCGGCGCGCAGCTCGGTCTCGGCGAGGCCGCGCAGGAAGTGCACCTCGCTCTCCACCGAGCCGCGCCGGCGGACCTCGCGCAGCAGCGCGGTGACGGTGGTCCGGGCCTCGGCCAGCTGGTCGCCCATCACCAGCCAGCGGAACCGGGCGCTGCCCGCGCCGTTGTGATGGCAGGCCACCCGGGGGTCCTGCGGCTCCCGCAGGGCCCGTTTGATGGTGCGGGGCGCCTCCGGATGGCCCATCAGGGTCTCGGTCTGTGCCTGGAAGGCGAGGGCGAGCAGCTCGGTGCGCCGGTCCTGGCCGCGCGCGGCCAGCTCGGCGGCGTGCGCGGCGGCCTGCCGGGCCTCGGTGAAGTCGCCCTCCACGATGAGCGCCCGCCAGGCCAGCTGGTAGTGGACCAGGGCCAGCAGCCGGGGGTCGTCCCCGGCGTCGGCGAGGGCCTGCGGGAAGACGGCGTCGACCTCGGCCATGGTGTGGCCGGCGGTGTCGATGACAATGATCCAGGCCCGTACCCGGTGGGCGGGCACACTCGCCCGGGTGAGCACCTCCCGGGCGATGTCCCGGGCCAGGTCGACCTCCCCGGCGGTGATCGCGTCCTCGGCGGCGGCCAGCCGGCGTTCCTCGGGGCCGGGGCCGCCGTCGGCGGGGGTGTGCCGGGCGGCGAGCAGCCCGAGCTGGGCGGCGACCGAGGGCGCCCCGCGGTCCCGGGCGAGGGCGGCGGCCTCGGCGAGCCGGGCGGCCACCTCCGGGTCCGTGCCGGTGGTGGCCAGGGCCAGGTGCCGGGCCCGCTCTATCGGGTCGGAGGCGGCCGTGGACAGCGCCGCGTGCGCCGCCCGCCGCTCGTGCGCGGGCGCCTCCGCGTACAGCGCGGCGGAGATCAGCGGGTGCGCGAACCGTACGGCGGGGGCGTCGGGCCCGGTGGCCAGCAGCCCGAGTTCGGCGGCCTGGGCGCACTCGGCCTCGGCGTTCTCCCGGCCGGCCGCGTGCAGCAGCGCCGGGGTGGGGCGGGCGCCGGCGCTGGCCACCAGCAGGGTGCGGCGGGCCTCCACCGAGAGCATGTCCAGGCGGCTGAGCACCAGGGCGCGCAGCGAGGTCGGCACGGGCAGCGGCTCGCCGGGCCGGGGCGGGGTGGGGCTGTCGGCGAGGGCGCGGCCGAGTTCCAGCGCGAACAGCGGGTTGCCGCCGCTGGTGCGGTGGATCTCGCGGACCGTGGAGCGGGGCAGGCCGCCGTGGCCGCGGTGGTCGAGCAACTGGGCGACCTGGGCGCGGGTGAGCGGGCCCAGCCGGACGGCGAGGGTGCCCGGCGGGCAGGCGCGCAGCTGACGGTCGTACTCCTGGCTCTCCTGGCCCTCCGTGCGCACCGCGCACAGCAGTTGCACCGGGGTGCCCTCCAGGCGCCGGGCGGCGAAGCCGAGGAGTTCGGCGCTGGCCGGGTCCAGCCACTGCAGGTCGTCGGCGACGACCAGCACCGGGCCGTCGGCGGCGAGCGCGCGCAGCGCGGAGAGCACCGCCAGGCGCAGCGCGAGGCCGTCGCGCTGGAGGCTGGACTCGCCGCGGCCGGTGAGCGCCGACTCCAGGGCGGTGCGCTGGGCGGCGGGCAGCCGGGGGGAGACCTCGTCCAGGACCAGGCCGAGCAGATCGGCGAGGGCGAGGAACGGCAGATGGGATTCGGACTCCGTCGCCGAGCACCGCAAGACCGTGCGCGCGGTCGCGCCGTATTCCTCGGCCAATGCCCGCAGGACGGTGGATTTCCCTATTCCGGCGGGGCCGTGGAGCAGCACACTGCCCCCCGAGGAGAGTTGCCCACGGGCGCCGGCGAACAACTCCTCGCGGCCGATGACCAGGTCGGAGCGGCACCTGGCAGACTCCTGGAAGTCCCGTCGCACGGTCACCGCTCCCCTCCTGTGTCGTGTCCGGGCCAAATTCTAGGCAACGATCCCTGAAATTCGGACGGAAGCCGTGGTGAGGGAAATAACAAACGGCCAAGCAGAGGGAAATTCAAAGCGACGCCGGATGAATGGGCAGGTTTCCCCGCCGTCTTCGGGCCACGGCGGCGGTCCCGTCCCCCGGGCCGCGCTCATCGCCTCCCCTCGTGTGCGGGCGCCCGGCTCGCGCGGCGCCGAACGCGGATGGCTGCCACCCAGGACAGCAGGTGCGGTTCGGGTGGCGCCAGGGTCACGCCCCCGGCTCGTGGCGGCGCGGCCGGCGGCCCGCACCCGGCGAGCGGTCCGGCGCCCCGGAACCCCGGCGCCCGCAGCGCCGCGCGCGCCCCTTCCCGGGCGGCACCCCGGCCACCCCACCCGGACTCCGGCCGGGCCACGGCAGGCAGCGCCGGGCGCGGCGGCCGGTGGCCGAGCGGCCGGTGGTCGAGTGACCGGTTCGGGTGTGGCGCGCCGCAGGGGGCCCCGCGCACAGGGCGCCGTACCATCACCGGCACCGCGTACGCCCGGGCCGGCACGCCGCGCATCCCCGCCGCCACGGCCTTGGCTGCCACCCTTGAACGCTCCTTCGGTGCGGGCCACCCCGTTCGGGGGTAGTGAGACCCGCATCACGGATTAGACGATGCCGGGGAGCCACCCGGCAATGGTCCGGTACCGAGGAGGACGTGGATGACGGCGACCGAGACGTTCCGCAAAGCCAGGGACTTCCTGCTGGCGCACCGCGAGGACTACGCCACCGCCTACGAGGGCTTCCGCTGGCCCCGGCCCGGACACTTCAACTGGGCCCTGGACTGGTTCGACGTCATCGCCGAGGGCAACGACCGCACGGCGCTGCACATCGTCGAGGAGGACGGCGGCGAGACCCGGCTGTCCTTCGCCGAGCTGTCCGAGCGCTCCAACCGGGTCGCCCGGTGGCTGCGCGAGCGCGGGGTCGCCCCGGAGGACCGGATCCTCGTCATGCTCGGCAACCAGGCCGAGCTGTGGGAGACCGCGCTGGCCGCGATGAAGCTGCGCGCGGTCGTCATCCCGGCCACCCCGTTGCTCGGCCCGGCCGATCTGCGCGACCGGGTGGAGCGGGGCCGGGTGCGGCACGTCATCGTCCGCGCGGAGGACACCGCCAAGTTCGACGGGGTGCCCGGCGGCTACACCAGGATCAGCGTCGGCGGACTGCCCGAGGAGGGCTGGGAGCCGTACGAGGACGCCTACGCGGCCCCCGCCGACCTCGTCCCGGACGGCCCGACCCTGGCCGACGACCCGCTGCTGCTCTACTTCACCTCGGGCACGACCGCCCGCCCCAAGCTGGTCGAGCACACCCACACCTCGTACCCGATCGGCCATCTGTCCACCATGTACTGGATCGGGCTCAAGCCCGGCGACGTCCACCTGAACATCTCCTCGCCCGGCTGGGCCAAGCACGCCTGGTCCAGCCTGTTCGCCCCATGGAACGCGGAGGCGACCGTCTTCGTCGTCAACTACACCCGCTTCGACGCCACCCGGCTGATGGCCGAGATGGACCGCGTCGGCGTCACCACCTTCTGCGCCCCGCCGACGGTGTGGCGGATGCTCATCCAGGCCGACCTCACCCGGCTGGCGCACCCGCCCCGCGAGGCCGTGGCGGCGGGTGAACCGCTCAACCCCGAGGTCATCGAACAGGTCCGGCGCGCCTGGGGGGTGACCATCCGGGACGGCTTCGGCCAGACCGAGACCGCCGTGCAGGTCGCCAACACCCCCGGCCAGCCGCTGAAGACCGGTTCCATGGGCCGGCCCAGCCCCGGCTTCCGGGTGCTCCTGCTGGACCCGGTCTCCGGCGAACCCGGTGTCACGGAGGGGGAGATCGCCCTCGACCTGGCCGAACGCCCGGCCGGCCTGATGACCGGCTACCACGGCGACCCGGACCGCACGGCCGAGGCCATGGCGGGCGGCTACTACCGCACCGGGGACATCGCGACCCGGGACGAGGAGGGCTACCTCACCTACGTCGGGCGCAGCGACGACGTGTTCAAGTCCTCCGACTACAAGGTGAGTCCGTTCGAGCTGGAGAGCGCGCTGCTGGAGCACGAGGCGGTGGCCGAGGCCGCCGTGGTGCCCGCCCCGGACGAGCTGCGGCTCGCCGTGCCCAAGGCGTACGTCGTGCTCGCCGCGGGCTGGGAGCCCGGGCCCGGCACCGCGAAGGTCCTCTTCGAGCACTCCCGTGAGGTCCTCGCCCCCTACAAGCGCATCCGCCGGCTGGAGTTCGGCACCCTGCCCAAGACCGTCTCCGGCAAGATCCGCCGGATCGAGCTGCGCGAGGCCACGGCCGAGGGCTCAGCCGACGAGTACCGCGAGGAGGACTTCCGCTGACCACGCGGCCCCCGCACCCGGCGGCCGAGGTGACCAAGGCCGCCGTGTACGGGGGGCGTTGAGCGTGTGCGCGGGGCCCGCGCGGTACGAACACGGCGGCCCCGTGCGAGCGTCAGTCCGGCAGCAGCACGAGGGAACCGGTCGTGGCGCGGGACTCGATCGCCCGGTGGGCCTGCGCCGCCTCGGACAAGGCGTAGGTAACGCCGAACCGTATGCGCAGGGTGTTGTCGGCTATCGCGCCGAAGACCTCGTCCGCGCGCCACCGCACCTCGGCACGGGTGCGGAGGAAGTGCGGCAGCACCGGCCGGGTCACCAGCAGCGAACCCAGTTCGGCCAGGCGCTGGAGGTCGAACGGGGGCACGCGGCCGCTCGCGGATCCGAACAACGCGAGGGTGCCGCGCGGCCGGAGCGAGGCGAGGCTCGCCTCGAAGGTGGCCGCGCCGACGCCGTCGTAGACGGCGGAGACACCTTCACCGCCCGTCAGTTCCCGGACGTGCTCGGCGAGATCGTCACCGTAACGCAGCACCTGCCAGGCCCCGGCCTCCCGGGCGAGCTTCTCCTTCTCGTCGGTGGACACGGTGGTGATCACCCTGGCGCCGCGCGCCGCGGCCCACTGCACCAGAAGCTGGCCCATACCGCCGGCACCCGCGTGGATCAGGACCGCGTCCTCGGGTGTCGGCCGGTACACCGACTCCAGGAGGTAGTGCGCGGTCATTCCCTGCAACAGCGCGCCACCGGCGACCTGCCAGTCGATCCCGTCGGGCACCGGCACGCACTGGTCGGCCGGCACGGCCACGAGTTCGGCATAGCCGGCCCGGCCGTACCCCCAGGCAACCCGGTCCCCGACGGCGACCTCGGCCCCCTCGCCCGCCGCCACGACCTCGCCCGCTCCCTCCAGGCCCGGAACGGGGAGTTCGGCGGGATACTCCCCCCTGCGCACGTACACGTCCCGGTAGTTCACGCCGATCGCCCGGGTCCGCACCAGCACCTCGCCCGGCCCGGGGACCGGGTCCGGCATCCGGCGGTAACGGAGGGCGTCCGGTCCGCCGGGCTCGGTCACCACTATCGCGTGCACGAGGTCTCCCTTGGTCGGTCTCGTCGGTTCGGCCGCATCACGCCGTCCGGGCCTTGTGCTCGCGGCGGAACCGGTACAGCACCGGCTCGGTGTAGCCGTTCGGCGCCGTCGTGCCCCGCGTGATCAGTTCGCGGGCCGCCTGCCACGGCAGCGAGTTCTCCCCCGCGGCCAGCAGCGGCCGGTGACCCGGTTCGTCGCGGAGCCGGTCGTCGAGGACGGCCGCCATCCGGCGCAGCCCGTCGTCCACGTCCCGCGCGGTGATCACTTCGTGGTGCAGCCAGTTCGCCAGCAGCTGGGTCGACATCCGCAAGGTGGCCCGGTCTTCGAGCACCACGACACCGTCGAGAGCGGGCATCGGGGAACTGGCGACGGCGCGCTCGATCCAGCGCACCGCGTAGCCGAGGACGGTGTAGCAGTGGGCGTCCAGCTCCGTCCGCAGATCGGTGACGGTGCCGGTGTCGGCGACGGGCGGGCGCAGGAGTTCGTCGAGAGAACGGCGCGGTCCGGCCGCCGCGATCTCGCGCTGCACCTCGGCGATGTCCACCTGGTGGTAGTGCACGGCGTGCAGGGTCGCGGCGACGGCGGTCGGCACCCAGGTCATCCCCGCGCCCAGGGACAGCTGGCCGACCTTGGTCTCGAACAGGTCGCGCATCCGGTCGGGCGTGGGCCACATGCCCAGCCCGATCAGTGCCCGGCCCGGAAGGCCGTGGGCCAGGCAGGTGTCGACGTGCCACCGCTCGTAGGCCAGCTGCCACGGCTGGGTCCTCATGTCGGCCTTGCGCACCATGGGCCCGGCCGCCATCGAGGTGTGGATCTCGTCGCCGCTCCGGTCGAGCAGGCCGTTGTTGGTGGAGACGACGCGGTGCCGGACCGCCTGCAGGCACGCCGCCAGGTTGACGGTGGTGCGCCGCTCCTCGTCCAGCAGCCCGAGCTTCACCGTGTGTTCCGGCAGTCCGAGCAAGCGCTCGACGCGGCCGAACAGCTCGTCCACGAAGGCGAATTCCTCCGGACCGTGCAGTTTCGGTACCGCCAGATACACCGCGCCGGCCCGGGAGTTCACGCGGGAGGTGTCACCCCGCAGGTCGTGCAGCGCCGAGAGGGTGGTGATCACGGCGTCGACGATGACTTCGGGCACCTCGGCGCCCTCGCGGTCGAGGACCGCGTCCGTGGTCATCAGCGGCCCGACGATCCGGGCGAACAGCAGTGCCCGCCCGGGCAGCGATATCAGGCCGCCGTCCGGGGCGGTGTACCGGCGATCGGGACGCATGCCGCCGCCGTGCCGCGCGGTGTAGTCGCCGCGCATCAGACGCAGCCAGGCACGGTGGACCTCGATCTTGTCCGCGACGTCCACGGCGGCGACGCAGTCCTCGAAGTCCATGATCGTGCTGATCCCGGACTCCACGACCACGTCCTGGACGCCGGCCGTGTCCAGGCGGCCGAACTCGCCGTCCGGATCGAACCGGACCTCGACGTGCAGATGGTGATGCTCGATCAGCACGGCCGACGGCCGGGCGGGATCACCGGTGAACCCGGCCAGCCGCGCCGTGGGGTCCAGTGCGGCGGCCGTGCCGTCGGACAACCGCACGCGCAGGGCGCCGTCGGTGACGTGATAGCCCGTCGCGTCCGCGTGTGTGCCCTTGTCGAGCGGCGCCATCACGTCGAGGAGGTCCCGCGCGAAGGCGATGACCGCCTCGCGGCGTCCGGCGGCGTCGCCCGGAGGGATCACGTCGGTGTCGTACAGGGCGCGATACAGCGACCCCCACCGGGCGTTGACCCCTTCCAGCGCGAAGTCCTCGTCGGCCACCGGCACCAGCAGCTGCGGACCGTTGATCCGGCTGATCTCCGCGTCCGTGCCGGCGGTGTCCACGGTGAACGGCTCCGGTGCCGCGGCCAGATAGCCGATCTCGGTCAGGTACCGGCGGTAGGCGTCCGCGTCGAAGTCCTCGCCGCGGTGCTCGGTGTGCCAGGCGTCCACGCGCTCCTGCAGTGCGCGGCGGCGGGCCAGCAATGCGCGATCACGCGGCGCGAGGTCGGCTATCAGCCGCTCGAACCCCGCCCAGAACTCCCCGGCGGCCACGCCGGTGCCGGGGATGGCCTCCCGTTCCACGAAATCCCGGAACGCGCGCGCGACCCGCAAGGACCCGATCCGGACCCACGCGTCCGCGGCGACGTCAGCGATGCTCATACAGGCACCACACCATCGTCGCCTCCAGTTTCTTCAGGATCTTCAGGTTCTCGATGGACTCGACGACGTCCACCGATCCGATGCAGGCATCGACCACCCGCTCGCTCACCAGCCGTGCGGCCTCCGGCTTCGCCCGCACCGTGGAGATCTCCACGCCGGCCGGCATGTGCTCGCGCACGAACTGCAGGGTGGCCGGATGGGACGCCGCCGTGCGGATGTCCGCCAGCCCGCCGGAGAACTCCGAATGCACCGCGACGCACATGGGCTTGGTCGGCGACTCCCAGACCCCGACCATCGTCATCGATCTCAGCTTGCTGAAATGGAGGTCGACCCAGGAGTCGACCACCGCTCCGTTGCGCATGTCCAGGTATCCGGCGGCGACCAGCGCCTTGCCGCCGTGTGTCTCGCAATTGTCGATGGCGGCACGGAAGGAGGGGAAGAGCTCGATGTTCTCGCCCCCGATGCGGACGGCCTCCGCGTGGGCGTCGGTCCCCGACGGACCGAGTGTCTTGATGACGTCCTGCTTCACCATGATGCAGTCCTCGTACTGCTGGAAGCGTTGATTTCGTAGGTTGTCAGGCCGGCGGCTTCGCCGGCGGTACGGCAGCCGGACAGGGCGAGGTCCGTCTCCAGTTCCTCGCGCAGCAGTGACAGCACGGCCTCGACGCCCGACTCGCCGCCGACGGCGAGCCCGTAGAGGACCGGCCGGCCCAGCAGGACGCCGTCGGCGCCGCGAGCCAGGGCTTTCAGTACGTCCGTGCCCGAGCGGACGCCGCCGTCGACGAGGACGTCCACCGTGTCCCCGACCGCGTCCCGGATCTCCGGCAGCACCGTGAGCGCGGGCACGGCTCCGTCGAGCTGACGTCCGCCGTGATTGGAGACCACCAGCGCGTCCACGCCCGAGCGTGCCGCCTGGAGGGCGTCCTCGCGGGTCAGGATGCCCTTGACGACGAGCGGCAGCCGGGTGCGCTCCCGCAGCCATGCGAGGTCGCTCCACGCCAGGGACGGGTCGAACATCTCGGTGGTGTGCGTGGCGACGGCCGAGCCCGTGGCCGAGGTCCGTTGCGCCCCGGTCGCGGCCTCGCCGCGGAAGTGGGCGGCGTAGACGTCGGACGGCAGCGCGAAACCGTTGTGGTGGTCCTTGAGACGGCGGCCCAGCCGGGGCACGTCGACGGTCAGCATGAGCGCCCGGCAGCCCGCGGCCTCGGCCCGGCTCACCAGGTCCGCCGTGGCGCCCCGGTCCCGCAGCCAGTACAGCTGGAACCACAGGTCGGCGCCCGACTCGGCGATGCGCTCCACCGGTGTCCCGCTGAGCATCGCCACGGTGAACGGCACGCCCGCCGTCTTCGCCGCGCGTGCGGTGGCCGCCTCGCCCTGCGGATGGGCCAGCCCGTGGTAGGCCATCGGCGCGATGGCCACCGGCAGGCTCGCTTCGGTGCCGACCAGGCGGGCCGCGGTCGACACGTGCGACACGTCCCGCAGCATCCGCGGCGCCACATACAGGGTGTCGAAGGCGCGCCGGTTCGCCGCCACGCTCAGCTCGGCACCGCTGCCTCCGGAGACGAAGTCCCAGGCGGCGGGCGGGATCACGGCGCGGGCCGCGTCGGCGAACTCGGCCACGGAATGCGGCGGGTTCGGCTGCCCGGCCTCCACCACCTCCGTCACCCCTCCTCCCGCTGGTCCCGTTCCGCCTTCCTGGCCTCGAACAACGCCTTGACGTTGCCTTTGCCGAAGGTTTCGGCACCGAACCGCTCGATCACCTCGAAGAAGAAGGTCTTCCGCGGATGCGTGGAGTACGTGAAGATCTGGAACAGCTCGCCGCCGTGGTCCCGGTCGGCGAGGATGCCCAGTCCGCGCATCTGCTCGACATCGTGGCGCGCCAGAGCGCCGAGGCGGCCGGGCAGTTGGTCGTAGTAGGCGCCCGGAGTGTCGAGAAAGGCCACCCCGCGCCCGCGCAGTTTCTGCACGGCCGTGACGATGTCCGGGCAGCCGAACGCGATGTGCTCGATTCCGGGCCCGGCGTTCTTCTGCACGAACTCCGCGATGAAATCCATGGCCTGCCCCGGCTTCGCGGCGGACTCCACGATGGTGAACGTGATGTCGCCCGCGGCATTGCGCACGACCTTGGAATCCATGCCCTGACCGCCGACCATGGTCCGGTCCTCGAAGATCACCGAAAAGCCCAGGACGGATTCGTAGAACTTCACCGCGTTGCTGAGGTCGCCGGCCCCGACGAGGTAGGCGAAGTGGTCGAGCACGACGAACTCCACGGGCGCCTGCGGCGCGTACCCCTGTGCCGGTACGATGCCCGGCGGCAGTTGTCCGGGTCCGGCATCGTCCGGGCGCTCGACCAGGCCGTGCTGGACATCGCCGAACGCGCCGAAACCGGCGACCAGCGCACCGTCGCGCTCGACGGGCTCGAGTACGGCCTCGGCACCGTTGGCCACGGCCTCCGCGAAGGCCGCACGGACCGACGGCGTGCGCAGGCAGATATTGGCCACGCCGTCGCCATGGGCGCGGACCCACGTGGTCACCGGGGAACTCTCGGTCAGCCCCTGGGTGAGCAGGAGCACGATGCCCCCTTGCGCCAACGCTATCGATCGGTGGGACCCGATGTTCGCGCTCGACGTTCCCGCTATCTGGAAGGCGTATTTGGACACGAGATCCGTGGCGGTCGCGTCAGCGTCTTCGACATAGAACTCGACGTGATCCAGCCGAGCATCACGCAACACAGGCATGGCAGCTCTCCAAACGCTTTGAAGTCGACCGAAATCAGACGGGGGACTGCGCAGAAGAGATCCCCCCAGAACGCTCTGACCTGCGGCTGACACACTCCAATGGCAAGTGCGGCTCGCTCGACTCGAACTTACAGGCCCCTCGGGCGGCTCGGCAACGGTCGCATTCGGCGGTGCCACGAAAGTGCAAGATTGAATCTATGTTTCATGACGCATCCGGTGCGCGCTGAACAGGCAATACGGATGCGCCGATTGTCATTCTTGCAAATCTGGCGCTCGGCGTTCTGCGGATTCCACGAACTTTTCCGGGACCGCGTCTTGGCGGCGCGAAATGCGTGAAAGTGGAGTGAGTCGCTTTTATCCTGAACAGTCGCCTATTGACAGGGTGTGCAGGGCGGCGACGTCACACCCCGCGCACAGCGACAGAGCCCCTCCGTCCGCCCGGTGCTGAGGGGATCACCACCGGGACGGACAAGGGGCTCTGTCAGGAAAACGTCAGCGCGGGACCGGCGCGGGTGCCACGCGATCCGGCGAGTCGGCCGTTTCCGGAACGGTCCGCCGCACGGAGAGCAGCGACACGCACGCGATCAGCGCGGACAGGGCCGGAACGGCCACCGGTCCCCCCGTCGACAGGGCGAGCCCGCCGACGGCGCCGCCGACGGCGACGCCCAGGAACTGCACGGAGAAGTGCAGCCCCAGCGCCTGGGACCGCTGCGCGGGTGCCAGGGCGGCGATCCGTGTCTGCTGGGAGACGCCACCGCAGCACCAGAAGGCACCCAGGCAGAACAGCACCGGGAACGCGGCGATCTCCGCGGCGGCGCGCGGATGCCAGGCGGTGCCGACGGCGATGGTCGCGAGGAGCAGCGTCATCAGCGTGAGAGCCACGCGCAGCACCCGCGCCACGGGCACCTTGACCAGGGTCCGGCCGATCAGGCGCCCGGCCAGGAATGCGCCCGCGCCGAAGACGATCATCAGCGCCGCCACCCCCTGGCTTCCCATCCCGGTCGCCCGCTCGACGATCGGCGCGAGATACGTGTAGGTGCAGTACGCGGCGAGGAAGACCCCGAAGGTGGTCAGCAGACTCCACCGGACGGCCGGGCTGCGCAGCAGTTCGGCCCGGCCGGTGCCGGCGGGAGCCACCGGCACCGTCGGCAGCAGGACCGCCAGCATCAGCGCGGTCACGAGCGCCAGGGCCGTGACGAACAGGAACGTGCCCCGCCAGCCGAGCAGCCCCCCGATCAGGGTGCCGATCGGCGCCCCCAGAGTGAGCGCCAGCGCGTTGCCGGTGGCGGTGACCGCGATCGCCTTGGGCATGTCCTGCGGCCGGCACAGCGCGGCCGCCGCCGCGGCCGCCGGCGCGACCAGCAGGGCCGCGCTCGCCGCGGCCAGTACGCGCGCCAGGGCGAGCACCGCGTAGTCGGGCGCGCCCGCCGCGAGGGCGTTGCCGAGCGCGAACGCCAGCATGGCCCCGATCAGCACCGACTTCGGCGGCACCCGCCGGAACGCGCCGATCAGCGGCGGCCCGGCCAGGGCGTAGACCAGCGCGAAGACCGTGACCAGCTGTCCGCACACCGATACGGACACGTGCATGGAGCGCGCGACCGCCGGCAGCACGCCGGCGATGACATAGCCCTCGGTGCCGACGGTGAAGGTGGCCAGCGCCAGCACGTAGACCCGGGGGTTCATGCCGGCCCCGGCGCGGTGGGCACCGACGCGGACAGCCGCCGGCGGGCGAGGTCGTCGGCGGCCCGCGCCGTCGTGATCCCCTCGCGCGCGGCCGTCTCGAACAGGCCGGTCAGGGTGTCGGCGATCGACTCGATGCGCCTGACCGCCTTCTCCGCGTCGTCGCCGAGGACTTCCCGCGAGACCGAGTTGACGACACCGCCCGCGTTGGCGATGTAGTCGGGGGCCCAGAGGATCCCGCGCTCCCGCAGCGACTCCGCCACGCCCGGGTCGGCCAGCTGATTGTTGGCCGCGCCCGCGACCGCGCGGCAGCGCAGCCGCCCCACCAGATCCCGGGTCAGCAAGCCGCCGAGCGCGGCGGGGACGAGCACGTCCACCTCGGCGGTGGCCGCCGCGTCGGGTTCGGTGAACACCGCGCCCAGTTCCGCGCCGAGCGAGCGCTTTACCGGGTCGACATCGCTGAGGACCAGGTCGGCGCCCGCCGCCGCCAACTGCCGGGCGATCTGCTCCCCGACGTGTCCGAGGCCGATCACCGCGAATCTCCGGCCCGCCAGGCCCGGCGAGCCGAACAGCGCCAGACAGGTCGAGCGCAGCGCGGCGACGACGCCCAGGGCCGTGAACGGCGAGGGGTCACCGCTCCCGCCGGCGGCCTCCGGCCGGCAGAACACGTGCTCGGTCCGTTCGCCGATGACCGCCATGTCGGCCGGCCCGGTGCCCGCGTCGGGGCCGGTCACGTAGGTGCCGCCGAGCTCCGCCACGATGTCGCCGAGATCGTGCAGGGCCGCGCGGCGTTCGTCCGGGGTCAGGCTCCGCCCGGCCGGAAGGACCACGACCGACTTGCCGCCGCCGTTCGGCAGTCCGGCGGCGGCGCACTTGCGCGTCATGCCCTCCGACAGGCGCAGCGCGTCGCGCAGGCCGTCCTCCCAGCTGTGGTACGCCCACATCCGGCAGCCGCCGACCGCACGGCCGAGAGCGGTGGAGTGCACTGCGACGACGATCGGCAGCCGGCTGCGCCGCCCGCGTCGCACCACGACCGATTCATGACTGAACTCCAGCGGAGTCTCCACGCGTCCTCCCGTGCACCGGATGCTTTCGACCATCGCCGGGGACCGGGCCCCCGGCGGCGTCCGCTGTCCAGCCTGCCGACGGCTGATCCACGGGACCAGAACCGAATCCGAGAACTTCCAGCCGTTGTCTTTGCGGAGTCCACAAAGAAGCGGCAAGCGCGTTCTTGATCGCTTATCGTCGATGCATGGTCGCAGCGAAGCTGCCCTGCGTTCGCGAAGAGGATCACTACGAAATCCACATCGGGAGGGGCCATGGTGGAGCCCGTGACCGAGGGAGCCGCGCAGGCCGACACCCCCGCGGCGTGGCAGCCCGTCGTCGAACTCTGCGAAGCGCTCGCCGGGGAACTGCCCACGGTGATCCCGAAGATCGTCGACCGCATACGGCTGGAGATACCCAGCTACCAGATCGTGGACCGCGAGCAGCAGGAACGCGACGTCACCCGCCACTACCAGGGACTGCTGACCGGTGTGGCCGCACGCCGCCTGCCCACCCGGGAGGAGGTCGACGCCGCGCACGCGCTCGGGGCCGAACGCGCCGCCACCGGCCTGCCGCTGTACGCCCTCGTCGAGGCCTACCACGTCGGCTATCGCGAGATGTGGAACGTGCTGCTCGCCCGAGCCCAGTCGCACGACCCCCGGGCCGGCGCGCAGCTCGTCTCGATCGTCGGGATGTTCTGGACGTGGGTGCAGCATTCCAGCAGCGCGGCAGCCGAGGCGTACGGCGCCGCCGTCCGCGCCGCCGACGCCACGCTCCTGAGGCTGACCCACCAGTTCCTCGACGGCCTCGTCACCGCCGCGCCCGCGGGCGTCGACCTGGAGCAACTGGCCGCCGCCCTCACCTTCGACCCGGCCGGTGAGTTCCAGGCGCTGTGCTCACCGGCCGAGGACTGGCCCGACGAGCGCATGATGGAGCTGCGGCACCAGCGGTGGCCGGGCACGCTGCGCTGCGCGACGCGCGGCAACCTCATGATCACCCTGGTCCAGGACATCCCGCCGCACGCCGTGGTCGAAGCGGCCCGGCGGCACAACCCCGATGCGAGCTTCGGCATCGGCCTGCCGCGGACCGGGCTCCCCGGCGCCGCGATGAGCATGGCGGACGCCAGAGCGGCGCTGCCCCTGGCGGATCCGGGACAGGTGAGGTACTTCGCCGACCACTGGCTGCTCGCCACCCTGGCGCCCACCGCGCAGCGCTTCGCGGTGCTGCTGGAGCCGCGCCGAGAGGTCGCGCGACAGCACCCCGAGCTGGCGGAGACCGTGCTCAGGTTCGCCGAGAACGGCTTCTCGCTCTCCTCGACCGCCCGCGTCCTGCACGTCCATCCGAACACCGTGAAGTACCGCCTCCAGCGCTGGCGGCAACTCACCGACTGGGACGTACGCACCTGGCAGGGGCTGTCGTCCACGATCATCGCGCTCGGTCTGCCGACCCTCTGAGACGCCCGTCAGGCCAGGGCCGCCCGTGTCGTACGGGCGGCCCTTTCGCGTTTTCCGGGGTCTGGACCGCTCTTGACGACCTTCGTCCACCCGCTTACATTGCTTCCAGATAGTAGAAGTTACATTCCGCAATACGGAAAGTTTGCGGAGATTGACAATCGGGAGACCGTGCTCACCGCGGGGCGCGACGGGAGTACGCATCCGAGAGGCCGAAGCAGGAGTACTCGATGGCTCGTATGACCGCTGCCCGCGCGGCAGTTGAGATCCTCAAGCGCGAGGGCGTCACCGACGCCTTCGGTGTGCCGGGCGCGGCGATCAACCCGTTCTACAAGGCCCTCAAGGAGGGCGGCGGCATCCACCACACCCTCGCCCGCCACGTCGAGGGCGCCTCGCACATGGCCGAGGGCTACACCCGTACCAAGCCGGGCAACATCGGCGTGTGCATCGGCACCTCCGGTCCGGCCGGCACCGACATGATCACCGGCCTGTACTCCGCCATCGGCGACTCCATCCCGATCCTGTGCATCACGGGCCAGGCGCCGACGAACGTCATCCACAAGGAGGACTTCCAGGCCGTCGACATCGCCTCGATCGCCAAGCCGGTCACCAAGATGGCGGTGACCGTCCTGGAGGCCGCGCAGGTCCCCGGCGTCTTCCAGCAGGCCTTCCACCTGATGCGCTCCGGCCGTCCGGGCCCGGTCCTGATCGACCTGCCGATCGACGTGCAGCTCACCGAGATCGAGTTCGACCCGGAGACCTACGAGCCGCTGCCGGTCTACAAGCCCACCGCCACCCGCGCCCAGATCGAGAAGGCCCTCACCTTCCTCCTGGAGTCGCAGCGCCCGGTCATCGTGGCCGGCGGCGGCATCATCGGCGCCGACGCCGCCGACCTCCTGGTGGAGTTCGCCGAGCTGACCCAGACCCCGGTCGTCCCCACCCTCATGGGCTGGGGCGCGCTGCCCGACGACCACGAGCTGAACGCCGGCATGGTCGGCGTGCAGACCTCGCACCGCTACGGCAACGCCAACTTCCTGGAATCCGACTTCGTCCTCGGCATCGGCAACCGCTGGGCCAACCGCCACACCGGTTACAAGCTGGACGTCTACCGGGGCGAGCGCAAGTTCGTCCACGTCGACATCGAGCCCACCCAGATCGGCAAGATCTTCCCGCCGGACTACGGCGTCGTCTCCGACGCCAAGGCCGCCCTGGAGCTGTTCATCGAGGTCGCCAAGGAGCTGAAGGCGGCCGGCGGGCTGCCCGACCGCGGCGCCTGGGTGGCCTCCACGCAGGAGCGCAAGGCCACCCTGCTGCGCCGTACGCACTTCGACAACGTGCCGATGAAGCCGCAGCGCGTGTACGAGGAGATGAACAAGGCCTTCGGGCCGGACACCCGGTACGTCACCACCATCGGCCTGTCCCAGATCGCCGGCGCGCAGATGCTGCACGTCTACAAGCCGCGGCACTGGATCAACTGCGGCCAGGCCGGCCCGCTCGGCTGGACCATCCCGGCCGCGATCGGCGTCGCCAAGGCCGACCCGGACTCCCCGGTCGTCGCGCTCTCCGGCGACTACGACTTCCAGTTCCTGATCGAGGAACTGGCGGTCGCCGCCCAGCACAAGATCCCCTACGTCCACGTCCTGGTGAACAACGCCTACCTGGGCCTGATCCGGCAGGCGCAGATCGGCCTGGACATCAACTTCCAGGTCAACCTGGAGTTTGAGAACATCAACACTCCGGAGCTCGGCGTCTACGGCGTGGACCACGTCAAGGTCGCCGAGGGGCTCGGCTGCAAGGCCATCCGGGTCACCGAGCCCGACCAGCTGGGCGCCGCCTTCGAGCAGGCCAAGAAGCTCGCCGCCGAGTACCGGGTGCCGGTGGTCGTGGAGGCGATCCTGGAGCGGATCACCAACATCTCGATGAGCCGCACCATGGACATCAGCGACATCTCCGAGTTCGAGGACCTGGCCACCGAGCCCGGCCACGCGCCGACCTCGATCAAGCCGCTGAAGGTCTGACGGACCCGGCACAAGCCAGGGGCGGCCCGCCCGGGGGGAGGGGCCGCCCCTTTGCCATGCCCTTGGCCGAACACCCCCGTACGGGGCCCGCCGCCCCCGTGCAGGCGGGCCCCGCGTGCCAGTACTGTGCCCGCCGAAAGGGCTCGCCGAAGCCTCGTCGGCGCTGTTCAGAGCTTGATTTGAGGATTGCGTAGCCGGGCTACGCCCCGTGCCGCAGGCGCCGCCGTCAGATGTCGTACTCGCCCAGTCCGGGCCAGTCGTCCGGGCCGCCGCCCTGCCATTCGACCAGGTCGCTCTCCTCCACCTCGATCCGGTCCAGGTCGGCCAGCCGGAGGATCTCCACGACGTCGTCCAGGTGCGAGGCGATCCCCAGCGTCACGTCCCCCTCGGTGACCCGCCGGGAGCCGTCCAGGGCGGGGGAGTGGACCACGATGTGCGGGTGCCGTATCGGATTGCCCATGCCTTCAGCGTGCTGCGGACGAGGTGTTCCCGCACGTCGGCCCGGATGGTCGGACCAGACGCCGGGAGGGCGGGGAGCTGGTACGCCTGCTGGAGGTCGCGCGGGCGACGGCGGCGGGCGCGGAGGAAGCGCCGGACCACTTCCGGGCCGCGGCGCGGACGAGGTGGACGTGCCGTGACGAGTTCGGCATCGAGAGCCGGCGGGCCGGCGCGCTGGTGCTCCTCGGTCATCCCGGTCTGCACCCCGACGTACCGGAGAACGAGGTCGACGAGGCGCTGCGGACCTTCAGTCCGCATGTCACGCGGGTCGAGGTGCTCACCTGCAAGGAACTGCCGGACAACGCCGAACGCTCCCTCGCCGCGGACATCGAGTCGGCGTAGGGAGCGTTGCAGGTGGTAGCCGTCCGACGGCGCGAGGCTGGGCGCGACAGATCGTTCGCGCCGCCGGACGGGGCCGGTGTGCCTCCGGTGCTGCCGGAGGCGGGGGCTGGGACCGCGGTGGCCACGACGGAGGCGGACGTCCCTTCCCTCTGGTCGAGAAGGGGGTCCGGGGCTCCTTCACCACCGCACTGGCTCGCACGCCACCGCGGTCCTCGCCCTGCCCGCCGTACCCGGTGATCACCCCTCATCCGGATCACCTGGGGCGGCGGGGCCTTCGCGTCCGGGGCACGACCTCCCCGTCACGTCCCGGACGCAGCCTTGGGACTCAGTCCTCGCGCAGGGCGCGGACCGCCTCCTCCACGCGCTTGCCGTACTCGGGGTCGGCGGCGTGGAAGTGGGCCAGGTTCTTCTCGATCACGTCGTCGCGGGAGACCTGCGACAGGCCGCCGGCGATGTTCGCGACCAGACGGGACTTCTCGTCCTGCGACATCAGCCGGTACAGCTCGCCCGCCTGGAAGAAGTCGTCGTCCTTGGTGTGCGCCGGGGCGGCGTGGTTGCCGGTGTGGCCGGTCACCGCGAGCGGGGCGGACAGCGGGCGGCCGGTCTCCACCGGGCCGTCGTAGGAGTTCGGCTCGTAGTTCTTGGCGTGACGGCCCTGGCCGTTGACCGCCATGAACCCGTCGCGGCCGTAGTTCCGGGCGCCGCCCGGGACCGCCTTCGGGGCGTTCACCGCGAGCAGGGTGTGGTTGACACCGAGGCGGTAGCGGTGGGCGTCGGCGTAGGCGAACAGCCGGCCCTGGAGCATCTTGTCCGGGGACGGACCGATGCCGGGCACGAAGTTGTTCGGGGAGAACGCGGCCTGCTCGACCTCGGCGAACACGTTGTCCGGGTTGCGGTCGAGGACCAGGCGGCCCACGCGCTGGAGCGGGTAGTCCTTGTGCGGCCAGACCTTGGTCAGGTCGAACGGGTTGAAGCGGTAGTCCGCCGCCTCGGCCGCCGGCATGATCTGGACGTACAGCGTCCAGGACGGGTGCACGCCGCGCTCGATCGCCTGGAGCAGGTCGGTCTGGTGCGAGTTGGGGTCCTTGCCCGCGAGCTCCTGCGCCTGCTCGGTGGACAGCGAGCGGATGCCCTGGTTCGTCTTGAAGTGGTACTTGACGAAGAAGCCCTCGCCCTTGGCGTTCGTCCACTGGTAGGTGTGCGAGCCGTACCCGTTCATGTGGCGGTACGACGCCGGGATGCCGCGGTCACCCATGAGCCAGGTCACCTGGTGCGTGGCCTCGGGGGCGTGCGCCCAGAAGTCCCAGACGTTGTCGGGCTCCTGCTTGCCGGTGAACGGGTCGCGCTTCTGCGAGTGGATGAAGTCGGGGAACTTCAGCGGGTCCTTGATGAAGAACACCGGGGTGTTGTTGCCGACGAGGTCGTAGTTGCCCTCTTCGGTGTAGAACTTCACCGCGAAGCCGCGGGGGTCGCGGACCGCGTCGGCACCGCCGAGGGAGTCGGCGACCGTGGAGAAGCGCACGAAGACCTCGGTGCGCTTGCCGATCTCGCCGAGGAAGTCGGCGTGGGTGTAGCCGGTGACGTCGTCGGTCACCTCGAAGTGGCCGTACGCGCCGGAACCGCGGGCATGCACGACACGCTCCGGGATCCGCTCGCGGTTGAAGCGCGCGAGCTTCTCCAGGAGGTGCTGGTCCTGGATCAGGAGCGGGCCGCCGACGCCGGCGGAGGCGGAATTCTGGTTGTCGGCGACCGGTGCGCCGGACTCTGTCGTGAGCACGCGCTTCGACATCGTGGACCTTCCGTGCGGGTGTCAGCGGAAAACTGTTTCCGCTTTGTGGAGCCTAGAAGTGGGGCGATCTGAGCGTCAACACTTTGTTGAAGCCGATTCCGGACCGCGGCGCCGCCTGGGCGCGACAGGACAGGTGTCAGCGACGCCGCGGTCCGGAAGTGCGAGGGGTCGTCAGACCTGGGCGCCGGACAGGCGCTCGACGGCCCGCAGCAGGGCCGAGTGGTCCAGGCCGCCGTCGCCCTGGGCGCGCAGGCTGGCGACCAGCTGGGCGACCACGGCGCCGACCGGGAGGGCCGCGCCGACGTTGCGAGCGGCGTCGGTGACGATGCCCATGTCCTTGTGGTGCAGGTCGATACGGAAGCCGGGCTTGAAGTCGCGGTTGAGGAAGTTGTCCTTCTTGCGCGTCAGCACGGTGGAGCCGGCCAGGCCGCCGTTGAGGACGTCCAGGGCGGCCTGGAGGTTCACGCCCGACTTCTCCAGGAAGACCACGGCCTCGGCGCACGCCTGGATGTTCACGGCGACGATCAGCTGGTTGGCGGCCTTCACCGTCTGGCCGGAGCCGTGCGGACCGCACAGCACGATGGTCTTGCCGAGCGCCTCGAAGATCGGCTTGGCCTGGTCGAAGTCGGCCTGCTCGCCGCCGACCATGATCGACAGCACCGCTTCGATGGCGCCGGCCTCACCGCCGGACACCGGGGCGTCCAGCACCCGGATGCCCTTGTCCTTGGCGGCCTTGGCGAGGTCCACGGAGGTCTGCGGGGTGATCGAGGACATGTCGATCAGCAGCGCGCCGGACTTGGCGTTCTCCAGGATGCCGTCCGGGCCGTAGGCGATGGCCTCGACCTGCGGGGAGGCGGGCACCATCGTGATGACCACGTCGGCGTCGCGGACGGCCTCGGCGATGGAGCCGGCCGCGGTGCCGCCGGCGGCGGCCAGGCGGTCCAGCTTCTCCTTCTCCAGGGTGTAACCGGTGACCTGGTAGCCCGCCTTGATCAGGTTCTCGGACATGGGGGAGCCCATGATGCCGAGGCCGATCCAGGCGATCGCAGGGCGGGTCGGGTGGGAGGAAGCTGCGAGGTTGCTCATGATTTGGGGGTGCCTCTCTTACTGCGGCAAGTACGTCTGTGAAGGGCGGCTGGTGTGCAGAGGCCGGCGGCTCAGCGGGCCGCGCGGGCCTCGCGCGGGAGCCAGTCGAACGCCTCGGCGCTCGGGCGGTCGCCCGGCTTGTACTCCAGGCCGACCCAGCCGTCGTAACCGGCCTTCCGCAGCCGGCCGAGCAGCTCCTGGAGCGGGAGCGAGCCGGTGCCGGGGGCGCCGCGGCCGGGGTTGTCGGCGATCTGCACGTGCCCGGTCTTCGCCGCGTAGGCGTCGATGACCGCGGGCAGGTCCTCGCCGTTCATGGACAGGTGGTACAGGTCCATCAGGAACTTGGCGTTCCCGAGGCCCGTCGTCGCGTTCACCTGGTCGACGACCTCCACCGCGGCCGGCGCCGACACCAGCGGGTACAGCGGCGACTCGGGCTTGTTCAGCGCCTCGATCAGCAGGACGGCGCCGATCCGGTCGGCCGCCCGGGCCGCGAGGGCGAGGTTCTCCAGGGCGAGCGCGTCCTGCTCGGCCGGGTCCACGCCCTCGACGCGGTTGCCGTACAGCGCGTTGAGCGCCGTGCAGCCCAGGGAGGCCGCGAAGCCGGCGGCCACGTCGATGTTGGCGCGGAACTTCTCCGACTCCTCGCCCGGCAGCGACAGGGCGCCGCGGTCCGGACCCGGCAGCTGCCCGGCGTAGAAGTTCAGGCCCGTCAGGCGGACCCCCGCGTCCTCGATCGCCTTCTTCAGGGCGTCCAGCTCGGACCGGGCCGGAGTGGGGGAGTCGATCCAGGGCCACCACAGCTCGACCGCGGTGAAGCCCGCCGCGGCGGCGGCCGCGGGGCGCTCCAGGAGCGGGAGTTCCGTGAAGAGGATCGACAGGTTGACGTTGAAGCGCTGGTCTGCGGCGGTGCTCCACTCGAAACCTGGCATTCGGGCCGCGCTCCCTTCCGTTGGTCGAGATTCCGTATTACGGAAGTTCGTTTCTGCGTAACGGAAGATTGCCGTCGGGTGTCGCCGCTTGTCAAGGGGGGTCCGCAAGAGCCGCCCCCCGCGGCCCCCTCGCGCGTTAGGTTGGGCGCGTGCGATTGCGAGTGGAGTTCACGACCGAGCCCTTCGACCTGGAGGAAGCGCCCGCGCACGCCCTGGTGGCGCGCGAGGTCATCGAGACCGCCGAGCTGGACGCCGTGGACGTCGGGCCCTTCGGCAACACCGCCGAGGGCGGCGCCGACCGTGTGCTCGGCGCGGTGGACGCGCTGCTGCGCAAGGCCCTCCAGGCCGGCGCCACCCGGGTCTCGCTCCAGGTCAACGTGATCGGTGACGAGGCCGGGGAGGGTGATAGGTGACCGGGGACGAGCCCTTCATCGCGGCGGTGAAGCCGCTGGTCGACGCCATGGGCGGGACGATGCTCCCGCCCGACGAGGCCGGCCCCGAGGACGTCGTCCTCGCCTGGGAGGGCGCCGACGTCGTCGCCGTACGCCTGCCCCAGCTCGCCGACTCCCTCGACCACATCCTGGCCGCCATGGAGCGCAAGGAGGGCCGGCCGCTGGCCGACCTGGACCGCAAGGCCAAGCAGGAGGTCGTACGGATCCTGGAGGCGCGCGGCGCGTTCGCCGTGCGGCACGGGGTGGAGACCGTGGCGGGCGCGCTGGGCGTCAGCCGCTTCACGGTCTACAACTACCTCAACCGCGAGAAGGGTCTCTGACCGGGGCGGGAGTGGGGGCGCAAGGGCCGTTCGGCCCCCAACCCGGCTTGTTACGCGGAATTTTCAACAAAGTGTTGACGTGGTGTTTCCGAGGGCGTTAGCTATCCGCAGCCCGTTCAGCACAACGGCCCGAAGCGGCCACGGAGGCTCCCGTGACTACCACTTCCACGCCCCCGGGCCTGTCCCGGTTCAACGATCTGGAGGAGCGCGAGGCCCTCGCGGCCCTCCACGAGGCGTGCGCCTCCACCGAGTGGGCCCGGCGACTGCTCGCCGCCCGCCCGTACGCCACCCCGGAGGACCTCTACACCGCCAGCGACGCCGCCATGGCCGAGCTGACCCCCGCGGACCTGGCGGAGGCGATGGCCGGACACCCGCCGATCGGGCGGCCCAAGCCCGGCGACCCGACCTCCGCCCGCGAACAGCGGGGCATGGCCGGTGCCTCCGAGGAGCTCAAGGCGGAGATGCTCGACCTGAACCTGGCCTACCAGGAGAAGTTCGGGCATGTCTTCCTCATCTGCGCCACCGGCCGGACCGGCGAGCAGATGCGCGACGCGGTCAAGGAGCGGATCGGCAACTCGCCCGAGCGGGAGCGGGAGATCGTCCGCACCGAACTGGGCAAGATCAACCGCATCCGACTGGCCCGACTCGTCGAAGAGGACGCCTGACACCATGAGCACCAGCACCACCGCCTCCGTGTCCACGCACATCCTGGACACATCGATCGGCCGCCCCGCCGAGGGCGTCGCCGTCCAGCTCTCCGCCCGCTTGGGGCGCGAGGCGGACTGGCAGGCGCTCGGCGGCTCGGCGACCGACGCCGACGGCCGGTGCAAGGACCTGCCGGCCCTGCCGGAAGGGACCACCCATGTGCGGCTGGACTTCGCCGTCGAGCCGTACTTCGAAGAATCTGCGAAGAAGCAAGCCGATGCGCAGCAGGACGCCCCCGCGAATCGGGACAGCGGTGCCGCGTTCTTCCCCGAGGTGGCGATCACCTTCGCCGTGGTGCCCGGGGAGCACTACCACGTACCGCTGCTGCTCAACCCGTTCGGCTACTCCGTTTACCGAGGGAGCTAGCTACATGCCGACCATCCTGGGACAGAACCAGTACGGCAAGGCCGAGAACCGAGTCGTCAAGATCACGCGGGACGGCGCCACCCATCACATCAAGGACCTCAACGTCTCCATCGCGCTGAGCGGCGACATGGAGGAGGTCCACTACTCCGGCTCCAACGCCAACGTCCTGCCGACCGACACCACCAAGAACACGGTGTTCGCGTTCGCCAAGGAATACGGCATCGAGTCCGCCGAGCAGTTCGGCATCCACCTCGCCCGGCACTTCGTCACCAGCCAGGAGCCGATCCACCGGGCGCGCATCCGCATCGAGGAGTACGCCTGGGAGCGGATCGAGACCTCGGACGCCAACAGCAAGTTCATCGGCGCGGACGACGTCAAGCACTCCTTCGTCCGCAAGGGCCAGGAGATCCGCCTCACCCAGATCACCTACGACGGTGAGAAGTGGGAGGTCATCTCCGGTCTGAAGGACCTGGTCGTGATGAACTCGACCAACTCCGAGTTCTGGGGCTACGTCAAGGACAAGTACACCACCCTCCAGGAGGCGTACGACCGTATCCTCGCCACCCAGGTCGCCGGCCGCTGGCGGTTCAACTGGACCGACGACGCGCAGAAGATGCCCAACTGGGAGAAGTCCTACGAGCAGGTCAAGAAGCACATGCTCCACGCCTTCGCCGAGACCTACTCGCTCTCGCTCCAGCAGACGATGTACCAGATGGGCTCGCGCATCATCAACAACCGCAGCGAGATCGACGAGGTCCGCTTCTCGCTGCCCAACAAGCACCACTTCCTCGTGGACCTGGAGCCGTTCGGACTCAAGAACGACAACGAGGTCTACTTCGCCGCCGACCGTCCCTACGGCCTCATCGAGGCCACCATCCTGCGGGACGGCTGTGAGGCCCGTATCCCGGTCGACATGACCAACCTCTGACGCGGGACGCCCGCCCCCGGCCCGGCCTGACGGGCCGGGGGCGCGCTACACCGGAGGGAACAAAATGGCACAGCCTGCAAAGGGGCCGGCGAAAGCCCCGTGTTCCACCCCGCCGGTGCACATAGAGGACGCCGTCACGTCCGTGCACCCGGTGGACGAGAAGCTCCACCCCACGCGGCTCGTCCCCGCCGCGCTCCAGCACATCGCCGCGATGTACGCAGGCGTTGTCACTCCTCCGCTCATCATCGGTCAGGCCTGCGGGCTCGACATCGGGGCCCGTACCCGGCTCATCGCCGCGAGCCTGCTCATCGCGGGCGTCGCGACCATCCTCCAGACCATCGGCGTCAAGGGCTTCGTCGGCAACCGGCTGCCCTTCGTCAATGCCGCCTCCTCCGCCGGCATCGCCCCCATCCTCGCGATCGCCGAGACCAACGGCAAAGGACACCAACTCCCCGCGATCTACGGCGCGGTGATGGTGGCCGGCGCCTTCTGCCTGGCCCTCGGCCCCTTCTTCGGCCGGCTGCTGCGCTTCTTCCCGCCCCTGGTCACCGGCGTGGTCATCACCCTGATCGGCGTCACGCTGATGCCCGTCCCGGTGGGCTGGGCCCAAGGCGGCGACAAGACCGCCGCCGACTTCGGCGACATGCGCTATCTGGCGCTCGCCGGGTTCACCCTCGCCGTCATCCTGCTGATCCAGCGCTTCGGCCAGGGCTTCGTCAAACAGGTCGCCCTGCTGTTCGGGCTGCTCATCGGCACCCTGGCCGCGATCCCCTTCGGCATGGCCGACTTCAGCGGCATCAAGTCCGCGCCCGTGGCCGCGCTGCCCACCCCGTTCGCCTTCGGCGCCCCCGAGTTCCAGCCCGCCGCGATCCTCTCGCTGTGCATCGTGATGCTGGTGCTGATGACCGAGTCCAGCGCCGGCATGCTCGCCCTCGGCGAGATCTGCGACCGCCGCGCCGACGCGAAGACCATCACCCGGGGCCTGCGCACCGACGGCCTCGCCACCCTGATCGGGCCGGTCTTCGGCGGCTTCCCCACCTCCGCCTTCGCCCAGAACGTCGGTGTCGTCTCGCTCACCCGGGTGCGCAGCCGGTACGTCGTCGCCGTCGCCGGCGGCAGCCTGATCGTCCTCGGCGCCTTCCCGGTCCTCGGCGCGGTCGTCTCCCTCGTCCCCATGCCGGTCCTCGGCGGCGCGGGCATCGTCCTCTTCGGCTCCATCGCCGTCAGCGGCATCCGCACGCTCTCCGAGGCGGGCCTGGACGACAGCTCCAACATCATCCTGGTGGCCGTGGCGCTCGGCGCCGGCATCATCCCGCTGGCCGCGCCGACCTTCTACGCCGACTTCCCGGCGTGGGCGCAGACCGTGCTCGGCTCCGGCATCAGCGCCGGCGCGCTCGTCGCCGTCCTGCTGAACCTGTTCTTCCACCATCTCGGCACCCGGAGCCGACAGGCGGCCCCGGCACTCGAATCCTCCTAGGGTCCTGCCGTGCCCACCCCGTGGATCCCCCTGGGCCACGGGCCGCCACCGAAAGACAAGGAAGCAGATGGCACCATCGGCAGCCCAGCGCGTCGTCATCGAGAACTGTGCGATCGCCACCGTGGACGCGGGTGACACGGAGTACGCCTGCGGACACCTCGTCCTCGCCGGCAACCGCATCGAGGCGGTCGGCGCGGGCGACGCTCCCCGGGGACTGGAGAACGTGGTGCGCCGGATCGACGGGCGCGGCCACCTGGCCACCCCCGGTCTGGTCAACACCCACCACCACTTCTACCAGTGGATCACCCGGGGCCTGGCCACCGACCACAACCTGTTCGACTGGCTGGTCGCGCTCTACCCGGTCTGGGCACGGATCGACGAGCGGATGACGTACGCGGCGGCCCAGGGGTCCCTCGCCATGATGGCCCGGGGCGGTGTCACCACCGCCATGGACCACCACTACGTCCACCCGCGCGGCTCCGGCGACCTGTCCGGCTCGATCATCCGGGCCGCCGCCGAGATGGGGGTGCGCTTCACGCTGGCCCGCGGCTCGATGGACCGCGGCCGGCAGGACGGCGGGCTGCCCCCGGACTTCGCCGTGGAGACGATCGAGGACGCGCTGCGGGCGACCGAGGAGACCGTCGGGGAACACCACGACGCCTCCTTCGACGCCATGACCCAGGTGGCGGTCGCGCCCTGCTCCCCGTTCTCGGTCTCCACGCAGCTGATGCGCGAGGGAGCGGAGTTGGCGCGCCGGCTGGGGGTGCGGCTGCACACCCACGGCTCGGAGACGGTGGAGGAGGAGAAGTTCTGCCACGAGCTGTTCGGCATGGGCCCCACCGACTACTTCGAGTCCACCGGCTGGCTCGGTGAGGACGTGTGGATGGCGCACTGCGTCCACATGAACGACTCCGACATCCAGGCCTTCGCCCGGACGAAGACCGGTGTCGCCCACTGCCCCTCGTCCAACGCCCGCCTCGCCGCCGGCATCGCCCGCGTCCCCGACCTGCTGAAGGCCGGCGTCCCGGTCGGCCTGGGCGTCGACGGCACCGCCTCCAACGAGTCCGGCGAACTCCACACCGAGCTGCGCAACGCCCTGCTGATCAACCGGCTCGGCGCGCACCGCGAGGCCGCGCTGAACGCCCGTCAGGCGCTGCGCCTCGGCACCTACGGCGGCGCCCAGGTACTCGGCCGGGCCGCGCAGATCGGCTCGCTGGAGCCCGGCAAGCTGGCCGACGTGGTGCTGTGGAAGATGGACACCCTCGCCCACGCCTCCATCACCGACCCGGTGACCGCGCTGGTCTTCGGCGCGCCGGCCCCGGTCACCGCGTCGTTCGTCGACGGCCGGCAGATCGTGGCGGACGGCCGTCTGCTGACCGCCGACGAGGACGCCATCGCCGTCAGCACCCGCGACGAGGCCCGGCGCCTGGCCCGGATCGCCGCTCAGGACTGAGCGGCGGCCCACCCCCAAGACTCCGGCCGGGAGGGACGGCTCCCGGCCGGGACCCGTGGATCCGAGCGGGATCCACGGCTATGCCGTCTCCGGGGCGCGTGTGGACGCACGCCCCCGGAGACGGTCCACCCCCACCACTCCCGTCACGCTCGACCCACCCCCACACCGCCCCACACCGCCCCACACCCCCACAGACTCGTCACCGCTCGTTTCGCCACCCCCCTGCGAAGGTCCCGCACGACCTCGCACCACCTCCATGAAATCCACGTCGACGCCGACGTGTCACCCGCCCGGAGGAGCCGCCGTGGCCGCCCATCCCGTAGACGAGAAACTCCCCGCCCTGAAAATGGCGACCAGCGGACTGCAGCACGTGGCCGCCATGTACGCCGGTGTCGTCGCACCACCGCTCATCGTCGGCGCGGCCATCGGCCTCAGCGCGACCGAGCTGACCTTCCTCACCGGCGCCTGCCTGTTCACCGCCGGCCTCGCCACCTTCCTCCAGACGCTCGGCTTCTGGAAGATCGGCGCCCGGCTGCCCTTCGTCAACGGCGTCACCTTCGCCGGTGTCGCTCCGATGACCGCGGTCGTCGCCGCCACCGACGACAAGTCCGACGCCCTGCCGATCATCTTCGGCGCGGTCATCGTCGCCGGCCTGCTCGGCTTCGTCGCCGCCCCCTTCTTCAGCAAGGCGATCCGCTTCTTCCCGCCGGTCGTCACCGGCTCCGTCATCACCCTGATCGGCGTCTCCCTGCTCCCCGTCGCCTTCGGCTGGGCCCAGGGGCCCAATCCCCAGGCCGACGACTACGGTTCGACCACCTACCTCACCTTGGCCGGCGTCACCCTGCTGATCGTCCTGCTGCTGCGCCGCTTCACCCGGGGCTTCGTCAAGCAGATCGCCGTGCTGATCGGCCTGGTCGTCGGCACGCTCATCGCGATCCCGTTCGGCGCCACGGACTTCGGCCCGGTCGCCGACGCCGACGTGGTCGGCTTCCCCACCCCGTTCCACTTCGGCGCCCCCCAGTTCCAGCTCGCCGCGATCCTCTCCCTGTGCGTGGTCATGGTGGTCTCGATGACCGAGTCGACCGCCGACATGCTGGCCCTCGGTGAGATCGTCGAACGGCCCGCCGACGAGAAGATCATCGCGGCCGGCCTGCGCGCCGACACCCTCGGCTCCGCGCTCAGCCCGCTGTTCAACGGCTTCATGTGCAGCGCCTTCGCCCAGAACATCGGGCTGGTCGCGATGACCCGGATCCGCAGCCGGTACGTCGTCGCGACCGGCGGCGGCTTCCTGGTCCTGATGGGCCTGTGCCCGATGGCCGCCTCGCTCATCGCGGTCGTGCCCCGGCCGGTCCTCGGCGGCGCCGGCATCGTGCTGTTCGGCTCGGTCGCCGCGAGCGGCATCCAGACCCTGGTCCGGGCCGGCCTGGACAAGGACAACAACGTGCTGATCGTGGCCGTGTCCCTGGCGGTCGGCATCATCCCGATCACCGCGCCGGAGTTCTACCACTCCTTCCCGGAGACCGCGAAGATCGTCCTGGACTCCGGCATCTCCACCGGCTGCGTCACGGCCGTGGTGCTCAACCTCCTCTTCAACCACCTCGGCAAGGGCCGCGAGGCCCAGGACGTCACCCATCCCATGGAGGCGGGAGAGGAGATCGCCGCCGTCCGCTGACACCGCCCGCCGCACCGGCCCGGCCGGGGGAGACGACGTGGGACACCGTCACCCCCGGCCCTTTGGCGCGCCCGGGGCCTACAGGCCGAACAGGCCCGGATCCGCCGCCAGTTCCTTGAACACCGCGCGCGGGTCGGCGACCAGCTTGCGCTCGGTGAGGTTCATGATGCCGCCCACCGCGGTGATCTCGGCCGCGAGCGTGCCGTCGGTCTTGCGTATCTCCTGCCGGATCCGGAACGTCTTGCCCTCGCCCCACTCGAAGGCGCACGTCACATCGACCTCGTCACCGGCGAGCAGCTCCCGCCGGAAGCTGATCGTCGTCTCCAGCGCCACCGGTCCCACGCCCTGGCCCACCAGTCCGGCCTGGCTGATCCCGGCCGCCTGGAGCATCGACCAGCGGGCATGCTCGGCGTAGTTGAGGTAGACGGCCTGGTTGAGATGCCCCTGGGTGTCGGTCTCGTAGCCGCGGACGGTCACCCGGACGGAAAACGGTTCCACTGCGTGCCCTTCTCGTGTTCGGTGCCGCGTCGTTCGTCTCCGCGGTCGGCCGATCCTGACACGCCGGTCACACCCGGCGCGGCGAGGCCAGCAGGAAACGGGCCCTCGTCCTGGGCTCGGTGTACTCGCCCGCCTGCCAGCCGGCCTCCCGGAGCGTCGCCGCGCAGGCCGCCAGCGTCGCTCCGTCCGGCGCGTACACCGCGACCGCCTCCGGCTGCGGGGTCGCCCGGACCCGGTACCCGTCCGTGTCCCCGCCCGCCGGACGGTGCCCGGCCGCCTCCAGCGCCAGCGCCGCGGCCCGCACCAGATGCGTCCGCTCCCAGCCGCACGGCCGGTCCACGGCGCCGTCCGGATTCGTCATCCTGCGCAGCTCCAGCAACCCCTGCCAGGCACTGTGCACCTCGCGGAGCCGGGCCGGGCCGGACACCGGCGGCTCCTCCTCACCGCCGACCCGGGCCGTGAACACCCCCGTGTCCGGCCGGGCCTCCGCCCGCGGCTCGGGTATCGCCTCCCGGACGCGATGCCCGGCCGGGGTGAGGAAGTGGTCGTGCGGCGGCCGGGGATGCCGGAAGGCCAGGCCCCGCTTCACCAGCGCCGCGAGCTGGGCCGGCGTACCGCGCAGCCGGCCGGTGACCGGATCGGCGGCCTCGATCACCCGCCGCTGCGCGGCGGTCGGCGGTCGGGTCACGGGCTGCTCCTCTCCGGCACCGCCGACTGGGCGGCCCCGCCCCCACGGACGGCCGCCGGGCCCGTCGTGCGGCCCCAGTCGAAGAGTACGGCCGGGGTCTGACAACGGCCGGTGCGCGGTGGAGCGTCGCCGGTAGTCGGTGCGGACGTTTCCCGGGGGCGTGCCCCTTGTCCGTACGCCCGCCGCTACTGCGCGGGCCGGATGTTCCAGCCCGCGACCACGGGCCGGCCGTGTTCCGTGCCGAGGCGGCACAGTGCTCCCGTCGCGAGCTGGAAGAGGGCGCCGTGCCGGGGTGACAGGCCCAGGCGGCGGGCGGTGAGGACGCGGAGGAAGTGGCCGTGCGCGATCAGCACGACGACCCCCTCGGTATTGGCGAACGCGGCGTCGGCCTTGGCCAGCATCCGGTCGGCGCGCTCCCCGACCTGCTCGGGAGACTCGCCCGGACGGCCCGGGGGACCGGGTGCGACCCCGTCGGTGAACAGGAACCAGCCCGGCCGGCTCCGCTGGATCTCCGGCGTGGTCACGCCCTCGTACCCGCCGTAGTCCCACTCGCACAGGTCGGCGTCGACCCGCGCGTCCGGGATCCCGATCAGCTCGGCGGTCTCGCGCGCCCGCTGCAGGGGGCTGACGAAGGCCGCCCCGATCCGGTGCGAGCGGATCAGCGGGACCAGCCGGCGCGCCTCGTCCCGCCCGCGCTCGGTGAGCGGCACGTCGGTCCGGCCGGTGTGCCGCCCGGACCGCGACCACTCGGTCTCCCCGTGCCGCACGAGAAAGAGGTCACCCATGACGGCACGGTGTCACAGGGCCGCCGCCGCCCGCAGGACGGACTGCGCCAGACGGCGTTCCCCGGTGCCCCGCCGCCGTCAGGTCCCGGCCCCCGCACGGCGTGGCGGGGCCATGGCGATGGTCTCCCCGCAGGCGTCGAGTACGGCCGGCTTCCCGTGCGCGTCCGTGACCGGGACGACCGTGCCCGCGGTGTCGTGCGGCGCCGTGACGGCGGCCTCGTGCTGCCGTACGCACCAGGTGCCGGCGCCCGGTGTGCCGCGACGGGTGTAGCGCAGGTCCACGGTGACGGCGGCGCGGCCGGGCAGGGCGAGGGCCGCCGGACGTCCGGAACCGGCGCCCTCGATGCCGTCCGCCTTGCCGTGGTGGATCGCCAGGCCCGGGTAACCCGCGAACAGGCAGGCCCCGGAGCCCTTGTTGACGGCGGTGAGGCGCGCCCCGGACCGGCCGTCTCCCTGTCCGGCACCGGCACCGTCGCCGTCGCCGTCCAGCAGTGACAGCGTCCAGGTCAGCGCGGCGGTCCGGCAGGGCGGTGCGGTGGCCTCCGGGGGAGCGGTCGTGGTGGCGGTCGCGGTGGCGTCCGGTGTGGCGGTCGTGGTGGTGTCGCAGGCCGTCAGCGTCAGGCCGGTCATGAGCGTGAGGCCGGCCGTGAGCGCGGCGAGGCCGCCGGCCGGTCGGGTGGTGGCGGGCATCGTTCCCCCTGGAAGTGCCGTGGTGTGGTCAGGTGCCGGGGTGGACCAGCGTGTACTCGGTGCCGAGGGCCTTGGCGCCGGTGTCGGCGTACAGCGTGACCTCCCCGTCGGACCAGCACACGACGAGGTCGTCGGCCGGGCCGTCGTGGCGGAAGGCGCCGGCGCTCAGCACCCGGGCCCGCTGCCACAGGCTGTTCGGGCCGCGCACCCGGGTCTTGGTGCCGATTCCCGCGGCCGAGGTGCCGGTGTAGGTGTCGAGCGCGCCGTCCGCCCAGCGCACCAGCAGGTCCCCGGCGGCCGTACCGCCGAAGTCGCCGCCGGTCAGCAGGGCCGCCTTGGTCCAGGCGCCGCCCGCGGGCAGCAGCCGGGTGCCGGTGCCGAGGCCGCCGGTGCCCACCCGCGGGTACAGGGAGAGCCCGCCGTCGGCCCAGCGGACCAGCAGGCCGGTGCCCCCGTCGTCGCCGAACGCCCCGGCGGTGAACTGGGCGGCGTTCTTCCACACCGAGCCCGGCGCCGCCATCCGGATCTCCCGGCCGAGGCCCGTGGGGCCGGGCTGCGGGTAGAGGGTGACCTCGCCGTCGGACCAGCGCACCAGCAGCCCCGCCCGCCCACCGGCGGCGAAGGTGCCGCCGGTCACCGTACGGGCGTGCGTCCAGGTCGAGTTGGCCGCCCGCAGCCGCTTCTCGGCCCCGAAACCGCCCTTGCCGTCGCCCGGGTACAGGGTGACCCCGCCGTCGGACCACACCACCAGCAGATCGCCGTGCCGGTCACCGGTGTACTCGCCCGACGCCGTGAGCGCGGCCTTGCGCCAGCGCCCGGCGCCGCCCGGCAGGCTGCCGCTCAGGCCCCGGTACGGGGGCAGGTCGGCGGGCGGGGCCTGATCGGCGACGGCGCGGGCGAGGAGGTTCGCGGCGTCGGCGCCGAACGCGGTGGCGTAGCTGATGTAGTCCACGTTGGCGTCGTTGCCGCCGCCGTTGTAGCCGCCGAGGTTGCCGATGACGTGGCCGGTGCGGGCGTCGTCCTTGTAGTCGGTGATCCACGGGCTGCCGGACACCCCGCCGTAGTAGCCGCCGCAGGTCATCGACAGCTGCCGGTAGCCGCGCAACTGGGTGGTGGGAACGGTGCACTTGACCGCGCGTCCGGCGCTGTTGTGCCGGTGGGAGGGGTAGCCGACGACGGTGACGCCCCGGTGGGTGTAGCCGGCGGGCCGGGTGAAGGTCAGTCCGCCGCCCACCGCGTCCTGGAGGGACTTGCCCCACTGGTTGGCCGAGACCCGGGCGAACGCGGTGTCCAGGTCGGAGGCGGCCTTCTTGGTGGTGGACGAGCCCCGGTCGGGCACGTAGCGCGGGTCGGTGAAGATCCGCTTGATGTGGAAGATGCCGTACGGCTGCCGGTCCGGGGCCGCGCCCTTCACGAACTTCGGGACGAAGATGTAGTCGCCCGTCATGCTTCGCGCGCAGTGGGCCGCGGTGAGCACGATATTGCGGGCCTTGGTGTCGATGACGCTGCCGGTGCAGTGCCAGGTGGTGCCGCGCGGCCCGTCGGAGCCGAAGAACGTGCCGACCAGCCGGGTGCCCTGGAACAGGGTGCCCTTCGGCCGGGCCGCCGCGGCCGCCGCGGACGACGGCGTCGTCCCCGCGTGCCGCGGCGCGTCGAGCGGCTGGGCGGCGGCCATGCGCTCGGCGGTCCAGAAGCGTGCCGCCTGCCGCGCCTCCTGCCCGGCGGGCGGCGCGGGCGTCCCGGCACGCGCGGCCGGTACGGCGAGGGCGGTCAGCGCCGCGCAGAGCAGGGCGACGACCGCCCCGCGCCCGCCGCGCGCGGCGGGTCTTCCGGGCGAGTCCGGATGTGCGTAGGAGTCCGGGTTCCGGTACGAGAACACTGCTGTTTCCCCCTGGTCGTTGAAGCGGACCGGGGGCGCGGCGGTGCGGTGCGCGGCGGTGCGGCGCTGGTCGGGCGCGCACCGAGGGCTCGTCGCGGAAGTCCCCCGATCATGCGCGGTGATCTTCGCACAAGCGAGCGAAACGGGCCAACCCGCAAGCCCCGGCCGGCTGCTACTGCCGGTACCCGGCGAGGAACCTGCCGATCCGGCCGATGGCCGCCTCCAGGTCCTCCGCGTACGGCAGGGTCAGGATGCGGAAGTGGTCGGGCGCGGGCCAGTTGAAGCCGGTGCCCTGCACCACCTGGATCTTCTCCCGCAGCAGCAGGTCCAGGACGAACTTCTCGTCGTCGTGGATCGGGTGCACCTTGGGGTCGATGCGCGGGAAGGCGTACAGCGCGCCCTTGGGCTTGACGCAGGACACACCGGGGATCTCGTTGAGCTTCTCCCAGGCCACGGTCCGCTGCTCGTGCAGCCGGCCGCCGGGCCGGGTCAGTTCGCGGATGGACTGGCGTCCGCCGAGCGCGGCCTGGATGGCGTACTGCGCGGGCGCGTTGGCGCACAGCCGCATGGAGGCCAGCATGGTCAGGCCCTCCAGGTAGTCCTTGGCGTGCTGCTTGGGGCCGGTGACCACCAGCCAGCCGGAGCGGAAGCCCGCCACCCGGTAGGTCTTGGACAGCCCGCAGAAGGTGAGCACGACCAGGTCGGGGGCGAGCGCGGCGGCCGAGTGGTGCACGGCGTCGTCGTACAGGATCTGGTCGTAGATCTCGTCGGCGAACACCATCAGCCCGTGCCGGCGGGCGAGATCGAGGATGCCCTCGACGATCTCCTTCGGATAGACCGCGCCCGTCGGGTTGTTGGGGTTGATGATGACCACGGCCTTGGTGCGGTCGGTGATCTTCGCCGCCATGTCGGCCAGGTCGGGGTTCCAGTCGGCCTGTTCGTCGCACAGGTAGTGCACGGCCTTGCCGCCGGCCAGCGTGGTGGCGGCCGTCCACAGCGGGAAGTCCGGCGCGGGGATGAGGATCTCGTCGCCGTCCTCCACCAGCGCCTGCACGGCCATGGAGACCAGTTCCGAGACGCCGTTGCCCAGGAAGACGTCGTCCACGTCGACCTCCAGGCCCAGGGTCTGGTAGCGCTGGGCGACCGCGCGGCGGGCGGAGAGGACGCCCCGGGAGTCGGTGTAGCCGTGCGCCCGCGGCAGCATCCGGATCATGTCCTGGAGGATCTCCTCCGGCGCCTCGAAGCCGAAGGCCGCGGGGTTGCCGGTGTTCAGGCGCAGCACGCTGTGCCCCGCCTCCTCCAGCGCGTTGGCGTGCTCGATCACCGGGCCGCGGATCTCGTAGCACACCTCGCTGAGCTTGTTGGACTGCCGGAACTCCATGGGCCCCTCCGGAAACTTGTGTTGCTTGGTTTTACCAAGTGAGAGCTTGGAAAGTCCAACAACGCGTCTACACTGCGTCGCATGTCACCTCGCCGAAGCTACGACCAGTACTGTTCCGCGGCCCGTGCCCTCGATCTGGTCGGCGACCGCTGGACCCTGCTGATCGTCCGGGAGCTGCTCGCCGGTCCCCGCCGCTACACGGACCTGCACGCGGACCTGCCCGGCGTGAGCACGGACGTACTCGCCTCACGGCTGAAGGAGATGGAGCGCGACGGCCTGGCCACCCGGCGCCGGCTGCCCCCGCCTGGCGCCGCGTACGTGTACGAACTCACCCCTCGCGGCCGCGAGTTGCTGCCGGTCCTCCAGGCGCTCGGCACCTGGGGCGCGCGGGAGCTGGGCGAGCGCAGGCCCACCGACGCCGTGCGGGCCCACTGGTTCGCCCTCCCGCTGCTGCGCGCGCTGGAGGGCGAAGGCGTCCTCGAAGTACAGCTGGAGGAAGGCGAGTTCCACCTTCACGTCGGCGCCGAGGAGGGGCCGGTCTACGGTGACGGACCCGCCCCCGGCCCGGCCGACGCCCGCCTGGTGATGGACGCGGCGACCTGCGAGGCCGTCGCCCGCGGCGAGCTGGCCCTGCCGGACGCGGTACGGGACGGGCGGGTGACGGTGACCGGGGAGGGCACCCTCGCCAAGGCACTGCGCGAGGCGTGACGCGGGGTGCGGCGGCGGCTGTGACAAAGGCGAAGGCCCGCCGGGGCGGCGGGCCTTCACATCATCTCGGGGGTCGTACGGCTCAGGCGCCCGGCGGCACCCGGGACGGCCGGCCCGACCCGCGCGTCAGCGCGTAGCCGCCGATGCCGGCGAGCGCGGCCAGCACACCGCCGATCCCGGTCCACACCCAGCGGTCCGACCACCAGCCGGACGACCAGCCGTCGCGGCCGAAGCTGGACAGCACGGCCTCCTTCGAACCCTCCTTCTCCTGCGCGGACTTGACGGCGATGCCCGGGACGAGCGGCTTGCCCAGCGAGCCGTCGACCGCGGCGGCACCGCCGATGTCCTTGGAGTCGACGCGGACTTCGGCGCCGACCGGCTGGCCGAGGTCAAAGGCGGCGAGGTCCACCACCGTCAGCCGGATGTAGTACGTGCCCGGCAGCGGGTCGTTGGCCCACGGCTCCGACCAGCCGCGCACCGTACGCAGCACACAGGCCAGTTCGACGGAGCCGGCGTCCGGCGCGGCGGTGCGCGACTGGGCACCGTACTGGCAGGCCTGGCGGCGCCGCAGCCCGTCGTACACGTCGAGCTGCCAGGTCTCGGCGCCGTGCCTGGCCGGGAGCTTCACCGTCGCCTTGACGGTGGGGCGCTGCCCGGTGTCCGCCGGGAAGGACCAGTACAGGTAGTCGCCGGTGGAGCCGGAGGCGGTGGCCCGCTCGCCCTGCTCGATCTCCGCCGCCGTACGGAACGAGGTGCCCGCCTGGGTGGGCGCGTCGTCGTCGGCCGAGGCGCTCGGCGAGGGCGAGGAGTCCGCGGCGGCCGGTCCGGCGGCCAGCCCCAGCGCCAGCAGCGCGGCGCCCAGCACTCGTGTGATCCGCATCAGTTCGTCCTCCAGACCGAGACCCGCCAGCGCGACAGCCAGCCCCACAGCAGACCCGCGAGGAAGCCGGCCAGCACCAGGGCGCCGAGCAGCCACCAGCCACGGCCGAGCCCGAAGGCGGCCACGTCGCGGTGGCCCGAGGGGCCGTCCACCACGTCGACGGTCAGCTCCAGCGGCAGACCCGGCGTGGTCTTCACGCCCGAGGCCGCCGAGAAGGACTGGGTGACCTGGAGGCACACCGTCTCCGCGGGCGCCGAGTCGTCGTCGCTGTCCTGCTTCGGGTACCGCAGACCGGTGGAGACGACATCCGTACGGCCGGTGCCCGCGGCCTCACCGCGCACGATCTCCCGGCCGTGCACGGTCACCGCCCGCAGCAGCACCCCGTAGTGGGGGTTCACTGCCCGGTCGTCCGCCACGCTCACCGAGGCGCGCAGCTCCTGGCCGGGCTCCACGTCCACCTTGTACCAGCGCTGCTGCCCGAACTCCTCGCGGTCGGTGTAGAGACCGGACTTCAGGGCGGGCGCCTTCTCGCACCGGTCGGCGCCCTCGGTGGCGACCGGGGTCACCACCGGATCCGCCGCCCGGTCCACCAACTGGCCGACCCGGTCGCTCAGTTCCTCCTTGTGCCGGACGTCGGTGTAGGTACCGCCGGTGGCGTCCGCGATGCAGCTGAGCTGGGCGCGGGTCTTGGCGTCGGGCACCAGGCCGAGGGTGTCGATGGTCAGGCCGATGCCCTTGGCCGCTATCTCCCGGGCCACCTCGCACGGGTCGAGCGGCTGGCAGGTGTCCTCGCCGTCACTGATCAGCACGATACGGCGGGTGCCGTTCCCGCCGTTCAGATCGTCCGCCGCCTTCAGCAGCGCGGGCCCGATCGGGGTCCAGCCGGTGGGCGACAGCGTGGCCACGGCCGTCTTCGCGTCGGTCCGGTTCAGCGGCCCCACCGGGTACAGCTGCGCGGTGTCCTTGCAGCCCTCCTTGCGGTCGTCGCCGCGGTAGTTGGCGCCGAGCGTACGGATACCGAGCTCGACCTCCTCGGGCGTCGCGTCCAGCACCTCGTTGAACGCCTGCTTCGCCGCGGCCATCCGGGTGCCGCCGTCGATGTCCCGGGTCCGCATGGAACCACTGACGTCCAGCACGAGTTCGACCTTCGGAGCCGTCTGCTCCGTCTCGTCGGCGACCGCACCCGAGGGGAACGCGATCCCGGCGGTCAGGGCGGCGAACAGAGCGCAGACCCCCACCGCCAGCCGTTGTCTTCTGATCATCGCCGGATCTTATTGATCGGACAGGCCGGACTCCAAAACGCGGGGTGGGGGCGGGCGGTGGGCGCGCGAGACGACGGGAGCGGGCGGAACCCGGGCCGGCCGGTACCAGGTCGTCGTGCCCGAGGCGGTCGCGTGGGAGGCACCCGGCGGGGCGGCGCCCCGGGCCGGCCGCAACAGGCCGCACCGGCAGCAGGCCGCACCGGCGGCCCGGCCGGCGGCCCGACGCCCGCTCAGCGGGGCACCGACCGCGGTTGCGGCAGCCCCGTCCAGAGGTCCCCCGTGCCGGTGGGGGACAGGCGCATCAGGGTCAGGGCCTTCGCGGGAAGGGGGGCCTCGCGCAGGGCGGGCAGGTCCGGCGTGGGCGGGAGGTCGGGGAGGGCCGCCTCCAGGGCCGTGGCCAGGGCCTGGGCGGAGCCTGCCGTGCCGGCCAGGGCACCGGACACCAGGGAGCCGAAGAGCTTGCGGCGCAGGGCGGTGGGGTCGTCGGTGATCAGGCGGCCCGTGAGGGCGGGCGGGGTGACGCCGTGCCGGGACAGCCGGGCGGGGCTGATGCGGATGTCGGCCAGATCGCGGTAGACCAGCCGCAGCGGAGTGCCGTCCGCCGCCAGCACGACCAGGAGGTTCTGCCCGTGGGCCTCCAGCGCCACGCCCAGCTCCAGCAGTCGCAGGCCCACCGTGAGCGCCAGCCGGGCGAGCTCCGCCAACCAGCCGGGACGGCCGGGCAGCGACGTGGTGGTGAGCGCGGCCACCGGCACCACCCGCTCACCCGGCCCCGCGTACACCTCCGGCGGCTCACGCAGCAGCGCGGCCAGGTCGGGGGAGTGCGCGGTGACCGCCCCGAGCGTGCGGGTCAGGTGCAGCAGTCCGCCGGAGCGCGCCACCAGCTCCTCGGCGAAGGCGGACAGCGGCGCCGCCGCCCGCACCGAGTAGGCGGAGATGTCCCGCACCGACGACGTCAGCCGGGCGCTCAGCGCCGTCTTCACATGCGGGCCGCCGGACAGCGCCAGCGTACGCAGTGACATCAGCGGCCGGGCCGGGCGCCATCCGTCGTACGACCGCTTGAGCACATGCGCGGCCTGCCAGGGGTGCACCGGCAGCAACAGCCGCCCGCCGTCCCGGAGTTCCGCGGGCCATTGCCCGGACACCAGGCAGTCGTCCGCCGGCACCGGTACCGTGCCCAGCTCCACCACCGGAGCGTGCTCCGGGCCGTACGCCAGCTGCTCCGCCACCGAGAAACCGGGCCGGGACCGGCAGCCCGGGTGGAACGGGTGCCCGTCGGTCCCCCGCCGCTCCCACTCCCAGTCCCGCCCCCGTCCCCCGGCCGGGGGAATTCCCTCCGGCCACTCCTCCCGCCCCCGCCGCCGCGCCCCGGCCCGGGACAGTGCCAGCGAGGCCACGCTGTGCGCCAGCTCCGCCACGAACCCGGCCGCGCCCGGCCCCCCGAGCGCACCCATCAGCCGCGCCGGATCGTCGTACCGCTCCCGGTCCAGGTGTACGGCGGTCACGTACGCGGCGGTGGCGTACGGGTCGGCGTGCGGCCCGTGCAGCCGCCGCCCGTCGGACAGGCGCACCGCGAGCCCGTACGCCCCGGACTCCCGGCCGGTGACGAACGGCAGCGGCTCGTACGCCAGCGCCCGCCACAGCCGGGTCAGCACGGCGGCCCGCGCGCCGGGCAGCTCCGCCGCGTAACCGGGCAGCAGTCCGGGCCGGACGGCGGCCAGTTCCTCGGCGATCACGGACTCGGTGGCGGGAGCAGGGTGCACGGTCGGCTCCTGAGATAGGCGGGGCACGGCACGATTGTCGGGGACCGCCGGGTACGGCAGCCATACTGATCGTCCCCGGCCGCCCCCGACGCGCTCCGCGTGCGCCGGGGGCGGCTGTGGGCCCCTGGACGACGGACGAATGGAACGCGTGGACCTCACACCCCCCACCGGCGACGCGGGCCGCCTGGCCGACGCGTACGCGGCAGCGCCCCTGCTCAACTGCCTGCTGCGGGAGGTGGCCGAGCCGCTCCCGGACGCCGGTGACCGCCGGGCGTACCGGCTGCCGGGCGGCCGGCTGCTGCGGGTGCGCGCCGGGCGCCGGCCCGCCGACCCCGAGCTGTACACGGCCGGCGCCTGGCACCGGATCGGCCATCCGGAACTGGTCAAACTGGTCGCGGAGGTGCTGCGCCGGCACACCGGGCTGCCCGGCGGCGACCTGCCCGCCGAGATGATCGACAGCCGGGACGCGGTCGCCGCCCTGCTCACCGCCCGAGCCCGGGCCACGCCCCCCGGGGACCCGTATCTGCGCTCCGAGCAGTCCCTGCTCACCGGTCACCCCTACCACCCGGCCCCCAAGGCGCGCGGCGGCGGCCCGGTCGTGTCCTGGCTGCCGTACGCCCCCGAGGCACACGCCCGTTTCCCGCTGGCACTGCTCGGCGTCCGCGAGGACCAGGTGGCGGAGGAGGGCGACACCGGCGCCCTGGACGCCCTCGGCACCGCCCCGCCCGGCTACCGGCTGCTGCCCGCCCACCCCTGGCAGCTCGACCTGGCCGCCCGCGAGCTCGCCCCCGCCTTCGCCGACGGCCGGCTGCTGCGGCTCGGCACCACCGCGTTCCCGGTCTGGCCGACGGCCGCCGTCCGCACGGTGTACGAGCCCCGCCGCGACCTGTTCCTGAAGTTCAGCCTGGACGTACGCATCACCAACGACATCCGCCGGCTGTGGCGCCACGACCTGCGCCGGCTGCGCCGTACCGACACCGCCGCCGGGCGTGCCTTCGCGGCGATGGGCCCGCCCGCGGCCTGGCTGAGCGACCGCGGCTACCGCACCGCCGCCTTCGCCTTCGAGGAACTGGCCGTCCTGGTCCGCGACGGGCTGCGCGGCCACCTCCTGCCGGGCGCGACCCCGTTGCTCGCGGCGGGCCTCGCCGAGGGCTTCGAGGGCAGCCCGCTGGCCGCCACGGACGACCCGGCCGGCTGGTGGGAGGCGTATCTGCGGCAGGTCGTGCCGCCCGCCCTGACCGCGTTCGGCACCCACGGGGTGGTCCTGGAGGCCCACCTGCAGAACACCCTGGTCGCCGTGGACGCGGCCGGCACACCCGTGCAGGCCCTGTTCCGGGACGCCGAGGGCGCCAAACTGCTGCCGGACGTGAGCCGGGCGGCCGGCTGGGAACGGCTGGTGTACTGCCTGGTCGTCAACCACCTCACCGAGATCGCGGGCGCCCTCGCCGACCACCGTCCCGGTTACGACCCGTGGCCCGCAGTCCGCCGCGAACTCGCCCGGCACGACCTGCCCGAGATCCCCGCGCTGCTCACCGCGCCGACCCTGCCCGGCAAGACCAACCTCCTGCTGCGCTGGACGGCGGCGGACGGCGCGGACGCCCGCTACCTACCGCTGCCCAACCCATTGCTGGTCGACTGAACGGCTCCGGCGGCGGGTTCGGTGTCCGTCGGGACGGTCCCTCACGAGCCGCAGAACTCGGCGTCGACGACCCGCTGTTCGTGGACGTTCCAGTCGCCGTTGAAGTTCAGCGACAGCACGTGACCACCGTCCGCCGTCGTCATGGTCTCCGAGATGGAGCCCTGGATGCCGCCGTTGTGCCCCCACACCTCGGTGCCGCACGACAGCGTCATCTTCATCAGCCCCAGACCGTAGGAGAAGTCGGGCACGCCCTCGATCGGCACGGTCGTCATCATCTTCTCCAGCTGCGGCCTGTGAAGGAGCCGGCCGGAGAACAGGGCCCGGTAGAACCGGTTGAGGTCGCGGCTGTCGGAGATCATCTCTCCGGCGGCGCCGGCGAAGGAGGGGTTGAGTTCGGTGACGTCGTAGGTGGCGCTGCCCGGCGCGCCGGGTCCGGCGAGTTCGCCGGTCAGCTTCGAGTAGGCCCGCCCGCTCGGCCCGGGAAGGCGGGCGCTGGTACCCGGCACACTGGTGGAGTCCAGGCGCAGGGGGCGCAGGACACGGTGCTCGATCTCGTGGGCGTAGGTGTGGCCGGTGGCCTTCTGGATCACCATGGAGGCGATGACGTAGTTGGTGTCGGAGTAGCTCCAGCCGTCACCGGGGGCGAAGACGGGCCGGTGTGACATGGCGAGCCGGACGATCTGCCGGGGGGTCCAGGTCTCGTAGCGGTGCTGGAGGAAGTCGGTGCCGAACTCCTTCCTCTTGAAGGTCTCGTCGTCGGTGTAGCTGTAGATGCCGCTGGTGTGGTTGAGGAGCCGCAAGAGCGTGATCTTGCTGCCGTCGTGGCCGTTTCCCGCCACCAGACCCGGCAGCCAGTCGTCCACGGTGTCGTCCAGGCTCAGTTCTCCCTCGGCCTCCAGCTGGAGCATCACCGTGGCCACGAACGTCTTGGTGATCGAGCCGATCCGGAAGCGGTCGTCGGTGCGCGGCTTCCGGCCGGTCGCCAGATCCGCGGTGCCGGCACGCCCCGCCCAGGCGGTGCGCCCCAGCTCGGCGAGGGCGATGCCCCCGGGCGGCCCTTCCCGCACCACCGAGTCCAACGCCGCCTGGGTGGCCCCGTGTCGGCCGCGCCCGCCCGACGCCTCCTCGGTGCCGGCGGCCGACGCCGGCAGGGCGAGACCCGCGGTGATCGCCGCTGTCACGAGCGCCCCCACGGCAGCGACCCGCAGCCCTCGCCCACCGTGCCTGCGGCCACGCCGCTCGGACGCACCTGCCCCGCCTGCTGCACACGTCTGCTCGTACACGGAAGACTCCCGGTCGGTGGGTGACGACTGAACCGGGCCCAGTATTTTCGGTCGAGGTACGGGCCCGGGATACCGCCAGCCACCCGCTTGCGGGTAGGGCTGTCCCCCGGTGCGCCGGCCGGTTTCCTCCTCGGTCACCTTCGTCGAGCGACTGCCTGCTGTCCCTCGGCATGCTCGGCGGACGGCGATGCCGTCCGGGGCTGCTGTGCGGCCGGGGCTCCGGACGGCAACCGCGAGGTCGCCTCAATGGCCGTCGGGCAGGTGCGGCCCGGCGGCGTGGTGATCCTCGGCGGAGGCACCACCGCCCTGGCCGTCGGCCACGCGCTGCCGAAGGACCTGGCCTGCACCGTGATCACCCACAGCCCGACGATCGCCGCCGCGCGGAACGTCTCCGCCGGTTTCTTCCTCCTCGGCGTCACCGGCGTGCGCCCCGAGGCGGGACCGACCACCGGCGACGCCGAGGACGCCGCGAGGGAACGTGCCCTCGTGGCACGGGCCGCGGACATCTGCGTCCTCGGCTCCGCCGAGAAGACCGGCACCGCTTCCAGGTCGGCGGACTGATCACGGACGCGGTCCCGCGGGACCCGGTGGTCGAGCGGCTCATGGCGAACGGCGTCGACGAGGCGGCCGGTCCTGCGACGCCGGGTCATCCAGGGGCGCGACAGTCGTACTTCCTCAACGAGCGTGTATGTACGCGGATCCGGCCCTGCGGAGGGCGGTGTGGGCGTCGCGGCACCGGTCCCGGGCCGCCTCCAACGCCGGCTCCACCTCGGGCGCGAACCGGCCGCCGGTCACCGGGCCCAGGACTATGTCGTGCAGGTCCACCGCCGTCCGCCACGCGGGCCAGGGCGGCACCGGCCAGGGTGCCGAGCACGGCCACGACGCTGGACCACATCGATCAGCACTCCCTCGGGTTCGGCGGCATCCGCGACGGCCGGTCGGGGCCGGCAGGGCGATTCTGCCCCCCACGGCTCACACCGCGCGGCGATGTCCCGCGCGGTGGACTCGTCCAGCCGGCCGGTCACGGACGCGGACCCGCGGTGATGCCACCCTGTCCGTGCCGGCCCAAGACACCCGACAGCGGATCAGTCGCTCAGCGAGGCCACGTACGGCGCCAGCTTGGCCGGGTTCATCACCCACATGAGCCGGTCGATGCCGTCCGTGGAGATGTCGGCGGTCAGCAGGGCGACCGCCTGCTCGCCGGACGCGACCAGCACGGCCGACCGGCCGTTCGCCTCGACCCATCGGGTCTCCGCCTGCGGCCAGAAGCGCGGGGCGAAGGCCACGAGGTACCGCGAGACGTGCGGCCGTCCGATGACCGGGATCCTGGACGCACCGCGGATTCCGTTACCGTCCGAGTAGCTGACGACGTCGGCGGTGAGCACGTCCTCCAGTACCGAGAGGTCGCCCGTCCGCGCCGCGGAGAGGAAGACCTCCAGCAGCCGCCGGTGGGCCGCGGGGCTGACGGTCTCCTTGCGCTCGGCGGCCAGGTGCCTGCGGCCACGGCTCACCAGTTGCCGGGCGTTGGCCTCGGTGGTCTCCAGGATCTCGGCGACCCGCGCGTAGGGGTAGTCGAACGCCTCCCGGAGCACGTAGGCGGTGCGCTCGACGGGATTCAGCTTTTCCAGCAGCAGCAGAACCGCCATCTCCAGGGCCTCGGCCCGCTCCGCGCCCAGCTGCGGATCCTGCGTGGTGTCGACGGGCTCGGGAAGCCAGGGCCCGACGTAGGACTCCCGGCGTACCCGCGCGGACTGGGCCAGGTTGATCGCCAGCCTGGTGGCGACCGTGGTCAGGAAGGCCGCCGGTTCGCGGACCTTCGCACGGTCGGTGTTCTGCCACCGCACCCAGGTCTCCTGCAGGACGTCCTCGGCCTCCACCGCACTGCCCAGCACGCGGTACGCGATGCCGAAGAGCTGCGGCCGCGCCGAGAGGAAGTCCTTCGTGGCCTGGTCGAGGGTGCCGGGCGGGCCGCCAGCGCGCATGGGTCATCCCTTCTGGCTTCGGGCGCCCCATGCTACAAGCGGCTGTGCACGGACTCGGGGTGGATGGCCGTACGACCGCGGAAGGCGGAAAGCAGGGGGGGAATGGCGCCGTCCCCCCTGCCTGCCCGGCGGCCGGGGCCGCGGATCAGGGCCGGCCACGCACGCGCCGGCCCGCCCGAGGCGCGGTCAGTGGTCCCAGACGGCCGGCACGAAACGGAAGGCGTTCCCCGCCACCGCCACGTGGCAGACGGAGGGGAACGACAGGTGGGTGGCCACCAGTTGCTCGCCGCTCGCCGCCAGCTCCTTCAGGAGGCGGATCCGGACGCGGGCCGATTCCTCGGGGTCGTGGTCGAAGCCGTTGTGCCACTCGGGTTTGTCGAACCCGCACTGGAACACGGCATCACCCGCGAACGTCAGCCGGTCGCCGCCGGACTCCAGGCGGACGATGCTGTGGCCGGGGGTGTGACCGCCGGTGCGGTGGATCCTCACGCCCGGCGCCACCTCGCACTCCTTCTCGAACGGCCGCAATTGGCCGCGGTACACGTCCAGGAAGCGTGCGGCGGTCGTCCGGAGCACGTCCGGCACCGGGGCCGGCATGTCGGTGCGGGAGAAGTCGGGCGCCGCCCAGAACTCCGCCTCGGCGGACGCCAGATGGACCCGCAGGTCCGGGCGCAGCCGGCCCCTCAGACCGTCGACGAGCAGCCCGCCGATGTGGTCCATGTGCAAGTGGGTGAGCACCACGTCGGTCACGGACGCGGGATCGATCCCGGCGGCGTCCAGACGCATGGCCAGCTGTCCGGCCCGCGGGAACCCCGGGAACTCCGTCCCCAGCCCGGAATCGACGAGGACGGTCCGGCCACCGCTGCGCACCACGGCCACGTTCAACGGCCAGTCGATCAGCTCCGGGGACAGGAACATGTCGCTGAGCCAGGCCGACAGCTCGGCCGTGGCGGCGTTGGTGGCCAGCGTCGCGGGGGGAATCGGCAGCACCCCGTCGCTGATCAGCGTCACGTCGATGTCACCGACCTTCAGCGCGTAGCGCGACGGAACCGATTCCTCGGTCCTCGGCGCATCGGTGCGTACGGTGTCGACCCGGCTCATGTCGTCCTCCTCGTGAAGCGGTGACCGAAGACGTCGACGGCGCGATGGGCACACCGTCCGGTCATCCCGTACGACCGGACGGCGGGCCGCTTTGTGACAACCGCGCTCGGCGACCGGGTCAGGACGGTGGAGTCCACGCTCGCCATGCTCCGGCCCCCGGTTCAGTACGCGAGCTGTCCGATCCCCCCGTCGACGCGCAGCACGGTCCCCGCGGTGCAGGCGGATTCGTCCGAGGCGAGGTAGACCGCCGCCTTCGCCAACTCGGTGGCGCTGCCCAGGCGGTGGAGAGGCACGGTCTGCCGGAGTTCCTCGTGGAGGGCGGCTTGGCGCTCGGCACCGAGGTGTGCGAACGCGTTGGTGATCGTCGGGCCCGGGCTCAGTCCGTTGACGCCGATGCCCCGGTCCTTCAGCTCATGGGTCAGGCCGCGGGTGTAGGAGAGCAGACCCGCCTTGGACGCGCCGTACACCGTGGCGTTCTCGTGTCCGATGTACGCGGAGACCGAGCCGACCAGGATGACCGAGGACTGCCGGGAGAAGAGCGGCAGCGGAGAGATCACGGACACCTCCACCCCGGAGGCCCAAACCCAGTTGTTGCTCTACATCGTCCAGGGCCTCTCCCTCGTATCGCGGGCGGGCCTCGACCGGACGGCGGCCCTGGCAGCGATCGACACGGCGCTGGACGGGTTGCGGGCGTGACCCGCCCAGCGCCGTGAGCGACCGGGCGCCTGACCGCCGGGCTCGGTGAAGGCGAGCGACTGGGCCGCCGCCGCAGGCCCGTACGCCGCACCTGCTCGGCGACTCCGGTGCCGCCCTGTCGGCTTCGCGTCACGTCACCGAGCGGCGCGCCTCCCGCTCGGTCAGAAGACGGTCCCGACGTCCCGCCTCACGATCTCGTCCATGTTGCGTTCGGCCAGTGCGGCGATGGTCATGGAGGGGTTGGCGGCTCCGGTCGAGCCCGGGATGAGGGCGCCGTCATTGACGTAGAGACCGCGCTGGCCGAGGACCCTGCCGTAGGCATCGCACACCGTGCCGATGGTGGCTCCGCCCAGGGGGTGGTAGGTCGTGGTGTCGAAGAGGGTCGTGTCCAGCATGGGGTTGCGCAGGTCCTCGGCAAGACTTCCGCCGACGATCCGGCGTAGCCGGGCGGCGATCCGCCGGGTGAGGGCGGCGTCGTAGGTCTGACTCCAGTGCAGTACCGCGTCGTCCCGGAGGGGATCGTGGACGAATCGCCCTCGGGGCTCGACCAGACCGAAACCGATGAGGCTGGTGGTACCCAGGTCGACGGGGAACGGGACCGGCCCGTGGATCAGGGTCAGCGGATCGTCCGGTGTGCTGTTGTCACGCAGTCCCACGCAGGCCGGTCCTCCCTGGAGGGGACCGGGGGAGTCACCGAGCGGCGTCCAGGAGAAGATGCGGTCGCCGTTGTTGCCCCAGTGGCTGCCGACGGCGTCCGGCAGGCCCGGTACCAGGTTCTTCGCTCTGGCCTTGACGAGGAGCCGGCTCGTGCCGGCGGACCCGGCCGCGAGGAAGAGCGCGTCGGTCACGATCCGCTTCCTCTCCAGGACGCGTCCGTCGGTGGCGATCCTGTCGGTGTGCGCCACCCAACGGCCCCGCGCGTCCCGTGAGATGTCCCGTACGACGTGCAGCGGCGCGGTCTCGACCCGGCCGGTCGCCTCGGCGGCCGCGACATAGGTGACGTCGACGGTGCGCTTGCCTCCGTTGTTCGCGCCGAGAATGACGTCCCCGGTGGAGTAGGAGGGCGGTAGTCCGCCGCGCAGTTCACGGCGTACCCACTCCCAGTCGAGGGGGAGCGGCACGCGGTACGGGGCGAATCCGGCGGCCTTCACCTTCCTGGTGAACTGGCGGGCGGCCCGGTACCGCTTATGGGCCAGCACGTCGTCGGGGATCGGCGCGGGACGCAGGACCGCTGCCACCCGCCGGTAGTAGTCGGCGTCGAAGACCGCGTAGTCCAGGGCCGCCGGCATGCACGCCGTGAACGCGGCCTCGGTCGGCTGAATGGTCATGCCGTGATAGACGAGTGAGCCGCCGCCGACTCCGGCACCGCACATCACGTCCATGCCGATTCCCCGCACCCGTTCCATGACACCGGTGTACGGCCGCCACACGGCCGGCGGGGAACCGGTGAAGACGGGCCCCGGGGTGAGCCAGGATGCACGCCGGTCCTGGTGGAACATGCGAGGGAACACGTCGGCGCCCGGCCTGACGGGCCAGCGGATGCCGCGTTCGAGGAGCAGTACGTCCACGCCCGCACGGGCCAGCCGTAGCGCGGTGATCGCGCCTCCGAAACCGGTACCGACCACCACGGCCCGCCGGCGCTCCTCCGCTATGTGCCCCAGCCGTCTCCCGGCCGCCACGGCCACCGGCCCCGGGCCGGCCGCACCGGCCAGCGCGGCAATCGCAGCACCCTTCAAAAACCTCCGGCGTCCCGTGGACATACCGCCGCTTCTCCCTCACTGCCGACGCGTGAAAGCGCAAACCCATTGAGGCCGAGACGCTAGTTGCTCAGAAAACCCGGGAGTCACATCGCTGCTCTCGAATCACCCGAAAGAGTTACGAGGCTTCCCATGCACGGGTACGGGGTGCCGGGCCGGCGCCACGTCTTCGGGCAGGGGGACGGCGTCCCGGCCCGGGCCGGGACGCCGTGGAGCCGGCATCGGGTGTCCAGCCCGCTCCGTCATGGAGCTGCCGCGACCGCGAGCCGACGGGGCCGTGCCATGGATCAGTCGACGCAACCCGTCACGATGACCGGGCTGCCCGCGCAGTTGGTGGGGATGTTGTCCTTGATGGTCGACCGGATGACCGTGAACTGGTTGACAGTGAACACCCCGCCGGGAGCCACTGTGGAGGCGTTGCCCCGGACCGTGCTGTGATCAAGCGTCACGGACCCGCCGTTGTTGTAGATGCCGCCGCCTTGCGACGTCCCGGAACCGTTGGCGCTGTTGCGCTCCACGGTGCTGCCCTTGAGCACGAGCGTGGACGGCCCGCTCGCGTTGTAGATGCCGCCGCCCCGGCCGCCCACGCCACCGATGACGTTGCCGCTGACCTCGGTACTCGTGAGCTTCAGCGTGGCGCCGTTGAAGATGCCGCCGCCCCTGGTTCCCGCGCTGGTGTTGTCACGGATCTTGCTGTCGACGAACTCGATCGTGCCGAGGTCGATGTCGACGCCTCCCCCGTCGAGGCCGGCGGTGTTGCCGGTGGCGGTGGTCCGCTTGAACACGGAGTCACCGAAGTCGTGATCGATCGCGCCACCGAACCGCCTCGCGTGGTTGCGAGTGAACTCGGGACCGTCGGCACGCACCGTGCCGTCGGCCTGAAGACCTCCGCCGCTGTCCGCGTTGTTGAACTTGAACGAGCCGCGCGTGATGACGCCCGTGGCACCCTGCAGGACGGCCACCCCGCCACCCCGGACCGCCGCGGTGTTGTCGAGAAGCGTCACATCCTCGAGGTTCAGCTTGCCGCCCGCCTCGACCAGGATGCCCCCGCCGTCCCCCGGGGAGTCGCCACCCCGGACCGTGACGTCGTCGAGGCGGAGATCGCCGCCGGAGGCGACGTGAAAGATCCGGAACGCTCCGGCGGTCACCGAGTCGCGGACGATGGTGGCGCCGTGGCCGTGGATGGTGAGTCGCTTGCGGATGACCGGCAGTCCGTCAGCGCCCGCGTAGGCGCCGGTCAGGTGGTAGGTGCAGTGCCTGGCGAGGTTCAGCGTGTCCCCGGCCGTCGCCTGTGCGATCGCGCTGATCAGCGCGGAGGTGGTGCAACCCACCGTGGCCTGGGTCGTGGCAACGGCCGGTGCGGCGGGCAGGCCGGTGACGGCCAGAGCCGTGATCGCAGCCGCCACGCCGTACGGAGTACGTCTCATTGCTCTCCTTGAGATGCCGGGCCGCCTCGCCGAAGCCAGGGGCAGCACCGTCACGTTTCAGACACAGGGAGCAATCCCGTAGGACGCGCCCACGAAGGCGCGCCGCGAGCACATGTCACTCGGTCACGACGTAAGGTTCGGCCGTACAGTCGATCCACTGCCGCCCACGTGATCGAAAAAGTATGTGCAGCGGCGGCGAGGACCTCGCCAGACCCCCATCGGCGGCGCGGCGCATGACGCCGATGTCACGGGCGTGCCGTCTTGTGCGGTCGAATCTCCCCGCGCGCTCCCCGGCGACGCGGATACTCCCCGGTTCCTCCTCAGGGGAGCAGTCTCCGGTGGCAGGGTGCTCGCGGGCACGCCATGGTTTTTCCGTGCCCCGCCCCCGGACATCGTCGACACCGCCTTCCCCGTTCACCGACGGGACCGGCACGGCAGAAGAAAACCGGCCGTAGGATAGCGGCCAAGGAGCGGCGTGTGCCTCGAAATCCGGCCAACTCCGTTTGTATACAAGGCATTTATGCCTTACTTGTACAGTCGAATTCGATAACGTGCTCCTTGCTATCGATCAGCTTCGGGTTGGGGGCGGCCGGCCGTCATCGGTCCGGCTCGGGCCGCAACCGGATCACGCAAGGAGCAGCAATGTTCAAGCGCACGCGCATGACGCCGAGTTGGCGTCAGTGGGTGGTTGCCCGCCTGGCTGCCGCGCTGGCGACCCTGGCCGCCATCGTGGCCACGGCCGGCGTCGTCGCACCCCCCGCCCAGGCCGGCGATGGGCCCGGCGCCATCTGGTACACCGGAATCATCCGCAGTTGGGCACAAGGAAGATGCCTGGACAGCAACGACAATGGTGACGTCTACACCATTCCGTGCAACGGGGGTCAGTATCAGCAGTGGTGGATCACCATTATGGAGCATCCGGAAAACGAGTGGGCCACGGTGCAGATCCAGAACGTGAAGACCCACCGGTTCCTCGGAGCCATTTGCGGTAGCTGCGGCAGCTGGCAGCCGGGGGTCAAGACATACGACTCGTGGGACCCGGACAAGAATTGGTTGCTCTTCCCGGGCAACAGCGACTGGACCGCGTGGCGTTTCGCCTACAATCCCGGGATCAACCAGCGCTGTCTGGACGCCAACCAGCCGACCGACACGACCGGCAAGGTCCCTTACGTGTCCTTTGAAGGAGTGACCACGGATCCGAAACTCCCCCCGAACTTCTGCAGTTCGAACTATCAGGACTGGAAGCTGGGCTACTGAGCGAGGTCACTCGTAGTCAGGCAGCGTGAGTGCGCTGTATGTGGCGTGCGGGGGCTCGGCGGGGAGTGCCGAGAGTGCGCGGAGGGCCGCATTGCGCTTCCGGAGGGACTCCTCGGTGGCGGGGAAGAGGGCCGTGTCGCCCTCGTTCGCTAGATCCTGGTTGAGGGTCACGAACGGCCGCAGCACCTTCTCGTAGGCATCGAATGCCTCGGCGTGATCCGTGTGCGTGGCCAGCTCTCCGGCCAGGACATAGGCGCCGACCAGGGCGAGGCTGGTGCCTTGCCCCGTCAGGAACGACGGGGCGTAGGCCGCGTCGCCGACCAGTGCGACCCGGCCGCGGGACCAGTTCGGCATCCGTATCTGGCTGATGGCGTCGAAGAACAGGTCGTCGGCGGCGCGCATCCGGGCGACCATGCCGGGAATCTCCCAGCACTCGTCCGGAAACGCGGCGGCGACCAGTGCGCGCTGCGCCTCCTGGTCGTGGAAGACGTCGAAGGGAAGGTCGGGGCGCCTGAAGGAGAGCAGTCCGAACACCTGCCCGCCGGAGCCGGCGGCGTAGAGGGCGGCCCGCCGGCCGGGGGAGTTCCAGAGCATGCCTTCGCGGGAGAGCCCGAGGTGGTTGGGCAGGGTGAAACCGGCGAAACAGGCGCCGAGGTGATGATGGAAGGGCTCCTCGGGGCCGAAGACCAGCCGGCGGGTGGGGGAGTGGATTCCGTCCGCCCCGATCACGATGTCGAAGGTGCGGCGGTGGCCGCTGCGGAAGGTCACTTCGATGCTGTCGGGGCGGTCGTCGAGGGTGGCGATGGAGTCGTTGAACAGGAACGTGACGGATTCGCGGACGGCCTCGTAGAGGGTCTGGGTCAGGTCGCCGCGCCGCTTGGCAGTCCGAGCCAGGGCGGCACCGGCCAGGGTGCCGAGCACGGCCACGACGCTGGACCACATCGATCAGCACTCCCTCGGGTTCGGCGGCATCCGCGACGGCCGGTCGAGGGCCGGCATGACGGCTCTGCCGCTCCAACGGTTCACACCGTGCTCGGTGCGGATCGTGCCGGTCTTGCTGCCGATGTCCGCGTCTCCAGTTGGTGGGCGGTGTGTGGGTCCTCTGGTTCGAGGGCGGCGGCCTGGCGTTCGTTAACCACCGCACCCGTTACGGGACAACCCCTGGTGACTGCGTTTCGTCACCTGTGCGGCCCTCCCGTCGGTGGCCTCGCCGCACAAACCACCTATCGCAAGTGATCTCTCAAATGGCACTCTTGGGGCGGCATACACGCCTTGTCCTCATCTCCTCATCGAAGTGTGAGCATCCGTAGATGCGAATATCCCTCGGCGCGGCGCGCCGTACAGGTGGAGCGGCCGTGCTCTCCCTGGCCACTGCCCTGGCCGGGCTCGCCTTCCCCGCGACCGCGCATGCGGCCGTGAACTGCTCGCCCGGCGTGTGGAAGGCCCAGTACTACGCCAACACCGCCTTCTCCGGCACTCCGAAGGCCACCGTCTGCGATACCGCCATCGCCGAGAACTACGGCTCCGGCGACCCCTCGGGCGTGACCCTGCCGAACGACTACTTCGGCGTCCGCTGGAGCACCACCCGCAACTTCGGCTCCGGCGGCCCCTTCGACCTGAGCGTCGCCGTCCAGGACGGCGCCCGCGTCTACCTCGACGGCACCCGCAAGATCGACCTGTGGCGCAACGTCAGCTCGACCCAGCGCAAGACCGTCCGCCTCACGATCCCGCGCGGGACCCACACCCTGCGCGTGGACTTCGCCGCCTTCACCGGCACCGCCAACGTCTCCTTCTCCTACACGCCGGTCATCGGCGCCACGTACGACAAGACCGCCCCCTTGGCCCCGGCCGGCGTGAAGTCGAGCTACTCGGCGTCCACCCTGAAGACGACCCTGACCTGGTCCCGCAACTACGAGATGGACGCGGCCGGTTACCGCGTCTACCGCCGCACCGCCGGCACCAGCGGCTGGAGCCTGCGCAACTCCTCCCTGATCACGGGCACCACCTTCACCGAAGCGCCCCCGGCCACCGGCGCCACCTACGAGTACGCCCTCCGCGCCGTCGACCGCTCCGGCAACGTCTCCGCGCAGTCCGCCGTGACGAGCGTCGTCAGCGCCGACAGGACGGCCCCCGTCGTGCCCACCGGGCTCACGGCCACGTACGACCCGTCCGCCGGCGCCCGGCTCTCCTGGTCCGCGGTGAGCGGGGCGAGCTCCTACGAGGTGCAGCGAGCCGTCACGCCCGAGGGGCCGTTCGCCTCGGTCGGCACCCCCACGCAGAGCTCCGCCCTGACCGACCCGGCCGCCGCCGTGGGCACGACCTACTACTACCGCGTGCGGGCCAAGGACAGTGCGGGCAACGCCTCCCCGTACTCCGCGCCCGTCCGGCTCGACGCCACCGAGGCCAAGCCGCTGCCGCCGACGGCCGTCTCCGCCAACGGCTGGGTCGACCGCAACACCGTAGGATGGCGGTACGACGGTGACACGGCCCACCGGTTCCACGTCTACGCCGCCGAGTCGGCCGACGGTCCCTGGACCCGGCTGACCGAGACGCCGGTCACCGGCCCCGCCTACGACGACTACGCGGCGCCCGTCCGCGAGGTGCGTTACTACCAGGTCAGGACGGTCACGACCCACGGCACGGAGTCGAACCCGTCAGCGACGGCCTCGGCCACCCGCACCGGCGACGTCACCCCGCCGCACATGCCGTACGGCCTCAACGCCTGGAACGGCTCGGACGGCGTGCACCTCGTCTGGACGCCCAACACCGACGACACGGACCACTACCTCGTCATGCGTGCGGCGACGTTCGGCGCGTGGGAGCAGATCGCCGTGGTGCGGGAAGCCGAGTACCTGGACACCAATACCCCGGCCGGCCAGCAGTTCGGCTACACCGTCCGCGCCGTCGACGCGGCCGGCAACGTCTCCCCGATGCCCCAGCCCGGCTACGGCACCGTCTACGGCAAGCGCCTGCCGGTCTACGAGAAGCCGGCCGCGCCCGCCTCGGTCACCGCGACGGCCGCCGACGGCAACGTCAACGTGGAGTGGACCGCGAGCACGTCGGCCGATGTGGCCGGCTACTACGTCTACCGCACGACCGGCACGGACCCGGCGACGGCCTACTCGGTCTCCCCGCTCATCACAGGAACGACCTTCACGAACGAGAACGTGCCCGCCGGCAAGACCTGGCACTACGTGGTGCGCGCCGTCAGCACGCACAGCCAGTGGTCCGACTTCTCGCCGATGGCCGAAGCCACCGTGGCCTGCCCGGTCCTCACCGGACCGGCCACTCCCCGGATCACCGGGGGCGGCAGGGGCGCGGACTACGTCCAGCTCGACTGGGAGGTCGGCGCGTGCGACCAGGGGGCAACCGTCTCGTACAACGTCTACCGGTCCACGTCCAGCGCGGACGTCTTCACCCCTGAGCGCCGCATCGCCACGGGGGTTACGGCACTGACGTACAAGGACCCCGGTCTGGCGCGGGCGTACTACTACTACGTCGTCACCGCCGTGGCCGCCGACGGCACCGAGTCGGCCCCGCAGGCCGTGCCGTTCGGGATATCGATGATGGCGCCCTGACGCACCGCTCGATCAGTGCGAGAGCCGCCGTGCGAAGGAGTCCGGGAGTACGTGAGCCGTTTCCGCCGGCCGACCCACTGCTGCTGCGGAGCACCCGGACGACCCTGCCGTGCGGCGGTTCGGCATCGGCCGGTCGGAGGCGGAGAGTCCGCAGGGGTGCCGGCGCGATGGCTCGGGCGTCCGTCCCCGGCTGTCACGCTTGGTTACTATGCTCACTTCGTGCCTTGAGGCCGGAGCAAGGGCCTCCGGCGCGATCGTGGACATGTGCCCGGACCGCGGCGCCCTGGATGGGGCCATGGAATGCGAGGTCAGCGAGTGGGGAGCCTTCGGAAGTGTTGAGAGAAGTCGCCGCCACCCGCTACATCGAACCCTTGCGCTCCGGCGGCTCCGTCCCCGGTGTCGTCGAGGCCGATGATCTCGGCACGTATGTCGTGAAGTTGTCCGGTTAGGGGCGCGGACCTGCGGTGATTCCACCGTGCCCTCTGCTGACCAGGGGAGTTGTGTCTTTCAGCGTCTTTCACGGGTGTGCCGTCTCGTGTGGTCGATTCTCCCCACGCGCTCCCCAGCGAGGCGGATACTCCCCAGATTCTCCCCAGGGAATCCGTCGCCGAGACCAGTTCCCGGTGGCAGCGTGTTCCCGGCCCATCAATACGGTGGACACGCTGAGTGACTGATGCGGGCTGGCCGTTTGGGGCAGCCCATGTGGTCTGGTGTCGCCCTGCGTGGTGGCCCTTCCACGGCGGAACACTTCCGGGTCGGTGGGGAGGCCGCCGTCGCGGCGTGCCCGGGCCCATCGGACAGGGGCGTTCTCCCTTGGCGCTGCACTCGGGGGCACCTCGCTGTCCGGTCCGGCGCTCACGTCTTCGGAGGAAGGGGCCGTGGGCGGCGCCGGTGGTGCCGACGGGTTCCGTGTGCGTGCGGCGACGGGTCCGCAACGGGCGGCCGTCCGGTCACAGGAAGTGCCGGATCGGGGTGACGGCGGCTTCCCTGGCGCGCTGGAGCAGGGTCCGCCGTCTCCACCGGTCCAGGTCGATCTCGTCGCTGCGCCGCACGTCCGCGTCGTAGTCGCGGTCGAGTGCGGCGGTGAACGTCTCGTCCAGCACGGCGAGCATGACCTCCTCGTCGTGGTCCATGGACCTGCGGTTGAAGTTGGTAGACCCGATCAGGGCGGCCACCGAGTCCACGGTGATGATCTTGGCGTGCATCATGGTCGGCTGGTACTGGCGAATACGGACACCCGCTTCCAGCAGCCGTGTGTAGTGGTGCTGGCCGGCGAGCTGGCAGGCGCGCTGGTCGGTGTGGGGGCCGGGGAGGAGGATTTCCACCCGCACGCCTCTCCGGGCGGTCCGGCACAGCAGGTCGACGAAGTAGGCGTCGGGCGCGAAGTAGGCGGTGGCGAGGCGGAAGCGCTCCTCGGCGGAGGTGAGCATGACCCGCATGAGCGTCTGCATGTCCTGCCAGCCGATGCTGGCCGAGCCGCGCACGACCTGGACGACCGACGAGCCCGGTTGCGGGTGCTCGGTGAAGCGGTCGCGGTCGTCGAAAAGTTCGTCGTGGCACTCGGCCCAGTTCTGCGCGAAGGCGGCCGCGATGCCGTCCACGGCGGGCCCGCTCACCTGGACGTGGGTGTCGCGCCACTCTCCCGGGCCGCGGGCGTCCCCGCACCATTCCTCCGCGATGCCGACGCCCCCGGTGAACGCGGTCCGCTCGTCGACGACGAGCGCCTTGCGGTGGCAACGGTGGTTCTGCTTGTACGGCGACAGCCAGACCGGCTTGCGGAACCAGGCCACCTGCACACCCGCCGCGTCCATGAGGTCCAGCAGCCGCTGTTCGATCTCCTTGGCGCCGAAACCGTCCAGCAGCAGCCGGACGCGTACCCCCGCCCGGGCGCGCTCGGCGAGCGCGACGGCGAAGTCCCGGGCGATCTGGCCGCGCCAGTACACGAACGTCATCATGTCGATCGTGTGCTGGGCCGAACCGATCGCCCTGAGCATCGCGGGAAAGATCTCGTCTCCGTTGCGCAGCGGGACGAGCTCGTTGCCTTCGGTGGCGGCGATGCCGATCAGCCGCTCCAGGCGGCGGCGCAGCCGCTGCTTGCGGACTGCCGCGTCGGTCGCGGTGCCCTGGGCCTGGGCCTGTGCCTGGGCCGTCGGCACGCCGTCGAGTATCACGTCGTATCTCCCGTTCGGTCATGAGGGCGCTTCGGCGGGGCCGCCGCGCGAGCCCGAGAATCAGGATGCCCGGCGGGCACTCCGGCACTCCCCGCTCCGGACGGCGCCGCCCACGCAGGCCCTCCGAGGCCGACCGGCCGCACCGGTGCGGCCCCGGCGATGCCCTGACGCGGAATGAGCCGCGCGAGACCCGTCTGCTCCGGGGCTCAGCGGGCATACGGCGGTCAGCCGGAGAGCTCCGCCTCCGCCCGGACATCGCGGCGAGACGCCGACCAGGGGAGTACGCATGCCGACTGCTGTACCGCAGGCACCTGCCCGACCGCCCGGTGGGAGATCCGGGGAGGCCCCCAGCACGTCGAGGGCATCAGTCCGGCCGCGACCCGCTTCGCCGTCCTGGCCGGCGCGTGGCTGGACACCGTGATGCCGGAGCGTGCCGACGACCGCAGCCGGGCCGCCTGCACGGTGCCGGCGCTTCTCCGCGCGCTCCGGATCCCTCGCACGAGGCCGGGCGTCCGCCCCGGCGACGTCCCGCCCCCGCGTCGTACGGACCGCGTGGTGCCGTTCGGCAACGCCGGCGCCGTACAGGGCGGGACGACATCGCTCCCGGGCACCCGTCCCGACGACGGGCGGCTCGACCTGCTGCCGGAGCCGCAGGGGATGAGGGGCTGGAGGCGTGCCGTACGGGCCCTGCCGCGCGGCAGGGCGGCGAGGCCGTCACCGGCAGCGGACACCGGCTACGCGCGCGGCGGCCCCTCGGCGGGCGCGCCCGTGGAGTACCGCGGCTTCCGGCGTGCCGAGTCCGTCCTCGAGCCCGCTCAGCCGCGGGAACCGGGCGGCGGCCCGGTGACGCCGGGACGCCGCCCGGCCGGGGAGGCCGGGCCCGGCGCCCTGACCGTACCGCTGCCGGAACGGGGGAAGTGAATGGGTACCGCGACAAAGGTCCCCGAGACACGGGACATGAGCGGAGAAGAACTGTCCGCCGACGAGGCATGGGCGGTGCTGCGCCGTTACGGCGGCTGGCGGCTGCTGCGGGACGCCTTCGTCCGGTTCCGTTACGCCGACGGGTTCAGTCACTCCCGCGCCCTCGCTCTCCAGACGGTTCTCGCCGTCGTCCCCCTGGCGATCGCCTTCGTGGGCCTGTCCACCACGCTGCACACGGAGGACATCGGCAGGCTCGCGGAACTGACGATCCACAGGATCGCCCGGGGCCCCAGCGCCGGTGTCGTCGACGACGCGCTCGGCCGCAGCCGGCGCACGGCGGGCGACGGCGCCGCGGTCGCCCTCTGGTTCGGTGCCGTTTTCTCACTGGTCAACGTCACCACCGCGATGTGCCAGATCGAGCGCGGTGCCAACCGCATCTACGGCAACGAACGCGACCGCCCCTTCCACCGGAAGTATCTGCGCGGCCTGGTGATGTCCGTCAGCGCCGGACTGCCGCTCGGCCTGGGGTTCGTTGTCATGGTCGCCGGGGACGACCTCGCCTCGGCGGCGGTGGCCGTCTACCACCTCGACGACAGCGCCCAGCGGGCCTGGACCGTCCTGCGCTGGCCGTTCGGCCTGCTGTTGGCCCTCGTGTCGGCCAGTACCGTCTTCCGCCGCGCACCGCGCCGGAAACAGCCCGGCTACACATGGCTCGCCTTCGGTGCCGCGGTGTATCTGGTGCTGTGGACGACACTGACCTGGCTGCTGAGTCTCTATCTCGACGTCAGCGGTTCGTTCGACGCCGTCTACGGTCCCCTGAGCGCCTTCATGTCCCTGCTGCTGTGGGCCTATCTGACCTCCGTCGCGCTCTTCCTCGGGCTGTCCTTCGCCGCCCAGCTGGAAGCGGTGCGTGCCCGGCGCCCGGGTCCGGTCGAAACCGATCCGGGAGTCTGAACGATCACGCGGGCCGCCTCGCGCGGGCATGCTCCCCGGCCGACGGGGACAGAACCGCCTGTCGTCAATCGCCGCAGCCATCCTCACCCTGGAGCGTCAGCGCTGAAAACGCTCATTGATACGGGCTGACGGATGTTTGGGCAGCCCGTGGGGCCGGATGCTGCCCCGCATCGCGTTCAAACGATGATTCCTTGCATACGCCCGGAACCGGGGCACCTGGAGTCCTGGGAGGCCGCCTTGAGGCGACCCCCGGCCTCGGAGGGGAGGACACGCCCGCGTACATCGCCAGCCCTCGGGAGGCGGAACACCCCGCGTCGGCGGGGAGGACCCAGTCCGCGGGTCTAGGGGGCCGAGACCGGCCGGAACACCCCGCGTCGGCGGGGAGGACCCTTCCTGACCTGGCGCTTAAGAGGGGCTTTGTCTTTTCTTTGCCTTTGCTGAGGTGCTGGGTCGGGGTGGGCGGGGTCGCATGATGTCACCCTACGGGGCTGGATGGCGGTAGTGCTGTCAGCGGGGAGTGATTGAGCGTGGTGCCGGACGTGCGAGGGATGCCGAGGCGGTCATGTTCCGGGACGGTGATCGTGGCGGGGTCGCTCGCGCCGACGCTGGGTGAGGGCGTCCGCCCGGCAGGTAGCTGCACCCTCATGGCCGTCGCCGCGACGGGGCGAGCACGCGTCCGAAACCCATGCCGGTGGACGCGGCGCGCGCTCCGGCGAAGGCGCCTTCTGCCACTGACACCCTCTCAACGGGCGTGGACGTACGCGGATCCTGCGATGCGGGGTGCGGTGTGGGCGTCACGGCACCGGTCCCGGGTGGCCTCCAGTGCTGTCTCGACGTCGGGTGGGAACCGGCCGTCGGTCGCCGGACCCAGGTGTATGTCGTGCAGGTCCACTGCCGTCCGCCACGCGGTTTCGGCGGCTTCCAGCAGCGCGGGATCCGAGACGACGAGGAGTCCGACCCGGTCGCGGGCGACCGTGGCCGTGCTGCGGGTGGCTGCCCGGGCCGTGCGCTCCTGCTCCGTCCCGCCGGCCCCGGCGCGCCGGAACGCGACGGTCAGCCAGTGCGCCTCACGGTGGCGGATGATGGCCTCCAGCAGTTCGGCGACGGCGCGCGCCACCTTCTGGCGGTGCGTGTGGTCGCGGGCTCGCTGGTCACCGGACCGCTGGACATAGCCCGCCAGGGCGGCACCGGCCAGGGTGCCGAGCACGGCCACGATGCTGTACCACCCACCAGTCGAAGACTCAGAAAGCAGAGCCCACAACCACGGTAGACCGACTCGGCTCGATCACTGCCGGGATCGCCGAACGGCAGGAGACGAACACCTGCACCGTGGCCAAGACCTGGGCACCACACCCCGCGCGGCCGACCCCGGTCGGAGCCGCTGGTCGGCACCGGGCGACACCCGAGCGCAGCGTGTGGGCTGATCACGGGTCGCCCTGATGGTTCTGCCCCGCCAGCGTTTGCCGGCGCTCTCTCACCCCCCCGGAGTGCTTGGGGATCGCGTCGGCCCCGTTTGCTGTGCTGTGCGCGCGGCTCGGGCACTCCTCTCCGGTTGTCACCCTTCGTTACTATGCTCACTTCATGCCGGAGGCCGGTGGCAAGGGGCGTACGACCATCGACGGACTGCTGGGGAGAGAGGGACACGAGCGTGCCAGTCGAAACTCCCCAGATTCTCCCCAGGGCTGATCGTGGCAGTTTGACCGGACCGAGACCTCTAGAGGCGATCATGGAATGCAAGCTCAGCGAGCGGGGGAGCCTTCGAAAGTGCTGAGGGAAGTCACCGCGACCCGCTACATCGAACCCCTGCGCTCCGGCGGCTCCGTCCCCGGGGTCGTCGAAGCCGATGATCTCGGTACGTACGTCGTCAAGTTCACCGGTTCCGCGCAGGGGCACAAGGCGCTGGTCGCCGAGGTCATCGTGGGGGAGCTCGCGCGGGCGCTCGGTCTGCGCTTTCCCGAGCTGGTGCTCGTGCACTTCGACCCCGCCATCGCCGCCGCCGAGCCGCACCAGGAGGTGCGTGACCTGCACGGCGCCAGCGCGGGCGTGAACCTCGGCATGGACTATCTGCCGGGTGCCCGGGACTTCACCCCGAAGATCGCCCAGAGCTTCCCGGTGGACCCGCTGGAGGCCGGCCGGATCGTCTGGCTGGACGCGCTGACCGTCAACGTCGACCGTACGGTCCACAGCTCCAACCTGATGGTCTGGCCCACGCTCGGCACCGCGCCGGCCCGGCTGTGGCTCATCGACCACGGTGCCGCCCTCGTCTTCCACCACCGCTGGGACACCACGGCCCCGGGCAGGCGGTACGACTTCCGGCACCACGCCCTCGGTCACTACGGCCCCGACGTGCGCGCCGCCGACGCCGAGCTGGCGCCCCGGGTGACCGAGGAACTGCTGCGCGGGATCGTCGCCGAGGTGCCGGACGCCTGGCTCGCCGAGGACGCCGCCTTCGCCACGCCCGACGACGTCCGGGACGCCTACGTGGGCTATCTGCTGGACCGGGTGCGGCTGTCGGCCGAGTGGCTGCCCACCGACTTCCCGAGCCGCGAGCAGCTGGCCGCCGAGGAGGCCGCCCGCGCGGCCCGGACCCAGGCGGGCCGCCCGGACTGGCTGAAGCGGGTCCCCGACCTGCACGGCAAGCCGGCCGCGGAGCAGGACTGGTCGGCGCACCTGGGGTGAGCCGGGACACGGCCGGGATACGGCGAAGAGCCCGGGGGGAAGCCCCCGGGCCCACGCATGGCCGTGACGGTCAGCCGCGCAGCCGCTCGTACGCCGGCAGGGTGAGGAAGTCGGCGTAGTCCTCGTCCAGGGACACCTGGAGCAGCAGGTCGTGCGCCTCCTGCCAGTGGCCGGCCGCGAAGGCCTCCTCGCCGATCTCCTTGCGGAGGGCGTCGAGTTCCTCGGCGGCGACCTTGCGGGCCAGCTCCGGGGTGGCCTTCTCGCCGTTGTCGAACTCGACCCCGGCGTTGATCCACTGCCAGATCTGCGAGCGGGAGATCTCGGCGGTGGCGGCGTCCTCCATCAGGTTGAAGATGGCGACGGCGCCGAGCCCGCGCAGCCAGGCCTCGATGTAACGGATGCCGACCTGGACGGCGTTGACCAGGCCCTCGTGCGTCGGCTTGGCGTCGAGCGAGTCGATGGCGATCAGGTCGGCCGCCTCGACGTGGACGTCCTCGCGCAGCCGGTCCTTCTGGTTGGGCTTGTCGCCGAGGACCTTGTCGAAGGACTCCATGGCGATGGGCACCAGGTCGGGGTGGGCGACCCAGGAGCCGTCGAAACCGTCGTTCGCCTCACGGTCCTTGTCGGCGCGGACCTTCTCGAAGGCCACCTTGTTGACCTCCGGGTCCTTGCGGGACGGGATGAAGGCCGCCATGCCGCCGATGGCGTGCGCACCGCGCTTGTGGCAGGTGCGGACCAGGAGTTCGGTGTACGCCCGCATGAACGGGGCCGTCATCGTGACCGCGTTGCGGTCCGGGAGGACGAACCTGGCCCCGCCGTCACGGAAGTTCTTCACGATGGAGAACAGGTAGTCCCAGCGGCCGGCGTTCAGCCCGGCGGCGTGGTCGCGCAGTTCGTAGAGGATCTCCTCCATCTCGTACGCCGCCGTGATCGTCTCGATCAGGACGGTGGCGCGGATGGTGCCCTGCGGGATGCCGACGTAGTCCTGGGCGAAGACGAACACCTCGTTCCACAGGCGGGCTTCGAGGTGCGACTCGGTCTTGGGCAGGTAGAAGTACGGGCCCTTGCCGAGGTCGAGCAGCCGCTGGGCGTTGTGGAAGAAGTACAGGCCGAAGTCGACCAGGGCACCGGGGACCGGCGTGCCGTCGGCGTCGACGAGGTGCCGCTCGGTCAGGTGCCAGCCGCGCGGGCGCATGACGACGGTCGCCAGCTCCTCGTTCGGGCGCAGCGCGTACGACTTGCCGGTGCGCTCGTCGGTGAAGTCGATGCTGCGGGTGTAGGCGTCGATCAGGTTGAGCTGGCCGAGGACGACGTTCTCCCAGGTGGGCGCGGAGGCGTCCTCGAAGTCGGCGAGCCAGACCTTCGCGCCCGAGTTGAGCGCGTTGATGGTCATCTTCCGGTCGGTGGGCCCGGTGATCTCGACGCGCCGGTCGTTCAGCGCGGCCGGGGCCGGGGCGACCTTCCAGGAGTCGTCCGCGCGGATGGCGGCCGTCTCCGGCAGGAAGTCGAGCGTGGAGGTGCGGGCGATCTCGGCGCGGCGCTCGGCCCGGCGGGCGAGGAGTTCGTCACGGCGCGGGGTGAACCGCTGGTGCAGCTCCGCCACGAAGGCGAGCGCCGCGTCGGTGAGGACCTCCTCCTGCCGGGGCAGGGGCTCGGCGTCGACGATGGCCAGCGGGGACGGCGCTGGTGCGGACATGAGCTGTCACTTCCTTCAGCGGTGGCACCGGGTGCCAAGTGGCACGAATAGGACAGACAGCGCCCACTGTGCGGTCGGACGCTTCTGAACAGTGGATAGTAGTTTCCTCATCGTGGAACTTCAATGGTCTGTTGACGTCGAGATTCTCTGAGTCGAGCGAAGGTGGCGCTGGGTGCCACCCCGTTCACTCAAGGTGGCTCAGGTCCGCCTCGGTGTCGATGTCGTACGGCTCGGCCACGTCCCCGCACTCCACCAGCCGCAGCCGAGCCCGGTGCGCCTGGAGATAGGTCCGGGCCCCGCGGTCGCCGGTGGCCGCCTCGGCGATGCCCGCCCAGTGCGCCGCGCCGAACAGCACCGGATGGCCGCGTACCCCGCCGTAGGCGGCCGAGACCAGCGACCGCTCGTCCCGGTAGGCGTCCAGCACCCGGGCCACCGCGGCCGGTCCGATGCCGGGCTGGTCCACCAGGGCCGCCAGCGCCGCACGCGCCCCCGTGCCGGCGAGCGAGGCCAGTCCCGCGCGCAGCGAGGAGCCCATGCCCTCGGCCCACTCCGGGTTGTCCACCAGCACACAGCCGTCCAGCTCGGCGCGGGCCCGCACCTCGTCCGCCGCCGCGCCCAGCACCACATGGATCCGCCCGCACCCGGCCGCGCGCAGCACCCCCACCGCGTGCTCGACCAGGGGCCGCCCCCGGTGCGTCAGCAGTGCCTTGGGGCGTCCGCCGAGCCGTCGGCCGCCGCCGGCGGCGAGCAGCAGCCCCGCGACTTCCCCGTGAGGTTCCCGCTTCTCCGTCATGGCACCTGCATACCCGGTGGCGACGGAATCCGGCCGCGCTCGGCAAGCCGGTGGCGACGGAATCCGGCCGCGCTCGGCAAGCCGGTGGCGACGGAATCCGGCCGTGTGCGCGGTGCCGGTTCCGTTGGGCTGAATTTCGGTCCGCACTGTGGCGCTCGGGCCCGGAGGTGGCGTTTACTGGCCCGCGCACAAGGGCGTGCCGACGGGGAGGGCTGCGTTGCGGAGCTTGGGACAGAGGCCGGTGACCGGCATCGACGAGGACCCGAGAGTGGCGGAATTGCGTACCGCCGTGGCCCTGCTGCGCCGCCGGCTCGCCGCGTTACCGGCGGACTTCCCCGACCGGGCGATAGCCGAGGACGAACTGGCGGCCCTGGCGGCGATGGCCGCCGGAGGCGTACCGGAGATCCCGCGGCTGCGCGCCTCCCTGCTGCTGATCGCCGGCGCGATCGGCTCGATGAGCGCGCTGGCCCGGGGCCTGGCGGAGGTACGCGCCGCGGTGGACCTGTTCGGCGAGCCGCCCCGCCGCTAGCCGGGCGCCGGCAGCGGTGTGGCGGGGGCGCGGTGGGGTCGGCCGGGTGGTGGTCGGCGCCTGCCGGGTGGCGGGTGTCGGCAGGGGCGTGGTCGACCGCCGGTCCGGGGCGGTCGGGACGCTGGTCGGCGGCGAGGTCGGGGCCCGGCCCTGGTCAGCGGGTGCCCCGGCAACCCGGTGCCGCCGGGGTCTCGCGGCACCGCTGGTCCTCGTGGGACTGCCCGGCGGACCCGCCGACGACGATCAGGCACACCAGGGCGGCCATGAGGCCCTGGGAGACCACGGTGACGACGGCCCCGGCCCGCGCGGCGATCACGGTCGCCACGAGGGCGACCGCCCCGACCGCGCCGACGGCGATCAGGTAGTTCCACAGCGGGTCGGCGGTGACGGTCCGGTCCGGGTCGAGGCTGAACCCGGACAGCCACCACAGGCCGAAGATGACCACCAGGGCGGCCAGTTCCAGGAACACCAGTCCGCAACCGGCACCGATGTCGGCGCCCAGGCCGGCGCGCCGACGCGGACCGGGGCCACCGGTGGCGTCGAAGGCCGGCGGGGCGACGGGGAGATCCATGCCCGCCACCCTGCCCGCGCGGGCACGGCGGCCACATGAGTACGGCTACTCAGCCGGACGGGTCGAACGGCCGGACGGCGTCCTCGGCGCCGTGCCGCTCAACCCTGGTTCTGGCTGGCCAGGGCCGCCGAAAGCTCGCGGGCGATCTGCTGGAGCACCGGCACGATCTTCTCCGTGGCCGGCTCCGTGACCCGGCCGGCCGGTCCGGAGATGGAGATGGCTGCCGCCGTGGGGGAGTCGGGCACGGACACCGCGAGGCAGCGCACGCCGATCTCCTGCTCGTTGTCGTCCACCGCGTAGCCCATCCGGCGTACCTCCTCCAGCGCCGCGAGGAACCCCTCCGGCGTGGTGATGGTCTTCTCGGTGGCCGCGGGCATGCCGGTGCGGGCCAGCAGCGCCCGCACCTCGTCGTCCGGGACCCCGGCGAGCAGCGCCTTGCCGACGCCGGTGGAGTGCGGCAGGACCCGTCGGCCCACCTCGGTGAACATGCGCATCGAGTGCTTGGACGGCACCTGGGCGACGTACACGATCTCGTCGCCGTCGAGCAGCGCCATGTTGGCCGTCTCGCCGGTCTCCTCCACCAGCCGGGCCAGATACGGCCGGGCCCAGGTGCCGAGCAGCCGGGAGGCGGACTCGCCGAGGCGGATCAGGCGGGGGCCGAGCGCGTAGCGCCGGTTGGCCTGCTGGCGCACGTAGCCGCAGGCGACCAGCGTGCGCATCAGGCGGTGGATGGTCGGCAGCGGCAGGCCGCTGGCCGCGGACAGTTCACTCAGGCCCACCTCGCCGCCCGCGTCCGCCATCCGCTCGAGCAGGTCGAAGGCGCGCTCCAGGGACTGCACACCGCCTGCGGCGGAGGGCTTGGCGGAGTCGGTGGTGCTGGCGCTGGACGTCGGCACGGCGCGTTCCTTTCGGGACTGGCGGGAGAGCAGAAGCCTACCCGGCAGTCGGTTGACTCCCCGCTTGTACGTAGCTACGTTCTGCTTGTTGGAATTCTAATTCCGCTTTGTGGAAACGTCCAGAGTGGGTACCTCCTGCATGCCACCCCGAAGGGTGCCTCTTGACGGCGGAGTAGCGGAAGTGAAGACTCCTTCAACAGAACGTTGAAGTCCGTTACGTGGGTGTAAATCCCGTTTCCTAAACGTGAAGACGGCGGGAGAGAGAGGGGTTCGGGTGTCCGACGCTGAACTGGTGCTGCGCTCGACGCGAGTGATCACTCCGGAGGGAACGCGGGCCGCCACGGTCACGGTGTCCGGCGGGAAGATCACGGCCGTCCTGCCGTACGACGCCGAGGTTCCGGCCACGGCCCGCCTGGAGGACGTCGGCGACCATGTGCTGCTGCCCGGCCTGGTCGACACCCATGTGCACGTCAACGACCCGGGCCGCACCGAGTGGGAGGGCTTCTGGACCGCCACCCGCGCGGCGGCGGCCGGCGGCATCACCACCCTGATCGACATGCCGCTCAACTCCCTGCCGCCCACCACCACGGTCGAGCACCTGCGGATCAAGCAGGACGTGGCCCGGGACAAGGCGCACATCGACGTCGGCTTCTGGGGCGGCGCCCTGCCCGACAACGTCAAGGACCTGCGCCCGCTGCACGACGCCGGCGTCTTCGGCTTCAAGTGCTTCCTCTCCCCGTCGGGCGTGGACGAGTTCCCGCACCTCGACCAGGACCAGCTCGCCCAGTCGATGGCCGAGATCGCCGGGTTCGACGGGCTGCTCATCGTGCACGCCGAGGACCCGCACCACCTGCAGAGCGCCCCGCAGCACGGCGGCCCGAAGTACGCAGACTTCCTCGCCTCCCGCCCGCGCGACGCCGAGGACACCGCCATCGCGAACCTCATCGCGCAGGCCCGGCGCCTGAACGCCCGTGTGCACGTGCTGCACCTGTCCTCCAGCGACGCCCTGCCGCTGATCCGCGCCGCCCGCGCCGAGGGCGTGCGCGTCACCGTGGAGACCTGCCCGCACTACCTCACCCTGACCGCCGAGGAAGTCCCCGACGGCGCCAGCGAGTTCAAGTGCTGCCCGCCCATCCGCGAGTCCGCCAACCAGGACCTGCTGTGGGAGGCCCTGGCCGACGGCACCATCGACTGCGTGGTCACCGACCACTCGCCCTCCACCGCCGACCTGAAGACCGACGACTTCGCCACCGCCTGGGGCGGCATCGCCGGCCTCCAGGTGAGCCTGCCGGCGGTGTGGACCGAGGCCCGCAAGCGCGGCCACACCCTGGAGGACGTCGTCCGCTGGATGTCCGCGCGGACCGCGGAGCTGGCCGGGCTGACCCACAAGGGCGCCATCGAGGCCGGCCGCGACGCCGACTTCGCCGTCCTCGCCCCCGACGAGACCTTCACCGTCGACCCGGCCGGCCTCCAGCACCGCAACCGGGTCACCGCCTACGCCGGCAGGACCCTGTACGGCGTCGTCAAGTCCACCTGGCTGCGCGGCGAACGCATCGTCGCCGACGGCGAGTTCACCGAACCGAAGGGGACGCTGCTCAGCCGGACCCGTTGAACCCCACCCACCGAGCCTCGAAAGGAAGAACTGATCACCGTGACGGCGATACCCAGCTTCACCGGCGACGCGAACCCCTACGGAGGCGGCGACCCGTACGCGGACTACCGCACCGCCGACTTCCCCTTCACCCAGTACGCCAACCTCGCCGACCGGCAGCTCGGCGCCGGTGTCATCGCCGCCAACGACGAGTTCTTCGCCCAGCGGGAGAACCTGCTGGTGCCCGAGCGGGCCGAGTTCGACCCCGAGCACTTCGGCCACAAGGGCAAGATCATGGACGGCTGGGAGACCCGCCGCCGCCGCGGTGTCTCCGCCGAGCACCCCTGGCCCACCGCCGAGGACCACGACTGGGCGCTGGTCCGCCTCGGCGCGCCCGGGGTGATCCGCGGCATCGTGATCGACACCGCCCACTTCCGCGGCAACTACCCGCAGGCCGTCTCCGTCGAGGGCGCCTGCGTACCCGGCTCGCCGTCGCCCGGGGAGCTGCTCGGCGACGACGTGAAGTGGATCACCCTCGTCCCGCGCACCCCGGTCGGCGGGCACGCGGCCAACGGCTTCGAGGTCACCGTCGAGCAGCGCTTCACCCACCTGCGGATCAACCAGCACCCCGACGGCGGCATCGCCCGCCTGCGGGTGTACGGCGAGGTCGTCCCGGACCCCGAGTGGCTGGCGGCCCTCGGCACCTTCGACGTGGTCGCGCTGGAGAACGGCGGCCAGGTCGAGGACGCCTCCAACCTCTTCTACTCGCCGGCCACCAACACCATCCAGCCGGGCCGCTCGCGCAAGATGGACGACGGCTGGGAGACCCGCCGCCGCCGCGACCAGGGCAACGACTGGATCCGCTACCGGCTCGTGGCCCAGTCCGCGATCCGCGCCGTCGAGATCGACACCGCCTACCTCAAGGGCAACAGCGCAGGCTGGGCGTCGGTCTCCGTCCGGGACGGCGAGGACGGCGAGTGGACCGAGGTCCTGCCGCGCACCCGCCTCCAGCCCGACACCAGCCACCGCTTCGTCCTGCCCGAGGCGGCGGTCGGCACGCACGCGCGGATCGACATCTTCCCCGACGGCGGCATCTCCCGGCTGCGCCTGTTCGGCTCGCTGACCGAGCGGGGCGCGAGCGGCCTGGCCGCCCGTCACCAGGAGCTGGGCGGCTGATCCCCGCTCACGCGCGCGTGGGGCGCCCCGGCCGGACAGCACCGGGGCGCCCCCGCGTCACCCTTCCGGACCGGCGTACCGCCGGTCCGGAACTCTTCCGTCCGCCTGACGCGTTCTCCCTCACGTGACCCTTCAGCAAGAGATCGTCGGCAACGCCATGCAGATGGCGGTCGTCAACCTGAGTCCCGGCCAGACCGTGTACTGCGAGGCCGGGAAGTTCCTGTTCAAGACGGCGAACGTGACCATGGAGACCCGGTTGTCCGGCCCGTCGGGCGGCGGCGGACAGCAGCAGGGCGGCTCCGGCGGCATGGGCGGGCTGCTGCGCCAGGCCATGGGCACCGCCATGCAGGTCGGGCAGCGCATGCTCGCCGGCGAGTCGCTGGCCTTCCAGTACTTCACGGCCCAGGGCGGCGAGGGCACGGTCGGCTTCGCGGGCGTGCTCCCCGGTGAGATGCGCGCCCTGGAGCTGGACGGCACGCGCGCGTGGTTCGCCGAGAAGGACGCCTTCGTGGCCGCCGAGTCCAGCGTCGAGTTCGGCATCGCCTTCGCCGGCGGACGCACCGGCATGAGCGGCGGCGAGGGCTTCATCCTGGAGAAGTTCACCGGGCACGGCACGGTGATCATCGCCGGCGCGGGCAACTTCATCGACCTGAACCCGGCGGACTTCGGCGGCCGCATCGAGGTCGACACCGGATGTGTGGTCGCCTTCGAGGAGGGCATCGAGTACGGCGTCCAGCGCGTCGGCGGCCTCAACCGCCAGGGGATCATGAACGCCGTCTTCGGCGGCGAGGGCCTGTCCCTGGCCACCCTGGAGGGCAACGGCCGGGTCATCCTGCAGTCCCTCACGATCGAGGGCCTGGCCAACGCCCTGAAGAAGGCCCAGGGCGGCGACAAGCAGGGCCCGACCGGAGGTCTGTTCTCCACCCATGCCGGCTGAGCCAGCGGTCCGCCGTGACGACCGGGGCCCGGCCGCTGCGGGCCGGGCCTCGGGGTGTCGCGCCGTTCCTGGGGCCGGCCCCGTGGGGGAGGGGCTCAGCAGCCGTAGTCGATTCTGTCGAACGAGGCGTAGTGGTCCGCCGTGTAGTAGTCCTCCCGGTATGACTGACCGGTGACGATGCGCCGGGCGCCGCGGGTGGGGGAGCCCGGAGTGATCACGGTGTACTCGTGGTAGTAGCCGGCCGTGTGGCTGGGCAGGACGCCTTCCCGGTTCTGGAAGACGCTCCCGTCCTGGGAGTACGGATACGGGCCGCCCTGTTCGATCAGCTCCAGGGTGTCGTACGCCTGGGCGGGCAGATCGCCGTAGCAGACGCTGCCGACCGAGGCCGCCGCGGCGTCCGCCGTGGTGGCCGTGACGGTGCCGCCGACGAGGAGGGCGGACAGGAGGGCGGCCGCCGCACCGATGCGTGTTGCGCGTGGGGGGAATCTCATGGCCCCCATCATGACGCGCGTAGAAGATGGCATGTCAATGTCAATCACGGGATGTTCGCCGGTACGTCCGATGATTTTTCCGGGGGTTAACCTACGGCCGCTTCCGGCTGTCCGCCGCCGCGAACAGGGCGAGCGCCAGCACCACGAGCGCCACGCTCGCGTAGACCTCGTAGCCGTCGAGGAAGCCGAGGCGCTGCACCAGGCCCACCCGCCAGTCGGTGAACTCGTGCACCAGGCCCATGACCCCCTGCACCAACGCGATGAATCCGAGAAGTTCCAGTAGCTGCTTCACCCGGCGACTCTCGCCCGGCGGCGGCCTCGGGCGCATCGGCCGCGCGGCGGGCGCGCGCCGCCGAAGGACCGCGTTCCGCGGCGGCGGACCGGGCCGAAAGTTCCCCGGCGGTGCGACTTCGGTCGATGCCGCCGGTCGTACGGTCGGTGCTCCCCGGTCCGGGGCGGCGGCGGAGCGCTGAGCCCGCATAGATTTGCCGACCGTGAGCAACGACGAGCGGACGCGGGCGCCGGGCGGGTTCACGGGGCGCCGCTGGCTGTTCCCGTCCGCGCTGATCCATGAGCTGGACCCGGACGCCGGGTCCTCAGGGCGACGGCCCCGGCGCACCGCGCGGGACTGGGCCGTCGACTTCTCCTGCTTCCTCCTGGCCGTCCTCATCGGCCTGGCGGCGGCGCAGTCCCTGCCCGAGGAGACCGGCCTGCCGCACTCCCTCGCCGTCCTCGACCAGGTGCTGGGCGCCCTGTCCTGCGCCGCCGTCTGGCTGCGCCGCCGGTGGCCGGTCGGACTCGCCGTCGCGATGATCCTGGTCGGTCTGCTGTCGAACTGCTCGGGCGGCGCGGGCATGGTCGCCCTGTTCACGCTCGCCGTGCACCGGCCCTTCCGGTACGTCGCCTGGACCGGCGGCGCCGGCCTCGCGCTGGTGCCGCTGCTGTACTGGGTGCGTCCCGACCCCGACCTGCCCTACGTCGCCGTCGTCGCGTTCACCGCGCTGCTCACCGTGTCGATCACCGGCTGGGGCATGCTCGTCCGCTCCAAGCGGATGCTGATGCTGAGCCTCAGGGACCGGGCGCACCGGGCGGAGACCGAGGCCCGGCTGCGCGCCGAGCAGGCGCAGCGGCTGGCCCGCGAGGCCATCGCCCGCGAGATGCACGACGTGCTCGCCCACCGGCTCACCCTGCTCAGCGTGCACGCGGGTGCCCTGGAGTTCCGGCCGGACGCGCCCCGCGAGGAGATCGCGCGGGCCGCCGGGGTGATCCGGGAGAGCGCGCACGAGGCGCTGCAGGACCTGCGGGAGATCATCGGCGTGCTGCGGGCCGGTGACGCCGAGGAGTCCTCCGGCGGGCGGCCCCAGCCGACGCTGGCCGCGCTGGACGCCCTGGTCGCCGAGTGCCGCGAGGCCGGGATGAAGGTCACCCTGGACCATCGCGTCGCCGACCCGGCCGCCGTGCCCGCCTCCGTCGGCCGCACCGCCTACCGCATCGCCCAGGAGGCCCTGACCAACGCCCGCAAGCACGCCCCCGGCACCGAGGTCACCGTCCGTCTCACCGGCGCCCCCGGCGACGGCCTGACGATCACCGTCGCCAACCCGGCCCCGCCCGCCGAGGTGCCGCCCGTCCCCGGCTCCGGCCAGGGCCTGATCGGCCTCACGGAACGCGCCACCCTGGCGGGCGGCCGACTACACCACGGCACGCGGCCCGACGGAGGCTTCGAGGTCCGGGGGTGGCTGCCGTGGCCGCGGGGGTGAGGGGCGCTTCGGGGGTTCGCGGGCCCGGGCTGCGGATGCTCCGGGGATTTGCCGCCCCCGGGTCGGGGTGATTCGGGGGTGCGCCGCTCCCGGGTCGGGGATGCCTTGGGAGCCCCGCCCGGGTCGCGGGTGCTTCGGGGGTTTGCTGCCTCGGGCTGCGGCGCCTTCGGGGCCTGGCCAGGTCCGGAACGTTTCGCGGGTCCGCCGCCCCGGGCCGAGGGGGCTCCGGGGGTCTGCCTGGGCCGTGGACGCTTCGGGGGTCCGCTGCCCCGGGCCGTGGGGGCTCCGGGGGTCTGCCTGGGCCGTGGACGCTTCGGGGGTCCGCCGCTCCGGGCCGAGGGGGCTCCGGGGATCCGCCCGGGCCGCGGACGCTTCGGGGATCTGCCGCCCCGGGCCCGGTCGCTTCGGGGCACGGCCGCCCCATCCCCAGGCTGCCAACGTCTCGGGGGTCCGCCCCGGGCCGTCGGCCGTGATTACGTAACCCCATGACTGCGACGCCGATCAGACTGCTCCTCGTGGACGACGACCCCCTGGTGCGCGCCGGTCTGGCGTTGATGATCGGCGGGGCCGGGGACATCGAGGTCGTCGGGGAGGCCGCCGACGGCGCGGAGGCCGAGGAACTGGTGCGACGGACCCGGCCGGACGTCGTCCTCATGGACATCCGGATGCCGGCGGTGGACGGGATCACCGCGACCCGGCGGCTGCGCGCGCGGCCGGACGCGCCGCAGGTCGTGGTGCTCACCACCTTCCACGCCGACGAACAGGTGCTGCACGCGATGCGCGCCGGTGCCGCCGGCTTCGTACTGAAGGACACCCCGCCCGCCGAGATCGTCGACGCCGTACGCCGGGTCGCCGCGGGCGACCCGGTGCTCTCGCCCGCGGTCACCCGGCAGCTGATGCGGCACGCGGCCGGCACCGCCGCCGACGCCCGGCAGGCCCGGGCGCGCGAACGGCTCGCCGTCCTGGGCGAGCGCGAGCGCGAGGTCGCCGTCGCCGTCGGACGCGGGCTCGCCAACGCGCGGATCGCCACCGAGCTGTTCCTCAGCGTGGCCACCGTCAAGGCCCACGTCTCCCGCATCCTGTCCAAGCTCGGCCTCGACAACCGGGTGCAGATCGCGCTGCTGGTCTACGACGCGGGGCTGCTGGACGGCGACGGCGGCGAGGGCGGGGGTGCCGGCGCCGACGGTTTCTAGGGCGCCACCCGGAACCGGTCGCCGGAAAGCGCCGCCGGAACCGACCCGCCCCGAATATGTCCGGACAACCTGACTACACGACTTCCCGTCAACCAGGCACCGGACTACGCTCGGCCCCGTGCCGAAACCAGATGTGGGCCCGACCGTGGCGCTCGACCTCCGCGTGGACCGTAGCTCCCCGGTGCCGCTGTACTTCCAGCTCTCGCAGCAGCTGGAGTCCGCCATCGAGCACGGCAGCCTCACCCCCGGCAGCCTGCTGGGCAACGAGATCGAGCTGGCCGCGCGGCTCGGACTGTCCCGGCCGACCGTCCGCCAGGCCATCCAGGCCCTCGTCGACAAGGGGCTCCTCGTCCGGCGCCGGGGCGTGGGCACCCAGGTCGTGCACAGCCAGGTCAAGCGCCCGCTGGAACTGAGCAGCCTCTACGACGACCTGGAGGCGGCCGGCCAGCGCCCCGCCACCCGGGTGCTGGTCAACACCGTCGTACCGGCCCCCGCCGAGGTCGCCGCCGCGCTCGGCGTCCCCGAGGGCGAGGACGTGCACCGCGTCGAACGGCTCCGCCTGGCCCACGGCGAACCTATGGCCTACCTGATCAACCACCTGCCGACGGGCCTGCTCGACCTGGACACCGGCCGGCTGGAGGCCACCGGCCTGTACCGGCTGATGCGGTCCGCCGGGATCACCCTGCACAGCGCCCGCCAGGCCATCGGCGCCCGGGGTGCCACCGCCACCGAGGCCGAGCGGCTCACCGAGCCCGAGGGTGCCCCGCTGCTGACCATGCGGCGCACCACCTACGACGACACCGGCCGCGCGGTGGAACTGGGCGACCACACCTACCGTCCGAGCCGCTACTCCTTCGAGTTCCAGCTGCTGGTGCGGTCCTGACCGGGCCCCGGTATTCGATGAGATGTCCGGACAAAGCGACCGTCCCTCGGTCCCCGGTCGTGCCATGCACGGCCGGCATGTCCGATACTGAAGTGTTTGGGGCAGGTGAAATCGCCGCCGGGACGCGCCCACGGTGAGGTCGCCCGCCCCTTATGTGCGTCGGAGCAGAGACCGAAGACGTACGTCGGAGCAGAGCAGAAGCGGCAAGAAGGGCACGGCCTCGTGGCACGGTTTCGGACCTGGGTAGGCATAGCGCTGGCGGGGGCACTCTCCGTGTCCCTCGCGGCGTGCAGCAGCACCGGAGGAAAGCGGGCGGAGGACGCGCGCAAGGCCGCCGCCGCCCAGGGCAGGGCGGCGGTGAACACCCCGCGCTGGACCTTCGCGATGATCACCCACTCGGGGGACGGCGACACCTTCTGGGACATCGTCCAGAGCGGCGCCAAGCAGGCCGCCGTCAAGGACAACATCAACTTCCTGTACTCCCACGACGACGAGGCCCAGCAGCAGGCCCAGCTGGTGGACGCGGCCGTGGACAAGAAGGTCGACGGCATCATCGTCACCCTCGCCAAGCCGGACGCCATGAAGGCCGCCGTGGCCCGCGCCGAGAAGGCCGGCATCCCGGTGATCACGGTGAACTCCGGCTCCGAGGAGTCCAAGGCCTTCGGCGCCCTCACCCACATCGGCCAGGACGAGACCATCGCCGGCGAGGCCGTCGGCGAGGAACTGAACAAGCGCGGCAAGAAGAAGGCCCTGTGCGTGCTGCACGAGCAGGGCAACGTCGGCCACGAGCAGCGCTGCGACGGCGTCGCCAAGACCTTCCGCGGCACCTTGAGCAAGCTCTACGTCAACGGCACCAACATGCCCGACGTGCAGTCCGCCGTCGGGGCCAAGCTCCAGGCGGACCGGTCCATCGACTCCGTCGTCACCCTCGGCGCGCCCTTCGCCGACACCGCCGTGAAGGCCAGGACGGACGCGGGCAGCAAGGCCGAGATCGACACCTTCGACCTCAACCCCAAGGTCGCGGCGGCGCTCAAGGACGGCACCCTCGGCTTCGCCGTGGACCAGCAGCCGTACCTCCAGGGCTACGAGGCCGTCGACCTGCTGTGGCTGTACAAGTACAACGCCGACGTCCTCGGCGGCGGCAAGCCGGTGCTGACCGGCCCGCAGATCGTCACCAAGGACCAGGCCGCCGCGCTGGCCGAGTACACCGATCGGGGTACCCGATGAGCACGGTCACCGATCACCAGCCGCTCGACGAGCGCCTGCTGCCCACCTCCCCGCTGCGCAAGCTGCTCTCCCGCCCGGAGCTGGGCTCGGTCGTCGGCGCCCTGGCCGTCTTCCTGTTCTTCGCCTTCGTCGCCGACGGCTTCCTGCGCGCCACCAGCCTCAGCACGGTGCTGTACGCCTCGTCGACCATCGGCATCATGGCCGTACCCGTCGCGCTGCTGATGATCGGCGGCGAGTTCGACCTCTCGGCGGGCGTCATGGTGACGTCGTCCGCGCTGATCTCTTCGATGTTCAGCTACCAGCTGACGGCGAACACCTGGGTCGGCGTCGGCGTGTCCCTGCTGGTCACCCTGGCCATCGGCGCCTTCAACGGCTTCATGCTCACCCGCACCAAGCTGCCCAGCTTCATCATCACGCTGGGCACCTTCCTGATGCTGACCGGCATGAACCTCGGCTTCACCAAGCTGATCGACGGCACGGTCTCCACCAAGACCATCGGTGACATGGAGGGCTTCTCCAGCGCCCGCGCCGTGTTCGCCTCCACGCTCACCGTCGGCGGCGTCGACGTGAAGGTCACCATCCTGTGGTGGCTCGGCCTGGTCGTCCTCGCCTCCTGGATCCTGCTGCGCACCCGCACCGGCAACTGGATCTTCGCCGTCGGCGGCAACGAGGACGCGGCCCGCGCGGTCGGCGTCCCCGTGGCCCGCACCAAGATCGGCCTCTACATGGGCGTCGCGTTCGGCGCGTGGATCTCCGGCCAGCACCTGCTCTTCTCCTTCGACGCCGTCCAGTCCGGCGAGGGCGTCGGCAACGAACTGATCTACATCATCGCGGCCGTCATCGGCGGCTGCCTGATCACCGGCGGCTACGGCAGCGCCGTCGGCTCGGCTGTGGGCGCGCTGCTGTTCGGCATGACCAGCAAGGGCATCGTCTTCGCCGAGTGGAACCCCGACTGGTTCAAGTTCTTCCTCGGAGCGATGCTGCTCCTCGCGACCCTGCTCAACGCCTGGGTCCGCAAGCGCGCGGAGGCGACCACATGACCCTCGTCGAGCTGACCGACGTCAGCAAGCACTACGGCACCGTCCGCGCCCTGGAGGGCGTCTCCCTGGAGGTCCACGCGGGCGAGATCACCTGCGTCCTCGGCGACAACGGCGCGGGCAAGTCGACGCTGATCAAGATGATCGCGGGCCTGCACCGGCACGACGGCGGCACCCTGCGCATCGAGGGCGAGGAGACCACCCTCTCCTCCCCGCGCGAGGCCCTGGACCGGGGCATCGCCACGGTCTACCAGGACCTGGCCGTCGTCGCCCTGATGCCGGTCTGGCGCAACTTCTTCCTCGGCTCCGAGCCCCGCAAGGGCGTCGGCCCCTTCAAGCGCATGGACATCGACCTCATGCGCCGCACCACCCGCGAGGCGCTGCTGCGCATGGGCATCGACCTCAGGGACGTCGACCAGCCCATCGGCACCCTCTCCGGCGGCGAACGCCAGTGCGTGGCGATCGCCCGCGCGGTCCACTTCGGCGCGAAGGTCCTCGTCCTGGACGAACCGACGGCCGCCCTGGGCGTCAAGCAGTCCGGTGTGGTCCTGAAATATGTGGCCGCGGCACGTGACGAGGGCCTGGGTGTTGTTCTGATCACCCACAACCCGCATCACGCGTATCTCGTGGGCGACAGATTCGTGCTCCTGAAGCGGGGCACGATGGTGGGCAACTACACACGGGACCAGATCACCCTGGACGAACTGACCCAGCAGATGGCCGGCGGCTCCGACCTGGACGCCCTGCGCCACGAACTGCAACGGGACTGACCCGAGCCACGAACCCCGACGAGCCTGAACGAACGCGTCCCCCCTTCCCGCCCCGACCCGTACGGCACCCGGCGTGAGCGTGCGGCAGAATCGACCAACGATGAGCACCTACCGCGACCTCGCCGCCCCCATCGGCTCCCGCCGAGCCCCCGTCCTGCGCACCGTCGGCACCAGGGAGCGCCGGTCCCACCTGACCGCCCCCCGCGTGCCCACGGTCGGTATCGACATCGGCGGCACCAAGGTCATGGCGGGCGTCGTCGACGCCGACGGCAACATCCTGGAGAAGCTCCGCACGGAGACCCCGGACAAGTCCAAGAGCCCGAAGGTCGTCGAGGACACCATCGTCGAGCTGGTCCTGGACCTCTCCGACCGGCACGACGTGCACGCGGTCGGCATCGGCGCCGCCGGCTGGGTCGACGCCGACCGCAACCGCGTCCTGTTCGCCCCCCACCTGTCCTGGCGCAACGAACCGCTGCGCGACCGCCTCGCCAGCCGGCTGTCCGTGCCGGTCCTGGTGGACAACGACGCCAACACCGCCGCCTGGGCGGAGTGGCGCTTCGGCGCCGGCCACGGCGAGGACCACCTCGTGATGATCACCCTCGGCACCGGCATCGGCGGCGCGATCCTGGAGGACGGCCAGGTCAAGCGCGGCAAGTTCGGCGTCGCCGGAGAGTTCGGCCACATGCAGGTCGTCCCCGGCGGCCACCGCTGCCCCTGCGGCAACCGCGGCTGCTGGGAGCAGTACAGCTCCGGCAACGCGCTGGTCCGCGAGGCCAAGGAACTGGCCGCCGCCGACTCCCCGGTGGCCTACGGCATCATCGAGCACGTCAAGGGCAACATCGACGACATCACCGGCCCGATGATCACCGAGCTGGCCCGCGAGGGCGACGCGATGTGCGTGGAACTGCTCCAGGACATCGGCCAGTGGCTCGGCGTCGGCATCGCCAACCTGGCGGCGGCCCTCGACCCGTCCTGCTTCGTCATCGGCGGCGGCGTCTCGGCCGCCGACGACCTGCTCATCGGCCCGGCCCGGGACGCCTTCAAGCGCCACCTCACCGGGCGCGGCTACCGCCCCGAGGCCCGCATCACCCGCGCCCAGCTCGGCCCCGAGGCGGGCATGGTGGGCGCCGCCGACCTGGCCCGCCTGGTCGCCCGCCGGTTCCGCCGGGCCAAGCGGCGCCGGGTGGAGCGCCACGAACGCTACGAGCGCTACGCCCAGGCCCGCCGCGACCGGGACACCGCATGACGCCCTCGCTGCCCCACCAGGCCGGTCCGCCGACCCGGCCGGACCGGCCCGCCGAGCCACCCCGGCACAAGGCCCGCCGCCGGGCCCTCACCCTGCTGATCATCGTCCTGCTGATCGGCGTACCGGCCGGCTATCTGGTGATCTCGGCCAACCAGAGCCGCGACAGCGGCAAGGACAAGGAGGCCAAGTACTCCGCGACCGGCCTCACCGCGGGCTGGCCGTCCAAGGTGCAGCGCCGCCTCTATCAGGTGTCCGTCCCGCACCCCGCCGAGGACGTCGCCTACTACGAGACGAACAACTGGAAGACCAGCCGCCTCTACGTCCAGTTCCGCACCAACCCCGCCGGCCTCGACAGCTTCCTGGGGGCCATGGGCGTACGCCGGGAGCAGCTGCGGAAGGACGAGATCACGATCGGCGAGCGCGACCGCGAGGTCAGCGGCTGGACCTTCGGCGGGCGCGGCCCCTGGTGGGGGCTGACCCACGAGCAGAAGAACCCGGCGCCCACCCAGGACGTGGTCGTCAACCTGTCCGACCCCCAGCTCCCGATGGTGTACGTCGTCTCCCGCACGGTCCCCTGACCAGCGGCCCTGACCGGGCCCCGGAGCCGATTGTCAGACCCCGCCCGTAGAGTCGAGGACGACTGGTACGACGGCACGGGCGGGAGGTGGCAGGACGGATGACGAGCGCAGCGGCCGCGGTGGCCGAGCGCACGGAGGGTTACCGGGAGGCGCGGGCCGGGGACCCGGCCTGGGTGCGCCTCGCGTGTGTCTACCTGCCCGCGCCCCTGCCCCGCGACGGCCGCCTCGCCTTCTGGGACCCCGCGGGCGACCCGCTGCCCCCCGCCCCCGAGGGCGCGGCCGAGGAGCTGACGGTCGTCCGCCGGCACGGCGCCGGAGCGCGCCGCCGTCAGGTGCCCGCGCTGACCCTGCCGCTCGCCGGGGCCCTGCCCCTGCTGGTGCGCGCCCGCCGCGATCCGGCCGCCCACCCGGCCACCGCCGCCTGGGGCGCCGCCGCCCTGCACGCGCTGCGGCTCGTCGCCCGCGGCCGGCTGCTGCCCGGCCTGACCCCGGCCGGCCACGACGCCTGGCGGGCCGGCCCGCTGGAGCCCGACGACCTCGCCCACCTGCGCGCGATCGCCGCCGCCCTGCCCCCCGAGGGCCACGCCGTGCCCCTCCCCGGCCCCGGCGCGCTGCGGCTGCCCGAGCCCGAGGCCCTCGTCCGCTCCTTCCTCGACGCGGTCGCCGACACCCTGCCGCGCACCCCCGCCGCCCCCCACGCCTCCGGCCGCCCCTTCGCCGACCGGGCACCCCAGAGCCTGCCCGCCGCCCAAGAGTGGGCGGCCGAGGTCGCCGCCGGGATGGACGCGGGCGTCCGCGTCTCGCTGCGCCTGGACCTGTCGGCGTACGACGTCTTCGACACCGGCACCAGCGAGGGCGCCCGCGCCGCCGGAGCCGCCGTCGTGCAGGTCCACAGCCTCGCCGACCCCACGCTGGTGGCCGACGCGGCGGCCCTGTGGGCAGGCGAGGCCGACCCGGCGTTCGGGCCCCGCGCGCGCGTGGACGCCGCCCTCGCCGTCCGCCGCGCCGCCCGGGTGTGGCCGCCGCTGGACCGCCTCGCCGAGCAGGACGTGCCCGACGTCCTCGCCCTGTCCGGGGACGAGCTGAGCGATCTGCTCGGCGTCGCGGCGAACCGGCTGGCCGCCGCCGGGGTCGCCGTGCACTGGCCCCGGGACCTCGCCAGCGACCTGACCGCCACCGCCGTGATCCGCCCCGCCCCCGGCTCCGCCACCGACGGCACCGGCTTCTTCGACAGCGCCGAACTGCTCGGCTTCCGCTGGCAGCTGGCGCTCGGCGGCGAACCCCTCGGCGAGGCCGAGATGGACGCCCTCGCCGAGGCCCACCGCCCGGTCGTACGGCTCCGGGACCGCTGGGTACTGGTCGACCCCGCGCTGGTCCGCAAGGCCCGCAAACGGGAACTGGGCCTGCTCGACCCGGTCGACGCCCTGTCCGTCGCCCTCACCGGCACCGCCGAGGTGGACGGCGAGACCGTCGAGGCCGTCCCCGTCGGCGCGCTGGCCGCCCTGCGCGACCGGCTCACCGCCGGCCTCGGCCCCGCCACCGCACCCCCCGGCCTGAACGCCACCCTGCGCGACTACCAGCTGCGCGGGCTGGCCTGGCTCGACCTGATGACCTCCCTCGGCCTCGGCGGCTGCCTCGCCGACGACATGGGCCTCGGCAAGACCGTCACCCTCATCGCCCTGCACCTGAAACGGGCCCGCCCCGAACCGACCCTCGTCGTCTGCCCCGCCTCCCTCCTCGGCAACTGGCAGCGGGAGATCACCCGGTTCGCGCCCGGCGTCCCGGTCCGCCGCTTCCACGGTCAGGACCGCACCCTGGACGGCGTCGACGGCGGCTTCGTCCTCACCACCTACGGCACGATGCGCTCCGCCGCCGCCCACCTCGCCGGACAGCCCTGGGGCATGGTCGTCGCCGACGAGGCGCAGCACGTGAAGAACCCGTACTCGGCCACCGCCAAGGCCCTGCGCACCATCCCGGCCCCCGCGCGCGTGGCGCTCACCGGCACCCCGGTGGAGAACAACCTCTCCGAACTGTGGGCCCTGCTCGACTGGACCACCCCCGGACTGCTCGGCCCGCTGAAGTCCTTCCGCGCCCGGCACGCCCGCGCCGTGGAGAGCGGCGAGGACACGGAGGCGGCCGAGCGCCTGTCCCGGCTGGTCCGGCCCTTCCTCCTGCGCCGCAAGAAGTCCGACCCGGGCATCGTGCCGGAGCTGCCGCCCAAGACCGAGACGGACCACCCGGTCCCGCTCACCCGGGAACAGGCCGCGCTGTACGAGGCGGTGGTGCGCGAATCGATGCTGGCCATCGAGACCGCCGAGGGCATGGCACGGCGGGGACTGGTGCTGAAGCTGCTGGGCGCGCTCAAGCAGATCTGCGACCACCCGGCGCTGTATCTGAAGGAGCGGCCGGACCCCGAGCGGCTGGCCGCCCGCTCCGGCAAACTCGCCCTGCTCGACGAACTGCTGGACACCCTGCTCGCCGAGGACGGCTCGGCGTTGGTCTTCACCCAGTACGTCGGCATGGCCCGGCTGCTCACCGCCCATCTGTCCGCCCGCGCGATCCCGGTCGACCTGCTGCACGGCGGCACGCCGGTACCGGAGCGGGAGCGCATGGTCGACCGCTTCCAGAGCGGCGAGATCCCGGTCCTGGTCCTGTCCCTGAAGGCCGCCGGCACCGGCCTGAACCTCACCCGCGCGGGCCATGTCGTCCACTTCGACCGCTGGTGGAACCCGGCGGTCGAGGAACAGGCCACCGACCGCGCCTACCGCATCGGCCAGACCCAGCCCGTCCAGGTCCACCGCCTGGTCACCGAGGGCACGGTGGAGGACCGCATCGCCGAGATGCTCGCCGCCAAGCGCGCCCTGGCCGACGCCATCCTCGGCTCCGGCGAGGCGGCCCTGACCGAGCTGACGGACCGCGAACTGTCCGACCTCGTCTCCCTGCGGAGGACGCCATGACGCCCCCCGGTCACCCCCACCCCGCCGACGCGGCCCGCCGCGCCCTGCGGGAGGCCCGCCGACGGGTACACCTGGCACGGGAGGGCACGGCACCGGGTCCGGCAGCGGCGCAGGACACGGTTGAGCCGGTAGCGGGGGAGGACACGGCTGAGGAGGAGCGCGCGGGGTCGGGTTCGGTGGAAGGCGGCCCGGGGAGTGCCGGTTCCGCGCCTACGGACGCCCCGGAGGGGGGCGACCTGGTGCGGGAGACCGAGCCGGACGACGCCGGCGCGGGTGCGCGTGCTGCCGATCGGGACGGCGCCGGCGCCGGTGGGCGTGCGGCCGGCCCGGACGACGCCGGGCCCGGTGCACGGAGCGGAGGCGGCGTCGGCCGGCGGCCCGGTGATGTGGCCCGGGAGGCGCTGCGGGCGGCGCGGCGGGAAGCGGCGCGCGCGGAGGCGGCGGAGGCCGAGGCCGCCGGGGCGCGGCGCGAGCGGCGGGTGCCCGGGCCGGCCCGTTCCGCCGCGTCGCGCACCACGCCCCGCTCCGGGGAGGCGGCGGGTACCACCCGGACCAAGGCCGTACAGGACATGCGGCACTACCTGGCGACCGCCTTCCGGATGCCCTCCTGGACCGAACCCACCGACGGCGACCCGGAGGACACCGCTCCCGCCGCCACCCCGCCCGCCGACCCGGCCCCGGTGACGCCGGAGTCGGCGGAGGCCGGTGGTTCGGCGGAAACCGGCCGCGCGGCGGAGGCCGGTGGTTCGGCGGAAGCCGACCGCTCCCCGGAAACCGGCCGCTCGGCGGAGGCCGGTCGTCCCGCCGAGACCGCACCGGCGGCGGATGCGGTGGCGCGGTCGTACCTCGGGGCCGGGACCATGGGGACTCCCCACCGCGACGGTGAACTCCGCCGTACGTTCCCGGCGTTCCCCGCCCGGGAGGGTGGCGGTGCCGGGGAATCGTTCGCCGGAACCTGGTGGGGCAACGCCTGGGTCGGCGCGCTGGAGCGGGGTGCGCTGGACGCCAAGCGGCTGGCACGCGGCCGGGGTTACGCCGACCAGGGCCAGGTGGACGCCATCACCGTCACACCGGGACTGGTGCTGGCGTACGTGCGGGGCAGCCGCCCCCGGCCGTACCGGGTGCAGGTGCGGGTGCGGACCCTGGAGGACGCGGACTGGGAGCGGTTCCTGGACACCGCCGCCGACCGGCCGGGGCACATCGCGGCGCTGCTCGACAAGGAGCTGCCCCAGTCGCTGGCCGACTGCGGTGTGCCGCTGCTGCCCGGCCCCGGCGACCTCGTTCCGCGCTGCAGCTGCCCGGATGACGGTCACCCCTGCAAGCACGCCGCCGCCCTGTGCTATCAGACGGCCCGTCTGCTCGACGCCGATCCCTTCGTACTCCTCCTGCTGCGTGGCCGGGGCGAGAAGGAGCTGCTCGACGCGCTGTCCCGGCGCAGTGCGGCCCGCGCGGCCCGAGACGCGAGCGAACGGCAGCCGCGGACCCTGCCGGGCGTCCGGGCCGCCGACGCCCTGGCGCCCCGCCGGCTCCCGCCGCTGCCACCGCCGTTGCCGGTGCCGCCGCACCCCGAGCAGCCCCCTGTGTACCCCTCGGCGCCCGGCGGCCCGGATCCCTTCGCGCTGGACCAGCTGGCGACCGACGCCGCCGCCCGCGCCCACGCGCTGCTCGCCACCGGGCACGATCCGGTCGGTGAGCTGTCCCTGTGGCAGGACGCGGTGCGCCTGGCCGCGGCGCGTCCCGGGTCCGGGCTGACCGCGGCCACCCGCACGCTGTACGCCACGCTCGCCGACGCCACCGGCCGTACGCCGGCCGATCTCGCGCGAGCCGTCGCGGCCTGGCGGCAGGGCGGGGAGGCGGGGCTGGCCGTCCTGGAGGAGCCGTGGGACCCGCCGGCCGGCCGTTTCGACCGGGCCCGCCCGCTGCTGCTCGCCGCCGACCTGCCGGCGTTCCGCCCCCGGCGCAACCGCCTCACCCATCCGCGCGGTCATGTCCAGTTGCGGCTGGGGCGCGACGGACTCTGGTACGCCTACGAGTCGGAGCCCGGCCGGGAGGACTGGTGGCCCCGCGGCACCCCGGACTCCGACCCGGTGGGCGCCCTGACCGGCCTCGCCCTACCCGACGACCTCTGACCCCGCCCCACCCCGAACCCCGGCACAACGACCCCGGCCCCCGTCCGCCGGGTCGTTCCTGACTCCGGCCCGCCGGGCGTTCCTTGACCCCGACCGCCCGAATCCCTGCCGTGAGGCCCTGTGCCTGGTCTACGGGTTGGTTTCTGATTCCGGCCTGCCGGGCGCCCCTTGACTCCGACCACCCATATCCCTGCCGCGAGTCCCCGCGCCCGGTCTCCGGGGTGGTTCCTGACTCCCGCCCGCCGGGCGGCCGTTGACCCCGACCGCCCGAATCCCTGTCGCGACGCCCTCTGCCCGGCCTGCCGAGTCGTTCCTGATCCGGACCCGCCGGAACACTCCCGACCTCGCCCCCCCGGCGACCAGGCGGAACACCCCGGCCCCGCCCCCCGGCGACCAGCCAGCACACCCCCTGCCCCGGCCCGCCAGCCCGGCCCAACCGGGGTCCGCCGGACGGCTCCTGACCAAACCGCCCGACGGACTCTCGGTTCCGTCCGCATGAAGCTCGCCACGCCGGTGCTCGGTCCGGCCGGCGGCGCCGGCGCGCGGGACGTCGTAGCCGGATGTCGTAGCCGGGATCCGATCCCGTGGGGACCGGGCGGCATCCGAGGTCAGGCCGTGGCCGGGTGGGTCGTCACCGCGCACTCGAAGACGAGCGCGTCGTGCTGCTCGACGGTCACGCGGACGCGGCCGTCGGCGGCTGTCTCGGCCGCGACCCAGGCGGGGGCGTCCAGCTCCGCGTACCGGTGGAAGGCCGCGTCCAGGCCCGTGGCGAGGAGCGGCGCCGGGCCGAGGTGGTGCTGGGCCGCCTGGCGGGCCGCCTCCAGGAGCAGCATGCCGGGAGCATGGTCGTTCGGGTGGTCGAAGATGATCGGGTGCAGGGTGTTCACCCGCAGCTGCCAGCGGCCGTCGGCGGCGCGGGGCGAGAGCACCACGTCGTGCGGGCGGTCCCGGCCGACGAGCCCGGGCTGGAGTGACGGCGGCAGTTCGACGGCCGCCGCCATGGCCCGCTCGGCGTCCGCGTAGGCCCCGCGCAGCCGCCGGTACAGCGCCCTGCTGTGCGAACTGAACGAGGTCGACGCCGTACCGAGGTGCTGCCCCTCGCGGGTGGCGGTCACCTCCATCCGCATCCCGCGCAGCACACCGGCCCGCCGTTCGATGTCCGAGCAGCGGATGCTCAGTTCCACGTCGGCCGGGGTGAGCCCGGCGCGCAGCGCGGCCGGGTCCAGGGCGACGTGGAGATCACGCCATATCTGCTTGTGGTCCATGGGCGCGCCGAAGACCGCGTGGGACAGCAGCGGCACCGTCTGCCGCAGTGTCTCGCTGAACAGCAGCGGGTCGTGGAAGCCTTCGGCGGGCCCGTAGAAGGTGTGGGCCCGCGGCCACTGGGCCGTGACCGTGCAGGTGTCCGGGTCCGTCTGCCGCCAGCCGGTGAGGAAGACCTCGGTGACCACCGAGCGGTGGACGTATTCCTTGGGGACGGTTGTCGTCAATGTGGTCAGTCCGACGGGTGTGGTGGGCAGGGCGGCCTGGAAGTCCGTGATCATACTGTCGATGGGCGCAAACGTAGTCATCTTGCCTCTCCCCCTGGGCAGTCGAGGACGGAGTGCTACCGGAACGCAGGTCGAGCCGTGAACGGGTCTGAGTGCGGCGCGGGTTGAACCGAGCGGTGTGCGATCGGCGCCACTGTACGGACTGACCGGTTTTTTTTCCAGCCTTCCCCGGCTCTTCCGGTCGGCGGCCACCGGGCCTGTCCGGGCGGGCGCGAGCGCGTCGGGCAACTCGCCGCCGGGCGTGGCGGACGAGGGCGGACACTCGTCTGCGCACGTGCTGCCTCCGACGTCAACTCTGCTGGTTCCGACGGGAATTGCCGGCGATCCCGGACGTCCGCGCGTGGCCGTCCGGCCCGTTCCGCGCGCCCGTGCGGACGCCCGGAACCGGGTCCGGCCAGCGTACTCGGGGCCAGCCGCGCGTGACCCACCGGTGTGACGAGCGGGACACAGTCCGTGGACGTCGCGTCCCGGGACACGAGACGCCGGAACATGATCCATGGACTATCGCCGGAACCCGTGTGAAGATCTCAACCGGTCGTCAGGTTTACTCGATTCGCTGTCCACGCGAAGCGCCGGCGGATCGAGGGAGGAGAGATGAATCCATGACCGAGCAGCTCGGAAAGCTCCGCATGGCCGCGCTCAACATCGACGGAGTCCTGCTGAACGACACGTTCAGCCCCGTCATCCACCACTTCGTCACGAGCCGGGGCGGCACCTACTCCGCCGACCTGGAGCGCCGGATCTTCTCCCAGCCGCAGGCTGTCGCGGGCGCGATCCTCGCGGAGGTGTGCGGCATGCGGACCTCCCCGATGGAGACGATCGACGTCTACTTCGAGGAGCGGGCGCGCTTCCTCGCGGACCACCCGGTCCGCGTCCTCGACGGCGCGGCGGACCTGCTGCGCAGACTCCGCGCCCTGGGGCTGCGGACCGTCTGCTACGGCGGGCTGGACGCCTCCCACTTCGAGCGCTTCCTGGGGCACCTGACCGACCTGTTCGACGAGCCCCGGTACGTGTGCACCAACGACATCCGTCCCGGCCTGTACGAGATCGCCGTGGACATCTCCGGACTCGCCTGCGACGAGGTGCTGTTCGTGGACGACGTGGCCCGGGTCGCCGAGGCCGCCCGCGAGCTGGGCGCCCCGTTCATCGGGCACCCCAGCGACTTCGAGCACGGCTACCAGCGGCAGCTCATGGCGGAGACCGGTGCGCGGCACATCGTCGGCTCCCTCGACGAGATCGACGAGGCGCTGCTGCGTACGATCGACGCGGAGGCGCGGGCCGGCACCCTCTGGGCCGGTGCGCCTGGAAAGGCGGTGGCGTGACTTCGGAAGGCGGACTGCTGGCCGGCAAGGTCCTGCTGGTCACCGGGGCGAGCAGCGGCATCGGCGCGGCGACGGCCCGGGTGGGCGCGCGCAACGGCGCCACACTGGTGCTGATGGCCCGCCGGCTGCACCGACTGGACGAGCTGGCGGCCGAGTTGCGGGACAAGGGCGCCGAAGTCGCCTGCGCCGGCGGGGACGTGACCAGCGCCGAGGACGTGGAGCGGGCGGTACGGCTCGCCGTCGACCGGTACGGCAGGCTCGACGCCGCGTTCAACAACGCCGGTACGACGACCGAGCCGGCGTTGCTGCACGAGACGGACGACGCCGACTACGACGCGGTGCTCGACGTGAACGTCCGTGGCGTCTGGCTCTGCATGAAGCACGAGATCAGGGCCATGCTCGCGCACGGGACGGGCGGCGCGATCGTCAACAACAGCAGCATCGCCGGGGTCCGCGCGACCTCGCAGGGGGCGCCCTATGTGGCCGCCAAGCACGCCGTGCTCGGCCTGACCAAGTCGGCCGCCGCGCAGTACGCGGCGCACGGCATCCGGGTGAACGCGCTCGCCACCGGACTGACCCGGTCGGAGATGTCCGAGGGCGTCTTCGCCCGTGACCCGGCGGCCGAGGAGCGCATGCGCCGCCGCAACCCGCAGGGGAGAGTGGCCGATCCGGAGGAGGTGGGTCAGGCCGCGGTGTGGCTGTGCAGCGACCAGGCCAGCTTCGTCACCGGTGCCACCATGGCGGTGGACGGCGGCGCCGGAGCCTGGTGAGTCCCGGCGTTCGGTCAAGGACGGACAGGGTCGGCAGATTGGTAAAGTACCAATCATCTGGTTTCTTTTGTCTCCCGGCCCGCACCCCGCAGGCCGGGATCAGGCATCCGCGTCAGCTCGGAGGGGGTGGCGTGGCGCGGACGAGAGGACGAACACATGGCACAGCAGTTGCGCGCGATCCGGACCCGTGGCGCCATCCTGAACGCGGCGGCGGAGGTCTTCGCGCAGCACGGCTACCACGGTGCCAGCATCGCGCAGATTCTCGACAAGGCCCAGGTCACGCGAGGGGCCCTGTACTTCCACTTCGCTTCCAAGGAGCAGTTGGTCCAGGGCATCTTCGCCGAGCAGGTGACGGAACAGGGGTATCCGCCGCGTACCTACAAGCTCCAGGAACTCGTCGACGAGGCCATGGCGCTGGCCTGTCGGCTGCCGCAGGAGATCATGCTGCGGGCCGGCGCCAAGCTGGCGATGGAGCCGCAGCTCCAGGAACTGACCGACGGCGGCCCCTGGGAGGCGTGGGCGCTGCGCTTCGCCTCCATGGTGCTCGCGGCCAAGGAGCACGGCGAGGTCTACCCGCACGTGGTGCCCGAGGAGCTGGGCCGCTTCCTGGTCAGCTCGTGGGTCGGCGCCCAGATAGTCTCCGAGGTGACGTCCGGGTGGCAGGACCTGGAAGAGCGCATCTCCTCCATCTTCGCCTACACGCTGCCCAGCGTCGCGATGCCCGCGATCTTCGCGCAGCTCGACTTCGGACGGGACCGCGGGACCCGGGTGCTCGCCGAGATGCAGGCGGAGGCCGCCGCGGCGCTGGTGGCGGAACCGGCGAGCTGACCCCAACGGGCCGCTCGGGCACGGACTCCCGTACGGGGTGAGCCGAGGCCCCCACGCCGGCCGAGCACCGGCCGAGCCAGGGTTTCCGTGCCGGGCGCGCACCGGCCGACTTCGGTACCCGATCGGGCCGGCTCCGGTGTCCGACGCGGCCGGCGGATGTACCGGCCCCCGCGGATGTACCGGCCCCCGCCGGTCGCCATCGGCATGGACGCCCACCCGATGACGACCGGCTGTCGTCTCACCCCACGGGCCGCAACCAGCCCCCCTTGTCAAGGGGACGTCGGCGTGAGCGGATCGGAGAAGGCCGGCGAGGCCAGCGCGGGGAGCAGCAGTTCCCAGGCGTCGGTCAGCCAGGTCTCCCGGTCGCGGTCCGCGGGAACCGCCTCCTGATGGAGTGCGAGGGCCAGCGCCAGGTCCACGACGGACTCCACGCCGGCGCCGGGCCGCAGGCTCCCCTCCTTCCGCGCGCGCAGCACCGCCTGCCGGAGGACCGCGCGCCAGGCGAGCCGGCAGTCCATGGCCGGTCCCGAGGCGGCTCCGCGCTCCCTGGCCAGTCTGAGTCCGGCCCGGGTCAGCGGGTCGGTCGCCAGCCGTTCGGCCAGTCCGCGCACCATGCCGCCCAGCGCCCGCAGGGCCGGGACCCCGGGATCGTCCAGGGCCTTCAGCTCGGCGCGGGAGCGCTCGCAGGACACGTACTGCACGGCGTCCGCGAGCGCCGACTTACTGCTGAAGTGGAACGAGAGCGCGCCCTTGCTCACCGCCGCGCGGTCGCTGACCGTCGCCAGCGTGGTGCCCTCGTAGCCGTCGCGGTCGAATATCTGGGCCGCGGCCAGAAGCAGGGCGTTGCGGGTCTCCTCGGCTCTCACTTGCCTCATGCGGCGGACCCTTTTCGCAGCATATCCACCGTAACTCCGTTCGATGATCACTTGGTGACGGTCAGTCGTAACAGGACGGATATCCAGCTTGCCGTCGCATTCTGGCATGCCCATGCCTTAGGGTCCCGACGGTGCGTCGACCGGTCGCATACCCCGCCCGTGCCGATGAAAGCGCAGTTCACATGGGTGGTCCCAGTGCGTGCGGCGTTCTGGGGACTTGATTGTCCAACGACGAAACTCGTCCTGTAAACCGAACCCCCGGTTTGTATTGTGGCTCAACTCTGCTCCCGGCGGGCCCATTTGGCGGGAATCGCCTGATCCGGGGCCCTCACCGTCACAGGGTTCGCGGGGGCGGGCGGCGGACCGGCCGTGGGGGAGCACGGCCGAGCGGCATGCCGGCACCTCGGAACAGTCCAGGATGCGGGGCTGGGCGAACCCGGGGCTGCGGGGCGCGGAAGTGGTCTCCTAGGCCGCCACCGTCGAGCGGTACGGGCGGGCGCACGGTATCACCGAACCGACCGAGTCGGCCTTGGACTTGGCGCAATTGCCGCACCCGCGCCGCCGGGCCGCCGGGACGCTCGCCTTCACGGCATAGGGGTGGCCGGGGCGCCCGGACGGATCGCGGGAGTGCGGGCCGGGGTCCCCCGGCACGGTCCGGTCGCGCGGGCCCCGTCCCGGCGCGGCGAGCCGGTAGCGCCTCGCTCCGCCGGCCTCGGCGGACCCTGAGGCGGAACGCGGTCCCGGACTCGTACCGGTGCGGCCGGCGCCGGAAATTCCCCGGCTTCGGCCGGCCGGCCGCCGTACAGTCGACGCATGCTCGATGAGGACGGATACTTCGGGGAGTCCGTGGCCGCGTCGTACGACGAGTCGTCGGCGGAGATGTTCGATCCGCGGGTCGTGGAGCCCGCCGTGGAGCTGCTGGCGGGGCTGGCCGGGGACGGCGGGCGGGCGCTGGAGTTCGGGGTCGGGACGGGGCGGATCGCCCTGCCGCTCGCGGCGCGCGGGATCGAGGTGCACGGCATCGACCTGTCCCGGGCGATGGTCGCGCGGCTGCGGGCCAAGCCCGGCGGGGACCGCATCGGCGTCACCATCGGGGACTTCGCGACCGCGCAGGTCGAGGGCACCTTCTCGGTCGCCTGCCTCGTCTACAACACGATCATGAATCTGACCTCGCAGGACGCCCAGGTGGACTGCTTCCGCAACGCCGCCCGCCATCTGGAGCCCGGCGGCTGTTTCGTCGTAGAGGTGGGCGTGCCCGACCTGCGGCGGCTGCCGCCCGGGCAGAACGCCGTGCCGTTCCGGGTGGGCGAGGGGCGGCTCGGGTTCGACGTGTACGACGTGGCCCGCCAGTCCGTCACCTCGCACCACGTCTCCGTCCGGGACGGCCGCGGCGAACACCTGGCCATCCCGTTCCGCTATGTCTGGCCCGCCGAGCTGGACCTCATGGCCCGGCTGGCCGGGATGCGGCTGCGGGCGCGGTGGGACGGGTGGACGCGGGAGCCGTTCACCGGCGACAGCCGGCAGCACGTGTCCGTGTGGGAGAAGGCCGCGGACTGAGGCGGCCGGTGCCCCCGGGTCAGGGGAGCACGGCCGCCGGACGGGAGGAGCGGAGGCCGGCCGGGACCGGCGCTCCTCCCCGGACGTCCGGGCGCGTAACCGCCCTGCCCCGACGGGACGGGGAGAGCCCCGGCCCCCCGACCGGGGCTCCGCTCAGTGGGTGAAGGTCAGGCGCGGCACCGCGTTGCGCGCCAGGGCGTGGGCCTGGGCGGGCCACCAGGTGCCGGCGGGCGGGTCGACGATGCCGTACTCGGGGTCGATCGTGCCGCCGGTGCCGCGCGTGCAGCTGCCGTCGGACTCACCGGGGACCTTGATCCACAGGTAGGCGTCGGCGAGCGGGACGCCGGTGTCGGCGGTGGGGCGCGGGCCGAGTCCCCGGCCGGGCGCGTTGCACCAGGGTTCGGGGTCGCCGCTGTACTTGCCCGGCTCCGGTGTCCAGGCTCCGCGGCCGTTGCGGCTGGTGTCGATGACGAAGTGGCTCAGTGCGCCGGCCGGCGGGGTGCCCGTGTTCTGGTCGTACCAGGCGTCGGTCCACCGCCAGGTGGCGGGGTCGGCGGAGGAGACGCTGTTGCCGGGGGTGCCGTCGTTCGGGGCGGCGGGCGAGTAGTACTGGCTGGCGCACCAGTCGGCGTGGCCGCGAGCCCAGTCGGGGCCCTCGGTGGCGAACCACATGCACTTGGCCACCCAGGTGCCGTACCGGGCGTTGTGGTCGGTGGGGTGCATGTTGGACACGTTCAACGAGAAGCCGTCGGCCTGGCGGACCCCGGCGTCCAGCAGCCGCTGGGCCATGTCGCCGACGGCCCGCCACTGGACGTTGCCGGCGTCCAGGTAGACGGCGGTACGGGGCCTGGCCTTCAGGGTCTTGACGGCGTAGGCGAGGTCGGCGACGCGCGTGGCCGTGAGTTCACCGGTCGGGTCGGTGTCCGGTCCGCAGTCCCGGGGCAGCAGGGCCAGGCCGTCGGGCTCCACGACGACCACCGCCCCCCGGTCGCCGATCCCGGCGGCGAAGGCGTCGATCCACTGCCGGTAGGCGGCGGAGGAGGCGGCTCCGCCGCTGGAGTACTGGGAGCAGTCCCGGCCCGGGACGTTGTACGCGACCAGCACGGGCGTCCGGTGCGCGGCGCCGGCCCGGCGGACCAGCTTGCCCACCTTGGCCCGCACCTCGTCGGGCGTGCCCTCGGTGAACCACGTGGCCTGCGGCTGGGCGGCGAGCCTGGCCATGTTCGCGGCGTTCTCCAGGTCGCCGTTCCGGAAGTCCACGAGGGCCTGTTCGGCGGCCTTGCTGTGCGGGTCGGCGTAGAACCGCGTGGCCGGGGTGAGTTCGCCCCGCGCCGGTGCCGCCTCCGCCCGCGTGGCGGTGAGCGCCGCGCAGGCGGCGAGCGCGGCGAGGACGGCTGCCGTGCCGCGTCTCAGGCTGCGTGCTGTCATGAACTGCTCCTGCTCGATGGGTGGGAGGAGGGGGCGGTCGGGCCGGATCAGTAGCCGTAGATCATCTTGTAGGCGACCTCGGGGAGGAACTGCCCGGCCGAGGAGCCGGTGCCGACGCCGCAGTTGCCGTCGGACTCGCCCGGCGCCTTGACCCACAGGAGCATCTCCGCGCCTCCGCCCATCTGGGTCGGGGTGCCGATGCGGCGGCCCGAGGGGTTGCACCACTGGCCGTTGGAGCCGTTGCCGTTGCGGCTGGTGTCCACGACGAACGGCTTGGTGTAGCCGTAGCGGCGGCTCAGTTCGCTGTTGACGGCGTTGCCGTAGGCGGTGTTCTCGGCCGTGGTGAAGTAGTTGGAGATGTTGAGCGAGAAGCCGTGGGCCTGGCGCAGGCCGGCGTCGTTGAGGCGCTGGGCCATGGTCGCCGCGTTGGCCCAGCCCGGGTTGCCGGCGTCCAGGTAGACCCAGGTGTTGGGGGCCTGGCGGCTGAACTGGGCGAGGGCGCCGGTGAGCATGGACTGGCGCTCGGCGATCTGTGCCTGCGTCATGCAGCCGTAGTCCCCGAGGGAGTCCGGTTCGAGGAGCACCACGGCCGGGCGGCCGGCGATGCCGCCGGCGAACTGGGAGATCCAGGTCGCGTAGGCCGACGCCGAGGAGGCGCCGCCGGCCGAGTGCCCGCCGCAGTAGTCGCGGTTGTAGATGTTGTAGGCGACGAGGAGGGGCAGCTTGTCCTTCGCGTCCGCGGCCCCCGCGTACGCGCCGGTGGCGGTGCCGATGCTGCCGCTCCAGGAGCCGAACCAGCGGGCCATGGGGGTGTTCGCGATCGAGGAGTTGATCGCGGAGGCCCGGCCGTCGCCGGGATTGGCGGCGACCCACCGTTTCGCGCTGGAGTCGGGGTCCGTGTAGAACCCGCTGGTCATGGTGGTCGGGTCGGCCGCGTGGGCGGACGGGGCGACGGCGAGCGCCAGCGGCAGAGCCAACAGGCCTGCCACCAGGGCGCGGATGCTGCGGCGCATGACGGTACCTCGGTCTCCTGGCAGGGACGCGCGCACGCCCTCGTCCAGGGCGTGCGACGCACTGAGGAAGTGCGGTGGTACGAAACCCCGTTGGGAGCGCTCCCATTGGAAGCGGTCCCAGAGCACCGTGCGGCCTACGGGGTGTGGTGGGTAATCGTGTGGCGGGCCGCCGGAGCTGTCAAGAGCCGTCGCACTCGCCGCAGTTCACAGCCGGTCCCGGCCCTTCCCCGGACGCGCTCCAGGCTCTAGAGTCCTCGGCGCGCCCAGGCACTGGAGCCTCGGCCGTGTTCCAGGCTCCGGAGTCCTGGAACTGGAAGCGCTACCAGTCCCCTCCGGCGCTCCCGGGCCGGATGCCTCCGCAGTGAAAGGTCCAAGGTTGATGGCAGGTGGTGCGCCGCGTCGGCTGCCGACGCTCGACGAGGTGGCCGAACGCGCCGGGGTCTCCCGCTCCGTCGCCTCCCGCGCCCTCAACAACGCCCCGCACGTCAGCCGCGCCAAACGGGAGGCGGTCGAACGGGCCGTCCGGCAACTCGGTTACGTACCCAATCCGACCGCGCGCGCCCTGGCGACCCGGCAGACGGGAGCCGCCGCCCTGGTCATCTCGGGAGAGGATCCGTCGATCTTCGCGGACCCGTTCTTCGCCCAGGTGATCGTGGGGGCGTCGGCCGCCCTGGAGGAGGCCGGCCTGCACCTGATGCTGTGCCTGGCCGCGTCCGAGCGGGGTCGCGAGCGGGTGGCGGAACTTCTGCGGGGCAAGGGCGCCGACGGCGTCATGCTGATGGCGCTGCGCGAGGACGACCCGCTGGCCGAGCTGGCCGAACAGGCCGAGATGCCCGTCGTGTTCGGCGGCCGGCCGGTCGGCTCCACGCCCCGGTGGTTCGTGGACGCCGACAACACCGGCGGGGCGCGCGAGGCGACCGAGTACCTCCTCTCCCGGGGCCGGGGGCGCGTCGCCACGATCTGCGGGCGGCTGGACACCGAGGCCGGGCGTGCCCGGTACCGCGGCTACCGGGACGCCATGCTGGGCGCCGGGATCGACCCCCTGCCGCCCCGGGAGGCCGACTTCACCGAGGCCGGCGGGGCCGCCGCCATGGCGGCGCTGCTGGCCGAACACGGCGATGTCGACGGGGTGTTCGCGGCCAACGACAACATGGCGGTGGGGGCGCTGCGCACGCTGCGCGAGGCCGGCCGGGCGGTCCCCGCCGAGGTAGCGGTGGTCGGCTTCGACGACCTCGCCGTGGCGCGGGTCGCCGATCCGCCCCTCACCACCGTCCACCAGCCCATCACGGCGCTCGGCCGGGAGATGGCGCGGATGCTCGTCGCGCTCGTGGGCGGGCAGGACCCCACACCGCTGATCCTCCCCACCCGCCTGGTCGTCCGCGCGAGTGCCTGACGGCCCCGGCCCGTCGACGGGGGCCGGTCAGGGCGTGGACAGCTCGAACCGCGTGACGCGGACCGCGCCGCCGAGTGCTTGCGTGGCGTGGTTGAAGAGGGCGAACCGGTACCCCATGAAGAACCGCCAGTCGTTGCCCATCGTGAAGTCCGGCCCGAGCCGGGTGAAGTTCGTGCCGTCGGTGCTGTACGAGAAGGTGCCGGGGCGTGGCGAGCCGGGGCGGATGTCGGCGCTCGCGCGCAGCCAGATCCGGCTTCCGGAGACGGGCGCGCTCGCGAGTTCGGTGCCGGTGCCGGTGGTGTTCCAGTTGGTGTCCATGGTCAGTCCGCCGACCCTCGCGAGCCGGGTGACGCCGCCGTCGCGCTTGAGGCCGATCCACGCGGAGGAGTCACGCAGCAGCGCGAGTCCGGCCCGGTCGCCGTCCCGCATCGCGGAGTGGTCGAGCTCGACCGTGGCCGTGGAGGTGGGTCCCTGGATGCGGTGGGTGAGGGTGTTGCGGGCCCAGTAGAGGTCGTTGGTGACGGTCGCCGTCCGCAGCGTGAGGCCGTTGCCGGCCGACCACTTGGTGTTGTCCGGGTTGTGGTTCCACTCCCATCTCGGGGAAAGAGCGGTGCTGTTGAAGGTGTCGACGCCGGTCATGGGGGTGACCGGGCGGGGCGGAGCGGGGACGGCCGGGCTGGGATAGGTGGTGCCCCAGGCGCCGTTGACCAGTTGGACGACGGGCCAGCCGTCCGAGGTCCAGGTGACCGGCGCCAGCGCGGGCATCCGGCCGCCGGGGTAGGCGTCGACGAAGGCCAGGTAGTACCAGGCGCCGCTGCTGGTCTGCACCAGACCGCCCTGGTGCGGGACGCCACCGCCGGGGATCGGTCCGCGCAGGTCGAGGAGGACCTGCCGCATGGTGTACGGGCCGAAGGGGCCGCCGGACGACTTCAGGATGTACTGGCCGTTCGCCGGGCGGGTCAGGAAGATGTAGTACTGGCCGTTGATCTTGTAGAACCGGGAGCCCTCGAGCGTGCCGACGCTCGACGGTGTGGTGAACACCTGCTGCGTACGGACCTGGGTGCGGCCGTCCGGCGACAACTGGGCCACGTTGATGGTGGTGTTCCCGTACGCCACGTACAGGGTGTCGTCGGTGTCGACGAGCAGCCCCGCGTCGTAGTAGGCCGTGCCGATCGTCGTGAGCCGGCTCCACGGTCCCTCGGCGGCGGGGGCGGTGTAGACATACGACTTGGCGAAGTCGATCTGGCCCAGCCAGTAGAAGGTCCTGTTGCTCGGCCGGTACGCCAGCGACGACGCCCAGATGCCGCGGACGTAGCCGCGGGCGCCGTTCAGGTCGTACTTGGCGCCGAAGTCGAGGACGGGTACCGAGTGGCCGGCGATCTCCCAGTTCACCAGGTCGTACGAGCGCAGCACGGGCGCGCCCGGCGAGTAGTGCATGGTAGAGGCCGAGGCGTAGTAGGTGTCGCCGACGCGGATGACGTCGATGTCCGCGAAGTCCTGCCAGATCACCGGGTTGGTGTAGGTCGCGGCGGAGGAGGCGGAGGCGTCGGGGGCCGTCCCGCCCAGCGGGAGGGCGGCACCGGCGGCCAGGCCGGTGGCGACCGTCAACGCGCGGCGACGGGACAGTGGTTGGTGCGGCCATGACGGAACCATGGGCGTACTCCTTGCGGCTCGGCCGTTGCGGGGGGGGGCGTTACCTGGAGGTGCCTTGCGTGGAGCAGGTCCGGTACGTTCGGCATTGCGAACACTGGTCGACTTACCGGCACCCTGGATGATCGGGGGGCGATGGATCCCCGTCAATCCCTCTCGCAGGATTCGCTTGGGGTGGCGAAACATTCGGTGCACCACCTGTCCCCCAACGGCCGGGAGCGGGAGGGGCTGAAGTCGGCGAGAGCCGGCCTGGCGTCGTAGCGCCCGAGCACGTCCTGGAGCAGCGGCGCGGCACGCGGCACGGCGTGCCCGGACGGTTCTGCGTCGGCTACAGGCGTACGAGGACGTACCCGCGGCGCGTGCGGTGCTCGCCGACCACGGGCACCTGCTGCTCGCGTGACCTTCCGCCGACCCCGCCGCTTTCCGGAGCGGGCGGCATCAGCATGATGAGCGCATGGATTCAGGACTCGCGGCGGTGCTCGGCGCCGGCATCACCGGCGGCGTCGCCTCGCTGGGCGCGTTGCTCACCTACCGGCAGACGAAGGTCCAGCTGAGGAGCAACGCCAAGCTGGCGCTGCGGGAGCCGCGACGGAAGGTGTACCGCGACTTCCTGACCGGCAGCCGTGAGGCCGTGCGGGCCGTGCTGGATCTCGTGGACGAGGACACGGGAGAGGTCGGTCTCGGGCCGCTCTGCCTCGTCCTGGACGAACATTCCCCCACCCTGATGCGCCTGCTGGCCGAAGTCGATCTGGAAGGGCCGCAGGCGGTGAGCGACGCGGCGAACGACGTGGTCGAGGAACTCGTCAAGCTCCATACCAGCGCCCTCGCCGCGGACTTGTCCGGGCTGGTGGACGACGAGGGGCGACCCGCCCGCATCGGCGGCGACTTCCTGGCCGAGGTCCGCGCGGCGATGAAGGAGTTCGTGGTGGTGGCCCGCGCGGCACTCGCGACCGACGCCGACTGAAACCGCCCGTTCTCCCACCGCGGGGGAGTTGTCGCGAAGCGGCGGCGGATCTCGGTGGTGCGCGTGGTGCGCGCGGTGGGCTCCGGGTGGCTACAGGGGCTGGGCGGCCAGGGTGCGGGCGGGATGGTGAGGGCCGAGGAAGACGGCGATGCCGTGGCCGCCGGGGGAGGGGTGGGTGGCCTGCGTCCAGCCCTGGCGGCGGTAGAAGGCCAGGGCCCGGGGCGAGCGCAGGGAGGTGAGCAGCCAGGCGCGGCCGTCGGGGGCGTCCTCGGTCACCGCTCGCAGGAGGCGGGCCGCGACCCCGGTGCCGCGAGCGGTGGCACGGACGGCGAGCTCGTCGATCTCCCGGGCCCCGCACAGCCACTCCTCGGTACGGCTCGGGCCCAGACCGGCGGCCGCCTGCGGGTGGCAGCGGTCGGCCGGGAAGGGGGTGGGCGTGGACCAGGCGGTGGCGAAACCCACGACGTCCGGTCCGTCGAAGGCGAGTGCGGCGGTGAACCCGGGACGCCGTACGTCCGAGCCGAGCCGCGTGACGAAGGCGTCCGCCCGCTCCTCGTCCTCGTTCCAGGGCGGCGCGCAGAACGCGTCGGCGTAGACGGAGCGCAGGGCGGTGCCGTGCCCCAGGAGAGCGTCGCGGGCGACGGCGCGGACGGCCGTCACGCGGCCACCGCGCCGGCCGTCACCGGATGCAGGGCCGCGTACTCCAAGGGCGCCGCCGGGTCGACCGTCACGTCCCACGGCGCCGGCTCGGCCCCGGCCCGTACGAGGAGGTCGCCGACGGCGGCGATCATCGCGCCGTTGTCCGTGCACAGCCGCGGCGGCGGTACCCGCAGTGCGATCCCGGCCGCGCGGCAGCGCTCCTCGGCCAGCGACCGCACCCGCGAGTTCGCGGCGACCCCGCCGACAACGATCAGCGTGCCCACCCCGTGCTCCGTGCAGGCGGCGACCGCCTTGCGGGTCAGGACGTCGGCGACCGCCTCCTGGACCGACGCGGCCCCGTCGTGGACGGGCAGGTCGCGCCCGGCGTGGGATTCGGCCCAGCGGGCCGCCGCCGTCTTCAGTCCGGAGAAGGAGAAGTCGTAGGAGCCCGGGAGCGGGCGGGGGAAGCCGACGGCGCGCGGATCGCCGTCGCGGGCGGCACGGTCGATGGCCGGACCGCCGGGATACGGCAGGCCGAAGACCCGCGCGACCTTGTCGAAGCACTCGCCGGCGGCGTCGTCGAGGGTGTCGCCGAGGTGGGTGATCGGGTCGCGGGCCAGGTCGCGCACCAGGAGCAGGGAGGTGTGGCCACCGGAGACGATCAGCACCATGCACGGGTCGGGCAGCGGACCGTGCTCCAGGGTGTCGGCGGCGACATGACCGGCCAGGTGGTGCACGCCGTGGAGCGGGACACCCAGCGCGTAGGCGATGCCCTTGGCCCCGGCGAGCCCCACGTGCAGCGCGCCGGACAGGCCGGGCCCCGTCGTCACGGCGACCGCTCCGATGTCGGAGAGCCGCAGCCCGGCCCGGTCCAGTGCCTGACGCACCACGGGGCGCAGGGCGTGCAGGTGGGCGCGGGAGGCGATCTCGGGCACCACTCCGCCGAAGCGGGCGTGCTCGTCCATGCTCGACGCCACGGCGTGCCCGAGCAGGCGTCCGTCCCGGACGAGCCCCGCACCGGTCTCGTCACACGACGACTCGATGCCGAGCACGATCGGAGAGCCCATGCCCTCCCCTTCCTGCGACATATTAGTTGTTGCGAATAGTGTGCAATAAGATCCCTCCGGATGTGAACCCGGACTCGGTCGCGCCGGTGATCGCTTAGTAGAGTGCGCCCTTGTCACCCCCCTGAACTGCGAGGTAGCCAGCAGTGACCCCCGCCCGGCAAGGCCCGCCCGCCGTCGTCACCGTCGTCGGGATCGGAGCCGAGAGTCCGGCGCCGGCCCTCCCCCGAGCTCTCGACTCCGCTCGACCAGGGGGCGCCCCCATCGGTGTGCACGGCACCTGATCCGACGGTCGCCGTGCGAGCCCGATCGCCCGCAAAGGCGTACAGACCCGTTGACTGCTCGCCGTGGACCGCGAGCGGGGGACCGTCGGCCGACCACGGCCGCACGGGCCGCTCCCGCTCGACGTCCAGCAGGCGGCCCGTTCGAAAGGCCCTCAGGTGCGCCGAAGTACGGCCCCCCGTCGCATACCCGTGCCGCCGCTCAGCCTGGCTCTGGCACTGCTGCTCCTGCTGTCCCTGGTGAGCGGGGTGGGGCTCGGCGCCGCCGGCGTCGGCTGGCCGGACGCACCGCGCTTCCTGTGGGCCGGGCTCACCGGCGGGACCGTGCACGCGCCGGACGCGGCCGCGTACACCATCGTCTGGGAGATCCGGCTGCCGCGGGTGCTGCTCGGTGCCGTGGCCGGAGCGGGCCTCGCGGCCGTCGGGGTGGCCGTGCAGGCGATGGTGCGCAACGCGCTGGCCGACCCGTTCGTCCTCGGGATCTCCTCGGGCGCGGCGGTGGGCGCCAACGCCGTCATCCTCCTCGGCGCGTTCGCCGGCTTCGGCGTGTGGGCGCTGTCCGCGTCCGCGTTCGCCTCCGCGCTCGCGGCCATGACGCTCGTGTACGCGGTGGCCCGCTCACCGCGGGGCCTGACGCCCCTGCGGCTGATCCTCACCGGCACGGCACTGGCGTACGGCTTCGAAGCCGTCACCACGGTCATGGTGTTCGGCGCGGCACGCGGCGAGGCGGCCCGGTCCGCGATGATGTGGCTGCTGGGCAGCCTGGGCGGCGCCACCTGGGCCCAGCTGCCGCTCGCCGCCACCGCCGTGGCGGCCGGATGGGCCTTCCTGTGGTGGCGGGCCGAGGCGCTCAACGCGCTCGCCATGGGCGACGAGACCGCGGCCGCGCTCGGCGTCGCACCGGACCGGCTGCGCCGGGAGCTGTTCCTTGTCACCGCGGCCGTGACGGGGACGGTGGTGGCGGTCAGCGGAGCCATCGGATTCGTCGGACTGATGGTGCCGCACGTCGTCCGGATGCTGGTCGGCGCCGACCACCGGCGGGTGCTGGCGGTCGCCCCGCTCGCCGGGGCCGTGCTGCTGGTGTGGGCGGACGTCCTGTCCCGGCTGCTGTTCGCCCCCGCCGAACTGCCGGTCGGAGTGATCACCGCGGTGGTCGGCGTTCCCGCGTTCCTGCTGCTGATGCGGCGGGGCGCCTACGCGTTCGGAGGGCGCTGACCATGCGACTCGACATCGAGGACGTCACGATCGAGGCGGCCGGAATCCGGCTGGTCGAGCACATCGGCCTCACCGTCGGCAGCGGGACGTTCGCCGGACTCGTCGGCCCCAACGGCAGCGGCAAGTCGACCCTGCTGCGCTCCCTCTACCGGGCGCTGCGGCCGGCCGGGGGAGTGATCCGGCTGGACGGGGACGACCTGCACGCCATGGACGCGCGGGCCGCCGCCCGCGCGCTGGCCGCACTGCCCCAGGAGTCCTCGGCCGAGTTCGACTTCACCGTCGCCGAGGTGGTCGCCATGGGCCGGCTGCCGCACCGGGGCCGCACGGCCGCCTCGGACCGGGAGATCTGCGCCCGGGCGATGGCACGCACCGGCGTCGCCCACCTCGCCGACCGCGGATTCCTCGGCCTGTCCGGCGGCGAGAAGCAGCGCGTCCTCATCGCCCGGGCCCTGGCCCAGCAACCGGAGATCCTCGTCCTCGACGAACCCACCAACCACCTGGACATCGCCCACCAGCTGGACGTGCTGTCCCTGGTCCGCGACAGCGGCCTGACCGTGCTGGCCGCCCTCCACGACCTCAACCTGGCGGCAGCCCACTGCGACGTCCTGTACGTCCTCGACGGCGGCCGGATCGTCGCCTCCGGGCCACCCGAGGACGTCCTGCGACCCCCGCTGCTCGCCGAGGTGTTCGGCGTCCGGGCCCATCCCGTACGGCACCCCGAGACGGACGCCGTCCAGCTCCTGTTCGACCTGCTCCCGCCCGCCACCTGAAGGACACCCATGCGCACGCAGCTCCTCGCCACCGCCCTCTGTCTCGCCGCGACCGCCGTCACCGGGTGCGGCGCCACGGTGGAGCCGGCCCGGGACGCGAAACCCTCCTCCTCGGTCACCCTGACCAACTGCGGTCGCCAGGTGACGTACGACAAGGTCCCCGAGCGGGTCGTCACCAACGACGTCGGCATCACGGAGCTGATGTTCGCCCTCGGCCTGGAGGACCGCATGGCCGGCTTCGCCATGCCCGACGACAAGGGCGACCTGCGCGCCGTGCCCTGGAAGGACGGCTACGACAAGGTGAAGTGGCTGTCGAAGGACCAGCTCACCAAGGAGAACGTCCTTAACGCCCGTGCCGACCTCGTCTTCGCCGGCTGGAACTACGGCTTCCGCGAGGACGGAGGCTTCACCCCCGACGCCCTGAAGAAGCTCGGCATTGCCTCGTACATCCTCACCGAGTCCTGCCACAACGGCCGCACGAAGTCCTCGCGTGGCATCATGCCGCCCCTGGACGCCCTGTACGCCGACCTCGCCAACCTCGGCGAGCTCTTCGGCGTCGAGAAGCGCGCGGCCACGCTGATCGCGGACTTCAAGCGGCGGATCGCCCACGTGCGGGCCAAGGCACCGAAGGGCTCCGACCGCCCCTCCGTCTTCCTCTACGACAGCGGCCAGGACACCCCCTTCACCTCCGGCCGCTACGGCGCCCCGGAACAGATCATCACCGAGGCCGGCGGCGTCAACGTGATGCACGACGTGGCGGACTCCTGGACCACGGTCGGCTGGGAGAGCGTCGTCCGGCGGAACCCGGACGTCATCGTCATCTGCGACTACGGCGACGTCAGCGCCCAGCAGAAGAAGAAGTTCCTGCTCTCCCACCCCCCGTTGCGGAACGTCTCCGCCGTCAGGCACCGGCGGATCATCTCCCTGGACTACGCCGACCTGGTCGAAAGCCCCCGCAACCCCTCGGCGATCGCCCGGCTCGGCGCCTACCTGCGCACCGTCCCGGCCGGCCGGTGAGACGGGGGCTCAGCGGACCGTGCTGCGGCCCACGACCGTGCCCGCCCGGTCGATGCAGATGACGTCCACGGCGACCGGCGCCCCGCGGAGCACGGCGAGTGCCTCGTCGCGCGCCGCCCGCGCCACCAGGTCCCCGAGCGGCACTCCGGCCGCCTGGCACAGCCGCAACGCGGCGAGGCCGGTGTTCGCGGCACCCACTGCGGCGGCCAGCGCCTCGTCCGCGCCACCGGCGCGGGCCAGTTCCGCCAGGAACCGCTTGTCGACCTGTGAGCGGCCGGAGTGCAGGTCCAGGTGGCCCGCCGCGAGTTTGGAGAGCTTGGCGAAGCCACCGCAGACCGTGAGCCGGTCCACCGGGTGCCGGCGGATGTACTTCAGCACGGCGCCCGCGAAGTCCCCCATGTCGAGCAGGGCGTCCTCGGGCAGGCCGTACTCGGCGACCACCGTCTTCTCGGACGTCGACCCGGTGCACCCGGCGACATGGGTCCGTCCGGCCGCACGGGCGACATCGACGCCCCGCCGGATGGAGTCGATCCAGGCGGAACACGAGTACGGCACGACGATGCCCGTGGTGCCGAGGATGGACAGGCCGCCGAGGATGCCCAGCCGTGGGTTCCAGGTGGAGCGGGCGATCTCCTCGCCGTGGTCGACGGAGACGGTGATCTCCACGTCACCGCTGCCGCCGTGCCGCGCGGCCACCTCGGCGACGTGCTCGCTCATCATCCGCCGCGGCACGGGATTGACGGCCGCCGCACCGACGGGCAGCGGAAGTCCGGGCCGGGTGACCGTCCCCACGCCGGGGCCGGCCTGGAAGACCACGCCGCTGCCCGCGGGCAGCGGCCGGACCGTCGCCCGCACCAGCGCGCCGTGCGTGACGTCGGGATCGTCTCCCGCGTCCTTCACGATCCCCGCCATGGCGGACCCCTCGGTCAGCTCCTCGGCGGCCAGGGCGAAGGACGGCGTCTGCCCCTTGGGCAGCATGATCGTCACCGGGTCGGGGAACTCACCGGTCAGCAGGGCGGTGTACGCGGCCGTCGTGGCCGCCGTCGCACAGGCCCCCGTCGTCCAGCCGTGCCGCAGCCCCGTGTGCTCCAGCTGGGCCCGGCGGCCACCCTTCACCGGGCCGGAACCCCGCGGCCCGCCCCCTGCGTTGTCACCCACGCCTCGACCCTCACTGCTCCTCATGAACGGACCCGGACTCCCATGCACGTACTGATCCTGGGCGGTACCACGGAGGCCCGCCGTCTCGCCGAACTGCTGCACGGCACCCCCGGCCTGAAGCTGACCAGCTCCCTCGCGGGACGGGTCACCACCCCTCGCCTGCCCCCGGGCGAGACACGCGTCGGCGGCTTCGGCGGGGCGGAGGGACTGGCCGCGTGGCTGCGTGACCACGCGGTCGACGCGGTCGTCGACGCCACCCACCCCTTCGCCGGAACGATCAGCTTCAACGCGGCACAGGCCGCCGCCACCAGCCATGTTCCCCTGCTCGCCCTGCGCCGGCCCGGCTGGGTCCCCGTAGCGGGCGACCGATGGCACGAGGTGGCGTCGCTCGGGGAAGCGGCCCGGGCGCTGCCCGCACTCGGCCGGCGGGTCTTCCTCACCACCGGGCGCATGGGTCTGGACGCCTTCGCCGGCCTGGACGACCTGTGGTTCCTCGTACGGTCCGTGGACGCACCGGAGCCCCCGCACCCGCCCCGCATGGAGGTACTGCTCGACCGCGGCCCCTTCACCCTCGACGGCGAGCGGGAACTGCTGCGGCACCACCGCATCGACGTCCTGGTCACCAAGGACAGCGGCGGGGCGGCCACGGCGCCGAAACTGACGGCGGCCCGCGAGGCGCGGCTGCCCGTCGTCGTGGTCCGCAGACCCCCCGTTCCCGAGGGCGTGCCCGTCCTCCCCGACCCCGGGACAGCGGCCGAGTGGGTGCGCCGCCACCTTGGGCAGGGGCCTTTCCGGGGCACCGGCTGAAACCTCGCCGGGGCTTCACCGCTCCCGGGCGGCGGCCGGCCGGGAGGCGGCGCCGCGCGCGGCCACGGCACCGCTCACCTCACGCCTGCGGATACCGGCGCGGCGTCCAGACGATCTCCTCGCCGTCGCCCCGCCGTACCACCCGGGTCCGCGAGGAACCGACCAGCAGAGAGCGGCGGGCGCGTTGCCGGCGGCGACGACCGCCCCTTCCCTCCGGTCCCGCCACAGCTCCAGCGCGGTGGCGCTGCGCGTGGTGCCCAGTCTCACGGTCAGCTCCGCGACGGCCGGGTCGGACAGGGTGCACAGCACGTCGTTGCCGGCCGGCAGCCGCTTGCGGGTCACGCCGCTGGCCGCCATCTGCGCGTCGCAGAGGACCGGGGCACCGGAACGCAGGGCCTCGTGTGGCAACCGTCCGCGCCCTGCGCGGCACCGCGCCCGAGGCGTGCATCGGCGACTCCACCCGCCCGGAGACGGTCCGCACCCGCACCCTCGTCGAGGAGACCTCACGCGTCTTCCGGGCGCGGGTGGTCAACCCCAAGTGGATCGAGGCGATGCGCCGCCACGGCTACAAGGGCGCCTTCGAACGCGCCGTCACCGTGGACTACCTGTTCGGCTACGACGCCACGACCGGCGTGGTCGCCGACTGGATGTGCGACAAGCTCACCGAGACCTACGTCCTGGACCCGGTGAACCGGGAGTTCCTCCGGCAGGCCAACCCGTGGGCAGCCTCGAGGGCGACGGGTGACGCGTCCGCGGACTCGCCTGCTCGCCGCAGCGGCCGTACGGCAGCGGTGAGCCGCTCACGCCGGCGCGCAGGCCGGTCGGCTCGGTGATCCGTGCCACGGCCCGACCGGCGCGACATGGGGAGGGGTCCTAGGTCCAACGCCTGATCGCGAGGTACCGTTCCTACTGCTAGCGTGCACTTGCATACGACTCGCAATAACGTCGGAGGACGTTGGACATGGCGCTTTACACGCTCCCGGAGCTTCCGTACGACTACTCGGCGCTCGCCCCGGTCATCAGCCCGGAGATCATCGAGCTGCACCACGACAAGCACCACGCGGCGTACGTGAAGGGTGCCAACGACACCCTGGAGCAGCTGGCCGAGGCGCGGGACAAGGAGTCGTGGGGCTCGATCAACGGCCTGGAGAAGAACCTGGCCTTCCACCTCTCCGGGCACATCCTGCACTCGATCTACTGGCAGAACATGACCGGCCCGAAGGACGGCGGCGGCGAGCCGCTGGCGCAGGACGGCGTCGGTGAGCTGGCCGAGGCCATCAAGGAGTCCTTCGGCTCCTTCGCCGGATTCAAGACCCAGCTGTCCAAGGCCGCGGCCACCACCCAGGGTTCGGGCTGGGGCGTGCTCGCCTACGAGCCGCTGAGCGGGCGCCTGGTCGTGGAGCAGGTCTACGACCACCAGGGCAACGTCGGCCAGGGCTCCACCCCGATCCTGGTCTTCGACGCCTGGGAGCACGCCTTCTACCTCCAGTACAAGAACCAGAAGGTGGACTTCATCGAGGCCATGTGGCAGGTCGTCAACTGGCAGGACGTGGCCCGGCGCTACGAGGCCGCCAAGTCCCGCGCCGACGTGCTGCTGCTCAAGCCGTGAGGCCGTGACACCCCTCGGACGTCCTGCCTCGTGATCGTCTTCTCACCCTTCACGTCGGCAGGCGGCACAACGGAAGGCTCCCGCGAGGACGTGCTCGCGGGAGCCTTTCCGTTGCCGGCGCGAGGCCGCACACGCGGGAGACCAGGCACCTCGCGCGGCGGAGGTTGTTCGGAAGCTGTCACACCTCCGGGGCACGGACCGTGGATCCGGAAGAGGCGTCGAAGGCATGGGTTATTTCCGGGGCGGTGCCTTCCACGAGCAGATCCCGCGCCTCGTCCTCGCAGCGGCGGTCGTGTGCCGTGAGCCGGCTCTGGTGCTGGGCCAGGTGCTCCGACCAGGAGGAGACCAGGTAGTTCTCGATGAACCGGTCGGGATCACCACCGTCCTGGAAGAGGCCCCAGGTCACCGCTCCGGTCCGGCGCCGGGAACGGGCCACGTGCCGCATGCGGTCGGTGAAGGCGGCCCAGTTCCTCGGGGCCACCCGGTAGGTGACGGAGACCAGTACCGGGCCGTCGGCCGGTCCGGGGTCGACCACCAGGGGCGGCACGGGCCAGTGGGCGGAGGGGCTGGGATCGATCCCGTCCGCAGGGTGCAGCGGCCAGTGGCGCACACTCAGGGCGCTGCCCAGCAGAAGTGCGGCGCCGGTCAGCATCGCGGAGGTCAGCCCCACGCCGTCGGCCAGCGCCCCCCACGCAGGCGCGGTCAACGCCTGTCCACCTTGGAAGACCACGAGGTAGATGGCGAGGCCCCGGCCTCTGACCCAGCCGGGGAGCCGCTGCTGGACAGCGGCGTTGAGGGTGGACAGCACGCCGATCCAGGCCAGACCCGCGGGCAGCAGGGCGGCCGCCGCGAGCCAGGGGTTACGGGTCGTGGCCAGTACCGCCAGCGTCGCGGCGAAGATCAACGCGCCTGCGGCAAGGGTGCCGTTGGCGCCCAGCCCGCGCCGGATCGCGGGCAGGGCGAAGGCGCCGCCCACCGCACCGACGCCCACGACGCCGAGAAGGAGGCCGTAGCCGTCCGACCCCAGTCCCAGGGAACGGCTCGCCACCAGCGGAAGAAGCGACCACAAGGCAGCTCCGCCCGGGATGAACAAGGCCGTGCGCAGCAGGACCCGGCGAACGCCGGGAGCATGCCAGACGTAGCGGCGCCCGGCCTGCACCGCTGCCAGGAGCCCTTCGCCCTGGGTGACGGACTGCCGCGCGGCGGGTGCCCGCCACAGCAGCAGGACCGAAGCGATGCCCAGATAGGACAGGGCGTTGAAGGCGAAGACCCAGCCCGCGCCGGCCGCCGCCACCACCGCGCCGCCGAGGGCGGGACCCACGGCGCGCGCCAGATTCATGTTCACTGCCCCCAGCGCCGCCGCCTGCCCCAGTTGTCCGCGCTCGACCAGTTCGGGCTGGATCGCCTGCCAGGCCGGGCCCATCAGCGCGGTGCCGCAGCCCAGCAGAAAGGTGAGACCGAGCAGTACACCTGGGGCGAGAGCACTCCGGAACGCGAGCACCGTCAAAGCGGTGGAGACAGCGAGCATGGCGAACTGGGCGGTCAGGAGCACCTTGCGGCGGTCGTAGCGGTCGGCCAGTACGCCGGAGGGCAGCGCGAGCAGGACGACGGGGAGGCTGGAAGCCGTCTGAACGAGTGTCAGCAGCGCGGCACCGTGCCCGACGAGCAGCCACTGGGCGCCGACCGTCTGCATCCACGTACCCGTGTTGGAGACCAGCTGCGCGATCCACAGAGCGCGAAAGACGCGTACCGCGAGCGGCGCCCAGGCCGAGTCGGCTGAAAGCCTCATGCGGCGGGTCCGATCCAGGCGGGGCCGGAAGCCGACAGGCGGTGGGCGGCCACCGAGGTCACGACGAGCGGAAGCAGCACGAGAGCCAGGATGTGGAGGAGTTCGGCGTGGCCCAGGAGCAGGGCTCCGGCAAGGGCTCCGAGGAACATGGCGAGTACGGAGAGAATGCGCCGGCCGGGGCGGGGGGCGGGCCCGCCGGCGGGGGAGGAGTCCGCAGCCAGACCCGTCAGGGTGAGCGTCAGGACGGTCGTGGTCAGGTCCGGGACCCCGAGACGTCGCGCGACAGCGTTCTGCAGGCCCATGGCGATGCCGAGCAGCACGATCAGGGCGTACCGGGCCGGACTCGTCACCTCGCCGTGGGCGAGGAGCAGCGCGCCCGCCGACCCGGCGACCAGTACGGCCTGGAGGGCGGTCGTCGTGGTCAGCAGCCGGCCTCGGTGTGCGGCGAACCGGGTGCCGAACCGCCCGCCGGCCAGCGCTCCGACGAGGAAGGACACCATCGACACGAGGGACGCGGGTACGGACAGGCCGGGCGCCCCTGCCAGGGCGAAGCCCAGGAAGACCACGTTGCCGGTCATGTTGGCGACGAAGACGTGCCCGAGCGCCAGATAGCTCACGGCGTCTATGAGACCGGTCACCACGGTCAGCACCAGCATCAGAGGCGGCAAAGGTCCGTGCCGGTCGCCCTTCGGCGGGACGAGTGTGTGGGCGGCGTCGGTCAACAGCCTTCGCATGCCCCGTCCTTTCCTCTCTCGTCCCGTCGCTCATCGCGGGATCGTTCAGCAGCCCACCTGGGGCGGTGGGCCGTATCGCGTGGGCAGGCCGGTCCCTTACGTTTCCGAGGCACGGCGGGCTTCGGCAGGGCCGGGAGCACGGCTGAGCGCGGCGAGCCGTTCCTCGAACGGCGTGACGTACTCGAAGGAATCCCGCCGGGGCGACGGGCCCTGGGCGGACATGCCGGCCATGAGCGCCGCGAGTTCCCCGGCCGCGCGCTGGATGCGCTGTTCGAGCCCCGCGGCACCCCAGTCCTCCGATGCGGCGTAGACGCCGGTGGGGACGACGACGGCCTGGAGACAGGCGAACAGGGGGCGCAGGGCATGGTCGAGGACCAGGGAGTGCCGGGCGGTGCCCCCGGTCGCGGCGATCAGGACGGGCTTGCCCGTGACGGCGCTGTCGTCGCCGGCGCCGAGGGCGTCGAAGAAGGACTTGAACAGTCCGCTGTAAGAGGCCGAGAACACCGGGGTGACGACGATCAGGCCGTCGGCCGCGCGCACGGTGTCGAAGGCGGTGGACAGCTCAGGCCCGGGGAAGCCGTTGGTGAAGGTGTGCGCGATCTCGACCGCGAGGTCGCGCAGTTCGATCACGTGGACGTCGGCCGGGGCGGGTTCCGGTGCGGTCGCGGCCGGCGCCGCCGCGGCGGCGAGGCGGTCGGCGAGCAGCCGGGTGGAGGACGGGACGCCCAGTCCCGCCGAGATGACGACGAGTTTCATACCGTGGCCTCCTTGCGGGCGGCGGCGGTCAGCGACCGGTGGGTGGGGGCGTCGGGCACGTCCGCGGGGCGTCCCTTGGCGAACTCCTCGCGCAGGACGGGC
>NZ_JODT01000033.1 GCF_000720835.1 Streptomyces achromogenes subsp. achromogenes | reverse complement strand
CGGTCGCGGCCAGCACGGCACCGTTCGCCGCCCGCTGGGAGACGACCAGCTGCCCCTTGACCGCTTCACGCACCCGGTCCCGGTCACGCGGATCGACGGTCCACGCGGTGTGGTCCTTCAGGTGCGGGAACCTCGCCTTCTGCGCGTCGGTCAGGGCCGTCTTCTCCAGCCTGATCCGGTGCACGTCGGTGCCGGTCGAAGAGGTGGTGAGGGAGCCGTCGCGGGAGTACAGCAGCTGGGTGGAGGCGGCGCCCGCCACGCCGTTCCAGGCGACAGTGTGCCGGTCGATCCAGACCGCCTGGGAGGTGGTCGCATCGAGGGTGGTGGCGGCCCTTGCGCCGGATGCGTGGGCGGAGGCCTGGGGGAGTGCGGCAAGGGGTGGGAGGAGGGCGGCGGCGAGCAGCGCACAGGCGACCACCGCCGGCCGGTTGTGTGTCACGGGTATGGACTCCTTGTGCCGATGGCTTGTCGGGGAAGTGGCCACCGGGCCCTGAAGGAGCAGCCCCCGTGGCCGGACGTCGGGCGTGACCGTAACCACGAGCGAGCGGTTACAGCAAGGGACTTGAAAGAATCAGCAAGGGCATTCAAAGACCTTCTCGGCATCTCCCCAGGTGAGGGCGAATCGTGTTGCCGCGCAGGACCGCGCCGCCTGCCCGGATACAACTGAGCGTGCAGGTAACGAGGTTGTCACAGCGGGGGAACCGGGAAGGAATCTGTCTGCAACGTCTTTCGCAAGAGATTGCAACCTTGTATGTTCAACTCGCGCCCGGCGGCCGTTGGTTGAGAAGCACGGCACCCCCGGCCCTGCTCTAGGGATGTTCCGGGCCCCCAGATCAAGGAGTTGCTATGCGACGTGGCATATCGATCGCCGCCGCGGTCACCGTGGTCGCCCTCACCGCTTCCGCCTGCGGTGGCTCGGGTGGCGACTCGACGGGCAAGCCGAAGGACCCGAAGGACATCTCCGGGACGATCACGTACTGGGACACCTCGGACGCCGCGACCGAGGCCCCGACGTACAAGGCCCTCATCAAGCAGTTCGAGAACAAGTACCCCAAGATCAAGGTGGACTACCAGAACATCCCGTTCACCGACATCGAGCAGAAGTTCAAGTCGGCCGCCAAGAGCGGCAAGGGCGCACCCGACGTCGTCCGCACCGACGTGGGCCTGATGGCCGAGTACGCCGAGCTGGGCTACATCGCCCCCCTCGACGGCACCCCGGCACTGAAGGACACCGGCGACTTCAGCTCCGTCCCGTTGAACACGGCCAGGTACAAGGGCAAGACGTACGGCGTCCCGTCGGTCACCGACACCCTGGGCCTGCTGTACAACAAGAAGCTCCTGAAGCAGGCCGGCATCGCGCAACCGCCCGCCACCTGGGACGAGTTCATCGCCGACGCCAAGACCATCAAGGAGAAGACGGGGGCCTACGGCACCTATCTCAACCCCGACTCCTACTTCCTGCTCCCACTGCTCTACAGCAACGGCGCCGACCTGGCCGACCCCTCGGCGAAGAAGATCACCATCAACGACGGCGCCGCCGTCGAGGCCCTGACCACCGCCAAGAAGATCAACGACGAGGCGTCGATGAAGGTCGACTTCGCGAACGCCTACCAGAACATGCAGGCCGCCTTCAAGAACGGCAAGGTAGCCATGCTGATCCAGGGCCCCTGGTCGGTCGGCGACGACCTGAGCGGCACGGCGTTCAAGGGCGACGAGGAGAACCTCGGCTTCGCGCCCGTCCCGGCCGGCGCGGGCGGCAAGGCCCAGGCCCCGACCGGCGGTCACAACCTCACCGTGTACCAGGGCTCGGGCAACCTGGACGCCAGCTATCTGTTCACGCAGTTCATGACGTCGACGCCGAGTCAGATCGAGATCGCCAAGGGAACCGGCACACTGCCGACCCGCAAGTCCGCCTACACCTCCGAGGTCACCGGAGACGCCAAGATTGCCGGCTTCCAGCCGCTCCTGGAGAAGACGGCGCGCGCCCGCGTGGCCCTCCCGCAGGCCGGCTCGCTCTTCACACCGCTGGCGCAGAACTACGTGAAGATCCTCCAGGGCGACGAGTCGGTGCAAGGCGGTCTCGACGCCACCGCCAAGGAGTTCCAGAAGCTCCTGAAGGGCTTCTCCGTCGGCTGAACCGCGGTGCTCCGCCCCACGGCAACCGAAGAACACGCAGCCCCGGGGGAATCCACTTCCCCGCTGCCGCCCCGACCGGGGCTCCCCCGGGGCTGCGGTACCACCCGACTTCGCCCGCGAAAGAGCCGATGAGTATGACGACCGCAACGAGCACCGGAACGACCGACGAGACGGCCCGCGGCCACCGGAAACGACCCCGCCCACGTGGTTCGTCGCTCCGCCGCGCCTGGGACAAGTACTGGTACGCCTGGGCCATGGTGGCCCCGGTGGCCATCGTCATCGCCCTGCTGGTGCTGTATCCGCTCGGATACGGCTTCTACCAGTCGCTGACCGACGCCAACGAGTCCAACGTCGCCACCACCATCGGCGCCTTCCACCGCCCGGCCACCTACGAGTTCGTGGGCCTCGACAACTACTGGCACGTCCTGTCGGGCGCGGACGGCGACTTCTACCCGCGGCTGGTGTGGACGGTCGTGTGGACGGTCTCCTGCGTCGTCCTGCAAGTCGGTCTCGGCATGGGGCTCGCGGTGCTGCTCAACCGCAAGATGCGGCTGCGCGGTTTCTACCGCGCGATGCTGATCCTGCCCTGGGCCGTCCCGTCGTTCATCGGCGTCTTCGCCTGGCGGTTGATGCTCAACTCCCAGTACGGGGTGTTCAACGAGATCATCCAGGCGTTCGGCCTGCCCGCGCAGAACTGGCTCGGCTCCCCGCTGTCCCAGAAGATCGCCGTCATCATGGTCAACGTCTGGATCGGCATCCCCTTCAACATGGTCGCCGTGCTGGGCGGGCTCCAGTCGATCCCCAAGGAGCTGTACGAGGCGGCCGAGATGGACGGCGCCTCGCCCTGGCAGCGCTTCGTCAACGTCACCCTGCCCGGACTGCGGCCGGTGTCGAACACCGTGATCCTGCTGGGCTGCATCTGGACGTTCAACATGTTCAACGTCATCTACCTGCTGCTGGGCAACAACACCACCGGCGACACGGACATCCTCGTCACCTTCGCCTTCCACAAGGCGTTCAACGGGGTCTCGGACTACGCGGGAGCGGCGACCTACGGGATCATCATCCTCGCTCTCCTGCTCGCCTTCTCGACCTTCTACCGCCGCAGCACCCTGAAGTCCGAGCAGGCGTGAAGGAGCCATCGCCATGACCGCAGCAACGCACGAGACCACCACCACGCCCGAGGGCACCGCCCCGCTCCCCGCCGCGGCCCGCCCGCCCCGCCGGGTGCGCGGCCGGGAGGAACGCGGGCTCGGCGCCTCCGTGGCCCTGCACGCCACGCTGGCCCTCGCCACCCTGATCGCGGCCTTCCCCGTGGTGTGGGTGTTCTTCATCTCCCTGGGCCCGAAGAACGCCTGGCAGCAGCCCGGAGAGGTGCTGTCGCACCTCGGCTTCCACAACTACGGTGACGTACTGGCCCATTCGGACCTGCCGCAGTGGTTCCTGAACACCGTGATCGTCGCGGCCGGCACCACGGCGCTGGGCGTCTTCCTCGCCGCGACCGCCGGCTACGCCGTCTCCCGGATGCGGTTCCCGGGCAGCCGGCAGCTGATGTGGGTCTTCCTGGTCACCCAGATGTTCCCCAGCATCGTGCTCATCGTGCCGCTGTACCTGCTCATGGCCGAACTGCGCCTGCTGGACAACTACCTGGGACTGATCCTGGCCTACGCGACCACCGCCGTGCCCTTCTGCGCCTGGATGATGAAGGGCTACTTCGACACCATCCCGAAGGAGATAGACGAGGCCGGACGCGTGGACGGCCTCACCCCCTTCGGCACCTTCTGGCGACTGATCGTGCCGCTGGCCCGGCCCGGTCTCGCGGTGACGGCCTTCTACAGCTTCCTCACCGCCTGGGGCGAGGTCGCCTACGCGACGCAGTTCATGCAGTCCGACCACTACACGCTCGCCGTCGGCATCCGCACCTTCGCCCAGGACCAGCGGCCCGACTGGGCGTGGACGTCGGCCACCGCGATCATCATCACCATCCCGGCCGCCCTCGTGTTCATGCTCGTGCAGCGCAGCCTCGTCTCCGGACTGACGGCCGGCGGCACCAAGTCGTGACCGGCGCCGCCCCGTCCGGACCCCGGCGCCCGCCCACCGAGGACGCGCCTTCGCCGTTACCCTTCCACCCCCGAGGGAACCCATGACCCAGCACGTCACCGACACAGTCGCCCACGAAGCCCCCGCCGCCGCCTCCCCGCGCCGGGAGTGGTGGCGCGACGCGGTCATCTACCAGGTGTACCCGCGCAGTTTCGCCGACAGCGACGGCGACGGAATCGGCGACCTGCCCGGCATCCGCGCCCGCCTGCCCTACCTGAAGGAACTCGGCGTCGACGCCGTCTGGCTGTCGCCGTTCTACGCCTCCCCGCAGGCCGACGGAGGCTACGACGTCGCCGACTACCGGGCCGTGGACCCCATGTTCGGCACCCTCACCGACGCCTACGACCTGGTGCGCGACGCCCACGCACTGGGCCTGCGGATCATCATCGACCTGGTGCCCAACCACTGCTCCGACCAGCACGAGTGGTTCAAGCAGGCCCTGCGCGAGGGCCCCGGCTCACCTCTGAGGGACCGCTTCCACTTCCGCCCGGGCAAGGGCGCCGACGGCGAACTGCCGCCCAACGACTGGGAGTCCATCTTCGGCGGCCCCGCCTGGACCCGGGTCACCGAGCCCGACGGCACCCCCGGCGAGTGGTACCTGCACCTCTTCGCGCCCGAGCAGCCCGACTTCGACTGGGACCACCCCGCCGTCCACGACGAGTTCCGCTCCATCCTGCGGTTCTGGCTCGACCTGGGCGTCGACGGCTTCCGCGTCGACGTGGCACACGGCCTGGTCAAGGCGCCCGGCCTGCCCGACGTCGGCCACGACGAACAGGTCAAACTGCTCGGCACCCGGCCGGTGCCGTACTTCGACCAGGACGGCGTGCACGACATCTACCGCGGCTGGCGGCGCATCCTGGACGAGTACGGCGGCGAACGCGTCGCCGTCGCCGAGGCCTGGACCCCGACCGTGGAACGCAGCGCCCTGTACCTGCGCCCCGACGAGCTCCACCAGGCCTTCAACTTCGACTACCTGGGCACCGGCTGGAACCCGGCCGGACTGCGCGAGGTCATCGACCGCTCGCTGCGCGCCATGAACGCCGTCCACGCGCCGGCGACCTGGGTGCTGTCCAACCACGACGTGGTACGGCACGTCACCCGCCTCGCGGAGGGAGACCCTGAGCGCGGGCTGCGCCGGGCCCGCGCGGCGACCCTGCTGATGCTGGGGCTGCCCGGCTCGGCCTACATCTACCAGGGCGAGGAACTCGGCCTGCCCGAGGTCATCGACCTGCCCGACGAGGTGCGCCAGGACCCCGCGTTCTTCCGCACCACGGGCCAGGACGGCACCCGCGACGGCTGCCGGGTGCCGATCCCGTGGTCCGGCCAGGTGCCGCCGTTCGGCTTCGGACCCGTCGAGGGCGGCCCGAGCTGGCTGCCCCAGCCGGCGGACTGGAAACACCTGACCGTCGAGGCGCAGCAGGGCGACGCGGCCTCCACGCTGGAGTTCTACCGCCGCGCCCTCGCCGTCCGCCGCGCGCACCCCGCGCTGGGCGCCGGCCGCCAGATCACCTGGCTGGACGCCCCCGAGGGGGTACTGGCCTTCCGCCGCGACAGCGACCGCGGCTCCTTCGTCTGCACGGTCAACTTCGCCGCCGGCCCCGTCACGCTGGCCACCCCCGGCACGCTGTTGCTGGCCGGTGCCGACGTGCGTCCGGGCGCCGCGGAGACCGTACTGCCCGGGGAGTGCGCCGTCTGGTGGGCGGCCTGACATGCGGCCGGTACAGACCGTTCCCGTGACGATCCGGCTCGCCGACATCGCCGCACAGGCGGGGGTGAGCGAGGCGACCGTCAGCCGGGTCCTCAACGGCAAGCCGAGCGTCGCCGCCGGCACCCGCCAGTCCGTGCTGGCCGCGCTCGACGTGTTGGGCTACGAACGACCGGTACGGCTGCGGCAGCGCAGCGAGGGCCTGGTCGGCCTCATCACCCCCGAGCTGGACAACCCCATCTTCCCGGCGCTCGCGCAGGTCATCGGGCAGGCCCTCACCCGTCAGGGCTACACCCCCATACTCGCCACCCAGACGCCCGGCGGGTCCACGGAGGACGAACTCACCGAGATGCTCGTGGACCGCGCGGTGGCGGGCATCATCTACGTCTCCGGGCTGCACGCGGACACCACCGCCGACACCAGGCGCTACGCCGAACTGCGCGCCCAGGGCGTGCCGTTCGTGCTCGTGGACGGCTTCTCGGCGAAGGTGCAGGCCCCGTTCATCTCACCCGACGACCGCGCGGCGATGACACTGGCGGTGGCCCACCTGGCCTCCCTGGGCCACACCCGCATCGGCCTGGCCGTGGGCCCCAGACGTTTCGTGCCCGTGCAGCGCAAGATCGAGGGCTTCGTCCGCGCCGTGCAGGACCAACTGGGCCTGTCGCCGGACCTCGTCGAGTCGACGCTGATCCAGCACTCCCTCTACAGCCTGGAGGGCGGCCAGGCCGCCGCCGTGGCCCTCATCGAGCGGGACTGCACGGCGGTGGTCTGCGCCAGCGACATGATGGCGCTCGGAGCGATACGGGCCGCCCGGCAGCGCGGCATGGAGGTCCCCCGGGACTTCTCCGTCGTCGGCTTCGACGACTCGCCGCTGATCGCCTTCACCGACCCGCCCCTGACCACGATCCGCAAACCCGTGCCCGCGATGGGACAGGCCGCGGTGCGCACGCTGCTGGAGGAGGTGGGCGGCACACCCGCGCCGCACAGCGAGTTCGTGTTCATGCCGGAACTGGTGGTCCGCGGCTCCACGGCCTCCCGACCGAGGGCACGCCACCCCGCCGCCTGAGCCGGGCGGAATCCCGCCCGCTCGTCCGCCGGCCTCCATGGTGTAATGACTCGTAGAGAGTTGTGCCTATTACCGAGTCGGGAGGCGGCTGTGCCTTTCAAGACCACCGAAGAGGCGGTACGCGCGTGGGTGGAGGGGTGGGCCGTCTCACGCGGCGCTGCCCAACCCGCGCCCCGGGCCTGGGGGTTCACCGTGGAAGTGGGCCGGCCCCATGAGGTGGCCCGGCATGTCGTCACCGCCGCCGACGAGGCGACCGTCCGCACACTGGCCGAGAACACCACGGCCTGCGGCATACCCCTCAAGGTGTTTGTGCCGGCGCCCACCCTGAAGGCGTGGCTGCCGCCGGGCTGGGCCCTTCTGGACGGCCACGCGGCCCTCATGGCCGCCCGGCCGGGCGCCGTCGAGGCCCCGCCCCGCCTCCCCGACGGCTACCGGCTGCACCGCTGGGACCGGGCCGGCGTCACCCGCGCGGTGGTGCGCGCCGCCGACGGATCCTTCGCCGCGCGCGGGCAGATAGCGGTCACCGGCCCGGCAGCCGTGGTCGACCAGGTGGAGACGCACCCGGCTCACCAGCGCCGGGGGCTCGGACGCGTGGTGATGGGAACCCTCGCCGAGGCCGCGACCCGGCAGGGCGCGCGGGCGGCCGTGCTGGCCGCGACCGAGGAAGGCCGGACGCTGTACGAGGCCGTGGGCTGGCAGGCGGTGGCTCCGCTGAGCGCCGCGGCCCGGGAAGCGGAAGACTCCCGTCCGACTCCGACTCCGACTCCGGCGCCGACACCGACACCGGCCGGGCGGCGCTGAGCGGAGCCCCTCGCGTCCGGTGCCGTCGGGTCCGGGGCGGCGGGCGCCGGTTGACCCGCGTTTGGGCTTCCGTTCCCTGAGCGTTCAACCGGTGCCCCCTGTCGGTGTGGTGTGAGCTTCCTAGGGTCCATGAGGCTGTCGAAAGAAGGGGCTCATGGACGCACACCTCGCGGTACGGGCTCGCGGAATCACCAAGTGCTTCGGCGAGGTAGTCGCGCTGGACGGCATCGACCTGGACGTGGCGCGGGGGCGGATCCACGGGCTGGTCGGACCGAACGGCGCCGGCAAGACGACGCTGCTCGGCCTGCTGCTCGGCCTGGCCGTGGCCGACAGCGGCCGGCTGGAGATCCTGGGCACGCCCACGGGCCGGACGTTCGAAGACCCCGGCGGGGTCGCCGGGTTCGTGGACGCGCCCGGGCTGTACCCGTCGCTCACCGCCCGGCAGAATCTCGCCGCGCTCGCCGCCCTGCGCGGCGACGACACCCGGTCGGCGGGAATCGACGACGCGCTCGAACAGGTCGGTCTCACGGACGTCGCTGACGATCGCACCCGCGGCTTCTCCCTGGGCATGCGCCAACGGCTCGGCCTCGCCGCGGCCCTGCTCGCCAGGCCCCGGCTGCTCGTCCTGGACGAACCCGCCAACGGCCTGGACCCGGCCGGGAAGAAGCACGTCCACGGTGTCCTCACCCGGCTCGCGGGGGAGGGGACCACCGTGGTGCTGTCGAGCCACCGCATGGACGACCTGGAAGCCCTGTGCTCCGAGGTCACCATCCTCGCGACCGGGCGGGTCGTCTTCTCCGGGCCGCTGGGCGAACTGGCCGCCGGCGACCGCGAACTCGCCTACCGGCTCATCACCTCCGATCCGGCGCGGGCACACCGGCTGGCCGCCGCCGCGCCGGGCGTCCGCCTGGCCGCCGACACCGCGGGACGCCACGGCGGTGAGGCGCTCGTGGTGCACGCGCCGGTGCCCGCCCTCGACGCCCTGGTGGCCGGCCTCGTGCACGCGGGCATCGCGCTGCGTGAACTCGCCCCGGTCGTCTCCCCGTTGGAAGCGGCGTTCCTGGCCCTGACCGAGCCCCGGGTGGCCGAATCCCGGGATACCCGCCAACGGGAGGACGACGCCATCGACCCGCGACGGCAACGCGCCGAAGCCCAGCCGCAGGAGGCCGGTCAGTGACCGCGGCCATGACCCCGGCCGCCCCGGGGAACCGGACCGCTTCCCGCCCCGTCTCCGTCGCCCGGGGCTACCGCTTCGAAGTCGTCAAACTGGTCTCGCAATGGCGCGTCCGCCTGCTGGTCCTCGCCTGCTGGATCGCGCCGGCACTCTTCGTGGCCGGGGTGAGCGAACAGAGCACACTGCCCACGGACACCCTCTTCGGCCGCTGGATGCACGCCACCGGCTGGGCCGGACCACTGGTGACGCTCGGTTTCGCCGGCACCTGGGCGCTTCCGCTGCTGACCTCCGTCGTCGCCGGCGATGTGTTCGCCGCCGAGGACCGGCTCGGCACCTGGCGCCACCTGCTCGTCGTCGTCCGCTCGCCCCGGCGGATCTTCGCGGCGAAGGCACTGGCCGGCCTCACCGTCATCCTCCTGCTCGTGGCCGGACTGGCCGTCTCCAGCACGGTCGGCGGACTGCTGGCCGTGGGCGACCGGCCACTGGTCGGCCTCGACGGCCGGCTGCTCGCGCCCGGGGACGCGGCCGTCAAGGTTCTGCTCGCCTGGGTCTGCGTGCTCGCCCCGACCCTGGCCCTCGCCGGAATCGGGCTCCTCGGGTCGGTCGCGCTGGGGCGCTCCCCGATGGGTCTGCTGCTGCCCGCGCTCGTCGCCCTGGCGATGCAGCTCGCCCAGATGCTGCCGCTCCCCGTCGCCGTACGCCTCGCCCTGCCCGGCGACGCCTTCGTCGACTGGAAAGGACTGTTCACCAGCCCGGCGCAGCTCACCCCGCTGCTGATCGGCATCGCCGTCAGCCTGGTGTGGGCCGTGACCGCGACCGCGCTGGCCTACGTCCTCTTCCTGCGGCGCGACTTCACCAACCCCGCCGACGACGGCTCGGCGCGCCGCGCGGTCACCGCGGGCGTCCTGCCGCTTGCGGCATTGCTCGGCGCCACGGTCGCGGTCGTGGCGGCGACGACCACGGCCCAGGGCTCCGGCATCGAGCAGACCAAGGTGGAGCGCTCGCTGGCCACCGAGTTCGCCCATCTGTACCGCATGCAGACCCGCCAGCTCCACCGCCCCGCGGTCACGGAGGCGCGGTTGCGGGCCACGGCGGCGTGCGGGAAGGCCGGTGTCCAGGACGGCGCCCGCGGCCCGGGGAACGACTGGCGGTGCGTCGTCTCCTGGCATCTGCCGGGTGTCGCGGCCACCGGGTCGGCCGTCTACCAGCTCGACATCACGGCAGACGGGCGGTTCGTCGCCGACGGTGACGGACCGAAGGAAGTGAACGGCTACTTCCTGGTGCGGACGCCGACGGGTGACGCACCGAACCCGCTGTGGCAGTTCGACGGCGACGTCGACCTGCTCTCCACCTCCCCGAAGGGATGACGCCATGCAGATAACGCGCCGCCGCCGGCCGGACGAGAAGGACACCTGCGTCCTGCTGGGCAGACGGGTCAGCCGCCGGGCGACCCTGGTCACGGCATGCGTCACCACGGCCGCCCTGGCCACCGGCACCGCCCTCGCCGACACCCGCCAGTTCGGCACCGACCAGGTCGGCCAGGTCACCGCCAAGGGGCGGGTCGTCTCCGCCGACCAGTACCTCGACCCGTACGGCAGCCGTCTCGTCATCGACGACGGCAAGATCATGTCGTCGACGGTCAGCCCGGACGGCGGCCACCTCGCCGCCTCGGTCGCCGACGGCGACGCCGCACTGGTCGTCGTGGACCTCGCCACCGGGCGGGTGCAGCAGCGCATAGGCACCTCCGCCGTGGACGACCTGCGCATCGGCAGCGGCGCCGTCGGCCAGGAAGGCTCGACGTACTCGCCCGACGGCACGCAGCTGTGGCTGGGCCAGACCGACGGCTACACCAAGTTCACCGTCAACACCGACGGCACCCTCTCCGACCCGGTGACCGTGAGGATCCCGGCCGCCGGCAGCAAGCACGCCCTGGTCGCCGCGGCGGTGTTCTCGGCCGACGGCACCACCGTGTACGCCGCGGTCAACGGCCAGAACCGGGTCGTCGCCATCGACGCGGCGACCGGGACCGTCCAGCGCGGCTGGGCGGTGGGCAACGCCCCGCGCGGCATGGCCCGGGCCGGCGACAAGCTGTACGTCGGCAACGAGGGCGGACGGCCCGCGAAGGCCGGCGACACCACGCTCAACTCCTACGGCACCCAGGTGCCGGCCGACCCGAGGACCGGCGCCACCACCACGGGCACCGTCAGCGTCATCGACCTGGCCGACCCGGACGCCGCCGTCGGGACCATCGACGTCGGACTGCACCCGACCGCGGTGTACGCACGGCGCGGCGCGGTGTTCGTCACCAACACCGCCGACGACACCGTGTCGGTCATCGACACCGCGCGGGGCAAGGTCGTACAGACCATCTCCACCCAGCCGTGGCCCGAGGCATCGGTCGGCTACGAGCCCGACGCCGTGACGCTCACCGATGACGGCCACCTGCTGGTGACACTCGGCCGGGCCAACGCCGTCGCCGTCTACCGCTACACCTCCCCGCAGGAGCCGGTCGACTACGTCGGCCTCCTCCCGACGGACTACTTCCCCGCCGAGATCGCCACCGTGGGCCACGAGGTGGTCGTCTCCCACACCCGCGGCATCGACGCGCGCCGATCCGGCACCACCGCCCACGGCACCCACGACACCACCGCCGGCCTGACGCGGTTCACCCTGCCCGCCGACCGGGTCGTCCGCGCCCAGACCGCCAAGGTCTTCCGCCAGAACGGCTGGACCGCCGGCTCGGTCTCCCTGGCCAAGGGCAAGGGCCACGCGAAGCCGCAGCCCGTCCCGGGACGGATCGGCGACCCGTCGACGATCAGACACGTCTTCCTCATCGTCAAGGAGAACCGCACCTACGACCAGGTCCTCGGCGATGTCCCCCAGGGCAACGGCGACCCCTCACTGGCCCAGTTCGGTGAGAACGTGACCCCCAACCAGCACGCCCTGGCACGGCAGTTCGGGCTGTACGACAACACCTACGACATCGGCACCAACTCCGCCGAGGGCCACAACTGGCTGATGCAGGCCGACAACCCCGAGTACACGGAGTCCTCGGCCGGGGAGTACGCGCGCAGCTACGACACCGAGGACGACGCCCTCGGCCACCAGAAGACCGGCTTCCTGTGGACGGGGGCGCAGGCGGCCGGCAAGAGTGTGCGGGACTTCGGGGAGTTCCAGCAGTTCCTCACCAAGCCCTCCGGCGCGAGCTGGCAGAACCTGTACTGCGACGCCAAGAACATGGACGCGACCGGGCAGGGCACCGCCTACCCCCTGAACTCCTCGTCACCGATCCCGTCGCTCAACAGCGTGTCGGTGCCCGGCTTCCCCAAGTTCGACACCAGCGTCCCGGACGTCTACCGCTACCAGATCTGGAAACAGGACTTCGAGAAGAACGGTCCGGCGAACCTCAACATGTTCTGGCTCTCCAGCGACCACACCGGTGGTCCGGCGAGCCCGGCCGCCCAGGTCGCCGACAACGACCTCGCGACGGGCAGGATCATCGACGAGATCTCCCACAGCGAGTACTGGAAGGACTCGGCGATCTTCGTCGTGGAGGACGACTCCCAGGCCGGCCTGGACCACGTCGACGGCCACCGCGCCCCGGTCCAGATCATCAGCCCTTGGGCCCGGCGCGGTGTGGTGGACCACCACTACTACTCCCAGATCACGATGATCCGCACCGTCGAGCAGATCCTCGGCATCCACCCGATGAACCAGAAGGACAGCGCGGCGACGCCCATGCGGGGCGTGTTCACCCGGCACCCGGACTACACCCCGTTCGACGCGCTGCCCAACCGGGTCCCGCTGACCGACGGCCTGAAGACCCCGCCGTCCTGCGGCGTGGACACCCCGGCGGCCCAGAACCCCGAGGCGCCGGCCGTGCCGGCGGCGAAGGTTCCGGCGGACAAGAGGTCCCTCGCCGCCGCATGGGACGCCTGGACGGCCAAGCAGCGCCTGACCGGCCCGCACGCCGTCCCCGACTTCGCCAACCCCGCGCAGATGAACCACCTCACCTGGTACCAGACGCACAACTGGGCGCGGCCGTACCCCGGCGAGAAGGAGATCCACGCGCCGGACGACGTGCCCGGCGCCTACCTCCCGTCACCGGAGTCCGACGACTGACACGGCCCGCGACGCCGAGGCACCCTGACACCCCGGGCGGGCCCGGACGACCGTCCCCCGGCACAGCACCGCGCCCCGCCCCGGAAGACCCGGGCGGGGCGCGGCAGGAGGGCCGGCCGGCGGATCAGCGGTAGGCGCAGATCACGTACACCGGGATGCCGACGGTGCTGTACCTGGTCTGACGGCCGGGACCGGTCCAGCCGTCAGCGCCGTCCGTGGGGAACGAGCCGACGAGGATCGCCTCGTTCCCCTGTGCCTCCGGCCACCGCCTGCGGCCTGGCGGGCGCCTGGGCCCAGCCGGTCCCCGGCACCAGGGCGAGCCACACCGCACCGGCCCCGAGCGCTTTCTTCGCGCGCATTCCGGGCGCTTACGGGACCCGGACAGGTGCCGCACGCCCGGCTCCGCAGGTTTCAGCGTGCCGTGTCAGGAGGCTTCGGCGCGTACGACGACCGCGTAGGAGCCGATGCCGAGCAGGCGGTCACCGGAGATGTCACCGAGCGCCGTGTACAGCGTGTGGATGTGTCCGGTCGTGTTGTCGAAGGCGATGTCCCTGACCGTGCCGTGCGCGGCGCCGTGTTCCGTCAGGACCCGGCGGCCCAGGGCTTCCTGGTGGGCGGGGAGGCTGTCCTGCCCGGGATCGGCGGCGGCACGGGAGCGCACGATGACGGCGTCCCTTCCCACGGCTTCGACCGCGTGCCAGGCGATGGCCGTGATATGCCTCGGGGCTCCGGACAGGCGCAGACAGGCGATGCCGCTCGTGTGCGCGTCGATGGTCAGGCTCTCCACTCGCCCCAGCGGTTCGGCCTCGTCGGCGGTGATCACCGGCAGGCCCTGGACCTGAGTGAACATCATCATGCCGGTCCTCCCGTTCCGGTCGAGGGGCTCTGCGGGTACGGCTGTGCGGTGTGTGCGCGGAACGCCTCGACCTGGGCGCTGAAGCTGGGCAGGTCGTCGGCGATGAAGTGACGGGCGTGCGCGGGGACCACCAGGGCTCGTCCGGAGACGGCCAGCGTCTCTCCGCGCGGGATGAACGCCTTGCGCCGGTGGCGGTCGGTGTTCTCGTCGGTGGAGATCTCGAAGCCGACCACACGTCCGCTGACGCCGGTCTCGATCACGACATCCAGGACCGTGCCGATCTCCGTGCCCTGGTCGGTGAGCACGGGCGCGCCGATGACCTCGCCGTGTCCGGCGCCGTCGGCTCCCATGGCCACGTCCCGCTTCTCCAGCACGGTTTCACCGGGGATCATCACGGCGGACGGGCCGATGGCGTGCACTCCCGAGAAGGGCAGGCTTTCCTTGAGGGGGCCGGCCAGCAGTCCGCGCCCGCTCAGCGTGAAGCCGGTGACGCGGCCCGCGCGGGCGTCGAAGACGGTGTCCCTGATCTGGGCGACGGCCTCACCGCCCAGCGTCACCACCACCCGCTTGGTCAGTTCGGAGGCGAGTACGAGGGGAATCACCGCGAACCCTCCCGGCCGGTCCCGTGGTCCTGGCGCACCGCGATCACCGTTCCGCTACGGCGCTTGGCCTGGACCGCCACGGCCGCCGCGACGAGCAACCCCGCCACCGCGATCAACAAGATCACCCAGCCCCACCACGCCATCACCGGCCTCCTCGGTTCCGTCATCCTCCAGCCGCCGTCCTGCCCGGCGGCCCCTGGGCTATCCGGTTGCCCGCCGTACGGTCCCGCAAGCCTTCCGTGCGAGGGGTGGCCGTAACCGGCGTGTCCTGCTGGGGGAGCGGGAGAACCGAAAAGAGGAATTGACTATTCCAGCATCCCGGGGAAACCGGGGTTCCACAGCGGCCGTCCACGGGACCGAAGAGCGGCGGCCGATCGACAAAAGTGGCAGTTGTACAGGGAAGGGCTCCGTATGTCTGTGAGTCGCACGTCAGCCGTGTCCGTGCTCTGCGCGATGACCGTCATGGGTATCGCCGGCTGCTCGGATGACGGATCGTCGGACCAGCCGTTCAAGGGGCAGAGCGCGGATCAGGTGGCCGCGAAGGCGGTGACCGCCACCCGGGACGCCACTTCGCTGCGCATGGCCGGAAAGGTGTCCGCCCAAGGGAAGCCCCTGACGGTCGATTTCCACGTCGACACCCAGAAGAACTGCAAGGGCAGGCTGGCGATGGAAAACGGTGCGGCCGAGGTCATCCACACCGGTCAGACGACCTACCTCAAGGGCGACGAGAAGTTCTGGGCCGGCGCCGCACAGGGCTCGGCGAGCGGCGGGAAGCAGGCCCAGGCGCTGAGCGGCCGGTGGGTGAAGGTGCCGGTCGGTGATTCCCGTACGACGGGACTGTGCGACAAACAGGGATTCCTGGCCGACTTGGACAGCGACAAGTCCGAACGCAAGGGAATGACGAAGGGCGACGTCACCACGGTGGACGGCCGGAAGGCGATCACGCTGAGGAAAAAGAAGGGGAGCGGCGAAACCATCACCATGTACGTCGCGACCGAGGGAAAGCCGTACATTCTCAAGGTGGACCAGTCGGGCGGAAAGAGCCCGGGCACCATGGTCTTCTCGGACTACGGAAAGCCGGTCAAGGCGACACCGCCGCCGGCCGGAAAGGTGATCGACGGCACCAAGGCGGACAAGACCGTTTCCTGATGGCCGCGTGATCACTCAGTGCACCGTGCCCGGTTCGCCTCCCGACGGGCTCCGCGCACAACTGGCCCGCCCCGCAGGCCTGTTGGCTATCATGTGACGCACGCCACGTATCCGGTGCGGAGCGCGTCTAGCCGGGCGCGGTGGATACGGGGGGATCGGGGGGCACATGCCGGGAGCCGACAGGCGGCGCCGCGTCCTGGTGTGGGGCGGGGCCGGCGGGGCGGTCGCCGCGGTCGCGGGCGCCGCGCTGCTGTGGCACCCCGGGCAGGCGCTGGCCTGGGCCGCCGGCGTCCTGGCGGCCGCCTCGGCCGCCTACCTCGGCCAGCAGGCACCCCAGCAACTCCAGGAGGCCCTGGCCCGGCGCCGGGCCGCTCGGGAACCGGCGGACGGTGACCCGCTGGCCGTGGCCGTGGAGGTCCGCAACCACGACTACGTCACGCTCGACCTCGGGGACGGCGTCGTCGACGTTCCGGCCGCCGGGCACACCGTCCGGGTCGTCGTGACCTCGACGGCGCCCTCGGCCGTGGTGCTGACCGGACTGCGGGCGCAGGTGCTGTCCCGCGAGGAGGCGGCCGGGGACCTCGCCCGGCACGCGGCCGAGCTGCCGGTGCGGCGGTTCGAGGTCCTCCTCGACTCCGATCCGCCGCGGGTACGCGCCCTGGCGGAGAGCGACTTCCCCTACCGGATCGCCACCGACGAGTCCGAGGTCCTCGACCTCCTCGTCAGCACCGAGCGCGGCCTCGTGCGGTGGGTGCTGTGGCTCGACTGGACCTCCGCGGGCCGCCAGGGCAGCACCCGTATCGATCTCCAGGGCCACGCGTTCCGCACCGCCGCCCGCATGCCGAGCGGCGCCTGATGGCGCCGTACCGCCGCCGTGCCGGCGCGGCCACCGTGCAAGCGGTACTTCCCGCGGTGGCGGGCGGCGCTGTCCTCGCCGCCACGGACGTGCGCACCTGGCTGCCCTACGCCGCGGTGGCCGCCGTGTCGGCGCTCTCCGGGCTGACCGCCCTCGCGCGGCCCGGCCGGAGCCGGCCGGGACCGGCAGCGGAACCGGCGGACCCCCCACCCGAGTTCCGGGACGCGACCGCCGAAGACGGACGGAACACCTCCGCCCGCACATCGCGGACGGAGAGCCGGGCGGACGCCACGCCCGTCGCACCGGGGCGGTCGGTCTACGAAATGACGCGGCCCGTCCGCCCCGTCCCCGTACAGGGACTGGCGGACGACCCGCCGTTCACCGTGCGAGCCGCCGTCCACAGCCATGTCGCACACATCGCCTCACCGGGGCTGCTGGGCACCCCCGAAGCGGTGCACATCCCGCTGACCGGGCACAACCTCCTTCTCACCCTCACCGCGACGGGCCCGGACGAGGTCGTGCTGCGGTCACTGCGGGCCGAGGTGACCGACCGTCCGCCGCTGCGCGCGGACGGTGTCGCGCTGGCCCGGCCGCGGATGCCCGACCTGGTGATGAGCGCCGACCTGCTGGAGTCCGCCCAGCGCGCGGTCCGCGCGTATCGGCGCCTGCGCAGCCCCGATGTGGCGGTCCTGCTGGACCACTCGCCCGCGCCTGTCCTGGCGGAGGCCGGAGCGGACACCGCTCTGCCGCTGACCGCCGCGCCGGGTGCGAGCGCCACCCTCACCTGTGCGCCCGTGACGGACGACGGGCGGTGGGTGCGGTGGCGGCTGACGGCGGAGATCGCCTGCGCGGGGCGCGTCTGGCGGCCCTGGTGGGACCTCGCGGTCACCGCCACCACGGGCCTGGCGCGCTTCAGCCCCGACGCGGCACCGACGCCCGCGCCCGTGCACGCGCTCTACCCCGACCACTACGACCCCAGGGCCCCTGAGGGACAGCGAGCCCCCTCGGAGACGGACCGCACGTTCCAGGTGGTGGCCCACACCTCGCGGGACGGCCGGGGAGTGCTGGAGATGCCGTCGCGCCCCGAGCCCGGCCCCGAGCCGCCCGGTGCCGCCGAGGCCATGCGGCGCGCCGACGCCCTGACCCGTGCCGGAGACCTCACCGGTGCCGCCGAGGCCTACCGGTCGGCGGCGGAGGCGGGCAGCGGACAGGCCGCCTACCTGCTGGCCGGGCTCGCACGGAACCAGGGGGACCTGGACGGCGCGGCGCACTGGTACGAGAGGGCCGCCGCCCGCCGTGTCCCGGCCGCGTACAACAACCTCGGCGTGCTGGCCATGCTGCGCGGCGATCTCGACGAGGCCGAACGCTGGTACCGCCGGGGGATGGACGCGGGCGACTGGGCGGCGGCCGTGGGCCTCGGCGTCGTACGGGAGAAGCGGGGGGACGAGGCGCAGGCCGAGGAGCTGTGGCGGCTCGCCGGCAAGCGGGACGTTCCGAACGCGGATCAGAACCTCGCGGTCCTCTACGAGCGGCAGGGCCGGCACCGGGAGGCCGGCGAACTGTTCACGCGGGCCGCCGAGGCGGGCGACGTCCAGGCGGCCGTGCGTCTCGGCTTCCGCTGCCATGAAGCCGGCGACCGGGACGGAGCGGAGCGCTGGTGGCGCACGGCGGCCGACGCGGGCAGCGCGGACGGCGCCTTCTACCTGGGCTTGCTGCTCGTGCGCGAAGGACGGGCCGAGGACGGGGAACGGCTGTGGGAACGCGCCGCCGCGCACCTCGGCACGCCTGGTCGGGCGGTCGCGAGAACACCGCCGGGGCCGGAGGCGGGGACCACCTACCGGATCGGCGCGGCGGCGGAGCCGGGCGAGGTGTACGCCGCCTACGAGCTCGGGCTGCTGCACTGGGAGCGGGACGACCACGACGCCGCCCTCGCGTGGTGGACCCTCGCCGCCGGGACCGGTCACGTGGATTCCGTGTTCGGGCTGTGCCAGCTGTACCTGAACGCACGCGGCGACCTCGCGGAGTGCCTGCGCTGGGGATACTTCGCGCTGGACATCGAGGGAGTGCCGGCCGACCGGGTCGCCGCTCTCGCCGCGGGGATGCGCGAGGTCGCGGAGCAATTCGCCGGCGCCGGAAGCGCGTACGAGTCCGATCCAAGGGCCGCCGCGGAGGCGTGCTCCCTGGCGGCCGAGGCCTACCGGCGACTCACCGCACACGACAGTGCCCACCGTCCGGCCTGGGAGGAGGCCGTCCGGCGCCTGGTCGCGCTGGCCGAATCCTCCGGCTCGCCCCGGGCGCGACAGCAGGCCGCGAGCGCGGCGGCGCGGTTGCGGGCGACGGGCTGACGGGGCGTTGCGTCCCGGTGGGACGCCGGCTCACGCCCCGCCGCCGCAGCCCCTCTCTACGGCTCAGCCGAGCGCCTTGACCGCCTGGTAGTAGGTCCATGCCGTGCTGTCGCACGCGGTCTTCGTGGCGCCGGAGTAGTTGGCGCAGACGCGCTTGAGGTCCTCGTAGAGGGCGCTGTCGAGCCGCGACTTGTTGGCACTGAAGGTGCCGGCGGCCTTGTAGTTGCGGTAGCCGAAGTCATGGCGGGCGCAGGACGTGGCGAAGGGGAAGCCGAACGGATTGTCCGGCGAGGAGGAACAGTAGTCGGTCGACCAGTCGAACCCGTACGCGGACCAGGCGGACTGGTTGGCCCGGGCGGCCACCCAGAGGCTGTAACTCGACGCGCTGGTCTGGGTCCAGCTCGCGAGGACCTGGGACTTGTCGGCAGGAGCGGCGTCGGCGGCGGTGGCGCCACCGACGGCGGTGATCACGGCGAGAGCCGAGGCGGCCAGGCCGACGGACAGTCTTCGGTGCATCCCACACCTCCATGAGACCGCGACTCCCCGTGAGCCGCAGGTACATGACAAATATGTGACGCTTCAACACTACGTACGCGCAACGGAGTTGACCTGAACTGTTGAATCCCGGCTGAATTCACGTGATCGGCCACTGCCCGCCGGAGGCACCGGGACGCGCGGGGCGGCTTGGTATCGGGCCGCGCTCGGTGGCTTGGTGTCGGACCGTGCCGGTACCAAGTCCGGCGCCCGGCCTTATCGTTGAGCGATGCGCGCACACCCTGTTGACCGCCCGGCCGATCTCGACGTGGTACGTGAGTCCTACGACCGGGTGGCCGACAACTACGCCCACATGGTGGTGACGACGGGAGTCGGTGACATCCGTCGCCATCCATGGCTCAAGGCGTCGATCGATGCCTTCGCCGACACCGTGAGGGGGCTCGGTCCCGTCCTCGACGTCGGCTGCGGACCCGGAACGGTGACCGCCTACCTGGCCGAGCGCGGACTCGACGTGTCGGGGGTCGACCTCTCTCCCCGCATGATCGAGAACGCGCGCCGCCTCCATCCGCGATGCCGCTTCAGCGTCGCCTCCGCCACCGACCTCGACCTTGGTGACGCCTCCCTGGGCGGTGTGCTCGGGTGGTGGTCGCTGTTCAACCTCCCCCGTGACGTGCTTCCCCAGGTGCTCGCCCTGTTCGCACGCGCGTTGAAGCCGGGCGGGCACTTCATCACCGCCACACACGTCGGCGACGAGGACGCGGTGCGTACGGAGGCCTACGGGGGCGTACCCGTCCGCTGGACGACACACAAGTGGCAACCGGAGCAACTGGTCGACCTGATCGAGCGGGCCGGCCTGCACCCGGTCGCCGAACTCCGGCTCCCCGCCGAGGAGAACAGCGGGCCGGGTGTGGTCGTCATGGCCAGGCGCCCCGGCTGACGATCGGAGGAGGGAGGGGTGCGGTCCGCCGAGGGGTGCCCGCTTCGGTCAGCCGTGCTCGGGCTCCACCGGCAGCCACAGTTCGGCGTCGGCCCCGGTCTTCTCCGGCGACAGGCGGGTGCGCAGGATCTCGGGGCCGGGACGGCCACGGTACGGGTTCGACGGGAACCACTCGGTGAACACGTCCCGCCACAGCTCCTGGATGGCCTGGGGCACCGGTCCGGAGGTCGTGAAGACGGCCCAGGTGCCGGCCGGCACCTCCAGCGCCGTCGTCCCCGCGGGCGCCGCCGCGGAGGTGATCACGCCGTGGTAGTAGTCGAGTTCGGTGTTCTCCGCCCGACCGGGGTCCAGGCCGTCGCAGACCGCGACGATGCCGTGCGGCTCCTGGTCCGAGCGTTCCTCGAGGAGCGCCAGGGTCTGCGGGGTGATTCCCCGGACGAAGTCCATGATCGCCCGGTTCGGCCCGGCATGCACCAGCGGCACCCGGGCCTTGAGACCGACGACGGTGAAGTCCGCCTTGTCCACGACGCGGTAACGCATCCTGCCGCGCCCCTCGATGGTGAGGCGGAAGGCCATCCTGGACTGGGAACTGAGCGCGGCACCGGTACGCCGTGCCTCGCCCGGTCCGATGCCGTGCATGGCGCGGAACGCCCGCGCGAACGCTTCCCCGGAACCGTAGCCGTAGCGCACCGCGATCGTCAGCAACGTCTCACGCCCCGCGAGGACTTCGGCCGCCGCGAGGGTGAGCCGACGGCGCCGGATGTACTCCGACAGCGGCATGCCCGCGAGTGCGGAGAAGATCCGGCGGAAGTGGTACTCCGAGGTGGCGGCGACGCGTGCCAGCTCCTCCACCTCGATCTCGCGGTCGAGATGACGTTCGATGTGCTCCAGAGCCTGATTCAGCCGCTCCAGCATGCCCGGTCTCCTTCCTCCGGCGTCCACCACGCCGCACCCGGTGCGGAGGGCGCTGCGTGACCTCGGCCGCTGGTGCTCCGGGAGTTGCCGCGACCTGCTCCGTCGGACTTCCCCGACCCCTCGGCCAGGGCTGCCCGGTCCTCCGCGTGATCTTGTCCAGCATGGTGTCATGCAGTTCGGCTACGCGGTGCCCCGGCCGGTGCCGTCCCCGTCCGGGCCCGGGGTGGGGTGTCCCAGGCCACGACGGATCGCGATCTCCACGGGCGAGTACGCGCCGTCGGCCCGGTCCAGTTCGTACGGCGCGGCCGGCATCAGCGGCGGCTGGGCCATGAAGCGCGGCCGCACCCCGTGGTGCGGTTGCGCCGCGTGCACCAGGAACGGATGGCACAGGAAGACGTCACCCGGGGACCCGGTGGCGAGGGCGAGCGGCCGGTGCTCGGACACCGCCACCAGCTCGGGGGCGAGGGCCGGCCCGCTCGCCCCCTCTTCCCCGTACCCCTCCAGCACCTTCGGCACGTCGAGGTGTGAACCGACCCGGATCCGGGTCGGGGCGTCCTCCTCACCGACCTCGCTGAACAGGAACAGCATCAGCAGCGCCCGGCCCCGCGAACGCAGATTGGTGAAGTACCACCGCTCGCCCTCCGGCAGATAGCTGCCCTCGATGTGCCAGCCCGCGTCGTCGGGCTCCTCCTCGTGCGGAAAGCGCAGCGGGAACGTGCCCAGTGAGTAGCGCGGCTCCCAGCGTCCCGCGCCGACGAGCAGGTCGTACGCGCGGTGCAGCGCGGGGGAGTTGGGCGCGGCGGCGAACGGTCCCTGCGCCATGCCGGCCACCCAGTGCACGGGCCGCGTCCACGTTGCCGGGTCGTCCGGGTCGCAGCCCGTCTCCCGCCACAGCAGCCGCGCGCAGTCCGCGGTCACGCGCGGCGCGACGGCACCCTCCAGCTTGACGAAGCCGTCGCGGAGGAAGCGGGATACCAAGGTCGTGTCATCCATGCCCCCATCGTGCGGCGGCACCGGCCCCGGCCACCCGACATTCTCCGCACCGCCTTTGTCGGGTGACCGGCTTGATCGCCGTTCCTCACACGCTCACTGTACTGAGCGTTCCAGTACGCCCCGGTGATCGGAAACCCACTGGTAGGCCGCCTGGATGCGCCTCACCGCCCCGGCGTTGCGGAGCCGGATCATGGCGATGTCACCCGCGTCGGCCCGGGACTCGATGCCCCGTCGGCACCGGTCCTGCCACCACAGGATCGTGGACACGAGACAGCCTCGGTCCGACAACTCGTAGCTGTCGACGATCAGCCTCATCCGCCGGGCCACCTCCTCGACGTCGGCGACCGACGGCCCCAGATCGAGGTACTGCCAGCAGACATGGGCGATGTCGTGTATCCGCGCGCCCGGCGCAGCGAGGTCCCAGTCGATGAACGCCACCGGCCGAAGCTCGCCACCGCACGGCTGATAGACCGTGTTCTTGGGTGACAAGTCGTTGTGGCACACGACCTCTTGGTCACCGGCCGACGGGGTGCCGGCCGTCAGGTCGTGGAACTCCCGCACGAGCCGGGCGACCGTCACCAGACTTTCGTCGGACGAGACGGCGGCAGGCTGTCGCGGCTCCCACGCCACGTGCCCGTCGAGATAGCCGAGGACCTCACGGCCCTCGTCGTCCACACCGAGATACCGCGGAGCACCACTCCAGCCACTGGCTTCGAACAACCTCAGCAGACCGCCCACGAACTCCGTGCGAGCCGAGACCGGACGGCGCACCGTGTCCCCCACACGAACGACCGCATTGACGAAACCTCCGGGCAAGCGCGTCCTACTCATCCGGGTCCCAGGCCAGAAGCTGGTCGAAGAGCCGCCGGTCGCCGTCGGCCTTCAGGGAGTCCGCCGGAATACGGCCGTACATGACCAGCACCAGCTCACCGGCCGTGCCCCGAAGGGAGGCGTCGGCGGCGGGCGCCGTGCCGGGTTCGGGCAGGCGGGCGGGCCGTGCGCCGTCGGCGGAGAGCATAAGGCGCCAGGAGCGGCCCTCGGTGGCGTGATAGTCGACGACAGCGGGCTCATGCGGCCAGGCGCTCGTCGTCGCACAGCAGGTGGACAGGAACTCGTCGACACCGTCGAGTGCCACCTCCGTCGGCAGCGGCTGCGCGGCGCCCCCGGTGATCTGGGCGTCGTAGGTGTGCAGTGCGATCTCCTGGAGCTGGTGCCGAGCGGCGGCACCGGTGGTCTGCGGCGACTGCGAGGTCCCCCACCACGTCCAGCAGCCGCGGTCCGGGCCGGACTCCCGCAGCGCGTCCAGTAGCCGCCGCGCCGATGCGGCCCACCAGTCCAGCAGGGCCTCGCGCTCCCGAGGCGCGGCCGGCGTGCCCCATACGGACTGGGGCGGGGGAGCGTCGGCTGGCCCCGCGGCGACGTTGGCGGCCCACTTCCGGCGCCCCTCGCCCAGGTGCCGCACCAGATCGAACAGCGTCCAGTCGGGGCAGGTCGGCACCCGCGCGTCGAGGCTGGGCGCGGCGGCGACCGCGGCGGCGAAAGCGGCCGACCGTTCGTCGATCAGCCGCAGCAGGTCGGGGAACTCCAGAGTCTTTTCCACTCCGGGTGTCTATCACCGTGCTCCGGCAACCGACACTGCTTTTCGCAGCCGACGCGGCAAGCACCCGGCACGGGCCGCGCCGCCCACGCGGTCTTGGTCCGCGGGCTCAGGCGAGGGCGGCGACCAGGAGGGCGAAGGCGGCGATGATGACGGCGACGCGGACGTAGTGGAAGCGGTCCCAGCGGTTCATCTGCCGCTTCCAGTCGGCAGGCAGTCCGTCGGCGGTCCACGTCTTGACCCGGTTGTTGACCGGGACGAGCAGCAGGACCGACATGATCACGCTGAGGATCAGCAGCACGGCCGCGGTGACGACGAGGCCGGCGCCATGGTGATGCCGCCCGGCGATGGCCCAGATCGCGCCGAGGACGAGCGAGCCGATGTACCAGAACGGCATCACGGCGCCGAGCAGCCGGGCCCCGTGGATGCGGCCGCGCAGACCGTTGTCACCGGGGAGGCCGCCGAGGATCGGGTTGACGAAGAAGGCGACGGAGAACTCCACCCCCACCATCAAACCGACGACCACGGTGGTGAAGACCTGCAGTGCGTTGAGCATGGCGTCCCCCCTGGGATCTAGCGTTGCTAGTTGATAGGGCAACGCTAGCTATGCTGCCGCTCGATTGTCTAGCGGTGCTAGGATCGAGCCGTGTCGGTACAGGAACGCAAGGAACGGGAACGGCTGGCCCGCGAGCGCCTCATCGTGGCGACGGCCCGCGAACTCGCCGAACAGCAGGGCTGGGACGCGGTCACCACCCGCCGGCTCGCGGAGCGCATCGAATACAGCCAGCCCGTCCTCTACAGCCACTTCCGGGGCAAACGGGAGATCATCGGGGCCGTCGCCCTTGAAGGTGCCACCGAGATGGCCGCGACACTGCGGGCCGCGGCCGCGGGGGCGGACGGCCCCCGCGCCCGGGTCACCGCCCTCGCCCGCGCCTATCTCGACTTCGCCGCGCGCGGCCCCGCCGTCTACGACGCCCTGTTCCAGCTCGACGGCGGCCTGGCCTTCGCGGACGAGGAGACTCCGCAACCCCTGAAGGGCGCCTTCGCCGCCCTGCTGGAAAGCCTCGGCGAGGTCGCCGGGGACGGTGTCGACCCCGGACTGTTCACCGAGGTGTTCTGGGCGGCCCTGCACGGGCTGGCGACCCTGTCCAGGGCGGGAAGGCTGCTGCCGGAGGATGCCGAGCGGAGGGTGGAACTGCTGGTGGACCGGCTCGCCGTGATCTGAGCGCGGGCAGCGGTTGTCCCCGCGCAGAAACCACCGCCGGCGGTTGCCCCCGCGTCAGGAACCACCGCCGCGGGGGCACGACCTCGATCCGGTCTCGGGGGCGGCGGCGTCGATGTCACCGAGAGCGGAGTCCGTCACTCTGCCAACGCCGTGCGGAGGAACTGGTAAATCTCGGCCTGGGCCGACCGGGCCTGCGGTTCCACGCCGGGCAAGGTGAGGAACGCGTGCTTCGCGCCCGGGTATTCGGAGAGCCGTACGGGGGTGCCGGCCGCGCGTAGCCGCTCGGCGTAGCGACGGCCGTGGTCGGCGACCGCGTCCTGGGTGGGCACCACGATGAGCGCCGGGGCGAGCCCGCCGAGGTTGTTCGCGTACAGCGGTGAGACCGCCTTGGCGTCGGATCCCGGCGGGACGGCGAGCCGCTGGACGAACCGCAGCAGCGGCAGGGCCCGGGTCGGGCTGTACGCGTACTCGGTGACCAAGGGATGGTCGAACATCGTCTCGGTCACGTCGACCACGGGGTTGACCAGCACCTGGGCCTTGAGCTCCAGGCCGGCCTCTCTGGCCCGGACGGCCGTCAGCGCGCTGATCAGCGCGCCGCAGCTTTCGCCGAAGACGGCGGTGCGCGCCGGATCCGCGCCCCACTGCGCGGCGTGCCGCACCAGGTGCTGGAGCACGTCCCAGCCATCGTCGGCCGCGTTCGCGAGCGGGCTGTCCGGGGCGAGAAGGCGGTGCTCGACCGAGACGACGAGCGCGGGCAGCCGGGCGGCGAGGTGGCTGTTGGTCCAGTCGCACTGCGTCGCCGTGCCCACGAAGCCGCCACCGTGGACATGGACCACGAGGGGCAGGCCGGCCGGGGGCGCGGTGCCGTCGTCATCGGCAGGGGCCGGCCGGTGGACACGGACCGGTAAGTCGCGGCCGGGCAGCGCGATGTCCTGCCAGGCGATCGTGGCGCCGGGATCCGGCTCCCCGAGGATCGTCCGGGCCGCGGCGGAGGCCCGGAAGCGGTTCTCGGCGTCGCGGTAGGCGCGTAATTCCTCGGCCGTGACCGTGGAGTAGTCCGGCTCCGGCGGCCGTATGACGGTAGGGGTCTCGCTCATGTCGCCTTCCTCCCACCCGGCCGGACGCCGGGTGTGTCAATGCGGTCGGACAGTGCGTTGCCCTCATTATGCACGCACCGCGTGCATCGCCAAGTGCACAGGTTAGGCTGGGACTTGACGAGAGGGGCGAGATGACTGGCCGAAGGCGATGGTCGACCGAGGAGATCCTGGACACGGCGGCGACACTGCTGCGCACGGGCGACGCCGAGTCGTTCAGCGTGCGCAAGCTCGCCGCGGCGCTCGGAACCGACTCCTCCAGTCTCTACCGGCACTTCCGCAACAAGACCGAACTGCTGCGCGCGGTCGCCGACCGTATCCTGCTGGCCGCCATGGACGGCTACCGTCCCGAGGGCGACTGGAAGCAGCGCATCGCCGCGCTGGCCGTGCGCCTGCGCGAGGCGTTCGGCGAGCAACCCCAACTCGCCACGGTCTGGGGGCGCTACGGGTCAGGCGGCACCGGATCCCGGTTGGTCATGGAGGAACTGCTGCAGGCGCTGCGCACCTCGGGACTGCCCGACGAGGAGGTCCCGGCGCGCTACCACCGCATCGTCATCCTCCTCGCCGCGCTGATCTCCTCCGAGGCCGGCATCAGCACCATCTCCCCGGAGGAGTACGAACAGGGCATGGAGCAGTTCCGCGTCGCCGTGCTCGGCGCCGATCCCGAACGCTTCCCGGCCCTGGCCCACTTCGCCCGCGACATCCGCCCCCTCGGTGCGGACCGCGGCGCCGCGTTCGACGAAATCCTCACCGCCCAACTCGCCCATATAGAGGCCCTGATCCCCTGATGTGCCCGATCGGCGTCGGCGCGACCGACGCCGCGCCAGCCCGGTGCCGGGGGCCGGTGCGGGATCAGCTGCGGCCGAGGAAGTCGATGCGGTCGTACCGGGGCGAGGAGGAGCGGCAACGTTCACACGTGCCGTCGGTCTCACCCGGGCGCGCCGGGCTCAGCCGGGGGCCGTCGTGCGGAAGCGGGCCCGGTAGACAGTCGGTGAGATGCCGAGCGCGTTCTGGAAGGCCCGCCGCATCGCCTCGGCGGAGCCGAAACCGGCGTGGGCCGCGACGGTGTCCACGGGCTCGGTGCCCGACTCCAGCAGGGCCTGTGCCGCTTCGAGGCGAATCGCCTCCGTATAGCGTCCGACCGTCGTCCCGACGTGCGTCCTGAAGAGCCGGTTGAGGTGGCGTACGCTCACTCCGGCGCCGCGCGCCAGAGCGGTCGGGTCGTGCTCCGCGCCGGGATCCGCGCCGATGAGGTCCATGACCCGCCGGACGACGGGATGCGTGGACTCCCGCAGGGTCAGCCGCGCGCTGAACTGCGACTGCCCTCCCGGGCGCGCCATGAAGACCACGAGTTCCCGTGCGACCTCCCGCGCCACGTCGGGACCGTGGTCCTGCTCGACCAGGGCCAGGGCGAGGTCGATGCCCGCCGTCACCCCGGCCGAGGTGATCACATGACCGTCGCGGACGAACAGGGCGTCCCTCTCCACGGTGACATCCGGGTAGCAGAGCGCCAGTTCAGCGGCCAGGCGCCAGTGCGTGGCGGCCCGCCGCCCGTCGAGCAGTCCGGCCGCGGCCAGCATGAACGCACCGGCGCACACCGAGGCCACGCGGCGGGCACGGCCGGCCAGGTCCTTCGTCATGGCCACCAGCGCCGCGTCGGCCACGGCTTCCCGCCACTCCCGCCGCCCCGGCACCAGCAGGGTGCCCAGCTGTTGCGGCAGGTCCTGCCGCCCGGCGTCGGGGGCCAGCCGGACGGGGGCCGAGGTGGCCACCGGTCCTGGGGCGGCGGACACGATCCGCACGTCGTACCGGGCCCCGTAGGCATTCGCCGTCGTGAAGACCTCGGCGGGCCCGGCCACGTCCAGCAACTGGACGCCGGGGAAGGCCAGGATCACCACGACCTGCCCTGGCCGCCGGCCGCTCATTCCGGCCACGGCGACGCGAGGACGGCCCGCACGAAGTCGCCTCGCTCGAACCCCGGCACATAGTGCTCCAGGACATCGGCCTTGATGTTGCCGAAGGTCGTCTCCGGCTTGGGGCGGATGCCTTGGGTGAAGGCCTCCAGGATCCGCCGCTTGAAGTCGGGACGGGGATGCAGGGCGAGGACGGCCGCTCGGTCGGCGGGGGCGAGGTCGTCGTAGCCGATGCCCAGGACGTCGTACTCCACACCGGCGGTGACCAGCGCGACCTCGGGCTCCATGAACTCCGGGATGCCGGGCGTGGTGTGCAGGGCGATCGCCGTCCACACGCGGCGGACGCCGTCCTCGGGCACCTGGTGGTCCCGCAGGAACCGGCGCGCCGCCTCCGCGCCGTCGACCTCGAAGCGCCGGCCACTGTCGTGGAAGCGCCGGCCGAGGCCGAGATCGTGGAACATGGCGCCGATGTAGAGGAGCTCCGGGTCGAAGGCGAGGTCGCGCCGACGGCCCTGGAGAGCACCGAACAGGTAGACCCGGCGTGAGTGGTGATAGATCAGCTCGCTCGTCTCGTCCCGCACCAGCTCGGTCGCCTCCCGGGCAAGTCTCGTGTCCGGCACGCCGACTCCGGCGACCCGCGTTGCGTCGGTCATCTTTCCACCTCATGTCTGCCAGGCGTACGCGCGAGCTCGCGCTGTGACCTCAGTCTTGTCCGCGCGGCCGGACGGCACCATGTCCCTGCGGACAGGCATCCCACGGATCGGGACACCGGTCGGCGAGGGGGTTCGCTGTGCGAGGTGGCGGCGCTGCGCCGAGGAACCGCACGCGCGGGCCGCGCCGACGGCAAGCCCGGCGGTGTCCGTTCCGCGGGCCTACCTCACCGCGGTCAGCGTCGCGTAGACGACTACGTTGCCCAGGTAGCCGGAGCCCTCGGTGTAGCCGCCGCCGCACGTGATCAGCCGGAGCTCGGGCCGGCCGGAACCGCCGTAGACCTTCTCGCTGGGGAACCGCTTCTTGTCGTAGAGCTCGACGGCGCGGACGGTGAACACCGCTGTCCGCCGGTCCGCCCTGCTGATCTCGACGGTGGCGCCCTCGGTCAGGGCGCCGAGGTCGTAGAAGACACCGGGGTCGCCGGCGGGTGTGTCCACATGCCCGGCGACGATGGCGGTGCCCGCCGCACCGGGAGCGGTGCCGTCGCCGTACCAGCCGGCCAGGCCGGGTTCGTCAGGGGGCGGAGTCCGTAGCGCCCCTGCCGCGTCGAGGCCCACGCGTGTCATGGGGGCGTCCACGCCGATGGCGGCGATCCGGAGCCGGACCGGTTCCGCGCGGGGGAGCGGACGGACCGCCGGGGGAGCGGGGGCCGCGGCGGCGGAGAAGGCGCGGGCCGCCGGAGGCCGCGGCGGCTCCTCGTCATGCACCCCGGTGATCAGCAGCACCGCGCCTGCCGCCAGCGCCCAGCCCAGGGGGACCACAGCGGGAAGGAACGGACCTCGGGGAAGGCGGGTCGGGTGTCGGGGTGCCATCGCGGTGTGGCCTTCGCTTCACGGCGGGTGCGGTGTCGTCACATTCCGTCGGTGTTCGGGCGGCGGCACAACCAGACCACACCGGCGGCGGCCGTGAGGAGCAGCGCACCCCCCAGGGCGAGCCCCGGGCCCGAGTCGTCCGCCGGTCCGAAACCGGCGTCGACCGAGCCCTCGGGAGCGCGGCCGGTGATCTGGTACGTGCCCGTGACCTTGGTCAGCGGCGGGCACTTCAGGGTGATGGTGTCGCTGCCCGGCTCGGTGCCTTCGGGCACCTGGAACTCACCGGTGAGCACGCCCTCCTCATCGCCTCCGAAGAGGTGGAAATCCCCGCCCGCCTCCGACGAGCCCTTGCCGTAGTCCGCGTCGGGGTCGCAGGCGCTCGTGCTGACCGTGACCGTGGAACCCGGGGAGGCATTCCGCGGTTCGATACGGATGTCCGAGTCATCGGCGGCGGCGACCGGGATCTGCAGCACCAGGGCACCGAGACCCAGGCCGATGCTTGCGGCCATGTGTGTGTAACGCATGCGAATCCTCCAACGGACAGCGCCCGGCCTGTCTGCGCGGTGCCTCTTTTGTGTTCCGCTCACGAGGCAACCGACAGTCCGTCAGTCCCGCAACCCGACGCCTGACTACATGCGTCACTCGTTCAGGCGCGATGAGGGTTCCGCTTGTTCGCTTGCGCAGGTCACCGCCGTGAAGACCGGTGTCAGGCGTCACCCACCACCCCGTCCCCATAACGGTGAAGCCGACCGTGTGCCGGGTGGGTCACCGGCAGCGGTGCCGGGAGCGGCGCGGGCTTCCCGCACGTGGGCGTCGCCACCCGTATGGACGCGTGGGCGGGCGAGGGGACCGTGCCCGTCCTCCGGGCTTCTCCCACCGTGCCGGTACGTCCGGCGCGCTCCCGGCGCCGTCGATGCCGATCCGCTGCGTCGTGCCCTCCTACCGGAGGACGACATCGCGGCCCGGGCCGCCGTCGACGGTGTCCTTTCCGGGGCCGCCGCCGACCAGGTCGTCGCCGTCTTCGCCGTACAGAGTGTCGTCGCCGGGGCCGCCGAGGACGATGTCACGGCCGTCCCCGCCCCTGGCGTGGTCGTCGCCCGGGCCGGCGTACACGGTGTCCGCGCCGCCGTACGCCTCGATCATGTCGTCACCCCGGCCACCCCACAGCCGCTGGTCGCCGTCGTCGCCCATCAGGTGGTCCATGCCGTCGCCGCCGTCCAGGACCGCGCGCCCCATGACCATGTCGTCCCCCGCGTCACCCCGCACCGTGTGCGCGGTGTGGGCGTGCAGTTCGTCGTCGCCGGGGCCGCCGCGCACGGTGGCGACCCCGGGGTCGCTGGTGACGATCGTGTCGTCGCGGTCGCCGAGGTAGATGTCGATCCTGTCCGGCCGGGGGCTGCCGGTGGGCAGTTCGCAGACGACGAAGGTGTGGTCCGCGGGGTCGAGGTACGCACAGTGGTCGCCGGGTGCGAGCGGGACCGCGTCGCGGAAACCGACCTGGCGGACCCCGGCGCCGCGATCCATGGGGAACACGTGGAGGTCGTCGGCCTGTCCGGAGGCGGCGGTGAACACGATCGACTGAGTCGCCCAGTCCGCGCCGACGTGCGCCTCCGCCCGGGTGGTGACGGAGGCGGCGGCTGCCGGGGCGGCGGCGAGACCTGCGGCGAGGCCGGCGGCGAGCAGCGTCACGGCGACCGTGCGGGTGGTGGTAATTCCTTGTCTGTTGTCCACGGGACCTCGTCTCGATGTGGCAGGCGGGCGGTCCGGCCTGCCGGCGGGGCAGTCGGCGGGGACTTGGCGGGCGGCCGTGCCGGCAGCGCCCTCGTGTCCGCCCGTCCCCACCGCGTGGCCAGATCCGCCACGCCTCTGGACCCTGGCCGACCAGGAACTGGCCGCCCGGTGGGCCGCCCGCGGCTCCCGGTCCCCTGCCGGGGGAGGGAGCCGTAGCTGCGGGAAGAGCTCTCCGGACCCCTGCGGGGCCCGGCCCCCGGTTTCCCGGGGGCCGGTATCACGCGCGTCAGCTCACGTTCACGTCCACGCAGGCGTAGAAGGCGTTGGAGGTGTCGGCGATGTTCCACACGGCCAGTACCTTCTGCTTGCCGGTCAGACTGCCGAAGTTCACCTGGTGGGTGACGGTCTCGCCCGGCCGGGCGCCGCCGTCGTTGAACTCCGCGATCTTCCGGCCGCCCGCGTAGTACTGCCAGGTGCTGGTGGCGTGCCGTGCCGTCAGCCGCCAGTTGAAGCTGGTCGTGCGGCTGACCGGGGTGACCTTCCAGCCCTTGCTGTCGTTGTCGAGCTCGGCGAAGGCGGCGTTCCCTCCGCTGCAGCTCATCAGACCCTTGGGGCCCTCCACGCTCTGCGGCTCGTACTTGATGGAACCGCAGGAGACCAGGCCGGCGGCGCACTGGGCCTGCCGGCTGGGGGGCGAGGATATGTAGCCGTGCGCGCTCGCGCTGCCGGCCGGCAGGCTCACGGCCAGGAGCGGGGCGATCCCCGCGCCGATGGCGGCGGCCAGCATCTTCTTGCTCTTCATGACAGCTCCTGTGGGGGTTCGTGCCCGTCGATACCAAGGCAGCGACGGGCATGCGCATGTCAAGCAACCGTTCCATGGCCGTGGAGACGGCCATGTGCAGTGACGGAAGCGTACCCTGCTTGGTCTAGACCAAACCAGTACTCGGGCAAGGTAGTTGGACGCGAGGCGGCGCCGCCCTCGGCGGCGCGGTTCCTCACCGGTGGCGTGTCCCCGTACGCAGTCCGTCCATGACCAGGTCGAGAAGCCGCGTGGCGCGCGGTCGCCAGTCGTCGTGCGGGTCGAGCTGCCACAGGCCGGCTATGGCGAGGAGGAAGTCGTCCGCGGTGACGCCGGGACGGATGGTGCCGGCTTCCTCGTTGGCGCGGAGCAGCAGTTCCGCCGCATGGGCCACGGGCGTCGGGGACGGCTTCGCGGGGCCGCCCGGTGCGCCGGTCACCTGCCGGATCGCGTCGGCCAGTCCGGCCTTGGTCATGGCGAACTCGGACAGCCGGTCCATCCAGGCGCGCAGGGCCACGTCGGGCGCGCGGGTGTCCAGCAGGTGCCGGGCACTGTCGGCGACCTGCTGCATCTCGTGACGGTAGATCTCGAGGACGAGGGATTCACGGTTGGGGAAGTTGCGGTAGAAGGTGCCCTGTCCGACGCCGGCCTTCTTGGCGATCCCGCTCAGCGGGGCGTCCGCGCAGCGCGACAGCTCGGCGAGCGCCACCTCCAGGATGCGCTCGCGGTTGCGCTGGGCGTCGGAGCGCCGGCATGAGTCCCTCTGCTGAGGCACGCGTCCTCCTCAAGGCGTGGCCAAACCTCGCCCTTGCTAAGCGGACAGCTGTCCGTTAGGTTTTCGGATAAGCGGACAGCTGTCCGGTCGGTTCCACCATAGCGACGGAAACGACCCTGTGGCAGTCGCCGGCCGCACTGTCCGGCCCCCAGCACCCGACACCTTCGTTTCACCCTTCCCGGGCGCAGTCCCGTACGACGCGTCCCACCCGCGGCCCGTATCCCGGCTGATCGCTCATCCATCTGTCCTGAATTGCGAAAGAAGCAGCGCATGGCCTTATCGACGTCCAGCGTCATCACTTTGAAAATCAACGGCGAGAAGCACACGCTGCCCGTCGACCACCGCACCACCCTGCTCGACGCACTGCGCGAGCGGCTCGATCTGACCGGCACCAAGAAGGGCTGTGACCAGGGGCAGTGCGGTGCCTGTACGGTCCTGCTGGACGGGCGCCGGGCCGTGGCCTGCCTGCAACTGGCGGTGGCGGCCGAGGGCCGGGAGATCACCACCATCGAAGGCGTGGCCGACGGCGAGCGGTTGCACCCCGTACAGCAGGCCTTCCTCGATCTCGACGGCTTCCAGTGCGGTTACTGCACGCCGGGGCAGATCTGTTCGGCGATCGGCATGATCGAGGAGCACGCGGCGGGCTGGCCGAGCGCCGTCACCGAGGACGTCCGTCCACAGGCGGGGCCCCCGCCCCTGACCGCCGACGAGATCAGGGAGCGGATGAGCGGGAACCTGTGTCGTTGCGGCGCCTACGTGGCGATCGTCGAGGCGGTGGCCCGCGCCGCCGAAGCTCACACGAACGCGAGTGACGAGGACGCCGCGACGGGCGGGACGAAGGAGGCCGTGATATGAGGGAGTTCGACTACCGGCGGGCGTACGACGTCGCCGGAGCCGTGGCACTGCTCGACGCCGATCCGGACACCCGCTTCCTCGGCGGCGGCACCAACCTCGTGGACCTGATGAAGACGGGTGTCGAGCGTCCCGCACGGCTCATCGACATCCGCGAGCTGCCGCTCGACCGGATCGAGGTGACGGCCGGGGGCGGACTGCGCATCGGTGCCACCGTCACCAACGGCGACCTGGCCGCCCACCCCGAGGTACGGCGCCGCTACCCGGCACTCGCCCAGGCCGTGCTGGCCGGCGCGTCGGGGCAGCTGCGCAACATGGCCACGGTCGGCGGAAACCTGCTCCAGCGCACCCGCTGCGGTTACTTCACCGACGTCAGCCAGCCCTGCAACAAGCGTGTCCCCGGCAGCGGCTGCCCCGCCGTCGCGGGCGAACACCGCAACCACGCGATCCTGGGCGCCTCCGACCACTGCGTGGCCGTACACCCCTCCGACATGGCCGTGGCCCTGACCGCCTTCGACGCCGTCGTCCACTACGAAACAGCGGACGGACCAGGGGAGTTGCCGCTCGCCGACTTCTACCTGCCCGTCGGGGACACCCCGCACCGGGAGACCGCCCTCCCGGCGGGCGCGCTGATCACGGGCGTCACGCTGCCGCCGGCCCCGGTCGCCGCCGGCTCCCGCTACCGCAAGGTGCGCGAACGCGCCTCCTACGCCTTCGCCATCGGCTCCCTCGCCGCCGCGCTCGACATCCGGGACGGCATCGTCAGGGACGCGCGCCTGGCCTTCGGGGCCGTCGCCTCCCGGCCGTGGCGGGCCACCGCCGCCGAGCGGGTCCTGACCGGCGCGCCGACCGGACCCGAGACCTACGCCGCCGCGGCGGACGCCGAACTGGCGGCGGCCCGCCCGCTGCCCCGCAACGGCTACAAAGTGGACCTGATCCGCAACCTCACGGTGACCGTCCTGACCGAACTCGCGGAGGAGGCCGCCCGATGAGCACCGTCACCACCACCACATCCGTACCCACGCCGTCCGTCGGCACCGGCCACACCCGCGTCGAGGGACGGGACAAGGTCACAGGAGCGGCCCGCTACGCGGCAGAGGTGCCCTTCGCCGGCCTCGCCCACGGCTGGCTGGTGCTGTCCACGATCGCCCGCGGCCGGATCCGCGCCCTGGACACCGAACCCGTCCTCGCCATGCCGGGCGTCCTCGCCGTGCTGGACCACCGCAACGCCCCGCACCTGAACACCGACTACGCCGGTCTGCTGGGCAAACCGGACCCGACCTGCGCCGTCTTCCAGCACGACCGGGTGCCGCACTTCGGCTGGCCGGTGGCACTGGTCGTCGCGGAGACGCCCGAGCAGGCGAGGGAGGCCGCCGAAGCACTCGTCGTGCATTACGAAGAGGAACCGCACGACGTCGAGTTGACGAGTGACCATCCCGACTGCCGCCCGCTGGACGGCCATATGCCGGCGGTGACGGAGAAGGGCGACCTGGACGCCCGGCTGGCCTCCTCGGCCTTCGTCGTGGACGTCGAATACTCCACTCCCGAAGAGCACCACAACCCGATGGAACCCCATGCGGCCACCGCCCGCTGGGACGACGGACGGCTGGAGGTGACCGACTCCAACCAAGGCGTCACCTGGGTCGCCGGCGAACTCCAGAACCTCTTCTCACTCGACCCGGCCTCCGTGCGCGTACGCTCCGAACACGTCGGCGGCGGCTTCGGCAGCAAAGGGGTCCGGGCCCACCAGGTGGCCGCCGTGATGGCCGCGACCATGCTGCAACGCCCCGTCCGCGTCGCCCTGACCCGGCGTCAGATGTTCACGCTGACCGGCCACCGCAGCCCCACCATCCAGCGCGTCCGGCTCGGCGCCGACGCCGACGGGCGGCTGCGCGCGCTGGAACACCGCTCCGTCAGCCGCACCTCCACCTTCCACGACTTCGTCGAACCGAGTGCCGGAGCGGCACGGGTGATGTACGACGCCGACGCCCACCACACCGCGAACAACGTCGTGCCGCTCGACGTGCCGACCCCGACGTGGATGCGTGCCCCGGGGGAGGCTCCCGGATCGTTCGCACTGGAGGCGGCGTTCGACGAACTCGCCGAGAAATGCGGGATCGACCCGATCGAACTGCGGCTGCGCAACGAACCCGAGGCGGGCCCGGTGTCGGGCCTGCCGTTCGTGGGGCGCAACGTGGCCGCCTGCTTCCGGGAGGGCGCCCGCAGGTTCGGCTGGGCGGACCGGGACAGCCGCCCCGGAGTGCGCCGTGAGGGGCGCTGGCTGCTCGGCACCGGCACGGCGGCGGCCTCCTTCCCGGCGGGCTCGGCACCGTCGACCGCGACCGCGACCGCGCACCCGGACGGCACCTTCACCATCCGGATCTCCGCGGCCGACATCGGCACCGGGGCCCGTACCGCACTCGCCCTGATCGCCGCCGACGCCCTCCAGGTGTCCCCGGAGCGGATCCGGGTGCGCATCGGCGACAGCGACTTCGGCCCCGCGATGATCGCCGGCGGCTCCATGGGCACCCGCTCCTGGTCCTGGGCCGTCAAGGAGGCGGCCGGTGAACTGCGCGAACGGCTGGCCCTCGGCGCCGACCTCCCCGCACAGGGCCTCACCGTGCGCTCGGACACCACCGAGGCCGTCGGAGCCCTCGGCCCCGCCGAACGGCATTCCTACGGCGCCCAGTTCGCCGAGGTCGCCGTGGACGTCACCACCGGCGAGGTGCGGGTGCGGCGGATGCTCGGCATCTTCGCGGCCGGCCGGATCGTCAACCCGCTCACCGCCCGCAACCAGCTCCTGGGCGGCATGGTCTGGGGCATCTCCATGGCCCTGCACGAGGAGGCGGCCCGGGACCGTGCCTCCGGTGGCGTCGTCGGCGCCGACCTCGCGGGCTACCACGTGGCCACCCACGCCGACGTGCCCCGCATCGAGGCCGACTGGATCGAGGACACGGACCCCGACGACCCGGTGGGCATCAAGGGCATCGGTGAGATCGGCACCGTCGGCGCCGCGGCCGCCGTCGCCAACGCGGTCTGGCACGCCACCGGCGTGCGCCACCGCAGCCTGCCCATCCGGCCGGACCGCGTCCTCACGGCCGCCGCGGGGGCGCCGGATGCTTGACCTGGCAGGGGAACTGCACCGGTGGATCGAGCAGGGCCGGGAGTTCGCCGTCGCCACCGTGGTGGCCGTGAGCGGCAGCGCACCGCGCGAAGTCGGCGCCGCCCTCGCCGTCGACCGCGAGGGCACCGTCATCGGCTCGGTCTCCGGCGGCTGCGTCGAGGGCGCCGTGTACGACCTGTGCGGTGCGGCGCTGCGGACCGGGGAGAGCGTCCTCGAACGTTTCGGCTACAGCGATGACGACGCGTTCGCCGTGGGGCTGACCTGCGGCGGAACCATCGACGTACTGATCACGCCGGTGGTGGCGCGGGCCCCCGCGCGGACGGTCCTCGGCCCGGTGCTGGCCGCCGCCGCCCGAGGCGAACCGGCGGCCCTCGCCCGGGTCGTCCGCGGCCCCGCCGAACTGCTCGGACGGGTCCTGTCGGTCCGCTCCGACGGCAGGCCGGGGGGTGGTCTCGGCGGCCACCCGGACCTGGACCGGACGGCGGCGGCCGAGGCCCGGGCGATGCTGGAGGCGGGCCGCACCGGCACCGTGGACCTCTCGGCGGACGGTTCGCACTGCCCCGGCGGACTGACGCTGCTGGTCGAGTCGAACGTGCCGCCCCCGCGCATGATCGTCTTCGGCGCGGTCGACTTCGCGTCGGCGCTGGCCCGGGCCGGGAAGTTCCTCGGCTACCACGTGACGGTCTGCGACGCCCGCCCCGTCTTCGCCACCCGTGACCGCTTCCCGGACGCCGACGAGGTCGTGGTCGACTGGCCGCACCGCTACCTGCGGCGCACCGCGACCGACGCCCGGACGGTCCTGTGCGTGCTCACCCACGATCCCAAGTTCGACATACCCCTGCTGAAGGCGGCCCTGCGGATGCCGGCCGCGTTCGTGGGCGCGATGGGATCACGCCGTACCCATGAGGACCGCGACCGGCGGCTGCGGGCCGAAGGCATGACCGCACGCGAACTGGCCCGGCTGCGCTCACCGATCGGCCTCGACCTCGGCGCCCGCACACCGGAGGAGACCGCCCTCTCGATCGTCGCGGAGATCGTCGCCACCCGGCGGGGCGGCACGGGCGTGCCCCTGACCGGCTCCGGCACGCCGATCCACCACGACACGGGAGAAGGAAGGAGGCCGGCGGTCGCCTGACGGCCCGGGGGCGAGGCAGTCACCCGGACGGCCCTCGGCCCGGACGACGGGCGGCGGGGTGCTCATCCCTCTCGGGTACGGGGGAGGGGCACCCTGTCCGTCGGCGAGGCGCGGGCGGACACTCAGACCGGGAGCGAGTTCAGCGCCCGGCACAGCCTCTCGATGTCCTCGTCGGTGTTGTAGTAGTGCACCGATGCGCGCACCACTTCGGGCAGGCCGCGCGCGCCCAGGTCGTAGCGGGCCGAGGCGATCGCCGACACGCTGGTGTTGATGCCTGCCGCGGTGAGCTGCTGCCGCACCTCGGTTGCGGGTACGTCGTCGACGGTGAACGTGACGATGCCGCACAGACGCCGGCCACGGTCCTGGACGGTCACTCCCGGGGTCTGCGCGAGCCGGTGCCGCAGCCGTGCGGCGAGAGCCGTGACCCGTGTTTCGATCGCTTCGATGCCCCAGCCCAGGGCGTAGTCCACGGCCACACCGAGGCCGATCTTCGCCGCGTAGTTGGTCTCCCAGGCTTCGAACCGCCGCGCGTCGGACCGGATCTCGTACGTGTCCGCGCCGGTCCACGTCGCGGCGTGCAGGTCGAGGAAGGGCGGCTCCAGCTTCCCGATAAGCCGTTCGGAGACGTACAGGAAGCCGGTGCCGCGCGGCCCGCGCAAGAACTTGCGCCCGGTCGCCGACAGCATGTCGCAGCCGATCTCCCGTACGTCGACGGACAGTTGCCCCACCGACTGGCAGGCGTCCAGCAGGAACGGGACGCCGGCGGCGCGGGTCAGCCGCCCGATCTCGGCCGCGGGGTTCACCAAGCCGCTCTGGGTGGGTACATGGGTGACGGCGACGAGCTTGACGTCGTCGTCCAGGCGCCGTTGGAGGTCCGCTACCGACAGTTGGCCGTGTTCGTCGTCGTCGACCACCTCGACGCGGGCGCCGGTGCGGCGGGCCACCTGCAGAAAGGCGATGACATTGCTGGCGTACTCGGCGCGGCAGGTCAGGATGCGATCGCCGGGCCCGAAACGCATCGCGTAGAAGGCCATGTCCCAGGCCCGGGTGGCGCTGTCGACCACGGCGACCTCCTGCGGCCGGCAGCCGATCAGACGGGCGATCGACTCGTAGACGGCGTCGACTTCCGCGGCCCGGGCCGCCGCGGCCTCGTAACCGCCGAGCCGTGCCTCCAGCCGCAGGTGGTCGATGACGGCGTCGAGGACCGGAGCCGGAGCGAGTGCCGCGCCGGCGTTGTTGAGGTGGACGACGTTCGCGCACCCGGGGGTCTCTCGGCGGGCCCGGGCCACGTTCACTGGTTCCGGCACGGCACTCCTTCACGTTCGCTCCGGTGGACAGGCAGACCTGCGACGCTCCCGCGATTCTCCCTCTCCCGGAGGACCGGCCGCGCCATCGCTCCGCCGACCGCGGCGGCGACCACGCTTCCCACCCCACACCACCACCGCCGCCGACCCCACGCGACCCGCCACCCGTAGTCATCCGTCCGTGCTCGGCGGGTCCCTGGAACGACCAGGGTGGTGTCACCGGCTGCCGGTAGCGTGACCGCTGTGATGGTGGGCAGCGAAGAGACCCGGCTGGTCGTACTGCGCGGCAACAGCGCATCGGGGAAGTCGTGTGTCGCGGACGGCCTCCGTGAGCGCTACGGCCGCGGCCTGGCGCTGGTCGGGCAGGACAACCTCCGCCGCGTCGTGCTGCGCGAGCATGACCGGCCCGGAGCGGCGAACATCGGCCTGATCGACCTGACGGCCCGCTACGCCCTGGACGCCGGATTTCACGTGGTTGTCGAAGGCATCCTCTACGCCGACCGTTACGGCGACATGCTCACCCGGTTGCGCGCCGACCACCGCGGCCCGACCCACAGCTACTACCTCGACGTGCCCTTGGACGAAACCCTCGCCCGGCACGCCACCAAGCCGATCGCCGACGAGGTCGACGAGACGCGACTGCGCGACTGGTACCGGCCGCTCGATCTCCTGCCCGGCGGCATCGAGACGGTCATCGGTGCCGACAGCGCCCTGCACGAAACCGTCGACCGCATGATGCGCGAGACGGGCCTGGCACACCTGCCCGCGCTGGACCGCTGACCGGGGCAGGCAGAGGCCGGTGTCTGGGCTCGCACCGGCCGGGATTGTCAGTGCTGCCTCCTAGCATGGCGATCATGATGAGGACGCAGGCGGGGGCGGCAGGGCGGCTGCTGCGCGAGATGGTCGGGGCCGGTCGCGACGCGGAGGGGGCGGGCCCGCGCGGTGGCGCCGCGCCGCACGTGGTGGAACGGGCGCGGCCCGCGCGCTCGGTGGCCGCCAAGGTCGCCGCCGCTGGTGGAGTCGTTGAAGAGACGGCCGCCTTCCTCCGGAAGTTGACGGAGCGTCACCTCGGCGGGGACGCCGCCCGCTGGTGCCGACTGCACGACGCGCTGGCCACGTACCCCGGCACGCTGCCCGAGCTGCTCGCCGCGCCGCCGGTGCCGCCGGTCCCGGACGACACGCTCCGTCCGCCCGCACCCCGCAGCGTCCACCGCACGCTCGGCCTCCTCCTCGAGCACACGGAGCCCCGGCATGCCGCGGCCGCGTTCGCCGCCCTGCCCGAGAGGGTGACGACGGAGCTGCTTGCCGGCGGGACCCCGCCGGCGCCCACCCTCGTCGCCGCCGTCATCGACCACGGCGACACCCGCACCCGGGCAGCCCTGGCCCGCCATCCCCGGCTCGACACCCGGCTCCTGGCCCGGCTGGTCGCGGTCGGGGACGCCCAAGTCGCCGCGGCCGTCTACCGCAACCCGCGTACCACCCAGTCCCTGCGCCGTACCATCGCCGCGCGGCTCGACACCGTTCCGCTCGACACCGCGCTGCGCGCCGAGCTGACGGCGCCGAACGGCCAGGTCCCGCGCACCTGGCTCGCCCCGCTGCTCGGCTCGGGCGACCCACAGCTCGTGGTGCCGGCACTGCGGTGGGGGGTGCGGCAGGTCGCCCAGCAGTACGCCCTGCTGAGAATCTGGGAGCGGAGCGGCCCGGACGCCGTACGCGCCCTGCTCGCCGACCCCGCCGCGACCGCCTGGCTGAGCCGGGCCACCGTGGACACGGTCACCGAGGCCCTGGCCGCCCCGGACGGCGACGGGCCGCGCCGACTGCGCGCGCAGGGCGAGCCGTACGAGGACCCCGCCCGGCTGCCCGCGTTGCTCGCCACCGCCCGGGGCACCAGCACCCTGCGCGACCTGCTGTCCGAGCCGTACGCCCATGATCTCGACGCCCTCGCCGCGGCCCATGCCGTGACCCCGTTCATGCCCAAGGCCTGCGAAGAGCTGGCCCGCCACGAGGCGGCGAGCGACGCCCAGCGCCGGGCGTTCCGGTTGTCCGTCCTCAACGAGCCGTGGCGGGCCGGGGGCCGCCGCGCGGGGAACACCACCCTGCCCGCGCGGCGCCTCGCAGCGGAGGAGCTCGACGACAGCGCCGCCGTCTGGGCGGAGGGCATGGCAACGGCGGGGTTCCTCGACCCGGTCGCGCTGATCGGCACCGCGCGCCCTGCCCGCCACGCCCTCGCCGCCCTGGTCCGCCTCGCCGAACGGGACCTGCTGGGCGCGGCGACGGTCGCCGAACTGCGCACTTCGACCCAGGCGCACCTGGGAGACCGGGAAGGGGCCTGGGCCGCGTTCGACGTCCTGCTCCCCACACACGCGGGAACGGTCGCGGAGCTGATCGCCGAGGCGGGCAAGGCCCCGAACGAGGCCCCCGCCGAACCCGAACTACCGGCCGACCCCGGACCGTCGGCCGATCTCGAACCGCCCGCCGACTCCCCATCGCCGACGCTGCCCCAGCCGACGGCCGAGCCCCGTCAACCCGCCCCGGCCGAACCGTCAGCCCAGCCCAAGCCCCCTGCCCAGTCCGAACCGTTGTCCTATGACGCCACCGGACCCCAATCACCGGCCGCGCCCCAACCCCCCGTCTCCGAACCCTCACCCCCGCCAACTCACCACCGGCGCGACCGCGTGCACGCCCTGGCCGCGCTCGACCTGCTGTACTCCCTCGCCCCGGACGATGCGCCCCGTTCGAGGAATCCCAAGGTGCTGCGTGCGCTCGCCGTGTACGAGCAGGCGACCGCGCCCGGCCTCGCCACCCCTCGCTGGTACGCCCTCGCCTGCGCCCGCCACGGCATCCCCCCGTCCAGGGACGGGTTCGCGTACGCGGCGCCCAGCCTCGCGCAGGTGCGCGCGCGACTGCCCGAGACGTACGGATCGGGTGCCCAGCACATCGAGCACGCCTACGTACAAGGCGTGCTGCCCGCCGACGAACTGCTCACCCTGCTGCCCGCCCGGCGCCTGCTCCTGCTGCCGTACGACTGGGAGCGGCTCGCGTTCGCCCACGCGTGGCGTGCCGCGCTCGCCCGCCGCCTGCGCGCCGAACTCGGCACCGACCCCGACGCCTGGCTCCGTCTGGCCGCGACCGTGACGGCGTCCGAAGCCGCCCGCGAGGGGCTGACCTGGGCGCAGCTGCTGCGGCGCGCGCGGTCCGGTGCGCGTCCGGCGGCGAGCGCGGGGACGTCCATCGGCAGGACCAGACCGGCCACCCCCGACGAAGCGGTCAAGCTGCTGGAGCGGGGCGATCATCTGTGGGCCTGGCCGGAGGGCACCCTGCTGTGCCTCGCCGACGCCGAGGTGGTCGACGCCGTCCTGCCCCGGCTCGGCCCGGACGGGCCCTGGCTGCTCGCCGCGTACCTGCTGCGCCACGCCCGCACACCACGCACCGTCCTCGACCGGCTGCTCGCGGACCGCGACCCCGACGCGCTGCGCGTCCTGGCCGCCCAGTCCCGCTGGATGGAGCGCAGCGGCGCGGTGGCGCGCCTCGTCGGTCTCGACGACCCCGAGGTCGACCTCGCCCTGCTGCGGCACTGGAACCCCCGGCCCCTCGTCCACCGGATCGTGACCCGGTCACGGCCCGCTGCCGGGCGGCCTTCCCTGGGCGCCCGGGTGCTGGCCGACTGGCGAGCCGGGAACGACGCACGACCGGCCGGCGGTCTGATGTGGCTGTGCTCGGCCGAACCCGACCTCGTGGAGGCGCTGCTCGAAACAGAGGGCTCGCGGCTCGGTCTCGGGCACCAACTATTCGGCTGCCTACGGCTGTTGCAGCACGGTGGTGCCGGCCGGCTGGCGAAGCTCGCGGGGCGGGACGTGCTGGGGCGCTCCGCCACCGCCCTCTGCGTGAAGGCCCTCGCGTCCGCCGACCCCGCCGCCGTCCTCCGTGCCCGGCTCGACCGTGAACTGGCACCGGAGAAACTCGTCCGCAAGCTGCGGCGCGCCCGGCACGCCCCGCACGCACGGGACCTCATCGAGTCCCTCCCGCCGGGCGAGCCGGTGGACTGGGCCGCTCTCGAAGCCGCCCACGCCCAGGAACCGCTCCCGTACTGGCAGGACATCATCCGCCTGGACGGCGTGCCCGAGGGCGTACGACTGCGACACGCGGCGCTGCTGCCGGAGCCGGGCCCCGACGGTCTGCCCGGCAGCGCACGGCTCACCCGGGAGCGCGCCCGGCACGGACTCGGCGGCCATGTCCACTGTCCTCCGACCACCCAACTGGACGGGCTGCTCACGGCGGGGCTGCTCGACGGCGCGGACCTGGTGCGCCGCGCGACCCCGGCCGCGCGGCTGCTCGCCTACCTGGGCGCCGCCGCCCGTCGCACGGACGCCCCGCCCGAGGCCGCCGAGGCCCGCGCCCTCCTCGCGGGCCTCGTGCGCTCCGAACTCGGCACGGACCCGGCGGCCTGGCGCCGGGTCGCGCGGCGGCTGACCGGACTCGACCCCGAGTGGGATCCGGTCTCGACGGTGGAGGCGCTGCTCGCCGCCTGACCAGGCCGGGCACAGTGGGAACCGCCCCGGCCCGTAGGAGCGGCCGGGGCACCTGCCGGACCTGAGTTACGACGGCCGGCACGACGCGTTGTGGAACCTGAGCGAGTATCCGGGAAAGCGCAGCGTCTACCTGGTGAGCCGCTTCCTCCGGTGACCGCCGTACCGCACAGGTGACCCGAGCGAAGGCCCAGGCGGCCGGCGGACAGGCCGGGGCCGCCACAGCGGGCGATGCCAACCGCCCGATCCGGAAGGCCGGTTCGCACAGGGGATGGGCGGCCCACCGCCGGCCCGGGCGGTGGTGCCCGGCGCGCGCCCGGATGGCCGGCCTGGGTGCGGATCACCTCGTACAGCGGATGACGTTGCACAGCGGATCACCTCGTACAGCGGGCGGGCGCGGGGCTCTACGGGTAGATCTTCTCGCCCTTGGCCAGCATCGCGACGAACTTCTCGATCCGGCGGGCCCGGGTCTCGGCCTTCTTGGCGTCCTGGATCCGGTACAGGATCGCGTAGCGGTTGCGCCGGTCCAGCGTCTCGAAGAACGCGGCGGCGGCCGGGTTGGCGGCCAGCGCGGCGGCCAGATCGTCCGGCACCGTCGCGGTCTTCACGCCGTCGTAGGCCGCCTCCCACCGGCCGTCCGCCTTGGCCCGGTCGATCTCGGCCTGCCCGGCGGGACGCATCCGGCCCTGCTCGATGAGCGCCGCGACCTTGTCCCGGTTGACCTTGGACCACTTGCTGTTCGCCCTCCGGGGGGTGAACCGCTGAAGCCACCACTCGTCGTCGAACCCGGCCTTCTGGCCGTCGATCCAGCCGTGGCAGAGCGCCACGTCCAGGGCCTGCGCGTAGTCCAGTGCGACGATTCCCGGGCCCTTCTTGCGCAGCTTCAGCCAGATACCGGGACAGGAGGCGTGGTTTTCGGCCAGCCAGGCCTCGAACGCTTCGGCCGAGTCGAATGAGACGATCTCCAACTCCTGAGTCACCCCAGCAGTGAACCACTCCCCAGTGACCTCCGACTCGGCGGCTGGTGGTTCAGCCGTCCGGCACCTGCAGGTGGATCTCGTCACCGACCAGGGAGAGTTCGGCGCTCTCCCCGGCGGGCGGCGTCTGGGCGAGGACCACGTTCCCGCTCCGCAGGTACGTCTGGACCTCGCTGAACCCCAGCGCGCCGAAGAGCTCGCGGAGATTCTTCATCGCGGGTGAGCCGGTGTTCCCGGGTGGCTCAGGCGGCTGGCGCCGTCTCGGGGGCCGTGGACGCGGTCGCGTCGGTGTGGTGCGGGGTGTCCGTACGGCGCAGCGCGATCAGGGCCAGCAGGCAGGAGACCAGCGCCGCCGCCCCGCAGATCGTGAAGCCCAGCGCGTACCCGTGGCCGAGCGCCCGCAGGGCCAGCGGCGCGGCGCCGCCCGGCGGTGCGGTGGCCGGGACGGAGTTGACGGCCAGCGGCCCGCCTTCCGCGGCGACCTCGGCGGCGGCCGCCTTGACCTGCGGACTCAGCGCGGAGTCACGCAGGTCGGAGCTGAACAGCGAGCCCGCGCGGCTCAGGGCGACGGCGCCGATGACCGCCGGGCCCAGGGTGAACCCGAAGTCGCGCAGCAGGCTGGTGGAGGCGCTCGCCATGCCGGCGTAGTGCACGGGGACCGTGTTCACGGCGGTGGCGGTGATCGAGGAGACCGTCAACGCGAACCCGGCACCGACCAGTCCCAGGGGCAGCACCAGCGAGGTCAGCGCCCGGTCCTCCACCGGCAGGGTCGCGGCGAGGAAGTCGCCCGCGGCCATCAGCGCCAGGCCCACGGTGAGGATCCAGCGCCCGCTGACCCGCTCCAGCAGCCGCGAGGTGAGCGGAGCCAGGACCAGGGTGAGGCCGTTGAGCAGCAGGAAGGCCACGGAAGTGCGCAGCGGGCTCTGGTGCTGCACGGGGCCCAGCCGGATGCTGGTGGCGTAGGCGGTCCCCAGGAAGCTGAACATGCCGACGACCGCGACGACCGAGGCGACGGCGAACGCCCGGTTGGCGAACAGGTCCAGGCGCAGCAGCGGCGAACGGGCACGGCGCTCGGCGACGACGAAGAGCACGACGAACACCGCGGCGACCACGAACGCGACGACCACCGGGGTCGAGCCCCAGCCGTCCGTGGGCCCCTGGATGACCGCGTACAACAGCGCGAACAGGCCGATCCCGACGGTGAGCTGCCCGCCGAGGTCCAGCGAGCGGCCCTCGGGCGCCCGCGAGTCGGCGGCACCCAGCAGGCTGACCACGGTGCTGGCCGCGGCGATCACCACGACCACCACGAACGCCGCGCGCCAGGAGTCGTGGCTGCCGGTGACGCCGCCGATGACGGGGGCGACGAATCCGCCGGTGGACAGGGCGGCCGCCCACACGGTGATGCCGCGCGCCCGGTCCCGGTGGCTGTGCGTGCCCGCCGCGATCATGGCGAGCGAGGTCGGGAAGAGCGCCGCCGCACCGAGGCCGGAGACGACCTGCCCGACCCACAGCAGGTGGACGCCGCCGCTCACGGCGGAGACGGCCTCGCCCGCGACGACCAGGACGGAGCCGCCCACGAGCAGCCGCTTGCGTCCGAACAGGTCGCCCAGGACGCCGAAGGTGAGCTCCAGCACGGTCACCGGCAGCAGGAACGCGTCGGAGATCCAGGTCAGTTGGGAGCCGATCGGATGCAGGTCCTCCTGGAAGAGGCCGTTGAGGGTGGCGGGCACGGCGAGGGCGATCTGGGCGAGGCAGACCGCGAGACAGCCGGCGACGAGGGTGCCGAGCGGCAGCGGGCTCGGCGCGGGGCCGGCGGGTTGCGCGGGGGAGCGGGGGTCGGTCAGCGACATGGCGGGTCCTGGGGTGGGAGGCCGGCGGCGGGAAGGGGGGTCGGAGGATCAGGAGTGGCGGCGGCCGACGACGAGGCGTGTGGGCCGGTAGGGGACGAAGGCCGCTCCGTCGAGGCCGAGGGCCTGCGCGGCGCGCTGCAGGGCCGCCGGCGTGGTGCCGCCGTCCCAGCGGCCCGTGGCCACCCGGTGCTCCAGGGCGTGCACGCCCGCGACGACCTCGGCCGTGGTGAAGGCGCAGTGGCCCTGCCGGGCGACGTAGGCCTGGCGCAGCAGGGCGCCGTCACCGGCGGCCCGTACCCGGGCGGCGAACGTGTTCTCCTGCTGCACGGGGACCAGTTGGTCGGAGGTGGTGTGCAGGTCCAGTAGCGGCATGGCCAGGCCCTGCCCGGCGGTGGAGGTGCGCTCGAGGCTGCGTACCGCCCGCGGGTCGGCGTGCACCCGGGCGCCTCGGGTCAGGGCGGTGAGATCGGCGCGCAGGTCCAGTCCCGCCGTCCGGTACAGCGCCCGGACCTCGTCGGCGTGCTCGGAGGAGCGCAGCAGGGCGGCGTAGTCCACGCCCGCGTTCCAGGAGGTGTTGCCGCCCGCCGACTGCTCGACGGAGTAGCGCGCGGGCACGATGAACGACAGCAGGCCCTGGGCGAACCAGGCGTACTGCTGGGCCTCCTGCCCTTCGGCGTCGCCGGGCGCGGGCGGGTTCTGTCCCGGGGCCCAGTCGGGGAGGTTGAGGTACGCGGCGGCGAGCGCGATCCGCGCCCGGCCCGCGGGCGTGGCCTGGGCCCGCTCCACGGCGGCGGTGAGCCGGGCCGCGGTCGCGACGGCCGCGTCCTGGTCGGCGAAGTCCACCAGCCGCAGGTGCTCGTCCGGGGCGAGCAGGGAGGCGATCGTGTACTCGGCGTCCAGTTGGTAGTTGTCCAGGTCGACACCGCCGGCGACCAGGCCGCACAGGCCCAGGGCGCCGTCGATGCCGCTGCCCGCGTCCCGCGCGAGCCGGGCGTTGACCAGGCCGCCCATGGACTGCCCGACGGACAGGGTGCGGGCGGGGCGGCCCGCTACGGCGGCGAACGCCTCCCGGGTGGCGAGCTGGTCGCGTTCGGCGCTGCGCAGCGCCCACCAGGGGCCGTTCGGGTCGTAGGAGGAGCCGGCCAGCGCGTAGCCCTCGGCAAGGAGGGCCTGGCCGGCGGCGGGGGAGGGCGCGTCCTGGGCGGTGGTGGGGCCGTAGCCGTGGCTGAACAGCAGCAGGGTGCCGTTCCAGTGGGCGGGCAGGTCGGCGATCCAGCTCGCGCCGTCCGGGAGGCGCCCGCTCAGGTGGCGCGGGGCGGCGGTGGTCTGCGCGGTGTCGCTCCGCGCGGTGGCGGGGGCTGCGGCGGTGACGGCGAGGGCGGCGGCCAGCGCGGCCGCGCCGAGCGCGAACTTCGGCATGTGCGGGCTCATCTCTGTACGGCGGGTGGGGCTGTACGGCGGATGGGGCGGGTCCGTGCTGAAGACGTGTTCGAACGGGAGCGGCGTGTCTGTACGGAAAGGCGTACGGGGACGTGGGGAGCGAGGGTACGACCGCCGGAGGGTGTCTCGGGGTGCTGTTTCGGCGGGCTGTGCCGGCCGTGCTGGTGTCCGTGCGCCGCCGATGGGCAGGCGGCCTGGCGGAAGGGTCCGCGAAGCCCCGGCCCGGCGGCGGGTGCGGCCGAATATAGGGCTGATTGCGGACGGCGGTCAATGAAGTGACGAACGTTTGCGGACCCCGGCCATACGGCCGCGGCGGCTGCCCTCTGCCGCGTCGGCTGTGTCGGCTGCCCGGGGCCGCGTCGATGCGGCGGCCCGCGTGCGTCGGGCGTCGCACCGCCCGTGGGGCGTCGTACCGCCCGTGGGGCGTCGCCCCGCCCCGCTCAGTCCTGCCCGGCCGCCGGCTCCGCCGGGATGGTGTCCAGCACCGCGTCGGCCAACTGCTTGGCCGGGGCGTCGTACTGGGCGGACAGGGTGCGGAAGACGTGCTCGGCGCGGATGGCGGGCCAGTCCGCGGGAAGGTGCTCCGCGGGCAGGCGCGGATCGGAGCGGACGACCTGCAGCCAGTCGGTGTGCAGCAGGAGCTGCCGGGCCAGGTCGTCCGGGGCGGACGGCAGCGGGTCCGGGCGGTCCCACTGGTCGAGGAAGGCGCGGTAGCGCCCGGCGATGCCGGCCGTGTCGAAGGCCCGGTGCAGCAGCTGCGCGGCCTCGGTCGGTTCGGCCGCGCGCCCGCGCAGCACGTTGAGGTGGTCCTCCAGGCCGAGCCCGGCGACGACGGCGGGGACGTCCGGCCGGCCCGGCGCGATCCACAGGCCGTTCTGCAGCGGGCCGAAGCCGGCCCACACCAGGCGTGAGCGCAGGTCGTGGCGCTGGCTGCGCCAGGCCTCGGGCAGCGAGAAGCCGACCAGGGTCCAGGTGCCGTCCCAGTCGCGATTGACGGCGCCCGCGCCCCAGACGCGGTCGTGACCGTCGCGCAGCACCTCGGTGGAGCGCGCGGTGAGCCCGAAGTACATCTTGCGACCGCGGCGGTGACGGGCCAGCAGGTCGCGTTTGACCATCCGGGTCAGCGTGGAGCGCACCGCGTCCTCGGAGACCCCGACGCGTGCGAACACGTCGATGACGCTGCCCGAGTAGACCGCGCTGCCGTGCTCCAGGACGTACAGGCCCAGGAAGCTCAGCATCAGCGTCTGCGGCCGCGCGGACGCCGCGGCCCCTTCCTCCTGGCCCGCCGAGGGCGTGGTCTCTGTCCCGGTCACGCGGCTCAGTTTAGGGGCGGAGAGAATGTTCGGCACACCATTGACGGCGGTAATCGAAACGCCTAACGTCGGCCTCGTCGGCACACCCGCGAGGCAAGGACTGCGCACACATGGATCTCTCGAACAAGGTCGCCGTCGTCACCGGCAGCGGACGCGGCCTCGGATTCGCCTACGCCGCCGCCCTGGCCCGGGCCGGCGCGGCGGTGGTCGTCAACGACGTGGAGGCCGAGGCCGCCGCGCACGCGGTCAAGCAGATCACCGCGGCCGGCGGCCGGGCCGTGGCCGAGGTGGGCCCGGTGGGGACCAGCGAGGTCGCCGAGGCGCTGGTGGCCCGGGCCGTGGACGCCTTCGGCCGGCTGGACGTCATGGTCACCAACGCCGGCATCCTGCGCGACCGCGTGCTGTGGAAGATGTCCGACGACGACTTCGACGACGTCGTCCGCGTCCACCTGCGCGGCACCTTCACCTGCGTACGGGCCGCCGCCGTGCGGATGCGCGAACAGGGCGAGGGCGGCCGCATCATCACCGCCTGCTCCCCGGCCGGGCAGCGCGGCAACTTCGGCCAGACCAACTACGCCGCCGCCAAGGCCGGCATCGCCGCGATGACCCGCACCTGGGCCATGGAACTGGCCCGGGCCGGCATCACCGCCAACGCCCTGGTCCCGGTCGCCGCCACCGGCATGACCCGCACCATCCCCGCGTTCGCCCCGTACATCGAGGCGTGGGAGGAACGCGGCGAGCCGCTGCCGGACCGGCTGCGCAAGGCCGAGGGCTTCGGCACCCCGGAGGACGTCGCCGGCCTCGTCGTCTACCTCGCCTCCGACGCCGCGGCCTCGGTGACCGGCCAGTGCGTCGGCATCGGCGGCGACAAGCTGGCCCTGTGGTCGCACCCGCAGGAGGTCGCCACCGCCTACCGGGACGGCGGCTGGAACGCCGACGACATCGCCGCGGCCTGGCCCGTCTCGGTCGGCCGCGAGCCGCAGACGTACGGCATCCCCGCCCCCCAGGCCCCCGGTGCCTGAACCTCCCACCACCCACGGAAGGTGAGCCGACGATGACATCCCCGAACCCCGGCCGGCTCGTCGCCATCGACGTCCACACGCACGCCGAGATCTCCAAGGACGGCCACGGCGCGCTCAGCCCCGAGCTGTTCGGTGCCTCCGCGGAGTACTTCAAGGCCCACGGGCACCGCACGCCGACCATCGACGAGATGGCCGCGTATTACCGCGAACGCAGCATGGCCGCCGTGGTCTTCACCGTCGACGCCGAGCACGCCACCGGGCACCCGCGGATCTCCAACGAAGAGGTCGCCGAGAGCTGCGCCGCCCACGCCGACGTCCTCATCCCGTTCGCCTCCGTCGACCCCCACAAGGGCCGGGCGGGGGTCCGCGAGGCCCGCCGCCTGGTTGAGGAACACGGCGTACGCGGCTTCAAGTTCCACCCGAGCATCCAGGCGTTCGCCCCGAACGACCGCCTCGCCTACCCGCTGTACGAGGCCATCGAGGAACTCGGCGTGCCCGCGCTGTTCCACACCGGCCAGACCGGCATCGGCGCGGGCGTCCCCGGCGGAGGCGGCATCCGGCTGAAGTACTCAGACCCCATGCTGGTGGACGACGTCGCCGTGGACTTCCCCGAGCTGCGGATCATCCTCGCCCACCCGTCCTTCCCCTGGCAGGACGAGGCGCTGGCGGTGGCCACCCACAAGCCGTACGTGTACATCGACCTGTCCGGCTGGTCCCCGAAGTACTTCCCGCCGCAACTCGTGCGCTACGCCAACACCCTGCTCAAGGACAAGGTCCTCTTCGGCTCCGACTACCCGGTCATCACCCCCGACCGCTGGCTCGCCGACTTCGAGAAGCTCGACATCAAACCCGAGGTCCGCCCCAGAATCCTGAAGGACAACGCCGCCCGCCTGCTCGGCCTGACCACAGACTGAAACGGAGGCCGCCGTGCGCAACCAAGGCATCGGCTCCTGGCCCGCACGCCGAGCCCGCAAGACCCCCGACCGCATCGCCGTGGTCCACGAGGACCGCGAGGTCACCTACCGGCACCTGCACGAGCGGGTGCTGCGCCTGGCCCACGCCCTGCGCACCCTGGGCGTGGCCCGCGGCGACCGAATCGCCTACCTGGGCCCCAACCACCCGGCCTTCCTCGAGACGCTGTTCGCCGCCGGCGCCCTCGGCGCGGTGTTCGTCCCGCTCAACACCCGCCTGACCGCACCCGAACTCGCCTACCACCTCACCGACTCCGGCGCCGCCGTCCTCGTGCACGCCCCCGAACAGGCCGAGGCCGCCGCCCCGGCCGCCGCCGACGCAGGCGTCTCCCACCGCATCGCCCTCGCGGGGCCCGGCCCCGGCGCCCTCGGCTACGACGACCTGCTCGCCGGCGGCGGCACCGCGCCGCTGGACGAGCCGGTGGCCCCCGACGACCCGTGCATGATCATGTACACCTCGGGGACCACGGGCCATCCCAAGGGCGCCGTCCTCTCGCACGCCAACATCGTCTGGAACAGCGTCAACGTCCTCGTCGACCTCGACCTGGCCGCCGACGAGGTCACACTCGTGACCGCCCCGCTGTTCCACACCGCGGCGCTGAACATGACCTGCCTGCCCACCCTGCTCAAGGGCGGCCGGGTCATCCTGCTCGGCGCCTTCGACCCCGACCGCGTCCTGCGCCTGATCGAGAGCCACCGGGTGACCTGCATGTTCGGCGTGCCGACCATGTACGACGCGCTCGCCGCCCGGCCGCGCTGGCCCGAGGCCGACCTGACCAGCCTGCGCAGCCTCAACTGCGGTGGCGCCCCGGTCCCCGAACGCACCATCGCCACCTACCTCGCCCGGGGGCTGGCCTTCGCCCAGGGCTACGGCATGACCGAGGCGTCCCCCGGCGTCCTCTTCCTGGACCGGGAGCAGACCTCCGCCAAGGCGGGCTCGGCGGGGGTGCCGCACTTCTTCACCGACACCCGCGTGGTCCTGCCCGACGGCCGCGACGCCGCACCGGGGGAGCGGGGCGAGATCCTGGTGTCCGGGCCCAACGTCATGACGGGCTACTGGAACCGGCCCGCCGAGACGGCCGCCGCGGTCACCGACGACGGCTGGCTGCGCACCGGCGACATCGCCCGCACCGACGAGGACGGCTTCGCCTACATCGTCGACCGGGTCAAGGACATGTTCATCTCCGGCGGGGAGAACGTCTACCCGGCGGAGGTGGAGAACGTCGTCCTCGGCCACCCGGCCGTCGAGGAGTGCGCCGTCATCGGCGTCCCCGACGCGCGCTGGGGCGAGGTCGGCCGCGCCGTCGTCGTCCTCAAGCCCGGAGCCCGCGCCAAGGAAGCGGACATCCTCGACCACCTGCGCGGCCGCCTGGCCAAGTACAAGATCCCCAAGTCCGTCGTCTTCACCGAGGCCCTGCCCCGCACCGCCTCCGGCAAGCTCGTCAAACCCGCGGTGCGCGCGGCCCACGCCCCGGCCACCACCGGCACCGGCGACGGCCGGCCGCCCGCACCGCACTGACACGCACACCCACACCGCACGCGTACCCACCCGCGCCGCAAGGACCGGAAGGACCCCCCGATGCCCACCACCGCCCACGGTCTCGACGAACTGAAGTCCCTGGCCGGCACCGACCTCGGCCGCACCGACTGGCGGGAGATCACCCAGGACCGGGTGAACACCTTCGCCGACGCCACCGACGACCACCAGTGGATCCACACCGACCCGGAGCGCGCCAAGGCCGGCCCCTTCGGTGGCCCCATCGCACACGGCTACCTCACCCTGTCCCTGATCATCCCGCTCTTCAACGAGCTGCTGGAGATCGACGGCATCGCCATGAGCGTCAACTACGGCCTGGAGAAGGTCCGTTTCCCCAGCCCGGTGCCCGTCGGAGCCAAGATCCGCCTCCACGGTGTCGTCGACTCCGTGGAGGACGTCAAGGGCGACGGCGTGCAGATGCGGCTCACCTTCACCGTCGAGGCCGAGGGCAGCGCCAAGCCCGCGTGCGTCGCCCAGGCCGTCTACCGGCACTACGCCTGAGGCCGCATCTCGCGGTGGCCACCGCGGCACCGGGCTGGTCGTCCGGCACCACGTACGCCACCACCGCACACGGCAACGGCTCGCGGCCTGCCTTCGCTCAGTCGACCCGCAACGGGATCGCGCGCAGGCCGCGTACCGACCCCGGGCGGCGTTCCAGCTCCGTCGCCGGGACGGCCAGCCGCAGGCGGGGGTAGCGGCGCAGGGCGGTGGCCAGCACGATCTCCACCTCCAGGGAGGCGAGGCGTGCCCCCACGCAGTAGTGCAGTCCGTGGCCGAAGCCCAGCGAACGCGCCGTGAACGACCGTCCGATGTCGAACGTCGCCGGGTCCGGCCAGTGTGCGGGGTCGCGATTGGCGGAGGCGGTGCCGACGACGACGTAGGAGCCCTTGGGGATGGTCGTGCCACCGATCTCCACGTCTTCCAGGGCGTAGCGGCTCAGTCCCGGAGTGACCGGACCGTCGTACCGCATCGTCTCCTCGATCACCGCGGGGATCAGGCCGAAGTCCGCCCGTACAGCGGCGAGTTGGTCGGGATGCCGCAACAGCGCGACCAGGGCGTTGCCGATCAGCTGCGCGGAGGGTTCGTAGCCGCCGAACAGGACGATCCCGACCATGCTGACGAGTTCGTCCTCCGTCAGGCGTTCGCCGTCCGCCTCGGCGGTGACGAGGGCGCTGATGAGATCGGCCCGCGGTGTCAGGCGGCGGGCGCCGATCAGTTCGCGTACGTAGGCGTCGAACTCGTCGAGGGCCGCGACGACGCGCAGGGCGGTCTCGTCGTCGGGGATGTGGCCGCCGACCACGGAGGCGGCGGTACGGAAGAGCCCGGTGTCCGTGGCCGGGACGCCCAGCAGCTCGCAGATCACCGCGATGGGGAGCCGGTTCGCCACCGTTTCGACCAGGTCGAACTCGGGCGCGTCCCCGAGCGCGTCGAACAGTTCGTCCGTGCTCCGCTGGATGCGGTCGCGCAGCCCCTCGACACGCTTCGCGCTGAACCCCCGGACGACGAGCTTGCGCAGGCGGTCGTGGTCCGGCGGGTCGAGGTTGGCCATCGCCCGGCCGAGGAGCTGCGTGGTGCGCAGGCTGACCTGGGCGCGCGGCGGCAGCGGCTCGGGCGGCAGGCTCTGCTGAAGGCCGCGCCCGAGCTCGTTGCTCAGCCGGGGATCCTCCAGGGCCCGGATCACGTCGTCGTAGCGTGTCACGAGCCAGCGTTCGGCGCCGCTCGGCAGCGTGACCAGGTGCACCGGGCCTTCGCTCCGCAGCCGGTCGAGAGCGGGGAAGGGGTCCTGGACGAAGTCGGGCCCCAGGACGTGGCCGTTGTCGGGGACGCCTGCCAGATGGGGGCAGCAGCGCTGTGCGAGCGAGGTCATCGGCATCCTTCGTTTCTCGTTCGTCATGCGTCGGGTGAGTCGGGCAACGGAGGCCGCCGGTCAGGGCCGGGGCGGGGCGGCACGGGTACGGGCGGGACCGATCCGTGGGGTGTGTGCGCCGCGGTCCCCCGACGGGGCCGGCGGGCGCCGAGGACGAAGCACACGGCGGCCAGGACCTGACACAGGGCCAGCAGGGTGAAGACGGTGCGTGACGACAGGCTCTCCGCCGCCGCTCCGCTGGTGACCAGACCGACGCTTCCGCCGGTCAGCCCGAAGGCGGCGATCAGGGTGAGCGCCGTCGACCGCAGCGGGGCCGGGATGCGCGCGGTGCGCACCGCCGCGATCGGTCCGTTGGACAGGCCGTTGAGCAGCCCGGCGGTGAACAGGACGGCGGCGAGCCCGGGCGCGTTCAGCGGCAGCAGCAGGGCGAAGAAGGCCACGGTCTGGCCGATCCTGCCGAAAACCGACAGCCGGGACGGGGACAGGCGGCGCAGGGCCCGCCCGACGAGCAGGGTGCCGGTGAGCGCTCCGCCGCCGAAGGCACCGAGCAGCAGACCGGCCAGGGTGGCCGTGCCGCCGTACTGCTCGCGGGCGAGGACCGGCAACAGGACGAACAGGGCCTGCCACGCCGTTTCGGTCAGGACCTGTCCGATGGTCCAGCAGCTCAGCAGCCGGTCGCGGCGCAGCACCTGCACCGCGGCCCGGGTGTTCCGGCGGGCGGTGGGGACCGGCGGGGCGAGACCGCGCGGGACGCGGAGACCGAGGATCAGCGCGGAGACCAGATAGGTCCCGGCGTCCAGGAGCAGGACGGTCGGCGCGCCGAGCCAGCTCACGAGCAGCCCGGAAACGGGCGGGGCGATCAGGATGGCGAGGCGGGTGGCGCCCTGGAGACTGGCGTTGGCCTGACTGAGCAGTTTCTCGTCCTCGCCGGCGAGGAACGGCAGCAACGCCTGCTGACTGGCGGTGTAGGGGGCGAAGAAGGAACCGATGGCGAACAGCAGGAGCATGACCACCGGCAGCGGCAGCAGTCCGGCCTGGTGCAGCAGCGGCACCAGCGCCACCAGCAGGGCACGGCTGTAGTCGGAGGCCACCAGCACCCGGCGCGGGCCGAGGCGTCCGCTCAGCGGAGCCCCCAGTACGCCGAAGAGGGCGACGGCGATCATCTGGGCCGCCATCACCACCCCCATGTCCGCCGCCGAACCCGTGCTCTCCAGGACGAACCAGGGCATGGCCACGGCGCTCAGCTGCGAGCCGCTCATGGAGAGCACTTCGGCGACCAGCACCGTGCGGAGCACGCCGCGCGACGCGTTGCCGGGCGGTGGCGACATCAGCCGTCACTCCCTCGCAGGCCGCCCCGGCCGCGCGCGCCCCGGTCCGCCATCGCCCGGCGAGCCCGCGCCGCCCGGTCGCGCAGCCCGTCGGCGGGCGCGGCGGGCTGTGTTCCGGAAGCCGTGAGGAACCGCGCCAGAGCGGCGACCGTGGTGTGCTCGTAGAGCGCGGTCAGCGTCAGGGCGGCGAACCCGCGCCCGTGGAGCGAGGTGCGCAGCCGGGTGAGCAGCAGGGAGTTGCCTCCCAGGTCGAAGAAGTTGTCGTGCACGCCGATCTCGTCGCGGCCCAGGACCTCGGCCCAGGCGGCGGTGATCCGCCGTTCCGTGTCGTCACGCGGGGCGGTCCGCTCGGCGGCCACCGGCAGGTCCTCGCGGCGCGGCCGGGGCAGCCGCGCGGTGTCGACCTTCCCGCTGGCGTTCAGGGGCAGCCGGTCCAGCCACACGTACGCCTCCGGGACCGCGTGGGCCGGCAGCCGGGACCGCAGGCCGTCCAGCAGTTCGGCGCGTTCGGGCCGCGGCCCCGCCGGTGACGCGGCGACGAGGTAGGCGACCAGCTGGGGCGTACGGTCCGGATCGCCGTGTACGACGGCGGAGGACACCGCGGGGTGCCGCAGCAGCGCCGCCTCGATCTCGCCCGGTTCGATCCGGTGCCCCCGGATCTTCAGCTGCCGGTCCACCCGGCCCAGGTACTCGACGGTGCCGTCCGGCAGCCACCGGCCCCGGTCCCCGGTGCGGTAGCCCGGGCCGCCGGGGCCGTCGAAGCGCTCCGCCGTCAACTCCGGCCGCCGCCAGTAGCCGGCCGCGACGCCCGCGCCCCGCAGGACGATCTCCCCGGGCACTCCGGCGGGGCAGCGCCGCCCCGCCGGGTCCAGGATCCGGGCCCGGGTGCCGGCGATGGGCCGTCCGATGGTGTTCACCGGCCCGGTGGCACCGCCGGAGAGGTCGTGGGTGAGCGCGATCACCGTCGACTCGGTGGGACCGTAGGCGTTGCGTATCCGGTACGGAGTGCCGGCCGGCGGCGTCCTCGTCAGGGCGGCGGCACCGACGATCAGCTGGCGCAGCCTCGGCAGTGCCGCCCCGGACGCCCACAGTGCCTCCGCGAGCGGTGTGGCGAGCAGGACGACGGAGACGCGCCGCCGGGTGAGCCAGTCCGCGACGTCGTCGGCGGCCGGTGTTCCCTCGTGGGGGACGACGCAGCCGCCGGAGGCGAGGGCGGACCACACGTCCCACTGGGTGGCGTCGAAGGCGACCCCCAGGAGGTGCCCGGTCCGGTCCGCGGGCCCCAGGCCGAACGACTCACCTCCCCACGAGACGAGCTGGGCCAGGCCGCGGTGGCGGACGACGACGCCCTTCGGCCTGCCCGTCGTACCGGAGGTGTGGACGATGTACGCCGCCGCCTGTGCCGAGGCCAGGTGCGGGCCGACGGCGTCCGTCCCCGTCGCCGGCCGGTCCTGTCCGGGCCGGCCGGCCACGGCACCCGGCACGTCCAGGACCGGCAGGCCGGCCGTGGCGGGGTGCGCGGCACGGGCGGGGCCGTCGGCGATCACGGCGCACGCGCCCAGGTCGTCGAGCAGTTCACCCACCCGGGCCGCCGGGGCGTCCGGGTCGAGAGGGCAGAAGGCGGCGCCCGCGTACCAGGCGGCGAGCATCGCGACGACGAGGTCCTCGCCCCGGCGCAGGAGCACGGCCACCACCGGGTCGCCGGCCGGGCACAGCGGCCGCAGACGCGCGGCGAGGGCCAGGGCGCGCCGGTGCAGTCCGGCATAGGTGAGGACGCCGCGCTCGGTGTCCACAGCCGGGGCGTCGGGGGTCTCGCGGACCCAACGGCCGAACAGGTCCGGGACGGTGGTCGCCGGGCCGGCCTCGCCGCCGTCCTCCCAGGCGTCCAGACGGGCCAGCTCCGCGGCGTCGCCCGCCACGAGGTCGAGGGTGTCGAGGCGGCTGTCGAGGGTCTCCGGGAGCCGGGCCAGCAGCCGCCCGTACAGCGCCGCCAACTGGGCGACGTCGGCCCTGTGGGCGTGGTCGCCGCGGTAGGAGAAGGCCGCCTCGAGGGTGTCACCGCAGAGCGTCAGCACCACGGTCAGCCCGAACTTGGCCCGGTAGTCGGCGCCCTGGGAGGACAGCGGGAGCCTGACCAGCGAGGCCCCGCCCAGCACGGGCGGCTCGGTGGGGACGGTCTCCAGGCTCAAGGTCACATCGGCGTACGGGGTGCGACCGGACCGGCGCGGCGGGTTCAGCCGCTCCACCACCTTCTCGAAGGGAACGCCGCTGTGCTGGTACGCGTCGAGGACCTCGTCGCGCAGGCTGACGAGCAGGTCCCGCAGCGTCGCGTCGGCGGCGGGGCGCGAGCGCAGCACCACCGTGTTGAGGCACGGCCCGAGCAGCCCCGCGAAGCGCGGGTCGTCGCGCCGCGCGAGCGGGGCGCCGAAGACGACGTCGTCCCGGCCGGTCCAGCGGTGCAGTACGGCGGCGAGCGCCGTCGCCGCCAGCTGGTACAGGGTGCAGACCTGGTCCTGCTGGACGCGGCGCAGCCGGGCGGCCAGGTCCGCGGGCAGGGGAACGGTCACGGTGCCGTTGCCCTCGGGGTCCGGCCCGGAGGGCGAGAGGTCCAGGTGGGCGGGCGCCCCGGCGAGGTGGTCGGTCCAGTACGCCAGCTCGGCGGCCCGTAGCCCGGGGTCGCCGCCCTCCTGCGCGGCCACGAAGTCCCGGTACTGTGCGCGGCCGTCGCGTCCACCGGCCACCACCGGACGAGGAAGGTGCGGGCCGCCGGCGGACGCCTCCGCGTAGCAGTCGGCCAGCTCCCGCAGGAAGATCCCGGCGGACTCGCCGTCCCACACCAGGTGGTGCAGGCAGACGAAGAGCACCTGTCCGTCGGGGCCGCCCGTCTCCAGCAGCGCGGCGGTCAGCAGCCGGCCCGACGCCGGGTCGAACGGTTCGCCGGCGGCCCGGCCGAGCCACGCGTGCAGCGCCTCCAGCGGGGCGCCGTCCCCGCGCAGGTCGACCACGTCCACCCGGGGGCTCCAGGGCGCCCCGATCCGCTGCCACAGGGTGCCGTCCCGCTCCTCGAACCGGGTGCGCAGGATCTCGAACCGGGCCACCAGCAGCGCGAGGGCACGCCGCAGGGTGCCGGCGTCGAGCGGCGGGCCGGTCACCCGCCAGGCCAGCGGCACGTTGTACGTGGCGGCGGCGTCCATCCGTTCCGCGAGCCGGATCCGCCGCTGGAATGCCGAGGCCGGGACCACCACCTCCTCGTCCGGCTCCGGGGCGCCGGGCGGGCGGCCCTGGGCGGTGTGGTCGGGGACCGTCATGGCAACTGCTCCTTCGTCGCGTACGGGTCGGCACGGCGGGTGAGCCGCTGCCTCGTCAGATCAGGTCCTCGGAGAGCGGGTGCGGCCCGGTGGCGGAGAGCCAGGCCGTGCTCTGCCCGGCGTAGTCGGCACCGTCGTCGCAGGTGGCGTCCCGCAGTTCCCGCAGGTCCCCGGCCAAGCGGTGCCGGGCCGCGGCGCAGTACAGGTCGGCCAGGCGCTGGCCGTCCTCGGCCGCCGGCGCGGCGGCCCGTGTCATGCCGGAGGCGCGGGCCAGGACGGCCGCCATGGTGAAGAGTTCACCGGAGATCCGCGAGAGCAGGACCAGCGCGCGCTGGCGGGCGGCGAGCCCGGAGCGGTCCGGATGGCGGCGGGCCAGCTCCCGGCAGGTCAGCCCGAACCGGCGGGTCTCCTCGACGACCGCGGCGAGATGAGCGCGGTTGCGGTCGGTCAGGTCGGCGTCCAGGAGACTCGCGTCCGGGGCGGCCGGGGCCTCGGGTTCGTCGGGCTCGGGGTAGTAGTACGACAGGATGTTGCGGCCCGCGAGCCAGTAATCGATCATGAAGTCCACGCCGCCGGAGATCCGCATGTTGCGTACGTCGCGGACAGCCTGCTCCAGCGGTATCGCCGGTGCCCCGCGGCGTTTCTTGCTCGCCGCGGTCTCGTAACCCTCCGCCGCCATCAGGGACAGGGTCCGGTCGGCCACACGGCCGGCGACGACGGAGGCGATGTTCTTCGCGAGGTTCTGTTCGAACGCCGTGTTGCGTCCGAGGTCCTGGTCCTCGTTGAGCAGGGCGGCGCGGGCGACGCTCTCCACGGCGAAGGTCTCCGCGAGCGAGTCGGCGAGCCTGCGCCGGATCTCCTCGTACTCCCCGAGCGGGCGCCCGTCCACCACCCGGCGGTCGACGAACTGCCGTGACCACCGGCAGCACAGCTTCGCCACGGCCAGCGACGGCGCCACGATCATGTGCAGCCGTCCCCGGGTGACGAGCCGTGAGACGGCGGGGGTCAGGCGGGCCTGCCCGTTCCCCTCCTCCAGAAGCCGGTGCGAGGCGGGCACCCGGACGTTGTCCAAGGTGATCCAGCCGTTGGGGAAGCCGTGGATGCCGGAGAACTCGTGCCACTGCCCGCGCGAGAACCCGGGGGTGTCGGCCTCCACGAAGAAGACCTGGTTGGTGGCGGTGCCGTTCTCCCGGACGGTCGCGGTCACACTGAACAGCGTGCCGAGGGGCGCGTGCCCCACGAAGACCTTGTGGCCGTCGAGCACATACGCAGCCCCGCCGTCGACCGGCACGGCGGTGGTGGCCCGGTACTGGTTGGCGGCGCCGCCGGGTTCGGTGTCGGCGGTGCCGGACAGGCCGCCGAGCTTCTGGTGCCGGTGCAGCAGGTCCTTCAGCGGCCCGTCCGGCACCACCGGCCAGAAGGCGGGTGTGCCGACCGAGTTCTCGATGCCCATCACCAGGGCGACCGGGAAGCAGTGGCTCGCGGCGGCCTGTACGACCCGGAACACGTTGAAGTGCGACAGGCCCAGGCCGCCGAGCGACGGGTCGAGTTGCAGGCTCAGGTAGCCCCGGGACCGCAGCAGCGGGTACAGGCTCTCGGGCAGCCGCCCCGATGCCTCCACCTCGGCCGGGTCGACGTGTTCGCGCAGGAAGGCCCCCAGACCGGCGACGGCCTGGTCGCCGGCCGCGCGGTCGGCCGCGTCCTGCTCGGCGAAGGGGTGGATCAGGTCCCAGCGGAAGCGGCCCTGGTACAGCTCCTCCAGGAAGCTGGGGCGGTCGGGGTCGGACGAGAAGTTGCGCGGCTGGGCAGGACGTCGTTGCGCCATGGGCAGGCCAATCGGGGTGGGGGGACGGGGGTGCGTCAGCGCTTGGGGTCCGCCGGCGGCGCCAGCGCCCGGTCGATCGCGGCGGCGAGCGCGGGTACGTGCCGGCTGCCCAGGATGCTGTGGTGGTCGCCCGGCAGGGGGCGCACGGTCACCCCGGCGCCGTACAGCGGGGCGAGGCGCAGGCCGAGCCGGGTGCGCCGGTCGTGGTCGGTGCCGGCCTTGAGCAGCAGCATCGGTGCGCGGACCGGCCGGGGGCGGTGGCGCAGCAGGGCTCTGATGCTGGTGTTGTGCAGCCGTACGTAGTCCGGCACACCGGCGGTGAAGCGCAGCCCGGCCAGCTCCCGCACCCGGGGCAGCCCGCCCTCCGGCCGTTCCGGCACCAGGCGCGGGGAGCGGGGGCGGAAGCGGGCCTCCCACTGCAGGCTCAGGCTGGGCACCAGCCAGTGCGGCAGGGCGCCGACCGGCAGGCCACCGGTGGCGGGCAGGTAGCCGTCGATGCCCACGAGCAGCTCCACCGACTCGCCCATCGCCTCCAGCAGGCGGGTCATCTCGTGGGCGACCATCGCTCCGTACGACCAGCCGCCCAGCAGGTACGGCCCGTCGCGCTGGACCTGCCGCAACACGGTGACGTGGTGCGCGGCGATGTCCTCCAGGCGGGTCAGCGGGCGGCGGTGGTCGCCCAGGCCGGGCGCCTCCAGACCGTAGACCGGCCGGCTGCCGTCGAGATGGCCGGCGAGCTGCCGGTAGCACAGGGAGCTGCCCGTGGCCGGGGCCGCCAGGAACAGGGGGCGGCCCGAGTCGGCCGCGCGGAGCAGAGTGACGTGGTCGGGCAGGTCGGCGGGCGCGAGGCCGGGAAGCGGTGCCGGTGCCGTGACCTCGGGGGCACGGGTCTGCTCCGCGGCGGGGACGAGTTGCCGGACGGTGCCGACCAGAGCGGTGAAGGTGAGGTCGTGCGGCAGTGACGTGACGGGCACGTGGTGCCCCAGACGGTTGCCGATCAGTCCGCTGAGCTGCACGAGCATCAGCGAGTCTCCGCCCAGCCGGTGGAAGTCGTCGTCACCGCCCACCGTCGGGGTGCCCAGCACCTCGCACCACAGGGTGGCCAGGTCCGTGGTGAGGCCGTCCGCGCCGTTCGCGCCATCCGAGCCGTTCGTGTCAGCCGCTCCACCCGCTCCACCCGCTCCATCCGCGCCATCCATGCCGGACGGTTCGGCAGGGGCCGGCGCGGCCGGCGTGCCCCGCGTGGCCGGCGCCGGTGCCGCGGACCCGGCGTCCGGGACCGTCGGGTCCTCCTCGGGTGCGGGTGCGGGTGGGCCGTCCGGCAGCCGCAGGCGTCCCGGCGGCGGATCCAGGGCGAGGAGACGCGCCAGCCGGCCGGGATCGAGGCGGGGGACCTCCAGGTGCCCCCAGGCGTGGCCGCTCGGGGCGGGATCCAGGCCGCGGCGCAGCCGCTCGCCCTCCCAGGAGTCGGGGTCCTCGGTCACCACCCAGGCGGGGGCGTGCCCGGGCCGGCGCTCGCGCACTTCCCGCCACCGGTCCGCGGAGGCCCGGCCGGTGCGGGGCAGGTAGAGCAACCCGCCGTCGCCCGGCGGCCGTCCGGGTCCGGGGCCGGCCGCGAACACCACCACGTGGTCACTGGCGAGACTGGCGTCCACCGCCCGTACGTCGGTGAATCCGGCGTCCTCGATCGCGCGCAGCCAGGTGGGCGCGTCGAGGTGGATGGAGTCGGTGCGCAGTTCGTCGCCGAAGTCCCACCAGCCCGGCGCCAGGCCCCACATGACATGGGACCAGCGGGCGATCTCCGTGACCTCGACCAGCCCCAGCTGGCCGCCGGGTCGCAGCAGCCCCGCGAGCCGCCGCAGCGCCGTGGGAACCGACTCGGCCACGTGGACGACGTTGTACCCGAGCACCAAGTCGTAGCTGCCCCGCACCAGTTGCTGGTCGACCGGGTCCGCTGCGATGTCGAAGGTGGAGAACCTCAGGTCGGTCAGACCGAGCTCGGCCGCGCGAGCCTCGGCACGCCGTACGATCAGCGGACTGACGTCGGTGACGTGGTACTCGATGCCCCGCCGGCCGGGCCACTCGGTCAGCAGGGGCCAGGTGAGCCGGCCGGCTCCCGCGCCGATCTCCAGGACGCGCAAGGTCCGGCCGGTCTCCTCGGTACCGGCGGTCGCGGTGCGCACGACGTCGCGCAGGGCCTCCAGCGCGGCGGCGCAGTCGTCCAGCGGAATCCGGTTGTCGCGCAGCCAGCCGTCGAGCAACCCGGTATCGGCGTCGGGGTAGAGAACCGATACGGGGGTGCGGTGACCGGCGAAGACCTCGGGGTAGGCCGCGGTGACATGGCGCAGCATCCGCTTCAGGCCCGGGAGTTCGTCCAGCCCGGACTCGGCGGCCAGCGCGGTGGCCAGCGAGGCGGTGAGCGTGCCGGCGGCCTGCCAGTGGTCGCCGTCCCGCGCCAGCCAGCCTTCCTGCTCCAGCACGCGCAGGCAGAAGTCGGTCAGTGCGGGCAGGCGCCGGTCCGGATCGATGCGCCGGCGCAGCTCCTGGTCCGTCATCCGCCGGCCGTCGGTGAGGCCGGTCATCGCCACGATCTGCTGCCCGATCAGCCCGGCGCAGTACAGGTCCAGCTTCCGGCTCAGCGCGGTCCGCCGGGTGAGCGGTGTGGTCCGGCTGGTCCAGGCCACTCCGTCGGCGGCGGCGTGTACCGGCGCGGTGAGATTGGGCAGCGGCACGGCCTCGGCGTACTCCCGTACCGGCAGGCCCTGTTCGGCCAGGTCGGCGGCCAGGGCGGCGGCGCGCGGGTGTCCGTCGCCGACCACGGTCCAGGACGGGGGCGCCCCGTCCGTCGCGGGGGCGGACAGCCGCACGGGCCGCGGTTCCAGATCCCACCAGACCTCGTCGCGCCAGGCGTGCGCGTCGGCCCCGGGGCCGGGCAGCCGGGACGGTGCGGGGCCGTCACCGAGGTCGAGCAGGGCGACGGGCCGTCCGGTCCGGGAGTGGTGCGCGGCCCAGGCGTCCCAGTCGGGGGCGGCGGTCGCGGGGGCGGCGGTCAGGAGGTCGGTCAGTGCGCGGCCCGCGACGAACAAGGGGGCGCCGAGCCGCCCGGCGGTCTCGACCGCTTCGGCGAGCACCGGGGCGACGCCCGGCGCGTCCGGACCGGGCGGGGCCTCCCGCTCCGGGGGAACGGCGATCACCAGGGGTCGCCGCCCGTCCCGGACCGCGAAGCCGTCGGCCGCCGCCGCGAGGGCACCGGGCCGCCAGGCGACCGCGGTGACCCCGTGACCGGACAGGGCCGCGCCGAGCCGGGCGGGGTCTCCGGCCAGCAGCACGTCGTAGGCGTCGGGACGGGCGGCGCCGGCCTGTGTCCACACCGGGGTGACGGCTTGCGGAGCGCGGTGTGCGGAGGACGCGGCCGGGACCGGCGCGACCGCCGCCGGTGGGCGGGGCGGTGCCGCGGGCGGGGCCGGCACGGTGGTCCGGGCCAGCGGATGGGGCGGCAGGGAGCAGAGCCGTCCGGCGCGGACGGGCGCCAGGGACTCCCAGTCCACCGGCACCCCTTCCTCCCACAGCCGCGCGAGAGCGCCGAGCAGGTTCCCGCGCTCGTCGGACGGGGAGCGGCCCAGGAGCGGGACGGCGACGAGGTCCGCCGACCGGCGGATCGCCTCCCGGGTCAGCGAGTCCCCGGGACCCAGCTCCACCAGGACCTGCGCACCGCTCTCGGCGAGCGTGCGCATCCCGAGGTCCAGCCGGATGGTGCCGGTGAGCTGCCGGGCCCAGTAGTCGGGGTCCTGCGCCTGCCCGGGGGCCGTCGGCTCGCCGGTGACCCCGGAGATCCACGTCTGGTGCGGCGCCTTCCCCGGCACGGTGGCCACGGCCTTCCGCAGCTCCTCGGCGGCGGCCGCCATCAGCGGCGAATGGAAGGCGTGCGCGGTCGGCAGGAGCCGGGTCGCGGTGCCGGCGGCCCGCCGGTCGGCGGCGAGCGCCTTGATCCGGTCCGCCGGGCCCGACACGACGGCGTAACCGGAGCCCACGGTGGCGAGCGACACAGTGTCGTCCAGCAGCGGTGTCACCTCGTCGAGCGGCGCCCGCACCACGAGCATCCGGCCGGGCGGCGCCTGGTGCATCGCGGTCGCGCGCGCGTGGACGAGATCGAGGGCGTCCTGCCAGTCCCAGCCGCCGGCGGTCGCGGCGGCCGCGTACTCGCCGACGCTGTGCCCCAGCGAGGCCTCCGGGGTGACGCCCCAGACGGACAGTTGCCGGGCCAGCGCGTAGCCGTACACGAACAGGCCGAGTTGCTGGTGACGGGTGTCGAGGAACCAGTCGGGGGAGGTGCCGGGGTCCAGCGCCGGTGCCAGGTCGATGTCGTGGCGGGCGCGGACATGGGCCCGGCCGGTCTCGAACACCTCGCGGAAGACCGGGAGCAGGGCGTGGGCGGCCCGGCCGTGACCGGCTTGCAGGGCGCCCTGCCCGGGGAAGAGGAAGGCCACCCGCGGAGCCTGCGCGGCCCGGGTGGTCCGGTCGGTGTCCCGCAGCAGCGCGGCGGCCTCGGCGGCGGTCCCGGCGACGACGGACAGGCGGTACGGGAAGCGCCGGCGCGCCGCCAGGGTCCGTGCCGCGTCCGCTGGCCGGGGCGCGTCGGCCGCGTCGAACCGGTCGGCCAGCCGGGTGCGCATCGTGTGCAGCGCCTCGGGGGTGGCGGCGGACAGACAGAGGGCGTGTGCCCCGTCCGCCTCGTCGAGGTCGCCCGGCTCGGTGCGGGGCGGTTCCTCCAGGACGAGGTGGGCGTTGGTGCCGCCGATGCCGAAGGAGCTGACGCCGGCGAGCCGTGGCCCGGCCTGCTCCCAGGGACGGTGCTCGGTGCTGATCCGGAACGGTGACGCGTCGAGGTCCAGGGCGGGGTTGGGGCGGGAGAAGTGCGGGGTCGGGACGAAGACGCGGTGGTGCAGCATGAGCGCGGCCTTGATCAGGCCGGCGATGCCCGCCGCGGCGCCCGCGTGGCCGATGTTGGCCTTCACGGTGCCGAGCAGGCAGGGACCGGTCCGGGAGCCCTCGCTCTCGGCGGCGAACGCCGCGCTCAGCGCCGCCACTTCGACCGGGTCCCCGACGGGGGTGCCGGTGCCGTGCGCCTCCACGTAGCCGATCTCGTCGGAGGAGACGCCCGCCCGGGCCAGCGCCATCCGGATCACGTCCCGCTGCCCCGCCACCGAGGGCGCCGTGTAGCCGACCTTCTCCCGGCCGTCGTTGTTCACCGCCGATCCACGGATGACGGCGAGGATCCGGTCGCCGTTCTCCAGCGCGTCGGTGAGACGTTTCAGCACGACGACCCCGACCCCGCCGCTGTTGACGGTGCCGGAGGCGTCGGCGTCGAAGGCGCGGCAGCGGCCGTCCGCGGAGAGGATCGACCCCTCCTGGTGGAGATGGCCGCCGACCTGCGGCAGGTGAAGCGCGGTGGCTCCGGCGAGAGCCACGTCGCACTCGTGGCCGAGCAGTGCCTGGCATGCCTGGTGGACCGCCACCAGCCCGGTCGAGCAGGCTGTCTGCACGGTGATCGCCGGGCCGCGCAGATCGAGTTTGTAAGCGGCCCGGGTGGCCAGGAAGTCCTTCTCCCGGCCGATCAGACGCTGTGTGGCCGTGGCGGTGTCGACGGAGCCCGCCGGCGGCGCGGGCGTGTGGTCACCGCCGGCGAACAGGCCGGTCCACTTCCCTGACCGGTCGGGGTCGATGCCCGCGTCGTCCAGGGCCTGTGCGGCGCACTCCAGGAAGACGCGGTGCTGCGGGTCCATCGTCGCCGCCTCGGCGGCGCTGATTCCGAAGAACTCACGGTCGAACAGTTCGCCGTCCGGCACCACTCCGCGCGCCGGAACGAACCGGGGATCCGTGACGAGGGCGGTGTCGAGTCCGGAAGCGTCGAGTGTGGACCGATCGAAGTGGGTGATGCTGTCGATGCCCGCGCAAAGGTTTCTCCAGTACTCCTCGACGTTGTGGGCACCGGGGAAACGGCAACTTAACCCGACTACGGCGACAGAGTTTTCCTGCGTCATCGGATCTCCGTAAGTCATGCGGCGTATCTATTCGTCGCGCCCGCTCGCCGCCAAGACCTTGCGGCGCATTACTTACCACCCCGTTGAGTGATCCAGTATTGCAAGGAACGAACCAGTGTCAACCCCGAGACGACCTTGCTCGTGCGCTATTGCCAGCGCATTCAGACCGTCGCTCCACCGGGACTCAAGGCAGTTTTTACCCCCCGATTACCAGGCGATGTTGCGGGCCTGTGATATGCGGGACCCTGTAACTCGGGCAGGACATCCGAGACATGACAGAGTGTGTCCCGATTATTTGCATTCATGTTCCAGTTATTTTAATGTTCCGGCAACATAAACGGCGGTCGATCGGGATAGGTTCTCGAGAGGTTCCAGCAAGTGGCGGCCTGAGCGCGGCTCCTGCTCGGCAGATGATGCGGACGTAATTCGACTCCGATGAGTCACGTGACTCGTAGAATCTCGGCGAGGTCTCAATGTCCAGTTTTGCCGGATGGTCGGCTTATTCCAGGGCTGAGGTGCGTGAAGCGGACTTCAGTCGCCTGATGACGGATCTCGCCGTGCGCGGCAGGGCCGGACACGGGATATGGCGGCACGAGAGTTCCGTCCTCGTGCAGACGGTCGGCCCCACCTGGACCGGGCCGAGAGGGCCGGCGGTGCTCGAGCGCGCCGGAGCCCCGCCGGTGGTGGCGGTCTTCGACGGTCACCTCGCCAACGCCGGCGGCCTCGCGGCCTCGCTGGCGGTGCGCCCGGGGTACTCGCCCTCCGAACTGGTGGCCCACGCCTACCTCAAGTGGGGACGGGCCGCCGTCGAGCGGTTCCACGGCGACTTCGCGTTCGCGGTCCTGGACGCGGACAGGGTGCTGCTGGGACGCGACCGCCTCGGCATCAAACCGCTCAGCTATCTGGTGACCGACGACGGCCTGCTGTTCTCGTCCGACCTCGCCGCTCTCGCGCGGCACCCGTGGGCCCGGCCCCGGCTCACCGCCGACGGTCTGAGCGCGTTGATCACACAACTGCGTCCCCCGGGGCGCGGGGTGCTCGCGGGCGTGCGCGAGGTGGTGCCGGGAACCACGGTCGAGTTACGGGCCGGCGGTGCCGCCTCCGAGGCGCGCTACTGGTCCCTGCAGGATCCACCGGAGGCCGCGCGGGGCGGCGGCCCCGTCGAGCAGGTCGCAGAGCTCCTGGACGAGGCCGTACGCCGGGCGCTGGGCGACGCCGAGCCCGCTGTGCTGCTGTCCGGAGGACTGGACTCCAGCGTGCTGACCGGCCTCGCCGCCGGCATCGCGAAACACCCTCCGCGGACCTTCACGGTCGTGTTCGACCAGACCGGCGTCCCGGTTCCGGACCGGCCGTACGCGCAGGAGGTCGTCGACTTCCTCGGATGCGAGCACCACGAGGCGGAGATCGACCCGCGCGAGCTCTCCGAGCCCGGCCTGCTGGCCGAGGTGGCCGCGGCCAAGGACCATCCGACCCCGTTCGGCGACAAGAACATCACGCCGTACGTCTTCGGACGCCGGGTCGCGCAGACCGTGCCGGTGGTGCTCAGCGGCGAGGGCGCGGACGCGGTGTTCACCGGACTCGGCGGGGATCCCGACCCCACCCGTGCCCTGACATCGTTTCCCTGGATCGAGCGTTCCCGGCGCTTCGGTCTGCCGTACGGCATCGGTGCCGGACTGTTCGACACCGAACTGCTCGCCGCCATCGACGTGTCCGGCTGGATCGACTCCCTGTTCCGCGAAGCCGTCGCCGAGGTGCGGCACCCGCCGGGTGCGTCCCGCACCGACCGCCTCGCCCGCGAGATCGATCATCTGACGATCACCCGGCTGCTGGAGCAGACGGTGCTCCACTCGGAGCGGATATCGACCGCGGCCGGACTCCAGGTGCGCTTCCCGTTCGCCGACCCCCAGGTGGTGTCGGCCGTGTACCACCTGCCGGCGCGGGCGAAGTCCTTCGACGGCAGGGAGAAGAGCCTCCTGCGCGCCCTCGGGCGCGGCCTGGTCCCCGAGTCGGTGCTCACCCGGCCGAAGGTGCCCTACCCGATCACCTACGACACGTACTACAAATCCGCTCTCCTGAGCCGCCTCCGGGCGCTGCTGAACGACTCGGCGGCCCCTGTGCACGCGCTGCTGGACCGTCGTGCCGCCACCGCTGTCGTCGACGATCCAAGCCGCCTCGACCGTGGCGGCTGGCTCGGCCGTGCGGACGTCGAGATGGTGCTGCAACTCGACGCGTGGCTCAGGCGGCTGAACGTGCGGACGCAGCTGTGACCCGGCGGCGGGACGACACAGCGGGTGACACCGGGCGGCGCCGCGATTCCGGCCGGGGAAGCCGCCGCCCGCCGCGGCCCGGGGCCCGAGCCCGCCCACGAACCACTCGCCGACGCGGCGCCTCCCACCCCGCCCGGGGGTGAGTCCGCGGACCCGCCGCTTCGCCCCGTACCCGTCTGCCCACGGCCCCGGTCCTCGCCCGGGCGAGGAGAACCACCGGTGCCGACGCCCAAAGGCCGGCAGACGTCTCCCGCTGCCGCGCGCGGCAGCGCGTCAACGCCCCCCACATCCGGCTGTCCGCCACGGACCGACCTGACTCCGCCGCGCCGAACGAGTACCGGCGGGGCGGAGAAGAAGCCGGACACGACGCGGAAATGAGGCACATGTGAGTGACCCGAAGCAGGTCCCGCTCTCGGTCGGGCAGGAAGCCATCTGGGTCGCGTGGAAACGTGACCCGGCTGCCTGGACGAACATCATCCCGACGCCCTTCGAAGTGACCGGTTCGCTCGACGTGGCATGCCTGCGTGCGGCGGTCAAGGAGATCGGCGACCTCTACCCCCAGCTCCGCGGCCGGGTGCTGGCCACACCGGGCGGCCTGGTGCTGGACCGCTCGGGCGGCCCGGAGATCCCGGTGACGGAGACGACGACGGACCTCCCCCGGGACGAGGCCGTACGCCAAAGCTGGCAACGGCCGTTCAACCTGCGCCGCGGACCGCTCGCCCGGGTGGAGCTGCTGCGGGGCGCGGACTTCACCGTCCTGGTCCTGGCCGTGCACCACCTGGTGTTCGACGGCGCGTCGATCCTCGTGCTCCTGGAGGCGCTGAGGGACACGTACGCGGGCGCCACACCGGTGGTCCCCGACCACGGCCCGCTGGTGCGCCACGCCGAGCGGTCGCACGCGCTGGCCGACGGTCCGGAAGGCGAAGCCGACCGGGAGTACTGGCGGAGGACGCTGGGCGGTCAGGAGCTCGGCTTCCGGCTGCCGCCGAGCGTGGACGAGACGCGGTACACCGTGCTGGAGGAGCTGATACCCGCGGAACTCGCCGCCCGGCTGCGGTCACGCGCCACCGAGATCGGCGTCTCCTACACATCGGTGCTCCTGGGAAGCTACTTCGCGCTGCTGCGCCGGTACGGCGGAGGCACGGACGTGCTGTCGTTCGTGCCCTACCACGGTCGGTCCTCGGCGTCGCTGCGCGAACTCGTCTGGGACTTCGTCAACCCCCTGCCGGTCCTGGACCGGCCCACGGCGGACGACACCTACGCCTCGCTGTCGCGCCGGGTCCACGGCCGCGTGCGGGACGCCGTCGCGCACGGGGACCTGCCACTGCCGGCGATCATGCGGGCGGCCGGCCTCACCGGGCCGGAAGCGGGGGCGCGCACCCACCAGACGGTGTTCCAGGTCTGGAACGCCGGCCTGCGGGACGGGGTCGACGTACAGGATCTGCCCCTGCGCCACGGCGAGCACCGGGCGTCGCTGCGGCTGCTCGGCATGGAGAGCTCCGCCGGTTTCCTCCTGGCGACGATGGTGCGCGAGGACAGCGCCGGCACCCACGTGCTGTGGAAGGACCCCACCGGCGCCGTCGGCCCCACCCGGGTGGCCGAACTCGCGCACGACTACCGGTCCATCCTCGACGCGTTCGCCGAGAACCCCGACACGCCGCTGATCGACGTCAGGCGGGACTTGGCGGCGGACCCCGGACCCGTCGCACGGACACGGCCCGGCCCCTTCGCGGAGCGGGCCGGCGACGAGTCGGTGACGGAGATGGCCCGGCTGTGGGCCGACGTGCTCGGCGTGCGGGACATCGGCCCCGAAGACTCGTTCTTCGAGCTGGGCGGCCACTCGCTGCTGGCGGAGAAGCTGGTGCTCGCGGTCGACAAGCGCTACGGCGCCGAAGCGGCGTCGATCCGGACCCTGTTCGACCACCCCCGCCTGCGCGACTTCACGGCGGCGGTGGCCCCGGCCGCCGCCCCGGAAGCGACGGACGACCCGCCGGCCGCGGACCCCCTGCCGCCCGAGCCGGACCGTGACCCCCCGAGGACGGCGCCCGCCGTCCTCGTCCGGCCCGCCTCCCCCCACCAGCAGCGCATGTGGTTCGTGGACCGGTTCGAGAACGGGGAGATCTACCCGGCGGCGCCGACCTACCACAACCTCAGGCTCGTGCTGCGGCTCCCCGAGGCCCCCGAGCCGTCCCGGCTGGACGCCGCCGTCGCGGCGGTGGTGCGGGCGCACGAGGCGCTGCGCACCACGTTCGACCACGTGGACGGCGAGGTGGTGCAGCGCGTCCACGACACCGTTCCGGTGCGTCCGCAGTGGCTGCCCGCCGGCGCCGGCCCCGAAGCACTGCGCGCGGCCGTCACCGCGCCGTTCGACCTGGTCGACGGCCCGCTGCTGCGCGTCACCGTGCTGCCGCGCGAAGACGGCTCGGCCTGGCTGGCGCTGACCGCCCACCAGGCCGTCGCGGACGACCACTCGCTGCGGCTCCTCGCCCGGCAACTCCTCGGGGACACCCCCGAACCCAGCAGCTTCGGCGCCTGGCAGGAGCGGGCACCGCAGGAGACGCGGCGCGCGGACATCGAGGCACGCGCCGCCGTGCTCAGCCCCCCGGCCGAGCCCCTGCGCCTGCCCGAACGGCGCCGGCGCGACGCCGTCCACGTCTACGAGGAGGCCACGGCCGGCTTCCCGGTGCCGGCGGACACAGCGGTCGAAACGCTCGCCGAAGGGCTCAGCGTGGCCCCCTTGGACGTGCTGCTGGCCGCGTTCACCGCCGTCCTCGGCTGGTACACCGGACAGACCGACCTGGTGCTGGGCCTCACCCACCCGGGACGCCACGACGCCGACCGCCACATCGTCGGCCCCCTGTCCAACCTGCTGCCGCTGCGCTTCGAGGCACGGCCGGATGTCACCTTCGACCGGCTGGCGACCGCGGTCGCGGCCGAGCGCGCGCACGCCCAGCGGCACGAGCACGCCCCGTTCGATGAACTGGTACGCCGGATCGACCCGGTCAAGGACATGAGCCGCACCGCCCTGTTCGACGTGCTCGTCACGGTCCTCGACGACACCGGGCCGCAGGAGGAGACCGGCCTCGCCGGCGGCTACGGCAAATACGACCTGCACCTCGTGCTGCGCCCGGAGGACGGCGGCCACCGGGGCGTCCTCGTCTTCAACGGACGCTACTTCGACCACGACCAGATCGCCGCCCTCGCGGAGCACTTCACGACAGCCCTGCGGCAGCTCGCGCGGCGGCCGCACACCGCGCTCGGCGACCTGGACCCGCTGACCGACGACGAACGCCACACCCAACTGGCGGTCTGGAACGCGACCGACGCGGCCTACCCGGAGACCACCGTCCACGAACTGGTCCGGCAGGCCGCCGGGCGCCGGCCCGAGGCCGTGGCCCTGACGCACGAAGGCACACAGATCACCTACGGACAGCTCCTCGCCCGGTCCGAGCGGCTCGCGGAGGTCCTCCTCGAACGCGGCGTGGAACCGGGCGAACTCGTCGCCCTGCTGCTGCCGCGCGGACCACGGCAGATCGAGGCCATCCTCGCCGTGCTGCTCGCGGGGGCCGCGTACCTGCCGGTCGACCCGGCGGGGCCGCTCGAGCGGGCGGCCTTCATCCTCAACGACTCCGGAACCCGGCTCGCGGTGACCCCGGACGGTGCCGGCGTCCCGGGGTTCCAGGGCGCCACCGTCGCGGTCGACGCCGAACCCGGCTCCGACCGCGACCTGCCCCCGGTGGCCGTCGACGCGCCCGCCTACTGCATCTACACCTCCGGCACCACCGGAAAGCCGAAGGGCGTGGTGATCAGCCACCGGAACCTGGTGCGGCTCGTCACCAACGAGCGCCTCCCGTTCGCGTTCGGACCGGGCGACGTGTGGACGATGTTCCACTCCTACGCCTTCGACTTCTCGGTCTGGGAGATCTTCGGCGCACTCGTGCACGGCGGCAGGCTGGTGCTCGTGACCGAGGAACAGGCCCGCGACCCCGAGCAGTTCTGGGCGCTGCTGCAACGGGAAGGGGTCACCGTGCTCAACCAGACCCCGAGCGCGTTCGGCCGGATCGTGGGCCGCGAACCGGCGACGCCCACGGGGCTCAACCGGCTGCGATACGTGATCTTCGGAGGCGAGGCCCTGCGCCCGGCGGTACTGGGGGACTGGCTGGAACGCCGCCCCCATGTGCGGCTGGTGAACATGTACGGCATCACCGAGACCACGGTGCACGCCAGCGTCCACACCGTCACCCGGGCGGACGCCGACGCGGACGCCAGCGTCATCGGCCGGCCGATCCCCACCACCCGGCTGCTGCTGCTGGACCGGCTGACCGGCCGCCGGCTGCTGCCGGTCGGCGCGGTCGGCGAGATACACGTCGGCGGTGCCGGAGTCGCGGGCGGCTACCTGGGCAGGCCCGAGCTGACGGCGCAGCGGTTCGTCGAGTCGCCGTTCGGTGACGGGAAGCTGTTCCGCAGCGGCGACCTGGCCCGGTACCGGCCGGACGGGACACTGGAGTTCATCGGCCGGGCCGACGACCAGGTGCAGTTGCGCGGATACCGCGTCGAGCCCGGCGAGGTGCGCGCCGCGCTGCTCGAACACCCGCAGGTCCACGACGCCGCGGTGCTGGCCGAGCCGGACCGCCTCATCGGAGTCGTGGCCACCACCGCCCCGCTCACCCGGCGCGACCTCTACGACCACCTGCTCGCCAAGGTGCCCGGCTACATGATCCCGGGAGAGTTCCGCACCGTCCCGGAGATTCCGCTGACGACCAACGGAAAGGTGGACGAGGAGGCGCTGCGCCGCCGGCCGGGGACACCGCCGGCCGAACCGGCGGCCGAGGGACCGGCCGCCACCGGGAGCGGCACGGCGGCGGTCCTCGGCCGGCTGTGGTCCGAACTGCTCGGCGTCCCCTCGGTGAAACCCGACGACTCGTTCTTCGCGCTGGGCGGGCATTCGATGAACGCGGTGGCGCTGATCGCGCGGATCCAGCAGCACTTCGGTGTGCGACTGCCGATGCGCGCCCTGTTCGAACACCCCCGCCTGGACGCGCTGGCCGCGCTCGTCGACCGCGAGCTCGGCGGCCCCCCGCCCGCCGTCCGCCCGGACACGGCGACGGACGCCGGCCGGCTGCCCGCGGCCGGCCCACTCCAGCGCCAGCTCTGGCTCGCGGAACAGGTCGAGGCGCGCTCCCGCAACACCGTCCTGCTGTCCTGGAAGGCCGAGGGACCACTGGACCTGGCGGTGCTGAACCGTGCGCTGGCCGAGCTGGTCGCGGGGCACGAGATCCTGCGCACCGCGTTCGTGACCGACGGCGGCGTGCTGCGTCAGGTCATCCGGGAGCCGTGGCGGCCCCGCATCGAGCTGGTGTTCGTCACCAACCCGGCCGAGCCGGACGAGGAACTGGCGCAATGGCTCGAAGACACCGCCGAGCAGCCCTTCGACCTGGAGTCCGGGCGGTTGCTGCGGTTCGCCGTGGCGGACCTCGCAGACGCGCACGCGCTGCTGGTGTGCGCCCACCACCTCGTCATCGACGGGGAATCGGTCCCGACGCTGCTGTCGGAGCTCGACCGCTACTACCGTGCCGTCGCCGACGGAGTGCCCGCCCGGCCGCCACGCACCCAGTACCGCGAGTTCACGGCAGCCGGCGAAGCGGCCCGCGGAGGCGAACGGCAGCGCCGTGACCTCGACTTCTGGAGTGAACGGCTCGACGGCGCCACGAGCACGGTCGAGTTCCCCGAGCCGCCGGCGCTGCCCGAGCCGGACGGGGCGGTCACGGTGCCGTTGCCGGCCGGCCTGGGACAGCGGCTGCGGCACCTCCAGACCCGCCACTCGGTGTCCTGGTTCATGGTGGTGGGCGCGGCGCTCGTGGTCGCCCTGCACCGCTGGACCGGCCAGCCGGGTCTGACGGTGGGCGTCCCCGCCGTCCAGCCGGACCGGGGTGCCTTCCCGGACCTGCTCGGGCCCACCCTGAACACCGTCGTGCTGCGGTCCGACGTGACCGCGGACAGCTCGCTCGGCGACGTACTGGCCGCGCTGAGGACCGAGACGCTCGACGCCTTCGCGCACGGCGAGGCCCCGTTCGAGGACGTCCTGGAGCGGCTGGCCCCGGTGCGGCGGCCAGGACGCTCGCCCTACACCGATGTCACGTTGAACATGAACCTGCGCGGCGACCGCAAGGCGGAACTGGCAGGAACGTATCTGCGGCCGGTCTTCCTCGACCGGCTCGGGGCCCGGGAGGCCAAGACCGGCATCACCCTGACCGTGGCCGAAGAGGACGGCGAGCTGACCGCCGTGCTCTCCTACCAGGGAACGCGGGTCTCGGCGAAGCAGGCCGGGACGCTGGCCGCGGCGATCGGCGACGTGCTCGTCGGCCTGGCGGACGCCCCGGAGCGGACACTGGCCGAGCCCGTCGACCCGCACCGGCCGTGGAAGTGAGCCGCGAGGTGACGCGGGTGTGCCGCGCCACCGCCGGCGGGCCGCCCTCGTGTCACCCCGCACGGCGTCCCGCACCCGGGCGCGCTCGCCGGCGAGTCCGTCCGGGGCCTGGTGGCGCCCTGGTCACGCGGCCGTTCCGCGCCGGCTCGCGGCTGCCCTCCCCCCACCGTCACGAACCGATCGAAAGCGGGCCGTTGACATGACGACCGATGACCGGATCCGCCTCCACTGGTACCTGCCGAGCTCCGGGGAGACCCGGCAGTTCCGGCAGGGCGGCACCAACGTCGTGCTGCCCGACCGGGACTCCGCCGGGCCCGGGGGTTTCCGCGCACCGACCCTGTCCTACCTCACGGAGATCGCGCTGGCGGTGGAGGAGGCCGGGTGCACATCCGTACTCGTCCCGACCGGGTCCTCCTGTGAGGACCCCTGGATCGTCTCCTCCGTGCTCCTGGCGCACACCCGCACCCTGCGGTTCCTGGTGGCGCTGCACCCCCGCACCCAGCACCCGTTGCTGACCGCGCATCACGCGGCGACCTTCCAGCGGCTCGCCGGCCACGGCCGCCTGGCGCTGAACGTGGTGACCGGTGAACCGGGGTGGGAGGCACGCCGTTACGGCGACCACGGAGACAAGGCCGCGCAATACGCCCGCACCGAGGAGTTCCTGCGGATCGTCCGGCCGCTGCTGGCGGGTGAGACGGTCGATCACACCGGGGAGTACTTCGCGGCGCGGGACGCCTCCGTGACGGCCCCGGGGCGCGACCTGCCCGCGAAGCCGCCGGAGATCTGGTTCGGCGGGTCCTCGGAGTACGCCCGGCCGGTCGCCGCCCGGCACGCCGACGTCTATCTGAGCTGGCTGGAACCACTGGACATGATCATGGAGAAGATCAAGTGGCTGGCCGAGGCGCTGCCCGAGGGCCGGCCGGCACCTCGGTTCGGCCTGCGTGCCTGGCTGCTCAGCCGGGACACCGCCGAGCAGGCGTTCGCGGACGCCGAGCGGCATCTCGCCGGCATCGACCCGGCCCACGCCGCACGGGCCCGCGCGCTGCTGGGCGCCCGCGACTCGGTCGGCCAGGCCAGGGGCCAGAGCCTCCTCGCAGGGGCAGGCATCGAGGACCTGGACAGCCTCCACGTGGCGCCCAACCTCTGGGGCGGTTTCGGGCTCCTGGCCGGAGGCTCGGCGCTGGCCTTCGTAGGCAGCCACGCGGAGGTCGCCGACCGGCTGGAGGAGTACCGCGACATCGGCGTGAGCGAGTTCATCCTCTCCGGGTTCCCGAACCTGGAGGAGGCCCACTGGCTCTCGGACGGCCTGGCCCCCGAGCTGCGGAGGCGGGGACTGCTGGCATCGGGGTGAGCCGTCCGGCGTGGCACAGGCACATTCCCCGCCGTCCGTACCGGAGGAACCGGCCCGGCCGCCTTCGGACGCGGCCGGCGCCCTCCGCCCCGCCCGCGCACCGCCCCGTGGTGCTCGGGCGGGGCCGGCGCCGGCCCGGTGTGCGCCCGACCGCCTCGCCCGGGCCAGGTGACTCCGCAGGTCCACAAGACGTTCCCGGGTGTGCGAGACACCACCGCCCGGGCCGGCCGGCACCTCACGGACCTGGGGTCATCCGGCGGTCAGCGTGGTCCACTTCTGGTTGGAGCCGCCGGTGCAGTCCCACAGCTGGAGCTGCGTGCCGTCGGCCGTGGAGAAGCCCGGGTCGTCGAGGCAGCGGCCGGAGGCCGGGTTGCGGTAGCCGCCGTTGTAGGGCTGCCAGACCTGGTTGGCGCCGCCGTGGCAGGACCAGATCTGCACCTTCGTACCGTTGGCCGTGCTCCCGCCGGCCGCGTCGAGGCACTTGCCCAGGGAGCGCAGCGTGCCGTCGGTGTACGCGGACCAGACCTGGTTGGCGCCGCTGCCGCAGCTCCAGATCTGGACGGCGGTCCCGTCCGCGCTGTTGGTGCCGTTGACGTCCAGGCACTTGCCGGCGATGCCGGACTGCACGCGGGCGGGGGCGGGGGCCGGGTTCTTCAGCCACCCGGCGTTGTCCGCGGCCTGGATGCCGCGGTGGAAGGCGTCGGCCATCTTCTGGTAGCCGGCGTCGTTGGGATGCAGGGGATCGGCCAGGTCGGCCGTGGTCAGGCCGCTCATGTCCACGTACGCGACGTGCTTGCCCGCGGCCCGCGCGTCAGCGACGATGCGGGAGGCGGCCTGGTTGTACGCGCCCCGGAACCGTTCCTCCGAGGCGCTGGTGGACACGACCAGGGAGGCGACGAGGACGGTCGCGTCGGGGACGTCGGCGGTGATCTGACCGACCAGCGAGCGCAGCCGGGTGACGGCGGTGTCGACCTCGGAGGCCCCCTGGAGGTCGTTGGTCCCGATGTGCAGGGTCACGACGTTGGGCCGGTAACGGGTCAGCGAGGCGTCGGCGAGTGCGGCGATCTGGTCGACGCGGTATCCGGAGTGGCCCTCGTTGTCGGGGTCGGACATCGGGCCGTTGCGCACCGTGCCCACGAAGTCCAGCGGATGCCCGTCCGCCGCGAGCTTGTTCCAGAGCGGTCCGCGGTAGCCGTTGCCGGTGCTGCTGCCCACGCCCCAGGTTATGGAGTCGCCCAACGGCATGAGGCGTAAAGGCGTGTTCGGGGCGGCGGAGGCAGGGGTGACGCCGGCCGTCATGACTCCGAGCGCGGCGGCGACAAGCGTGACCAGGGTGAGAATCCAGGACTTTCTCATGCACACGTCCCCTTCGTCGGTTCGTGCGGTGCGGAGCGACTGGATCGATCGGCATGTTCGTGATATCGAACATCGGTTGGCATATCGAGCACCCTGGATGATAGGCGGCCGGCGGGAGGCGTCAATCCTTCTCGCATAATTCGCCAGTTGCTCCGAAACATTCGCCAGGCCACTTCCGTGAACCCGTTGACTGAACGTCGCACTTCCGTGCGCATATGGGGCCCTTGTGGGCTGGGGCCGCGGATTCCTGAGGGCGGGCGGTGTTGACAGGGTCGGAGGTCTCTCTAATATCCGTGAGGCCGAGTTTCCGAATGTCGTTCGAAATTGCGAACCACACCCTCATGTCATGAGCCTGACATATCGACCCCGGAAAAGGAGCCCTTGGTGTTCAGACGATCAGGCGGGCGCTTCCTCCGCCTCCTCGCGACCGCCGCGCTGACGGTCACCGCGTCCCTGACGGCCGCCTCTCACTCCACCGCCTCCGCCGCGCCGGGCAGCCCGGCGCTCACCCCGCCGTTGGGGTGGAACAGCTGGAACAGCTTCGGGTGCGGGATCACCGAGGCCCAGGTCCGGCAGGCCGCCGACGCGATGGTGTCCTCGGGCATGCGGGACGCCGGCTACCGGTATGTGGTGGTCGACGACTGCTGGTTCGACCCGCAGCGCGACGCGCAGGGCAACCTGCGGGCGAATCCCACCAAGTTCCCGAGCGGCATGAAGGCCCTCGGGGACTACATCCACAACAAGGGCCTCAAGTTCGGCATCTACCAGGTGCCGAACGAGCGCACCTGCGCGCAGGCCACGGGCGGCTACCCGGGGTCGACCGGCAGCAAGGGCCACGAGGCCCAGGACGCCGCCGCGTTCGCCTCGTGGGGCGTCGACTACCTCAAGTACGACTGGTGTTCCTCCAGCGGCACCCGTGACGAGCAGGTCGCGCGGTTCACGCTCATGCGCGACGCGCTGCGCGCCACCGGCCGTCCGATCGTCTACAGCATCAACCCCAACAGCCTGCACGCCATCACCGGCGCCACCTACAACTGGGGCGAGGTCGCCGACCTGTGGCGGACGACCGAGGACCTGCTCGACATCTGGCAGAACGGCAACACCAACAGCTACCCGATGGGCGTCGGCAACGTCCTCGACGTCACCGCGCCGCTGGCGGCCCAGTCGGGTCCGGGACACTTCAACGACCCCGACATGCTGGTCGTCGGCCGTCCCGGCCTGTCGCTGACCGAGTCCCGCTCGCACTTCGCCCTGTGGGCCCTGCTGGGCGCCCCGCTGATGGCCGGCAACGACATCCGCACCATGTCCGCCGACGTGAGTGCCATCCTGCGCAATCCGCGTCTGCTGGCGGTGAACCAGGACCCGCTGGGCGTGGGAGGACGCCGGGTACGTGACGACGGCGCCACCGAGGTGTTCGCCAAGCCGCTGCAGGACGGTTCGGTCGCGGTGGGCCTGTTCAACCGGGGATCGGGCGCCGCGACCGTCACCGCTTCGCCCGCGCAAGTAGGTCTGTCCGGCGGGCCGTTCACCCTCACCGACCTGTGGACCGGCGGCACGTCGAGCACGTCCGGGCAGATCTCGGCGAACGTCCCCGCGCACGGCGTGGCCGTGTACCGGGTGAGCGGTGGCAGCCCGCTGGCCGCCACCACCTCGCGTCTGCGCGGCGGGGCGTCCGGCCGCTGCGCGGACGTGGACAACGCCTCCACCGTCGCCGGGGCCACGGTCCTGCTCTGGGACTGCCACACGGCCGCGAACCAGCTGTGGACCACGTGGGCGGGCGGCGAGATCCGGGTCTACGGCGACAAGTGCCTGGACGCCTACGACCAGGGCACCGCCAACGGCACCCGCGTCGTCACCTGGCCCTGCAACGGCCAGGACAACCAGAAGTGGACCCTCGGCTCGGACGGGTCGGTCCGCAACGTCCACGCCGGACTGTGCCTCGACACCGACCGCTCCGGCACGGCCGACGGAACCCCGCTGGTCCTGTGGACCTGTGACGGCCGGGCCGCCCAGAAGTGGTCCCGCGCATGAGGGACATCGCGTGCAGCCGTCCGCCAACACCCTGAGGAGACCACGATGACGATCCCGCTCCGGCGGTCGTCCGCCGGCGGTACGAGGCTCGGCCGGGCACTCGCCTGGACCCTGGGTCTGCTGCTGGCGTTCGCCGTCGTCCCCGCCGCGGTGAGGCCCACGCCGGCCAGGGCCGACAACCCGATCGTGCAGCACGTCTACACGGCGGATCCGGCACCGCTGGTCCATGACGGACGGGTCTACCTCTACACCGGGCACGACGAGGACGGCTCCACGTACTTCACCATGAAGGACTGGCGTGTGTGGTCCTCCGCCGACATGGTCAACTGGACCGACCACGGTTCACCGCTCGGCCTGGCCACCTTCGGCTGGGCGTCCGCCGACGCCTGGGCGGGCCAGGCCGTGGAGCGCGGCGGCCGGTTCTACTGGTACGTGCCGGTGAAGAACCGGGCCACCGGCCGGATGGCCATCGGCGTGGCGGTGGCGGACAGCCCCACCGGCCCGTTCCGGGACGCCCTCGGCCATCCGCTGGTGGAGAACGGCGAGATCGACCCGACCGTCTTCATCGACGACGACGGCCAGGCCTATCTGTACTGGGGCAACCCCAATCTGTGGTACGTCAAGCTGAACGCCGACATGACCTCGTACTCGGGCGGCCCCACCAGGATCCCGCTCACCACCGCGGGATTCGGCACCCGCACCGGTGACCCCAACCGTCCCACGCTGTACGAGGAGGGCCCCTGGGTCTACAAGCGGAACGGCCTGTACTACCTGGTGTTCGCGGCCAAGTGCTGCTCGGAGTTCATCGCCTACTCCACGGCGCCCGGTCCGACCGGACCCTGGACCTACCGCGGGACGGTCATGCCCACACAGGGCGGCAGCTTCACCAACCACCCCGGGATCGTGGACTTCAAGGGCAACTCGTACTTCTTCTACCACAACGGAGCGCTGCCGGGCGGTGGCGGCTTCACCCGCTCGGTCGCGGTGGAGCGGTTCTCCTACAACGCCGACGGCACGATCCCGACCATCGGCATGACGAACACGGGCGCACCGCAGGTCGGCACGCTCGACCCGTACGTACGCCAGGAGGCCGAGACGATCGCCTGGGGGTCCGGGATCGAGACCGAACCGGCCGGTGACGGCGGAAGGGATGTCGGCTGGATCGACAACGGCGACTACATCAAGGTCAAGGGCGTGGCCTTCGGGGCGGGCGCTTCCTCCTTCACCGCGCGCGTCGCCTCGGGCAGCGGCGGCGGCACCGTCGAACTGCGGCTGGGCTCCCCGAACGGGACGCTCGTGGGCCGGTGCGGTGTGCCTTCCACCGGCGGCTGGCAGACCTGGACCTCGGTGACCTGCCCGGTCGGCGGCGCCACGGGAACCCAGGACCTCTATCTGCGCTTCACCGGCGGCAGCGGCTACCTGTTCAACATCGACTGGTGGCGCTTCACCCCCGCGTTCTGACCTGGGACAGAGCGATGACCGAACAGAAGGGAAGCCGGATGACCCGGATGACGACGACGAGGACGAGATCCCTGTTATGGCCCGGCCTGGTCGCGGTGCTGCTGGTCCTCGGCCTGGGCGGCACAACACCGGGCCGCGCCGCCGCCGCACCCGCCGATGCCGCCGCCGCGAGCCCCGGGTGCGGCAAGGCCCCGACCCTGACGAGCGGCACGTACACCCTCCAGAGCGGTGGCAAGAACCGGAGCTTCATCCTGCGGGTCCCCGACGGCTACGACCGAGACCGCGCCTACCGGCTGGTCTTCGGGTTCCACTGGCTGGGCGGCACCTCCACCGACGTCGCCACCGGCCGCACCGTGGACCCGGGCACCTGGGCCTACTACGGACTCCAGCGACTGGCGGACAACAGTGCCGTCTTCGTCGCGCCCCAGGGTCTCGGCAACGGCTGGGCCAACACCGGCGGGGAGGACGTCACCTTCGTCGACGACATGATCAGGCGGATCGAGACGGACCTGTGTGTCGACCAGACACAGCGCTTCGCCCTGGGGTTCAGCTACGGTGCCGCCATGTCGTACTCGCTCGCGTGTTCCCGCGCGACGGTCTTCCGCGCGGTCGCGGTCCAGAGCGGCGGGGTGCTCAGCGGCTGCGACGACGGCACCCGGCCCATCGCCTACCTCGGAGTGCACGGTCTGAGGGACAACGTCCTCGGCATCTCCGGCGGCCGGGCGATGCGGGACAGGTTCGTCAGGAACAACGGCTGCACTCCCCAGAACCCGCCCGAGCCGGCCCAGGGCAGCCTGACCCACCGGGTCACCGCCTACGCGGGCTGCTCGGCCGGCCATCCGGTGGTCTGGGCCGCGTTCGACGAAGGCCACATCGCCGCTCCGCAGGACGGTGCCCCGGGCGACAGCGGCCCCAGGACCTGGCTGCCGCAAGAGATATGGAAGTTCTTCACGCAGTTCCAGACCTCCACCCCGACCCCGGGGACGGCGGGCTGCCAGGTCACCAGCACCGTGAACGCGTGGAACACCGGCCTGACCGCGAACCTCACCCTCACCTGTCCAGGAGCGGTCTTTCTGATCAGTGAGTCATGGGGTTGGTCTGGGCTGATCAGTTTGGTGCCTGGTGGTGGTAGCGCTTCAGGCCGGGTTGCTAC
>NZ_JODT01000032.1 GCF_000720835.1 Streptomyces achromogenes subsp. achromogenes | reverse complement strand
GCGGTCTGGTCGTCGTCTTCAACGCCACCCCCGAGCAGCAGCAACAGCGCATCAGCGCCCTCGCCGGCACCCCCTACACCCTCCACCCCGTCCAGGCCAACGGCTCCGACGACACCGTGAAGTCGGCGTCCTACACGGCCGCTTCGGGGACCTTCACCGTCCCCGCCCGCACCGTCGCGGTGTTCACCCGGGCGGGGAACTAGGGTGAGGCCGTTGCCTTAGAACAGGAGTGCGCATGCCGCAGATCACCATCGACTACTCCGACCTCATGGAGGACGCCTTCGACCGCGAGGGGTTCGCGCGGGCGCTGCACGAGGCCACCGTGGAGATCGCGGCGGCGAAGCCGGAGGCGTGCAAGACGCAGTTCCGCCCCAGCGCGTTCACGGCGTTCGGGTACGAGGACCCGGGGGCGCGCGGGCACGCCGTCGCGCACGTGACCATAGGGCTGCTCGCCGGGCGCACCGACGAGACGAAGGCACGGCTGACGGAGACGGCCGTGGAGCTGTTGCGGAAGCATGTGACGGGCGGGGCGTTCACCCTGCACGCCTCCGCCGAGATCCGCGACCTCGACCCGTCGTACCGGAAGGCCGAAGGCTAGGGGCGGGCGCCCGCTCAGGAACCGAGGGCGATGAGCCGGCCGGCCAGCACCGCGAAGGGGCCGTCGGCCGGCTCGTCCTTCACCATCGTGCGCAGCAGCTCGGCCATGTCCTCGTCGTGGACGGCGCTGACGGCGGCCAGCGCGGCGAAGTCGTGCACGAGCTGGACCTCCAGCTCGGCGCGCGGCACCCGCCGGCCCTCCAGCCAGATCAGGGCCGTGGACTCCGCGAGCGAGATCCAGGAGCGGACCACCAGCTCCAGCCGCGGGGACGCCTCGGTCACGCCCAGGTGCGACAGGATCTGGTCGTAGGCCGCCTGCCGTACGGAGTCGATGAGGGCGTTGGTCGCCGACGAGCCGACCGCCGGGCCGCCGCGCAGCAGCGCCGAGAAACCGGGGCCGTGCTCGTCCACGAAGTCGAAGTAGCGGCCCATCACGCGCAGCAGCCGGGCGCCGAGCGGTCCCTCGTGGGGCTCGTCGAAGCGGCTCGCCAGATCCTCCGACGCCCGCTTCAACGCGGCCTCGTACAGGCTGAGTTTGCCCGGGAAGTAGTGGTACACCAGCGGGCGGGAGATGCCCGCCGCCGTGGCTATCTCGTCGATCGAGACCTCGTCGGGCGAGCGTTGGCTGAACAGCTCCAGGGCGACGCCGATCAGCTGCTGCCGACGTTCCTCGACGCCCATCCTGCGGCGAACCCCGGTCCTCATACGAACACCTTACCGAGCGGATCCGGCCGCCGGTGATCACATGTCGAGCACCAGCCGGTCGCCGCGGGCCCGGGAGACGCAGATCAGCATCGAGTCGTGCCGTTCGGCGTCCGTCAGCAGCTCGTCCCGGTGCTCGACCTCGCCCTCCAGCACCCGCTGCTGACAGGTGCCGCAGAAGCCCTGCTCGCAGGAGTAGGCGGTGCCGGGCAGCTCCCGGCGTACGGCGGCCAGCACGCTGGAGCCGGCCGGGACCGTCACCGTGCGCCCGCTGCGGCGCAGTTCCACCTCGAAGGCGGCGTCCGGGCCGGCCGCCGTACCCGGCGCGAACCGCTCCAGGTGCAGCGTGGCCCCCTCGGGCAGCGCCTGCTCCACGGCCGCCATCAGGCCCTCGGGGCCGCAGCAGTACACCGCCGTGCCCTCGGCCGTCCCGGCGAACAGCGCGGCCAGGTCCGGCCGCCCGTCCTCGTCCTCGGCGACCACCGTCAGCCGGTCACCCGCGAGCTGCGCCACCTCGTCCAGGAACGGCATCGAGGCCCGCGTCCGCCCGCCGTACAGCAGCCGCCACTCGGTGCCGTCCGGCAGGGCCCGCAGCATCGGCAGGAGCGGGGTGATGCCGATGCCGCCGGCGACGAAGACGTAGGCGGGCGCCGCGACCAGGGGGAAGCGGTTCCTCGGTCCGCGCACCTCCAGCTCCATGCCCTCGGTGAGCTGCTCGTGCACCTCGCGGGAGCCGCCCCGGCCGTCCGCCACCAGCCGGGCGGCGAGGGTGTAGGCGGAGGTGTCCGCGGGGTCCCCGCACAGGGAGTACTGCCGGACGAGCCCCGAGGGCAGCACCAGGTCGACATGCGCCCCGGGCTCCCAGCGCGGCAGCCCGGGCCCCTCCAGGCGCAGCCGTACGACCCCGTCGGCGATGGTCTCGTGCGCGGTGAGCAGCAGCCGCGCCGGCCGGGGCCGGGATTGGCCGGATACCGGCGGGTCCAGGGCGGGCAGCGGCCACAGCGGCGAGGCGCTCACCCGGCGGCGCAGGGCCCGCCGGGTGAGCAGGGCGGCGGCCGTGGCGCCCAGGGCGAGCGCGGCGGTGCGCGGCGCCGGCATCACGCGGCCCTCCGTTCCGCCGCCGTGGCCGCGGGGGAGGCCGCCAGATAGGCGAGGGCCTGCTCGGTGTCGCCCTCCTGCGAGGGGTGGTAGGCGCGGCTCAGGTAGCGGGGTATGGACCGCAGCATGTCGCCGGTCCCGGGCAGCAGACCCTGCCTGCCCCGGTCGTGGAAGTCCTTGAAGGTGGCCTTGCCGTCGGTGAGGGTCGGGTCGTTCGCCAGGAAGAACCGCGTCCCGCGCTGCCACAGGAACACCAGCGCCGTGAACGCGGTGGCCCAGGTCCGCACCCGCCGGCGGTAGCTTCCGTCGAGGTGCGTGAACAGCTCGAAGGCGACCGAGCGGTGCTCGACCTCCTCCGCGCCGTGCCAGCGCAGCAGGTCCAGCATGGTGGGGTCGGCGCCGCGCCGGTCCAGCTCCCCGGCGTTCAGCACCCAGTTCCCGAGGAACGCCGTGTAGTGCTCGATGGCCGCGATCAGCGCGACCCGCTCCAGCAGCCACCACCGGCGCGGCCGGCCCGGCGGCAGGGTCCGGTCGCCCAGCAGCTTCTCGAAGAACCAGTCGACCTGCGCGGTGTACGGCGTCGGGTCGAGCCCCAGCTCCCTCAGGTGCGGCAGCACCTCGTCGTGCGCCTGGGAGTGCACGGCCTCCTGCCCGATGAAGCCGATGACGTCCTCGCGCAGCCGGTCGTCCCGGATCAGCGGCAGCGCCTGCTGGTACACCCGCACGAACCAGCGCTCCCCGGCGGGCAGCAGCAGGTGCAGCACATTGATGGTGTGCGTGGTGAGGGGATCCCCCGGCACCCAGTGCAGCGGTGTGCCGTCCCAGGAGAAGGACACAGGGCGTGCCTTGAGCGGCACCCGGGCCTGAGTATTAGACATGGCGTCAATGTACTGACGGGTAGCGCGGCTGAGAACCCCCCGCACCCCACCTTCGCGCTGTGAACCCCCACGCCCGACCTCGTCGACGCCGGCGCAGCTACCGCAGGCCGGTGATCTCCCGTCCGTCCGCCGACACGCCCTTCAGCTCGGCCCGCGCCCCCTGCTCGGCCCGTGCCACCAGCAGCGGTCCCGGCGCGGACGCGGTGACCCCGCCCGTGGCCTCGATCGACGCCGTGTCCTTGCTGCCCGCCGCCAGCAGGTACCAGTTCCCGGCCGCCGACTTCCACAGCACCCCGGCCAGCACCCGCGGGTCACGCGGCCCGCAGGCCGGCACGTCCGCGCCCTTGGCGACGACCGCCCCGGACGCCGCGCCCGGCGCCCGGAACTGGGCCAGCGCGGCCGTGCCGTCCCCGCGCCAGGTCTCCGCCCGGGTGCACACCCAGGTGCCGGACCCTCCCCCACCCTCCGGGCGGGGGGACCCCCATCTCGCTTCGCTCGCGCCGGGCAGCGGCTGCTCGGCGAACTCCCAGGCGTTCACGCTGCGGACGCCCGCCGAGTGCATGGCCGCCAGCGAGCAGGCGAACGGCGCCCAGGTGCGCAGCCCCCGCGCGCCCGAGGCGTCCCCGGCCGCGCCGGGCCGGCCGGCCGTCAGCCGGGCCGGGACCAGTTCGCCGAGGTCGGTGCCCAGGTGGGTGCCGGAGGCGTCGGTCAGCTGGAGCACGGTCCACGAGGCGCAGCCGCCGGACTGGAGGGCGGGGCTGGCCAGCGGCCCGGTCACACCGTCGGTGAGGGGCAGCGGGATCGCGGCCGAGTCCGGCTTCGTCAGGTCCCGCTGGGCCGCCTTCGTCACCCAGGGGGCGGTCAGATAGCGGACGTTGCCGTCGGAGCGGCCGAGCACCAGCGCGCTCGCCCCGGCACCCGTCGCGCCGTCGACCCGGGCGAAGTCCAGGGCCGCGCCCTGGGTGCCGTCCTTCGGCTCGGCGTACCGGGCGATGCGCAGCCCGTCGTGGAGGAGCACCACGCGGGCGGCGTCGACCTCGCCCGCGTACAGCAGCTGCGGCGGGCCGGCCGGGCCGCCGGTCGGGGTGCCGGGGGTCGCCGAGACCCGGACGCTGCCGCCGGGGCGGGCCCACACGGCCAGGGCGCGGCGCAGCAGGGCCCGGTCACCGGTGAGCGGGCCGCGCGCGGGCCACACGGCAAAGCCGGTACGGTCCGCCGTCCGCCAGGCGTCGGGGGCGGCCCGGGTCAGCTTGCCCGGGTCGAGGGCGGCCTCGGCGGCGGGGTTCCCGGCGTACACGGGCGCGGCGGCGCCGTCCGGGCCCCAGCCGCCGCCCGGCAGGGCGACCAGCGCGCCGCAGAGCGCGAGCGCGGCGGCGGCGGCGAGGGCGGCCTTGGTGTGCTGGCGGCGGCGCATCAGATCGGTGGGCCGGGCCTGGAGCGTGCACGGGTCGAACTCGGGGGAGGAGAGCAGCCCCGGGTGCGCGGGCACACTGTTCGCCGAGGCCAGCGCGCCCCCCGGGTCGGACACCCCGGCCGCCTTCAGCAGCTTGCGGATGTCGGCGTCGGGCAGCTGCTCCAGGCCGCGCAGCACATAGGCGGCGCGGGCCGGGCCGGACAGGGCGGACAGCCGCTGGTCCAGGGCGAGTTCGTCGGCGCCGCCGGAGCGCGGGAACAGCCTGAGCCCCCACACCTGCGGCAGCGGCGGCGGCAGCTGGGCCAGGCGGGGCAGGCCCCGGCGGGGGCGGGCCGCCGCCAGGGCCATGCGCAGCACCCGCTCGCGCAGATACGCGTACCCGGGGTCGTCCGCCCGGCCGCCGCCCTGGGCCGGGATCGGGGCCGGCTGCTTGCGGCCCCCGGGCAGGGCGCGCTGGGCGAGGGCGTGTGCGGTCAGCACGCGGCGGCCGCGGCCGAGGCCCGGTGGCAGCACCAGGTAGGCGAGCCGGACCAGCCGGGGGTAGTGCTCGGCGAGCACGGCCTCGGCCTGCTCGACGTCGACCGGGCCGGGGCCGGCGGAGGGTGCGTGGCGCTGGGAGAGATCCTGTGACTGCACGTCCGGAAGAACGAGCGAGCCGGTGGTCGGTCACCGCCGGGCCCTGTCGTCGGACTCCCGCCTGCCTCGCGACGCCATGCGCCTGAGAGCCGGGATCCTGCCTTGCCCCAGGGCGGATCCGGCCAAGGTGGCCCGCCGCACCACGTGGGGCATCCCGACCGACCGATGTCGGCCATGTCGAGAAGTGGCAGCCGTCCCTGGACATGATCGACGTGACCAGGTTGTGGGGCATCGATGTCCCGCTCGTCGTCGCCGACCCCGGCTACGGCGACGCGGCATCCTTTCGGAGAGCCCGGAGCCAACCCCCGGTTCGCTGAAGCGATGCTTGCGCCGGGCCTCGACGACGTGCTCGCGCGGGAGGTTCCCGGAGGCCACTCGGACCGCCGCCGAGGCCGCTGCGGCATCGGGTGCGAGCTCAGCCGGATCTGCAAGTCCCTGATCTCCGCTGCCGACGGTGTGCCGGTGCTGGTTCTCCTGGACAGGGCCTCGCGCGTCGACGTGGAACGGGTGCGCGAGGCGCTCGGTGCCGGCAGGGTCACTCAGGCCGGCGTCGGTGTCGTACGCGAGACCACCGGGTACGCCATCGGCGGCATGCTGCCCTTCGGGCACCGCACGCGCGCCCCCTTTGCGCCGCGTCCGGCCGAGAGATCCTGCCAGGCTGGCTTTGTCACCTTCCGTACCAGGGCATCGGCGTGGAGCATGCCTGCGGCGGTGGGTACTTCGGCCGAGCAGGCCACCGCGCGGACGTAACCGATGCCGCGTTCCTCCAAAGCCGTCTGCGGTTTCGGGTTGCCGCCATAGGCCTCGTCACCCGTGACCCAGTCGACGCGGTGTCCGGCGGCTAGGAACCGTTCGGTCATCACCCGAGCCAGTTCCGGCTTGGTCGCGAAGACAGTGACCTCACTGAGCCCTGCGGCCCGACAACGGTCCGGGTCGCACGTCCAGGAGCGCGGGATGCACAGCTCCCGCTCCACCGCCGCGTGCCCGCACTCGTCGGCTAGACGAGGTAGACGGCGACCAAAGAGTTTCTCGAACCGTCTGGCGGTACTGGTGTGCTTGCGCTGGGCCCCGACGGTGTGCGTGCCCTTCTACACGTCGCCGACCAGCACCGCGCCCTTGTCGTGGGTGCTCGAAGATCTCGAAGACGTAGTCGCGCACGTCGTCATGGAGGGCATCGGCGTCCCAGACAGCCCAGCACAGCAGGTGCGCATTCCCAACTCACGACGATCAACGGTGGCCGCATCCGTTCCCACAGGTTGATCGGGATCTCTCGAAGCACCTGGTCGTCAGTAGGAGGCTACGTTGCCCCGGGGGATCTGATTACCGGTAACGGCATCAATGAACACATCACCGCTCTCGACGCCCATCATCCACACCGGCCGCCACCCATAATCCTTGACCTTCTGAGCAATAAGTACCGCGCCTTGCACGGTGCGACCCGTGTATGCGTGTGCAAGCTTCGAGGCCTCATCCTTTGAAACGGCACACTCGGGTAGTTTGGGGTCCTTTACGGCACGGGCAGTGAAATTGAGGATGCGACCGCCTGAGGTCACCATGACGTTCAGCCGCATGGGCATCATTACGCCCTTGCTGTACCGACGGTATATGAACGCGTAGACCGCGGTGTTGCCAGATCCGCTGACGTGGACGGTTAGCTTGGCTCCACGAACCTCAGCAGGGAACCAACGCTCGACGAAGCGAGTTGAGACCTGTTGGGCCTGATGCTGGTTCAGAGAGCCGGCCTCAGCTTTATTGTCCGTGAATGAGGCTTCTTCCAATTTCTTCGCGGGCCACCATCCGGAGATCTCGCCCCGATTGGTTTTTGCTGACACCAGACCACTGCGCTTTGATACCTCGGTCTGCTCAACCTGAGTGCCCTTACCGAAGACATACGTAGCGGCGTCGGTGATCCAAGTGTCTGCGCCCTCAATGGCTCGCTGGTCGGCTTCGAACCCTGGGCGCTCTGTCAGCGGGATATAAGGAGTGATGGACGAATGGAATACGCCGATCAATGCGGTAGATCCCGTAACGGTGAGAGTTAGTCCCCAGAGCGCATCGCGCTTGCCTCTCCATATGCCTTGCCCGGTACGCCACAACCATACGGTCGCTGCTGCCGCTCCAAATAGAGCCCCGGTGGTGTTGGCTGCGAGATCTGTCGCACTGCACGAGCGCCCCATTGCGCCCTCCGCCTGGATGAGTTCGACAATGCCGCTTCCCACTGCTGCTACGGCGATAACGGTCAGCTGACGACGAAAGATCAGACCGGCGAAGAGGGGGGCCGGGATGAACAGAGCAATGTTCAGCAACGCACTTGACGAGGTGAACATCTGAGGGAACGGCGAACTCAGGTCGCACTCTGCTCCTCCGCCGACGGGTCCTCCGCCAGTGGGTAGCAGTGTCACAGCCAAAATGCCGGCAATGCAGACGGAAAGAAGTACACGCACCGTGACCGGCTTCTCCCGTACGCGTGCGATCAGCCCCGTCGGGATCGCCAGGATCGCAGCGATCACTACGAAGGAGATGAACAGCCCGGGGACGGCCTGTATAGACGCGTCGATCAAGTGAGCAGCGACCCTTTCACGATAAGCAACGGGATGGGATGGTGAAGGAGTCCGTCGCGCTGGACTCCTTACCCAGATGGCCGCCGGTAGGATCAGCAGAAGCTGACGTGTGGCGTGTAGTACTTGCCCGTGCTTGCGTCCATCAGACCCACTGCCCAGCAGTCCGGGGCGTACTTGGCTATGGACTTGGCTCCGAAGGAGTGCGAGATCGACTGTCCCGCAGACACCGCCTTCTGCGCGTCGCTGAATTGAGCGTTGCTCGTTTCCATTTTAAGAGTGGCGTAGACCTTGCTACCGCTGCTCTTGTCGTATTCAGTAGCGCTGTAGAAGACGCTGGAGTTACCGTCGATGACGGAGCCGTTGCGCGCCTCGAACTTCAAGGTGCCGTTGGACAGCTTGGTGCTGGTGGTGCCCCCGGTTCCGGCGAAGGCGGTCGCAGTACCCCCGAAAACCAGCGCCGCGGTTGCGGCGACGATGGTTAACATGCGGCTGGTAGCCATGTTAAAGGTCCTTCCGTCAAAGCCCATTGCTGGGCTAAGAGTGGTCGCCGAGCAGTCTAGCCACGTTCATGATCTACACATGTCATTTTTTGGCCAGGTTGATATCGGCTCTGGCATGTCGCCGTGCCAGGTGGGATGGGCGCCAGTCCAGACCGTGAGGAGTAGCTGCAGTTCGCGGGCGACTTGGTAGGGGTTCAGGCCGGCGCCGCCCCTTTTGCTGACCGGTGATGCGCTGGAAAGTGCAGAAGGAGAGTCAGACTGGACGGGTTCGGGCTGGGTGGCGGGCGGTTTGGCCAGCAGCCAGCGCACCGGCAGGTCGGGGCCGTCGGCTGCTTCGCGGATCCCGCATCCGGCGGGACGAATCCGCAGGGCTACGAACCGCGCGTACATGCGCTTCAGAACACTGCACCGGCCGGGCGGCTTGCTTGCCGACCGCGATGACCAGCTTCTTCGCCGTCTGGGCCGGCCCGGGACAGACCGGCCGGGGCCTCGGGCCGCGACCGCCGTAGGTCGGAGTACGCGGCCGTGGTTTCCGTGTGGGCAGTGGTCGTGATGGAGATGCCGACTACATAGTTCAAGTCGCGTTCTTCCAGACCCAGCCGAAAGGCCGCCGCGTCACCGTAGCCGCGGTCGGCGACGACGAGCGGGACATCGATCCCCCACGACCTGATCTCGTCGATCATGTCCAGGGCCGGCTGCCACTTCTCGACATGGCCGACGTCGGTTGCGATGCCCCACGTGGTGCGGCGGGCCACCTTGACCGTATCCGCCTTCGGCGAGGCGGGATGCCGGCTCTCAGGCAGAGACAACCGCCAGTCGACAGGCGCCGACGCGCTGTCCGAGCCAGGTGCGGGGACACTCTGGCCTGGCAGTTGGTGACCTTGCCGGCGATGCCGGTGTACTGCCGGGCCACGCACGCTGAGGCGTCCCCGTCCCTGAGGAAGCTGGTGTCATCCACAATCAGCGAGATCGGCTTGATCACATGCTGTAGCGGCCAGGCCCGGCGGGCGCGGACACGAACGGGTCGCCCATCTCCGCCGCGAAATCCTCCAGACTACACGGTCAGCAGCCAGCTCGCCACCCATCACATCAGGTCGACGGAACAAACGATCAAGCGGACACACCACCGGCGAGTGAATCTGACCAAGCTCTGAGAGGTGACCGGTTCAGGCCTCCGTATCGACCAGGGCGCGCGCGTAGTTGGCCATCGACCGCTGGTAGCGCGGCAGGTGCGGGGCGAGCGCGCCGAGCACCAGGGCGAGGCCCTCGCGGTCGCGGCCGAGGCTGGACAGGCACAGGGCGAGGGCCGCCCGGACCGCGTCGTCCAACTCGTCCGACGGGCCGTCCAGTTCGGGGGTGAGCAGCTTCACGCCCTCCTCCGGCTGCCCGACGTTCCGCAGGCTGCTGGACAGCTGGATCCTCGCCCGGCGGCCCTTGTAGCCCGTCAGGCCGCGGGCCAGCGCCTCCCGGTACAGCGGTACCGCCTTGTCCGAGTGCCCGGTCGAGTCCCAGGCGCAGGCCCGCTCGAACGGGCCGAGCGGGCTGTCGTCGGGCAGTTCGGCGACAAGGGCGTCGATCAGCGCGCGGAACTCGTGCGCGCGCTCCTGCGGATAGTCGTCGAACGAGGCCCAGGCGGCGGTCACGCGGTCTTCCCAGTCTTGGTTCACCGCGCCACCCTCGCACACGTGTGCGCGCCGGGTCTCCGGATTTGAGCGCCCCGGGCCCGGCAGCCGTATCCGTGGGCGCCGGGGCCTGCCCGGCACACCAGGATCCGGAGGGACAGATGAGGGTGACGCGACTCGTGCCCGTCGGGGCCGTGCTGCTGGCGCTGGCGGGCTGCGGCTCGGGCGGGGACACCGGCCGGGTGCCGCCCACCGCGACCGGCAGCCTGGAGGAACTGGCCGCCGAGGTGAAGTGCGAGCCGGACGTGCAGACCGACGCCGACGAGATCCGCCAGGCCATCTGCCGTACGGAGCAGGGGCGGTTCGTCCTCGCCACCTTCGCCACCGACCGGGGCCGGCGCGAGTGGACCGACGAGGCCAAGGACTACGGCGGCCACTACCTGGTCGGCCGCAAGTGGGTCGCCGTCGGCGACGAAGGAGTGGTCCGGGCGCTGCGCGGCACGCTGGGCGGCGAGCTGGAGGCGGGCGCCGACCACCACGCGCACGGCGGCTGACCCGGTCGCGGGCAGGGGGAAGGCCGGTGACGACGGGGGACGTCACCGGCCTTCGGTCAGCTGCCCGTGGTGGGGGTCACGCGCAGTTCTGACCGCGGTTGAGGCAGTTGGCGATCTGGTTGGCCAGTCCGTTCCTGGTGACGCTGATGAAGTCGTCGTGGTCCGTGGCCGGCTTGTGCAGCTGCTCGGGGAAGCCGTCCACCGCGTAGGCGTTCTTCACCTGGCCGTTCCGGATCACCGGCGGGGGGACGGCGTAGACGAGCCGCATGGTCAGCTGCGGGATCGCCTTGAACCCGTTCGGGCAGGCCCCGCTGGCCGGGTCGGCGAAGGCCACGTGCGTGCGGTGGTTGGCGCTGTCGGCGTTCCGCCCGTCCCAGCAGCTCTGGAAGGCGAACGAGCGCACCACCTTGCTGCCCTGCGGACAGATCGGGTACCGCTCGGTGAGCTGCACCTTGTTCTCGAAGCCGGTGCAGCTCCAGTGCGCGTTGGCGTTGGCCAGGCCGTTGGTGGTGGTCTTGGCGTCACCGGTGATGATGCGCAGGAACCGCGGCATCGCGACGACCTTGGCGGCCGGACTGCCGACGTACTTGATCTCGGCCTGGACCGGGGTCAGGATCCGGCCGACGTTGCCCTCCTTGCCGCCGCCGTCGGCGTTCTGGTCGAAGTCCCGGGTGCCGTCCTGGACGCGGACCACCGGCCAGTAGTACGACGACAGGTCGCCGGGGTTCCGGCAGCTGGTGCCGCCCTGGAGGAGCGTCTGGTTGTTGGCGAAGGCGTCGACCTTCTGGTTGCCGACGTAGTCGTGCAGATGGTGCGCGCCGTTGCTGACACCGGGCGCCACGATCACGTTGTCGGTGTTGTGGTTCTTGTTGGCGTTCACCCCGCAGCGGGTGGTGAACGTGCCGGTCGAGGCGTTGGCCGTCCGGCGGGGCTTGCCCTGGACGTTCGGCGCGACCTTGGTGATGTCCACGAAGTCCGCCGCGACGGGGCCGTTGCCGGCCTGCCCGCCGGTCCCGCCGCCCTGCCGGCCGCCGTTGTCCTGCTGCTGCCCGCCGTTCTGCTGTCCGTCCCCGTTCTGCTGTCCGCCGCCCGCGTTCGTCTGGTTCGCGGCCCGCGTCGTGCAGGGGGCGAGCTGGGCCAGCGTGTTGTCGAAGGACCCGCCGGCCCGCTGGATGCCGATCCGGATCCGGTCGATCGTCGCCGCCCGCTTCTCGCCCAGCGGGCCGACGATCGCGTTCCGCACGAAGCCGGGGTCCTTCGCCTGCGCGTCGCGGGTGGCGGCGAGCCGGGCGTACGCCTCGGCGATCTGCCGGTCCAGAGCGGCCAGTTCCCGTGCCACGCCCTGCCGTGCCGCGTCCGGCACGTTCGTCAGCCGCTGGCCGACGTCCGGGCAGGAGACGGTGGCGACCTGGGCCGTCGCGGCCTTGGTCTGGTTGCCTCCCCAGGCCCGCTGGTCCGGCTCGTGCGCCGAGGCGTGGAAGTTCGCCCAGAGCAGCCCGCCCCCGCCGAGCGCTAGGGCCGCCGCTGCGGCGATGGCCTTGGCGGCCGGCGGCGTACGGCGTTTTCGTGTGTTGCGTCCCATGGAACTCCTCTGACGTCCTTGTGGGGCGGCACCGAGGCGCCCGACAGGAGTGAAGCGGCGCCCTTCCATACGGACGCCGCCCCAGAGGTGTTCACCGGTCCCGCGAATTCCCCGGAGAATCAGCGGAGTTGATGTCTCACCGGTCCTGGTCCAGATAGGCGAGCACCGCAAGGACGCGCCGGTTGTCGTCGTCCGAGACCTCCAGGCCCAGCTTGGCGAAGATGTTGGAGGTGTGCTTGGCGACCGCCCGTTCCGTCACCACGAGCTGGGCCGCGATGCCCGCGTTGGACCGGCCCTGGGCCATCAGCTCCAGCACCTCCCGCTCCCGCGGGGTCAGCCGGGCGAGCGGCCGGTCCTCGGCCGACCGCCGGGACAGCAACTGCTGGATCACCTGCGGGTCCATGGCCGTACCGCCCGCCGCCACCCGCCGTACGGCGTCCACGAACTGCTCCGCGTCGAACACCCGGTCCTTGAGCAGATAGCCGATCGCGCCGTTGCCGTCGGCGAGCAGCTCGCGCGCGTACAGCTGCTCCACGTGCTGGGAGAGCACCAGCACCGGCAGCCCGGGCCGCGTCCGGCGGGCGGCGAGCGCGCACTGCAGGCCCTCGTCGGTGTGCGTGGGCGGCAGCCGTACGTCCACCACGGCCACGTCCGGCGTCAATTCCTCCAGCGCCTTGGCGAGTTCCGGGCCGGACTCGACGGCCGCCGCGATCTCGAAGCCGTAGGCCGTCAGCATCCGCACCAGCCCGTCGCGCAGCAGGAAGAGGTCTTCGGCCAGGACAACACGCACGGGATCTCCATGGTCACCATGGTGGGACCGCCGGCGGGGCTGCTGACGGCCAGGACGCCGTCGAATGTACCCAGCCGGCGCTCCACCCCCGCGAGCCCCGACCCGGCCCGCGCCGCCGCGCCGCCCCGGCCGTTGTCGGTGACGGTGAGCCGCAGTCGGCCGTCGGTGTGGTGCACGTCGATCCAGACCCGGTCGGCACCGGAGTGCTTGACGGCGTTGGTCAGCACCTCGTTCACCGCGAAGTAGGCGGCCGACTCCACCGGCGCCTCCGCCCGGCCGGACAGCTCCACGCTCACCTCGGCCGGCAGCGGCAGCCGCAGCGCCAACGCCCGTACCGCGTCACCGAGTCCGCGCTCGGCGAGGACCGGCGGATGGATGCCGCGCACCAGGTCGCGCAGCTCCTCCAGGGCCTCGGCGGAGTTCCGGCGGGCCCGCGCGATCAGTTCCTTCGCCGCGGCCGGATCCCGTTCGACCAGCATCTCGATGGTGCCGAGGTCCATGCCCATGGCGACCAGCCGGGCCTGCGCGCCGTCGTGCAGGTCCCGTTCGATGCGGCGCAGTTCGGCGGCCGAGGTGTCCACCGCGTCCCGCCGGGTCTCGGTCAGCACCCGCACCCGTTCGGTGAGGTCGCCCCGGCCGCCGCCGAGGACGGCCCGGGTGAGCCGGAAGTGCGCCGTGAGCAGCGACGGGGTGAAGCGGTGGGCGACCACCAGCAGCACGGCGGCGAGGACGGCGGCGAGCAGCGCGGTCGCCTGCCCGGTGACCGGCACGAAGGCGTACCAGTAGGTGTCGCCCGGCCCGTGGACGTACGCCCGCCACAGCCCGGCCGCCACCAGGAACCCCTGGACGGGGAAGAACAGCAGCACGGCCGGGAGCAGCGCGGTGACCGTGCCCGCGGTCATGTCGGTCAGCAGCCACAGCAGGTCCCGCCAGGTCTGCGGGTCACGGAGCAGGGTGACCGTGTGCGTCCACGGGCCCGCCCCCGGCGGCACCGGCCGGTACACCACCGGGATCACCACCCCGCCCCACTCCGCGGCCAGCTCCCGCCGGGCCCGCGCGTACCTGCGCACCGCGCCGAGCACCGGGGGCACCAGGAACAGACCGAGGCCGAGCGGGAGGAGTTCGAGGGACATGACGGTGAAGGCGAGGCACAGCACCGTCACCGGCGGCATCACCAGGGCCAGGACCAGGCCCTGTACGGCGGCCAGCACCGCCTGCCGGGTGCGGGCGCGGAAGTCGTCCCGCTGGACGTCGGTGTTCATGCCGCCAGTCTGGCCGGTCCGCCGGGCCCGGTCACGGGGCGGAGCCCCACGTCAGGGGGTGGTGCCAGGTACACCCCGGGCCGGGCCCCGGCGTCACACCAGCCCCAGCACCTTCGCCTCCACCTCGGGGTCCAGCCCCGGACGGGTGCGGTCCGGCCGCAGTGGTCCGGTGCCGCCGAGCCCGCTCAGCCAGTGCCAGGTGTCCGCGACCGTCTCCGCCACCGGGCGGCACACCAGCCCGGTCGCCACCGCCCGTGACACGTCCGCGCCGTGCACCGCGCCGTGCGTCTCGCCGCCCGGCGGCACCCACACCGGCAGCTCGGTCCACGGCTCGATCCCGGCGGCCAGGACCGTCTCCGGGTCGGTCCAGCGCAGCTCCGCGTCCGCGCCGGTCGCCCGCACACAGGCGTCGAGCAGCTCGCCCATGGTGGTGTGGCCGGGCGGGCTCACCACGTTGTACGGCCCGGACAGGCCGCCTTCCAGGGCGCCGAGCAGCCAGTCGGCGAGGTCGCGGGCGTCGATGTACTGGAGGGGCAGCTCGCGCGGGCCGGGTGCCAGGACCGGGCCGCCGCGCGCGATCCGGGTCAGCCACCAGGGCAGCCGGCCCACGTTCTCGTACGGGCCGAGGATCAGCCCGGCCCGTACCAGCAGCGAGTCCGCCGCGCCGAAGGCGCCGACGGCGGCCAGTTCCCCGCCGCGCTTGTCGGCCGCGTAGTCCGTGGCGTCGGCGTCGGCGGCGCCCTCGACCAGCGGGGCGTCCTCGGCGGCGCCGGGCGGCCAGGGCCAGACGTACACCGACCGGCTGGAGACGTACGCGTACCGCCCGGCCCGGCCGCGCAGCAGCCGGGCCGCCTCGCGCACGGCGCGCGGGGCGCCCGACCAGGTGTCCACCACGGCGTCCCAGCCGGCCCGCTCGGCGGTGAGCGCGGCGAGGCCGTCGGACGCGGCGCGGTCGCCGTGCAGCGACCGCACCCCGGGCGGGGGCCGGTGCCGTCCCCGGTGGAAGACGGTCACCTCCCAGCCCCGCCCGAGCGCGGCCTCGACGACGGCGCGCCCCACGAACTCCGTACCGCCCAGCACGAGAAGTCTCATGCCGGTGATCCTGCCCGGTGCGGGGCGGTGTGCGCGCGGGGCTCTGCCGAGGGCAGAACGGTCAGCGGGCGGCCGGCGGGGTGTACTTGTAGCCGACCCGGCGCACGGTCTGGATCGACTTGCGGTGCCGGTCGCCCAGCTTGCGGCGCAGCCGGGCGATGTGCACGTCCACGGTGCGGCCGTCGCCGACGTGGCCGTAGCCCCATACCGTGGTGACCAGCTGGTCGCGGGTGTGCACCCGGTGCGGGTGCGCCACCAGGTGGGCCAGCAGCTCGAACTCCAGGTAGGTCAGGTCGAGTTCGCGGCCCTCGACGCTGGCGGTGCGGCGCACGGCGTCGATCCGCACCAGCGGCTCGGTGCCGGCGTCCGGCGCCGCCGTCTCGTCCCCGGGCTGCGGCTGGTCGGGGACGGCGACCGGCAGGAACGGGGGCCGCTGGTCGGCGGGGACCAGCACCAGGTAGCCGACCATCGGCGGCTGGCCCGGCAGGGTGGGCAGGGCGTGCTGCGGGGCGGGCAGCCAGGTGGCGCCCGGCGGCAGGAAGTCCGCCACGTGGACCGCCTCGTCCCGGTCCACGGCACGCAGTCGGTGCCGGGCGGGGGTGGGCAGGGTGGCGGTGGAGAGGGATCGGGTGGTCGCCATGGGAGGTCAGCTCTTTCGCGCGAGGAGGTCGTCGGGAGGTGCGGCGGCCCCGATTCGTGGTCGGGCGTCGCCGGAGGACGTACGTCGTTTCGCGCTGGCCGAAGGCCGGGGGTACGGCTTTAGAGGGCCCGCGCGTTCCTCGCGGGGCGACACACACGGTCGAAGTCGTGGTGCTGACGGGAAGGCCAGAACGGCTGGAGGTCGTAGCGACCCGTCGCGGTGATCTGCTGGATGCTGGCCATGGTCCCATTGAAGCAGAGCCGCGCGGCGCGCAGGAGCCTCCTCTCACTGCTTGGACGCTTCCTTGGTGTGACATTGACGTGACAACCCCTCGGAGCACCGGCTTTCTGCCCTGTTCAGCGGCCTGGAGCGGGCCGGGGGAGTCCGGAACGCCGTCTCACATTCCGGACGGCGCCTACTGGCCCGGCCATCACGGCGGGGGCTCAACGGCCCCTCTCCGAGGCCGGATACGCGACGAGGGCGCCCGCCGTCACGGCGGGCGCCCTCGAAGGTGCGGGACGGATCAGACCTGGCCGGCCTTCTCCAGCGCGGAGCAGCAGGTGTCCACCAGCAGGCGGGTCACCACGTACGGGTCGACGTTCGCGTTCGGGCGGCGGTCCTCGATGTAGCCCTTGCCGTCCTTCTCGACCTGCCACGGGATGCGCACCGAGGCACCCCGGTCGGAGACGCCGTAGGAGAACTTGTCCCACGGGGCCGTCTCGTGCAGACCGGTCAGGCGCTCGTCGATGCCGGCGCCGTAGTTCTTCACGTGGTCCAGCGGCTTCGAGCCCTCGCCGAGCGACTCGCAGGCGGTGATGATGGCGTCGTAGCCCTCGCGCATGGCCTTGGTGGAGAAGTTGGTGTGCGCGCCCGCGCCGTTCCAGTCGCCCTTGACCGGCTTGGGGTCCAGGGTCGCGGAGACACCGAAGTCCTCGGCGGTGCGGTACAGCAGCCAGCGGGCCACCCACAGCTGGTCGGATACCTCCAGCGGGGCCAGCGGGCCGACCTGGAACTCCCACTGGCCGGGCATGACCTCGGCGTTGATGCCGGAGATGCCGAGGCCCGCCTTCAGGCAGTTGTCGAGGTGGGCCTCGACGACGTCCCGGCCGAAGATCTCGTCGGCGCCGACACCGCAGTAGTAGCCGCCCTGCGGGGCCGGGAAGCCGTTCTCGGGGAAACCGAGCGGACGGGAGCCCGCGAAGAAGGTGTACTCCTGCTCGATGCCGAAGATGGGCTCCTGCGCGGCGAACCGCTCGGCCACCTCGGCCAGCGCGGCGCGGGTGTTGGTCGGGTGCGGAGTCAGGTCGGTGTCCAGCACCTCGCACAGCACCAGGATGTCGTCGCCGCCGCGGATCGGGTCCGGGCAGGTGAAGACCGGCTTGAGCACGCAGTCCGAGGAGTGGCCCGCGGCCTGGTTGGTGGAGGAGCCGTCGAAGCCCCACAGCGGCAGCGCGTCGAGACCGGCCGGGGCACCCGTGATGACCTTCGTCTTGGAACGGAGCTTGGCCGTCGGCGAGGTGCCGTCGATCCAGATGTACTCGGCCTTGAAGGTCACGGGGGCCACATCCTTCGGGGGTGGGTCGGGTGCGTCCGCCTGGGCGGATGCCGCGGCGCTGCGGCACTGGGGCGCCGCTCGAACTGCGGGCAGCCTGTCAACAGGCGGTTTCCCGGCCATTGCCCGAATGTGAACCCCGTGTTACCTGGTGTCTGTGTGCCGAGGTTCACGTGGTGAGAGGGGGCGGTTTCCGGCCGTGCGGATTGCGTACGACCGGGTCTCCCGCACCGGACCCCCTGGTACGACGGGAGGCTCAGCGCTTGCTGTGGGAGAGGGCCTCCCGTACGGCCTCCTCACTGCGGGCCACCAGTGCCGTCCCGTCGTCCGCGGTGATGATCGGCCGCTGGATCAGCTTGGGATGCCCGGCGAGCGCGGCGATCCAGCGGTCCCGGGTCTCCGCGTCGCGCGGCCAGTCCTTGAGCCCCAGCTCCTTGGCCGCCGCCTCCTGGGTACGGGTGATGTCCCACGGTTCCAGGCCCAGCCGGTCCAGTACGGCCCTGATCTCGTCCTCGCCCGGCACGTCCTCCAGGTACCGCCGCACGGTGTACTCGGCCCCCTCGGCGTCGAGCAGGGTGAGCGCGCTACGGCACTTCGAGCAGGCGGGATTGATCCAGATCTCCATGGGCGACACGGTACGCGGTATCGGCTCTGTTCGAATTCATGGCACCTCGGCAGCCTCATCCCCACCACCGGTGACGGAACGCCAATTTCCCGCGTGAGCTGCGGATTCACTCGCTTCCGCAGCCGACCGATTGTCAGTGGCCGCCGGTAGACTGGAAGCAGTGTTCGAGACCGGGCGCCGGGCCGCCGGCGACCGGTCTGACCGCGACAGGAGGATGCCTGTGCCCGCTGCCGCCCTCAAGCCGAAGCCGTTGCCGACCCAGTCCACCGCCAAGCACCCCGTGCTGTTCGACTCGCCCTACGAGCCCGAGGCGAAGCGACCGCTGCCCGCCGGACGGCCGCGCCAGTGGTACGTCACGCACAACCGGCGTCTGAAGGCCATGCGCCTCGCCATAGCCCTGCTCGACTCCGGGGTCTATCTGCCGGACCAGGCGCACGACGAGACGATCCGCGGGACGGCGGAGCGGATCGGCATGCGGCCGCCCTCCGACACGACCTGCCACATGGTGCGGGCGCTGATGCGTTACTCGCGCTGAGCCGGGTGCCGGGTGCCCTCGCGTCGCCGCGGGGCACCCGGCGCCGTCAGCGAGGGGGCGCCTCCGTGTGCCCGTCCAGGCCCGCCAGCAGCCGCGTCACGAATGCCCGCCGGTCCCCGTCGTGGTCGCGGAACCACAGACCCAGGATGTGTTCGGCGTCCGGGAGGTCGAGGCGGGAGAACCGGGAGCGCTCCGACAGCGCCTCCTGTATGGCCTCGGTGACCGCCGCCGGGATGACCGTGTCGTGGCCCGGCACCGCCAGCACCGTCCGGCCCTCGTACGCGCGGAACACCTCAAGGGCGGGGGAGTCCCGCCAGCTGTCCGGCGTGCGGATCAGCTCCGAGAAGCGGCTGTCGCCGGTGCCGAACGGCACGTCCCAGGCGTCCGGTCCGTAGACGGCGGGCGCGCACAGCCCCACGGCCGCGACCCGGCGCCCGTAGTGCCGCATGAGATCCGCGACCGTCTGCCCGCTCATACTGAACCCGATCAGAATCAGCGGATCGTCCCCCGGGGCGTGCGCGTCGAGCACCGCCACCGCCTGCTCGTACCGGCGGCGCAGGCTCAAGTCCGCGAGTTCGCCCGTGCTTTCACCGTGCCCGGAGAAGTCGAAGGCGAGGGCGCGGCAGCCCTGGCCGGCGAAGTCGGCGAGAAACGGCAGCGACCGCTCCTTGCTGCCGTTGCCCGCGCCGTGCAGCAGCAGCGCGGTGGCCCGGCCGGCCGGCCCGGCGACCGCCCCGCTGAGCCGCTCACCGTCGTACGCGTGGGTGAAGGTGGAGATCTGGTCCATGCGGGCCATTCACTCACGGCGCCCTCACCCGCCCCGCGGAAACCCCCCAAAACCCCTCAGGGGCGCGCGGAAAACGGGATGCGCCGGTGATCGCGCCCTCCCTACGCTGTACGTACGGAGACGCAACAGACACGCTCCGCTTCCACCCCCTCCTCACCCCACGGAGGTCCGTCATGCGTGGCATTCTCGCGACCGGGACCGTGGTCCTGGTGATCCTCGGAATCGGAAACCACCTCTGGTGGCCGGCCGCGGTGGCGCTGCTGTATCTGTACGCGACGCACGGCCGCGGCTCCCCCGGCACGACCCCGCCCGGCACCGCCGCGGGCACCCTCCCCGACGACTACCGGGCGTACCGGGAGCGCCGGGACCGCCAGGCCCGCTGGGAGCGCCGCTACCGCCGTGAGCGTCCCTTCGAGGCCCGCCGGCAGGAACGCGAGAAGACGAGGTGAACGCGGGGGCGCCCCCGGCCGTCACAGGCCGGGGGCGCCCCACACCGGGAACCAGCGCCCCAGCTCCGGCTCGACGGGCAGATCACCGTCGAGGACGGACCTCAGCTGGAGCTCCAGCGCGGTGTCCCGCCGTTCGGCGGCACCGGGCAGCGGGGCGAACGGATAGAAGGTGCCGCGCTTGTAGAGGTACACGAGTGCCACCCGCCGTTCGGCGCCGTTCGTGAAGGACACGAGCGAGCACAGCAGCTGCGGGCCGAAGCCGGCCGACTCCAGCGAGCTGTTCACCGCGTGCAGATCGGCCACGAGCTGCGGCAGCTGTCCGGGGGAGCGGCGGGAGACCAGCCAGGAGTAGCCGTAGGCGTCCCGGTACGGCTGCACCGGCGGGCCGGTACGGTCGCGGTCGGCGTCCAGCAGCGCCCGCGCCTCCTGGCGGATCCGCTCGAAGGCCGCCCCCTCCACCGTGGCGAAGCACACCGCCCCGCTCCCGGCCGGTGCGAGACCGGTCGCCGCCTCCAGCGTCACCGCCGCCGACGGCAGCGCGAACAGCCGGTCGAGATCGGGCGCGACCGGCCGGGTACGCCCCAGGAGTACGTCCAGCAGCCGCACGATCAGCCCTCCTCCGCAGGCGGCCTCGGCCGGACCGGCCTTCCAGGTCAGCCCGCCTTCCCCGGGGCGGCGGCCTCCCCCAGCTCCGTCGAGATCCGGCCCAGCTGCTCCAGCCGCTGTGCCAGGGGCGGGTGGGTGGAGAAGAAACGCTCGATGCCGGGCTCCCGGCCGGCCGCCGGGGTGAAGTAGAACGCGTTGAACGCCTGGGCCGTCCGCAGGTCCTTCGTCGGGATGCGCGCGATCTCCCCGGAGACCTTGGTGAGCGCCGCCGCCAGCGCCGACGGCCGCCCCGTCAGCAGCGCCGCCGCGCGGTCGGCCGCCAGCTCCCGGTACCGGGACAGCGCCCGGATCAGCAGGAAGCTGAGCGCGTACACGGCCGCCGAGACACCCAGGACGGCGGCGAAGACGATGGCCGTGTTCTGGTCCCGGCGGCCCCCGCCGAAGATCTGCGAGTAGAAGGCGAACCGTACGACCAGGCCCGCGACCACCCCGAGGAAGGACGCCACCGTGATCACGGCGACGTCCTTGTGCGCGACGTGCGACAGCTCGTGCGCGAGCACGCCCTCCAGCTCGGCGGGCTCCAGCCGGCGGAGCAGCCCGGTGGTCACACACACCACGGCGTGGTCGGGACCGCGCCCGGTCGCGAACGCGTTCGGCATGTCCATCGCGGACACGGCGACCACGGGCCTCGGCAGGTCCGCGATCGCGCACAGCCGGTCGACCACGGCGTGCAGCTCGGGATACTCCTCCCGCGCCACGGGCCGGCCGCGCATCGCGAACAGGGCGATCCGGTCGGAGAACCAGAACTGGGCCACGAACAGCGCCCCGATCAGGACGGCGACCAGCACCCAGGACCTCAGCAGCACGATCAGCGCCGCGACGGAGCCGACGTACAGCAGCCCGAGCAGGAACAGCGTCAGACCCATCCGCACGGTCAGCCGCCGATCACTGTGGAAGCGGTTTGGCATCTCGCATCACCCCGCAGCCGGGCACTCGCCCCGCTGTCCAGTGTGCACCCGCCGGTGCCCGCCGGCCCGGGGGAGATCAGTAGGGGGACCGCAGCTGCGCGTACCCCAGCAGCACGATCACCGCGGCCACGCAGCCGAGTACCACGGCCGTCGACACCCAGGAGGACCGGCGCGGGCCCACCGGGTCCGGATCGGCACGGAACGGCGCCGGCTCGGGCGGGTTCTCCTTCCACCGCGCGGCGAGCATCCGGGCCCGCGCGGAGGGCTCCTTGTGCTCGGCCGAGTTCACCCACGCGTGATCGAACTCGCGCTCCCACTCGTCCTGTTCCGCCATACCCCGTACAACCTCTCTCGTCCGGCACCGCGGAGGCATGATCCTCCGACAATAGGAAGTCTGAGAGCCGGGAAAGGTTGCACAGCCACCACCGGAAAGACCGAGGCCCCGCCGCTCACGGGGAGCGGCGGGGCCTCGGGTGTGGTGCGGGGACCGTCACACGTCGAAGTACAGCTCGAACTCGTGCGGGTGCGGACGCAGCTGGAGCGGCGCGATCTCGTTGGTGCGCTTGAAGTCGATCCACGTCTCGATCAGGTCGGACGTGAACACGTCGCCCTGGAGGAGGAACTCGTGGTCGGCCTCCAGCGCGTCGAGGACGGCGTTCAGCGAGGTCGGGACCTGGGCGACGTTCGCGTGCTCCTCGGGAGCCAGCTCGTACAGGTCCTTGTCGATCGGCTCGGCCGGCTCAATCTTGTTCTTGATGCCGTCCAGGCCCGCGAGCAGCAGCGCCGAGAAGGCCAGGTACGGGTTGCCGGAGGAGTCGGGCGCGCGGAACTCGACGCGCTTGGCCTTCGGGTTGGAGCCCGTGATCGGGATGCGCATCGCGGCCGAGCGGTTGCGCTGCGAGTACACCAGGTTGATCGGCGCCTCGAAGCCCGGCACCAGACGGTGGTACGAGTTCACCGTCGGGTTGGTGAAGGCCAGCAGCGACGGGGCGTGCTTGAGGATGCCGCCGATGTAGTAGCGGGCCATGTCCGACAGGCCCGCGTACCCGGCCTCGTCGTAGAACAGCGGGTCGCCGTTGCTCCACAGCGACTGGTGCACGTGCATGCCCGAGCCGTTGTCACCGAAGATCGGCTTCGGCATGAAGGTCGCGGTCTTGCCGTTGCGCCAGGCCACGTTCTTCACGATGTACTTGAAGAGCTGGAGGTCGTCGGCGGCGGCCAGCAGCGTGTTGAACTTGTAGTTGATCTCCGCCTGTCCGGCGGTGCCCACCTCGTGGTGCTGGCGCTCGACCTTCAGGCCCTGCTTCTCCAGCTCCAGGGAGATCTCGGCGCGCAGGTCGGCGAAGTGGTCGACCGGCGGGACCGGGAAGTAGCCGCCCTTGTAGCGGACCTTGTAACCGCGGTTGTTCTCCAGGGCGCCGGTGTTCCAGGCACCCGCCTCGGAGTCGATGTGGTAGAAGGACTCGTTCGCCGAGGTGGCGAAGCGCACGCTGTCGAAGACGTAGAACTCGGCCTCGGGACCGAAGTACGCGGTGTCGGCGATGCCCGTCGACGCCAGGTACGCCTCCGCCTTCTTCGCCACGTTGCGCGGGTCACGGGAGTACTGCTCGCCCGTGATCGGGTCGTGGATGAAGAAGTTGATGTTGAGGGTCTTGTCCCGGCGGAACGGGTCGACACGGGCCGTGGACAGGTCGGCACGCAGAGCCATGTCGGACTCGTGGATGGCCTGGAAACCGCGGATCGACGATCCGTCGAAGGCCAGCTCCTCGTCCGGGTCGAACGCCTCAACGGGCACCGTGAAGTGCTGCATGACGCCCGGCAGGTCGCAGAATCGGACGTCGACGAACTTGACGTCCTCGTCCGCGATGAACTTCTTGGCCTCGTCGGCGTTCTGGAACATCCAGCTCCTCCTACTCCCGACCGTCCTCGCCGGGGTGGTAGATCGTTCGTGCGGCCAGTGCGGTGGCACACGCTGGTCTCGACCCTAGGGACGGGTGATTTCTCGGGCGTGACCCGTTTGTTTCGCAGACGTTAACCGGCCACGTGTCCACCGTAGCCCCCGCACACCCCTGCGCGTAGTGCCCGAAACCGGGCGCAGTACCGTGGACGGGTGGACAACAGGCAGGCAATCGGATCGTGGCTCTCCGGCCCGCGCGCGGCCATGGAGGAGGCGGGTGCCGACTTCGGCTACCGGGGCGAGCAGCTCGGGCTCCCGGAGCACGGGCCGAACTCGATCGCACGGCCCGGACGGCGGCTCGGCGCGCTCGCCGTGGACTGGGCGCTGTGCGTCCTGATCGCATACGGCCTGATCACGCACGGCAACGGGGCGCTCACGAGCAACTGGGCGCTGGGCGTGTTCTTCGTGCTGAGCGCCCTCACCGTCGGCACCGTCGGCTGCACCCCCGGCAAGCGGCTCTTCGGCATCCGGGTGGTCGCCCTGAGCACCGGCACGGTCAGCCCGGGCCGCGCCCTGCTGCGCACGGTCCTGCTGTGCCTGGCGGTCCCCGCGCTGATCTGGGACCGCGACGGCCGCGGCCTGCACGACCGCCTCGCCAAGACCGTCGAGGTCCGCATCTGACGGCACCCGCCTCGCCGGGACCGTCGGGGTCCGCACCTGACAGCATCCCCCCGGATGCGCCGGAGGTCACCCGCCCCACCGTTACGGGTGACCTCCGGCGCGCCGTCTCCGCCGGCTCACCCCCTGCGCAGCACCGCCCCCACCACCCGCCGCAGCTCGGCCTCCGGGTCCGCCACCGCGCCGGGGGCGCGCCAGGCCACGAAGCCGTCGGGGCGGACCAGCACCGCGCCGTCGGCCGTCGTGCCGTGCAGCGCCGCCCAGTCGGTGCCGCCGCCGGGGCCCTCGCCGTCGTAGGTGAGGTCGGCGTCCGGGCCGCTGCCGACGCGGTACGTCTCCAGCCGTACCCCCTCGGTGCCCGCGACGCGCCGCGCGGCGGACTGCCAGGCCGCGCCCGCCGCCGAGCCGGCGTCGCTGAGGAGGACCAGCGAGCGCTCGTAGAGGTCGATCGTGGAGAGCCGTTCACCCGCCCGGCGCAGCCACAGGTGCGGGGCCCGGCTGCCGGGGTCCGCGGTCAGCCGCACCCCGTCGGGTACGACCGGCTGGGCCGGGTCGGCGTCCAGGACGGCGCCCTCCAGATAGCGGTAGGCGAGGACCACCGGGAGGATGCCGCTGCGCGGGCCGCCGCCGACGCCCGGGGTCGGGGCGAAGCCGGGGTGGCTGTGCTCCACGGAGCGCGCCGAGGCACGGGCGCTGGTGGCCAGGGCGACCGGCCGGCGCTCGGTGTCGTAGGTCTCCAGCAGCTCGGGCCCGGCCCAGCCGTCCAGCACGGCGGCCAGTTTCCAGGCCAGGTTGTGCGCGTCCTGGATGCCGGTGTTGGAGCCGAACGCGCCGGTCGGTGACATCTCGTGGGCCGAGTCCCCGGCGAGCAGCACCCGGCCGGCCGTGTACCGCTCGGCGACCCGTTCGGCCGCGCGCCAGGACGCCTTCCCGGTGATCTCGATGTCGAGGTCCGGCACGCCGACGGCCAGCCGGATGTGCCGCTGCAGCCGCTCCTCGGTGAACTCCTCCAGCCGCTCGCCGTGCTCCGGGTGCCAGGGCGCGTGGAAGACCCAGTGCTCCTTGTTGTCGACCGGCAGCAGCGCGCCGTCGGCCTCCGGGTTCGTGAGGTAGCAGCAGATGAAGTGCCGGTCGCCGACGGTCTCGGCGAGCAGCTTGGACCGGAAGGTGACGCTGACGTTGGCGAACAGGTCGCCGGGGCCGCTCTGCCCGATGCCGAGCCGGCGCCGCACGGGGCTGCGCGGGCCGTCGCAGGCCGCCAGGTAGTCGGCGCGGACGGTGTACAGCTCGTCGCTGTCGCGGTCGCGGACGTACGCCGTCACTCCTTCGGGGTCCTGGGAGAAGGACTCCAGCTCGTGGTAGTAGCGCAGGTCGCCGCCGAGCGCCCGGGCCCCCTTCAGCAGCACCGGCTCCAGATCGTTCTGGCTGCACAGGCACCACGTGGTGGGGCTGAACTTGGCGAGCCCGCCGCCCGGGTCGATGTGCCGGAACAGCCACTCCCCGGCGTCACCCGCCAGGGTGGGCGTCTGGAGGATGCCGTGGTTGTCCGCGAGCAGCGAGGCCGCCGCCTTGATGTCCGGCTCGATGCCGGCCACCCGGAACAGCTCCATCGTGCGCAGGTTGTTGCCGCGGCCACGCGGGTGGATCGAGGTCCCGGAGTGCCGCTCGACGAGCATGTGCGGTACGCCGAGACGGCCCAGGAACAGGGAGAGGGACAGGCCCACCAGGGACCCGCCCACGACGAGGACGGGCACCCGGTGATCGGCTTTCTGCTGCATCAGGGCTCCAGAGGCGAAGGTTCGGGATACGGGGCGCATCGGTGTTTGTGTGCCCTCTGGGACGGCTTTCGCGTGCTCAATCACCCGCGTGGTTCACGCGAGTCGCGCGACCCGGCACAAGCGGCACAGGATCAAGAAGCGCTGACGTCGCGTCATTCGGCGGCCGGCGTTGCCTCTGCCCCCGTGAAGGAGATGTGCGCAGCATGACCACCTTGTCGGAAAAGCCCTCGGCCCCCTCGACGCGCCAGGTGTCGAAGCGGGTCTCCCAGTCGGTGTTCGACGGCTCCCGCCTGCGGGTCGTCCTCCTCGTGGACGTCCACGACGGCGCCCAGCAGCAGTTCCTGGAGGCCTACGAACAGCTGTGCAACCAGGTGGCGCAGGTTCCCGGTCACGTCAGCGACCAGCTGTGCCAGTCCATCGAGAACCCCTCCCAATGGCTCATCACCAGCGAGTGGGAGAGCGCCCCGCCGTTCCTCACCTGGGTGAACAGCGAGGAGCACGTGCGGATGGTGGAGCCGCTGCACAGCTGCGTGCGGGACACCCGGTCGCTGCGCTTCCACGTCGTCCGCGAGACCGGGGGAGCGGCCGCCCGCTCCGCCGGGCGGCGCAGGCTCCAGGCGTCCCCCCGGATCGGCGACGGGGTGATCCGGCACGCGCTCACCTTCACGGTGCGGCCCGGCAGCGAGGCGGAGGTGAAGCGGATCCTGGCGGACTACGCCTCGCCCCGGGCCCGGGTCGACGAGACCACCCGGCTGTGCCGGACCTCCCTGTTCATGCACGGCAACCGGGTGGTGCGGGCCATCGAGGTGCGCGGCGACCTGCTCGCGGCGCTGCGACACGTCGCCCGGCAGCCCGAGGTGCGGGCCGTGGAGGAGGCCATCAACCCCTATCTGGAGCAGGAGCGGGACCTGAACGACCAGGAGTCCGCGCGGGTGTTCTTCACCCGGGCGGCGCTGCCCGCCGTGCACCACGTCACCGCGGACGAGCTGACCGAGGGCGAGCGGCTGGCCCGGTACTACCCGGCCCGGCCGGGCAGCGGGATGCGGCTGGCGGAGCTGCTCGCCCAGCGGGACGAGGCGGCGGCGGACGACCCGGACAGCCCCGTGCTGCGCAGCACGATCTTCCAGCGCGACGACGTCGTCGTCCGGCTGCTCGACGTACGCCCCGGCCTCGGCGCCCCGCCGGAGCCCGGGCACCCGGCCGGGCTGGAGGCACTGCTGGACGGCGAGCCCGTCGGCATGGACCTCGTCACCGACCGCCGTTCGCCCGACGCCTGACCCCCCGGGGCCGGCCCAACCAACGGAGGATCACCGTGATCAAACCCCTTCCGAAGATCATCGACCTGAGCGAGATCGAGCCCAACACCCGGCGCGGCGGTGATCTGCGCGCCATGCTCACCCCCACGACGGTGGGTGCCACCAGCGGTTTCATGGGCGTGGCCCTCATCCGGCCCGGCGACCGCATCGGTGAGCACTACCACCCCTACTCCGAGGAGTTCGTCTACGTCCTGTGCGGGCAGCTGGAGGTGGACCTGGACGGCGAGCCGCACCCGCTGCGGCCCGAGCAGGGGCTGATGATCCCCATCAACATGCGCCACCGGTTCCGCAATGTCGGCAACGTGGAGGCGCGGCTGGTCTTCCACCTGGGCCCGCTCGCCCCGAAGCCGGCCCTCGGCCACGTCGACACCGAGGAGACGGCGCAGCCCCTGGCCGCCGTCGCCGAGCCCGCCGGCCGGGAACAGGTCCGCTCATGACCCGGCGCGTGGCGGTCACCGGCATAGGCGTCGTCGCTCCGGGCGGGATCGGCGTACCGGCGTTCTGGGACCTGCTGGCCGAAGGCCGTACCGCGACGCGGGGCATCACGTTCTTCGACCCGGCCGGGCTCAGGTCCCGGATCGCCGCCGAGTGCGACTTCGACCCCGCCGCGCACGGCCTGGACGCGGAACAGATCCAGCGGGCGGACCGGTACATCCAGTTCGCCTTGGTCGCCGGGGAGGAGGCGGTCCGGGACTCCGGACTGGACCTGGCCCGGGAGGATCCCTGGCGGGTCGGTGTCTCCCTGGGCACCGCCGTCGGCGGCACCACTCGCCTGGAGCACGACTACGTCCTGGTCAGCCACCGCGGGCAGCGCTGGGACGTCGATCCCACCGAGGCGGAGCCGCAGCTGCACCGGGCGTTCTCGCCGAGCACCGTGGCCTCCGCGGTGGCGGAACGTTTCGGCGCCCAGGGTCCGGTGCAGACCGTCTCCACCGGCTGCACCTCCGGCCTGGACGCCGTCGGCTACGCCTTCCACACCGTCCAGGAGGGGCGGGCCGACATATGCGTGGCCGGGGCCTCGGACTCCCCGATATCCCCGATCACCATGGCCTGCTTCGACGCGATCAAGGCCACGTCCCCGAACAACGACGACCCGGCGCACGCCTCCCGGCCCTTCGACAACAACCGTGACGGCTTCGTCATGGGCGAGGGCGGCGCGGTGCTCGTCCTGGAGGAGCTGGAGCACGCCCGGGCCCGCGGTGCCCATGTGTACTGCGAGTTCGGCGGCTACGCCACCTTCGGCAACGCCTACCACATGACCGGCCTGACCAAGGAGGGCCTGGAGATGGCGCGGGCCATCGAGACCGCTCTCGGCCAGGCCCGGCTCGACCCCACGGCGATCGACTACGTCAACGCGCACGGCTCCGGCACCCGGCAGAACGACCGCCACGAGACGGCGGCCGTGAAGCGGGCGCTCGGCCACCACGCCTACGACACCCCGATGAGCTCCATCAAGTCCATGGTGGGGCACTCCCTCGGGGCGATCGGCGCCATCGAACTGGTCGCCTGTGTGCTGGCCCTCGCCAAGCAGGTCGTACCGCCGACCGCGAACTACGAGATCCCCGACCCGGAGTGCGACCTGGACTACGTCCCGCGCGTCGCCCGCGAACGCAAGCTGACCAGCGTGCTGTCCGTGGGCAGCGGGTTCGGGGGCTTCCAGTCCGCGGTGATCCTGACCCGGCCGAGGGAGTGAGGACACACGATGAGCGAACCGAAGGACCGGCAGGCGGCCATCACCGGCATCGGGGTGGTCGCACCCAACGGCACCAGCACCGACACCTTCTGGAAGGCGACCCAGGAGGGCCACAGCGTCCTCGACCGGGTCACCCGCGAGGGCTGCGAGCACCTTCCCCTGAAGGTGGCCGGTGAGGTCCGCGCCTTCGACCCGGCGGCCACCATCGAGGAGCGCTTCCTCGTCCAGACCGACCGGTTCACGCACTACGCCATGGCCGCCGCCGACTTCGCGCTGGACGACGCCCGGCTCGGGCCGTCCGGCATCCCGGACGCGCCGTACTCCATCGGCGTGGTCACCGCCGCCGGCTCCGGCGGCGGCGAGTTCGGCCAGCGCGAACTGCAGCGACTGTGGGGCAAGGGCAGCCGGTTCGTCGGGCCGTACCAGTCCATCGCCTGGTTCTACGCCGCCAGCACCGGCCAGGTCTCCATCCGCCGCGGCTTCAAGGGGCCCTGCTCGGTCGTCGCCTCCGACGAGGCCGGCGGACTGGACGCCCTCGCCCACGCGGCCCGGGCGGTGCGCCGCGGCACCGATGTGATCGTGGCCGGCTCCACCGAGGCGCCGCTCGCGCCGTACTCGATGGTCTGCCAGCTCGGTTACGCGGAACTGAGCCGGGAGACCGACCCCACCCGGGCCTACCGCCCCTTCACCGAGGGGGCGTGCGGGTTCGTGCCGGCCGAGGGCGGCGCCATGCTCGTCATCGAGGCGGCGGGCACCGCCGAGGACCGCGGCGCCGCCATCCGGGCCGTCGTCGCGGGCCACGGGGCCACCTTCACCGGCGCCTCCCGCTGGACGGAGTCCCGCCACGGCCTCGCGCACGCCATCCGGCAGGCCCTGGCGGAGGCCGGGTGCGCCCCCGAGGAGATCGACGTCGTCTTCGCCGACGCCCTCGGGGTGCCGGAGGCCGACCGGGCCGAGGTACTCGCGCTCGCCGACGCCCTCGGCCCGCACGCCGCCCGGGTCCCGGTCACCGCACCGAAGACCGGGACCGGCCGCGGTTACTGCGCGGCCCCGGTCCTGGACACCGCCGCGGCCGTGCTGGCGATGGAGCACGGCCTGATCCCGCCGACGCCGAACGTCTTCGACGTCTGCCACGACCTCGACCTCGTGACGGGCCACGCCCGCGTCGCCGCACCGCGCACGGCCCTGGTGCTCAGCCGCGGACTCATGGGGTCGAACTCGGCGCTGGTGCTGCGAGCCGGCACCAGGCAGTGAGCACAGCAAAGGAGGAAAGCACATGCCGCAGATCACCGTGGAAGAACTCGCCGCGCTGATGAAGAAGGCCGCCGGGGTCACCGTCAGCCCGGAACAGCTGGTGGAGAGGCCGGACACCGGTTTCGACGTCCTCGGCGTCGACTCGCTCGGCCTGCTCGGCATCGTCGGCGAGCTGGAGAACACCCACGGCACCCCGATGCCGGTCGACGCCGAACGCTGCAAGACGCCGCAGCAGTTCCTCAACCTCGTCAACACCACCCTGATGGCAGGAGCCTGACATGGCAGGACACACCCAGAACGAGATCACCATCGCCGCCCCGCTGGATCTGGTCTGGGACATGACCAACGACCTGGAGCGCTGGCCGCAGCTGTTCAGCGAGTACGCGTCGGTGGAGGTCCTCAAGCGGGAGGGCGCCAAGACCACGTTCCGGCTGACCATGCACCCGGACGAGAACGGCACCGTCTGGAGCTGGGTCTCCGAGCGCGAGCCGGACCGCGACGCGCGCACCGTCACGGCCCGCCGGGTGGAGACCGGCCCCTTCGCCCACATGAACATCCACTGGAGCTACGAGGAGGTCCCGGCCGGCACCCGGATGGTGTGGACCCAGGACTTCGAGATGAAGCCGGACGCGCCGGTCGACGACGACTGGATGACCGACAACATCAACAAGAACTCCAAGGTCCAGCTCGCCCTGATCCGGGACAAGATCGAGCAGGCGGCGGCCGGCCGGCGGCCCGCCCCGGCCCTGGCCGACTGAGCCGGAGAGCAGGAGACGACGTGCACCAGGCCCTGATCGTCGCCCGCATGGCGCCGGGCTCCGCACCGGACATCGCCAAGGTGTTCGCGGAGTCCGACCGCGGAGAGCTGCCGCACCTCGTCGGGGTGGTCCGGCGCAGCCTCTTCCAGTTCGGCGATGTGTACATGCACCTCATCGAGTCCGAACGCGAGCCCGGACCGGCCATCGCCAAGGTCACCTCCCACCCCGAGTTCAAGGAGGTCAGCGAGCGGCTGTCGGCGTACGTCAGCGCGTACGACCCCGAGACCTGGCGGTCCCCGAAGGACGCCATGGCCCAGCGCTTCTACGTCTGGGAGCGCGACACCGGAATCTGAGGTCCCCGTCCGGAGCACCGGTGCCGGGCCCGCGTCGGACGCGGACCCGGCACCGGTGTGCCGTGGGGGAGCGGTCTCACCCGCGGACCGTGCAGTCGAACGCGTGCAGGAAGGGGTTGACCGGGCGGATGCCGCCGACCTCCAGGCCCGCCGCCCGCAGCCGGCCGGTCATGCTGGCCGTGGTGTGCTTGGCCCCGCCCACGTTGAGCAGCAGCAGCAGGTCCATGGCGGTGCTGAACCGCATGGACGGCGTGTCGTCCACCAGGTTCTCGATCACCACGACCCGGGTGCCGGGACCGCCCGCCTCGACCACGTTGCGCAGCAGCCGGGTGGTGGAGTCGTCGTCCCACTCCAGGATGTTCTTGATGATGTAGACGTCGGCCTTGACCGGGACGGCCTCGCGGATGTCGCCCGGCACGATCCGCGTCCGGCCGGCCAGGTCGCCGCCCTCGCGCAGCCGGGGCAGGGCGTTGTCCACCACCCGCGGCAGGTCCAGCAGATAGCCGAGCATCGCCGGGTACTTGTCGAGCAGGCTGGCCACCACGTGCCCCTGCCCGCCGCCGAGGTCGGCGACCGAGTCGCTGCCGGACAGGTCGAGCAGCGCGGCGACCTCCCGGGCCGACTGCTCGCTGGAGCGGGTCATCGCCCGGTTGAAGACGTCGGCGGACTCCGGGGCGTCCTCGTTGAGGTACTCGAAGAACTCCTTGCCGTACAGGTCCTGTACGACGTTGTGGCCGGTGCGCACCGCCCGGTCCAGCCGGGGCCAGGCGTCCCAGGTCCACGGCTCGGTGCACCACAGGGCGATGGCGCGCAGGCTGTTCGGGTCGTCCTCGCGCAGCAGCCGGGACATCTCGGTGTGGGCGAACGTGCCGTCGGGCCGCTCGGCGAAGACGCCGTAGCAGGACAGGGCGCGCAGCAGCCGGCGCAGCGGCCCCGGCTCGGTGCGCACGGCCGCCGCCAGGCTCTGCACGGTCATGGGCGCCTCACCGAGGGCGTCGGCGACACCGAGCCGGGCGGCGGCGCGGACGGCGGCGGCGCAGGCCGCCCCGAACACGAGTTCGCGCAGCCGCATCGACGGCGGCGGGGTGGGGGATGCCCCGGACTCCGGCGCGGTGGAGAGCGCGGGGGATGGTGCGGTCATGTGCCGCCTTCCTTCCTTGCGTGGGTCGGGTACGGCCGTCCGGTCAGCACAGGCCCGCGGGCTTCGACGCGCGGCATGAGTTGCGGGTGAAGGCGTTGCCGCTCTTCGCCGCCTCCTGGTTGACCAGGTCCGCCGGGGAGTTGTCCGACAGGTGGTTGCCGGTGATCCGGTTCCGCTCGCTGGTGGCGCCGACGAAGCTCTTGAACAGGACGATGCCGCCCGACAGCGGGGACCGGCCCGAGTGGCCGGTGACGGTGTTGCGGCTGATCAGGGTCTGCTCGGTACCGGTCAGCACGATGCCGGAGCCCTGGAGGTAGGGCAGCCGGGCGGTCTTCGGGCAGTACTTGTTGTTCCGCTCGACCAGGTTCGCGCGCACGGTCAGCGCGCCCGCCCGGGGCTTGTTCTCGTCGCCCACGACGAACACGCCGGCGCAGTTGCCGGTGACGTGGTTGCGCCGGACGGTGAGGTCGCGCAGCCGGCGGACGGTCAGGCCGATCCGGTTGCCCTCCAGCAGGGTGCGCTCGACCACCGTGCCCTTGCTGTCCTTGGCGCCCTGCTCGGCCTTGACGCTGTTGGCGAGGAACAGGCCGGCGTCGCCGTTGCGCCGGGCGGTGTCACGGCGGAAGACACCCCGGGTGGAGTGCTCCTGGGCGATGCCCCACTGGCCGTTGTCGTCGGCGGTCACCCCGGTCACGGTCAGATGGTCGGTGCCCGTGGACCACAGGCCGACCTTGGCGAACCCGGTCACCGTCAGATCGGCGACGGTGACGTCCCGCAGGGCCTTGTTCTTCTTGCCGACCACGCAGATGCCGTTGCCGGAGCCGAGGCACGTGGGGGTGGCGCCCTTGGCGGGCGGGGCGACCTTGGTCCCGGCGGGCGGCCGGAGCACGGTGCGCGGGCCGACGCCCCGCAGGGTCACCGCGGGCGTCCGGAGCGTGACGCTCTCGCGGTAGGTGCCGGCCAGGACCCGTACGGTGTCGCCGGGCCGGGCGGCGTTCACCGCCTTCTGGATGGATTCACCGGGGTGCACCACGAGGGTCCGGTGGGCCGCCGACGCCGGGGCGGCGCCGGCGAACGCACCGACGAGGGCCGTGGCGCATGCGAGGTACGTAATATGGCGTTTTGTCACATTCCGAAGGCTAAAAGCGGATGAGCCGATAACCGGCCGGATGCTCCGTTCGGTGGCGTGTCAACGAAGCCCCGCACCCTGACGGGGGTGCGGGGCTTCGTCGATGGCGTACGGGGTGCGGGTCAGCGCCCCCGGGGGCCGCCCTTCGGCAGCTTCATGCCCTTGGGCATGGGGCCCTTGGGTAGGGGCATGTTGCTCATCAGGTCGCCGAGCGCGCGCAGCCGGTCGTTGGTGGCGGTCACCTGGGGGCCGGTCAGGACCCGCGGGAACTTCAGCAGGGTCGTGCGCAGCTTCTTCAGCTCCACCTGGCCCTCGCCGTTGCCCACGATCACATCGTGCACCGGCACGTCCGCGACGATCCGGTTCATCTTCTTCTTCTCGGCGGCCAGCAGGGTCTTCACCCGGTTCGGGTTGCCCTCGGCGACCAGCACGATGCCGGCCTTGCCGACGGCCCGGTGCACCACGTCCTGGCTGCGGTTCATCGCCACCGCCGGGGTCGTCGTCCAGCCCCGGCCGATGTTGTCCAGCACGGCCGCTGCGGCGCCCGGCTGGCCCTCCATCTGGCCGAAGGCGGCCCGCTCGGCCCGGCGGCCGAACACCACGGCCGTCGCCAGCAGGGCGACCAGCAGGCCGAAGATGCCCAGGTAGACCGGGTGACCGAGCAGGAAGCCGATCGCGAGGAAGACACCGAGCGTGCCGATGCCGACGGCCGCGAGTACAAGGCCGATCTTCTTGTCGGCCTTGCGGGTCATCTGGTACGTGAGGGCGATCTGCTTCAGTCGCCCGGCATTCGCGGCGTCCGCCGCGGTTTCCTTCCTCGCCATGCCACGAAGTCTACGTGCCCCCGGGAGCGCCTTCGACGGCAGTGCCCGGCGGGGCCGGCCCGGGGGCGGGGCCGGGCGGGGTCAGGAGCGGCCGGCGGCGGCCCGCTCCAGGAACCGCTGGGCCTCGACCCGGTCCTTGGCGCGGCGGCGGTCCTCCAGGACGGAGGTCCAGGCGTTGCGGCGGGCGGTGCGCTGGCCGCCGCTCAGCAGCAGGGACTCGACGCGGCGCAGCGCGTCGGTGAAGGACGGGATGGCGGTGGCGCGCACGGGTGGTGCCTGCATGATCGGGATCCCCCTCGAAACGGTGGAGTCAGGGGCGTGACACCAGGGTCACTGTCTGGTGTTACCAGGGCGTGACCGACCGGTCAAACAGTGGTGAACCCCCGGGGCCGGAGCCGGAACGAACGGCGCGGCCCCGGCGCAAGCCCTCATCAGCGAGGACGGCCGGGACCGCGTCGACTCGGCCATTACCGGCCAGTAGCAATTTGTGCGACGATTCACACGCGCGGCTCACCGCGCGGAACCGCCGCGGGGCTCACACCGCCTGGGCGGCGACGAACGCGCCCCGCTTCTCGACGGCCATCTGGTACAGCCGCCCGGCGCGGTAGGAGGAGCGCACCAGCGGGCCGGACATCACACCGGAGAAGCCGATCTGCTCGGCCTCCTCCTTCAGCTCCACGAACTCGTGCGGCTTCACCCAGCGCTCCACCGGGTGGTGCCGGACGGAGGGGCGCAGGTACTGGGTGATGGTGACCAGCTCGCAGCCCGCCTCGTGCAGCTGCTTCAGCGCCTCGCCGACCTCCTCGCGGGTCTCGCCCATGCCGAGGATCAGGTTCGACTTGGTGACCAGGCCGAAGTCGCGGGCCTCGGTGATGACCTTCAGGGAGCGCTCGTAGCGGAAGCCGGGGCGGATCCGCTTGAAGATCCGGGGGACCGTCTCGACGTTGTGCGCGAAGACCTCGGGGCGGGACTCGAACACCTCCGCCAGCTGCTCGGGCACCGCGTTGAAGTCGGGGGCCAGCAGCTCCACCTTGGTCCGGCCGCCCTCGCGCCCGGCCGTCTGGGCGTGGATCTGGCGCACGGTCTCGGCGTACAGCCAGGCGCCGCCGTCCGGCAGGTCGTCGCGGGCCACGCCGGTGATGGTGGCGTAGTTCAGGTCCATCGTCACCACGGACTCGCCCACCCGGCGCGGCTCGTCGCGGTCGAGCGCCTCGGGCTTGCCGGTGTCGATCTGGCAGAAGTCGCAGCGCCGGGTGCACTGGTCGCCGCCGATGAGGAAGGTGGCCTCGCGGTCCTCCCAGCACTCGTAGATGTTCGGGCAGCCGGCTTCCTGGCACACCGTGTGCAGACCCTCGCTCTTCACGAGGTTCTGCATCTTCGTGTATTCGGGGCCCATTTTCGCCCGGGTCTTGATCCACTCGGGCTTGCGCTCGATGGGGGTCTGGCTGTTGCGGACCTCCAGGCGCAGCATCTTGCGTCCGTCGGGTGAGACTGCGGACACGTCGGCTCCCTGTGACTTCGATTCTTCGGCGTACACCAGGGTACGCCCGTGCTCATCGCGCCCTGCCGGGGAGACCAACCTCCTGACCGCAGGGCGCATTCCCGGCGCCGACGGTCAGGCGGACGCCTTCTCGATCTCCCGGGGCTTGAGGACCGCGTTCTCCAGGACGTCCCCGAGGTGCTTCTCCACCACCGGCACGACCTCCTCGACCGTGATGTCCCGGCCCAGCTCGCTGGCGAGGGAGGCCACGCCCGCGTCGCGGATGCCGCACGGGATGATCCGGTCGAACCACTTCATGTCCGGGTTCACGTTGAACGAGAAGCCGTGCATCGTGACGCCCTTGGCCACCCGGATGCCGATCTGTGCGATCTTTCGGTCTTCGCGCCGCTGGCCCGCGTTGGACGGGGCGTACTCCGGGCCGTTGAGCCGGGGGTCGAACTCCTCGTCGGTCAGCCGCGGGTCGAAGTCCAGCGACAGCCCCCCGAGCGCCGGCCGCTGCTCGACCGGGTCGCCGAGCACCCAGACGCCGCTGCGGCCCTCGACCCGGGTGGTCTCCAGGCCGAACTCGGCGCAGGTGCGGATGAGCGCCTCCTCCAGCCGCCGTACGTGCGCGACGACGTCCACCGGGCGGGGCAGCTTCTGGATCGGGTAGCCCACCAGCTGGCCCGGGCCGTGCCAGGTGATCTTGCCGCCGCGGTCCACGTCGATGACCGGGGTGCCGTCCAGCGGGCGCTCGCTGTCCTCGGTGCGCCGGCCGGCCGTGTACACCGGGGGGTGCTCCAGGAGGATCACGGTGTCGGGGACCTCGTCGGCGAACCGGGCCGCGTGGATCCGGCGCTGCTCGTCCCAGGCCTCCTGGTAGTCGACGGCATCGGCACCGAATCCCCTGCGGACGAACCGCAACTCACTCACGGCAAGCGCCTCCCTCGGCGATGGGTGTGTCAGGCATGTATCGCGCCCACGCCACTGTACGTCCGGACCGCACGCGTCAGCCCGGCGGGCGTTCCTCACTCGATCGAATGAAGGTGGCGCAAAGTGTGTGATCGTCTGCTCACTCTCCGCTACATTCGCGCCGTTCGTGAGGCCATAAGGGCTGCTCAAAGGCAATCCGGGCACATGCACCGGCCCGGAAGGCAGGAGACCGCACCGCAGATGACGGACCGACCCGCGCAGCGCACCCCCAACCGCCAGCTCGCCGCGCTCATCGCAGAAGCGGGGTTCTCCAACGCGGGTCTGGCGCGTCGCGTCGATCAGCTCGGTCTGGAACACGGGCTGGACCTCAGATACGACAAGACGTCGGTCACCCGCTGGCTGCGCGGGCAGCAGCCGCGCGGCACCACCCCCGCCCTCATCGCCGAGGTCTTCACCCGCCGGCTCGGGCGCCGGCTCACCGCCCAGGATCTCGGCCTGGACTCCTGTGCGCCGGTGTACGCCGGGCTGGAGTTCGCGGCCACCCCGGAGGAGGCCGTCGACATCGTCAGCGGCCTGTGGCGCAAGGACTCCGGCAGCCACGCCGAGCTGCGCAAGATCGCCTTCACCCCGGCTGGCCTGGTCGTGCCCAGCCGGGACTGGCTGATCGGCAAGCCCGACGACCGGGTGGCCCGCGAGCCGGGGCCCCGGGTGCCGCAGCAGGCCAGGCCCGGTGCGCCCAGGTCCCCGCTCCCGCCCGGGGCGGCGGCCGTGGCGCGCGCCCGCGCGAGCGCCGAACGCGCCCCCGGCCACCGGGTCACCACCGGCGACATCGCCGCGCTGCGCTCGGTCGGCGAGCTGTTCCGCACCCTCGACGACCGGTTCGGCGGCGGCCACGCCCGGCAGGCGCTGGTGCGCTACCTGGAGCACGAGTGCGAGCCGATGCTCCGCGGCGGCTACGGCGAGCAGACCGGCCGCCGGCTGTTCGGCGCCGCCGCCGACCTGACCCGGCTGGCGGGCTGGACGTCGTACGACATCGCCGCGCACGGGCTCGCCCAGCGCTACTTCGTGCAGGCCCTGCGGCTCGCCCAGGCCGCCGGCGACCGGGCCTACGGCTCCTACGTCCTGGTCACCATGAGCCGCCAGGCCGTCTACCTCGGGCACGGCAGGGAGGCCGTGCAGCTGACCCGGGTCGCCCAGCAGGGCGTCGGCACCGGCGCCCCGCCCGTCGTCCAGTCGCTGCTGCACGCCTCCGAGGCGCGGGCGCACGCCCTCCTCGGCGAGGTACGGGCGTGCACCGCGGCGCTGGTGCGGGCCGAGCGCGCGCTGGAGGCGGCCCGGCCCGGGGACGAGGTGCCGCACTGGGCCCGGTTCTTCGACGAGGGGCAGCTCGCCGACGAGTTCGCGCACTGCCACCGGGACCTCCAGCAGTTCCGGGCGGCCGCGCAGCACGCCGAGCGCGCCCTGCAGCTGCGGGCGCCCGCCTTCGCCCGCAGCCGGCTGTTCTGCCGGGTCGTCCTCGCCACCGCGCGGCTCGGCCTCGGCGAACTCGACCAGGCGTGCGCGCTCGCCGCGGAGGCCGCGGGGCAGGCCGCCGAGATGCGGTCCGCCCGCGCGGTGGAGTACGTCAAGGACTTCGAACGCCGGCTGGAGCCCTACCGGGACGCGGCGCCGGTGCGCGGCTACCGGGAGAAGGTCGCGGCGCTGGGGTAGGACCGCCCGAAGCCGCGCCCTGCGGCTACGCCGCCCTCGGCAGCACCGGGGCCGGGTCCGCGCGGTGCATCGAACCCGTCGTGCCCAGGTCCGTCAGGATGGCCGACGCCGCCCGGCGGGCGGAGTGCAGCGCGCCCTGGACCGTGCCGGTGTCGCGGTGGTCCCCGCACACGTACAGGCCTGCCAGGAGGCGCACCGGGCGGCGCGGGTCGTGCGGGGGGCGCATGGCCGGGACCGCCTCGGGGGTGTGGAACACGGCCAGCGTCTCCCAGCGGCGCGTGGAGGTGCCGTAGAGCCGGGCGAGGTGGATGCGCACGGCGGTGTCGACGCCCTCCGGCGGCGGGCCCAGCACCGTCGAGGAGATCAGCGCCCGGCCGGCCGGCGCCCGGCTCGGGTCCACGGTGCTGAGCACGGCCGTGTGCGCCACCGGCCCGCCCCGGTCCGCGTCCAGCAGCAGCGAGGCGCCGGCCGGGAGGGCCTCGGCGGGTTCGTCCGTGGTGTGGTGGACCACCGTCACCGGATGGAAGTCCGGCACCCGCAGCCCCGGCAGCAGCTCCGCCGCGGCCCGCGCGCCGGTGGCCAGCAGCACCGCCCGGCAGCGGATCTCGCCGCGCTCGGCGGTGGTCACCGAGGTCGTGGACACCGAGGTGACCCGTACCCCGGTGTGCACCGTGCCCGGCGGCAGCGCGCGGGCCAGCAGCTCCGGAAGCGCCTCCGCGCCGCCCTCCGGCACGCACAGCCGGCCGCTCGCGAAGGCGCGCAGCGCCAGGTCGGCGCACCGGCTGGACGTGGTCAGCTCCGGGTCGCACAGCAGCGCGGCCAGCAGCGGGCGCAGAAAGCCGTCGATGGTGCGCGCCGGCACCCCGCGCCGGGCCAGCGCCTGGGCCGCGGGCAGCTCGGGGCGGGCCAGGACGCGCTCGACGGGGGTCGCCGCGAGCCGGCCGAGCGCGGCGCCCAGCCGGGCCTGGTCCACCGCGCCGCCCACCGGCGCGGTGCCGGTCCGGCCGGGCGTGACCGTCGTACCCCGGCCGGTCGCGGCCCGGGCCGCCGTGGCCCGCGCGGCCGTACCCCGGGCGGCCATGTCCCGGACGGCCGCGGCCCTGGGCGTGCCGGCGAGGGCGCGGACCGCGTGGAGTGCGCCCCGTGCGCCCCTCGCGCTTCCGCCGGGCGCCGGGGCGCCCGCGCGCTGGAGGCGCCCGTCGCGGTGCAGCAGCACGCCCGGCGCGAAGCGGCGCACGGTCAGCTCGGCCAGGCCCGGGGTCAGCCGGAGTTCGGGGTAGGACGTGGACAGCAGCTGTCCGACGCGGTCGAGCCGGAAGCCGTCGACCTTCTCCGTCGACATGCGACCGCCGACGTACGGGGCGGCCTCCAGGACCGCGGTGGTGATTCCGGCGCTGGTCAGCCGGTGAGCGGCCGAGAGGCCGGCGATGCCGGCCCCCACGATGACGACGTCCACCTGGTACGCGGGCTCAAGCACGAGGCCCCTCCTGTGGTTACGCGGCCGGTGGAGGAGCCATGCCTCCGACTGGCGCCACGGATACCCGAGTTCGGATCGAGGTTAGGGCGGTGATCGGTCAGGAGGAGTCGCGCATCAACAGGGCACGGTCGCATGGAGGTCGCATACGGTCACTTTTGTTCGCCCGTGTTGCCAACCGGCTCATTACGCCGCGCGGATCGCCTCCTCGATGCCGGGAAACGCGAACCGGAAACCCGACTCCAGCAGCCGCCTGGGCACCACCCGCTGACTGGCCAGCACATCCCCGGCCAGCTCCCCGAGGGCCGCGCGCAGCACCGGCCCGGGCACCGCGCACACCGCCGGCCGGCGCAGCACCCGGCCCATCGCCGCGGTGACCTCCCGGTTCGTCAGCGGCTGCGGGGCGGTCAGGTTGAACGGGCCGGACAGGTCCGCCCGGTCGATCAGATGCCGGATCGCGGCCACCTCGTCGTGCAGCGCGATGTACGACCAGTACTGCCGCCCGTCGCCCAGCCGCCCCCCGAGCCCCGCCCGGAACAGCGGGAACAGCCGCCCCCAGGCCCCGCTGCCCCGGGCCACCACCAGACCCGTGCGCAGGAACACCGTCCGCACCCCGGCCTCCTCGGCGGGCGCCGCCGCCTCCTCCCACTCCACGCACAGCCGGGCCAGGAAGCCGTCGCCCGGCGGCGCGTCCTCGTCCGCCACCCGCTCGCCGGTGTCGCCGTAGAAGCCGATCGCGCTGCCGTTCAGAAACGCCCGGGGCGGCTCGGGGAGCGAGGCCACCGCCTCGGCGAGCGCGGCCGTGCCCAGCACCCGGCTGTCCCGCAGCACCCGCTTGTACTCGGGGGTCCAGCGCCGGTCGCCCACCCCGGCCGCCGCGAGGTTGACCACCACCTCGCACCCGATGAGCCCGGCCGCGTCGACCCGGCCCCGCTCCGGGTCCCAGCGGACCTCGTCCGGGCCCCGGGGCGCCCGGCGCACCAGCCGCACCACCTCGTGCCCGTCGGCGGCCAGAGAGCGCACCAGGGCACCGCCGATGAGACCGGACGCGCCGGCCACCGCGATACGTGAACGTTCCATGGCCCCAAGCATGACCCCACCACCGCCCCGGAAACCCGTTGGCCGCCCGCATGGCGGCCCCTAGGGTGATCGTCATGTCCGAGCCCCGCATACGCACCGCCCAGGCCCGCGACGAGGAGGAACTGGCCCTCCTCGACCGGGCCACCTGGTCCCCCCTGCACGCCGTGATGCCCCGGCCGACGCCGCCGTACCCGCCGTTCTTCGACGACAGGCACCGCCCGGAGGACTTCCTCGTCGCCGAGGACGGCGGACGCCTGCTCGGCTACATCCGCCTCGCCCGTCCCACCCCGCTCGCCTCCAACGCGCACGTCCTGCAGATCCAGGGGTTCGCCGTCGCCGGCGAGGCGCGCGGCCGGGGTGTCGGGCGCGCGCTGGTCCGGGCCGCCGTCGACCGCGCGCGCGAGCGCGGCGCCCGCCGGCTGACCCTGCGGGTGCTCGGGCACAACGCCCCGGCCCGGGCGCTGTACGAGTCCGAGGGGTTCGCCGTCGAGGGCGTGCTGCCGGGGGAGTTCTTCCTCGACGGCCGCTACGTGGACGACGTGTTCATGGGCCGGACCCTGTGAACACGGCTGTCACGAAGTCCCGGTGACAACACCGGTCCTACGCGGCGACCAGCTCTCCGGTGTCCACCCGCGCCGTCGCCGCGGCCGCCCGCCGGGCGTCGCCCGTCAGCTCGGCCGCCGTCAGCGCATACCCCGTCCCCGCGTCCGAGGCGGACCGGGCGAAGACCATCCCGAGCACCCGGCCGTCCGGGGTCAGCAGCGGGCCCCCGGAGTCGCCCGGCAGGACCTCGGAGCGGATCGCGTACACCTCCCGGGTGACCGTGCGCTCGTCGTGGATGTCCGGGCCGACCGCCCGCACCCGGTCCGCCACCGTCGCCGTCCGCAGGCCCAGGCCGCCGTTCTCCGGGTAGCCCGCCACCACCGCCGAAGCCCCGCGCCCGGCGTCCGGGGCGAACCGCAGCGCGGGGGCGCGCAGCCCGGGCACATACAGCACCGCCACGTCCCGGCCCGGGTCGAACAGCACCACCCGGGCCGGATACGACCGCCCGGCCCCGCCGACCCGCACGCTCGGCCGGTCGATGCCGGCCACCACGTGCGCGTTGGTCAGCACGTGCTGGGACGCGTAGACGAACCCGCTGCCCTCGCGGCCCTCGGCGCCCGCGACTCCCTGGATCTTGACCGTGCCGCGCCGGGCCGCCCGGGTGGCGGCCGGGGTGACACCGTCGCTGCCGGGCCGGGTCACCCGGGCCGCCGGCTCGGGCCCCCACCGGTCGGACACCCGGGGGAGACCCGCCTCGGACAGCACGGACGTGGCCCGTGAGAACCAGGCGGGCGTCGTCCCGGGCATCCGCTGCCGCACCACGCCCAGCAGCGTCGAGTCCCGTACCTCCGCCGCCAGCCCCGGGGACGGGGCCGCGCCCAGCACGCTCGCCGCCACCCCCGCCACCACCAGCACCGCCCCCGCCTTCACCGCGGCGCCCCCGACGCCGTCCGCCACCCGCAGCGGGCCCCGGGCCGGCCGCCCGCGCAGCCGCCGCGCCGCCCGGCCCGCCAGCGCGTGCCCCAGTACCGCCGGCACCAGCAGCGTCACCGCGGCGAGCGCCGTGACCGCCGCCGACCCCCGCACCTGGCCCGTCGCCCACGGCAGCAGCCGCATTCCGACGGCCGCGCCGCCCGCGAACCCGGCCAGCGAGACACACCCGGCCACCAGCCCGCGCCGGTATCCCGACACCGCCGAGCAGACGGCCACCACGGCGAGCAGCAGATCCAGCAGGTTCACGGCAGCGCCTTTCTCTCGGACCCCCGGTACGGGCCGGCCGAACCCCTGCCCCCGGCGGACCCGGACGCGGAGCACTCCCCGGAAGGGACCCGGACCGGGACAAAGGTTCCGCCAGGTGGCAGAACGTGCGGCGCGGGTACGGCCCGGCGGCTTGACAGTGGGATCATGCGTGTCCTCCGAAGAGCCCCGCAGGCCCCGGCACGGCCCGCCGCGGGGAACCCCCGTACCGCACGGCGGATACCCGGGGCGCTGCTGGTGCTGCTCGGCTGCCTGCCCGGGCTGCTCGCCGTCGGCGCCCTGGTCGTATGCGCCCGCGGCGCCGAGCGCGCCGCCGTCTCCCGCCCCGACCGCCCCGCCGCCGGCGCCCGTCCGCCCGCCGGACACCGGGCCGCCCGGCCGCGCATCGTGCCGCGCTCCGCCTGGCTGGACCGCGTCACCGGGCACACCCAGCCGCCCCCGCGCTACGACGACAAGGTGGTGGCCGTCTTCCTGCACCACACCGACTCGCCCAACGGCTACGCCTGCGCCGACGCGCCGCGCATCATCCGTGGCCTGTACGCCGGGCAGACCGGCGCCCGGCACTGGGACGACATCGGCTACAACTTCCTCGTCGACCGCTGCGGCACCATCTACGAGGGCCGGGCCGGAGGCATCGACCGGCCCGTCACCGGCGCCCACACCCAGGGCTTCAACCACCGCACCGCCGGGATCGCCGCCCTCGGCACCTTCACCGCCGGCGTCCCCGTGCCCCGCGCCATGACCGACGCCATCGCCGCCCTCGCGGCCTGGAAGCTCGGGCTCGCCGACATCGACCCGCGCGGCCGGGCCCGGCTGGTCTCCAGCAGCGGCGAGAGCCGCTACCGGGCGGGCGCCGCCGCCACCCTGCCCGCCCTCGCCGGGCACGACGCCGGATTCCACACCAGCTGCCCCGGCGCGGCCCTGACCGCCCGCCTCCCGGCCATCCGGGAACGCGCCGCCCTGCTCCAGGGCCGCCCGGCCACGACGCCACCCCGGAAACCGGTCACGGCACCACCCCGGAAGCCGGTCACGACGCCGTCCCCGAAGACCCACGGTCCGCGTCCCCCTCTGCGCCCCACGGCCGCGGCGGGCACCGGCGGGCCCGGCACCCCCGGCCGGGGAGCCGAGCCGACGGCAGGCGGGACACACGGGAAACAGCCGTGAGGCCGTCATGTCCGCAGCCGCTCCCACAGCCGGGGAAACCGCTCCGCGAGCACCCGGTCGTCCTCCAGGTCCAGCGGTGTGCCCTCCGGCTCGGCCGGGGCCGGGGCAAGGCCCAGCTCGGGGGCGACGGTGCCGGTCAGCTGCTCGTACGCCTCGTCCGCCGCGTACCCCAGCTCCTCGCCGTCGCCGTCGATCTCCTCGTCGAACTCGCCCAGCAGCCCGGCGAGCGCGTCCGGATCGTGCAGGGCCCCCTCGAACACCTCCCTGCCCTGACCGATCAGCCAGCACCGGAAGAAGTCGAACGCGTCGTCGCTGCACCCGTCCAGCAGCAGCCAGGCCGCGCCCCACAGATCCCAGCGGTAGGCGCGGTTGTAGCGGGCCTCGAAGTGGCGGGCGAAGTCCAGGACCCGCTCGGGATCCAGCGCGAGAAGCCGCTCCACCAGCAGGTCGGCCTGCTCCTCGGGGTCGCCCCCGGCGGCCTGGCGGGTGGAGTCGATCAGCTCCCAGAACTCCGTCTCGTCCATCACGCCACCAGCATCGGGCCTCACCCGGTGGCACGCACCCGGAGTACGGCCGAGGTGCTCAGCCGGCCCCGCCGTGGTACAGCGCGGCGGCGCGGGCCGCGTCCGCCGCGAACCGCTCGCGCAGCGCGGCCGGCGCCAGCACCTCGGCCTCCGGCCCGAGCGCCGTCAGCTGCTCGTGCGCGACCTCCTCCGACTCCACGGGCAGCGTCACCGTCACCCAGCCCGCCGGATCCGGCGCGCCCGGCCGGACGAGAGCCGTTCGCGCGGCGAGCGGATCCACGGCGTGCGGCAGCCGGCGCACCCCCTCCGGGGAGAGCCGTACGACGACCTCGGCACGCAGGATCGACCGGGCGAACCGCTCGGCCTGCTCCGCCCAGAAACCCGGCAGGTCGAACTCCAGGTCGCGCTCGAACCGCTCGCCGAGCCGGTCCACGGCGGTGAACCGGTCGATCCGGTACGTCCGGAAGGAACCGCTCGCGTCCACCCGCGCGCACAAGTACCAGACACCGGCCTTCAGCACGAGTCCGTACGGCTCCAGCCGCCGCTCCACCGTGTCCTGCCCGCGCCGGTACCGGGCGAGGACCCGGGCGTCGTCCCACACCGCCTCGGCGAGCACCGGCAGCAGCGCGGGCGTCTCCGGCTCCCGGAACCAGGCGGGCGCGTCCAGGTGGAAGCGCTGCGCGGCGGTGTCCGGGGCGTCCCGCAGCGAGGGCAGCAGGGCCGCCGACACCTTCAGCCGGGCCGCCGAGGCGGCGTCCGCCAGGCCCATCTCCCGCAGCGCCCCCGGCACCCCGCTCAGGAACAGCGCCTCGGCCTCGCCGCGGGCCAGCCCGGTCAGCCGCGTCCGGTACCCCCCGACCAGCCGGTAGCCCCCGGCCCGCCCCCGGTCGGCGTACACCGGCACCCCCGCCTCGGACAGGGCCTGGGCGTCCCGCGTCACGGTCCGCTCCGACACCTCCAGCTCCCGCGCCAGCTCACCGGCGGTCATCACGGGCCGGGACTGGAGCAGCAGAACCATCTTGATGAGCCGGGCCGCACGCATGCGCCCATGATGGCAAAGAGGCCCCCGCCGAAGCGGGGGCCTGCTCACCGGACCGGTCCGTTACAGACCGTACTTCTACGGCCCGTACTTCTACAGCCCGTACTTCTCCCGGGCCTCCTTGACCGCCGTCGCCTTGACCTCGCCGCGGCGGGCGAGCTGGGCCAGGGCGGCCACGACGATCGACTCGGCGTCGACGCCGAAGTGGCGGCGGGCGGCCTCACGGGTGTCCGACAGGCCGAAGCCGTCGGCGCCCAGCGAGGACCAGTCCTGCTCGACCCACTGCGCGATCTGGTCCGGGACCTGGCGCATGTAGTCGGACACCGCGAGCACCGGACCCTCGGCGCCCTGCAGGGCCTGGCGGACGTACGGCACCCGGTCCTCGCCGCGCAGCAGCGCCGCGTCGGCCTCCAGCGCGTCCCGGCGCAGCTCGGTCCAGGAGGTCGCGGACCACACGTCGGCGGCCACGCCCCACTCCTCGGCCAGCAGCTTCTGCGCCTTGAGGGCCCAGTGGATCGCCGTGCCGGAGCCCAGCAGCTGGATGCGCGGGGCGCCCGCCGCCACGGCGATGCCGGCGGACTCGGCCGTGCTGAAGCGGTACAGGCCCTTGACGATGCCCTCGTCGATGCCGAGCCCCTGCGGCTTGGCCGGCTGCGGCAGCGGCTCGTTGTAGACCGTCAGGTAGTAGAAGACGTTCTGGTCCTCGCCCGGCTTGGCCTCGCCGTACATCCGGCGCAGACCCTCACGGACGATCACCGCGACCTCGTAGGCGAACGCGGGGTCGTACGTCAGCGCGGCCGGGTTGGTCGCGGCGATCACCGGGGAGTGGCCGTCGGCGTGCTGGAGGCCCTCGCCCGTCAGGGTGGTACGGCCCGCCGTCGCGCCGATCAGGAAGCCGCGGCCGAGCTGGTCGCCGAGCTGCCACATCTGGTCGGCCGTGCGCTGCCAGCCGAACATCGAGTAGAAGATGTAGAACGGGATCATCGCCTCGCCGTGCGTCGCGTACGACGTCGAAGCGGCGATGAAGTCGGCCATCGAGCCGGCCTCGGTGATCCCCTCGTTGAGGATCTGGCCGTTCTTGGCCTCCTTGTAGTACATCAGCTGGTCGCGGTCGACCGGCTCGTACGTCTGGCCCTTGGGCGAGTAGATGCCGAGCGACGGGAAGAGGCTCTCCATGCCGAAGGTGCGCGCCTCGTCCGGGACGATCGGCACCCAGCGCTTGCCCGTCTCCTTGTCGCGGACCAGGTCCTTGATCAGGCGGACGAAGGCCATGGTGGTGGCCACGTTCTGGGAGCCGGAGCCCTTGTCGAAGGAGGCGAACGCCTTCTCCGCCGGGGCCGGCAGCGCGGGCAGCGCGTGGGTGCGGCGGGCCGGGGCCGGGCCGCCGAGGGCCGCGCGGCGTTCCTGGAGGTAGCGCACCTCCGGGGAGTCGGCGCCCGGGTGGCCGTAGGGCACCACGCCGTCGACGAAGTCGCTGTCCTTGATCGGCAGGTCGAGGCGGTCGCGCATCGCCTTGAACTCGTCCACCGTCAGCTTCTTCATCTGGTGGTTGGCGTTCTTCGACGCGAAGCCCTCGCCCAGGGTGTGGCCCTTGACCGTCTGCGCCAGGATCACGGTCGGCGCGCCCTTGTGCTCGACGGCGGCCTTGTACGCGGCGTAGACCTTGCTCGCCTCGTGACCACCGCGCGAGAGGTGGAAGCACTCGAGGATCTTGTCGTCGCTCAGCAGCTTGGCCATCTCGACCAGCGCCGGGTCCTTGCCGAAGAAGTCCTCGCGGATGTAGGCGGCGTCGCGGGTCTGGTACGTCTGCACCTGCGCGTCCGGTACCTCGCGCAGCCGGCGGACCAGCGCGCCCGTGGTGTCCAAGGCGAACAGCTCGTCCCAGGCCGTGCCCCACAGCGTCTTGATCACGTTCCAGCCGGCGCCGCGGAACTGGGCCTCCAGCTCCTGCACGATCTTGAAGTTGGCGCGGACCGGGCCGTCCAGGCGCTGGAGGTTGCAGTTGATGACGAAGGTGAGGTTGTCCAGCTGCTCCCGCGAGGCCAGCGCGAGGGCGGCCGTGGACTCCGGCTCGTCCATCTCGCCGTCGCCGAGGAAGGCCCAGACGTGGGAGGCGGAGACGTCCTTGATGCCGCGGTTGGTCAGGTAGCGGTTGAACCGCGCCTGGTAGATCGCCGACAGCGGGCCGAGGCCCATGGAGACCGTCGGGAACTCCCACATCCAGGGCAGCCGCCGCGGGTGCGGGTACGAGGGCAGGCCGTTGCCGCCGGCCTCCTGGCGGAAGTTGTCCAGGTGCTGCTCGGTGAGCCGGCCGTCGAGGAAGGCGCGGGCGTAGATGCCGGGGGAGGCGTGGCCCTGGATGTACAGCTGGTCGCCGGAGCCGTCGCCCTCCTTGCCCTTGAAGAAGTGGTTGAAGCCGGTCTCGTACAGCCAGGCGGCGGAGGCGAAGGTCGCGATGTGGCCGCCGACGCCGTGCTTGCTGCCCCGGGTCACCATGGCCGCCGCGTTCCAGCGGTTCCACGCGGTGATCCGGGCCTCCAGCTCCGGGTCACCGGGCAGGGCCGGCTCCGCGGAGGTGGGGATGGTGTTGACGTAGTCGGTCTCGAGGAGCTTCGGCAGCGCGATGCCGCCCGCCTCGGCGCGCTCCAGCGTGCGACGCATCAGGTACGCGGCGCGGTGCGGTCCGGCTTCCCTGGCGACGGCGTCCAGGGAGGCCTGCCATTCGGCGGTCTCCTCCGGGTCGCGGTCCGGGAGCTGGTCGAGCGCGCTCGGCTGGATGGCGTTGGGGTCGGTCATGTCGCCGCCTTCCTCAGTCGAAGGGGGTTCCCTCATCGTCAAGGGTTCGGGGGTGCCCTAGGTCTTTGGCAGGACAGGGCAGCGGACTTCGGTGGAAGTCCGTCGGCGACTGTAACCCTCTGATCGATGATCGATCAAAGGGTTGAGGGGGAAAAAGTCTCGAATCCGAGAAAGTAGGCACCCGGTGCCTTCGAAATGGGCACCCGGTGCCGCCCTGGAGCGGGGTTTTCGCAGGTGAGCGGGGGGATGCTCGCCTGGGTCAGGCGTGGTCGGGCGTGGTCAGGCGCGCGGGGCGCACCCCAGGACATGCGCCTTCACCAGTTCGGCGATCCGCGGGTCACGGCGCTGGAACGCCTGCACCAGCTCCTCGTGCTCCTCCGCGTACGACTGCTGGACGGTGCCCAGCCAGCGGATCGACAGCGCCGTGAAGACCTCGATGCCCAGGCCTTCCCACGTGTGCAGCAGCACCGAGTTGTGCGCGGCCCGCACCAGCTCCCGGTGGAAGCCGACCGTGTGCCGCACCTGGGCCGTGCCGTCCGCCTTCCGGTCGGCCTCGTACAGGGCCGTGACGTGCGGCTCCAGCGCCGAGCAGTCCTCCGCGAGCCGCTCCGCCGCCAGCTCGGCGGCGATCGCCTCCAGGCCCGCCCGGACCGGGTAGCTCTCCTCCAGGTCGGCCGCCGTCAGATTGCGGACGCGTACGCCCTTGTTCGGGGCCGACTCGATCAGCCGCAGCGACTCCAGCTCGCGCAGCGCCTCCCGCACCGGGGTCTGGCTGACCTCCAGCTCGGTCGCGATCCGCCGCTCCACGATGCGCTCACCCGGCTGCCAGCGCCCGCTGACGATTCCCTCCACGATGTGCTCGCGGATCTGCTCGCGCAGCGAGTGGACGACGGGCGCGGTCATGACGGCTCCTTAGGGAGGGGCCGGCCTGCGGCCCCCGGGGGCTTTGACGCTTAGACAATACGGCTGCTTCGCTCCGCGGGGAGGGCGTGCGGAGGCGCTTTGACGCAGGTGAGACGAGCCTTACACGCTGCGCACCCGGACAAACACGAACACCCCGCCCGGAAAAAGCCCCGGACGGGGTGTTCGTACGCCTGATCAGGCGCGATGGGTCACAGGCCCGGCTTGGCGCCGCTTCGGTCCTCGCACCCGGGAGCCGTTCAGAGGCCGAGCTCGACCTCGAACTCGCCCGCCTCCAGGATCGCCTTGACCGCGGTCAGGTAACGGGCCGCGTCGGCGCCGTCGACCAGACGGTGGTCGTAGGAGAGGGTCAGGTAGGTCATGTCGCGGACGCCGATGACCGTGCCCTCCTCGGTCTCGATGACGGCCGGACGCTTGACCGTGGCACCGATGCCGAGGATCGCGACCTGGCCCGGCGGCACGATGATCGTGTCGAACAGCGCGCCGCGCGAACCGGTGTTGGAGATGGTGAAGGTCGCGCCGGACAGCTCGTCCGGGGTGATCTTGCTCGCCCGGACCTTGCCCGCGAGCTCCGCCGTGGCCTTGGCGATGCCCGCGATGTTCAGGTCGCCGGCGTTCTTGATGACCGGGGTCATCAGGCCCTTCTCGGAGTCCACCGCGATACCGATGTTCTCGGTGTCGAAGTAGGTGATGGTCCCCTCGGCCTCGTTGATCTTGGCGTTGATGACCGGGTGGGCCTTCAGCGCCTGCGCGGCGGCCTTGACGAAGAACGGCATCGGGGAGAGCTTGACGCCCTCGCGGGCCGCGAAGGAGTCCTTCGCCCGGGCGCGCAGCTTCATCAGACGGGTGACGTCGACCTCGACGACCGACGACAGCTGCGCCTGCTCGTGCAGCGCCTTGACCATGTTGTCGCCGATGACCTTGCGGATGCGGGGCATCTTGACGGTCTGGCCGCGCAGCGGGGAGGCCTCCAGCGCCGGCGCCTTCTTGGCGGCGGCGGCCGGGGCGGCCGCGGCGGGGGCCGGGGCAGCGGTGGCGGCCTTCGCGGCCTCGGCGGCGGCGAGGACGTCCTGCTTGCGGATCCGGCCGCCGACGCCGGTGCCCTTGACGGTGGCCAGGTCGACGCCGTTCTCGGCGGCGAGCTTGCGCACCAGCGGGGTCACGTAGGCGCCCTCGTCGGTCGCCTGGGTGGCGGTCGGCGAGGTCGGCGCGGTGGCCGGGGTGACCGGAGCCGGAGCCGGGGCGGGCGCCGGAGCCGGGGCGGCAGCGGCGGGGGCCGGAGCCGGAGCGGCGGGGGCCGGCGCCGGGGCCGGAGCGGGCGCCGGGGCAGCGGCCGGAGCCGGGGCGGGAGCGGGGGCCGGGGCGGCCTCGGGGGCGGCCGGGGCGGCCTCGGCGGCGGGGGCCGGAGCGGCACCCGGCGCACCGATGACGGCGAGCTTGGCGCCGACCTCGGCCGTCTCGTCCTCGCCGACCACGATCTCCAGCAGCACACCCGAGGCGGGGGCGGGGATCTCGGTGTCGACCTTGTCCGTGGAGACCTCGAGCAGCGGCTCGTCGGCCTCGACGGTGTCGCCGACCGACTTCAGCCAGCGGGTCACGGTGCCCTCGGTGACGGACTCGCCCAGCGCGGGCAGGACCACGTCGGTGCCCTCGGCGCCACCGGCCGGAGCGGCCGGAGCGGCCTCGGCGGCGGGCGCCGGAGCCGGGGCCGGAGCCTCGGCGGCCGGGGCGGGCTCGGCGGCGGGGGCGGGCTCGGCGGCGGGGGCGGGCTCGGCGGCGGGGGCCTCGGCGGCCGGGGCCGGAGCGGCGGCGGGCGCACCCGTGCCGTCGTCGATGAGGGCCAGCTCGGCGCCCACCTCGACCGTCTCGTCCTCGGCCACCTTGATGGAGGCCAGGATGCCCGAGGCGGGGGCGGGGATCTCGGTGTCGACCTTGTCCGTCGAGACCTCGAGCAGCGGCTCGTCGGCCTCGACGCGCTCGCCCTCGGCCTTCAGCCAGCGGGTGACAGTGCCCTCGGTGACGCTCTCGCCGAGCGCCGGAAGGGTTACGGAAACCGCCATGGTTTCGGTTACTCCTAACGAATTGCGGAAGTCTGTGTCGTCGCGCCCGAAGACGGAAGGCGTCAGTCGTGCATGTGGAGGGGCTTGCCGGCCAGGGCCAGGTGGGCCTCGCCGAGCGCCTCGTTCTGCGTCGGGTGGGCGTGGATGAGCTGGGCCACCTCGGACGGCAGCGCCTCCCAGTTGTAGATCAGCTGCGCCTCGCCGACCTGCTCGCCCATGCGGTCGCCCACCATGTGGACGCCGACCACGGCACCGTCCTTGACCTGCACGAGCTTGATCTCGCCCGCGGTCTTCAGGATCCGGCTCTTGCCGTTGCCGCCGAGCGGGAACTTGATGGAGACGACCTTGTCCGCGCCGTAGACCTCCTTGGCCTTGGCCTCCGTGATGCCGACGGAGGCGACCTCCGGGTGGCAGTACGTCACCCGCGGAACACCGTCGTAGTCGATCGGGACGACCTTCAGGCCGGCCAGGCGCTCCGCCACCAGGATGCCCTCGGCGAAGCCGACGTGCGCGAGCTGGAGGGTCGGGACGAGGTCACCGACGGCGGAGATGGTCGGGACGTTGGTGCGCATGTACTCGTCGACGAGCACGTAGCCGCGGTCCATCGCGACGCCCTGCTCCTCGTAGCCGAGGCCCTGGGAGACCGGGCCGCGGCCGACGGCGACGAGCAGCAGCTCGGCCTCGAACTCCTTGCCGTCCGCCAGGGTGACCTTCACACCGTCCTGGGTGTACTCGGCCTTCTGGAAGAACGTGCCCAGGTTGAACTTGATGCCGCGCTTGCGGAAGGCGCGCTCGAGAAGCTTGGAGGAGTTCTCGTCCTCGACCGGGACGAGGTGCTTCAGGCCCTCGATGACCGTGACGTCGGCACCGAAGGACTTCCACGCCGAGGCGAACTCGACGCCGATGACACCGCCGCCCAGGATGATGGCGGACTTCGGCACGCGGTCCAGGACCAGGGCGTGGTCGGAGGAGATGATGCGGTTGCCGTCGATCTCCAGGCCCGGCAGGGACTTCGGCACGGAGCCGGTCGCCAGCAGGATGTGGCGGCCCTGGACACGCTGGCCGTTCACGTCGACGGAGGTGGGGGAGGACAGCCGGCCCTCGCCCTCGATGTACGTCACCTTGCGCGAGGCGATCAGACCCTGCAGACCCTTGTACAGGCCCGAGATGACTTCGTCCTTGTACTTGTGGACGGCCGGGACGTCGATGCCCTCGAAGGAGGCCTTGACGCCGAACTGCTCGCTCTCGCGGGCCTGGTCGGCGATCTCGCCCGCGTGGAGCAGAGCCTTGGTGGGGATGCAACCCTTGTGCAGGCAGGTGCCGCCGACCTTGTCCTTCTCGATCAGGGCGACGTCCAGGCCCAGCTGAGCCCCGCGCAGGGCCGCGGCGTAACCACCGCTACCACCGCCGAGGATCACTAGGTCGAAAACGGTGCTGGCGTCGTTCGCCACGTCACGTCCTCCATGCATGTGCGCCGTGCGCCGGTCGGCGATGACCGGCAGGCGGCTGGTGTCCGGCCGCTTGATGCTTCGGCCCTTCGGTGGGGGCCCTGTCCTGCCGGGCTCCATCTTTGCACTTGTCGGACGGGATCGAGACGCCGGGCCGGTGTGTGAGACGTCCCACGTTCGGCCCCGCGCGAGGCGCGGGGCCGTATCCGATGCGCGGCTCCGCCGCGGGGGCGCGACCCGCCCGCACGCGGCGGAGCCGTCGGACATCGGGCGGGACCGAGCCCCCGGGGACCCGTTACCCGAGGTCACCCTCGGCCGTGAGCTCGGCCAGCCGCACCAGCGTCCGCACCGCGGAGCCCGTGCCGCCCTTCGGGGTGTACCCGAACGGGCCGCCCTCGTTGAACGCCGGCCCGGCGATGTCCAGGTGCGCCCAGGTGATGCCCTCGCCCACGAACTCGCGCAGGAACAGGCCGGCCACCAGCCCGCCGCCCCAGCGCTCGCCCATGTTCGCGATGTCGGCCACCTGCGAGTCCATGCCCTTGCGCAGGTGCTCCGGCAGCGGCATCGGCCAGGCCGGCTCGCCGACCTCCTCGGCCGCCTCGTGCACCGCGGTGCGGAACGCGTCGTCGTTGGCCATGACACCGAACGTCCGGGTGCCCAGCGCCAGCATCATCGCGCCGGTCAGCGTGGCGACGTCCACGATCGCGTCCGGGTTCTCCTGCGAGGCCGCCCACAGCGCGTCGGCGAGCACCAGCCGGCCCTCGGCGTCGGTGTTGAGCACCTCGACCGTCTTGCCGCTGTACATGCGCAGCACGTCGCCCGGGCGGACGGCGGAGCCGGACGGCATGTTCTCGGCCAGTGCCAGCCAGCCGGTGACCTCGACCTCCAGGCCGAGCCGGGCGGCGGCGACGACCGCGGCGAACACGGCGGCGGCACCGCTCATGTCGCACTTCATCGTCTCGTTGTGCCCGGCCGGCTTCAGCGAGATGCCGCCCGAGTCGTAGGTGATGCCCTTGCCGACGAAGGCCAGGTGCTTCTCCGCCTTCGGGTGCTTGTACGACAGCTTGACCAGGCGCGGGGTGGCCGCCGAGCCGCCGCCGACGCCGAGGATGCCGCCGTAGCCGCCCTTGACCAGGGCCTTGTCGTCGAGCACCTGCACCTTGATGCCGTGCTCCTTGGCCGCGGTCTGCGTGAGCGCGGCGAAGGCGGCGGGGGTGAGGTCGTTCGGCGGCATGTTGACCAGGTCGCGGGCGCGGTTCAGCTCCTCGCAGACCGCGACCGCGCGGGCGAGCGCGCCCTTGTGGGCGGCGTCGCGCGGCTTGCCGCCGAGCAGCGCGGCCTCGGCCAGCGGCGCCTTGCCGTTCTTGGCCTTGGCGTTCTTCGCGTCCTGGGCGCCGCCCTTGTAGGCGTCGAAGGAGTAGGCGCCGAGCAGGACGCCCTCGCCGATCGCGCCGATCGCGCCGGGGCCGTCGACGGGCAGCGCGAACGCGGCCTTCTTGGACCCGGAGAGCGCGCGGGCGGCCACACCGGCGGCCTTGCGCAGCGCCTCGGCGTCATAGCCGGCGTCGTCGTCCGCGGGCCGGGCGCCCAGGCCCACCGCCACCACGAGCGGGGCCTTGAAGCCGGCCGGCGCGGGCAGCTTCGTCAGCTCGCCCTCGGCACCCGAGGCGCCGAGGGTCTCCAGGACGCCGGCCAGCTTGCCGTCGTACGCCTTGTCCACGGCCTCGGCGCCCGGCGCGACGACGGGCCCCTGGGCGCCCTTGGCGACACCGATCACGATCGCGTCGGCCCGCAGGCCGGGCGCCGCGGCGGTGCTGAGAGTCAGAGCAGTCACGGTGGTGAATTCTCGCTTCCGATGTGAAGTTGCAGTGGCCGAAATGGGGTGGGTCGACCGGGCCCGACAGCCGACCCTAGGTCCAGGCCTGGGGACAGGTGGCAACCGGGGCCTTCACCCTGTCGGCGAACACCCGGGACGAGACTACGCGCGTGGGTGCGTTCGATCATTCCTTCGGGTGTTCACCCGCGTGTGGCGTCGTGTCCGGGCCGGGCTTCCCGCCGCACGCTAGCGGCCCAGCGAGAGCACCACGAGCGCGGTCGTCGCCGCCGTCTCCGCGACCGCGCCGAACACGTCCCCGGTGACCCCGCCGAAGCGGCGCACGCACCGTCGCAGCAGCGGTTCGGCGACCGCGAGACCGACGGCCACCGCGAGGGCGGTGCGCACGCCGTCGTACCCGCCGAGGCAGGCGCCCGCCGCCCCGGCCGCCGCCGTCACCACGGCCGCGGCACCCAGCGCGGCCGGCCTCGGCACCACCCCGGCCACGGCCGCCCCCAGCCCCTCCGGGCGGGCGGCCGGCACCCCGGCGCGGGCGGCCAGGGTGAGCGCCAGCCGGGCCGTGACCGCGGAGACCACGGCCGCCAGGGCGCCCCGTGCCCAGGAGGCGCTGTACAACTGGGCCAGTACGGCCGTCTGGGCCAGCAGCACCAGGACGAGGGTGAGTACGCCGAACGGCCCGATGTCCGACTGCTTCATGATGCGCAGCGCGTCCTCGGCGGGCTTGCCGCTGCCCAGCCCGTCGGCGGTGTCGGCCAGCCCGTCCAGGTGCAGGCCGCGGGTCAGCGCGGCGGGTACGGCGACCGAGGCGACGGCGGCGAGCGGCGCACCGGCGCCGAGGAGGAGCAGCAGCAGGCCGAGCCCGGCCGCGCAGCCGCCGACGACCAGCCCGGCCGCCGGGGCGCACAGCATCCCGCCGCGCGCCGCCGCCCGGTCCCAGCGGCGCACCCGCACGGGCAGCACGGTGAGCGTGCCGAAGGCGAACCGCAGACCGTCGCGGACGGAGGACGGGGGAGAAGGGGGCGGCGGAGAGGACGACGAGGACGACGTGAGCACCGGCGCAGGGTACCGGGCGGTCCGGGACCCCCGGGGCACCTGGGAGGGGGCAACCGTTCGACGGGCGGGCCTCAGGTCCGGACCGGTGGGGTGCCCGGGCCCCGGCCGGTCCAGCCGGGCGGGTTCCGGTGCGGGCGGGGGCGGCCGGGGTGGTCCGGGTGGCGGTCCCGCACCGCCGCCAGCAGGCACAGCAGGCCCACCACGGTGAGCGCGGCCAGGTGCTCCTTGCCCGCCAGGTTCTCCTTCAGCAGCACCTCGGCGACCATCGCCAGGGTCACCGCGGCCGCCGTCGCGTAGGCGCCGTACCGCCAGCCCACGTACACCGCGAGCCCCACCACCGCGGCCGACGGGCCGGTGTCCACCACCTGCGCGTCGGTCCACGGCAGCCCGAACGGGGCGTGCGCGCCGAGGGTGATGCCGAGGCGCGCGTACAGGGTCCCGGCGAGCGTGGCGGCGTAGGCGATGGCCAGCGTCCGCCACCGGCCCAGGCACAGCTCCGCGATCCCGAACACCAGCAGGATCTGCGCCAGCGCCCCCCACACCGGCAGGTCCGGCGCGGGCACGAACAGCGACAGCGGGGTACGCAGCAGGGCCGGCCCCAGCGGGTCGTCGGCCCGTACGGCGCCCAGGTTCCGCACCAGCGGGTCTCCCCACGGCTGGTGCTGGGCGTAGTGGAGGAACGCCGTCAGGCCCACCGCGGCCAGGGTCAGCGGCAGCGCGGCCGGCCCCCGCCGGCGCAGCGGGCCGCGCACGGCGGCGTACAGCGGGCCCCATTCGGCCCGGGCCCAGCGGGCGAGCGTTCTCCTCATGTGCTCCTCATCCCCGTACGGTCGATGCGTTCCGCAGTCGCCTCCGGCGCGGCCGGCCGGGCAGTCCCGGCGCCTCCAGGAACCCCTCCGCGCGGGCCGAGGCGAGGCCGATGCGCGGCAGGTCCGCGGTCTTCTCGAAGAGCAGGAACCGCGGTTCCCAGATGGGCCGGTACTTGGCGTTGGCGCGGTACAGCGACTCGATCTGCCACCAGCGGGAGAAGAAGCCGAGCAGCGACCGCCACAGCCTCAGCACCGGTCCGGCGCCGAGGCGCGCGCCACGTTCGAAGACCGAGCGGAACATCGCGAAGTTGAGCGAGACCTGCGTGATCCCGATCTCGCGGGCGCGCCGCAGCAGCTCGATGACCATGAACTCCATCAGCCCGTTGGCGTGGCCGTCGACGTCCCGCTCCCGCCGCATGAGGTCCAGCGACAGGCCGTGCGGGCCCCAGGGCACGAAGGACAGCAGCGCCCGCAGCCGCCCCTCGGCGTCCACGCACTCCAGCATCACGCACCGCCCGTCGCGGGGGTCCCCGAGCCGCCCCAGCGCCATGCTGAAGCCACGCTCGGTCGCGCCGTCCCGCCAGTCGTCGGCGCGCCGCACCAGGTACGCCATCTCGGCCGCCGGGATGTCCTCGTGGCGCCGGATCCGCACCCGGTACCCGGCCCGCCGCACCCGGTTGTACGCCTGCCGGACGGTGCGCATCGCCCGCCCCTCCAGGGTGAACTCGGCGACCTCCACGACCGCCTCGTCGCCGAGTTCCAGCGCGTCCAGGCCGTGCCGGGCGTAGACCGTCCCGGCCTCCTCGCCGGCGCCCATCACCGCCGGGATCCAGCCGTGTGCCCGCGCCTCGGCTAGCCACGGCACGATCGCCCCCGGCCAGGCCTCCGGGTCCCCGAGCGGATCCCCGGACGCGAGGCTCACCCCGCCCACGACGCGATAGGCGACGGCGGCCTTCCCGGTCGGGGACCACACCACGCTCTTCTCCCGGCGCAGCGCGAAGTAGCCGAGCGAGTCCCGGTCACCGTGCCGCTCCAGCAGTGCGCGCAGCCGCTTCTCGTCGTCCTCGGTGAGCGGGTCGACGGCGCGCCGGGAGCGGAAGGCGGCGTACAGCACGGCGAGCAGGAGCGCGGTGCTGAGCACGTTCACCGCCACGTTCGCCCAGTTGGGCGGGTCGATGCCGGGGAAGCGGGACTCCTCGGCCGCCACCGACACCAGCCGCAGGGTGCCGTAGTACCAGCGCTCGGGGAACGTCGAGCGGGCCGCGTCCGGCGCCTGGTTGGTGACCGTCACCAGCAGCCCGGCCAGCAGGCTCGCGGCCAGGCCGCCGCCGACGGCCACGGTCGCCGCGAGCCGGGGGTTGGAGCGGTCGCCCTTGGCGTAGAACTCCCGGCGGCCGAGGAGCAGCGCGCCCACGAAGGCGGCCGTCAGCGCGAGGGAGACCCAGTTCTGGGCGTACCGGCGGATCTCCGGGAAGGTCATGGCGAACGCGAACAGGACCAGGAAGAGCCCGCTCAGCACCAGGTTCAGGATCCACGCGGCCCGTTTGCGGCGGCGCATGGTGATGGCCAGGAACGCGGTGAGGGCGCCGGAGGCGAAGCCGGCCGTCAGCAGGTACGGCGTGAAGAAGTCGTCCTGGTTGTGCCGGCGCACGTCCTGGCCGAGCGTCACCCACACCGCGCTGAGGAAGTTGACGAACGCGACGGTCCGCAGATACCAGACGGCGCACGCGGCGGCCCGCCGGGAAGCCCCGGCGGCCCACCGCGCCCTCGCGCGCCGCATCAGGACGATTCGGGCGTCTCCCATAAGGGATGATCATATGGGGGCGATTGCAGTAAATCGCACTTTTCGCCCCCTTGTCCGCCCGTGGCAGCGGCAGCGGCAGTGGCACGGGCAGCGGCAGCGGCGTCAGTCCATGGACTGTTCCTTCTCCGCCGCCTTCGCCGCCTCCGCCGTCTCCACCGCCTCGGCTGCCTTTTCGGCCTCTGCCGCCTTTTCGGCCTCCGCCGGCTCCTTCTCGGGCAGTTCCGCGGCCAGCGCGGCGGCGGCCCGCACCAGCGGCAGCGCCAGCAGCGCGCCCACGCCCTCGCCGACCTTCACCCCCTGCTCCAGCAGCGGCTCCAGGGCCATCCGGTCCAGCGCCTTGGCCTGCCCCGGCTCCCCGCTCGCGTGCCCGGCCAGCCACCAGTCCGGCGCCCGGAAGGCGATCCGCTGGGCGACCAGCGCGCACGCGGTGGCCACGACCCCGTCGAGGATCACCGGCAGCCTGCGCACCGCGCACTGCAACAGGAACCCGGTCATCGCCGCCAGATCCGCCCCGCCCACGGCCGCCAGCAGCTGGAGCTGGTCGCCGAGCACCGGCCGGGCCCGCCGGAGCGCGTCCCGGATCGCCGCGCACTTGCGCATCCACGTCAGGTCGTCGATCGCGAGCCCGCCGCGCCCGGTCACCACGGACGCGTCGGTGCCGCACAGCGCGGCGATCAGCACCGCCGCCGGCGTGGTCCCGCCCACGCTGACATCGCCGAGCACGACCAGATCGGTGCCCGAGTCGGCCTCCTCGTCGGCGATCGCGACCCCGGCCCGCAGCGCGGCCTCGGCCTCCTCCAGGGTGAGCGCGTCCTCGATGTCGATACGGCCGCTGCCGCGCCGCACCCGGTGCCGCACCACGTCCGGCGGGAAGGCGTCCGGCGGGCAGTCCAGGGCCATGTCCACCACCCGTACCGGCACCTCCAGCCGGCGGGCGAGCACCGAAACGGGGCTCGCGCCCTCCAGCACCGCCCGCACCAGCTGCTCCGCGCCGCCCGCGGGCCGCGCGGAGACGCCCAGCCGGGCGATGCCGTGGTCACCGGCGAAGAGCACCACCCGCGGTCGCTCGACCGGCCGCACCGGCACCTCGCCCCGCGCGGCGGCCAGCCACTCGCCCAGCTCGTCGAGGCGGCCCAGCGCCCCGGGCGGCACGGTCCGGCGCTCCCGCAGGGCCTCGGCGTCACGGCGTACGCCCCCGTCCGGGCGCTCGATGAGATCGGTGAAGTCGTCCAGATTAAGGCTGCTCATTCGCCGAACAGTACCGCCCGGGTACGGACGGGCCGGCGCCACATCGCCACCACACCCCCGCGATGTCTTTGCACCTCGGAGCGGCATCCCATACGTTCCGCTTTGCCGCGGAATGTCGCACAGGGAGCCGCCCATGCCGACCACGCCCCTCACCCCGCAGTTCACCACCCCCTACGACCCCTTCCAGGAGCCGCGCCGGGAGGACTGCCCCTGGTGCGGCTCACGGCGCCTGCGCACCCGGCTGCGCGCCCCCGACCCGCTGCGCCACCGGGCCGGCACCTTCACCGTCGACGCGTGCGGCGACTGCGGCCACGCCTTCCAGAACCCCCGGCTCAGCGCGGAGGGACTCGCCTTCTTCCACCGGGACTACTACGAGCGGCAGCTGGAGGAGTTCGCCGCCCGGGTGCTGTCCGCCCGCGCGGTCCGGCGCCGGCACCGGGCCACCGCCTGGCGCCTGTCCGCACTCGGCGAACCGGAGAGCTGGCTGGACGTCGGCACCGGGCACGCCCGCTTTCCCGAGGCCGCGAAGGAGTTCTTCCCGTACACCAGCTTCGACGGGCTCGACCCCACGGCGCGGGTCGAACAGGCGCTGCTGGAGGGCCGGGTGGAGGAGGCGCACCGCGGCTATCTGACGACCCCCGGGATGGCGGCCCGGCTGCGCGCCCGCTACGACGTGGTCACCATGTTCCACCATCTGGAGCACACCCCCGACCCGCGCGCCGAACTCCGCGCCGCGCTGACGGTACTGCGTCCCGGCGGCCACCTGGTCGTGGAAGTCCCGGACCCCGCCTGCCTGTTCGCCACCCTGCTGGGCCGGTGGTGGCTCCCCTACGGGCAGCCGCGCCATCTGCACCTGGTGCCGCGGGCCAACCTGTGCGCGGAGCTGGCCGGGCTGGGCTGCGCGATCCTCGTCGTGGACCGCAGGGCCCCGCACATCCCCTACGACCTGTCGGCGGCCGTCGCCCTCTCCCTGGCCCACGCCCACCCGGCGCTCCACCTCGCCGCCACGCCGGCGCTGGCGCTGGCGTCGGCCCTGGACCACGGGGGCGCTCCGCTGCTTCGGCGGACTCGGTTCTCCAACGCGTACCGGGTGGTGGTGCGCAAGGGGAGGGGGTAGCCGCGGTGCGTCGCCGGCCGCGGGTGCGTCGTGGTTGCTCGCGCCCCGCGGCGGAGCCGCATGTGAACAGAGCCCCGCGCCCCTTACGGGGCGCCCCGCTCAGCCCCGCAGCACCACCGCCTGTCCCGCCACCACCAGCACCACCTGTTCGCACTCGTTCGCGAACGCCGTGTTCACGCGACCGAGTTCGTCGCGGTAGCGGCGGCCGGAGGCGGTCGCGGGGACGATGCCCGAGCCGACCTCGTTGGACACCGCGACCACGGTCCGCCGGGTGGAGCGCACCGCGTCGGCCAGCTCCCGTACGCGCTCCCGCAGCAGCTTCTCGCCCCCGCCCGCCCACTCCGCGTCGTCCCACGCCCCCACGGAATCCATCACGTCCGCCAGCCACAGCGACAGGCAGTCGATCAGCACCGGCGGCCCGTCCTCGGCCAGCAGCGGCACCAGGTCGGTCGTCTCCGCCGTACGCCACGACCCCGGCCGCCGCTCCCGGTGCGCGGCCACCCGGGCCGCCCACTCGGTGTCCCCGCTGCGCGTGCCGCCCGTCGCCACGTACAGCACCTCCGGGAACGTCTCCAGCCGCCGCTCCGCCTCCACCGACTTGCCCGAGCGGGCCCCGCCCAGCACCAGCGTCCGGCGCGGCACGTCCGGCACCTCCTCGTACGCCCCGACCACCAGCGTCGTACCGTCCGGCACCGCCCGCGCCCCGGCCGCCGCGAGCCGGCGCCGCAGCTCCGGGCCGGCCGGCACATCGTGGTCCAGGTGGACGGCGACCACGTCCGTCGTGGGGCCCGCCGAGCCCACCGCCCGCAGCCGGGCGAGCGCGTCCGGGCGGCCCACGACGTCCGCGAGCACCATGTCGTAGGACTGCGCGGTGGCCTGCTCCAGGCCGGCCGGTGCCGCGCCCGGCGGCAGATACAGCAGCCGCTGCCCCTCCGGCCCGGTCACCGCGTACCCGGTGCCGCCCGCGTCCATCGCCACCGCCCGCACCCGATGCCCCGTCAGCAGCGCCAACTCCCGCCCGTCCGGCACCCGGCCGGGCTGCGGCAGCCCGGCCGGCACCTCCACCGCCGGGCCGTCGTGCGGATGCGACAGCAGCACCTGCCGTACCCCGCCCAGCGAATGCCCGGCGCGCGCCGCCGCGAACGCCGCGCCCGGGGTGAGGTCGAGCAGCAGCGCGTCGTCCACGAGCACCGCGGTCGCGGCCCGCGCGTGCGGCCCGAGCGCGGTCGCGCAGACGGCGCAGGAGCAGTCGGGGCGAGGCAGTCCCGCGGGGGCACCGGTACCGAGCAGAGTGATTTCCACGGACCGATTTTCGCCCCTCCCGGTGGGTCTTGCGCTTCCGGCTAGGCTGCCAGCAGGTGTTGGATCAAAGGAGGCCTGTATGACGGCATGGACGTGGCGGTTCGAGAAGGCCGACGGGACGGAGGTCCAGCCCGCCGTCCGGCCCGAGGAGTTCACCACGCAGGGCGATGCCGAGTCCTGGATCGGCGAGAACTGGAAGGCGCTGCTGGAGGGCGGGGCCGACCAGGTGCGGCTGTTCGAGGAGGGCACCGAGATCTACGGGCCGATGAGCCTGCACGGCGCCGACGCCTGACCGGACCGGCCCGGGCGGTGGGGAGGGGCCCGCTCTCCTCACCGCGCGCCGCCGCTCACTGCTCGCCCAGCGTCGCCTGCGTCGTGCGGCTGCGGCCGTCGCGGACGAACGTCACCTGCATCCGCCGGCCCGGCCGGGCCGTGGCCAGGACCTCGGCGAGCGAGGTGATGGTGGTGATCCGCCGGCCGCCCAGCCCGGTGATGATGTCACCAGGCCTCAGGCCCGCCTTGTCGGCGGCGCCGCCCGGACGGGCGGTCACCACCGTCACCCCGGCCGGCTGGTAGCGGTCGTCGACGAAGGTCCGCGCGGTGATGTCCAGGGCCGCCCGCCCGGAGTCGACGACCTTGCCCTCCTTGACGATCTGGTCGGCGACCGTCTTCACCATCGTCGCGGGGATGGCGAACCCGATGCCCGGCGCCGCGCCCCCGCCGAGATTCTGGTCGACGGCCGCCAGCGTCGGGATGCCGATCACCCGCCCCTCCAGGTCGACCAGGGCGCCGCCGCTGTTGCCCGGGTTGATCGCGGCCGAGGTCTGCACCATGTTGGCGATGGTCGCGCCGGTGCCGCCGCCCGAGTCGCCCTCGCTGACGGTCCGCCCGGTCGCCGAGACGATGCCCTGGGTCACGCTGGACGACAGTCCCAGCGGCGACCCCATGGCCAGCACGATCTGGCCCACCGCCACCTTCTCGGAGTCCCCGAACACCGCCGGCTTCAGCCCGTCCGGCCTCTTCTCCAGCCGGATCACGGCGAGATCCTGCTCGGGGTAGGAGTAGACCAGGCTCGCGGTGAGCGGTTCCTCGTTGTTGGGCATGGTCACCTGGAACGACTTCTCGGAGCCGACCACGTGCGCGTTGGTGACGATGTGCCCCTTGTCGTCGTACACCACCCCGGAGCCCAGGTCCCGGCTCGCCTGGATCTGTACCACCGAGGGCAGCACCTCCTTGATGACGCGCAGGTACTGGCTCTGCAAGTCGCCCGCGGCCATCGGCACGGCCGCCTGGGGGCTCGCCGGGGCGTCCCGCCCGGCGGGGGCGGCGGGGGCGGCGGGGACCGTGCAGCCGGCGGTGAGGGCCGCGCAGCACGCCAGCGCGGCGGCGAAGACGGCCCTGCGGGGGGAACGCGCGCGGATTCGGGAAGCGTCCATGTCCCGAGTGTCACCGCCCGGTGATCAGCCGTCCCGTGCGCTTGCCCCGAACGGGCTCAGCCCCGTACCCCGCACAGATGCAGCAGCGCCGCCACCCCGCGGTAGGGGTCCGTGCGCCCGGCGCGCTCCTCGACCGCGAGCAGCGTCGGCAGGTCCTGGGGCAGCGCCGCGTTGTGCGCCGCCGTGTCCGTGAAGACCCGGACGCCGTACCAGGCCTGCAACGGGGCGGCGATCCCGGCGAGCGTGGCGGTCAGGGCGGACAGCCGGTCGGCGCGCACGTCCAGGCCCAGCCGGTTGCGGTAGGTGGTGGTGTCGAAGGCGGCCAGGGCGCCCGCCCAGTCACCGGTGAGACCCGGCCGCATGGCGAGCGCGTCGCCGTTGCGCACCAGCAGGGAGAGCAGACCGCCCGGGGCCAGCATCCGGGCCAGCCCCGCCACCAGCGGATCGGGGTCCTCCACGTACATCAGCACGGCGTGGCACAGCACCACGTCGAAGCTGCCGGGCAGGAAGTGCACCCCGGTGTCCCGGCCGTCGCCCTGCACCAGCCGCACCCGCTGCCGGATGCCCTCCGGCTCCCGGGCCAGGTTCGCGCGGGCGGCGGCGATCATCCTGGGGTCCCGTTCGACCCCGGTCACCTCGTGGCCGAGCCGGGCCAGCCGCAGCGCCTGCTCGCCCTGGCCCATCCCCACGTCGAGCACCCGCAGCCGCCGCCCGACCGGGAACCGCCCGGCTATCTGTTCGTCCAGCTGCCGGGTCACCAGCTCCTGGGACACGAGGTCGCGCAGCCCGCCCAGCTCGTGCGGCCGGGCCGGGGACGCTCCCCCGGGAAACGCGTCGGCGTTCAGGGCCGCTCTCCGCGCTTGACCCGCGGCTTGGGCAGGCGCAGCCGGCGCATCTGGAGGGACCGCATCAGCGCGTAGGCCACCGCGCCGCGGGTGTTCTCGCCGGGGAAGCGCTCCGCGAGCCGCTTCTTCAGCCGGAAGCCGCTCACCGCCGCGTCCAGCACGATCAGCACGATCACGATCAGCCACAGCAGCAGCGCCAGGCTCTGGATCGCGCCGACCCGCACCACGCTCAGCACCAGGATGACCACGGCGAGCGGCAGGAAGAACTCCGCCACGTTGAACCGCGAGTCGACCCAGTCCCGGGCGAACCGGCGGACCGGGCCCTTGTCCCGGGCGGGCAGATAGCGCTCGTCCCCGTTGGCGAGCGCCTGGCGCTGCCGTTCCAGGGCCTGCCGCCGTTCCTCGCGCTGGCGCTTCGCGGCCTCCTTGCGGTTCGTCGGCGTATGGGCGACGCTGCGGCGCTGGGTACGGGCCTCACTGCGCTTGGGCGTGGGCCTGCCCTTGGGGGCCTGCGGGTCACGGGGCTGCTTGGAGTCGGTCACCGCCGCCTTGGTGGCGGGGGCCTTCTCTTCCTTGGCACGGCTACGGAACACAAATCCCAAGGGTAAGGGCTGCACCGGCATGGACCCAGCCCGGTGGGGAACGATCCGGCAACGCCGCACGTCTGAAAAGGACAGAGGGCGACGCGGAAAGGGCGCAGGGAGACGCGGGAAGGGCGCAGGGGGCCGGGGAGTGGGGTCACCTACTCCTTGAGCCGGAGCGGAGCGGTCCGCAGTCGTCCTCGGGGAGGAGCGCATCGCCCCGCGAACAGTGCGGTAATGGAGACAGGGCCCGTACTGTGGGTCTTGTCGCAGGATCGGTGAGCTGGAGTCCGTCAGAAGGGGGCGCGCGAAGCCCATGAGCGGTGTCATGAAGCGTATGGGGATGATCTTCCGCGCGAAGGCGAACAAGGCCCTGGACCGGGCCGAGGACCCGCGCGAGACCCTCGACTACTCGTACCAGAAGCAGCTGGAACTGCTGCAGAAGGTGCGGCGCGGCGTCGCCGACGTGGCGACCAGCCGCAAGCGCCTGGAGCTCCAGCTCGGCCAGCTCCAGCAGCAGTCCGCCAAGCTGGAGGACCAGGGCCGCAAGGCGCTCGCGCTCGGCCGGGAGGACCTGGCCCGCGAGGCGCTGTCCCGCAAGGCCGCGCTCCAGCAGCAGGTCACCGATCTGGAGTCGCAGCACGCCACCCTCCAGGGCGAGGAGGAGAAGCTCACCCTGGCGGCCCAGCGCCTCCAGGCCAAGGTGGACGCCTTCCGTACGAAGAAGGAGACCCTCAAGGCCACCTACACCGCCGCCCAGGCCCAGACCCGCATCGGCGAGGCGTTCTCCGGCATCTCCGAGGAGATGGGCGACGTCGGCCTCGCCATCCAGCGCGCCGAGGACAAGACCGCCCAGATGCAGGCCCGGGCCGGCGCCATCGACGAGCTGCTCGCCTCCGGCGCCCTGGACGACCCCTCCGGCATGCGCAAGGACGACATCCAGGCCGAGCTGGACCGGCTCTCCGGTGGTACGGATGTAGAGCTGGAACTGCAGCGCATGAAGGCCGAGCTGGCCGGCGGCACCCCGCAGCAGGCCATCGAGGGCGGCGCGGGTCAGGGGCAGTCCCAGCAGCAGCCGCAGGACACCCCGCGCTTCGACAAGCAGTAGCCGGGCGCCGGGGCCCGAGCCGAGGAGGCCGACATGATCGTACGGATCATGGGGGAGGGCCAGGTGCGGGTGGACGACGCCCACCTCGCCGAACTGAACAGGCTGGACGACGAACTGCTCGCCGAGATGGAGAGCGGCGACGAGGACGGCTTCCGTCGCACGCTCACCGCGCTGCTGGACGCCGTCCGCCGCCTCGGCACCCCGCTCCCGGACGCCGCGCTGGAACCGTCGGACCTGATCCTGCCGGCACCCGACGCGACCCTGGAAGAGGTCCGGGAACTCCTGACCGACGAGGGCCTCATCCCGGGCTGACCCCGGTCAGCTCACGGTGAACCACGTGGTGCGCGACTTCTGCCACTCCGGGTGGCCGAGGTCCTTCGCCTGGGTGCCGTCGCCGTAGAGATCGGCGGCCCCGTCGTCCGTGATCAGCCGCACCCGTGCCCCGGCGGCGGTCAGGTCGGGCACGGACACCACGGACTCCCAGCCGCCGGCGTCCGAGGTCGGCAGGTCCAGCAGCTTCACCGGCTGGTGCCCGGCCGTCCCGTCCCACGAGAACAGGGCGTAGGGGGCGCTGTTGTCCTCGGCGGCCCAGGACCCGGCGAGGACCAGGTACCGGCCCCGGTCGTCGCGGCGCAGATCCCGGACCGACAGCCCGCCGAGGTCCAGCTCGACCGGCGTCCCGAACACCGCCTCGCTCCCGCGTGCCACCTGGTCCATGTTCGTCACCGGTACCAGCAGCGCCTTCCCGCCCGCCCGCGGCGGCACCAGCGGGGCGCGGAAGCCGACGTAGGCGGTGGTGGCGGAGCCCGGCGCGAACTCCAGCCCCTCCACGTTGAAGCCGTCGGCCCGCTTCGGGTCCTGCCCCTCGGCGGTGGCGGCGGCGAAACCGTACCGGTCGCCGTGGGCCTCGTCCCAGGCCACCAGGTCGTCGCGGAGCCGGTGCCCGGCGGTGCCGAACGACAGCCGGGTGGCGGCACCCGACCCGGAGAGGGTCGTGGTGAACACCGTGTTGCGGTCCGGCCGGTACTCGCCGTCCTTGTTGTTGCCCAGCGAACCCGTCCAGTAGACGGTGTTCCCGACCCGGGCCGCGCCCTCGATGTCGACCTCCTTGTCCGCGTCCAGCGCGCCGTCGAGGTCCCAGGTCCGCACCGGGGCGCCGGAGACCGTGCCGTCGTACAGGCGCAGGGTGTTGTCCTCGTCGTTGGCGACGAGGAGGTACCCGCCGCCCGCGTCGACGGCTGCCGAGGCGTCCGCGGCACCGGTGAGATAGCGGGCGTCGGCGCTGTGCGCGACCGCCGGTGAGGCCGCGTAGTGCAGGGTGGTGGTGGCCGTCCTGCCGCCGAGACCGGTCACCTTCAGCGTGAGGTCGGTGTAGCCCTGGGCGTGCGCGGTGACGGCGACGCTCCGGCTGCCACCGGTGCCGGTGACCCGGACGTCGGTGGTGGCGGCCACGGTGCTCCTGCTGCTCCCGGTCGCGGTGACCGTCAGGGCGGAGGCGTCGGCACCGTTCTGGGCCACGGTCACGGTGACGGCGGGGTCGCCGGTGGCGCCGACGGCACCGGACAGATACCCGGCCGACAGCTTGATCGTGGGCGTGCCGTAGGTGACGGCGTGCGCGGGCGTGGCGGCCGCCGCCAGCAGGGCGAGCGCGGCGGCGGACCAGAGCGGTGAGCGTGGGCGCACGGGAGGCCTTTCCTCGAGGGGCGGTGTCGAGGGGAAAGGCTGAGCGGGCCGGACCAACGGGGCCTGACGGCCGGTGGTCGGCCGGCCGACGGCGCGCCCAACAGCGGGAGAGGTGCGCCCGGCGCTCCTAGGACTTGTACCGGGTCTCCAGGTACCGGGTGTACTCGCTCCGGCCGAGGTACCCGTCGTCGTCGGCGTCGATCTCCCCGAACTCCGCCAGGGCCTCGTGCACCGGCACCCCCTTGGCCTGCTGCCACGCCACCCACTCGGTCACCGAGACCCTGCCGTCGCCGTCCTCGTCGGACATCTCCAGCACGGCGACCTCGAAGGGAATGGCGGTCCGCTCCAGGAACTCGGGGCGGCGGTAGGCGGTGACGAACTCGCGGGCCGAGACCGTGCCGTCCTGGTCGGTGTCCAGCCCGGCGCGCAGTTCGTCCCAGAGCCGGTTGCCGAGGTCGGTGACGCGCCGCCAGCGCTCGCTGCCCGGGAAGGTGCCGGACCGCATCAGCGTCGTCTGCACCAGGTGGTCGAGGTCCACCTGCGCGATCTTCCCGTCCCCGTCGGTGTCGAGCTGCCTGAACAGCGTCTGGAAGTGGTCGCGCTCGGCCTGGGTCACCATGGCTTCTCACCCGTTCTCATAGGTCTCGCCGGTCACGTGCGGCCCCAGGCTGCCGAAGGAGCGGAGCGCCGCAACGGACGTACACCCGGTGATCACCCGATCGGGCGACCCGGGAGCCCGCCACCCCGGGTCACCGGGCCGGAGGAGCGCCGTACTGTTCCTGGGTGAGCACTCTCGAACGCGCCCGGTGCCGTCTGAAGGCCCACCCCCTCGCCCTGGACGCCGCCCTGGCCGCCGGCGTCCTGGTGTGCATGGTCGCCGGTTCCTTCGTGGTGCCGAGGGACGGGCACGGCGTCACCTGGGGCGTGCACACCCCGGACGCCCTCAGCCTGCTGTTGATGCTGCTCGGCGCCGTCGCGCTGGTCTTCCGCCGCCGCCGGCCCCGCGCCGTGCTCGCTCTCACCGGCACCCTCTCCGTGGTCGAGTGCGTCACCGGCGACCCGCGCGCCCCGGTCGCGATGTCCGCCGTCGTCGCCCTGTACACCGTCGCCGCGACCACCGACCGCCCCACCACCTGGCGGCTCGGCCTGCTCACCATGACCGTGCTGACGGCCGCCGCCATGCTCGCCGGCCCGCTGCCCTGGTACGCGCAGGAGAACCTCGGCGTGCTCGCCTGGACCGGCATCGGCGCCACCGCCGGGGACGCCGTACGCAGCCGTCGCGCCGCCGTACAGGCCATCCGGGACCGTGCCGAACGCGCCGAACGCACCCGGGAGGAGGAGGCCCGCCGCCGGGTCGCCGAGGAACGGCTGCGCATCGCCCGCGACCTGCACGACGTCGTCGCCCATCACATCGCCCTGGTGAACGTGCAGGCCGGGGTCGCCGCCCACGTCATGGACAAGCGGCCCGACCAGGCCAAGGAGGCCCTCGCCCACGTCCGCGAGGCCGGCCGCAGCGCGCTGAACGAACTGCGCGCCACCGTCGGCCTGCTGCGCCAGTCCGACGACCCCGAGGCGCCCACCGAGCCCGCCCCCGGCCTGAGCCGCCTGGCCGAGCTGGCGGCCACCTTCCGCAACGCCGGCCTGCCGGTGGAGGTGGCCTGCGCCGACCGGCCCGGCGACCTGCCCGCCGCCGTCGACCTGGCCGCCTACCGGATCGTGCAGGAGGCCCTGACCAACGTGCGCAAACACGCCGGTCCCGCGGCCCGCGCCGAGGTGAGCGTCGTACGCGTCGGCCCCCACCTGGAGGTCACCGTGCTGGACGACGGGGAGGGCGGGCCCGGCGCGCCCGAGGACGGCGGCGGGCACGGGCTGCTCGGCATGCGCGAGCGGGTCACCGCCCTCGGCGGCACCCTGACCACCGGACCCCGCTACGGAGGCGGCTTCCGCGTCCATGCGATCCTGCCGGTCCACCCGACGACCGCCCAGGGGGAGCCCGTATGACCATCCGTGTCCTGCTCGCCGACGACCAGGCACTGCTGCGCAGCGCGTTCCGGGTGCTGGTCGACTCCGAGCCCGGCATGGAGGTGGTGGGGGAGGCGTCCGACGGCGCGGAGGCGGTCCGGCTGGCCCGCGCGCACGCCCCCGACGTCGTCCTGATGGACATCCGGATGCCGGGCACCGACGGCCTCGCCGCCACCCGGGAGATCGGCGCCGACCCCGCCCTGGCCCAGGTCCGCGTGGTCATCCTGACCACCTTCGAGGTGGACGACTACGTGGTCCAGGCGCTGCGCGCCGGCGCCTCCGGCTTCCTCGGCAAGGGCAGCGAGCCGGAGGAGCTGCTGACCGCGATCCGGGTCGCGGCCGGCGGGGAGGCCCTGCTCTCCCCGGCCGCCACCAAGGGCCTCATCGCCCGCTTCCTCGCCCAGGGCGGCACCGGCGCCGCGCCCGACCCCGCCCGCGCCGAGCGGCTCGCCACCCTCACCGGCCGGGAGCGGGAAGTCCTCGTCCAGGTGGCCGGCGGACACTCCAACGACGAGATCGCCGAGCGCCTCGCGGTCAGCCCGCTCACGGTGAAGACGCACGTCAACCGGGCCATGGCCAAGCTGGGCGCGCGGGACCGGGCACAGCTCGTCGTCATCGCGTACGAGTCCGGGCTGGTCCGTCCGAGGATGGACTGATCTCCACCCGCGCGTACTGCGCGCGGAGTAGGGGCCCGGCGGGGAACGGGACCTGGGGCCTACGGCAGGGCCGTCCGGGATGGCCCAGGGTGGTGAAAGACTCCTGCCGCTCCCGGATGAGAGAACCTGATCCATGTCCTGGCTGTCCCGCTTCAGCCTCGCGCAACGGGCCCTCGTCGGGCTCGTGTCGCTGGTCGCGCTCGCCTTCGGGCTGATCGCGATACCCCAGATCAAACAGCAGCTGCTGCCCACCATAGAACTGCCCATGGTGTCGGTGATCGCGCCGTACCAGGGCGCCTCGCCCGACGTGGTCGAGAAGCAGGTCGTCGAGCCCATCGAGGACAACCTCCAGGGCGTCGACGGCGTCACCGGTGTCACCTCCACCGCGAGCGAGGGCAACGCCGTGATCATGGCGTCCTTCGACTACGGCAACGACACCGAGCGCATCGTCGCCGACGTCCAGCAGGCGGTGAACCGGGCCCGCCATCAGCTCCCGGACGACGTCGACCCCCAGGTGGTCTCCGGGTCCACCGACGATCTGCCGACCGTGGTCCTGGCCGTCACCTCCGACAAGGACCAGCAGGCGCTCGCGGACCAGCTCGACACCACGGTGGTCCCGGCCCTGAAGGACATCGACGGCGTCGGCCGGGTGCAGGTCATGGGCGTCCGCGACCGCCAGGTCACCGTCACCCCGGACGACGCGAAGCTCGCCCGTGCCCGGCTCACCGCCGCCGACCTCGGCCAGGCCCTCCAGGCGGGCGGCGCGACCGTCCCGGCCGGCTCCTTCGACGAGGGCGGCGCCAACCGCACCGTCCAGGTCGGCGGAGGCTTCACCTCGCTGACGCAGATCGAGGACCTGATGGTCACCGGCCAGGGTGCGGGGCCGGTCCGCCTCGGTGACGTGGCCCGCGTCGAGGAGCGGCCGGCCCCGGCCGACTCCCTCGCCCGCACCGACGGCCGGCCCAGCCTCGCCGTCAACGTCACGATGGCCCACGACGGCAGCGCGGTCTCCATCTCGGACGCGGTCAAGGACAAGCTGCCCGCACTGCGCGCGGACCTCGGCTCCGGCGCGCGGCTCACGGTGGTCAGCGACCAGGGCCCGGCCGTGTCGAAGTCCATCAAGGGCCTGACCACCGAGGGCGCGCTCGGCCTGCTCTTCGCGGTCCTGGTCATCCTGGTCTTCCTGGCGTCGGTCCGCTCGACCCTGGTCACGGCGGTGTCCATCCCGCTGTCCGTGGTCCTCGCCCTGCTGGTGCTGTGGACCCGCGGCCTGTCGCTGAACATGCTCACCCTCGGCGCGCTGACCATCGCCGTCGGCCGGGTCGTGGACGACTCGATCGTGGTCCTGGAGAACATCAAGCGGCACCTCGGCTACGGCGAGGAACGCAAGGAGGCCATCCTCACCGCGGTGCGCGAGGTGGCCGGCGCGGTCACCTCCTCCACCCTCACCACGGTCGCCGTGTTCCTGCCGATCGGCCTGGTCGGCGGCATGGTGGGCGCCCTGTTCGGCTCGTTCAGCATCACCGTGACGGCGGCCCTGCTGGCCTCCCTGCTGGTGTCGCTGACGGTCGTGCCGGTGCTGTCGTACTGGTTCCTGCGCGCCCCCAAGGGCACCCCCGGAGACGCCGCGGAGGCCCGCCGCAAGGCCGAGGAGAAGGAGGCGAACAGCCGCCTCCAGCGCGCCTACGTCCCCGTGCTGCGGTTCGCCACCCGGCGCCGGCTGACCAGCGTGCTCATCGCGATCGTCGTCCTGGTCGTCACCTTCGGCATGTCCGGTCTGCTGAAGACGAACTTCTTCGACCAGGGCGAGCAGGAGGTCCTCACGGTCAAGCAGAAGCTGAAGCCCGGCACCAGCCTGGCGGCCACCGACGCGCAGGCCCGGCGGGTGGAGAAGCTGCTGGCCTCCACCGAGGGGGTGAAGGACTACCAGGTCACCGTCGGCTCCTCCGGCCTGCTGGCGGCCTTCGGCGGCGGCACCGACACCAACCAGGCGTCGTACCAGGTGATGCTGGAGGACTCCGCCTCCTACGACGAGGTGCAGCGGCACCTGGAGGACGGGCTGAAGAAGCTCGACGGCATCGGGACGACCACCGTCTCGGCCGGTGACGGCTTCGGCAGCCAGGACCTGAGCGTCGTGGTCAAGGCATCCGACCCGAAGGCGCTGCGCACGGCGGCGGAGCAGGTCCGCGGCGCGGTCGCCGGCCTCGACCACGTCACCGACGTCACCAGCGACCTCGCGCAGAGCGTGCCGCGGATCTCGGTCAGGGCCAACGCGAAGGCGGCGGCAGCCGGGTTCGACGACCGGAAGCTCGGCGCGGCGGTGGCACAGGCGGTGCGCGGCACGACCGCGGCCAAGGCGGTCCTGGACGACACCGAGCGGGACGTCGTCGTACGGTCCGCGAAGCCCGCGACCACGCTGGCACAGTTGAGGAACCTGCGCCTCGGGCCGGTGAAGCTCGGTGACATCGCCACGGTGAAGCTGGTCGACGGCCCGGTGTCCATGACCCGGATCGACGGGCAGCGCGCGGCCACCGTCACCGCCCGGCCGACGGGTGACAACACGGGCACGATCAGCGGCAAGCTCCAGTCGAGGATCAAGGCGCTGAAGCTCCCGGCGGGCGCCACGGCCGAGATCGGCGGTGTCTCCTCCGACCAGGACGACGCGTTCAAGAACCTGGGCCTGGCCATGCTGGCGGCCATCGCGATCGTCTTCCTGCTGCTGGTCGCGACGTTCCGCTCGCTCGCCCAGCCGCTGATCCTGCTGGTCTCCATCCCCTTCGCGGCGACCGGCGCCATCGGCCTGCTGGTGGCCACCGGCACCCCGATGGGCGTGCCCGCGATGATCGGCATGCTGATGCTGATCGGCATCGTGGTGACCAACGCGATCGTGCTGATCGACCTGATCAACCAGTACCGGTCCCAGGGCTACGGGGTGGTGGACGCCGTGGTCGAGGGCGGCCGGCACCGGCTCCGCCCGATCCTGATGACGGCGCTGGCGACCATCTTCGCCCTGCTCCCGATGGCCCTGGGCGTCACCGGCGAGGGCGGTTTCATCGCCCAGCCGCTCGCCGTGGTCGTCATCGGCGGCCTGATCACCTCCACCCTGCTGACCCTGCTCCTCGTCCCGACGCTCTACGCGATGCTGGAGCTGCGCAAGGAGCGCCGGGCGGAGAAGCGGGCGGCGAAGCGGCGGCCGGACGCGGACCGGACGCCGGAGCCGGCCGGGGTCTAGTCACGGCGGAAAGGGGCCGCACCCTCGGGTGCGGCCCCTTTCTCACGTCGTACCGCCGGAGGTTACGGCAGCGCCAGCATCCGCTCCAGCGCCAGCTTGGCGAACGCCTCCGTCTCCTTTTCGACCTCGATCCGGTTGACCAGGTTGCCCTCGGCCAGCGACTCCAGCGCCCAGACCAGATGGGGCAGGTCGATGCGGTTCATGGTCGAGCAGAAGCAGACCGTCTTGTCGAGGAAGACGATCTCCTTGCCCTCGGGCGCGAAACGGTTCGCCAGCCGCCTGACCAGGTTCAGCTCGGTGCCGATGGCCCACTTGGAGCCGGCCGGGGCGGCTTCCAGGGCCTTGATGATGTACTCGGTCGAGCCGACGTAGTCCGCCGCCGCCACGACCTCGTGCTTGCACTCGGGGTGCACCAGGACGTTCACCCCGGGGATGCGCTCGCGCACGTCGTTGACCGAGTCCAGGCTGAAACGGCCGTGCACCGAGCAGTGGCCGCGCCAGAGGATCATCTTCGCGGCCCGCAGCTCGTCGGCGGTCAGGCCGCCGTTGGGCTTGTGCGGGTTGTAGACCACGCAGTCGTCCAGGGACATCCCCATGTCCCGGACGGCGGTGTTGCGGCCCAGGTGCTGGTCCGGCAGGAAGAGCACCTTCTCCCCCTGCTCGAACGCCCAGTCCAGCGCCCGCTTGGCATTGGAGGAGGTGCAGATCGTGCCGCCGTGCTTGCCGGTGAACGCCTTGATGTCGGCGGAGGAGTTCATGTAAGAGACGGGGACGACCTGCTCGGCGATCCCGGCCTCGGTCAGCACGTCCCAGCACTCGGCGACCTGCTCGGCCGTCGCCATGTCCGCCATGGAGCAGCCGGCGGCCAGGTCGGGCAGGACCACCTTCTGGTCGTCGGACGTCAGGATGTCCGCCGACTCGGCCATGAAGTGCACACCGCAGAAGACGATGTACTCGGCCTCCGGGCGCGCGGCGGCGTCCCGGGCCAGCTTGAAGGAGTCACCCGTGACATCGGCGAACTGGATGACCTCGTCGCGCTGGTAGTGGTGGCCGAGCACGAAGACCTTGTCGCCGAGCTTCTCCTTGGCCGCGCGGGCGCGTTCGACCAGGTCGGGGTCGGACGGCGACGGCAGGTCGCCGGGACACTCGACGCCCCGCTCGCTCTTCGGGTCGGCCTCACGGCCGAGCAGCAGCAGGGCGAGCGGACTCGGCTGCACGTCGAGCTCCGGGGTCTGGGCGGTGGTCACGGCACGCACCCTTTCTACTTTTCGTCTAACTGACGCTATCCATCATAACCGCTTCATGTCACTTTGACGATGGCCATAGCGTCGATGTGACGTGAATCCCGTAGGGGCCCCTCTCCGGGCCGCTGTCCCCCCGACGGGCCATGTGCGAGCATGAGGAAGCCACAGAAAACGCGACAACGCGACAGCGCGATCGCCCGCCCCGGAATGAAACCGCGGCAGCGCCGGTTGCATACGTCGGCAAGCAGTCTCCGTACAACCCGGGAGAGATGTAGATGTCCGTATCGGACGAGACCACCACCGTCACCGACGGCATCATCCTGACCGACGCCGCCGCGGCCAAGGTCAAGGCCCTGCTCGACCAGGAAGGCCGCGACGACCTCGCGCTGCGCGTCGCCGTCCAGCCCGGCGGCTGCTCCGGCCTGCGCTACCAGCTCTTCTTCGACGAGCGCTCGCTCGACGGCGACGTCGTGAAGGACTTCGGCGGGGTCAAGGTCGTCACGGACCGCATGAGCGCTCCGTACCTCGGCGGCGCCACCGTCGACTTCGTGGACACGATCGAGAAGCAGGGCTTCACGATCGACAACCCGAACGCGACCGGCTCCTGCGCCTGCGGCGACTCCTTCAGCTGAGCCGAGCCGACACCGGACGGTAAAGGCGGCGGTCCCCTCCCGGGGGCCGCCGCCTTCGTCCGCCGGGAACCCGCGCGCCGGGTCAGCGCGGTCGCGCCGACGCGTCCGGCCGCAGCGCGTCCGGCCCGGCCTCGGGGATCTCCAGGCCGTCCGCGCCGGCCACCGTCCGCCCGTCCAGCGGCGCGTCGAGCGTCACCGTCTTCACGTACTCCTTGGCGAGCAGCACGCACACCCGGTCGGGCCAGGGCGTCTCGGTGACCGTCACCGTCACCCGGTCGCGGCTCTCCCGCGCCGAGACCCGGTAGTCGGCGCACACCCCGCCGGAGAACCCCACCCTCAGCGTCCGCCCGTCGGCCGAGTACGAGGTCACCGGCACGCTCCGGCTCTTCCCGGACGGCGCGGGCGCGGGCGCGGCGGACGGGGACGCGGAAGCGGACGGGGACGCCGGTGTCAGGTACGCCGGGTCGACCGCCGGATGCGTCACCGTGAACGCCTCGCCCCCGCCGGCCCCCCGTACCCGGAACAGCCAGGACGGCACCAGCGTCTGCCGCCCGCCCACCGAGTGCGCGGCCAGCCCGAACACCGCCTTGTCCACGGTGACCGTCTCCCGCGTCCGCTTCGGCACCCCCGTGGACGCCCCGCACGGCTGCTCCAGCCGGTCCTTCAGCGGCACCGGGCTCGCGCACCCGCCGATCCCCGTCCGGTGCCCGCCCCCGGCCGCCCCGTTCAGCAGCTCCAGCGTGCGCGCCGCGCCCAGCACCGGATACGTGTCCCCCTTCACCGGCGCCGCCAGCAGCCCGTGGCCGTCGAGCAGTTCGCCCCCGCGACCGACGGTCAGGCCGGTCGTCCAGCCGTACGTGGGCAGCCCGCCCACCACCGGATCGGCGTTCACCACCCGCCGGCCGCCCACGACCCGGCCCGCGTCGGTCCGCGCGCCCGTCAGCCCGGCCGCCGCCAGCACCGGCGCCGCCGCCCGCCCGGCGTCGGCCGCGCTCACCGGATCGCCGGCCGGGGCGCCCGGGCCGGGGGAGCAGACGGTCACCTTGCGGCAGTTGTCGGTGCCGGGCGCGTACCGGCTGTACGACCAGCCGCCCGGCGCGTCCCGGTGCACCGTCAGCGCCGGTCCGGAGCCGTCCTGGCCGCCGACCCGCCAGATCCGCCCCTCGGCCACCGGGGTCCCGTCCATGCCGAGCGCCCGCGCCAGCCGCGCCACCCGCTCCCGGCCGACCTCGGCCCCCGGCCCGTACACCGGTGCCGAGCCGGGCCCGTCCGGCAGTGCCCCGGCGGCCACGTACCGGGCGCCGGACGGATCGGGCTCGCCGGGCGCGATACCGCCGGTGCCGGAACCGGTCCGGCCGTCCAGGGCGAGCGGCGGGGGAGAGGTGGCCCCCGCGGGCGCGGCCGGGCCGTCTGTGGATTCGCCCTGGTCGCCGGCCGCCAGGTAGGCCCCGCCGCCGCCGACGAGCAGCACGGCGGCGGTGGCGACGGAGACGACGAGCGCGGTGGGGTGCCGCCTCGTCCGCCCGGTCCCGTGGCGCTCCGGGGCGCCCAAGTCTTCGGGGTGCTCGGTGTTCACCGCATCGCTCCTCGCTGGTCGTGTCCCGCGCTCCCCGCGCGGGGGACGGCGATGGGACGCGGGACGGCGGCGCGCGGTTCCCGAGGGCGTGCCCGGGTCAGTCGCCGTAGTCCGACATCGCGTCCAGCAGCCGCGCGGACCGCGCCGGCACGGACACCCCGTGGATACGGGACGGGGACACCGGACGGGACTCGGCCCGCTGTGGGGCCGCCCAGTGCGGAACCATCCGGGCGCAGTCGCCCCACAGGGAGGCGAGGCCGCCGTCGGGCTCGGCCGGGGCGGAGGAGAAGACCTCGGGGTTCGTCATGAGCGCACCGTACGCACGGCGGCGCCCGCCAAGAAAGATCTACTATCGGGTAGTTTCGTCAGCTTCAGTGAGTGCGGCCGAACCGGTAGCGTGAACTGTCAATCCAGCCTCCCCAGGAGAATCCCCGTCGTGCGCATCGCAGTCACCGGCTCCATCGCCACCGACCACCTCATGACCTTCCCCGGCCGCTTCGCCGACCAGTTCGTCGCGGACCGGCTGCACACGGTTTCGCTCTCCTTCCTGGTCGACAACCTCGACGTCCGCCGCGGCGGCGTCGCCGCCAACATCGCCTTCGGCATGGGCCAGCTCGGCACCCGCCCGATCCTGGTCGGCGCCGCCGGCTTCGACTTCGACGAGTACCGCGCCTGGCTCGACCGGCACGGCGTGGACACCGACTCGGTCCGCATCTCCGAGACCCTGCACACCGCCCGCTTCGTGTGCACCACCGACGCCGACCACAACCAGATCGGCTCCTTCTACACCGGCGCGATGAGCGAGGCCCGGCTCATCGAGCTGAAGACCGTCGCGGACCGCGTGGGCGGCCTCGACCTGGTCGTCATCGGCGCCGACGACCCGGAGGCGATGCTCCGCCACACCGAGGAGTGCCGCTCCCGGAACATCCCGTTCGCCGCCGACTTCTCCCAGCAGATCGCCCGGATGGAGGGCGAGGAGATCCGGATACTGCTGGAGGGCGCCACCTACCTGTTCTCCAACGAGTACGAGAAGGGGCTCATCGAGTCCAAGACCGGCTGGAGCGACGCGGAGATCCTGTCCAAGGTCGGCCACCGGGTCACCACGCTCGGCTCGCGGGGCGTACGCATCGAGCGGACCGGCGCGGACCCGATCGAGGTCGGCTGCCCCGAGGAGGAGCGCAAGGCCGACCCCACCGGCGTCGGCGACGCCTTCCGCGCGGGCTTCCTGTCCGGGCTGGCCTGGGGCGTCTCGCTGGAGCGCGCGGCGCAGATCGGGTGCATGCTCGCCACGCTGGTCATCGAGACCGTGGGCACGCAGGAGTACCAGCTGCGGCGGACCCACTTCATGGAGCGCTTCGTGAAGGCGTACGGCGACGAGGCGGGGGCGGAAGTCCGGGCCCACCTGAGCTGAGGTCCGCGGGGCGGTCAGCTCACCCGGCGGACCAGGTACGCCGTCCCTCGTTCCGCCGGTTCCTCGCCCACGTACTCCTGCCCCCGCATCTGGCACCAGGCCGGGATGTCCAGGCGGGCCGCCTCGTCGTCCGACAGGACCCGTACGAGGCCGCCCACCGGGACCTCGCCGAACACCTTCGCCAGCTCGATGACCGGGATCGGGCAGCGCTTGCCGAGGGAGTCGACGAGCAGTTCCCCGGCCCGGACGGCCGTCGCCGGGGCCGGTGCGCCCAGCTTCTCCCGGACGCCCGCCACCGCCCCCGGCAGCACCTGGAGGAACCGCTCCACGTCCTCCTCCGCCGTGCCGGGCGGCAGCGAGACCCGGACGTTGCCCTCGCTCAGCACCCCCATCGCCTTCAGTACATGGCTGGGCGTCAGCGTGCTCGACGTGCACGAGGAGCCGGAGGAGACCGAGAAGCCGGCCCGGTCCAGCTCGTGCAACAGGGCCTCGCCGTCCACGTAGAGGCAGGAGAAGGTGACGATCCCGGGCAGCCGGCGCCCGGCGTCGCCGACCACCTCCACGTCCGGCACCAGCTCCGGCACCCGGGCCCGGATCCGCTCCGTCAGCTCCCGCAGCCGTACCGCCTCCCGGGCCGCCTCCGCCCGTACCGCGCGCAGCGAGGCCACGGCCGCCACGACGGCCGGGATGTTCTCGAAGCCGGGCGCCCGGCCCGACTCCCGCTCGTCCACCGGCCCTTGGGCGGCGAACCGCACCCCCTTGCGGACGACGAGCAGCCCCACCCCCGAGGGCCCGCCCCACTTGTGCGCGCTGGCCGCCAGCAGCGACCAGTCGCCCCCGACCGGCCCCCAGCCCAGCGACTGCGCCGCGTCCACCAGCAGCGGCACCCCGGCGGTCCGGCACACCTCGGCCACCTCGGCCACCGGCTGCTCGGTGCCCACCTCGTGGTTGGCCGACTGAAGGCAGGCCAGCGCGGTGTCCGCCCGGAGCGCCTCCGCGTACCCCGAGGGGTCGACCGCTCCCGCCCGGTTGACGGCCACCCGGGTGACGGTCCCGCCGTCCGCCTCCCACGCCTCCGCCGAATGGAGTACGGAGGAGTGTTCGACGGCGGACACGATCAGGTGGCGTCCCACCCGCCGCCGTCCGGCCAACGCCCCCGCGATCCCGGTGTGTACGGCCCGCGTCCCGGAGGGCGTGAACACCACCTCGTCCGCCCGGCAGCCGACGGCCTCCGCGGCCGCCTCCCGGGCCGCGTCCAGCAGCATCCGCGCCTTGCGCCCCTCCCGGTACAGCCGCGCGGGATCGGCCCACCCGTCATCCAAAGAGGCCAACAACGCCTGACGGGCCACGGGATGGAGAGGAGCGGCGGAAGCAGCATCAAAGTAGGCCATACGGCAACGCTAAACCGCCGGTCAGAGCGGCGTCTTCCAGGGGCGCGAGGCGCGGCGCGACCAGCCACGACGCACCCTCGGCCGCCAATCAAGCGAACCACCCCACCCAGTAGGCACCCCTCCTCGCGAACCCTCGGAGAGGGTGGGCTAGGGTTTGGTCCGCATAAACATCCAAACCCCTGCCCGACGCAGGGCGGCGACCGACCAGCGAGAAGGCCGCAGCCGACCGCGCGGGCGAGACTCTCGGGAAGGCGCTACGTGAGTCCCAACGGCTCCGACCGCTCGCCGCGGCGCCCGATGCGGCGGAAGCTGCTGCAGGCACTGACCGCGGGCCTGGTCCTGGCGACCGCAACCGGTTGCACATACAAGGACTTCCCCCGCCTTGGCATGCCCACCCCGACCACGGAAGAGGCTCCGCGGATCCTCTCCCTGTGGCAGGGCTCCTGGGCTGCCGCGCTCGCCGTCGGCGTGCTGGTGTGGGGCCTGATCCTGTGGAGTGCTTTCTTCCACCGGCGCAGCCGCACCAAGGTCGAGGTTCCTCCGCAGACCCGGTACAACATGCCGATCGAGGCCCTGTACACCGTGGTCCCGATCATCATCATCTCGGTGCTCTTCTACTTCACGGCCCGGGACGAGTCGAAGCTCCTGGACACCTCCAAGAAGCCCGACGTCACGGTCAACGTGGTCGGCTTCCAGTGGAGCTGGGGCTTCAACTACATCGAGAACGTCCCCGGTTCCACCGGCGATGCCAAGACCGACAAGAACCTGGACGCCATTCCGGACCGGTTCAAGGACCAGTTCCCGGCGAACGCCGGCGGTGTCTACGACGTCGGTACGCCCGGCACGCGGAACCCGCAGACGAACAACCCCGGTCCGACGCTCTGGCTCCCCAAGGGCAAGACGGTCCGCTTCGTCCTGACCTCGCGTGACGTCATCCACTCCTTCTGGGTGGTGCCGTTCCTCATGAAGCAGGACGTCATCCCGGGCCACACCAACGCCTTCCAGGTGACCCCCAACAAGGAGGGCACCTTCCTCGGCAAGTGTGCCGAGCTCTGCGGCGTCGACCACTCCCGGATGCTGTTCAACGTGAAGGTCGTCTCCCCCGAGCGTTACGAGCAGCACCTCAAGGACCTCGCCAAGAAGGGGCAGACCGGTTACATTCCCGCCGGCATCGCGCAGACGAGCCACGAGAAGAACCGGGAGACGAACAACCTGTGAGCATCCTCAACGAACCCCAGGGTGCCGCGGCAGCTGAAGGCTCGTACGCCGACGAGCTGCCGGTCAGGCGCAAGCAACCCGGCAATGTCGTGGTGAAGTGGCTGACGACCACCGACCACAAGACGATCGGCACGCTGTATCTGGCGACGTCGTTCGCGTTCTTCCTGATCGGTGGCGTGATGGCGCTCATCATGCGCGCCGAGCTGGCCCGTCCGGGCCTGCAGATCATGTCGAACGAGCAGTTCAACCAGGCGTTCACGATGCACGGCACGATCATGCTGCTGATGTTCGCGACGCCGCTGTTCGCCGGTTTCGCCAACTGGATCATGCCGCTGCAGATCGGCGCGCCCGACGTGGCGTTCCCGCGGCTGAACATGTTCGCCTACTGGCTGTACCTGTTCGGCTCGCTCATCGCGGTGGCCGGCTTCCTCACCCCGCAGGGTGCTGCCGACTTCGGCTGGTTCGCCTACTCCCCGCTGTCGGACGCGGTCCGCTCGCCGGGCGTCGGCGCCGACATGTGGATCATGGGTCTGGCCTTCTCCGGCTTCGGCACGATCCTCGGCTCGGTCAACTTCATCACCACGATCATCTGCATGCGTGCCCCGGGCATGACCATGTTCCGCATGCCGATCTTCGTGTGGAACGTGCTGCTGACCGGTGTGCTGGTCCTGCTGGCCTTCCCGGTGCTGGCCGCCGCGCTGTTCGCCCTGGAGGCGGACCGCAAGTTCGGCGCCCACATCTTCGACGCGGCCAACGGCGGCGCACTGCTGTGGCAACACCTCTTCTGGTTCTTCGGACACCCAGAGGTGTACATCATCGCCCTGCCGTTCTTCGGCATCATCTCCGAAGTCATCCCGGTGTTCTCCCGTAAGCCGATGTTCGGCTACATGGGCCTGATCGCCGCGACGATCGCGATCGCCGGTCTGTCCGTGACCGTGTGGGCCCACCACATGTACGTCACCGGCGGGGTGTTGCTGCCGTTCTTCTCCTTCATGACCTTCCTGATCGCCGTGCCGACCGGTGTGAAGTTCTTCAACTGGATCGGCACGATGTGGAAGGGCTCGCTGTCCTTCGAGACGCCGATGCTCTGGGCCACCGGCTTCCTGATCACCTTCACGTTCGGTGGTCTGACCGGTGTCATCCTGGCCTCGCCGCCGATGGACTTCCACGTCTCCGACTCGTACTTCGTGGTGGCCCACTTCCACTACGTGGTCTTCGGTACGGTCGTCTTCGCCATGTTCTCCGGCTTCCACTTCTGGTGGCCGAAGTGGACCGGCAAGATGCTGGACGAGCGCCTCGGCAAGATCACCTTCTGGACGCTGTTCATCGGCTTCCACGGCACCTTCCTGGTCCAGCACTGGCTGGGCGCCGAGGGCATGCCGCGCCGGTACGCCGACTACCTGAACGCCGACGGCTTCACCGCGCTGAACACGGTGTCGACCATCAGCTCCTTCCTGCTCGGCCTGTCGATCCTGCCGTTCCTCTACAACGTCTGGAAGACGGCCAAGTACGGCAAGCCGGTCGGCGTGGACGACCCGTGGGGCTACGGCCGCTCCCTGGAGTGGGCGACCTCCTGCCCGCCGCCGCGGCACAACTTCCTCACCCTGCCGCGGATCCGCAGCGAATCCCCGGCGTTCGATCTGCACCACCCCGAGATCGCCGCGCTCGAACAGCTTGAGCACGCCGGTCACGGCACCGCCGTCGCGGGCAGCAAGGAGGCCGGCAAGTGAAGATCCAGGGTCGGATGTTCATCTGGCTGAGCGTCTTCATCCTGATCATGGCCATCGTGTATGGCGTGTGGTCGAAGGAGCCGGCCGGTACCACCGCGCTCTTCCTGGCCTTCGGCCTGGCCGTCATGATCGGCTTCTACCTGGGCTTCACCGCCCGGCGGGTCGACGCGGGCGCCCAGGACGACAAGGAGGCCGACGTCGCGGACGACGCGGGCGAGCTGGGCTTCTTCAGCCCGCACAGCTGGCAGCCGCTCATGCTGGGCTTCGGCGGTGCGATCGCCTTCCTCAGCATCGCGGTCGGCTGGTGGCTGATCTACTTCTCCGCCCCGTTCATCCTGATCGGCCTGTTCGGCTGGGTGTTCGAGTACTACCACGGTGAGAACCGGACCCAGTAGGGCGCCGGACGCACCGGGAGCCCGGACCTTCCTCACGGAGGGTCCGGGCTCCACTCGTTTGCCGGAGCATCGTTCGCTCGGATGAGTGACCCGCCGTGCCAGTAATCATTTGATCTCATAGCGTGATCATATGAACCACACTGTGCGGACCCGTACCGTCATCGGCTGCACCCTGCTGGTGACCGCCCTCGGTGCGGGCGTCACCGCTTGCGGTTCGGACGGCAACCCCCTGTCGGCCAGGCCGTACGACGCAGCGGACCTGATCTCCTTCAACGGCCCCACCGAAGCGGGCGGGCGAGCCGACCCGGACAAGCCCCTGGAGGTCACCGCCAACAGCGGCGAGGGCCGGATCACGGACGTCACCGCCCGGGATTCCACAGGACGCTATGTGACGGGCGAACTGGCCGCCGACGGCAGCCGCTGGCACAGCACCTCCCCGCTGGCCGCGAACGCCCACTACACGGTCACGGTGAGCACCGAGGACGAGGACGGCGCGCCCGGCCGCAGAACTCTCACGTTCGACACCAGCAAGCCCGCCGGCAAGAAGCGCCTGGGCGTCACCTTCGGGCCGGGCACGGGCACCTACGGCGTCGGACAGCCCATCACGGCCCAACTCGACCAGGGGATCAAGGACAAGGCGCAGCGCGCCGTCGTGGAGCGGGGCCTGCGGGTGGAGTCCGTGCCGGCCGTGCCCGGCTCCTGGTACTGGGTGAACGACAAGGAACTCCACTACCGCCCCAAGGAGTACTGGCCGGTCCACGCGACCGTCCGGGTGCACAGCAACCTGGACGGCGTCCGCGTGGGCGACCGGCTGTGGGGCGGCACGTCCAAGCCGCTGAAGATCACCACGGGGGACAAGGTCGAGGTCGTCACGGACGCCGCCGCGCACCAGCTGACGTACTACAGGAACGACCAGCCCATCGAGCAGATCCCGGTCACCACCGGCAAGACCGGCTTCGAGACCCGCAACGGCGTCAAGGTCGTACTGGAGAAGCAGTACTTCGTACGGATGCGCGGCACCACGGTCGGCATCGCGGAGGGCACCTCGGACTCCTACGACCTGCCGGTGTACTACGCCACCCGGGTCACCTGGTCCGGCGAGTACGTCCACGCCGCCCCGTGGTCCGTCGGCTCGCAGGGCTACGAGAACGTCAGCCACGGCTGCGTCGGGATGAGCACGTCCAACGCCGAGTGGCTCTACGACAACATCCGCGAGGGCGACATCGTCAGGGTCGTCAACTCCCAGGGCCAGACCATGGAGCCCTTCGGCAACGGCTTCGGCGACTGGAACGTCGACTGGAAGAAGTGGCGCACGGGCAGCGCCCTGACGAACAAGGCCCCCGACGCCCCACCACCGGCGGAGGCGGTACGCCTCCAGCCGAGGGCGGCGTAAACGCCCCGGAAGAGGCGCGGGGAACGGCGCGAGACGACCCCACCGGGCCGCCCGCGCGCACGCTCCTCGCGCCCCGGGCTCCTAGGCGCTCACGAGCCTCTTCCGACGCAGCAGGGAGGCCAGCGCGGAGGCGAACTCCACCGGATCCACCGGCAGCGTCACCGCCGCGTCCGCACGGCTCCACGTGGCCAGCCACGCGTCCTGCGGCCGTCCCATGAGCAGCAGCACCGGCGGGCAGCCGAACACCTCGTCCTTGATCTGCCGGCACACGCCCATGCCGCCCATCGGCACGGCTTCGCCGTCCAGCACGCAGACGTCGATGCCCCCCTTGCCCAGCTCCCGGATCACCGCCTCCGGGGTCGCGCACTCCACGAACTCCACCAAGGGGACGTCGGGGGCGGGCCGGCGCCCGGCGGCCAGCCGTACTTGCTCGCGAGTGGTGGAGTCGTCGCTATAGACCAGCACCGTGGCGGTCGGCTGCATTGTTCCTCCGGGACGTCGGCGTCGTACGGACGGGACGGGCAGGGCCGTCTGGGCGGATGCTACTCCCCCGAACACCACGTCAGCACCGGTTCGGCGGGCGGCAACACTCCGAACGGCACCCCCCGGAGTGAGCGCGAGATAAGCGACCGACATAATGTCGGTCGTGGCGACAGCAACGACAGTAGAAACCGGGCACGCGCACCCGTCGGTCAATCGGCCGAACCTCACCAGCGTCGGAACCATCATCTGGCTGAGTTCCGAGCTGATGTTCTTCGCGGCCCTCTTCGCGATGTACTTCACCCTCCGGTCGGTGACCGGACCGGATCACTGGAAGGAGATGGCGCACGCGCTCAACGTGCCCTTCTCCGCGACGAACACCACGATCCTGGTGCTCTCCTCCCTCACCTGCCAGCTCGGCGTGTTCGCGGCCGAGCGCGGCGATGTGAAGAAGCTCCGTGGCTGGTTCATCCTGACCTTCATCATGGGCGCGATCTTCATCGGCGGTCAGATCTACGAGTACACCGAGCTGGTGAAGAAGGACGGCATCTCGCTGTCCTCGGACCCGTACGGCTCGGTGTTCTACCTGACCACCGGCTTCCACGGCCTGCACGTGACGGGCGGCCTCATCGCCTTCCTGCTGGTCCTCGGCCGTACCTACATGGCCAAGAGGTTCACTCACGAGCAGGCGACCGCCGCCATCGTCGTGTCCTACTACTGGCACTTCGTCGATGTCGTCTGGATCGGCCTCTTCGCCACGATCTACCTGATCAAGTAGCGGGGATCGCTCCCGCACATCCAGAAGCACCGACGCAGAAGATCCTGACACCGGGGTAATCCGTGAAAAAGCTCTCCGCACGACGACGCCATCCGCTGGCGGCGGTCGTCGTCCTACTCCTCGCGCTGGCGGCCACTGGGGGGCTGTACGCCGCGTTCGCGCCCGCGGGCAAGGCGCAGGCTGATGAATCCTCCCAGTCCCTGACCATCAAGGAGGGCAAGAAGCTCTACGAGGTCGGCTGCGCCAGCTGCCACGGCACCGGTGGCCAGGGCTCCTCCGACGGCCCGAGCCTCGTCGGCGTCGGCGCCGCGGCCGTCGACTTCCAGGTCGGCACCGGCCGTATGCCCGCCGCGACCTCGCAGGGCGCCCAGGTCCCGCGCAAGAAGCCCACCTACACGCAGGCCCAGATCGACCAGCTCGCCGCGTACATCGCGTCGCTGGGCGCCGGCCCGAGCGTGCCCACCAAGCAGCAGTACGGCCCCGACGGCGCGGACATCGCCAAGGGCGGCGAGCTGTTCCGCACCAACTGCGCGCAGTGCCACAACTTCACCGGCAAGGGCGGTGCCCTGACCAAGGGCAAGTTCGCCCCGACGCTGGAGGGTGTCGCTCCGAAGCACATCTACGAGGCCATGCAGACCGGCCCGCAGAACATGCCGTCCTTCCCCGACACCACGATGTCGGAGAAGAACAAGAAGGACATCATCGCGTACCTGAACGCGGTCAACGGTGACAAGACGGAGAACCCGGGTGGTCTGGAGCTGGGCGGCCTCGGGCCGGTCAGCGAGGGTCTGTTCGGCTGGATCTTCGGCCTCGGCACGCTGATCGCGGTCGCCGTCTGGGTCGCCGCTCGGACCGCAAAGGCCAAGAAGTCATGAGTAGCCAAGACATTCCTGAAGAGAACCTGCCCGCTGAGCAGGACCACGCACACGGCGCGGTAGCGACCGCGGACGAGGAGAACCCGTTCGCGGACCCGGGGCTGCCCCCGCACGAGCACCGGATCCAGGACGTCGACGAGCGGGCCGCCAAGCGGTCCGAGCGCGCGGTGGCGTTCCTGTTCACGGTGTCGATGCTGGCCACCATCGGCTTCATCGTCTCGTACCTGGCGATCCCGAACGACAAGTCGATCTTCGTCTTCCCGATCGGGCACCTGAGCGCGATGAACTTCGCGCTGGGTCTGACGCTGGGCGTGGCGCTGTTCTGCATCGGCGCGGGCGCGGTCCACTGGGCGCGCACCCTGATGTCGGACGTGGAGATCGCCGACGACCGGCACCCGATCGAGGCCTCGCCGGAGGTGCGGGCGAAGGTCCACGCGGACTTCCGCCAGGGTGCCGCGGAGTCCGGCTTCGGGCGCCGCAAGCTGATCCGCAACACCATGTTCGGCGCGATGGCGCTGGTGCCGCTCTCCGGCGTGATGCTGCTGGGCGGTCTCGGCCCGGCGCCGAAGACGAAGCTGCGGGAAACGATGTGGGCCAAGGGCAAGCGCCTGGTCAACATGAACACCAACCAGCCGCTGCGTCCCGAGGACGTGGCCGTCGGCTCGCTGACCTTCGCCATGCCCGACGG
>NZ_JODT01000031.1 GCF_000720835.1 Streptomyces achromogenes subsp. achromogenes | reverse complement strand
TTCGTCGTCGCGTCCGGGTCCGGTATGTCCGCTGTGTTCGCGTCGTCGCGGGCCGCGTTCTCGTCCGCGTGGCCGTCGTCGCCCCGGGCCTCGTCCATCCGCTTCCCGCCCATTTCCGCCCCCTCGTGTGGCCGGTCCCCCACCCGTGGCCGCCCCGCTCGCGGAGCCGTCGGCCCGCCCCTACGCTCCGAAAGGTGACGTCCTTCCCGATGCGGGGCCGGCCCCGGCGTGCCATGGCGCACATACGGGTGCGGGTGGCGCACGCCCTGCTGGGCGTCCTGACGGGGACCGTGTGGCTGGTGTTGCCGCTGATGACGGCCGGAACCCCCGATCCGGTTCCCACGGCTCGCGCCGACACCACGGCGCGCTCCGCCCCGCCACGGCCGGAGGGCACGCCGGCCGCCGACCTCGTGCTGCCGGTCGTCACCGGCATCGCGGCCGTGGCCCTGGCCGGGTACGGCCGGCTGCGGCGCACCCGGCGGGCCCGCACCCGGACGACTCCGGGGCGGGCGGGCGCGGGGAGGGTCAGAAGAGGCTCAGCAGGGCCTCCGCCGGGTCGGTGAGGTTGCCTTCCCCGCCGGGCAGCGGCAGTTCGAACCACACCGTCTTGCCGCGCGGCGTCCGCCGTGAGCCCCACGCGGCGCTGAGCAGCCCGACCAGTTGCAGGCCCCGTCCGCCCTCGTCGGTGTCCCGGGCACGCCTGCGGCGCGGCTGGACCAGGCCGGAGTCCCAGACCTCGCAGACCAGCGTGCGGTCCAGCAGCAGCCGTAGCCGGATCTCCCCCTCGCCGTACCGCAGGGCGTTCGTCACCAGCTCGCTGACCAGCAGCTCGGTCGTGTCGATCAGCGGCTCCAGGTCCCAGGACTGGAGCCGGTCGCGGGCGTACTCGCGGGCCCGGCCCACGCTGCGCGGCTCGCGGGGCAGCGTCCAGTCCCCGACGGAGTCCGCGGGCAGCCCCTGCACCCGGGCCATCAACAGGGCGATGTCGTCCTCGCCGTGGTGGGTGTCGAGGGTGCTGAGGACGTGGTCGCAGACGTCCTCCAGCGGCCGGCAGGGATCCGTGAGCGCCCCGATGAACGCCTGGAGGCCCTCGTCCAGCGGGTGGTCGCGGGACTCGACCAGGCCGTCCGTGTACAGGGCGAGCAGCGCGCCCTCCGGCAGTTCGACCTCGACCTCCTCGAACGGCTCGCCGCCCACGCCGAGCGGCATGCCCGGCGGCACGTCGAGCATCAGCGCCGGCTCGCCGGGCTCGACCAGCACCGGCGGCAGATGGCCCGCGTTGGCGAACGTACATCGTCTGGTGACGGAGTCGTAGACGGCATAGACGCAGGTCGCCAGGTACACCTCGGACAGGTCGGCGTCCCTGGGCTGCCGGGCCGTGCGGGTGGCCTGCTGGACCCCGCCCGGCGTGCCGAGGCCGCGGGCGATCTCGTCCAGCGCGGAGAGCACTTCCGCCGGTTCCAGGTCCAGCAGCGCCAGGGTGCGTACGGCGGTGCGCAGTTCGCCCATCGCGACGGCCGCGCGCAGACCCCGGCCCATCACGTCGCCGACGACCAGCGCCGTGCGGTGACCGGGCAGTTCGATGACGTCGAACCAGTCGCCGCCCACCTCGGTCGCCGCGTTGCCGGGCAGGTAGCGGCAGGCGATGTCCAGGCCGGACGCCTCGGGGTCGCCGGGCGGGAGCAGGGACCGTTGCAGTATCAGCGCCCGTTCGTGTTCCCGGCGGTACAGGCGCGCGTTGTCGATGCAGACGGCGGCGCGCGCGGCCAGTTCGACGGCGAGGTCCCGGTCCCGGTCGCCGAACGGCTCGCTGCCCTTGGTACGGGCGAACTGGGCGAGTCCCACGACCGTGTCGTGGGCGACCATCGGCACGGCCAGCGTGGACTGCACCAGGCCCCCCTCCTCGGCGGGCACCCGCTGCGGGCGGGCGGTGCGCAGGGCCTCGGCGCAGGGCGAGTGGAACGGGAAGTGGTGGACCGCGCCGACGTCGACGGGCTTCCCGGCGCTGCTGAAGGGGGCGCCGGAGACGGCGCTGGCGAAGGCGACGCGGCGCAGTTCGGCGCTGCCGTCGGCGTGGCCGGGCGGGGTCTCGTCGCCGGCCAGCAGGCCCTGGTAGAGGTCGACGGTGGCCAGGTCGCAGAAGCCGGGGACGACCACGTCGAGGAGTTCGCGGGCGGTGGTCTCCAGGTCCAGGGAGTTGCCGATGCGGGCGCCGGCCTCGTTGAGCAGCGCGAGGTTGCGGCGGGCGGCGGCGGCCTCGCGGGCGGCGGCCCGGCGGGCGGTGATGTCCGTGCCGAGCCAGGCGACACCGATGGGCCGGCCGCTGCCGCTGTGCACGCGGTAGAGGTTGATGGACCAGTGCCGGCGTTCCTCGGAGCCGGGCACATACCCGGTGACGTGCATGTCGGTGATGGACTCGCCGGTCTCCAGCACCCGCCGCAGCGTGGCCGAGACCCGCTCGGCCTCGGGGCGCGGCAGATAGTCGTGCACGCCCTTGCCCCGGTGGTCGTCGGGGGTGCCGCCGAAGATGGAGGCGAAGCGTTCGTTGGCCCGGCGGACCCGCAGGTCGGTGTCGATCAGCAGGAAGCCGAAAGGCGACTGGCCGAATATCGCCTGCGAGGCGGCGAGGTCGGTCTCGATGCTGCGCAGGGTGCGTACGTCCACGACGATGCAGACGGCGGCCTTCTCGCCCTCGGCGGTGCGCGTCGGCATGACGTACACCTCGGCCAGGCCCTCCTCGCCGCGGGTGCCGTCCGGCCGGTCCGGCATCCGGAACGGCACCACTCCGGTCCACTCGCGCCCGTCGAGGATTTCGGCCATCTTCCGCTGGCCGCGCTCGCGCAGGTCGGGATCGACGAAGGCCTCTATGGGGTCGGTGCCGACGGCGCGGCCGGCGGGGATGCCGAACAGCTGCTCGGCGCGCAGGCTCCACTGGTCGACGAGGCCGCCGGGGCCGATGGAGAAGGACGCCACCCGGATGTAGTCGTAGATGGAGCCGGGCGGACTGCTCTGCCACATGGCGTCGCCGGCCGCCGCCTCCGCCTGTGCGGCCTGACTCCTCGCGCCGTCCGACGGGTCCTCGGACTCCGTGGCCTTCGCTGGTATCTCGCTCACGCGAACCGTCCCCTCCAGCTCACCGCGTCCGGCACCGGTCACCGGGGGCGGCTGCCCGCAGTATCCAGCACTACGGCGCCACAGGACACGGTGTTCACGATCACAGGTCGGTCCAGATGTTTTTCGGACCGGTCCGTGACAACACTCCCACTCTTCTAACCAGGGAACACACCGCCGAACCACACGCCGCCGAACCCTGTGCGCCCCCGGCGCGCACGCCGTACGGCACGTCGACGGCTGTACACCCCCGTGCCCCGTGGGTGCCCCGCCTACCCGGGTACCGCCAGCTCGAACCAGACCGTCTTCCCCTGCGCCCCGGGCCGGGTGCCCCAGCGGCGGGAGGAGCCGGCGACCAGCTGGAGGCCGCGCCCGCTCTCGTCCTCGGGGTGGGCGACGCGTTCGCGCGGGGGGTCGGGGAGCGGGTCGGAGACCTCCACCCGCAGGGCGTCGCCCAGTGCGGCGGGGCGCAGCAGCCGTACGCCGATGGGGCCGGTGGCGTGCCGCAGCGAGTTGGTGACCAGCTCGCTGACGAGCAGCGCGGCGAGGTCCGCGACGGAGTCCAGGTCCCAGCCGTGCAACTGGCCCCGGACCACCGCGCGGGCGGAGCGCACGGCGCCCGGCTCCGCGGGGAAGGTCCACTCGGCGCAGCCGCCATCGGTGTCGATCACGCCGATCACTTCCCAGGCCAGCGGAGCCCACCACGTCCGGTTTCGTGGGGTTAATGGGGACATACCCGATATACGGCGGGCAGTACCGCACGGGGCGGCGCACTGTGGCACGAACGGCGTACGGGTGCTTCGCAGGGTGCCTGGCGGGGACAGCGCAGAGGTCCGGGACCGGGCCGGCGCAGGGGAAGCAGAGGCCCAAGGGCCGGATCGGCGCGCGGCCGTGGGGGCCCGGGAGCCGGGTCGGTGCGTGGTCGTGGGCTTTGTCAGGGGTGGTCGTGTGTCGTGGTCCAGCGGCTGGTCACCTCGCGCACCGCCGGGACGTCCTGGTCGAGCCAGTCCACCTCCCAGACGCGGTCCGGGGTGAGCCAGCGCAGCTCGTCGTGGTCCTGGAGGGGCCGGGGGACGGGCGAGCCGGGGCGCAGGCGGACGGTCCACACCCTCAGAACGTACGGCGCGCGCAGCGGCCACTGCCCCGGGACGCGTTCGACCGGTTCGGCGTCGACGCCCAGTTCCTCGCGCAGCTCGCGGACCAGGGCGTCCTCGGGCCGTTCACCGGGCTCGACCTTGCCGCCGGGCAACTCCCAGCGCCCGGCCAGATCGGCGGGCGCGCTACGGCGCGCGGCGAGCAGCCGGCCGCCGTCCAGCAGGGCGGCTCCCACCACCACGATCGGTTCCACCTGGGCACTCGTGCGCGTCATGGAGGGGAGCCTACGGGAGCGCACACCCGGTCAGTTGTGCGCGCCGTCCCCGTTCTGGCCGATACGCTCCACCCAGTAGAGCTGCTCGCGGCCTTGGCCGCCGCCGAGGCTGTCGGCGGTCTTCTGCGCCTCCGCGCGGGTCGCGTACCGGCCGACGCGGTAGCGATTGCCGTTGTCGTCCTGCCGTATCACGATCCAGGGCAGGGAGACCGTACCCTCACTCATCGCCCCCACCGCCCGTGCCCCTTCCCGCACCGTTCCACCCGCCTTCCGCGGACAAGGAAACCGCACTCCGCATATGCCCGAGCGTACGCCCTACCTTCACGCTGCGCATACGGCTTTTCACAAAGAGGTACGCAACCAGCCAGAACGCCGGGGGGCGCGCACGGCCGAACGCGCCGTCGGAGACGGCACCGCCCCGGGCCGCCGGACTGCCGGGCCTCCCGGGGGCCCACCTGCGAAGACGGCCGGACCGCCGGGCGCCGGGAGGGAGCGGCGGCGGCCGGCTGGCGCCGTCGACGGGACCGGCGGCGCACGCGGGTGTGCGCTAGCTCACGTCGAGCGGAGCGCGGAGTTCCGCGCGGGCCGGCCGGGCGGCTGGGCCGGAGGTCACTTCACGGGCAGGTGGTAGGCGACGCGGTAGCGGTCGGCCGGGATGACCACGTCGGCGGTCTCGACCGGGCGGCCGGAGGCGAAGTAGGTGCGCTGGACGACCAGCACCACATGGCCGGGGACCCCGCCGAGCAGGTGCAGTTCCTCGGCGAGGCCGGGGCGGGCGCCGACCTCCTCGGTGACGTTGTCCACGATGACGTCGATGGCCCGCATCCGCTCGACCACGCCCATCCCGCCGAGCGGGCCCTCCTCGGGCAGCATCACGGGCGTGCGGCCGGTGACCGCGAGGGGCTCCCAGGAGGTGGAGAGCATCATCGGCTCGCCGGCCTCCCGGAAGACGTACCGGGTGCACATGACCCGGTCGCCGGCCTGGATGGCGAGCCGCTCGGCGATGTCCGCGTCGGCCTCGGCCTGCTCGCTGCGGGATTCCCAGGTGCCGCGCACGGACGTGTCGGCCTGCTCCTGCCGGAAGGGCGTGGCGCCGCCTGCCGGGCGGTATCCGGAGCGGGCCACCCGCCGGGGCACGGGCCGCTCGCGCACATAGGTGCCCGAGCCGGAGCGGCCCTCGACCAGCCCCTCGGCCATCAGCACCTTGCGGGCCTCCAGCGCGACCGTGTCCGAGACGCCGTACTCCTCCCGGATGCGGGCCTGCGAGGGCAGCCGGGTGTGGGGCGGCAGCAAGCCGTCGACGATCTTCTTGCGGAGATCACCCGCGACACGCAGATACGCCGGCTGCTCACCGAAAGCCACTGGCCACTCCCCTCAGGTTGTACAGACAGCAACAGCCTGGCAACCGTGGGTTCAGCCGTGCAAGCAAAGGCCAGAGAATCACTCGATGTGATGACGTAGCGGGGGGTACGCCTTTACGCAGGCACTTTGTCTCCCGTATAGGTGCCCTCGGTCCGCACCGGCTCACACCTGCATGCGGCCGTCGCTCCCCTCGTCGCCCCGCACCGACGGCGGGGTGGTGGCCAGCCCGAGGACGGACCGGACGAAGACCGCGCGGATGGGGTCGATCAGGTCCAGGCCGTTCTCGTAGTGCGCGGAGAAGGTGTCCGCGTCCCCGGCCCGGGCCGCCTTCGCCCATTCCGCGCGCGCCTTGTCCAGGTCGGCGGCGAGCGCGTCGACCGGCCCGGCGGCGTTGTCGGGCCAGGAGTGCGCGCGCAGCATCCGGGCCTGCTCGCCGAGCGCGGCCGACACCCGGCCGGCCCACGCCTTGTGGCCCGCCAGGTCGTCCTCCACGTACTCCTCGCCGGGGGCGGACTCCAGCGCCGCGTTGAGCACGTGAGCGGCCTTCAGATAGGCGACCTGGTCGGCGTCCAGGTCTGTCTCGTCGTTGCGCAGCGACCCGGTCAGGTGGCCGTCCTCGTCGGTGTGGCCGAACACGCAGGTGACCTCGCGGTCCCCGGCGGCCCAGCTGTCCTCGGTCGGCGTCAGGAAGTAGATGTCGACGTACGCCGGCACCGCCCAGCCGTCCATCGCGTAACCGTCCTGGAGGGCCTGGCAGCGCTCGTCGGCGGTGTCGGCGACCATGTCGTCCCCCGGGTACGCGCCGCCGCCCCGCAGCCGGAAGGACGCGAAGGCCTCGCCGTCGTGGGCGCCGGCGCACGACACCGTGTCCACGTCGTAGGTCACACCGGTCAGCGCACCGCCCGGCGCGTTGAAGCACTGGCCTTCCGTCAGCGAGACTCCGGCGCCGTCGCGTGCGCCCTCTTTGATTCCGTGCCACAGGGACGAGGCCCCGCCGGTGGCGAACAGCAGCGTCCAGAGCAGCAGTCCCACCCCGGACAGCACCGCGCCGCCCACGGCCAGCCCGGTGCCGCGCTCACCGCGCCGGCGGATCTGCCGCAGCCCGGCCAGCCCCAGCACCAGTCCCGCGCCGGGCAGGAAGCACAGCACCCCGAGCACCAGGGAGGCGATGGCGAGGCCGTTGACCGGCGCCGGGGCATTGTGCGGGTGGTAGCCCTGGGTCCACGGCTGGTACCCGGGCAACCCCGGTGAGCTGCCCGGGGGTTGGGGCTGAGCCGGCGGGCCGTACGGCCCCGGATGCGGCGGAACGGACCCTTCTGGCTGGTGGGGCCCGGAAGGCGGGGGTATGGACACCGGTACCGTGCTCCTGGGTCGGGCGGCGGCAGCACAGGACCGGCGGCGGCCGGCGGCTGGACTGACGTACGACTGGCCGCATGGTAAGCGGGGCCCGGGCGGGGGCGGAACACGGCCCCGGACGGGCGTGGGACGAGCGGGGCCGGGTGGGAATGAGCAAGGCGGGCCGGGAGGGGCACGAGTGAGCGGGGTGACCGAGGAGACGGTCCGGCGGGTCAACGGGCTGACGGCCCGCTGGGCGCAGGCCCTGTCCGGGGGAACGGTGTTCTCGGCTCCGGGTGTGTGGCCCCTGCTGGCCTTCCTGGCCGACGGCGCGGCGGGCCCGGCGCGCGCGGAGCTGGCCGGTGCCCTGGGGGTGCCGGCCGATCAGGCGGCCGGGGCGGCGCGGGAGTTGCTGGCGGGGCTCGCGTCGGTGTCCGGTCTGGACGCGGCGCTCGGCCTGTGGACGCACCACGGGCTCGTGCTGCGCGAGGAGTGGCGGGCCGGGCTGCCCGCCGGCGCTCACGGCCGGTTCGGGGACGACCTGGTCACCGCGCAGGAGCGGCTGGACGCGTGGGCGGCCGAGCGGACCGGCGGGCTGGTCGAGCGGATGCCGGTGACGCTGACCCGCGAGACCCGGATGGTGCTGGCCGGCGCGCTGACCCTGCGGACCCGGTGGCGTCAGCCCTTCACCGAGCTGCCGTCGCAGCCGGATGCCGGGCCCTGGCAGGGCCGTACCCTGCGCGGACTGCACCGGCGCAGCGTGCGGCCGGACCGGGTGGGGGTGGCGGGCACCCCGGACGGCTTCGTCACCGCGCTGACCGTTCCCGGGGACAACGGCGTCGACGTCCATCTGGTGCTCGGCGAGGAGCGGATGGCGCCGGGTCAGGTGCTGGCGGCCGGGGTCGGCATCGTGGAGCGCGGCCTGCCGCTGACCGCGGGCGGCGCCCTGCCGCACGGGCACGTCGGCCCCGGCCTGTACGTGGAGCAGCAGCCGGCCGTCACCCCGGAGCCGAGGACGCTGGACGTGCGGACGGTGGCGTACGAGGTCCGGGCCGATCACGATCTGCTCGCCCTGTCCGGCCTGTTCGGGCTCACCACCGCGATGGACACCGGGGCCGGGCACTTCCCCGGGGTGAGCGACCACCCGCTGGCCGTCGGCGAGGCCCGGCAGTCGGCGGTGGCCCGGTTCGGCGCGCTGGGCTTCCAGGCGGGGGCGGTGACGGCGGTGCCGATGATGGCGGGCGGGCTTCCGGAGTTCCGCTACGAGACCACGGTCGTCCGGGTCGCCTTCGACCGCCCCTTCGGCTTCCTCGCCGCCGACCGCGACTCCCGTCTGGTGCTGGCCGCGGGCTGGGTCACGGACCCCGCCCCGTACCCGGCGACAGGCCTGGGACCGGGACCGGGACCGAGTATTCCGCCGACGTTCTGAGCGGAACCGGAGGGACCGGCGGGCCGGGGCCCGGCCGGCGGGCGATCTCCGGGGGCCGGTTTCCGGGGGGCCGGTGGTGGAGGCTAGCCGCCCAGTTCCGTGCCCTGCGGCAGGCGGAAGGGGACGGTGTTCCAGGGGCTGTCGGGGTGGGTGGTCAGGGCTTGGTGGGCGGCCAGCATCTCCTGGTACCAGCCGCCGAACTCCTCGTCGTCGAAGTGCAGGCAGCGGCCCAGCGCGTAGCCGGCCGAGAAGTCCGGCCACGAGGTGTGGGCGCACTGCGCGGCCCGGCTCGCCTCGACCACGGCCTCGCGCATCTCGGAGCGGGTGGCGAAGCGGGCGCCGTACCCCCAGCGGGCCATCATCGAGGCGCGGCCGAGGTCCCAGGCGGCGACCGAGCGCACCGCGGCGTCCGGCGCGAGCAGGCCGTCGGCGCGGAACCGGGCCTCGTAGCGCAGCACTTGGCCGACCAGGCCCACGACGTGCGCGACGAAGTCCTCCCAGTCCGGCCCGATCTCGTCCTCCGGCAGGGGTGCCGCCCGCTCGCGCAGGGTCGTCTCCACGCGTTCCCGCCAGACGGTGGCGTCGACGGCCTGCAACCGCCCGTCCGCGTGCCGGTAGGCGAGCGTGGCACGGGTGTCGAGGACGAACTCCCAGTACCAGGGGGTGATCTCCCGGTCGAGGAGGCGCCGCTGGGTCTCCTGCCACTCCGCGCGGTCGGTGACGCCCCACCACTTGGCGAGCCGCTGGTGCTCCATGGACAGGCCCAGCCCGTGGTAGTGCGGGTTGTTCCACGCCTCGCCGTTGACGAAGCACATCTGGGCGCCGAGGGCCAGGCCGTGCAGCAGCGGGCCGGTGGGCGGGGCGCCGGTGCGCCGGGTGACGAGCCGGTCGGCGCGGCCGTCCTCGTCCCAGTGCTCGTTGTGCAGCGCCCGCCAGACCTGGCGCTCCTCGTCGTCGGCCGCCAGCAGCAGCGGGCACGGGGTCCGCTGGTTGACGGCGATGCCGTCCACGTCATCGGGCAGGTCGTCGGCCAGCTCGCGCAGGGTGTACGCCTCGTAGACCACGTGCGGATGGGGGCGGGGCAGCAGGCCGCGGGTGTAGACGGCGACGAGCCGCCCGATCCGGGTGTTCTGGACGGGGAAGGTGCGCAGGCCGGGGTCGGGCGAGGTCTCCTCGCGGCGGAAGGGCACGTACACCAGGTCGCCGGCGAGCGCCTCCAGGTAGGCGAGGATCAGATCGCCCCGCGCCTCCTCGGCCGCCTCCGCGTCCGGCCACTCGCCCCGCGCGTGCCGGGTCAGCAGGTCGTACAGGTGCTGTTCGAGCGCGTCGGGGGCCTGCCAGGTGCCGGGCTCGGGCACCGGGACGTCCGGCAACGCCTCGTCGTGGTCGTCGAGTTCACCGACGACGTACCGCTCGGCCGGCCGCGCCCCCGCACCGTCCTCGTCCTGCCGCGCCGTCCGCTTCCGGCCGCCGAACACCCCGTACCCCCGTACGTCTCCGTGATCATGACTGCGGCCGCCACTCTACGACCCGCCGGCCGGCCGGCACCGGCAGGGTCCGGACTCCCCGCCCGGTGCTTCGCCGGGGCCGCGCGGGCCGCGGGAGTGGTGGTCCACCTCCCGCTGCCCCACCCGCCCAACCCCTAGGGGCCCTGCCAGGGACCGCTGGGGGATCGTCCGGATGCCCGGACGCGCCCCGGACCGGGACCGTGGATACATGACCTCGACACTCCCCGCATCCCGGCTGTCCCGACTGTGCTGCACCCTCATCCCCCTTCTCCTGCTGTCGTACGGCGTACTGCGCCTGATCGACGGCATGGACGGCCACCACGGCCCAGGACTGGCCTGGAACATCGGCCACTTATGCTTCCTGGCCGCGTTCCTCCTGCTGGGTGTGCTGGTGAGGGAACTACGCGCCCTGATCCCCGCGACCACGGCCCGGATGAGAACCGCGGCCGGCGCCGCAACGGCCGCGGGCCTGTTCGGCGCGGCCTGCTTCGTGTGGGTGATCCTGGGCGACCTGTTCCCCGCCCTCTCCGACACGGCCCCGCTGCCCGCCCCCCTGCAACTGGCAGGCCCCCTGGCCTTCCAACTGGGCCTGCTCACCCTCCTGATCATGCTGGTGACCACCCGCCCCAGGCAGCTCCCGATCTGGAGCCCGGCCCTGGCGTTCGTGTTCTTCCTCCTGATCACCGTCAACCTCGACCTGCTCCCCCTGGCAGCCCTCATCCTCATGGCAGCCCTCACCCCTCTGACCCGCCCCCGCGCCCTCCACGCAGCCCGGTAACCCCACGACAACGAAACCGAGCCCGTCCGAGCGCCGCAGGACGACCAGGAAGGCGGTCCCCCCTTGACGATCACGTGCCCCGGACCTCGCCGAGTCGCTACGGTCGAGGCGCCATGACCGCCCGGCCGACTGGACGCGCCCACCGCGCGAGAAAGGCTGGTGGCCCTGCCACCGAGACGCGCACGTCCGGGACGTCACTCCGGTCCATCGCCACACTCCCCCGCGACCACGGTGCCGGCCGCGGCGCGATCCGCACGGCTGCCGCCGGTCTCCTGCCCGACCACGCCGCCAACGCGCCGGCCCCGGAGCCGGAGCCACCGGTCACCCCGACACGGCCGGGCGCGCGGAAGCGAGAGGCGCACCTTTCCTGCGGCATGCCACACCCCAACGTGGTCCGGTCAGTCGGTGGCCGTCAGCGCCCGGCGTGCGGTGGCGAGGATCTCCTCGGAGAGCGGGGACCCTTTGGTGGCCCGGGAAAGAACGAGTGCGCCGAGCATGGTGCACAGCCGGGTGATGCCGTCCTGGTCCTTGGTGGCGAGCCAGTCGGCGAAGTCGCCCACTCCCTGGGTGTAGACGCGGCGGGCCTCGCTTTCCCCGCCGTCACGGGCCATGTCGGTGGCGAGTGCGGCGACGGGGCACCCGTCTGCCGCGCTGTCGCGGTGCTCGGCGGAGAGGTAGGTGTCGATCAGCGCCCGCTGGGCGGCCTCGCGCTGCCCGGCGTGCTGATCGATCCCGTCCTTGTGGTGCCGGGCGAGTTCGCCGAACGCGTGGGCGGTGGCTTCGTCGATGAGTGCCTCTTTGGAGGCGAACTGCTTGTAGAAGCCGCCGTGGGTCATACCGGCCGCCTTCATGAGGTCGGCGACGCTGACGTGGGTCCCCCGTTCCCGGACGAGGCGGGACGCGGTTTCCACGACCCGTCGGCGGTTCTCCTGCGCCTGCGCCTGCGATACGCGACCCATCCGCCACCTCCCAATTGGATGTCGACTGGCATCTATCTTAGACCAGTGCTTAGATTGGCGACGTAATCTAATGGACGCGAGCCGCTTGACGGCGGCCGTGACGCTGGGAGCGGGCATGGAACTCAAGGACGCGGTAGCAGTGGTCACCGGGGCCAACCGGGGGCTCGGGCGGCATCTGGCCACCCAGCTCGTGGAGCACGGAGCCAAGGTGTACGCAGCGGCCCGTCGCCCCGAAGGGGTGGACCTCGCGGGTGTCATCCCGCTGCGGCTCGACCTGACGGACGCGGAGTCGATCCGAGCGGCGGCTCGCACCGCCTCCGACGCGACGCTGCTGGTCAACAACGCGGGCATCTCCACCGGAACGCCCCTGGTGGCGGGCAGCCCGGACGCGGTGCGCCTGGAGATGGAGGTGAACTTCTTCGGCCCGCTCGCCGTGACGCGGGCCTTCGCCCCGGTCATCGAGTCCAACGGCGGCGGCGCCGTTCTCAACGTGCTGTCGGTCCTGTCCTGGCTGCACCCCGCCGGCCTCGGCGCCTACGCCGCGGCGAAGGCCGCGGCATGGGCGCTGACCGACGCGACCCGGGAGGAACTGGCGCCCCGCGGCATCACCGTCACGGCCCTGCACGTCGGATACATGGACACCGACATGGCCGCCGGCGTTCCCGCCGGCCAGAAGACCGATCCCGCCGAGGTCGCCGCCCAGGCCCTGTCCGGCATCGAGCGGGGACTGCCCGAGGTCCTCGCAGACGAGACCACCCGGCAGGTGAAGCAGAGCCTGGCCGCATCGCCGAACGCAGCGTGAGGCGCGCCCGCCGCAGCGGCGTGGGGCGTCATGGACAAGCAGTGAACACCAGGAAGTACCTCGCACCGGGCAGCACGCAGCGGGCGCAGATCCCGTCCCTGTGCGGACGAGACAGGAAGACGGCGATGAAGACCTACCTGATCCAGAAGTACGGTGACCAGTCCGCGGTGCGCGCCGCCGAGCTGCCCGATCCGGAGCCGGGCGCCGACGAGGTGCTGGTCAAGATCCACGCAGCGAGCGTCAACCCGCTGGACTTCAAGATCCGCGACGGCGACTTCAAGCTGATCCTCCCTTACCGCCTCCCCCTCGTGCTGGGCAACGACTTCGCCGGAGTGGTGGTCCGGGTCGGCTCGGCCGTCACCCGGTTCTCGGTGGGTGACGAGGTCTACGCCCGGCCCGGCAAGGACCGCATCGGAACCTTCGCCGAACTCATCGTCGTCCACCAGAACGACCTGGCCCACAAGCCGGCCACCCTCACCATGACGGAGGCCGCCTCCCTTCCCCTGGTAGCCCTCACCTCATGGCAGGCGCTGGTCGAGAGGGCACGGGTCCAGCCGGGCCAGAAGGTCCTGATCCACGCGGGATCCGGTGGAGTGGGCACCATCGCCCTCCAACTGGCCAGGCACTTGGGCGCACACGTGGCCACCACCGCGAGCGCGGCCAACGCCGCCCTGGTCAAGGAACTCGGCGCGGACATCGTCATCGACTACCGCGCCCAGGACTTCGAGGAGCTCGTGGAGGGCTACGACGTCGTCCTGGACACCCTCGGCGGCAAGACCCTGGAGAAATCGCTGCGGGTCCTCAAGCCAGGCGGGAAGGTCATCGGCATCGCCGGGCCGCCCGACCCGGACTTCGCCCGCGAGCTCGGCGCGAACCCGGTCCTGACGCAGGTGATGAACGCGCTGAGCCTCAAGACCCGGCGCCACGCCAAGCGCCGGGGCGTGAGCTATTCCTTCCTGTTCATGAAGGCCGACGGCGACCAGTTGCGCGAACTCGCCCGGCTCGTCGACGCCGGAGCGATCCGCCCCGTCGTCGACCGCGTCTTCCCCTTCGAGCAGACCCGCGAAGCCATGGAGTATGCCGAGAAGGGCCGCGCCAAGGCCGGCAAGGTCGTCATCGCGATGATGTGAGGGCCGGCACTCGCCACACCGCCGACGGGTCCCGGTCAGCGAGCGGATACCGCCTCCCTGCCACCCGTGCCTTCCGCATCCGGCAGAAGGAACCGGTCACGAGCGCACCGAGCGGTCCCCCCACGCCCACCGCGTCACCGACGGACTCGCCGCCCGGCGCCGGGTGATCACCCCGGGTGACCACCCCGGGTGATCGCCTTCGGCAACCGCGGAGTCGGCGCGTCGGCCGGCTCCGTCCCCGACACCGTCGAAGCGATGGCCCGCGACGCGGTGCTGTTCATTTGACGGGCATTCAGCGCCTCGTCACGTATCTGGTCAGGATCACACCGCAGGGAAAGGTCCGCGTCTCCACCAGGTTCAGGTTCACCCAGCTGTCCAGTGCGGTGAAGAAGGGCGTGCCGCCGCCCACCAGCACCGGCGCGGTGGCCAGCACGTACTCGTCGATCAGCCCGGCCCGCATGGCCGCCCCGGCGAGCGTCGCGCCGCCGATGTCCATCGGGCCGCCGTCCTCGGCCTTGAGCCGGGTGATCTCGGCGACCGCGTCGCCGGTGACCAGGCGGGTGTTCCAGTCGACCTTGTCGATCGTCGAGGAGAACACTGCCTTCGGCATGTCCCGCCAGCGGCGCGCGAACTCGATCTCGGCCGGGGTGGCGTCGGGCCGCTGGTCGCCGGTCGGCCAGAAGGAGCTCATCGTCTGCCACAGCTTGCGCCCGTACAGCGTCAGTTCGGTCGCCTGCAACTGGTCGGACCAGAACCGGAACAGCTCGTCGCTCGGCACGCTCCAGCCGATGTCGTCGCCCGGCGCGGCGATGTAGCCGTCCAGGCTCAGGTTCATGCCGTAGATCAGTTTCCGCATGGCGCCAGCCTTCCGCGAGTCGCTTTCACGCGTACAGACCGGCGCGCGCGGACAACTCATCGGTCCGCGATCCGAGTCGCAGGTAGTCCTCGACGGCGGCTCCATCGCAGACTCATCGCACCAGAGGCCCGGAGGGGCAGGCTGATCCGTTTCCTATTGCGAGGAGAAGTACATGGAGATACGGCCGCTTGAGGAACTGCGCGCTGCGGACGATCTGTCTCTGGCGTTCACCCCCTGCGGGCTCGGCGGCCGCATGACGCCCGAAGACGCCACGGAGTTCCAGCAGCGGCAGATCGCCGACTGTGACCTGGCGGAGGGCGTCGCGGCGGGAACACGCGACTCCTTCGAGCGGCTGCGCACCGTCTTCGCCTACGGCGTGCTGTGCTACGACGTGTACACCATGGTCGGCGACCAGGCACTCCTGATCTACGAGCAGGCGTTGCGCGACCGCTTCATGGAGTGGTGCTCCGGCACCATCACCTTCCGTCTCCCCCAGGCCCCGGACGTCTCCTACACCGTCACGTCGTACGACGACGTCAAGAAGCGCGCGGACAAGATGACGCGGCAACGCGCGAAGCTGGTCGTCGACACCCACGCCATCGAGTTCAACGGGATGCTGCACGGGCTCCGCCTGTGGGCACGTACGGCGGGTCTGCTCCGCGGGCGGCGCAGCCGAGCGGTCGAAGACGCACTGGCCAAGCTGCGAAACCACGTTGCCCATCCCTCCGGCCACCATGTCGATACTCCAGTCGGGGCGGCCCGAACGGTGCGGGATCTGGCGGAGTTGATCAACCAGCTGTGGGGGCAGGCCACTCCCGATGGGCGCCTGTACCCGGCACCCCTGCACCGGGAGATCACCGTGCTGAGCTGGAACGGTTCCGGGCGGGCACGGATGGAACCCGCCGGCGCGCTCACCGCTTCCGACCCCATGGAAGATGACGAGAGCGACGCGTACCAGTACGTCGTGGTGCGGGCCATCCCCTTCATCCCGGGCAGTCGCTGGAATGACGCTCACTGGGCGGAGTTCGACACCCGCTACGACACCACACGGTTCCCGACGGATTACCTGTGGGGGCCGGGCACCCGTGAGGAGGCCCGGGCGTGGCTGGAGCGGGAGCGCCCCGAGGGGGACAGCGTCGACTTCACCGACCGGGTGTTCCTCGTCCAGGACCACGGCCGCCTGTGGCCGCCGATGCGGCCGGCGGTGGCGGCCGGGCTGCCCGAGGCCGAACGGGCCGGGGTCTGGCATGCCGTGCGGGCCGATTTTCCAGACGACGCCTTCGCGCACGTCCGAGGCTCCAGGGATCGCAGCACCGGTCACGCCCGCCACCCCGGAGACTGTCCTGCCTGCTCCGCCGAGGTCCTCGGCTCCGGCACCCACGACGAGGCCCTTCGTGCTGCCGCCACCGCTCTGGGACCGATCCAGGCGGTGCACCTGCCCTCCGTCCGACTCCCCTCGTCAATCTTCTGGCCCGACCGACCGTGAGGAGCACGATCCCGGCACGGGAAAAAACCAGGGGCCCGACCCCAAAGAGCCGGACCCCTTCTGACCTGCACATCTGCCAGATCAGCGATGTAGTGGTAAGTCACCCGCTACACGTTGAACCGGAATGTTTGCGGACTGATCCTGACCTGCGGCGGAGCCCCGAGCAGGGCGCTGACCTGGGATTCCTCGTTGACGTGCGTTGGCCCCCGACGGCCGTTTACGGGTGTCCTGCGGACTGGCCGGGGCCTGAGGCAGAGAAATCCATGGCACACCGGCGGGACCGGTAAGGAGACTGCCCAGGTGAACGACCGCTGCCCCTGTCCCTGCTGCGGGCACCGCGTGCTGGACGCGATGCCCGGCTCGTACGAGATCTGCCCCGTCTGCTTCTGGGAGGACGACGGGGTCCAGTTCCGCCAGCCGACCATGGGCGGCGGCGCGAACCAGGTCTCCCTGATCAAGGCCCAGCGGAACCACCAGGACTTCGGCGCCTGCGACCAGTTTATCCATTGCACACGGAGTAGCGCCGACGCTGCCACGCACGCTCTCTGGACTGGCCCAAATACTCAGAGGTAGCCGGCTGCTCCGAGAAGAGATTCCACAAAATCGGAACGCTTGGCAATCTTGTCCTGCGTGTCGCCAGTACGGCTGGCGTGCTCCTCAAAGTGACCACGAAGGAACTGCAGCTGCCCCAAAAGAAGCTCCGGGGTACTGTGCCGATCATCAGTGGCAAGTTGCTTGAGCTGCTTTGGGCTACGGACCCGTCGACCCAGCAGTTCAGCCACAGCCAGCATGGCCAAGTGAAAGCGCAGGTTGGTTCGCTCGGCCGCAGGAGCACCGGCGGCCTCAGACGAGAGGAAGGAATCTACCTCGCTCTGAGTCCGCGCAAGCCATAGGTAGACGTTGAGGGGAATGTCGGCGGAGAAGATTCGCTTATATTCGGTATCATCCTTGAGCAGACTGGATGGCCGAGAGCGAGAGTTATGTGGCTGACTGAGCCCCATCGCCATAACAGCCTGAGCCAGCAGCGGGATACTTACCACTCGACCTGCAGGTCGACCCTGATTTCGGTAGTAATTCTTACGGCGATCGTAGAACCAGTCATTTTCCAGGAAATATTTCTCGATCTGGCGCTGAATTTCATCCGTGGCATGCAATGAAGCGACCGGAACGCTGGTCTGACGGTTCGTGGCTCGAATTACCTTGTCGCGGACGCTGGCATCCTCCGTCACCAGCACCCGGACCTGGAGCAAGCGTTCGAGCGCAGGGTGTTCTGCGTCACTAACAGCCAGCTCTTCTAGCGTTCGGTGCAAGGTGTGAGAGGTCTGCAAGCCATTGACAATTTGCACGTCATCGAGAGAGTGCTCCTTACCCACGGTGGAAACCCGGGAACACACGATGGTGACACCGTTATTAAGCCACCAGAACTGAGGAGCATTATCATCTATTAGCGAGGCTCGAATCTCGCGATTTACTTCGACTTCGCCTTGATAGTCACGCACATTCCAGTCAAAGATATGGCGCCGCAGAGAACCATCCTCATCACGCAAGAATGCCAGGTAGTCTCGAATCTTGACTAGCACGATATGGCTAGTACCATGCGTGATACTTTCCTGGAAGGGGAGTGTCAAAGTGTAGGAGGGTGCAGAGTTGGCGCGCTTCCAGAGTTCTGCCGCCCCCAGAAGCTCCACTTTCCCCACCGCCCCGGCCATAACCCTGGAGAATTGCGACTCCAAGTCGCGCACCTTGATTAGGACTTTAGCATTAACCGTTTCAGTGTCACCGCGCGTTACATACGAGAACCGAATTTCAATTTTCGGATGCCTCGTGGCCAGCGCCCGCAATGCGGTACGGAACCGCCCAACCCGCTCAACAACAGAATCATTATAGAGCTGACGCAAGTCCTCTTCAGACGCGGACAAGTCGAGAAGGCGACGAGCAGACGAGGAAACCAGATCGAGGGCAGTTTCCGTAAATGACGGAGTAGTCTTGGCCTGAACCATCCAAAGTGTCAGCCGCGTGCCTCGCTCAACAGTCGTCGCCTTGAAATCTTCCCCGAGGACTTCGCTATCTTCCATCAGCAGTTGTTCACCCAGGAAGACATAGACCCCGTCGATAGCCCCGTCGTCACCGCCTCCGAGAACTCCTGCCTCGATTTCCTCCAGCGACAGCTCTCCGAGAGTCACCGCCTGTTCGCAAGCAAAAACTTCAAACGCTTTGTCATCGGCGAGCGGAGTTACTCGCTCCTGCTGTCGCTGCTTGAGGAGCTGATCGATGAGAACCAGGTCATTGCTAGTCATTAGCTCCGCCGTCCTTGAAATCTGTTTTAGGGGATAGCATTTCGGCGCGTCTGCTTGTTTTCGGCCTATCGATTGAGGTCAACCCTCATTCTTTCTGCTCGCTACACCTGCAGCCAGCCATCAAGTGAAACTTGGGCGCCTCCATCCAGGTAGTGGCTGAGAGCACTTGCCGTGGTGTCTACGAAGGCGTCGGGGATGGCGTTGGCGTCGACCCAGCGGACCTGGGAGTGCTTGCGGGGTTCGCGGTTCTCGGGTTCGCCAGTCCATTCGTGGGCGGCGAAGACGACCGTGAGGAAGCCGTTGGGGGCTTCGACGCCCCAGGCTCCGTGGATGATGTGGGCGACCTTGAGAGACTCGGGCTTCACCGTGAGGCCCGTCTCCTCGTAGAGCTCGCGCACCGCAGTTTCGGTGATGGGTTCGCCCGGCTCGCTCTTGCCGACGGGGAGGTCCCACATGCCCTGGGCGAACTTGGCGTTCTCGCTGCGTTGGAGGAGGACGACGCGGTTGGTGGCCTTGTCGTGGACGATGACGGCGGCGACCAGCAGGGTCATCGATTCGAGCGCCGGCTTGAGGGCCTTCGGCTGGTCGTTGGTCTGCTGGGCCACGGTGTTCCCTTCGTCGGGCGGGTTGTTGGGCATGTTAGGCGAGGGCCTCGCGGGCGCGGCGGGCGAGATCGGCGGCACCGGGAACGCGGCGGCGCTGGTAGACCGCGAGCGTGGAGCGGATTGAGGTGATTGCCTTACGGGTCCGGTCGGAGGTCATGCCCTCCATGAGGACCAGGGCCTGGGTCCAGGCGGCGACGGCCTCGTCTGCGCGGGCCTGAGCGGCGAGGCTGTCGCCGAGGTCGGCGTGGGTGAGGGCGTGGACGCGCTTGTACTTCTCGGGGTCCCAGCGGGTGAGGGCGTCGCGGTGCTGCTGTTCGGTGCCGATGTGGTCCGCGAGGTCGGTCAGGGTGCGGGCGGTGTGGCTGGCCACGGTGCCGGCGGCCGGGCCGCTCACGCGGGAGTAGCTGGGCTGAGGGCCGTCGTCACGGAGGAGGGCGTCCTCGGCGGCGAGCAGGGCGCGTGCGGCCGACGAATTCTCGTCGGTGGCGGCGTAGGCGCGGGCGTGAGTGATGTGGAGGAGGGCCTCGGTCTGGCCGTCGACGTGGCCGAGACCGCGTCGCAGGGCGCCTTCAACGAGGTCGACGCAGTGGTGGGGCTGTTTGAGGCTCAGGGCCTGGTGGGCGAGGGCGCGCATCATCCAGGCTGCGTGGCCGTGGGGGTCGGCTTCGCAGGCGAGCTTGTAGCCGACCTGGTAGTAGCGCTGGGCGGCGCCTTCCTGGCCGAGGTCGTGGTGCTTCCATCCGGCGAGGTAGGCGAGTTCGGCGACGGCGCCGAAGGCGGCCCGGCGTAAGGCTTCGTTGGGGAAGCGTCCGCGCAGCATGGGGGCGGCGGTGTCGGCGAGGTACGCGGTGACGGTGGTCAGGCCGTGCCCGCCGCCGAGGCGCTCGTCGGCCGCACTGAAGGCCGCGGTGATCTGACGTACGACGTCCACGTCCTCCGCCCCGACCTGGGACGTGCCGGTGCGGGCGCGGAGCATGCGGGCAGTGGCTTCGTGGTCGTAGCCGAGTGGCATGGCGACGCCGGCGGTGGTGAAGGCCGCGATGGCAAGGAAGCGGCGGCGCTCGACGTCAGCCCGGCCCAGGTCGGTAGCCGCGAGGACGGGGTCGGATTCCGCCGGCGCTTCGTCATCGCTGGCCTGGAAGCCGATCTCGGTCTGGGTGATCGTGCGCCCCGCTCGACGGGACAGCGCTTCGGCGAGGTACTGGCCTACTCGGCCCGACGGGGCACGGGTGCCGTTCACCCAGTGGGAGATGGCCGACTTGTTGGTCTGGAAAATCTCGCCGTTCTCGGCGGCGATGCGCCGTACGTCTCTGGCGAGGGCCTCGTAGGTGCAGTCGACCGCCGCGATGACGTCACGCAGACGGGAGTTGGGTTCTCTCGGCGCCGCCACGATCGCCTCCACCGGAGCTGTAAACCGCGTATACCGCTTCAACTGCCTTCCACCGTACCCACTCAGCGTGACCGCCGGTTCACTTATCAGCAGCCGCCCGGAACGGCGCGACCGTGATCCAGGCTCCCCCTTGGTCCGGGCGGCACCCCGAAGTTCCGTACGCCCACACCAGGCTCGGGCATTCCTGTGCCCGAACCCGGCCAATCAGAGACGGAGACACGGTGACCACCATCGACACCACGGCCATCACGGTCGAGCTGCCCGAGGCGTTCGACCCGCGCTGGAGCCGCCTGCCCGGCATCCAGGTCGACGGCCGGCACATCACCATCGACCCGGCCGAGTACTTCTTCCGCTTCGAGTCGAACACCTGGCTCGTCGCCGACTGGGAGCTGGTCAAGTCCCAGCTCCTGGACGTGGACGAGACGACCGAAAGCGCGGTCGAGCAGCTCGCGCTCGACTTCATCAAGCAGCACAGCGAGTCCACGTCCGACGCGGCCCGCGTCCTGGCCACCGCGTACGAGGTGTACGCGTGCCTCTTCCGCGAGGAGCACCTGGCCGGCCTCGGCCTGCCGCAGATCACCGCCGACCACCTGCGGATGCTCCGCGAGGCGGCCACGCTCATGGCGCTCAACAAGGTCGAGCTGGACGGGCACATCTCCAACGTCGGCCCGTGCTGGTTCTTCCCCGCCGCCACGTCCGTCGTCTTCGATCTGGACGACGAGATGGGCGGGATGCTCGACGAGGTCTACCACGGCGGCTGGTTCAACGAGCACCGCCGGATCGAGTCCATCAAGGCCCACGCGGCGCTCGGCGGCCGGCTCGTGCACGGCTGCCAGTCCGTGCCGGACCAGTCCGGCGGCGTGGTCGCGCCCTACGGTGCCTCGATGGCGAACTTCCGCGACGACCTCGCGGCCTTCAAGGCGGGCTGGATCGAGCAGGTCTACGCCCACCGCGTGAACCCCGCCGCGTAACCCCACCGATCAGGCTCCGGGGCGGGCCGGCATCCCTCGCCCGCCCCGGACGCCACCATCTACCCGGAGCCCTCCTGTGACCACGAACCCCAGCGCCGAACTCCTCGACAACCTGCTCACCGCGACCGGCCGGACCACCACCGTACGGGAGGAGGTACGCGTGTGGTCCATGTCCGGCGTCGAGCGCGTGACCTTCCCCGACGGCTCCACGGCCGTCTTCAAGTACGCCAAGAAGCCCTTCGACAGCGAGGACCAGGCCCTCCGCCTGGCCCACACCCTCGGCGTACCCGTCCCCCAGGTCCACGCCTCCGCCGTCCTGGACGGCTGGCTCGGCATGCTCATGGAGGACCTCGGACCGTCCGTCCGCGAGGCCGACGACCTCGACGGCGTCGCCGCGGCCGTGATCCTGCACGGAACCCGTACGGCTCCGCCCTTGCCCATCCTCGACCAGGACCGGCTGCGCACGCTCCCGGCCCGGGCGCTGGAACACCTCGAACGGCTGCGCAAGGCTGACCGGTGGCAGGACGCCGACGATGTCGAGGACGCGCTCGACCGTATCGCCAAGGCCGCCGAAGCCCGCTCCGCCGGAGCGACGCTGGAACCGTTCGGCTGGGTGCACTCCGAGTTCCACCCCACCAGCCTCCACATCGGCGAGCGCGGCTGGCGGCTGCTCGACTTCGCCCGCGCCTTCACCGGCCCCGGCCTGCTCGACCTCGCCAGCTGGCACGGCACCATCGAGCCCCCGTACCCCGTCCGCCTGCGCGTCTTCCTGGAGCAGTACGTCACCGCCGGCGGCACCCCCGACGCCCTCGCCCCGCGCGGCGGGCTCACCGCCGAGAATTGGGCCCTGGGCTGGCACCGCATGTGGGCCGTCGAGTGGTTCATGGAGCAGTCCGTCCGCTGGATCGACGACCCGGCTACCGACCCCGCCTACATCAAGGCTGTCCGCCGCCACCTCACCGACGTCCTCCACGTCCTGGAGATCTGACGTGCTCGCCCAGGCATCCCCCTGGCACGCCCACGCGCTCCAACGCACCGCCGCTGGACTCGCCGAACCCCTGTCCGTACCCGCACGGATGGAATGGACCACGAGACCCGGCCAAGGGCCCGGAGCTGACGTCCTCGGCCCCGACCTGCGCGGCAAGCGACTCCTGGAACTCGGCTGCGGCCCCGGCCACAACGCCGCCCACCTCGCCACTCGCCACGGCGCGCACGTCACCGGCGTCGACCTGGTCGGCCTCCAAGTCCGCCGCGCCCGCTCCCACTACGGACGGCTGAACAACCTCACCTTCGTGGCCGGCCACGCGCTGCACTACCTGCACGCCTCCGACGAGCAGTTCGATGCGATCTACTCCGTCTTCGGAGCCATCGGTCTCGTCGCCCCCGAGCTCCTGCTCCCGGCCATCGCCCAACGCCTCACGCCCGGGCGAGTGCTGGCCTTCTCTGTCCCCCACCCGCAGCGCGGCGGTCGAAGCCCCTCCGGCGACGGCCGGCCCCGCCGCGACTTCGTCACCTTGCCCGACCGCACTCGGCTCCCCATCGCCCGATGGGAGTTCGATACCGACCGTTGGGAAAGGCACCTCAGCCGAGCGGGCTTCTGGCTCACTTCGGCCCAGGAGTTCAACGACCCCCGCATGGGCCACTGGCCCACCACCCTGCTGATCCGCGCCCGCAAGCTCTGACAGCCACCCGCCCGGCTTCCCCCGGAGGAACCGATGCGCCCGCCCTACCTGCTTATCGACATCGACGGCGTCCTCATACCCTTCCCCGACGAGCACGGCTCGACCCCGGCCACGCACGCCCGCCACGACGTCGTCCCCGCCGGCCGCAGCGACGACAACCCGGTCACCGTCTGGCTCAACCCCGACCACGGCCGCCTGCTCATGGACGTCATCTATACCGGCTTGGTCACTCCGGCCTGGTGCACCAGCTGGCGGCAGGACGCCACCACCCTCATCGGGCCCCTTCTCGACCTCCCGGCCCTGCCGTACGTCAATCTCCCACGTCCGCAGATCACCACCAGCCACCCCAACGGCTACCTGTGGAAGCGCGACCACGTCGACGCGTGGTTGGGTGACGCCCCCGCCGTCTGGATCGACGACGACTTCACCGGCCTCGACCATGAATGGGCGGTGGAGCGCACTGCGAAGGGAACGGCGACCCTCCTCATTCAGCCCGACCCACACCACGGGCTGCAGCCCGAGCACCTGACCGAGGTCACGAGGTGGGTCGCGCAGTTACCCACAGCCCGCGCCGCCTGACGTCCTGATGCCCTCGCTGCCACGAGCAGCGAGGGCATCAGAGTGTTGCTCGAGCGTGAGCCGCCTACGGTCTGTGGCGCGTATCGGCGGCGCTGATGTCGGACTCTGCTGGAACACTGCGGTCGTGATCAACGAGATGACCCCAGACCTTTCTGGTGCTCCCGTCGGCTTACTGCCACCCAGAGCACAGGCAGAGCTCGCCGGCACCGCCTGGGAAGAGCTGCCGCACGTCTGTACGGGCCGGCACGGTGTGCCTGACACACCGGACACCCTCGGCGCTGTGCTCGCCGCCGACCCGGCCCGCCAGGTACGGGCGGTAGGCGATCTGTATCGGCTGCTCCTCAATCAGGAGCAGGTGTTTCCGGCGACCGCTCCGGCAGCCTTGGTCCTCGCCTGTCTTCTCGACGATCCGCGCACCCTCGCCGAAGACCGGTGGGAGAGCAGAGCTGGTCGGCGGTCGCTTCGCGCCGAACTGCTGAACTGGCTGGCTTCGTTCGCCGACATCGCACGCCTGAACGTCGAGGACGGCGTCGGCGCGGCGCAGGATCTGGCTGCCGCTCGTGCGTCAAGGCCAATACTCCACGACCGTATCGCGGATTTCTGCGACGACGACGATCCACTGGTGAGGGAGGCCGCGCTCGCGGCCACCGCCCTGCTCCTGGCCGACCCCGCCCTCACCTCGTCCGTACCCCGGTACGCGCCCGCCGTTCGCGAGGTCCTTGCCGTAAGCGCGGACTCGTACTACCGGTGGATCGCCCGAGAACGGTTGGCTGCCTGGGGTGAGGATGTCACTGGTCTGGTCACTGCGGAGAAGGAGCGCCGCGCGGCCCTGGACCGGGCAGGCGAGTTGGCGGAGGACCCGTTCGGCGGCCAGGAGCAGGAGCAGGCGATCCGCTGGCTGGAAGAGCAACCCGAGGACACCGCGGCTCCGGAACGACTCGGCCGCCAGCGTGAGGACCGGACCGCAAAGGCCGCCCAACCCGCTCCGTCGCAGGTCAGACGGCCTTTCGCCGAACGTATTAGACGTTGAAGCGGAACTCCACCACATCCCCGTCCTGCATCACGTAGTCCTTGCCCTCCATGCGGGCCTTGCCCTTGGCTCGGGCCTCGGTGACGGAGCCGGTTTCGACCAGGTCGTCGAAGGAGATGACCTCGGCCTTGATGAAGCCCTTCTGGAAGTCGGTGTGGATGACACCGGCCGCCTCGGGGGCCGTGGCGCCCTTCTTGATCGTCCAGGCGCGGGACTCCTTGGGGCCGGCCGTCAGGTACGTCTGCAGGCCGAGGGTGTCGAAGCCGACGCGGGCCAGGGTCGCGAGGCCCGGCTCGTCCTGGCCGACGGACTGGAGGAGCTCCAGGGCCTCCTCCTCGTCCAGCTCGGCGAGGTCCGCCTCCAGCTTGGCGTTGAGGAAGATCGCCTCGGCGGGGGCGACCAGGGCACGCTGCTCGTTCTTGAAGTCCTCGTCCACCAGCTCGTCCTCGTCGACATTGAAGACGTAGAGGAAGGGCTTCGTCGTCAGCAGGTGCAGGTCGTGCAGGAGCTCCGCGCGCTCGCTGCCCTGGACGATGCCGTGGGCGAAGAGCGTCTCGCCCTTCTCCAGGATCTCCTTGGCCTCCTCGACGGCCTTGACCTTGGGCGCGACGTCCTTCTTGATCCGCGACTCCTTCTGGAGGCGGGGGAGGACCTTCTCGATGGTCTGGAGGTCGGCGAGGATCAGCTCGGTGTTGATCGTCTCGATGTCGTCCTTCGGCGAGACCTTGCCGTCGACGTGGACGACGTTCTCGTCCTTGAAGGCGCGGATGACCTGGCAGATCGCGTCGGACTCGCGGATGTTCGCCAGGAACTTGTTGCCCAGGCCCTCGCCCTCGGACGCACCGCGCACGATGCCGGCGATGTCGACGAAGTCCACCGTGGCCGGAAGGATGCGCTCCGACTTGAAGATCGACGCCAGCTTGGCGAGGCGGGCGTCGGGCACGCCGACCACGCCCACGTTCGGCTCGATCGTGGCGAACGGGTAGTTGGCCGCCAGCACGTCGTTCTTGGTCAGGGCGTTGAACAGGGTCGACTTGCCGACGTTGGGCAGGCCGACGATTCCGATCGTGAGCGACACGTTGCGACTTCCCGTAGTTGAGTGGGCCAGGGGCTGCCAGGGGCCAGAGACCGACACTGGCCGATCCACCAGTTTACGGCGTCCCGCGCGTCCGCCTCACGAGCGCGTCGGACGCCCGGCCAAGCTCCCCCGCCCGGCGTGTCTGGGGGCTGATTCAGCACATAAACAGACCTAGGTTGGTTCCTGTGGAGCAACACAGGCAGCGACCCCCGAACGACGGACCGCGACGCGGCATGCCGCCCCAGCGCCCCAGAGGCCTGCGGCAGCCCCCGACCTCGCCGGCCCCCGGGGCGTCACCTGGTGCCAGGGCTTCGGAGGCTTCCAAGGGTCCCGTGCCTCCCATGACTCCTCCCTCCCCGATGCCCTCCCAGGGCCGGCGACGCCCGGGGAGCGCCCGCGGGGGCAGCGACGGCAGCGGCCGCAGCGGGGCCGGGGCGGGTGCCGGTCGCTCCGGCCGGCGGACCCGGGTGTCGTCCGCGGCCCCACCCTCGGGGTCCCGGCTGCCCAATCCCCGGCTGACCGGGCTCGGCAGCGGGCTGTTCTGCGCCGTGGCGATGTTTCTGCTCGGCTGCCTGGACCAGCTGCTGTTCGGTGCCTCCCCGGCGGTCTACGGCGTGCTGTTCCTGCCGGTGTGCGTACTGACCGCGCTGTGGGTGCGCGGCGGGGACGTGCTGAGCGCGCCCGTGGTGCTGCCGATCGCGTTCGCGGTGGGGCTGCTGCCGGTCGCGGAGGGCGGCGGAGGGCTGTTCGGCCGGCTGATGGGGCTGGTCACCGGGCTCGCCACCCAGGCCGGGTGGCTGTACGGGGGGACACTGCTGGCCGCGGCCATCGTGCTCGTCCGCCGGGTGCGGTGGGTACGGGGCCGGCAGCGGCGCGGCTGACGCCCTTCCCCCGTCGGCCTGGGGTCCCGGTCGACTCCGGGGTCCCGGTCGACTCCGGGATCCCCGTCGCCCGGTGCCCCCATCGGCCCGGCGTGGCGGCCACCGGTCAGCAGGCGGCGGTCGGTCACCGGTGACGGTGACCGGGTGATCGGTAGCCGACCACCCCGCTCTCCTCAGCCGAGTGACACCGACTGCTCCCCCTCACCCCGACTGCCCCGCCCTCATCGCCGCGCCCACGATTCCCGCGTCGTTCTGGAGGCGCGCCGGGACGATCTCGGCCTTGACGTCCTCGATGAGGTGCAGGAACTTGTCCGCCTTGCGGCTGACCCCGCCGCCGATGATGAACAGCTCCGGGGAGAACAGCATCTCCACGTGCCGGAGATAGCGCTGGACGCGGCGCGCCCAGCGCTCCCAGCTGAGGTCGTGGTCCTCCTTGGCCTTGCTGGAGGCGCGCTTCTCGGCCTCGTGGCCGTTCAGCTCCAGGTGGCCCAGTTCCGTGTTGGGGAGCAGGGCGCCGTCCACGAAGACGGCGCTGCCGATGCCGGTGCCGAAGGTGAGCAGGATGACCGTGCCCCGGCGGCCCCGGCCGGCGCCGAACTCCATCTCGGCGACGCCCGCCGCGTCCGCGTCGTTCACCACGGTCACCGGCAGGCCGCCGAGCCGGTCGCCGAACAACGCGCGCGCGTCCGTGTCGATCCAGCCCGGGTCCACGTTCGCGGCCGTACGGACCGTGGCGCCGCCGGTGACCACTCCGGGGAAGGTCAGGCCGACCGGCCCGGTCCACCCGAAGTGGTCCACCACCTGCTTGACCCCGTCGGCGACGGCTTCGGGCGTCGCCGGATGGGGGGTGAGCACCTTGTGGCGCTCCTGTGCCAGGTCGCCCCGTTCGAGATCCACAGGGGCGCCCTTGATCCCGGATCCGCCGATGTCCACGCCGAAGATCTGCATGGCTCCACGTTACGACGGACCACTGACGGTCACGCCGCCGGTGTGCCGCTCCCGCCGCGCTCGGCCACCAGTGCCGCCGCCTCCTCGCGCAGGTCGCGGCGCAGTTCCTTGGGCAGCGAGAAGGTGATCGTCTCCTCGGCCGCCCTGACCAGCTCCACGTCGCCGTAACCGCGCTCGGCGAGCCACTCCAAAACCTGCTCGACCAGCACCTCGGGCACGGAGGCGCCGGAGGTGACGCCGACGGTCGTCACGCCCTCCAGCCAGGACTCGTCGATCTCGTCGGCGAAGTCGACCAGGTGGGCGTCGCGGGCGCCGGCCAGCTTGGCGACCTCGACCAGCCGCTTGGAGTTGGAGGAGTTGCGCGAGCCGACGACGATGACCAGCTCGGCCTCGGCGCCCATCTGCTTCACGGCGAGCTGGCGGTTCTGGGTGGCGTAGCAGATGTCGTCGCTGGGCGGGGAGACGAGGCCCGGGAACTTGGTCTTCAGCGCGTCGACGGTCTCCATGGTCTCGTCGACGGAGAGGGTGGTCTGGGAGAGCCAGACGACCTTGGACGGGTCGCGGACCTCGACCTTGGCGACGTCCTCGGGGCCGTCGACCAGCTGGATGTGGTCGGGGGCCTCGCCGGAGGTGCCGATGACCTCCTCGTGGCCCTCGTGTCCGATCAGGAGGATGTCGTAGTCCTCCGCGGCGTACCGGACGGCCTCCTTGTGGACCTTGGTGACAAGGGGGCAGGTGGCGTCGATGGTGGCGAGCCGGCCTTGGCGGGCCTCCTCGTGCACCACGGGCGCGACGCCGTGCGCCGAGAACATGACGATGTTGCCGGGCGGCACCTCCTCCGTGCGCTCCACGAAGATGGCGCCCTTCTTCTCCAGGGTCTGCACCACGTACTTGTTGTGGACGATCTCGTGCCGGACGTAGATCGGGGCCCCGTACTGTTCCAGGGCTTTCTCGACGGCGATCACGGCGCGGTCCACGCCGGCGCAGTAGCCCCGGGGGGCGGCGAGCAGGACACGGCGGCCAGACGAAGCGGTCATGCGTCCCATCGTACGGCCGCGTTCACCAGCCCAGAGATCGCTTCCCCACACTCCGCGGGGAAGACTTGTGTGTATGTCCAACACCGGAACGACAACCTCCGGGGCCGACGCGGGCCATCGCCTCCGGCGCAGCCTGGGCCTGCGGGACCTCGTGGTCTACGGGCTGCTGTTCATCGCCCCGATGGCGCCGGTCGGCGTGTTCGGGGCGCTGGACGCCAGGTCGCACGGCGCGGTGGCGCTGGTGTACGCGGTGGCGACGGTCGCCATGGGGTTCACGGCGTTCAGCTACGCGCAGATGGTGCGGGTCGTCCCGCAGGCGGGGTCGGTGTACGCCTACGCGCGCGCGGGGCTCGGAAAGGGGGCCGGGTTCGTCGCCGGCTGGATGGCGATGCTGGACTACGTGCTCATCCCCGCGGTGGCCTATCTCTTCTCCGGGATCGCGATGAACGCGCTGGTCCCGGAGGTGTCCCGGTGGGTGTGGACGGCGCTGGCCGTGCTGCTCACGACGCTGCTGAACCTGTGGGGCGTACGGGCCGCCGCGCGCGTGGGCTTCGCCGTGCTGGCCCTGGAGATCGCGGTCCTGCTGGTGTTCGTGGTCTCGGCCGTCGTGGTCCTGGCGCGGGACGGGGCGGAGCGGGGGGCGCTGTCGCCGCTGACGGGGGACGGTACGCAGGGCGGTTTCGCGGCGGCCGCGGTGCTCGGCGCGGTGTCCGTGGCGGTCCTGTCCTACCTGGGTTTCGACGCCATCGCGACGTTCGCCGAGGAGGTCACCGGGGGCTCGGCGCGGGTGGCGCGGGCGCTGCTGTTCTGTCTGGCGCTGGCGGGGGTGCTGTTCGTGGCGCAGACGTATCTGGTGGCGCTGCTGGAGCCGGTGTCGTCCGCGGGGCTCGCGCGCGATCCCGGGCGGCAGGGGGCGGCGTTCTACGACGCGGTGGACTCCTCGGTCGGCACGTGGCTGCACGATCTGGTGGCCGCGAGCAAGGCGGTCGGAGCGGCGTTCGCGGCGCTGGCGGGGCAGGCGGCGGCCGGGCGGCTGCTGTTCGCGATGGGCCGCGACCGGCGGCTGCCGCGCGCGCTGTCCCGGACGGACGGGGGCGTGCCACGGGTGGCGCTGCTGTGCGCGGCGGTGGTCACGCTGGTCGCGGCCGGGTGGGCGGCGCGGCGGGACGACGGGCTGGACAAGCTGGTCTCGGTGGTCGACATCGGCGCGCTGACGGCGTTCACGCTGCTGCACGCGAGCGTGGTGGGGTACTTCGTACGGCGCCGGGCGGAGGTGAGCTGGTGGCGGCACGTGCTGGTGCCGGTGGCCGGGGCCGGCATCACGGTGGCCGTCATCGTGGCGGCGTCCGGGGTGGCCCAGGTGGTGGGGGCGGTGTGGCTGGTGCTCGGTCTGGGGGTGCTGGTGGGGCAGCGGGGCCGGGTGCCCGGATAGCCGGCCTGTGCGCCCCGGAGGGGCGCGGGGAACCGCGCGAGCGACCACGACGCAGCCGCGCCCGCACCCGCACCCGCACCCGCACCCGGCAACGCGCCACCGCCTCTATGGCGCGCACCCGCCCCCGGCGACGCGCCCCGCCCCCACGGCGCACACCCGCGCGGCCACCCCGCTGTCAGTACCGGCCGTTACTCTCGACCGCATGGCTGTGAACACGTCCCCGGAGTCCCCCCTGCCCGTAGGCGAGGTGTCGCGGCTGATCGGGGGATGGATCGACCGGCTCGGCGCGGTGTGGGTCGAAGGGCAGATCACGCAGTTGTCGCGCCGCCCCGGCGCCGGTGTCGTGTTCCTCACCCTGCGCGACCCCTCGCACGACATCTCGGTCAGCGTGACCTGCTACCGCCAGGTCTTCGACGCGGTCGCGGACGTCGTCGGCGAGGGCGCCCGGGTCGTCGTACTGGCGAAGCCCGAGTGGTACGCGCCCCGCGGCCAGCTGTCCCTGCGCGCCGCCGAGATAAGGCCCGTCGGCGTCGGTGAGCTGCTGGCCCGGCTGGAGCAGCTGAAGAAGTCCCTGGCGGCGGAGGGGCTCTTCGCGCCCGAGCGGAAGAAGGCGTTGCCGTTCCTGCCGCAGCTGATCGGGCTGGTGTGCGGCCGGGCCTCCGCCGCGGAGCGGGACGTGCTGGAGAACGCCCGGCACCGCTGGCCCGCCGTCCGCTTCGAGGTGCGCAACGTCCCCGTGCAGGGGGTGCACGCCGTCCCGCAGGTCGTGCAGGCGGTCAAGGAGCTCGACGCGATGGACGAGGTCGACGTGATCATCGTCGCGCGCGGTGGCGGCAGCGTGGAGGACCTGCTGCCGTTCTCCGACGAGCAGCTGGTGCGGGCGGTGGCCGGCTGCCGTACGCCCGTGGTGTCGGCGATCGGGCACGAGCCGGACACCCCGCTGCTGGACTACGTCGCGGACCTGCGCGCCTCCACGCCGACGGACGCGGCCAAGAAGGTCGTGCCCGACGTGGGCGAGGAGCTGGAGCGGGTGCGGATGCTGCGGGACCGGGCCCGGCGGTGCGCGGCGGCGTTCGTGGAGCGGGAGGAGCGCGGGCTGGCGCACGCCCTGGCCCGGCCCGCGATACAGGATCCGCACCGCATGCTCGACGAGCGCGCCGACCACGTGCTGTCCCTGCTGGAGCGCGGCCGGCGGACCCTGGGGCATCTGCTGGACCGCGCGGACTCGGAGCTGACGCACACGCACGCGCGCGTGGTGGCCCTCTCCCCCGCGGCGACGCTGCGGCGCGGCTACGCGGTACTGCAACGGGCGGACGGGCACGTGGTGCGCGATCCGGCCGAGGTGACGGCGGGCGAGGCGCTGCGGGCCCGGGTCGCCGACGGAGAACTGACGGTGAAGGTGGACGGATGACGAGCAAGGTGGACGAGGCGCTCTCCTACGAGCAGGCCCGGGACGAGCTGATCGAGGTCGTACGGCGGCTGGAGGCGGGCGGTACGACGCTGGAGGAGTCCCTGGCGCTGTGGGAGCGCGGCGAGGAGCTGGCCAAGGTGTGCCGGCGCTGGCTGGAGGGCGCCCGGGCCCGGCTGGACGCGGCCCTGGCCGAGGAAGAGGGGGGCGCCGAAGGGGCGGACGAGTAGCCGGTACGGGCACGCGGGCTGTCGGCCGACCGGTACGGGCCACCCCGCCCTGCCGGCCGGCCGGTACGGGCCACCCACGCTGCCGGGCAGTCCGTACGGGCCACCCGCGCTGCCGGCGAGTCGTACGGCCCGCCCGGGCTGTGAGGCGGCTCACCGCGCCCCCGCTTTAGTTGAACGTTAAACCTAGCTGGCGTAGGGTCGACCGCGTCAGCCGGTCCGGCGTCCCGTCGGACCGGACGCGCACCCAGGAAGTACACGCATGTCTCTCGTTCTTGACCCCGCCGCCCAGGACCTGCTGTTCCGCGAGGCCCGCACCGCCAACACCTTCACCGACGAGCCGGTGACCGAGGAGCAGGTGCAGGCGATCTACGACCTGGTCAAGTACGGCCCCACCGCTTTCAACCAGAGCCCGCTGCGCATCACCCTGGTCCGCTCCCCCGAGGCCCGCGAGCGCCTGGTTGCCCTCATGGCCGAGGGCAACCAGCCCAAGACCGCCGCCGCCCCGCTGGTCGCGATCCTGTCCGCGGACAACGAGTTCCACGAGGAGCTGCCGGCCCTCTTCCCGCACTTCCCGCAGGCCAAGGACGCGTTCTTCAGCGAGCGCCAGGTCCGGGAGGGCGCCGCCGCGATGAACGCCACCCTCCAGGCCGCGTACTTCATCATCGGCGTCCGCGCCGCGGGCCTGGCCGCCGGCCCGATGACCGGCCTCGACTTCGAGGGCGTGCGCAAGGAGTTCCTGGACGACGACCACACCCCGCTGATGGTCGTCAACATCGGCAAGCCGGGCCCGGACGCCTGGTTCCCGCGCTCCCCGCGCCTGGCCTACGAGGACGTCGTCACCACCGTCTGACGCCCCCCGTACGTATGAGGAGGCCCCCGGCAGTGCCGGGGGCCTCCTCATACGTACGGGGGAGCGCGCGTGGGGTCACTCCGCCTTCAGTGCCGCCGCCAGCGTCGTCAGGTCCTTGAAGGAGGCGGTGCCGGACACCACCGTGGTGGAGCCGGGGGTGTCCTCCAGCACCAGGGCGTCGTACCGGCCGCCGGTGTAGCGGGTCCAGGTGCGGTCGCCGATCCGCTCGGTCCGCTCGGTGGCCGAGCCGCCCTGGGTGGCGTCGGCGATGAAGTCGGTGCGCTTGCGCGTGGACTGCTCGACCTGCGCGTACTGGCCGTCGGGGGTCTGGAAGCCCAGGTGCCAGCGACCCACGTCCTTGCCCTCGGAGCGTACGGAGGTCGGCTTCCAGGTACTCGGCAGGCCCTCGGGCGCGGCCACCGGGTAGCTCGCCGCCCGGCGGGCCGTGAGCAGCTCGACCCGGTAGTCGACCCGCTGGACCTCGGGAGCGTGATCGTCGTGCGGAATGGTGAAGTAGTACACGACCAGCGACGCGATGACGATCAGGGCCAGGGAGAGCACCATGTCCCGGGCCGTCTTCTGCTTGCGGTTCGAACCTGCCACGCCCCCTATCGTCGCAGGTGCCCCAAGCGCTCATCCGTGGGGTCCCCTGCTCATTTTGTATGCCTAACGATAGAGTCGGGTCCAAGACCCTCATCCGGCCGTCGTCGTATCAGAAAGGTGCGCTCCGATGACCGAACACCATCACCTGCCGTCCGAGCTCGATGTTCCCTCGGAGGCTCCCGACCGCAACCTCGCCCTGGAGCTGGTCCGGGTGACCGAGGCCGCCGCCATGGCCGCGGGCCGTTGGGTGGGGCGCGGCGACAAGAACGGCGCCGACGGTGCCGCGGTGCGCGCCATGCGGACCCTCGTCTCCACCGTGTCGATGAACGGCGTGGTCGTCATCGGCGAGGGCGAGAAGGACGAGGCCCCGATGCTCTTCAACGGGGAGCACGTGGGCGACGGCACCGGTCCCGAGGTGGACATCGCCGTGGACCCGATCGACGGCACCACGCTGACCGCCAAGGGCATGCCGAACGCGATCGCCGTCCTCGCCGCCGCCGAGCGCGGCGCGATGTTCGACCCGTCCGCCGTGTTCTACATGGACAAGCTGGTCACCGGCCCGGAGGCGGCCGACTTCGTCGACATCAACGCGCCCGTCGAGGTGAACATCCGCCGGATCGCCAAGGCCAAGCGGTCCACGCCGGAGGACGTCACCGTCGTCATCCTCGACCGGCCCCGGCACGAGGGTCTGATCCGGGAGGTCCGGGAGGCCGGCGCGCGCATCAAGCTGATCTCCGACGGCGATGTGGCCGGTTCGGTGTACGCGCTGCGCGAGGGCACCGGCGTCGACCTGCTGCTCGGCATCGGCGGCACCCCCGAGGGCATCATCTCGGCCTGTGCCGTGAAGTGCCTGGGCGGGACCATCCAGGGCAAGCTGTGGCCGAAGGACGACGAGGAGCGGCAGCGGGCGATCGACGCCGGGCACGATCTGGACCGGGTGCTCACCACGGACGACCTGGTCGCCGGGGAGAACGTCTTCTTCGTCGCGACCGGCATCACCGACGGGGAGCTGCTGCGCGGGGTCCGGTACCGCTCGGAGACGGCGCTGACCGAGTCCATCGTGATGCGGTCGAAGTCGGGGACGGTCCGCCGGATCGACTCCGAGCACCGGCTGCGCAAGCTGCGGGCCTACAGCGCGATCGACTTCGACCGGGCCAAGTAGGGCCCCGGAGCCCGTAAGGACAACCCGCAAGGCCGAGCAGGCCCGTGGGCCCGTAAGCCCGTGAGAAGGGGCACCCTCCGTGCGCGGAGGGTGCCCCTTCTTCGGCCGTCTCAGCCCGCCATGCGGTTCGCCGCCGCCGCCCGCGCCGCCTTCTTCAGCTCCACCTCGCGGCGGCGCCGGCGCGCCAGGACCACCCGGCGCTCGGCCGCCGTCAGGCCGCCCCAGACGCCGTAGGGCTCGGGCTGGAGCAGGGCGTGCTCACGGCACTCGACCATGACCGGACAGCGGGCGCAGACCCGCTTGGCCGCCTCCTCGCGGGACAGCCGGGCGGCGGTCGGCTCCTTCGACGGGGCGAAGAACAGCCCGGCCTCGTCGCGCCGGCACACCGCCTCGGTGTGCCAGGGTGCGTCTTGGTCCCTGTCTCGCGCTGGCACCCGCTGGACCGGAACGCCAGCTACCTGCAGGGACGAATGCGGCGGTTGCAGCACGGTCTACTCCTGACGACGGCTTCGCGAGCGAGAGACGATGCAGCAAGGCCTACCCGCTGTGCGCGCGCCTATGCACAGCGTTGGCGCCGGTGATGCGCGCGGCGGCTCGTTCCCGCCCCTGCCCCGGCGCCGCAGGCGGACCGGAACGTTCCGGTCACCGGCGGATTCGCGCCCCTCAACGGCCGAGGTGCCTGCTCAGCTTCCGGTCGACCTTGTCCTGGACGCGCTCCAGGATGTCCGAGACGGTCCGGCCGCGCCGGGGCCGCGCCTCCACGGCGCCGAGGACCGCCCAGCCGTCGACGTAGACGACGGGCGCCGCGGAGTCGGCCGAGTCCAGCGGGCTCACCTCGAACTTCCCGAGCACCCCGCCCCCGGTGCCGCGCAGCGAGATGTTCTCCGGGACCCGGATCCTGACCTCGCCGAAGACGGAGACGGCCTTGATGACCACGTGCTGGTACTCGAAGATCGCCTCGCTGAGGTCGATCTCCACGGTGCCGAAGACCGCGTACGCGTGCAGCCGGCGCCCGGCGCGCCAGCGGCCCCGGCGCACGGCGCTGCTGAACACCGCCACCACGTTGGCGTCGGCCGCCACCGGGATCGCGCCCGGCTCGGGGCGGGGCGGGGCGGGGGCGGCGGGGGGCTGGTAGGCGGCGGGCAGGTCCCGGATGAAGACCTCCAGCTCACCCACCGTCTTGGCGTGCAACGCCCCGTCCACGCGCTCGGCGTGCTCGTCGGCGGTCAGCCGGCCCTCGGCCAGGGCCTCGCGGAGCATGTCGGCGACCCGGTCGCGGTCGGCGTCCGAGGCGCGCAGCTCGGTCGCGGGTGTGGGTGCGGTCTGCTTCTGAAAGTCCACGACCGCAGCGTACCGAAACACGATAGATCGCGACAGCCCTGACTGAGCGGCACCTCACAGGTTCACGCCCGGCGGCAGGTTCTACGCTGGGGAGGCTCGCCAGCGTCGGCGGGCCGCCGTCCGTCAGAGTGAGGAATAGGCTGAGATGCCTCGTACTTCCCCCCCAACCCGCCCAGCGTTCGCGTACACCGATCTGCTCCCCCAGGGCGAGGACACCACCCCGTACCGGCTGGTGACCTCCGAAGGCGTGTCCACCGTGGAGGGCCCGGACGGCCGGACGTTCCTCAAGGTGGAGCCGGAGGCGCTGCGCAAGCTGGCCGAGGAGGCCATCCACGACATCCAGCACTATCTGCGCCCGGCCCACCTGGCGCAGCTGCGCCGGATCATCGACGACCCCGAGGCGTCGGCGAACGACAAGTTCGTGGCGCTCGACCTGCTGAAGAACGCGAACATCGCGGCGGCCGGCGTGCTGCCCATGTGCCAGGACACCGGCACGGCGATCGTCATGGGCAAGCGCGGGCAGAACGTGCTGACGGCCGGTGAGGACGAGAAGCACCTCTCGCACGGCATCTTCGACGCCTACACCAAGCTCAACCTGCGCTACTCGCAGATGGCTCCGCTCACCATGTGGGAGGAGAAGAACACCGGCTCCAACCTCCCCGCCCAGATCGAGCTGTACGCGACCGACGGCGGCGCCTACAAGTTCCTGTTCATGGCCAAGGGCGGCGGCTCGGCCAACAAGTCCTTCCTGTACCAGGAGACCAAGGCCGTCCTGAACGAGTCCTCCATGATGAAGTTCCTGGAGGAGAAGATCCGGTCGCTCGGTACGGCCGCCTGCCCGCCGTACCACCTGGCGATCGTCGTCGGCGGCACCAGCGCGGAGTACGCGCTGAAGACCGCGAAGTACGCCTCCGCGCACTACCTGGACAACATGCCGGCCGAGGGCTCGCCGCTCGGCCACGGCTTCCGGGACAAGGAGCTGGAGGAGAAGGTCTTCGAGCTGACGCAGAAGATCGGCATCGGCGCGCAGTTCGGCGGCAAGTACTTCTGCCACGACGTCCGCGTGGTCCGGCTGCCCCGGCACGGCGCGTCCTGCCCGGTCGCCATCGCCGTCTCCTGCTCGGCCGACCGGCAGGCCGTCGCGAAGATCACCGCCGAGGGCGTCTTCCTGGAGCAGCTGGAGACCGACCCGGCGCGCTTCCTGCCGGACACCACGGACGAGCACCTGGACGAGTCGTCCGACGTGGTGCGGATCGACCTGAACCAGCCGATGGACACGATCCTCGCCGAGCTGACCAAGTACCCGGTCAAGACCCGGCTGTCGCTGACCGGTCCGCTGGTCGTGGCGCGTGACATCGCGCACGCCAAGATCAAGGAGCGGCTGGACGCGGGCGAGGAGATGCCGCAGTACCTGAAGGACCACCCGGTGTACTACGCCGGCCCGGCCAAGACCCCCGAGGGGTACGCCTCCGGTTCCTTCGGCCCGACCACGGCCGGCCGCATGGACTCCTACGTGGAGCAGTTCCAGGCGGCGGGCGGCTCGAAGGTGATGCTCGCCAAGGGCAACCGCAGCAAGCAGGTCACCGACGCGTGCGCGGCGCACGGCGGCTTCTACCTCGGCTCCATCGGCGGCCCGGCCGCCCGCCTGGCCCAGGACTGCATCAAGAAGGTGGAGGTCCTGGAGTACGAGGAGCTGGGCATGGAGGCCGTCTGGAAGATCGAGGTCGAGGACTTCCCGGCGTTCATCGTGGTGGACGACAAGGGCAACGACTTCTTCCAGGACCCGGCGCCCCAGCCGACGTTCACCACCATTCCGGTACGGGGTCCCGGGCTGGCCTAGTCGCGCAACCCGGGGCGGGCGTCGTACGGAGCACGAAAGCGCCCGCCCCGGTCCGGCGGTCAGCTGAAGCGCTGGGCCGCCGAGCCGTCGCAGGGCTGGAGCCTGGCCCGCTCCTTCGCCGCCGTCAGGGTCAGACACAGGCCCGGTGCCGCCGCCGGGCGCAGGGTGCCCGACTGGCGGACGAACCGCTGGTTGGCGCCGCCGTGGCAGTTCCACAGCACCAGGCCCGTGCCGGCGGTGTAGAAGCCGCCCGGCACGTCCAGACAGCGGTCGTGGGTCAGCTCCAGGTGCAGCGCGCCCCGCCCGGTGTCGTACCACCAGCCCTGGTTGCGGCCCCCATGGCAGTCCCAGCCGATGACCTCGGTGCCGTCGGCGCTCGCTCCGCCCGAGGCGTCGAGACAGGCACCGGTGGCCTGGCCGGTCAGCGGGCGGAACGCGTCGTCCCAGGCGCCCGGGTACAGCTCGGGCGTGCCGGTGCTCGCCGGGTCGGCGCATCCCGCCTCGCGCAGCCCGGAGTCGTAGAACCGGGTCAGGCACGCGGCGAAGGCGGCGTGGCCGCGGGCGTTGGGGTGGAAGGACTGGCGTACCGAGTCGGAGTCCGGCGGGAAGGGGTTCGCGAGGTCCACGTACAGGCCCCGCGCCCAGGTGTCCTCCATGCAGACCTCGTGGCCGTGGAAGAGCCGGGAGTTGTCCAGGTAGGAGGCGCCGCTGCGGCGGGCCGCCTCACGCATGCCGCGTTCGAAGAGCGGAACGGCGCTGTCGCGGCCCCAGGCGCTGTCGGAGTCGTAGCCGGTGCAGCCGCCCGGGAGCTTGCCCGGGAAGTCGGGGTTGTCGTGGATGTCGGGGCCGATGGGGCTCGGGTAGCCCATGAGGACCAGCTTGTAGTCGCCGTCGGCGTAGCCCGCGTCCCGCATCACCGCCTTCAGGTCGGCGACGGTGGCCTCCACCTTGGGTACGAGGGCGTCCACCCGGGCCTGCCAGCCGGGCGCGTACTTCGGCTCGCAGGTGCCCTGGAGGGTGAGGTAGCGGGTGACGCAGTCGGTCATCACCGGCCCGAACTGGAGGTCGTCGTTGGCGCCGGCGACGAGGACGATCATCTTGATCCGGGTGGTGCGGGCCTTGACGGCGAGGCTGTCGCTCTGGACGAGTTCGTCGGCGTACTGCCTGGCGCCGCCGATGCGGATGTTGCCGGTGTAGGCGCCGGAGCAGGCCACGTTGTAGGTGACGTCGGCCGGGATGCCGGTGCGGTGGATGGCAGCCTGGGGCGAGCGGTGGCACCAGTTGTCCGGGCCGTTGGTGCCCGGTTCGTAGGAGCCGACGCCCTCGCCGGATATCTCGCTGTCACCCAGGGAGATGAGCGAGGTCTTGCGGTCGGCCAGGGGCCGCTCGGCCGGGTCGCCGTAGAGGGCGGTGGCCTCGGCGGCCCGGACGCGTTCCAGGTCGGGCGGGAGGGGGGTGGCCGCCGTGGCGGCGGGGGCCGCGTGGGCGGTGGGGGCCGCGAGGCCCGCGAACACGGTGGCGGCCGTCGCGACAGCGGCGGCCGTACCTCTGATCCTGGACCCGATGGATCCGACGCGTTTCATGACGCCTCCCCGAAGCAGGTGTTACCCCCGGTATTTACTGGCGGGTAGTCAGATAGGGAATACGCGTGACGCGACACGTGCTCATGTTTTCGGAGGTACGACGATGACGACCGAAGAGCCGCAGTACCGGATCGAGCACGACTCGATGGGCGAGGTCCGGGTCCCGGCCCATGCCAAGTGGCGCGCGCAGACCCAGCGCGCCGTCGAGAACTTCCCCGTGTCCGGACAGCGCCTCGAACGGGCCCACATCGAGGCCCTGGCCCGCATCAAGGCGGCGGCGGCCAAGGTGAACGCCGAGCTGGGCGTGCTGGACGAGGACATCGCGGGGGCGATCCAGGAGGCGGCCGGGGAGGTCGCCGCCGGCCGGTGGGACGAGCACTTCCCGGTGGACGTCTTCCAGACCGGCTCCGGCACCTCGTCCAACATGAACACCAACGAGGTCATCGCGACGCTGGCCGGCGAGCGGCTCGGGCGCGAGGTGCACCCCAACGACCACGTCAACGCCTCCCAGTCGTCCAACGACGTCTTCCCCTCCTCGATCCACATCGCGGCCACCGCGGCCGTCACCCACGATCTGATCCCGGCCCTGGAGCACCTGGCCGCGGCCCTGGAGCGCAAGTCCGCCGAGTTCGCGGACGTGGTGAAGTCCGGGCGGACCCATCTGATGGACGCCACCCCCGTGACCCTCGGCCAGGAGTTCGGCGGGTACGCGGCACAGGTCCGGTACGGCGTCGAGCGCCTGCACGCGTCCTTGCCCCGCCTGGCCGAACTGCCCCTGGGCGGCACGGCGGTGGGCACCGGCATCAACACCCCGCCCGGCTTCTCCGCCGCCGTCATCGAGGAGGTCGCCCGGGTCACCGGGCTGCCGCTGACCGAGGCCCGCGACCACTTCGAGGCCCAGGGCGCCCGCGACGGCATCGTGGAGACCAGCGGGCAGCTGCGGACCATCGCGGTCGGCCTGACGAAGATCGCCAACGATCTGCGCTGGATGTCCTCCGGCCCGCGCACCGGTCTGGCCGAGATCCGGCTGCCCGACCTCCAGCCCGGCTCCTCGATCATGCCGGGCAAGGTCAACCCGGTCGTCCCCGAGGCCGTGCTGATGGTCGCCGCGCAGGTCATCGGCAACGACGCCACCATCACCACCGCCGGCGCGGCCGGCAACTTCGAGCTGAACGTGATGCTCCCGGTCCTCGCCAAGAACGTCCTGGAGTCGATCCGGCTGCTCGCCAACGTCTCCCGGCTGCTGGCCGACCGGACGGTCGACGGCATCACCGCCGACCGCGAACGCGCCCGCGAGTACGCCGAGTCGTCCCCGTCCGTCGTCACCCCGCTGAACAAGTACATCGGTTACGAGGAGGCCGCGAAGGTCGCCAAGAAGTCCCTCGCCGAGCGCAAGACGATCCGCGAAGTCGTCCTGGAGAGCGGGTACGTGGAGCGCGGCGACCTGACGCTCGGGCAGCTCGACGAGGCGCTGGACGTCCTGCGGATGACGCGTCCGTGACCGCGGGCGAACGTTTCCGGCCACCCGGGGCGGCCGTGACGCGCGCCGCAGCGTCGTATGCCGGCGGCACCTAAAATCTGTCCATGACGGACGACGGAGCGATGGCACGAGTGACGGCGGGAGCGGCGGCGCACTGGAGCCCGGGAACGCACATCCTGTGGCGTTACCGGGAGAACGGGGGCGAGCAGTTCCACATCGCCCGGCCCGTCACCGTCGTACGCGACGACGCCGACCTACTCGCGGTGTGGCTGGCCCCCGGCACCGAGTGCGTGAAACCGATCCTGGCCGACGGCACGCCCGTGCACCGGGAGCCGCTGGAGTCCCGCTACACCAAGCCGCGCACGGTGCGGCGGGACCGCTGGTTCGGCACGGGCGTGCTGAAACTCGCCCAGCCCGGCCGGCCCTGGTCGGTGTGGCTGTTCTGGGAGCCCGGCTGGCGGTTCAAGAACTGGTACGTCAACCTGGAGCAGCCGCTTATGCGTTGGGCGGGCGGGGTGGACTCCGAGGACCACTTCCTGGACATCACCGTGGAGCCGGACCGCAGTTGGCGCTGGCGGGACGAGGACGAGTTCGCGCAGGCCCAGCGGGACGGGCTGATGGACCCGGCGACCGCAGAACGGGTGCGGGCGGCGGGCCTCGAGGCGGTGGACGTCATCCGCGCGTGGGGACCGCCGTTCCCGGACGGCTGGCAGAACTGGCGCCCGGATCCCTCCTGGGGAGTACCTTCTCTACCCGAGGACTGGGACCGCACGCCCGCGCATGTGTCCTCATGAGACCCTTGATGCGCCCCCGGGCGAGAAACGTAGGATCGTCCTCCGCAAGGGCGCGTGAACGCAACTACCGGAGCATGCGCCGGGGCTGACCGATCGTCACCGAGGGACGGCAGGACGTGAGCGAGGGGTACCAGGGCACCACCACGAAAGCCGGCCCCGCGGGAATTCCGTTCCCTGGGCACGTATTGCGGGTATCGGGACTTCGGCGGGACCAACTGCGCGCCCGGCGCATCCGGCGCGCAGCCCCGGACGGACGGATGCGACACGCGTGACGGAGCAGCCCACCTCCATCGAGCGCCCCCAGCCGGGCGCCGACCCCGCGGAGGCCCGCGGGGCGTTCCTGTGTGCCCCGGAGCAGTCCGCGCGGCAACCCGTCGAGCCGGCCTTACCCGCGCAGGCCCGTGCCGACACCACGCCCGCCGGCCCGGGCACGGCCACGTCCCGTGGCAAGGGAAAGGACGGCATGGGGAAGGAGCACCCGGTGGGCGGCCCCGAACACTCCCAGCCCGCCATCACCGAACCCGACGCGCTGCGCCCGCGGCCCGCGCCGGACGGCATCCCGGCACAGCCCGGCGCCGATCCGGAGCGCGCGCCGGGCGGTCCGGAGCGCCGTACCGGGCGGACGGTGCCCTCGGGGCGGCCGATGCCGATGCGGCGGGACGGCGACCGGCTCAGGTTCGTGGGCGCGGCCACCCGGCGCATCGCCCGCGGGCTCGATCTGGACGAGATCGTGATGGGCCTGTGCCGGGCCACCGTGCCGACGTTCTCCGACGCGATCCTGGTCTATCTGCGCGATCCGCTGCCGGTCGGCGACGAGCGGCCCACCGGTCCGGTGGTGCTGCGGCTGCGGCGCACCGACCGGATACCGGACGAGCGGGACACCGACGGGGTGCTGCTGCCGGCGGCGTTCGAGCCGGAGCCGGAGCCGTCGGTGCTGGCGGACCTGTCGGCGCTGACCACCGAGCTGTGCGAGGTACGGCCGGGCGGCGCGCTGAACGAGGTGCTGCGCGGGGTGCGCCCGGTGTTCGCGGACGCGCCCGCCGCCCGGGCCGCGCTGCCCGAACTGCTCGGCGAGAGCGGCGAGGGCGTCGTACCGGGCGGGCAGCACGCGATCCTCGCGCCGCTGCGCGGCCGGCGCCGGGTGATCGGCGCGGCGCTGTTCCTGCGCCGCCCGGACCAGCCGGCGTTCGAGGCGGACGACCTGCTGGTGGCCGCGCAACTGGCCACGCACAGCGCGCTGGGCATCGACAAGGCGGTGCTGTACGGCCGGGAGGCGTACATCGCCGACGAGTTGCAGCGCACCATGCTGCCCGAGACCCTGCCCCGGCCCACCGGTGTCCGGCTGGCCTCGCGGTATCTGCCGGCGGCGGAGACCGCGCGGGTCGGCGGCGACTGGTACGACGCGATCCCGCTGCCGGGCAGCCGGGTCGCCCTGGTCGTCGGCGATGTGATGGGCCACTCGATGACCTCGGCGGCGATCATGGGCCAGCTGCGCACCACCGCGCAGACGCTGGCCGGGCTCGATCTGCCGCCGCAGGAAGTGCTGCACCACCTGGACGAGCAGGCGCAGCGCCTGGGCACCGACCGCATGGCGACCTGCCTGTACGCGGTCTACGACCCGGTGACGCACCGCATCACCATCGCCAACGCCGGCCACCCGCCGCCCGTGCTGCTGCACCTGGGCGGCCGGGCGGAGGTGCTACGGGTGCCGCCGGGCGCGCCGATCGGGGTCGGCGGGGTGGACTTCGAGGCGGTGGAGCTGGACGCGCCCGCCGGGGCAACCCTGCTGCTGTACACCGACGGGCTGGTGAAGTCCCGGCTGCGGGACGTGTGGACCGGCATAGAGCAGCTGCGGGAGCGGCTGGCCGCGACCGCGCAGCTGACCGGGCCGGACCATCCGCCGCCGCTGGAAGCGCTGTGCGACGAGGTGCTGGACATGCTCGGCCCGGGCGACCGGGACGACGACATCGCGCTGCTCGCGGCCCGGTTCGACGGGATCGCGCCGAGCGATGTCGCGTACTGGACGCTGGAGCCGGAGCGCACCGCCCCCGGCCAGGCCCGCCGGCTGGCCCGCCGGGCGCTCGCCCGGTGGGACCTGGAGGACCTGTCGGACTCGGTGGAGCTGCTGGTCAGCGAGGTGGTGACGAACGCGGTGCGGTACGCGTCGCGGCCGGTGACGCTGCGGCTGCTGCGCACGGACGTGCTGCGCTGCGAGGTCGGCGACGACGTGCCGCAGCTGCCGCGCCTGAGGCAGGCCCGGGCCACCGACGAGGGCGGGCGCGGCCTGTACCTGGTCAACAAGCTGGCCCGGCGCTGGGGCGCGACCCGGCTGAGCACCGGCAAGGTGGTGTGGTTCGAGCTGAACCGCTGAGCCGGACGGCGCTACGACGCCAAGGGGCGCCCGGAGTCTCCTCCGGGCGCCCCTTGGCGTGTGCGGGTCCTACTGGCCGAGGTGGCCGAAGCGGCCGTCGTCGTCCGGGTCGGGCGGCTCCTCGGTGGTGGGCTCGGTCGGCAGCCCGGTGGTGGGCGTCTGGGACGGCGTCTGCGACGGCGTGTGGGACGGCGTCCGGCTCGGCGTCTGGGACGGCGTCTGCGACGGCGTGTGGGACGGCGTCTCGCTCGGGGTCTCGGACGGGGTCTGCGACGGCGTCGTGGACGGGGTCGGCGGCGCGCTGCTGGACGGCGGCGGGGGCGGCGCGACGGCCGCGCCCTGGGTGGTGTCCAGTTCGAACGCGGACCGGTCGGTGACGCCGAAGGTGTAGGCGGCCCAGATCTGCGCCGGGTAGCCGCCGCCGTTGATCCGGCCGCGCCCCGGAAGCAGTCCGGTCGCGCCCTCCATGGACACATGGCCGTGGGTCTTCGGGTCCTCGCCGAACAGGCCGACGGAGGTGACCAGGTCGGGGGTGTAGCCGGTGAACCAGGCGGACCTGTTCTCGTCGGAGGTGCCGGTCTTGCCGGCCACCTGCTGGCCGTCACGCAGCGGGTTGGCGGCGACGGACGTCTTGGCCGTGCCGTCGTCCACCACGCCGGTGAGCACCGAGGTGACCGTGTCGGCGGCCGTGCGGCTGAGCACCGTACCGCCGACGGGGTCCGGCATGTCCACCGTGCGGCTCTTGCTCTCGGCCGACTTGATGATGGTCGGGGTCACCTTGTGGCCGTGGTTGGCGAAGGTGGCGTAGATCCCGGCCATCTCCAGGGGGCTCGCGCCCATCGAGCCGAGCGTCTGGGCGGGCACCGCCGGCATGCCCTTGGTGTCCATGCCGAGGCTGCTCGCCGTGCTCATGACGTTGTCCATGCCGACGTCGACGCCCATCTGCGCGAAGACGGAGTTGACGGACTTGTTCATCGCCTCCTGGACGGTGATCCTGCCGTAGTCGGCCTCGTCCTCGTTGGGCGGGGCGAAGCCGACCGGGCGGCCGTGGTCCAGCACCGGGCGCCGGTTGTCGCCGTCGTAGACGGTGTTGGCGGTGATGGGCTTGCCGGCCTGCGTGGTGGCCTCGCGCTCCAGGGCGGCGGCGAGGATGACCGGCTTGAAGGTGGACGCCGGCTGGTAGTCCCTGCGGGTGGCGTTGCTCGTCCAGTGCTCGTAGTAGTTCTGGCCGCCGTAGAGCGCCACGATCTTGCCGGTCTCGGGGTCCACGGAGACGGCGCCGGGCTGGATGTCGCCGTCGACCTTGCGCTTGGTCTTGTCGAGCTTGCTGGTCAGCTCGCTGCGGACGGCCCGCTCCAGCGCGGCCTGCTTCTTGCGGTCGATGTTGAGGGTGATGGTCCAGCCCTTCCCCTCGACCGCGTTCTCCGCCTGCGACTGGGTCAGGCCCTCCTGCGCCATGAGCTGCTGTTCGAGCTGCTGGTTGGCCAGCTCGACCAGATAACCCTTCTGCCCGTCGAGGCCGGGGGCGCGCTTGGGCTCCTTGATCTTGGGGAAGCGCATGGCCGTGCGCCGGTCCTTGGTGAGCCAGCCCTCCTCGACCATGTTGTCCAGGACGTAGTTCCAGCGCTCGGTGACCAGCCGCTTGCCGGTGTCGGTCGCCACCGCCCAGTCGTACTGGCTTGGCGCCTGGAGCAGCGCGGCCAGATAGGCGCCCTGCTCGACCGAGAGGTCCTCGGCGTCGATGCCGAAGTAGGCCTGGGCGGCGGCCTGGATGCCGTAGGCGTTGCGGCCGTAGTAGCTGGTGTTGATGTAGCCGGCGAGGATGTCGTCCTTGGACTTCTCGCGGTCCACCTTCAACGAGATGACCAGCTCCTTCAGCTTGCGCGTGACGGTCTGGTCCTGGTTGAGGTAGTAGTTCTTGACGTACTGCTGGGTGATCGTGGAACCGCCCTGCTTGCCCCGGCCGCGCAGGGTGTTGAGCAGGCCGCGGGCGGTGCCCTTGAAGTCGACGCCGGAGTCGCTGTAGAAGCTCTTGTTCTCGGCGGCGACGAAGGTCAGCTGGACCTTGCGGGGCACCTTGGACAGGTCCACGATCTCGCGGTTGACCTTGCCGCTGCGGGCCAGCAGCGTGCCGTCGCTGAACTTGTAGACGTTGCTCTGCTGCCGGGCGGCGGCGTTGCCCTCGGGGATGTCGACGTACAGGTACAGGCCGACGAAGCCGAGGATGGCGAGCAGGCACACGCCGAAGACGGTGCCGAGGATCTTCTTCCAGGTGAACATCCGGCGCAGGAGACTCTTGGGGGGTTTGCCGGCCGCCGCGGGTTCGGAGCGGCGGCGCTTGGGCGCCGCGCGGTGACCACCACGCTGTCGCGCTCGTCTCTCTTCCGCTCGTCCCATGGGTCCCTACGCTCGCTTCCGTCTCGGGGTCAGCTTGGAAAGCTAACACCCGCCTATATGACAAAGGGCGACCGATCCGGTCTTTTATGGACGTGACAATCAGCACCCACCCGTAGGGAACCGACGTTCGGGGGTCGCACAGGGTTGCCTGCATTCGAAAAAGTGATATCACTTAGCTAGACCAACGCTAGATGCTCCAACGAACGGGGAACCCCCATGACCGACATACCCGAGATGCCCGCTCCGCGTGTGCGCGAGTTCCAGGCCCACAGCATCGGCGGCGGGCTCGCGCTGCTGCTCGGCCTGCTCGGGCTCGGCGCCGCCGCCGCCCTGTTCGGGACCGCCGGGGCCGTCTCCTCGGCCGGCGTCCGGGGCGGGCTCGTCGCCGCCGGTGTCGTCGTGCTGCTCGCGGCCCTGATCGCGATGCGCGGCCTGAACACGGTGGCGCCGGGCGAGGCCCGGGTGGTCCAGCTCTTCGGGCGCTACCGGGGCACCATCCGGCAGGACGGCCTGCGCTGGGTGAACCCGTTCACCTCCCGGACCCGGATCTCCACCCGGGTGCGCAACCACGAGACCGCCGTGCTGAAGGTCAACGACGCCTACGGCAACCCGATCGAGCTGGCCGCGGTCGTGGTGTGGAAGGTGCGCGACACCGCCCAGGCCACCTTCGAGGTGGACGACTTCGCCGAGTTCGTCGCCACGCAGACCGAGACGGCCGTGCGGCACATCGCCATCGAGTACCCCTACGACTCCCACGACGAGGACGGCCTCTCGCTGCGCGGCAACGCCGAGGAGATCACCGAGAAGCTGGCCCGCGAGCTCCAGGCCCGGGTGGAGACGGCCGGAGTGGAGATCGTCGAGTCCCGGTTCACGCATCTGGCGTACGCTCCCGAGATCGCCTCGGCGATGCTCCAGCGGCAGCAGGCGGGCGCGGTCGTCGCGGCCCGGCGGCAGATCGTCGACGGCGCCGTGGGCATGGTGGAGGCGGCGCTGGCCCGGATAGCGGAGGCGGACATCGTGGACCTGGACGAGGAGCGGAAGGCGGCGATGGTGTCGAACCTGATGGTGGTGCTGTGCGGGGACCGCGCCCCGCAGCCGGTCCTGAACACCGGAACCCTCTACCAGTGACCGACCCGGCACCCACACCCGGGAACCGGCCGCGGCAGCGCAAGCAGGTGCTGCTGCGGCTGGACCCGGCGGTGTACGAGGCGCTGGCCCGCTGGGCCGGGGACGAGCTGCGGTCGGCGAACGCGCAGATCGAGTTCCTGCTGCGGCGCGCCCTCGCGGAGGCGGGGCGGCTCCCGGGGGACGCGGGTCCGCTGCCCCGCCGGGGCCGGCCGCCCGGCGACTCCGCCCCCGACACCCCGCCGGCCTGAGCCGGGCTCCCGTACCGGGGCCCGGCCGTCGTCGTACCGGGCGCCCGCGGCTGTTACGAAAGTCTGACAAAGGCGTCTGACCTGCGCCGACATACTCCCGCTCGCCCACTCTGCACCCGGTGTATACATGGTGGGTATACACGCTGTGTAGAGTGCCGTCATGTCCATCGGTCACACCCTCCTCGGACTCCTGGAGTCCGGCCCGCGCCACGGCTACGACCTCAAGCGCGCCTTCGACGAGAAGTTCGGTCACGACCGGCCGCTGCACTACGGCCAGGTCTACTCCACGATGTCCCGGCTGCTGAAGAACGGTCTCGTGGAAGTCGACGGGATCGAGGCCGGCGGCGGCCCCGAACGGAAGCGGTACGCCATCACCGACGCCGGTATCACCGACGTCGAACGCTGGCTCGCCACCCCGGAGAAGCCGGAGGAGTACCTCCAGTCGACCCTCTACACCAAGGTCGTCCTCGCCCTCCTCACCCACCGCGACGCCGCCGACATCCTCGACACCCAGCGGTCCGAGCACCTGCGCAGCATGCGCATCCTCACCGACCGCAAGCGCAAGGGCGACCTCGCCGACCAACTGATCTGCGACCACGCCCTGTTCCACCTGGAGGCCGACCTGCGCTGGCTGGAACTGACCGCCGCGCGCCTCGACAAGCTCCGTGCGGCGGTGACCCGGTGACCCCTCCCCCCGGCTCCCTGCTCGCCGCCGAGAACCTGCGCAAGACCTTCGGCCCCACGGTCGCGCTCGACGGCGCCCACTTCTCCATCCACCCCGGCGAGGTCGTCGCCGTGATGGGCCCCTCCGGCTCCGGCAAGTCGACGCTGCTGCACTGCCTGGCCGGCATCGTGCCGCCCGACTCCGGCTCCATCACCTACGACGGCCGCGAACTCTCCGGCCTGAGCGACACCGCGCGCAGCGCGCTGCGCCGCAGCGACTTCGGGTTCGTCTTCCAGTTCGGCCAGCTGGTGCCGGAGCTGACCTGTGTGGAGAACGTGGCCCTGCCGCTGCGGCTGAACGGCAGCCCCCGCAAGGAGGCCGAGCGGGCCGCGCTCACCTGGATGGAGCGCCTGGAGGTGGACGACCTCAAGGGCAAGCGGCCCGGCGAGGTCTCCGGCGGCCAGGGCCAGCGGGTCGCGGTGGCGCGGGCGCTGGTCACCGGACCCCGGGTGGTGTTCGCCGACGAGCCGACCGGCGCGCTCGACTCCCTCAACGGCGAACGGGTGATGGAGCTGCTGACCGACGCGGCCCGCTCCACCAACGCGGCCGTGGTGCTGGTCACCCACGAGGCCCGGGTGGCCGCCTACTCCGACCGGGAGATCGTCGTACGCGACGGCAGGTCCCGGGACATGGAGCGCGCCATATGAACCTCCGGCAGTGGTCCAGGGACCTGGGCATGGGCGTCCGGTTCGCCGTCACCGGCGGGCGCGAGGGCTGGGTCCGGATGGTGCTGACGGCGGTCGGCGTGGGCCTCGGCGTGGCACTGCTGCTGCTGACGACCGCGGTGCCGAACGTGCTGGCGGCACGGCACCAGCGCGAGCAGGCCCGCACGGACCTCACCTACAGCGAGAAGGTGCCGCCGAAGGGCGGGAACACCGTGCTGGTCGGCATGGCCGACACCAGGTGGCACGACAAGGACGTCCGGGGACGCTTCCTCGAACCCGAGGGCGCGCGGGCGCCGCTGCCGCCGGGCGTGGACCGCTTCCCCGCGCCGGGCGAGATGGTGGTCTCCCCCGCGCTGAAGAAACTGCTCACCTCCGACGAGGGCAGGCTGCTGCGGGAACGGCTGGCGGACCGGATCACCGGCACGATCGGCGAGCCCGGGCTGATCGGCTCGCACGAACTGGCCTTCTACGCGGGCGCCGACCACCTGGCGGTGAGGGAGGACAACTCGCACGTGGTACGGCTGACCGCGTTCGGGGACCGGCACCCGACCCCCGAACGGGCCGACCCGGTGCTCATCATGATGACGCTGGTGGTGTTCGTCGCCCTGCTCACCCCGGTCGCCGTGTTCATCGCCGCGGCCGTGCGGTTCGGCGGCGAGCGGCGCGACCGCCGGCTGGCCGCGCTGCGGCTGGTCGGGTCCGACCGTCGGATGACCCGCCGGATCGCGGCGGGCGAGGCGCTGGCCGGAGCCTTGCTCGGCCTAGCCGTCGGCACCGTGTTCTTCCTGGTCGGACGGCAGGCGGCGGGCTCGGTCGAGGTGCTCGGCGTGAGCATCTTCCCGAGCTATCTCAACCCTTCCCTGGCCCTGGCCGTCCTGGTCGCGGTGGCGGTCCCGGCCGCCGCGGTGGGGGTGACGCTGTTCGCGATGCGCGGGGTCGCCGTCGAACCGCTCGGCGTGGTGCGCACGGCCAAGCAGGCCCGGCGGCGCCTGTGGTGGCGGCTGCTGCTGCCCCTGGCGGGCCTCGCGCTGCTGTACCCGATGATCGGCAAGGGCCGGTCCCACGGCGACTTCAACGAATACCTGGTCATCGGCGGCGTGCTGCTGCTCCTGGTCGGCGTCAGCGCACTGCTGCCCTGGGCGGTGGAGGCGGTCGTGGCCCGGCTCGGCGCGGGTCCGGTCTCCTGGCAGCTGGCCGTGCGCCGGCTCCAGCTGAGCAGCGGTACGGCGGCCCGCATGGTCAACGGCATCGCCGTGGCGGTGGCCGGGGCGATCGCGCTGCAGATGCTGTTCGCGGGTGTCGAAGGGCAGTACACCCGGAACACCGGCCAGGATCCGGACCGCGCGTCGGTGGAGATCAACCTCTCGAACGGGTCCGCGCTGCCCGCGGCGGCCCGCGAGTTCCCCCGGACCAAGGGTGTACGGGCGGCGGTGGCGATCTCCTCCGGCTCGGTGGGCGACCGGCGCCGCGACCCCGGCACCACGGTGGGCATCACCGTCGGCGACTGTGCCGCGCTGCGTGAACTGGCACACCTGCCGTCCTGCCGGGACGGTGACGTGTTCGTCGTCCCGGACCCCCGCGACGAGCCCGACGACCTGGCCTTCGCCCGGCCGGGCCGGCACGGCTTCATCGACGCCAGCTATTCGGACGGCGTGCGCGGGCGCGAGATCCCGTGGACGGTACCGGCCGGAGTGCGCCAGGTCACCGCGCGCAAGGACGCGCTCCAGTCGTACGTCAACGGCCTGCTGGTCACCCCGTCCGCGCTGCCGTCCGGGGCCGCGTCGACGATGTACCACCAGGTCTACGCCCGCCTGGACCTGTCGGTGCCGGAAGCGGACCAGTACGTGCGGAACACCGCGGCACGGGTGGACCGGCTCGCGTCCGTCTGGCACTGGACGGCGACCACCGAGTCCCGGAAGTACACCTCCCTGCGCACCGGTCTGTTCGTCGGCGCGGTCTGCGTGCTGGTGCTGATCGGGGCGAGCCTGCTGGTCTCCCAGCTGGAGCAGTTGCGCGAGCGGCGCAAGCTGCTGTCGTCGCTGGTCGCCTTCGGCACCCGGCGCCGCACACTGGGGCTGTCGGTGCTGTGGCAGACGGCGGTACCGGTCTCGCTCGGGCTGCTGCTGGCCTCGACGGTGGGCGTGGCCCTCGGCTCGGTGCTGCTGAAGATGACGGACACGGCGGTGTCCGTGGAGTGGGCGAGCGTGCTGTCGATGGCGGGCGCGGGCGCGGGAGTGGTCCTGGTGGTCACCTTGCTGAGCCTGCCGCCGCTGCTGCGCATGATGCGGCCGGAGGGGCTGCGCACGGAGTGAGTCCGTCGTGGGCCGGGTGCGGCGCCGTTGTGGCCGGTCGCGCCCACGCGGCGGAGCCGCATGCCGATACAGACCCGCACCCCTTCGGGCGCGGGAGCGCTACTCCGGCCCGTCCAGCACCCGCACCGGCAGGGCCCGCAGCGCCTCCCGCAGCGCCGCCGCCAGTTCCTCGTACTCGGCGGCGCGGGCCGCGCCCGCGCGCATGGCGAAGGCGACCCGGCGGCTCGGGGCCGGGTCGGCGAAGCAGCCGGTGAGCAGCTGGCTGCTGCGGGAGGTCTCCAGCTTCAGCGCGGTGCGCGGCAGCAGCGTGCAGCCGAGGCCGCCCGCCACCAGCTGGACCAGCGTGGACAGCCCGGCGGCCGTGGTGGTGACCGGCGCGTCCTCGCGGCCCGCCTCACGGCAGATGTCGAGGGCCTGGTCGCGCAGGCAGTGGCCCTCGTCCAGGAGCAGCAGATGCAGCTCCCTCAGGGCCTCGCGGGGTATGCCCTCCCGGCCGCCGAGCCAGTGGTCGAGCGGGGTGACGAGCACGAAGTCCTCGTCGAACAGGGGGAGTTCGACCACGCCGGGGACACCGAGCGGCACCGCGAGCAGCAACAGGTCGAGCCGGCCGGAGTGCAGGCCGTCGAGCAGGCTGGCGGTCTGCTCCTCGTGCACCTGCAGGTCGAGCTGCGGGTAGCGCTCGTGCACCAGCCGGAGCACGGCCGGCAGCAGATACGGCGCGACGGTCGGGATCACCCCGAGGCGCAGCGCGCCCGTGAACGGCGCCCGGACCGCCTCGGCCTCCTCCAGCAGCGCGCCGACCTCGTCCAGCACCGCCTTGGCCCGCACGGCCAGCCGCTCCCCCGCGGACGAGAGCAGCACCTTGCGCGTCGTACGCTCGAGGAGGGTCACCCCGAGGGTCTCCTCCAGCGCGGAGACGGCGCCGGACAGGGCGGGCTGGCTCATCCCGATGGCCGCCGCCGCGTCCCGGAAGTGCAGATGCTCGGCGACGGCGACGAACGCCCGCAGCTGCGACAGGGTCGGCTGCCGTCGCTTTCCGTTGCCTACCGTCACTGATAAGCACCTCCAATCAACACGACCGAGTGTAGCTATTTCCCTAATCAATGCACCCTGTGCCACCATCGGCAGAGTCCAACCCCATGGGAAACGCCCCCCAAAAGGGAAGTTTCTTCGCTGCAAGGAGAGCCTGTGCTCACTGTCGGTGACAAGTTCCCCGAGTTCGATCTGACCGCCTGCGTCTCGCTGGAGAAGGGCAAGGAGTTCGCGCAGATCAACCACAAGTCCTACGAGGGCAAGTGGCTCGTGGTCTTCGCCTGGCCCAAGGACTTCACGTTCGTGTGCCCGACCGAGATCGCCGCGTTCGGGAAGCTGAACGAGGAGTTCGCCGACCGCGACGCCCAGATCCTCGGCTTCTCCGGTGACTCCGAGTTCGTGCACCACGCCTGGCGCAAGGACCACCCGGACCTGACCGACCTGCCGTTCCCGATGATGGCGGACCCCAAGCACGAGCTGATGCGCGACCTCGGCATCGAGGGCGAGGACGGCTACGCCCAGCGCGCCGTCTTCGTGGTCGACCCGAACCACGAGATCCAGTTCACGATGGTCACCGCCGGTTCCGTGGGCCGTAACCCCAAGGAGGTCCTGCGGGTGCTGGACGCCCTGCAGACCGACGAGCTGTGCCCGTGCAACTGGTCCAAGGGCGACGAGACCCTCGACCCGGTCGCGCTGCTGGCCGGTGAGTGACCCATGTCCCTCGACTCCCTGAAGTCCCGTATCCCGGACTACGCCAAGGACCTGAAGCTCAACCTGGGCTCGGTCATCGGCAACTCGGAGCTGCCGGCGCAGCAGCTGTGGGGCACGGTGCTGGCGACCGCGATCGCCTCCCGCTCCCCGATCGTGCTGCGTGAGCTGGAGCCGGAGGCGAAGGCGAACCTGTCGCCGGAGGCGTACCAGGCCGCCAAGTCGGCCGCCGCCATCATGGCGATGAACAACGTCTTCTACCGCACCCGGCACCTGCTGTCCGACCACGAGTACGGCACCCTGCGCGCGGGCCTGCGGATGAACGTCATCGGCAACCCGGGCGTGGAGAAGGTCGACTTCGAGCTGTGGTCGTTCGCGGTCTCCGCGATCAACGGCTGCGGCATGTGCCTGGACTCGCACGAGCAGGTGCTGCGCAAGGCCGGCGTGGAGCGCGAGACCGTCCAGGAGGCGTTCAAGATCGCCTCCGTGGTGCAGGCGATCGCCGTCACCGTGGACGCCGAGGCCGTCCTGGCCGAGTAGGACCCCTGCGAAGACCCCGCTCACTCCTGGTGGGCGGGGTCTTCGTCGTTCCCGGCGTCGGTGTCCTTGGCGGCCTTGTCCTCGGCGTCCGGGGTGTCCTGGTTGTCCCCGGAGTCCGCGGAGTCCGCGCCGGCGGGCTTCCCGGGTCCCTCGCCGGAGGCCGGAGCGTCCGCTTCCGTCCCGGCGGCACCGTCCTCGTCCACGGCCTCACCGGACTGCTGCTGCGCGTACGTCCGCAGATACCCCACCACCGTGTTGGTCACCGCGACCAGCGGTACGGCCACCACGGCGCCGCCGATGCCGGCCACCATGCCGCCGGCGGCCACGGTCAGGACCACCGCGAGCGGATGCACCCGCACCGCGCGGCCGAGGATGAACGGCTGCAGCACATGGCCCTCGATCTGCTGCACCGCGAGCACCACCACCAGCGTCATCAGGGCCGCGAACACGCCCTGGGTGACCAGTGCGACGATCACCGCGAGCGCGCCGGAGGCGACCGCGCCGACCAGCGGGATGAACGAGAACAGGAAGATGAACACGGCCAGCGGGACGGCCATCGGCACGTCCAGGAAGTAGATGCCGATGCCGATGAAGATCGCGTCGATGAGGGCGACCAGCACCGTGCCGCGCACATAGGCGGTCAGCGTGCGCCAGGCCCGCGGGCCGGCCCCGGCCACGCCCGGGCGGGCGGCGGCGGGCACCAGCTTCAGGAACCACTCCCAGATGCGCTTGCCGTCGTAGAGCAGGAAGAGCGTCGAGAAGAACACCAGCAGGATGCCGGTGAGGGCCTCCACGATGACCTGGACGCCCTCCAGGCCCGCGGACGTTATCTGGTCGGCGTTGGCGCCGATCGCCTCGCGGAGGTTCTTGGCGATCTGGTTGATCTGCTTGTCGGTGACGTGGAAGGGGCTCTTCAGCAGCCAGTTGCGCAGGTCGTCGATGCCGGACTGGATCTGGTTGGAGAGCGTGTCGATGTTCTCCATGACCTGCCAGGTCACGAACCAGCCCATGAGACCGATGACGACGAACCCGCTGATGGCGGTGAGCGCCGTGGCCGGTCCGCGCGGCACCCCGCGCCGGGTGAGCCGGGCGACCGTCGGCTGGAGCAGGGCGGTGACCAGCAGGGCGATGACGAAGGCGAACACCACCAGCTGGACCGCGCTGATGACCCGCATCAGCACCCACAGGGTGCCGGCCAGCACCAGCAGTCGCCAGCCCGCCTCGGCGGCGACCCGGACGCCCCAGGGCACGGCCTCGGCGGGATCCGGCCGGCGGCCGGGCGCGGCCCGGCGGACGGGCGGCGCGGTCCCGCGGGCGGGCGGGGTCGCCGGCTCGGCGGCGGACACCTCGGCCGCCGGTTCGGGACCGGGCTCGTCCCGCTCCTTCTCCACCTCGGCGCGGCGCTCGTCCAGCCGCTCGCTCATCTCGGCCAGACCGCGTCCGATCCGGCCCAGCCATCGTGGTACTCGCGCCATGCTCCGTCCCCTTCCCCCGCGTCCCCGCGTACTCGCCACCACTCCCCCGTGGAGTCGTCCGCGTTAGACCGTACAGGGCGAAAGCCCCTCCCCTGGGAACGGGGAAGGGCTGCGCGAGGCCGGGCCGGGGCCGGGTGGGCCGGCGGGTGGCCTAGTACCAGTGGTTGGCCTGCCAGAACGACCAGGCCTGGCAGGGGCTGCCGTACCGCTCGTTCATGTAGTTGAGGCCCCACTTGATCTGGGTCGCCGGGTTGGTCCGCCAGTCGGCGCCGGCCGAGGCGTACTTGCCGGCGGGCAGGGCCTGGAAGAGACCGTAGGCACCGGAGGAGGCGTTGACCGCCTGGTAGTTCCAGCTGGACTCGTGGTCCACGATGTTGCTGAAGCAGGCGAACTGGCCGCCGGCCACCATCTGGCGCGCCATCGCCTGGATCTGCGCCACGCTGTAGCTGCCCTGGACCGGGAAGCTGGAGGAGTCGCGGACATCGATCCCGCCACGGCTGGCCGCGGCCTTGGCCTCGAGGCGCTCCTTGGCCTCCTTGGCGGCCTCGGCGGCCTTCTCCTCGGCGGCCTTCTTCTTCGCGATCGCGGTCTCGGCGGCTGCCTTGCGGGCCGCCTCCTCGGCGTCCTTCTTGGCGCTCGCGTCCGCGGCGATGGCCTGCGCGTCGGCCTGCTGCGTCAGGGACGCGGTCTGCACCTGCGCCTGCTGACCCGCGGGTATGTCCGCGAGGAGCGTGGTGTCGGCTGCCGTCGCCTCGGCGGCGTCGTTGGTCTGCGCGGTGCTGCCCGAGGCAACGCCGACGACGCTTCCGACAGCGGTGACCGCGGTGGCCGAGGCCACTGCGAATCCCCGGACCGAAATCCGGCTCACACGGTTTCCTTCCAGCATCGCCCGCTTCGGTGACCCTGGCGGACGCGATCGTGCCCCTGACACAGGCCTCCCAACTGCGGGGTCACGGGAGGCGCGGGCCCGGTGGGCAACTCCCCTGCGGGGAGCGCCGCGTGGTGCGCGGGCGGCATACGACGACTCTATGGAGTTGGTGGGGCCTGCGGGGCGCCGTGCCGCTGGGGGCACGACTGTGTCGTATGCGGGGCCTGACAGGAACGAGACTCTGCCGTAACCGGACGCCGTGTGGCAATTCTGTGTTGCGTGTGAAAGCTCACATCCCGTTTGGCCCTGGGGATTTCAGGAAAGTCCCACGCATGACGGCGCCGCCCGGCTAGGCTCTTGAGCCTTTGCCGGGCGGCGCCCACCGGTGTGCGGCCGGATCAGATGTGGCCGTCCTCCAGCATCTCGGTCACCAGTGCGGCGATCTGGGATCTCTCGGACCGGGTCAGCGTGACGTGGGCGAAGAGCGGATGCCCCTTCAGCTTCTCCACCACGGCGACCACTCCGTCGTAGCGGCCCACGCGCAGGTTGTCCCGCTGGGCCACGTCATGGGTGAGGACCACCCGGGAGCCCGCGCCGATCCGGGACAGCACGGTCAGCAGGACGTTCTTCTCCAGCGACTGCGCCTCGTCGACGATCACGAACGCGTCGTGCAGCGAGCGGCCGCGGATATGGGTGAGCGGGAGCACCTCCAGCATCCCGCGCGCGGTGACCTCCTCGATGACCTCGCGGCTGGTGACCGCGGAGAGGGTGTCGAAGACGGCCTGCGCCCACGGGCTCATCTTCTCCGCCTCGGTGCCCGGCAGATAGCCCAGGTCCTGGCCGCCGACGGCGTACAGCGGCCGGAAGACCATCACCTTCTGGTGCTGACGGCGCTCCAGCACCGCCTCCAGGCCCGCGCACAGCGCCAGCGCCGACTTGCCGGTGCCGGCCCGGCCGCCCATCGAGACGATCCCGACGTCCGGGTCCAGCAGCAGGTCGAGCGCGATGCGCTGCTCGGCGCTGCGGCCCTTGATGCCGAACGCCTCCCGGTCGCCGCGCACCAGGCGGACGTTGCCCTCGGCGGTGACCCGGCCGAGCGCCTTGCCGCGCTCGGACTGGATGGTCAGGCCGGTGTGCACGGGCAGACCAGCCGCCTCCGGGACGTACACGTGTCCTTCCTCGAAGAGGATGTCCACCTGTTCGCCGGGCAGGGTGAGTTCCGACATCCCCGTCCAGCCGGAGTTCTCCGTGATGGCGAGTTCGGCCCGGTACTCCTCGGCGAGGAGACCGACGGAGGACGCCTTGATCCTCAGCGGCAGGTCCTTGGACACGACGGTGACGTCGTAGCCCTCGGCCTGGAGGTTGCGGGCCACCGCGAGGATGCGGGAGTCGTTGTCGCCCAGTCGGTAGCCCGTGGGCAGCACGCTGGGGTCCGAGTGGTTGAGCTCGACCCGGAGCGTTCCGCCGAGGTCCCCGGTCGGGATGGGTGCGTCGAGGCGGCCGTGCCGGACCCGGTAGTCGTCCAGCAGGCGCAGGGCCTGCCGGGCGAAGTAGCCGAGTTCGGGATGGTGCCGCTTGGCCTCCAACTCCGTGATCACCACGACGGGGAGCACGACCTCGTGTTCCTCGAAGCGGGTCAGGGCGTTGGGATCGGCCAGCAGGACGCTGGTGTCGAGAACATAGGTGCGCCGGTCGGGCTTGTGGCGCTTTGTGCTGGTCACCACGGAAGGACGTACCCCCTCGGATGTGGTCGGGGAGCGACGAGGAGTTGCTGGACCGGTGTCTGGCCCCCGCGCACGGCGGGCCGTGAACCGGCCCGCCGCGGCTGATTCCGTGCCGTGACCGCACGGTCGGGCTGGTGCAAAGGGCCTCCCGGGCGGACGGCCCCGAGCCGCCCGCTGAGATCCGACGCCCGTGGTTCGGGCGTCGACCTGTTGGGTTTATGCCCTCGAACACGCGCCGCCATGCAAATGCGGCCACCGGCGGGCCGGTGAACTCCTTGTTACGCCTGCGCCAATCGGGAGACACGACGACGCCCCGTCACCGGGCGGCGACGGGGCGGTGCGGGGGCGGTCAGCCGCCGTAACGGCGGTGACGTGCGGCGTAGTCGCGCAGGGCGCGCAGGAAGTCGACCTTCCGGAAGGCCGGCCAGAAGACCTCGCAGAAGTAGTACTCGGAGTGAGCGGTCTGCCAGAGCATGAATCCGGACAGCCGCTGCTCGCCGCTGGTGCGGATGACCAGGTCCGGATCGGGCTGGTCGCCGGTGTAGAGGTGACGGCCGATCATGTCGATGTCGACGGACTCGGCGACCTCCTCCATGGACAGGCCCCGGTCCTGCGCCTCGTGCAGCATGGAGCGCACGGCGTCGGCGATCTCCTGCCGGCCGCCGTAGCCGATGGCCACGTTGACGAGTATGCCGCCGTTGTGGGCGGTGGCCTCCTCGGCCTCCTTCAGCGTGCGCTGCATGCCGGCGGGCAGCAGGTCCATCGCGCCGACGTGGTGCACCCGCCAGCGGCCGTCGGCGGCGAGGGTGCGCACGACGTCCTCGATGATGCCGAGCAGGGGGACCAGTTCCGCCTGCGGCCGTTCGAAGTTGTCGGTGGACAGCAGCCACAGCGTGACCACCTCGACGTCGGTCTCGGAGCACCAGCCGAGGAACTCCGTGATCTTGTCGGCACCGGCCCGGTGCCCGTGTTCGGTGCTGGAGCCGGACGCCTTCGCCCAGCGGCGGTTGCCGTCCACGATGACGCCGATGTGCTTGGGCACCTGAGCGTGATCCAGGTGACCTTCCACCCGGCGTGCGTAGAGCCTGACGAGCAGACCGCGCAGCTTGTCGCGCAGGTTCACGTGACCCTCCGGGGGTTGGGCGCGGGGTAGGGGGTGCCGGAGCCGTAGGGGGAGCCGGAGCCGTTGAGCCTACCGCTGCCTCGGGCTCGGTCCGGTTTGGGGTTTGGCCACGCGCCGGTGTCGTACACCGCCGGGGGCCGCGCCCCTTCGGGGGGACGCCGGACCGGGGGCGGGTGGTTCCGGAACCCCGCCGTCCGCCGCCAAGAAAAAACGGGCCGGTCCGTGGGGGGGAGACGGACCGGCCCGAGGGGGGGTTTCCACCATAACCCTTCGTAAGGGATGGTGGGTGCATCGACGCCCCACAACTACTCTCCGGAATCGCGCGACGACGCCGGGCCGTTCGCGGAATGCGGGATTCAGGGGTGTTTCCGGGGCGGTTCACAGTGGATTCCCAGGAGAATCCGCTCGGATGCAAACGGATTCACAAGGGTTGGGCCGTCTCGGGGAAACACCGCGATGTCGTCCCGGGTCCCTCCGATGGGCGACCCCGCCGACACGGGGCGGACTTGACCGTTCCGCTACGGCGCCGGGGCCCGGTCCGGTGTCCGGGGGGTGGCCCGAGGCGGTTCCACGGCGTCGCGCGGCCCCCTCCACCGCACGCTGCCGGCCGCGCGGCTTTGCCGGCGCGAATTACCTTGGTCTGAACTTACGTGACGGATGGGACTCATGTGAACCCGGGGCGATAACAATGTGGAAACCCGGTTTCCTGAGCGTGACGACTTGCGTACGTGCCGTTGTTCCGGCCCGCTTCTGTGCGCCTACGGGTCAGCGTTCCGGTTTGCGCAGGTCGAAGAGGTGCCGGGTGCTGTGCGCGACGAACGGTCCCTCGTTCCGGATGCGCTCGTGCAGTGCCCTCAGCCGTGCCTCATGGGCCTCGACCGTGAAGCCCGGGACCATCCAGACGACCTTGCGCAGGAAGTGGACGACGGCGGCGATGTCGTGGAACTCCATCCGCAGCCGCTCCGCCCGCAGGCCGGCCACCTCCAGCCCGGCCGCCTCGGCGTCGGCCCGCTCCCGCTCGGGGTCACGGGCCCGGCGCACCTCCTCCGGCTGGGGCCCGAGGAAGTACTCGACCAGTTCGAAGACGCTGGCGGGCCCCACGTGCTGGGCGAAGTACGTCCCGCCGGGCCGCAGCACCCGGGCGATCTCTGCCCAGTGCGGACGCACCGGGTGCCGGCTGAGCACCAGGTCGAACGCCTCGTCGGCGAAGGGCAGCGGCGCGTCGTCCGGGGCGGCGACCACGACGACGCCGCGGGGCCGCAGCAGGGCGGTGGCCCTGGCCACGTTCGGCGGCCAGCCCTCGGTCGCCGTCACCAGCACCGGCCGGGCCGGCTCCGCCCGCCCCAGCGCGAAGTCCAGCACCTCCCCGCCACCGGTCTGGATGTCCAGCGCGGCCTCGGCCCCCGCCAGCCGCTCCCCCGCCGACCGGGCATACCCCCACGACGGCCGCGCCTCGCCGGCCCGCCCCTCGAACCACGAGAAGTCCCACCCCTCGGTGGGCACGGCGACACCCTCGGCCACGAGGTCTTCGAAGGAACGGTCGGCGCTCATACGGCCATGATCCCAGGTGAGCGGCGCGGGGGCGCGCGGATTTCCCAGGCCCGGCACCCCCTCGGCCGAACGATCAGCGGATCAGGGGTGCGACCTGTTCCGCCGCGAAGCGTACGAAGGACTCCGGGTCGGGTTCGTCGGCCGTCGGCTGGAGGACGACGGTGTCCGCGCCGGCCTCGGCCAGCCGCCGTACCGCCTCGGCCACCGCTTCCGCGTCCCCGGCGACGCCCAGGTCCGGCACCGACGCCAGGCCCTCGGCGGCGAGCTCGGCACGCAGCCGGGACTCGGCGCCGGCGCCCGTCGCGGTCAGCAGGTAGACGACGATCCGGTGCGCGCCGGTGCGGCCGGCCGACCGCCGCCCCTCCTCGATCAGCTCCCGGGCCCGCCGTACGCCGTCCGCCGGCGTGGCGGAGGTGAGGAGGGTGCCGTCGGCCTTCTCGCCGCTGAGCCGGAGCGTACGGGGGCCGGTCGCGCCCGCGAGGATGTCGACCGGGCGCGGCGGCGGCCAGTCGAGGGCGACGTCGTCCAGTCGGACGTACCGCCCGCGCACGCTGAGCCGCTCCCCGCGCAGCAGGGCGCGCAGGGCGTCGAGGTGTTCGCCGAGGAGGCCGAGCGGCGAGGCGGCGCGGGCGCCGACCTGGCCCATCCAGTCCTGCACGCCGTGTCCCACGGTCAGCACGGCCCGCCCGGGGAACATGCGCTCCAGCGAGGCCGCCTCCATCGCGGTGACGGCCACGTTCCGCAGCGGCACGGGCAGCAGCCCGATGCCGACCCGCACCCGTTCGGTCCAGGCGAGCGCGGCGGCGGCCGTGGACACGCCGCCCTCCAGGAAGCAGTCCTCCCACAGCCACAGTTCGTCGAGCCCCGTCTCGTCCGCGACGCGGGCGACGGCCCGCAGTCGCTCGGGAGGAAGCTGGGGGCGGAATACGGCACCGAGTCCTGTCATAGCGCCCTTCCTAGTGGGGAGGACGCGAAAGGACAACGCATTTACGGATGTGGCGAGTTGGCAGCCACGGAAAGCGGAGGGCGGGCCATGGGGCGCTGGCGGGACGGGCGGGGGCTGCTGGTCGTGCGGACGGACACCGGGGAGGTGCCGGCCGCCTCCGTTCCGCTGGAGGTCGCGGCCTCCTACCGGGCCCGTACCAGGGGCCTGCTGGGCCGGGACGCGGTGGACGGGGCGATGCTGCTGTCACCGGCGAGCGGGGTGCACACGTTCGGGATGCGGATCCCGATCGACGTGGCCTACCTGGACCGCCGCCTCACCGTCCTCGCCGTGCGCACGATGCCCCCGGGCCGCCTGGGCCTGCCGCGCCCACGCGCCCGGCACGTCCTGGAGGCGGCGGCCGGGGCGATGGCGGCGTGGGGGGTACGGGCTGGTGTGCGGGTGGAGGTGGAGGGGTGGGTGGAGTCGCGCACTTCGTGACGGAGCCGGGGAGCGGCGCCGTGGCCGGTGGGCGGCCCGGATCAGGCCGTGTGCGGTGTGGCCAGCTCCGAGCGCAGTTTCCTGATCGCGTCCTCGGCGACCTCGTAGGCGCTCGGCACGCCCGCGACCGGCTCGTCCTCCCCGGGGATCCAGAACTTCCGCCTTGTCAGCCGCAACGAGTCGAGGAATGCCGGGATGGCGTTGAAGACCTCGATGAGCAGCGGTCCGTCGTACTCGGGCAGGATGGGATCGAGGAACGTGCGCCAGGGGATCCAGCTGTCCGCGACCTCGCCGCGGTCCGGCGGGGACACCTGCACGTAGTGCAGGCGCCGCTGCTCGGCGGCGTCCCGGATGTCGCGGCGGTACGCCTCCGGGCCGCTGCTGCCGAGGACGACGTGGGAGCTGTCCACGCACACGCCGATGTGCGGACCCTGCACGCCCGCGAGGAAGTCGAGCACGTCGCGCACCATGTTCGGGGCCGGTGTCTCCCAGTGGTCGACGGGTTCGATGGCGACCCGGACGCCCTTTTCCTCCGCGTAGGCGCCGAGCCGGTCGAAGAGCGGTCGCGCGATGTCGTACCGGGGCCGCAGCCAGTCCTGCAGCGCGTCACTCCACAGCGGTACGCCGTTGAGGGTGGGAAACACGTTGTAGGGGAACAGGACGGGGCCCGCCATGATGGTGCCGCGCAGGGCCGCTGTGATGTCCACCCGGGACTTGAGGTAGGCCAGGGCCGCCTCGCGTTTCTCGGGGTCCGGCGAGGTGGGGTCGCAGGCCGGCGTCGTGGCCACGTTGGTGGTCAGACCCACGTTCTCCAGGCCGGCTTCGTCGAGAGCCTTCCTGAGCTTTTCGTAGCGGGGTACGTCCGCTTGGGGGTCGCCCCCGCCGTTCGGGAAGACGGGCACGTCGAAGCCCGTGTACCCGATGTCCCGCAGCTCCGTCATGTGCCGGACGACGACCTCGGTGTACCGGGAATCATCCGGGTGCAGGTCGACGGTGAACATGAAGAAGCTGAGATAGATGTCGTGTGTGCTCATCGCTACCATCCCAGGACTTCGGCGAGGTAACCACGGGCCGTCTTGGCGTACGTCAGCGGGTGTGCCGTCGCCGGGTTCTGTTCGGCCTCGACGACCAGCCATCCCTCGAAGCCGGCTTCCCCCAGCGTCGAGAGGACGGGCTCGAAGTCGATCGCGCCTTCCGGGTCTCCGGGCACGGTGAAGACGCCCTGCAGGATGCCCTCCTGGAAGGACAGGTGGTCGCTCCTCACCTTGTCGGCCACGGACTGGCGGACGTTCTTGAGGTGAACGTGCTTGATCCGCTGCTTGTGTTTTTCGGCGGTCTCGAGCGGGTCGTCGCCCGCGAACCGGAGATGCCCGGTGTCGAACAGCAGATGCACCTGGTCCGGGTCGGTGTCCGCCATCAACCTGTCGATGTCCGCGGCCGTCTGCACGCCGGTGCCCATGTGATGGTGGTAACAGAGCCGCATGTCTCTGTCCGCGGCGAGCTTGCCGATCTCGTTGAGCCCGCCGGTGAGGAGATCCCATTCTCTGTCGGTGAACTCGGGGCGGTGCGTGAAGACCGGGATGGGCTGCAGGTGTGACGACAGCCCGAATTCCGCGACCACGATGTCCCTGCCGCCCACTTTCTCGAGGAACTCCAGTTGCCTCTTGAAGTTCTCGATGGTCCGGTCTTTTTCGCCGATGGTGAAGTAGGTGCTCACCCAGGGCTCGGACACCTTCAGTCCGCGCAGGTCGAGTGCCTTCTTCAGTACGGCGGGGTCGGCCGGGTACTTGTGACCGATGCTGCAGCCCTGGAATCCCGCGAGCGCCATCTCGCTCACGCACTGCTCGAACGGGATCCCGATGTCGATCAGCGGGAAGTCGTCGTTCCACCACAGCGTCGGTGTGACGCCGAGTGACACCTTGTCGGGGCCCAGGTTCGGGACGGTGCTGGTCATGGCACTTTCTCCTCTTGTCAGTCCTCGAATACGGGCGGATTGACCCACGATCCGTAGCCCGGCGCCTTCGCGCCGGACGGGTGGGCGCCGATCGCCCGCCACAGCAGTCCCTCGGTGTAGGCGTCGGGGGAGACGACGAACAGGGGTTCGCGTCCGTCTCCGCCGTGCGCGCGCTCTTCCCCGGCCTGGTGTCGTCCGGACGCGGCCAGCCAGGGGCGGCTGCCCTCGGGCCGGCTGTCATCCGGGACGGCGGGCTTCGCTCCGCTGCGCCCGGGCGCCGTCCAGGCCGCCACGTCCATGCGTCCCGCCAGTTCCGGGCCGTACCAGACGCCGACGTACCAGAGCTTGACGATGCTTCCCACCACCGGATCGGCGGGGACGGCGGAGGGATCGGAAGCCATCGCCTTCTCGATCGCCTCCTGCCCTTCCTGATTCACGGCCGTCTCGTAGTACGCCTCCGCCTGACCGGTTCCCCATAGGTCGAACTCGCTGAACCCGGTCACAGTGGCAGAGAACTTCACGAATTCGCGCAGCTTGTTCTCCGCGTCCGTGCTTTGCGTCATGATCCCGCCTCCGTCGACGGTCTTAGAGCTCGAATGTCGGGCCGGCGTTCGCCCCGGAATGCCCGGTGAGCGGGTTGCGGATGAGCCGGTTCATGCTGTCGCGCATGCGGAACATCTCCCAGACCGCCTTAAGCAGAAGGTCGGGCCGGCCGTTGTAGGCCAGATTGACGCTGGTCAGGAAGGTGGCGTAGAACTGGTTGAATTCCTTGGCCGCCGCCAGGATTTCCGGGTCTGCCGCGAGATCCGCCAGCTTGATGTCCGGCTTCACCGGATAGACGGCACCCCAGTCGACGTTCAGCTCCGGGCCGGAAGGACAGTCCGGCTCATCGCCCTTCTGGTAGTACCTTCCTTTTTCCAGCTGCTGGAACCTGTAGTAGTGGGCGAGTTCATCCTGGCTGTCGAAGATGCCGCCGTGCAGCCCTTCGCCCTGCTCCGCGACGAGGGTGAGTGCCGCGACCGCGGTGTCGCGGCCCGTCACCTCGATCACGTCGCCGCCACCGGAGTAGTAGTACTCGGGGGTCACCTGGCGAGCGGGATCGCCGGTGAAAATCGTCGTCCCTGCCTGACGGGCCTGGTCCTCCAGGTGGTTGATGCCCCGGATGATCTCCTCGTAGAACTCACCGATGCTCGAGAAACGCATGGCTGGATCTCCCGGCACGAGGCCGAAGATCGTCCCGGACTCCTCGAGTTCCGCCAGTTTCGCCGGTGGCGGCGGCGCTCCGTCGGACGTCAGTCCGAGGGCCGTCCAGTCCACCGGTACGAACCGGTCCGCCTCGGTAGCCGCCTCCGGAGGCTTTTCGATCTTCAGGAACGTGTCGAGAGCCTCCCGCGAGAACGGCCGGAGGTGGACATCGAAGTAATCGGGGCCACACGGCAGACGCGTCGGGTAATTCGGCACGAATCCCGGCTTGGTGAGGTCCGGTTTCCCGCCCACGGCGTTGAGGACGTTCGCGACCAGGGTGAGGTGCAGCATCTCCTCGACGGCCACGACCCTGATGACATGCCGGGCATCCGAGTTCTTCCCCGGATGCAGCGAGTAGAGCGCGGTCAGATAGGGCGGGAGCGTCGCATGCTCCAGCTGGAGCCCCTTGTAGAGGTAGTCGTACAGCTCCTCGATGGTCTTGATCTTGGGGTCCGGAGCGGGCTCTGCCTCTGGAACGGACATGTTCCCCCAATCGTGGGCGGTGGGCGGTGGGTGGCGTCGCGGGCGACCCGCCGATCACGGTGTCGCGTGCGACGCGCCGATCGGTGAGCCGTCTACGCGCGGACGACGGCCGGCGCCTTCGCGGCACGCAGGTGCCTGACGATGTGGCCCGCGCTGCGGAAGGCGAGCGCCGCCATGGTCAGGCTGATGTTGGACGTCCCGATCGAGGGCAGGCTGCCCGGCCCGACCAGGTAGAGGTTCTCGTGGTCCCACGAGTGCTGGGTGTGGTCGACCACGGAGTGCGCCGGGTCGGTCCCCATGATGTGCGTGCCCGCCAGGTGGTTGCCGCCCACGATGTTGTACCACTGGCCGTCGTGTTCGACGGCGCTGTAGCTGTCCTTGTCGTACGTGGTCCTGTCCTCGGCGCCGAGCTTCTCGAAGATGTCGGTCGCGAGCTTGCGGGCGAACGCGGCGCCCCGCATGGTGTAGGGCGGGATCTTGAAGGACACGACCGGCTTCAGATTGCCGAGGGCATCCTTGTACCGTTCGTCCACGGTGACCGTGTTGCTGCTGTCGGGCAGCAGGTCGATCATGAAGGCCAGCAGAAGCTGCCGGGAGATCTGGTTCCCGAGTGTCCTGCGCAAGTCCCGCCCGCGCAGGCCCCGTTTGTCCACGAGTTCGACCAGGTCCGTGTAGGGCGAGCCGGTCGCCCACCCCCAGCCGTCGTTGTGGATGTCCACGCCGAATCCGGCCTGGGACGCGCGGAATCGCCCGCCGCGCAGGTCGGTGATCCCGCCCGTGCAGGTGGTGCCTCGCATCGTGCCGGCCGGCTGGGGCAGCAGACCCCAGGTCAGCAGGTACGCGTGGTCCATCAGGTTGCGGCCGATCAGCTTGCTGCGGCTCATGCGCTGCATGTCGGAGGCCAGCATGAGCCGGGCGTTCTCGATGGCGTGCGCGCAGAGGATGTACACGGTGCCCTTCACCGTGTACTCCTCGTACTTCTCGGAGTCGAGCGACTCGTATTTCTTGACGGTGATCCCGGCCACTCGTCGGTCATGCTCGTTGATCTCGACCTTGGACGCGACGGCTTGCGTCACGATCTCGACGTTGCCCCTGCTGAGCGCCTTGGCCAGCGTCTTTCCCGAGTGATATTTGGCCTGCACCGGGCAGAGCGGCACACAGTTGGTGTTGCCCTGGCAGCGCTCGCCCTCTTCCGCCTGGCTCGTGCTGACCGCGCCGACCGGGACGAAGCCCTTGCCGCCGTCGTACGCGGCGTTCGGCACGCCGTTGCGGGCCTGCGGAAAGCTCCGTACCTGGAGTGTGTATTCGTCGTCCGCCAGGGTGACCCGCATGCCGTCCACGCCCCGGGCGACCGTCTGGTCGAGATACGACAGCGGCATGCGGTGCATCGGGAACACGTATCCCTTCGGGAAATGCATTCCCAGGTATGCCTGGTCCTCGACTTCGGCGGCCACGCCCAGTTCGGCCTCGGCCTTGCGGTAGTAGGGCTCCAGGTCGTCATAGCCGAGCGGCCAGTTCAGGCCCTGGCCGTATTTGGTCCGCAGGTCGAAGTCCTCGGGAAGCATGCGCAGCGCTTTGCCCTCCCAGTGCATGGAGGTGCCGCCGAGGACCCGGGTGAAGGTGGTGTCCGTGCAGTACTCGCCCTCTTGCACGAGGTAGAAGTCGTCTCGGGGCGTGCTCGGATCCACCGGCATGGTGTCGGTGCTCCTGGGCATCCGGGCATTCGGGTTGAACGGGTACGGAGACTGGTTGTCCTTGACGACCGCGCCGTAGAACCGCGACAGGTACGACTCGTACTCGGCGAGGTCCAGGTCCTTGCCGGGGCCGGCTTCGAGAATCACCACCTTGTAGCCTGCCTGGCCCAGCTGCTCGGCGACGATGGAACCCGCCATGCCGCCACCGACGACCACGGCATCCCACTCGCCTTGCGCTGCCTCCGCGGCGCTGGTCTGCGTCGCGGCACCGGCTGGAAAGACCACCTGGTCCGTACCGTCGTAAGACATCTTTGACGCCCCTTGTCGGGTCTGGGGGTGAACTCACCCCGGTTATGGGCGAAACGCCCGCTCTCAGCCCCGACCAGCCGTCAGAACGGATGCGTCGATTCACTGGGGGATCGCGGGGAGGGCCTCGATACGAGGCTTGCATATGCCGCTGTCATTCCGGTTCACCGCAGCGGGGATCTTGCCGGTGAATCCACCGTCGGGCGTAACCGGTGAGCCTTTTCGGCGTTCGACGGGAATCCGGGACTGGTCAGGCGTAGTAGGCGCCCAGCGCCGCGTTGGCCGTGTCGCCGTCCATCCGCAGGAGTTGGGCGCGGCCGGTGAAGTAGTTGTGGACGGCCAGCGCGGCCGCCGCTCCCTCTCCCGCGGCCATGGCGATGCGACGCACCCCGCGGTACCGCACGTCTCCGGCGGCGAAGACCCCCGGCACACTGGTGGCGTACGCGGGTACGGCCGTACCGGTGACATCGGTACCCGTGGCCACGTACCCCTTGGTCAACTGGACGCCTGCGCTCTGGAGCCATTTGGTGTCCGGGTCCGCGCCGATCAGCACGTACACCGCGCGCACCGGCAGGGTCTCCAGGGAGTTGAGCGTCCGCAGCCGCACGTCGGTGAGCCGCCCGTTCGTGCCCACGTACTCGGCGATCTCGGTCTTCTCGCGGACCACGATGCCGGACTGCTTGATGCGCGCCACCAGTCGCGGCAGCATCACAGAGCCTTCGAGGGTGCCGCGGACGACCAGGGTGACCTTGGTGGACTTCTGCGCGAACATCAGCGCGGCGCGACCCGCGGTGTCGCCGGCACCGACGACCACGACCGAGTCGTCCTTGGAGACCTGCTCGGCGTCCGCGGGCAGGGCCATGTAGTAGACGCCGCGGCCCTCGTAATCGCGCTCGTGCTTCCCGCCCTGGCGGCGGGCGGCCGCTCCGCAGGCCACCACCACGGCAGCGGCGCTCAGTCCGACCGGCCGGCCGTCGTCGCGACGCGCTGTCACCTGCAGGCGCCTGAGCGGGGGCTGCCCGTCGCCGGCATCGCGCTTCTCCAGCGTCGACAGACTCTCGGCCCGGCAGGCGGGGAGCCACTCCACTTTCATGTTCAGCGCCTGGTGAAGTCCTCGCTGGGCCAGCTCACCGGCGACGATGCCGTCGGGGAAGCCGAAGTGGTTGTCGATGACGTTGACGGCGGTACCGGCCGCGCCGCCGGGCGCCTCGTTCTCGACGATCAGCACCTTGTGGCCGAACAGGCCGGCGTGGTTGATCGCCGCGGTCAGCCCCGCCGGCCCGCCGCCGACCACGACCACGTCGTAGTCGGTGCCGCCGCTGTACCTGGTCAGGTGCAGCGCCTCGGCCAGGGCGATCAGCGGCGGGTTCCGCCACTGTCGCTCATCGATCCTCACGATGACCCCCGCTTGCCCCGTGGGGCTGTCCCGGACGGCGAACGGGACGTGGTTGAGCAGCAGGAAACGGACCACGCGGTACACGGCGGCATCGCGGCGGTCGCCTTCGACCAGTACCTTCTGCTGGTCCTCGGGGGCCGTGTCGTAGAGCATCCGTTCCAGCCGCGGCCACAGGTCGTCCTCGTCCGGACGGGCAGGCAGGACCTGGATGCCGTTCTGGACCTCACCGCCGGCCCGGGTAGCGCTGTCGGACAGCAGCAGGCGCCCCGCGGGCGGAACGGCGCCGGTCTCCCGCAGCAGGTCCAGGCCCGGTCCGTCGGGCAGGTCCTCCGCCGCCACCACGGCCGCGACACGCCGTCCGGCCGACGCGGCGCCCTCCAGTACCTGCTCGGCCTCACCACGGGTGGCCGCGCTCAGCACCTCGTAGGCACCGGCGAAATAGCGCTCGATCCGTTCGGCCAGGTCCTGCGCCGACCAGCGGTCTGCGCCTGCCACCACAACGGTGGCGCGTCGGTCGGTGGTGCCGGGCATCACAGCTCCTTCAGCATCGCGGTCAGGGCACCGCGGTCCGCGAGTGCGGACGCGTGTCGAGGACGGGCGACGGCGGAGCGTCAGGGCACTGCCATGCCGCCAGTGCGGCCACCAGAAGCGGGCGGCCTCGCCCCAAGATCACTGCCCGCGGCACAACCGGCACGGAGGCGCGCGGAGCCTCACCCGATCAGCGGACGGCGCACCAGGAGGGCAACTGCTGCGCGGCCTCGGCGTCGGCGTCTGCCCTGTGCTGTCGGGGTCTCCACGTGCTGAGTGCGGTCACTGGCCGGTGCGGGGGAACGACACCTCCACCCGGCGGTTCTTCTTCCGGCCGGCCTCGGTGGCGTTGTCGGCGATCGGGTACTGCTCGCCGTAGCCGCGGACGTCGAAGGTGATGGACGGGGTGTTCAGGTCCTGGTCCAGTACGGCCTGTACGGCGTTGGCGCGCCGCTTGGACAGGGCGACGCCGTGGGTGGTGGTGCCGAGGCTGTCGGTGAAGCCGAAGACGCGGACCCGGGTGGCGCGCTGCTTCCTGATCTCCTCGGCGATGGTGGCGATGCGGGTCTTGGCCTCCTCCCCCACACTGGCGCTGTCCTTGCCGAACAGCACCTCGGCCTGGAGGGCGAAGGTCACGTCGGCGTTGGTGTCCTCGCGCCGCTCGTCGCCGCTCTGCTCCTCGACGACCAGCTTGATGTCCAGCACCTTGGCCTCGGCGAGCGTGGCGCCCTCGGGGAGCTTGAGGTCGGGGTCGGTGGGGTCGACGTCGACGGGGGCGGCGGCGGTGGGTTCGGTGAGGGGCGGCTCGCCGGGGCCGGTGGAGTCGGCGGCGGCCGGGGTGGCGGGCAGGTGCAGCAGGCACAGCAGCAGGGCGCCGGCGAGGGCGAGGCGGGGTGTGGTGGTCACGTGTGCCTCACCCGGAGACCTTGAGGCCGGCGGAGGTGAACGTCGGCAGCTGGAAGTCCAGTTCGGTCACGCCGGCCGGGGGCGCCGGGAACTGCATGAAGACGGCCAGGGTGGCGCCGGACTTCAGGGTGGTGAAGCCGGTGGTCGTCAGCGGCCGGCCCTCGGTGTCCCGCAGCACGTAGTACCGCTTCTTGCCCTTCGGGTCGACCAGCGTGGCCCCGCCGAGCGATCTGCCGTTCTTGATGATCTCGGTCTCGTTGCCGCTCAGCGCGGAGGGGATGACGGCGGTCCGGGCACCGTCGTTCTTCAGCGTGCCGTTGACCGTCACGAAACCGCCCGCGTCGCGCTCGGCGGAGGTGATCCGCAGCAACAGGCCGTCCGACCCGCGCAGTTCCGCCAGCGGCTGTTCGGACTCGCCCTCCTGGGTGCTCGGGCCCGGGCCGTCGGCGGTGGAGGCGGACGCCGGTCCGCTCGGCTTGTCGTCCCCGCCCCCGCCTCCCCCGCAGCCGGTCACCCCGGCGGCCAGACCGGCCGCAACGGTCAAGGCGACCAGCCCCCTGCGGGCCTTCGCAGCGAACCGCATGCTCATCACTGTCGCTTCCTTCGTCATCGGTCGTTCGCCGGGGAGTCGGCCAGGTGGACGTCGAAGAGGTCCTCGGGCCCCGGCAGCTCCGAGGTGTCGTCCGGCTCGGGATGCCAGACCTTGTCCTCGCAGGTGAGCGGGGGCAGCGGGGTGTCGCCGGGCTCGGGGGGCCGCTGCCCGTCCCCCGGGGGCGGGGACCCGTCCCCGGGCGACGGGGACCCCTGTCCGGGCGGTCCCGTCGGATCGCCGGACGGTCCCGTCGGGTCCCCGGGCGGCCCGGGCCGGGTCTCGGGCGGCGTGCAGAGCGGTTCTATGACGGCCCTGGCGTGCGCCGTCGCGTGCACGTTCTCGGTGCCGGGTACGACGGAGTCGCCGACGGACTTGTTCGTCCGGGCGTCGACCACATAGCTCAGCGGCGCGTCGAACGCGCAGCGCACCGCCGCGTCGTTCAGCGCGGCGAGCTGGTCGGCGCGCCAGCAGGAATCGCCGGCGCCCGCCCCCTCGAAGATGGCCCCCCAGCTCGCCGGGTCGTCCAGGTTCTCCCGCCACAGGTCCGCCAGCTGGTCGCGGGTCTCCTGCGCCGCCGCCAGGGCCGCCGCGTCCGCCGCCGTCTGGGCGCCGCCGCGGTTCACGGCCGCCTGGCCGACCGCGAGGTAGGCCAACGCGAGAAAGAGCAGGCCCGCCACCACCGTGAGGTAGATGGGGAAGGCCTGCCCCCTGTCGTGCCGTGCGTGGATCAGCCGCCGGTGACCTCGGCGATCTTGTTGGTGATCGCGTCGTAGATCGACTGGCCGATGCTCGTGCCGGTGATCGCCAGGACGATCGCGACGACCACCGCGATGATGCCGAGGTACTCCACCGCGGTCTGTCCCCGGTCGCCGCGCGCGGCCCGGGACTGCAGATACGCGGCGGTGGTGCGGAACCATTTGCTCACGGTCTTCCCCTCCAGCTTCGCCTCCGGTCCGGGCACCGTACGGCCGGCCGCCCCCGTCCCCGAAGGGCCCCAGGGCCCAACCGCGGACCCATTCGCTCCGCCGCGCCGTCATCTCACGCCACCCCCAGCCACTTGGCGGTCGCCTGGGACCTGGTGGTGCTGTGGAGCTTGGCGAAGATGCGGTTGATGTGGTTCTTGACCGTCTTCTCGCTGATGAAGCAGGCGGCGGCGATCTGCTGGTTGGTCATGCCGGACGCGATGAGGTCCATGATCTCCGCCTCCCTCTCACTCAGCCGGAACCGGGAGCGGAACGAATGTCCCACAGGTGGTTGCAACTGCGAAAGAGCCTGGGGTTCGGAAATGGCCGACTTTTCAACGGAGTTGAGGTTGGTGTGTGCAGTCGCATCGGACCGGAGTGCCGTCAGTAACGCCCTGGTCGCCCCGGGCGTCACGTGCGGGCGTCCCTCCCGTACGTCCCGTACCGCCCGCACCAGCTGTTCCGTCGTGAACTCGCCGTGCACCAGGTAGCCGCCCGCCCCCAGCCGCAGCGCCTCCCGTACGGTCTGCGTCTCGTGGCTGTAGGTGAGCATCATGACGGGGGCCAGCGGCACCAGGTGGGGCAGTGCCGAGATGCCGTCCACACCGGGCATGCGGACGTCGAGCAGGATGACGTCCGGCCGGTGCCGGAGCGCACCCTCGTACGCCTCCCGGCCGTCCCGGGCCTCGGCCACCACCGTGGTCCCGGCGCCGGCCGAGAGCAGGGCCACGAGGCCGGCCCGGACCACGGGGTTGTCGTCGGCGATCAGCAGCCGCAGGGGCGGGGTGTCCGGGGCCGGCGGTGGAAAGCCGGGCCGGGGGGTGCCGGGCAAGGGACGCATGGTGCCTCCTCTCAGGGGTTGACGGGGGTCCGGGGCGCGGGCCGGGGCAGGGGGATGTCCAGGCGTACCTCCGTGCCCCGGTCGTGCGTGCCCCTGCCGATCCGGATGCGGGCGCCCGCCTGCGCGGCCCGCTCGACCATGCCGAGCAGCCCGAAGTGACCCTGCTCGCGCAGCCGTTCCAGGGTGGTGCCGGGCGGCAGGCCGGTGCCGTCGTCGTGGATCGCGAGGCCGAGCAGGTGTCCGTCGAGCGTCACCCGTACGTCCACCCGGCCGGCGCGCGCGTGGCGGTGGGCGTTCTCCAGGGCCTCGGTGGCGATGGCGAGGACGTGCCGGGCCACGGGCGCGGGCAGGGCCGGGAAGGGGGCGGGGTGGTGTGCCGGCCAGTGGCAGGTGACCTCCAGGCCGGTGCGCCGGCCGAACTCCCGGGTCCGGTGGGCGAGGAGTCGCCACAGCGGGATCTCCTGCGGCGCCCGCTCCGGGTCCCGGCGCAGGTCGGCCAGCAGCTCCCGGGACTCCGCCGCCGCCCGGCGCGCCGAGCGGGACACCAGCTCCGCCTGCCGCCGGATGCGGGCGGGGTCCGGGGCGCCGGCCGACGCGGTCGCCGCCAGTCCGTCGGCGGCGAGGGCCACGCCGTACAGGGTCTTGGCCACGGAGTCGTGCATCTCCCTTGCCAGCCGGGCGCGTTCGGCGCTCACCGCCTCCGCCGCCGCGAGCCGGGCCCGCGCGGTGGTCAGCGCCTCGGTCGCGGCGCCGAAGCGGAGCATCAGGTTGCGCAGGGTCGAGCCCATGGCGCCCGCGATGACGCACAGGCCGGGCAGCAGCAGGGCCTCGGCGACGGGCTCGGGCCGGCCGGCCTTCAGGGCGGTGTGGACCACGAGCAGGATCAGGGCTTGCAGCGAGGCGAAGCAGGCCGCGCCGCGCCAGCTGTAGACCAGGCCGGCCAGCAGGGGGGTGCAGACGCTGACGTAGGCGAGGGTGGTGTCCGGGCCCGCCGAGACCAGGAGGAAGGAGCCGAAGAGGGTGTCGGCGGCCAGCAGGCTCGGGTGGCGCAGCAGCAGGGGGCCGAAGCGCTCCCAGTCGCGGAAGAGGACGTAGGACACCATGACGGTGACGACCACGGCCGCGCCGGCCAGGCGGACGCCCAGCCCGGGGGCCGCGTTGAGCAGGGCGGCGGGCGCCGATACGACGATCATGGCCAGCCGGAACCCGAAGACCTGCCGGCACATCGCCTGAAGAGCGCTGACCTGAAGCTTCTCGGAGGGCTTGACCGACGGAACGGGCTCGACCGGCGGGGCGGGCTCGGCCGGCGGGGTGGGCTCGGCCAACGGGCTGGGCTGGGCCAGCGGGCTGGGTTCGACCGAGAGGCCGGGCTCGACCGATAGGCCGGGCTCGACCGACAGGCCGGACTCGACCAACGGGCCGGACTCGACCAACGGGCCGGACTCGACCGACAGGCCGGGCTCGACCAACGGGCCGGACTCGACCGACAGGCCGGGCTCGACCGGCGGAACGGCCTCGGCCGGCGGAACGGGCTCGCGCGCCGCCCGGCCCGGCCGCGCCGGGAGGTGTGGGGCACCGAGACGCCCCGGCAGCGCCCAGCGCCGTCCGGCACGCAGACGCCTCGGCTCCGCCCGGCGCGGTCCGCCACCCATGCCGCGCACCCACGCCCAGCGCGGCCCGCCACCCATGCCGTGCACCCACGCCCGGAAGCCTCCGGCACCCGCCCCGCCCGGCCGTACCCCGGAACCTTGGGCACCCAGCCGCTCCGGCCACGCCCCGGGTTCCTCGGCGTCAGGACGCCCCGGCTCCGCCCGGCGTGGTCCGCCACCCATGCCGCGCACCCACGCCCAGCGCGGCCCGCCGCCCGTGCCGTGCACCCACGCCCGGAAGCCTCCGGCACCTGCCCCGCCCGGCCGTACCCCGGAGCGTTGGGCACCCACCCGCTCCGGCCGCACCCCGGAACCTTGGGCACCCACCCGCTCCGGCCACGCCCCGGGTTCCTCGGCACCAGAACGCCCCGGCCACACTCCAAGGCCCTCCGCGCCAAGACGCCCCGGTCGCGCCCCGGAGCCTTCCGCGCCAGGACGCTCCGGTCGCCCCCCGGAACCCTCCGCGCCAAGGCGCCCCGGTCGCGCCCCAAGGTCGCCGGCGCCAGGGCGCCCCGGTCCTGTCCGGCGGGGGCCGTTGCCCGTCCCGCGTAACCGCTCCAGTAAGCGCGCCCCCCTGCCCGTCACCCCCATCGCCGTCACGTCCGTCCTCACTTCCCGGTGAGCGAGCCGAAGTCGACGCCGGAGCCGAGCAGCAGGCCCGCGCCCAGCAGCAGCATCGTCGCCGGGACCATGAACGTGGTGATCATCAGCGTGGCCTTGGGCACCGCCCGCGCGGCCTTGCGGCGGGCGTTCTGGGCGTCGGTGCGCCGCATGTCCTTGGCCAGGGAGACCAGGGTGTCCACGATGGGCGCGCCCAGCTCCTCGCCCTGCTGCAACGCCGTCACGAACATCGCCACCTGCTCGGAGTCGTTGCGCCGGCGCAGCTCCGCGAAAGCCTGGCGGCGGCTCATGCCGAGGTCCATCTGGCGCAGGGTGATGCGCAACTCGTCGGCCCAGGGGCCCTCGTAGCGGGCGGCGACCCGGTCCAGGGCCTGGCGGAAGCCGAGGCCCGCGCTGACCACCACGGCCAGCACGTCCAGGAAGTCGGGCAGGGTGCGTTCGATGACCTGTCTGCGGACCCGGATCGCCGACCAGAGCCCGACCTCGGTCCACAGCGCCCCGAAGGCCAGCAGGAGCAGCGCCACGAACCACTGGCCGCGCAGCAGGAAGACCAGGAAGCCGACGCCGCCCAGCGCGCCGTAGACCGCGCGGCGGGCGGCGTAGCGGTCGATGGTCAGGCCGCCGGGGTTGCCGGCGAGGTCGATCCTGCGGCGGTAGCGGGCGACCAGCCGCGGCCCCATCAGGCGCAGCACCAGCGGTGCCCAGCGCATGCCGAGGCGGTCGACGACCGAGCCGACCACGCCGGTGCGGGTGGCGCCGACCTCCAGGGCGACGGCGAGGTCGGCGGGGAGCCGGGCGTCCGCGCGGTACATGCGCAGGCCGGCGAAGACGCCCCAGACACCGGCGCCCGTCAGCAGGGCGAGCAGGAGCTCCACGGGTCACCTCCCTCAGACGTCGATCCGGCTGAGCCGGCGGATCAGGACGAAGCCGACGGCGTACATGACGAAGGCGACGAGCACGCAGACCTGGCCGGCGGGGGAGCCGGTCATGCGGTCGAGCGCGCCGTCCTTGACGCCGTTCATCAGGAACAACGCGCCGACCCCGAGAACGGGTACGGCGTACGAGGTCATGGTCACCTGGGAGAGCTGGGTGCGGATCTCGCGCCGGGTCTCCTTGCGCTCCTCCAGCGTCTCGGTCAGGTTGCGCAGCGCCGAGACCACCTGCCCGCCCGCCCGGTTGGACAGCACCAGCGTGGTGACCAGGACGACGAGTTCCCGGGAGGGCAGCCGATCGGCCAGCTCGCCGAGGGCGTCCTCCATGGAGTGGCCGATGGTCAACTGGTCGGCGACCTTGGCCAGTTCCTCGCCGGCCGGGGCCTCCAGCTCCTCCGCGGCCATGCCGATCGCGGTGCGCAGGGCGAGGCCGGCGTGGGTGGCGTTGGCCAGGATGCGGGCGAGTTCGGGGAGTTGGCCGATGAAGCGCTCGATCCGCTTCTGCCGCTGCCAGTTGAGGAACTGCAGGGCCGCCGCGATGCCGAGGAGTCCGGCGAGCGGGCCGAAGAAGGGGGCCAGGGTGGCCTGGCCGATCAGCCACAGCGCGGCGACGGCGGCGAGCATGGCGGCGAAGAACTCGCCGGGGGTGACGCTCAGCCCGGTCGCGGCCAGGCGCCGCTCCAGCCAGCGGCCGAACCGGGTGCGGCGCAGCCGCCGGTCCAGGGCGGTGAAGCGGCGTCTGCGCCCGGTCGCGGGGGGCGGGCCGGTGTGCGCGAGGCGGTCGACGAGGGCGGCGCGCCGGGCCCGGCCCAAGGCGTAGGCGTGCACGCCGGCCACGGCCAGGACGCAGGCCAGCAGGGTGGCACCGGTGGCGAGCTGGGCGAGGGTGCTCGGTGACATGGTGGGGGTCCTACCTGGCTTCTCGGGTGGCGAGCTGGTCGGCGGAGCGGGCCACGCCGAAGGCCTGCGGGAGGGGCTGGCTCGCCATGTAGAGGCGGTCGGCGGTGCGCCGCGGGAGCGGGAAGTGCCGGAAGGCACCGTGGACCCGGCCGTCCGGGGTCATGGGCCGCGCCTCGAAACGGGCCGCGGTGGCCAGCCGGTACGGCTCCCCGCCGTGGCTGTCGAGCAGCGCGATCTCGGTGATGCGGCGGGCGCCGTCGGCGAACCGGGTGAGCTGGACGAGGACGTCGACGGCGCTGTTGATCTGGTCGTGCAGGGCGACGAAGGGCACCTCGACGTCGGACATCGAGGCGAGGGTCTGGAGCCGGGTGAGGGCGTCCTCGGCGCTGTTGGCGTGCACGGTGGCCAGCGAGCCGTCGTGGCCGGTGGACATGGCCTGGAGCATGTCCAGGGACTCGCCGCCGCGGACCTCGCCGACCACGATCCGGTCGGGCCGCATGCGCAGCGAGTTGCGGACCAGGTCACGGATGGTGACCTGGCCCTTTCCCTCCACGTTCGGCGGGCGGGACTCCAGGCGGACCACATGGCTCTGCTGGAGCTGGAGTTCGGCGGAGTCCTCGATGGTGATGATGCGTTCGTGCGGCGGGATCAGCCCGGACAGGGCGTTCAGCAGGGTGGTCTTGCCGGTGCCGGTGGCGCCCGAGACGATGATGTTGAACTTGGCCTGCACGAGGGCGGCCAGCAGGTACACCATGTGCTCGTCCAGCGAGCCGAAGCCGATCAGCTCCTGGAGGGTGAAGGAGCGCGGGAAGCGGCGGATGGTGAGCACCGGGCCGGTCAGGGACAGCGGCGGGATGATGACGTTGACCCGCTCGCCGGAGGGCAGCCGGGCGTCCACCATCGGGTTGGACTCGTCCACGCGGCGGTTGACCGTCGACACGATCCGCTCGATGGTCTGCATCAGCTGGTCGGCGGAGACGAACCGCAGGGGCAGCTGTTCTACCCGGCCGCCCCGCTCCACGAAGATCGCGTCGGGGCCGTTGACCATGATCTCGGTGATGGACGCGTCCTCCAGGAGGGGTTCGAGGATGCCGAGACCCAGCGCCTCGTCCACCACCCGTCGGATCAGCTGGGCCCGTTCGACGGTGGACAGGACCGGTCCCTCGCGGCTGATGATGTGCCCGAGCACCCGCTCCAGGCGCGCCCGGCGTTCGGCGGCGGCCAGCGCGCTCATCTCCGCGAGGTCGATCTCCTCCAGCAGCTTGGCCCGGTAGGAGGCGACCAGGTGTCCGTCCTCGCCCCGGCTGCCGTGCTCCTCCGGAGCGCTGATGCGTGCCCGCAGGCTCATGGGTCTGTCGCCTCCTTTGTCAGTGGTCGAGCGGCATGGTCGCGGACTTGGTGGCGTCGCCCAGGTCCCACACGAGGGCGGGGATGCGGACGGTGGCGGTGACGGTCACCGTGTCCTCGCCCTCGGCGGCCGAGCAGGACACGTCCAGCACGCCGCTCACCGCGTCGGCGCAGGCCTCGGCGTAGGACCGGTCCAGGGACGCGGCCCGCGCCCCGGCCCGGGCCGCCGTACCGGCCTGCTCGGCGGCGTAGGCGACGGCACCGAGCTGGACCCCGGCCAGTCCGACGATCAGCAGGACGGGGATGAACCCCAGGTATTCGAGGGCGACTTGCCCCCGGTCGCGCGCTCGCCTCCCGGCGCGTGTCCAGGGGTACGGCGTCTCGGCGCGCGCTCGGCGGTACGGCATCTCAGCGTGTCACCTCCTCCACGGCCCCGGCGTGGCCGTGCACGGTGGCGGGGAAGGAGATCACGCCCGGGAAGAGGACCGGGACCCTGACGGAGACGTCGGCCGTGACGTGGCCGGAGGTGCTGCACCGCACCGACGCGTCCCCCCGCCAGGCCCCCGACAGGTGCTTGAGCCCGGCCTCGGCGCAGGCGGCCTGCCGGGCGCCGCCCCGGGGCGCCGCCGTGGCGGCCCGCACCGCCTCGTCGGCCGCGTTCCCGGCGAGCGTGAAGGTGTAGCCCACCAGCACGGCCTGCCACATCAGCACCAGCGTCAGCAGGATCAGCGGGGTCATGCCGAGCAATTCGACGCTGACCTGTCCCCGGTCCCCGGCTGCCCGGACCGCGTCTCCCCCGACCCCGTCTCCCCGGTCCCCGTCCGGCCTTCCCATGGCGCCGCTCATTCCTTCCGCCGCCTGAAGCCCACCGCGGCCCGGCCGGTTCCCCGGTGCGAGGGCTGCTCCCCCGCCCTGGCCAGTCCCAGCTCCGCCGCGAGCGCCCACAGTGCCTGCTTCACCGTGCTCCTGCCGTCGAGTTCGTGCAGCCGTCCGGCGTCCACGACCCCTTGCAACTCCTTGAAGGCCGCGGGGACGGCGGTCCGGGCGAGCGCGGTGCCGGTGATGCGCTGCACCAGCGCGGGCTGGATCTCCGTACCGCGCGTGTGCCGGTTGACGACGACCGTGGTCTCCTCGGCCTTGCGGATCTGGAGCCGGTCCCACATCCGTACGGTGCGTTTGGCGGCGCGTACGGCGATCACGTCCGGGGTGGTGACCAGCAGCGCGGTGTCGGCCGTCTCGACGGCCGCGGCGCCGGCCCCGCTCAGCTGGGCGCCGCAGTCCACGACCACGGCCTCGTAGCGCGAGCGCAGGGCGCCGATCAGCTGCCGGGCGGCCCGGTCGGTGACCTCCTCGCCGCGTTCGCCCTCGGCGGGCGCGAGGAGCAGGGCGAGCCCGGTGTCGTGGCGGAAGACGGCGTCGGCCAGGACGCGCGGCGAGATGTCGGTGATGGCGGCGAGGTCGGCCACCGACCGGCGGAACTGGACGTCCAGGTAGGAGGCGATGTCGCCGCTCTGCAGGTCCAGGTCGACCAGCGCGGTGGCGCGGCCGGAGGCCTGGGCGGCGAGGGCCAGCTGGACGGCGGTCAGCGTGGCGCCGACGCCCCCCTTGGCGCCGCTGACCGTGACGACGGTGCCCCCGGCCCCGGCGGGCGTCTCCGCCCCGTGCCCGAGGTGGCGCCGTACCCCCGCCGACCACTGGGCGACCGCCTGCACCCGGCCGGCCAGTTCCTCGTACGACAGCGGGAGTCCGACCAGGCCGCGGGCGCCGGAGTCCATGGCGGCGGCGAACAGGCCGGGGCTCGCGTCGCTGGTGACGAGGACGACGCCGGCGGCCGGGAAGCGCAAGGCGACCTCGCGGATCAGCTCCAGCGCCGGTACGGGGCCGATGCGTTCGTGGACGACGACGACCTCGGGCAGCTCGTCGACCGACTCGGCGGCCAGCCGGGCGAGGGTGTCCACCAGCTGGGTGGAGTCGGTGACCGGGGGCTGCGGTTCGGCGTCGGGGAGCTGGCTGAGCAGCGTGGTGAGGGAGCGGACGGCGTCCGGGTCCGCGCCGGCCGGGAGGATCCTGGTGGGCATGGCCGCCTCTCACTTGTCCGTCGCGAGTTCGTAGGTGCGGTCCTGGTCGGGGACGCTGGTCTCGCTGCCGGGTGCCACGAGCGCGAGCCGGACGCGCTGGGCGAAGGACTCGGCGTAGGTGACGCGCTGGGCGTCGAGGGTGGACAGCGCGAAGGTGATGGGAACGGCGTCGGTGGGCCGGCGGCGGCTGTCGTCGTCGGGTTCGAGGGCGGTGATCCGGCCGACGTCGAGCACCCGGGCGTTGGTGACGATGATCTTCGACTGGTCCGGGTCGCCCTCCTTGCGTCCCTCGAAGGTGGCGTAGACGTTGACGCGCGAGCCGGGGGTGATCTTCCCGGCCACGCCGGTCGCCGCGTCGATCATGATGGCGACCTCCTGCTGGCCGGGCTGGAGGGCGGGCCGGTCCACGATCATGTCGGTCTGGAGCAGGGAGCCCGCGCGCAGGGTGGTCACCGCGATCTTGCCGCGGATCTGCGCCAGGTCGGTGACGGCGTTGCCGGACAGCCACCGCCTGGGCATCTCGACCTTCTCGAACTGGTCCGCGTCCAGGGTGGTGTACGGCTTCACCTCGGACCTGACCCGGTAGGCGGTGGTCTCGGGTCCGACCTTGGTGTTCACGTCGTGGACGAAGGAGAGCACGCCGGCGAACGCGCCCAGAGCGCACAGGGCCGACAGGATCAGCAGTATCACGCCGCGGCGCTGACGGGAGTTCATGGACCGTGCAACCTCATCGGGGGGATCGACTCGAGCGGGACGGGTCAGGTTCGCGCAGGTCAGGCGGGCGTTCGCGCTTCCAGGGCGCGGGGGGACGCGGAGACTTGGGAGATGGCGCCGCAGAAGACGCAGCGGTCGCCTATGACGTCGAGGCCGCACCAGTGACAGCGGGTCTGCCGTACGGAGGTGACCAGTTGGTACAGGACGGACAGGTCGGCGAGGTAGCCGCAGAACTCGACCAGGCGGCCGGTCCCCCACCAGACCGGGGACTCGGCGGGCAGCGGGGCCTCGCGCACCCCGTGCACGCCCCACCGGGTGCCGAGGCCGGCGACCCAGTCGCTGTGCGACTGCCCCTTGGCGACGAGCATCCAGGTGCCGAACTCCGGTCCCTTGAGGGTGGCTTCGGGGCCGACCCTGACGACCTGCGGTTCGGGGTGGGCGAGGACGGCGAACTGGCTGCCGGGCACCCATGATCTGGCGTGCGCCTTCAGCCCGACCGGGACGCGGTCCAGCCGGGCGACCGAGCCGAGGACGGCGCCGGCGTGGATGTAGTGGGTGAGCAGCCGCCCGGCGGAGGCGAGCACGCCCGGGCTCAGCTCGCAGGAGGCGAGCTGGCGTAACTGCCGGGCCAGGACGGCGACGCCGAGCGGGGGCAGGGCGGGCCGGAACAGGGCGATGCGGTCGCTCTCCAGCAGCGCGCGCAGGGTGTGCAGCCGCCGGACGACCGGCTCCGGGGTGGCCTCGGAACAGACGACGACCACGTATCCGTACTGCTCGGTGAGCCGGTGGAGTCCGGCGAGGCCCTCGTCCAGCGGCCCGCGGTCGAGTCCGGTCAGCACGACGGCGGGCACGGTCCGCTCGTCCTGCGCCGGCAGCGCCATGTCGGCGCTGGTCACGGCAATGGCTGTTGGCACGCGCAGCTCTCCGCTCTTCCCATCCGTCGGCCCACCGGCATCACTCCGGTGCGCCGGGACGACTTCATTGCGTGACTACCCGAGCACTGTATCCACGGCCGTATCACCGGGAGAACAGCGTGGGGGAAGCCGGTGGGGAACTCTCCCGCCGCAAGCCCCGCCAAACCAGGACAGGTTGAGCCGCCGGGCCGGCACGGGTTGAGCCGTCGACTCGGAACCAATCCGGTCTGGACCTCTTGACACCCCGGATTGGTCTGGACCAACTTGTAGGGCGAGCGGTGGCCACCGTCCTCTCTCTCCCCTCTTCTCCCCTGCCCGACTCCCCACCGGAGGCTTCAGTGGACCGCGCACCAGGCATATCCAGACCCACCGGACGGCGCCTCGCGGCATGGTCCGCCGCCACCGCCCTGGCCCTTTCGGTCGCGGGCCTCGCCGCGGCCTCCCCCGCCTCGGCGGCGGACGTGAACAACGTGCGGAACGCGGGCTTCGAGTCGGGCCTCACCGACTGGACGTGCACGGCCGGCAGCGGCGCGACGGTCACGTCCCCCGTGCACGGCGGCACCGGCGCGCTGAAGGCGACCCCGGCCGGCCAGGACACCGCCAAGTGCTCCCAGACGGTCGCGGTCAAGCCCAACTCGACGTACACGCTGAGCGCGTGGGTCCAGGGCGGCTACACCTACCTGGGCGTGACGGGCACGGGCACCACGGACGTCTCCACCTGGACCCCCGACACGCCGTCCTGGAAGCAGCTCCAGACGACGTTCACCACCGGCTCCTCCACCACCTCGGTCACGGTCTACACCCACGGCTGGTACGGCCAGGCGGCCTACTACGCCGACGACCTCTCCGTCTACGGCCCCGACGGCGGCGGTGGCGGCAACCCGTCCCCCACGGTCCCGGCCGCCCCCGCCGGCCTGACCGTCACCGGGACGACGTCGTCCTCGGTCTCCCTGTCCTGGTCGGCGGTGACCGGCGCGACGGGCTACAACGTCTACCGCGACGGTACGAAGGTCACGGCGGTGTCGGGCACCTCGGCGACGGTGACCGGCCTCGCGGCCTCCACGGCGTACTCCTTCCAGGTGACGGCCACCAACGCGGCGGGCGAGTCGGCGAAGTCGGCGACCGTGACCGGCACGACGACCGCCGGCTCGGGCGGCGGGGGCGGCGGCTCCCTGCCCAAGCACGCGGTGACCGGCTACTGGCAGAACTTCAACAACGGGGCCACGGTCCAGAAGCTGTCGGACGTCCCCGCCGCCTACGACATCATCGCGGTGTCCTTCGCGGACGCCACGTCGACCCCGGGCGCGGTGACCTTCAACCTGGACTCGGCCGGCCTCGGCGGTTACACGGTCGACCAGTTCAAGGCGGACATCAAGGCCAAGCAGGCGGCCGGCAAGAAGGTCATCATCTCGGTCGGCGGCGAGAAGGGCTCGGTGTCGGTCAGCGACGCCAACTCGGCCGCCAACTTCGCGAACTCCGTGTACGGCCTGATGCAGACGTACGGCTTCGACGGCGTCGACATCGACCTGGAGAACGGCCTGAACGCGACGTACATGACGCAGGCCCTGCGGTCCCTGTCGGCGAAGGCGGGCCCGTCCCTGATCATCACGATGGCCCCGCAGACGATCGATATGCAGTCGACGTCGAACTCGTACTTCCAGACGGCCCTGAACGTCAAGGACATCCTGACGGTCGTCAACATGCAGTACTACAACAGCGGTTCGATGCTGGGCTGTGACGGCAAGGTCTACAGCCAGGGCACGGTCGACTTCCTCACCTCGCTGGCCTGCATCCAGCTGGAGGGCGGCCTGTCCCCGTCCCAGGTCGGCCTCGGCCTGCCGGCCTCCACCCGCGCGGCGGGCGGCGGCTACGTCTCCCCGGCGGTCGTCAACAACGCCCTGGACTGCCTGACCAAGGCCGCCAACTGCGGCACCTTCAAGCCGTCCAAGACCTACCCCGACCTGCGCGGCGCGATGACCTGGTCCACCAACTGGGACGCGGCCTCGGGCAACGCCTGGTCCACCAGCGTGGGAGCCCACGTCCACGCCCTCCCGTAACCGCCCCCGTCCCCTCCCCCGGCGCCCGGACCACCCCACGGTCCGGGCGCCGCCGCGTACGCCCCGAGATGGCCGGACTCGATCCCTCGCCCGGGTATCGCGTTGGCCCCACCGCCACAGCGGTGTGATGATCCCGGCCATGGCCGAACACGGGGGAGAGACCGACTCGGTGGGGCAGACACGCAGGTCACGGTTGTACGACTACGTGGACGCGTCCGAGCCCCGCCGACAGAGGCCGCCGAGGAAAGCGCGCGCGCAAGGCGCGAGTCGGCGGCGCTACCGGGTGAGTTCCGATGTACGGGGGATCGTGCCGGATGGGGTGGCGGTGGACGCCGACGGCGGGACGGGGGACGTGCGGTGAGCGGAGGCGGGGGCAAGGACCTGACGACGCAGGGGCTGGGCCTGATCGCGCAGGGTCTGACCGAGGCGCTGGGGGAGCTGAAGGAGCTGGGGATGGACAGCCGGGCGGGGGCCGGGCGGGGCTTTTCCGGTCTGGCGCTGTCGGGTCTGGAACTGGGTCATCAGGGGTTGACGGATGAGTTCGCGTCGTTCTGCGAGCGCTGGGAGTGGGGGGTGCGGGCGCTGGTGGTCGAGGGGAACGACTTCGCGGCGAAGACGGGTCTGGCGGCGGGCACGTACCACGAGACGGACCAGTACGTGAGGGGTGCTTTCAAGGTCGCCGGGAACGCGGTCGTGGGCAACCCGTACGCCTCCGAGGAGGAGGTGCAGAACAGGAGCTGGGATCAGATCGTGGACTCCGGTTCGGGGGTGGATTACAGCCAGGAGTCGTTCCGGCAGGCGTGGGCGAACAGCAGGCAGGGCTGGGCGGACGCCTCCTATGAGGTGCTGACCTCCGACCAGGCCGCCCTGCCGGGCCTGGACCGGGAGGACATGCAGGAGAGGTTCGGTGTCTCGGCCGAGCGGTACGAGGAGATGCTGGCCGAGACCTTCGACCCCTCCCCCGAGTCCCGCGCGCGGGCCGCCGGCCAGGCGGGGGGTGAGGGCTGATGGGCCTGGGGAACATCACCAACAAGATCCTTGACGGCGGTGAGCACCTGGTCGACGGCGGCAAGAAGTGGCTGGGCAAGGGTGTCGACTACACCACCGACAAGATCGGTGAGGGCCTGGACCGTCTCGGGGCGCACCAGTGGGCCGACGTGGTGGAGGACTGGGGAGACGGGGTCGCCTCCGATCTGGGGGCCACGCCGGGTGAGCAGCAGCTCGGTGAGAGCGAGGAGGCCGACGAGCTCGTCCACGGCAGCCCGTCGAAGATCCGTGAGGCCGCCAAGCACCTGCGGGACTTCCACGGTGCGTTCGACCGGGTCGGACAAGGGCTGAGGAAGGTCGACTCCTCCGGCTGGCAGGGTGAGGGCGGGGACGCCTTCCGTGAGAAGTTCGGTGTGCACCCGGCCAAGTGGGCGCAGGCGGCCGAGGCGTGCCGGACGGCGGCCGGCGCGCTGGAGGCGTACGCCGACACCGTCACGTGGGCGCAGAAGCAGGCCGAGGAGGCCGTCCGCCGGTACAACAAAGGCGTAAAGGCGTCCAAGGAGGCGTTCGAGGCCCACCAGGAGAAGGTCGCCGCCTACAAGGCGAAAGCGGACGCGGGTGAGGACCCCGGGCCCTCGCCGGGCGAGTTCCAGGACCCGGGCAAGGCCGATGTGCAGGCCGCGTTCCACCAGCTGGCCAAAGCCCGCGAGCAGCGCAACACCGCCGCCACCGACGCTCAGGCCAAGGTCCGCTCGGCTATGGCACACGCACCGGCCGAACCCCCGCCACTGGAGCGCCTGAAGACCGACGTGATGGACGGGGCCGTGGCCACGAGCCTGGAACTGTCCCACTTCGCCGGCGGGATGATCAAGGGCACCGCCGGCCTGGTCACCTTCGTCCGCGGGGTCAACCCCGTCGACCCCTACAATCTCACCCACCCCGCCGCCTACCTGCAGAACGTCAGCATGACGCTCTCCGGCCTGGTCACCACCGCCGCCCACCCCGACCAGGCCGCGAAAGCCATGTGGGACACCTTCCGCAAAGACCCCTCCGAGTTCCTCGGCCGCCTCGTACCCGAACTCATCGGAAGCAAGGGCGCCGGACTGGCACGCGGCGGACTGCGCCTCGGACTGAAGAGAGGCGTGGAGGAAGCCGCTGAGCAAGGGGCGCGCAAGGGCGCCCGCAACGCGGTCGGACAAGGCGCGGAGGACGCGGCCGGAAAGTCGGCCCGGGACACGGTCGAGAACGACCCGCCGAAGCACTCTCACGACCAGAACAGCACCAAGGGCTGCGGCGACCCGGTCAACGTGGCCACCGGCAGGATGTACCTGCCGCAGACGGACGTCACGCTCCCCGGCGTACTCCCCCTGCTGCTGACCCGCCGGGTGGAGTCCGGCTACCACCTGGGCCGCTGGTTCGGCCCCTCCTGGTCCTCCACCCTGGACGAGCGCCTGGAGGTCGACGCGGAGGGAGTCGTCTACGTCACGGAGGACGGCCTCCTTCTCTCGTACCCCCACCCGGCACCCGGCCTGCCCACCTTGGCGAGCCACGGCCCCCGCCTCACCCTGGACCGGGTGGACGGCGGCTACACGATCACGGACCCGCACACCGGCCGGGTACGCCACTTCGCCGACCGAGGCCCGGACCTGGCCCTCCTGGAACAGATCGACGACCGCAACGGCAACTGGATCACCTTCGAGTACGACACCGAAGGCACCCCGCGCGGCGTGCACACGAGCGCCGGCCAGGGCGTCCGCGTCACAACGGAATCGGGCCGCGTCACGGCGTACCATCTGGCCGCGACCGGCGAGGAACTGAAGCGCTTCGGCTACACGGACGGCAACCTGACGGAGGTCGTCAACTCCTCCGGCCTGGCGCTGCGTTTCGGCTACGACGACCGGGGCCGGGTGACGTCCTGGACGGACACGAACGACCGCGGCTACACCTACGATTACGACGAGCAGGACCGCTGCGTCGCGGAGGCCGGCGAGGCGGGCCACATGGCGCTGCGCCTGAGCTACGGCGACCCGGACCCGGAGACGGGCCTGCGGACGACAACGGTGACGACGGCCGAGGGTCACACCCGACGCTACCTGGTCAACGACACCTGGCAGGTGGTCGCGGAGACCGACCCGCTCGGCGCGACCACCCACTACCGCCGGGACCGCCACCATCGCCTGCTGTCCATCACCGACCCGCTGGGCCACACCACGGCGTTCGAGTACGACGAGGCGGGCAACCTGACGCGGGTGGTCCGCCCGGACGGCCGCGAGACGAGGGCGGAGTACAACGCTCTGGGCCTGCCGGTGAGGGTGGTGAACGCGGACGGCACGGTGATCCGCCAGACGTACGACGAGCGGGGCAACCGCACGTCGGTGACGGACCCGGCCGGTCAGACGACCCGCTTCACCTACACGGAGGCCGGCCACCTGACCTCGGTGACGGACCCGCTGGGCCACACGACAACGGTCGTCTGCGACCGCACGGGCCTCCCGGTGCAGGTGACGGACCCCCTGGGCGCGACCACCCGCTGTGAACGCAACGCCCTCGGCCTCCCGACCGCGATCACGGACCCGGCCGACGCGACGACCCGCCTGGAATGGACGGTGGAGGGCCGGCTGACCCACCGCACGGCCCCCGACGGCACGACGGAGACGTGGACGTACGACGGCGAGGGCAACTGCACCACCCACACCGACCCCCTCGGCGGCGTCACCCGCTTCGAGTACACCCACTTCGACCTGCTGACCGCCCGCACCGGCCCGGACGGCGTCCGCTACGAGTTCACCCACGACACCGAGCTGCGCCTGACGAAGGTCACCAACCCGCAGGGCCTGACCTGGACGTACGAGTACGACCCTGCAGGCCACCTGGCCCGGGAAACGGACTTCGACCACCGCACGCTGACGTACGAGTACGACGCGGCAGGCCGTTTGGCGGCACGGCGGAACGCCCTCGGCGAGGAGACGACGTTCGCCCGCAACGCCCTCGGCCAGGTACTCCGCAAGACCACACCAAACGGCACCACGACGTACGCCTACGACCTGACCGACCAACTCGCCCACGCGGTAGGCCCGGACGGCACGACTGTGTCCCTCCTGCGCGACCGCCACGGCCGCCTGCGCTCGGAGACGGTCGACGGCCGCACGGTGACGTACACCTACGACGCCCTGGGCCGCCGCATCAGCCGGGTAACCCCGACCGGGGCGAAGACGACGTGGACGTACGACGCGGCGGGCCGCCGCACAGCCATGGTGGCATCGGGCCGGACGATCGACTTCACGTACGACGAGGCCGGGCACGAACTGAAGCGCCTGGTCGGCGGAACGATCACCCTGGAGCAGTCCTTCGACCCGCTGGGCCGCCTGACGACCCAGTCGGTGACCGGCGCCGGCGGCCGGAGGGTCCAGCACCCTGGACGCGACGGGCAGAGTGACGGCGGTCCACGCGGCAGGCTGGACGGAACGCTACGCCTACGACGAGGCAGGCAACCAGACCGAAGCCGCCTGGCCGGCGACCCACCCCGGAGCGGAGTCGACGGGCCCCCGCTCCTACACCGGCACGCGCATCACCCGGGCCGGCAACGTCCGCTACGAACACGATGCCCTGGGCCGCATCACCCTGCGCCGGAAGACCCGCCTGTCCCGCAAGCCGGACACCTGGCACTACGAATGGGACGCCGAGGACCGCCTGACGTCGGTGGTGACACCGGACGGCACCCGCTGGCGCTACACCTACGACCCCCTGGGCCGCCGCACCGCCAAACTCCGC
>NZ_JODT01000030.1 GCF_000720835.1 Streptomyces achromogenes subsp. achromogenes | reverse complement strand
CGTAGACGGCCACGCTCGCGATCCCGGCGTCCCGGCAGGCCCGGGCCACGCGGACAGCGATTTCGCCACGGTTGGCGATGAGCACCTTGCGCAGACTCACGTGTGTCCTCTCACGACGAAGACGTCCAGGCGGGCCGCGCTGCGGCCGCCCAGGCGACGGCGGATCCATGGGCGGGGTTGGCCCGGCACCAGGACAGTGCGGGTCGCGGCGGCGCCGACCTGCTCCCCGAACCTCGGGAGACGGACAGCAACACCGCTGCCAGCGCAACCAGTTCATCGGCGTCGGGGCTGCCGTGTGCCACCACGACGAGCGGCCGGCCGGCGCTCACTGGGGCTGGTTCCCGTGCTTGCGGGTGGGCAGCGGGGCGTGCTTGTGGCGCAGCATGGCCAGTGCCCCGATCAGCCGGGACCGCGTCTCGGCCGGGTCGATCACATCGTCGACCAGGCCGCGCTCGGCGGCGTAGTAAGGATGCATGAGCCGGGTGCGGTACTCCTCGATCCGCGCCCGGCGCGTCGCCTCGGGGTCGTCGGACGCCGCGATCTCCTTGCGGAAGACGACACCCGCGGCCCCCTCCGCGCCCATCACCGCGATCTCGTTGGTCGGCCAGGCCAGCGCCAGGTCGGTGCCGATGGAGCGGGAGTCCATGACGATGTACGCCCCGCCGTACGCCTTGCGCAGGGTCAGCGAGATCCTCGGCACGGTCGCGTTGCAGTACGCGTACAGCAGCTTCGCGCCGTGCCGGATGATCCCGCCGTGCTCCTGGTCGACACCCGGCAGGAAGCCGGGCACGTCGACGAGGGTGATCAGCGGGATGTTGAACGCGTCGCAGGTCTGCACGAACCGCGCGGCCTTCTCCGACGCCTCGATGTCCAGGACCCCCGCGAGCGCGGCGGGCTGGTTGGCGACGATGCCGACGACGTCGCCGTCCAGGCGGGCGAACGCGCAGATGATGTTGGTGGCCCAGGTCTCGTGGACCTCGAAGTACTCACCGTGGTCGACGATCTCGCCGATGACCTGCTTCATGTCGTACGCCCGGCCGGGCTCGGCGGGCACCAGGTCGTAGAGCGCCTCGTTGGTGCGGTCGGCGGGGTCGTCGGCCGGTTCGGCGGGCGGGCGTTCCCGGTTGTTGGCGGGCAGCAGCCCGAGCAGGTGCCGGACGTCCTCCAGGCAGGCCCGCTCGTCGTCGTACGCGAAGTGCGCGACGCCGGAGAGCGTGGAGTGCGCGTCGGCGCCGCCGAGCGCGTCCTGGGTGATCTGCTCGCCGGTGACGGCCTGGACCACGTCGGGCCCGGTGATGAACATCTGCGAGGTGCCGCGCACCATGAACACGAAGTCGGTGAGTGCCGGGGAGTACGCGGCGCCGCCCGCGCACGGCCCGAGGATCACCGAGATCTGCGGGATGACGCCGGAGTTGCGGACGTTGCGCTGGAAGATGCCGCCGTAGCCGGCCAGCGCGGTCACGCCCTCCTGGATGCGGGCACCCGCGCCGTCGCAGAGGCCGACGATGGGCGCACCGGCCTTCTCGGCCAGGTCCATGATCTTGTGGATCTTCTCGGCGTGGGCCTCACCGAGCGCGCCGCCGAAGATGCGGAAGTCGTGGGCGTAGGCGAAGACGGTACGGCCGTGCACCGTCCCCCAGCCGGTGACCACGCCGTCGGTGTACGGTCGCTTCGTCTCCAGGCCGAATCCGGTGGCCCGGTGCCGGCGCATCCCCTCGACCTCGGTGTACTCGCCCTCGTCGAAGAGGAGTGCCAGTCGCTCGCGCGCGGTCAGTTTGCCCTTGGCGTGCTGCGCCGCGGTGGCCGCCTCGCCCGGCCCGAGGCGCACGGCCTCGCGGACCTGGGCGAGTTCGGCCGTGCGGGCGCTCAGGGATGAGAAGTGAGCCGTCGACAACGGCCGCTCTTCAACGGTGCTCATGTGCCGCCCCCTTCTGGAAGGTTGTACAAGCGGTCATGCCGGACGAGGCTGTGCCCGGCGCCTAGAGCCGTCCTGGAAACCGTCTGGAAGCCGGGGTCAGGCGTGGCAGGCGGGCAGGCCGCCGTTGAACTCCACCATCTCCGCGAACAGCGCCGGCATGTCCACCGGGCAGCCGCGCTCGGCCCCGCGCTCCTCCAGGTAGGCGCGGTGCAGGTTCGGGACGATCCGCTCGGCGTCCAACAGCTTTTCGTAGACGCCTAGTTCGGCCTCACGGGCGACGTCCAGGACGGTGGCACCGGCCGCCACGCCGTCCTTCGCCAGCCGCTGGAGCAGCAGGAAATACCCCTCGGTGGTGTCCAGCAGTTCCTCGCCGGCCACCGGTCCGTGCCCGGCCACCACCACGCGGGGCCGCAGGTCGCGCAGTGCCCGCACGGCGTCGAGCGAGCCGGCCACCGAGCCCATCGGGCAGAACGGCGTCGCTCCGGACATCACGATGTCCCCGGTGAACAGCACACGCTGCCCGGGCAGCCACACCACGACGTCGCTGCCGGTGTGGGCGGGGCCCAGGTGCAGCACCTGGACCTCGGTGCCGCCGACGTGGACGGTGAGCCGGTCCTCGAACGTCACCTGGGGCGGGCGCAGTTCCAGATCGCCCCAGCACACATCCGGCCACAGCGTGGTCAGATGCAACCCGACCTGGGTCACTTCGGCCCGGGTGCCGCGGTGTCCGACCACGGCGGCCTCGGGGAAGAGGTAGTTGCCGAAGGTGTGGTCGCCGTGCGAGTGGGTGTTGACCAGCAGGCGGGGCAGGGCGGGGCTGACACTCTTGACGGCCTCGCGCAGCGCCAGGGCCCGGCGCTCGGTCGCCGCGGTGTCGACCAGCAGGGCCTCGCCGTCCGCCACGACGAGACCGGCGTTGTTCAGGCACCAGCCGCCGTCCGGCTGGACGTAGGCGTAGACGTCGTCGGCGATTTCCGTCAGATACGGCGGCATGCTCTCTCCTCGGTGGGTCCGTTCCGCTCTCGCCACGACCTTGCCGCCCCCGGCTCGAGGCCCACCGGCAGTCCCGCTCAAGCGCTCGCTCGTGACGGCCGTACGCTTCCTTCGCACAGCCGTCACGAGTGCGTCTGGAGGATGTCTCGGGCACCCGTCGAGCACGCCTGGAGCGGACGATGGGCGTGCCGCGCGCCGAGCGGCGCGAACCCTCACATACCGTCAGAAAGCGTTTACTCGTTCGGAACAGGCGCTGTGTATGATCAAGTTACTCAGGGGCCGACCGCCCTGAGGTGGGGGGCGGAACGTGATACGAGTCATGTTGGCCGAGGACATGGAGATGATCCGTGGTGCCCTCGTGGCCCTGCTGGCGGGCGAGCGCGGTATCGAGGTCGTGGCGGAAGTGGGCCGGGGGGACGCCGTCGTGCCGACGGCGCTGGAGCACCGCCCCGATGTCCTCGTGGTGGACATCGACCTGCCGGGACTGGATGGACTGAGCGCCGCCGCGGCCCTGCACGAGCAGTTGCCGCAGTGTCGCACACTGGTCCTGACGGCGCTGGGCCGGCCCGGAGCCCTGCAGCGGGCGATGGCCGCGGGCGTCAGCGGTTACCTGCTCAAGGAAGCACCGCCGAAGGAACTGGCCATGGCCATCCGGCGGATCGCCGCCGGCGGCCGGGTCATCGATCCCGAACTCGCGCTGGCCTCCTGGGAAAGCGATGTCAGCCCGCTGACCCCCCGTGAGACGGAAGTGCTGCGCCAGGCGGCCACCGGCGCCGATCCCGCGGAGATAGCCCGCCGTATGCACCTGTCGACCGGGACCGTCCGCAACTACCTCGCGTCCTCGGTCACCAAACTGCACGCGCGCAACCGACTGGACGCCGTGCGCATCGCCGAACAGGCGGGCTGGCTCTAGCCCACCACGGTCGCAGCGCCGTAGCTCACCACGGCCGCAACGCCGTAACCCTCCACGGCTGAAGCGCTGTGGTCCACCACGGTTGAACCGCTGAGGTCCGGAAGGACCGAACCACTGTGATGCGGCAGGACCGAAGCCCCGCCGGGGCCCGGCGGACCGGGCACCTCGGCAAGTCTCCGGGTGACGCGCGCGCTCGGCCGGCGCTCCTCAGGTCGCCGCATACGTTCCGTACGACGAGACGGACTGCGGGGCACGGGCGGTCAGATGGAACCAGCCCCCTTCGTGCGTCCACGTCAGCGTTCCGTCGAACGCGGTGAGCCGGGAGGAGAGGCTCGCCAGGCCGGTGCCCAGCGGCTCACCGCCGTCGAGCTCGCCCGGGTAGCCGTCGTTGGAGAGCCGTAGCATGACGGTGCCGTCCTCGCTGCTCAGCGTGATCCGGCAGAGGCCGGCCCTGCTGTGGCGCAGGATGTTGGTCGCGCCCTCGCGCAGTACGAGTGACAACGCCGCGCCCAGCGCCGGGTCGTGCACCTCCGAGGCGTCGCCGTAGACGAGGGTCTCCACGCCGGCCGCCGCCAGCACACGGCGTACGGAGGCGAGTTCGACGCCGAGGGTCAGCCGCCGGGCGGCCGAGGAGAAGGAGCGCATCTCGGCGAGCGTCCGGCGGGACAGTGCCAGCAGCTCGGCCACCTCTTCCCTGACCCGTGCGTCGTTCTGCACCAGGTACCGGTCGACGAGTTCCGCCTTGACCGTGATGGCCGACAGGCTGTAGCCGAGCACGTCGTGCACATCGCGCCGCAGTTGGCGGCCTTCACGCAGGGTCCGTTTCCTTTCCTCGACGATTCTGCGCTGCTGGGCCCAGAGCATCTCCCGGATACGACGCCGGCAGTCGAGCGCCACCACCGACACGACCAGGGCCAGGGCGGGGTAGCTCAGTGTGTCCGGCATGAGCACCAGCAACGGAGTCACCGCGAGCGCGGGCAGCAGGGCCACGGGAACGCACGGGCGGCGGGGCCCACAGGACGAGGCATCCATGACCAGCAGGGCCGGCAGGCCCGCGTACAGCATGACGGTCAGCAGGGCGACCAGGCCCCGCAATACTCCGTGGCCACCCCACAGGGCGGCGTCGGCCACCATGGCCGCTCCCGCTACGGGCACCGCGACGATCACCGCCGGAGCCAGGTGTCTCGCACATTTCCTGCGCGCGATGTGAGAGATCACGTGGCCCTGCCTAATACGGCTCGGGCGGGGCGGCCGATACATGTCACGAAGCCGGGGGGAAGCCGCCGGGTACAGGTGGTCAAACCGTAGAGATCGTGCATAACCATCCGGACCTCCTGTATTTTTTGTAGAGGCAGGTCCTGAAATTACAAACCGGTCTCACGGTTCGTCAACGGTTACCTGACCCCACTCCCCGGCCCGCGCACCGCCTTTCGAAGACGTCAGGGCAGACTTCGGCCCCTTCACCGGATGAACAAGCCCGCCGGATCGCCGGGGGCAAGGACGGGAAGTTCGCCCTTACCGAACCGACTCGCCGGTTTTGTTTGTGTGAATTCGTTGTTTCCGAGCGGGACGTGGGCGCAAGGAACCGGGGCGGCGGCGAACCGCGGCGGTGAGCGGGGGATTCCCACCGCCGCGGCAGGCCGCCGCCCCGGTGACCGCCGGTACGGCGACGACCGCCGCACCGGTCACGTCGTACCGGCGGTGCCTGGGTCAGGCCTTGGGCGCGGCCTGCCGGACGAAGTCCTCCAGCGAACCGGCCTTCACCTGCGGGTACTTGGCGTTGTCCAGGGTGTCGAACTTGCCCTTGCCGGTCACCATGCACCACTGGTACTGGAGACCCACGTACTCGAACGGGTTCTGGGTGGCGGCGGCCTGCCGGGTGATCTCGGCGCGCAGCTCGTCGGCGGTGCCGAGGTGCTTCAGGGTGAGGCTGCGGCCGGTGGCCCGCTCGAGGGTCTGGTGGAACTGGCGCATCGACAGCACCTCACCGGCGAACCGCTGGGTGCCCTTGGCCTCCGGGTCGAGGGCGACCGCGGCGGTGAAGGCGGCGGTGTCGGGGACCGAGGTCATGTCGAGCGGCTGGTCGGGGTCGCCGAAGTGGGAGACGGTGCCCGCCTCCCAGTCGACCAGGCCCATGAAGCCGATCATGACCTCGTAGAACGCGCCGTTGAGCACCGAGATCACATCGAGGCTGGTGTCGCCGTACGCGGCCGCGGCCTGCCGGCGCCAGCCGATCATGACGTTGTCCTCGTCGTCCAGCTTGGTGATGTCGATCGCGAAGTCGGACGGGATGAAGCGGCGGGCACCGGCCTGCTCGGCGGCACGCACCAGGTTCACCTGCCCGTCGATGATCAGGTCCGGGCCGCCCTGGATGGCCGAGATCACGGTCGTGGCGTCACCGATCGCGGCGGCCAGCTTCTCCACCGGGTCGGTGATGTCACCCTCGACGAGCTCCAGGCCACGGGCCTGAAGCGCGGTGAGGGCGGCCTTCTTGTCGCCGTCGGTGCCGGGCCGGACCAGCGCGCGCACGGAGGCGCCCTTGTCCAGCAGGTTGCTGACGATCTGGCCGCCCAGCAGGCCGGTGGCGCCGGCCACGAAGATCTTGGATGCGGTGGTCATGGTGTTGTCGTTCTCCTCGGTAAGACCCGGGCCTCGGCCGGCCCGGACGTTCGTGCGCAAGGTGCGTGCTGCGAAGGGTGGTTCACGGGATGAGCAGGGTCTTGCCGATGGTGCTGCGCGCCTCCACGGCGGCATGCGCCTCGGCCGCCCGCTCCAGCGGGTAGCTCTGGCCGACGACCGGCTTGATCTCGCCGGCGACCGCCAGGCCGAGCACGTCGGTGACCAGCTCGCGGGCGAACGCGGGCCGGTTCCAGATGAGACCCGCGCTGAAGCCGGTCAGGGTCAGGCCGCGGCCGAACAGCTCCATGGGCTTCACGTCGAGCGGCTGACCGCTGGAGAAGCCGAACACGATCTGGCGGCCGGCGCCGGGAGCGAGCAGCGAGAAGGAATCGCGCCCGAGCTCACCGCCGACGTGGTCGTAGACGACCTCGACGGCCCCCCCGGCGGCCTGGCGGACCTGCTCGGTCCAGCCCGGCAGCGAGTAGTCGATCACGTGGTCCGCGCCCAGCTCCTTGACCAGGCCGAGCTTGGCGGCGCCGCGGGCCGTGCCGATCACCGTCGCGCCGGCCCGCTTGAGCAGCTGGACGAGGATCGTGCCCACGGCGCCGGCGGCGGCCTGCACCAGGACCCGGTCGCCCGCGCCGACGCGTGCGGCGTCGATCAGGCCGCGGGCGGTGGCACCGTAGCGGTAGAGCGCGACGGCGTCGCGGAAGTCCAGCGCGTCGGGCACCGGGACGAGCTCGTCCGCGGGGGCGGTGGCGAGCTCGGCGTAGCCGCCGGCACCGCCGGTCGTGGCGAGCACCCGGCTGCCGACGAGCGAGGTGTCGACACCCGGCCCAGCCTCGATGACCTCACCCGCGATCTCCTTGCCGAGGATCACGGGCAGGGGCGCGCCGCCCAGGGCCCCGCGCATCATGCCGGAGCGGACCTGGGTCTCCAGGAACTGGATGCCGACGGCGGCCACCCGGATCACCACCTCGCCCCGGGCGGGGCGCGGATCGGGTACCTCGGCCACGGTCAGCCGGTCCGGAGGACCGAAATCTTTCAGCAGGACGGCACGCACCTGTCCTCACTCCTTCTTGGTGAATCGTGTACGGATTACTCGTCCGCGACGACGGGGACGAGCAGATGGCTGTCGAACCGGCCGCCGGTGCGGATGACGTGGTCGCCGGCGTTGCGGGTGAGGCGGTGTCCGGGCAGGACGCCGGTGACGACATCACCCGCCTGGACGACCACTTCGAGGCTGTCGCCCGGCTCGAAGAGCGTCGACGAGGGCCAGATCTCGATGTCGAGGGCGACCGGGACACCGGGTTCGAGGAGCTCCTCGCGGTCGTGCCGGTGCCAGGGCTGCCACGGCGTGGAGCGCCGCTCGTCCAGGGCCCGGTGGCTGGCCCGCAGCCAGCCGAGGGCGATGGGACCGTTGTCGTACAGCGCGAAGAACGGGAACGGCACCTCCTGGCCCGATGCGTCCTTCTTGCGCAGCGCGACGAAGACGTCGGCGTCGTCCGAGCCCCGGGCCTCCAGCCACAGCCGCAGCTTGGCGTGGCCGGTGAGCCGGGTCCGCTCGGTGAACCGGTAGCTGAAGCGCGTCCCGCCGACCCCGTCGCCGTCCTGGACCGGGTAGCTCACCTCGGCCTCGGCCAGCGGCGGCTTGTCGACCAGGGCGCCCTGGGCCGCGTCCAGGTGCAGCGGCACGTACTCGGTGCGGGCGATGGGCCACTCCCGCTCCTGGGCGACATAGCCGGCGTTCGCCCGTTCGCGCACCTCGGTGAGCACCTTCGGCCGGTCGGTCCAGCCGTTGTCCTCGCCCTTCAGCGCCCAGTCGAAGAACTTCAGCTGGCTGGCGACGTTCTCGGGCCGGTAGTAGTACTCCCAGGTCTTGCGGCCGTGCACCTCCAGCCACTTGTGGGCCGAGGAGATGCGCTTGAAGCCCTCCAGGGTGCCGCGGCCGTGCAGGCCCTGGTTGGACCAGCTCGCGACGACGTACGCCGGCACCTCGACGTTCTCCAGGACCGCTCGCTTGGCGTCCCAGTACGCGTCGTCGAAGGGGTGCTCGGCGGCGAGGCGCTCCAGGTCCTCCACGCGGGTGGAGGAGTAGCCGAGGCTGTGCCGGGCGAACACCTCCATGAAGCCGGTCTCCGGGATGCCGCCGTGGTAGGCGATGTCCCGGTAGAAGTCGGTCAGGCCCTCCCACGGGTTGATCGCGGCCAGGTGCGGCGGCCGGGTGGCGGCCACCCGCCACTGCGCGATGCTCAGGTACGACACGCCGGACAGGCCGACCTTGCCGTTGGACCAGTCACGGGTGCCGGCCCACTCGATCGCGTCGTGGAAGTCCTGCGCCTCCTGCTCCGAGGCGAGGGTGTAGTCGCCGGGGGTGCTCCAGGTGCCGCGCGGGTCGACGTAGACCACCGCGTAGCCGTGGCGGCACCAGAACAGCGGGTCCGGGGCCTCGATCGCCGCGTACGGGGACACCCAGGACGGGTCCACGCCGCTGGCGGCGCTGCGGCTGGGGGCGGTGCTGCGACCGCCGTGCTTGCCGTACGGGCCCCAGGAGATCAGCACCGGCAGCGGTGCCGTGCCGGGGTCGGCGGGCCGGTGCACGTCGGCGTACAGGACGCTGCCGTCCCGGACCGGGATCTCGACGTCGCGGTCGATGCGCATTCCGTCGGCGACGCGCGAACCCGGCGCGAACCCAGGGTAGTTGCCGTCGGCCAGCGGGTTGGGCTCACGGAAGTACAGGTGGGGGTAAGTGAGTTGGGGCTTGTCGGTGCTCACGAGGTCTCCTTTTGAGGAAAGTCGGCCGTCAGGAGCGGTTCTTGGCGACGCGTGGCAGGACGAGTGCCGACGCCGCGCCGAGGACCACGAAGGCCGCGGCCACCAGGAAGGCCAGGCCGTAGCCGGAGACCAGGTTGTCCGAGCTGGGCTGAGCGTCACCGGAGAGCGACTGGATACGGCTCGTCGCGATGGTGGTGAGGATGGCGAGGCCGAGGGCGCCGCCGATCTGCCGTGAGGTGTTGAGCAGTCCGGAGACCACTCCGGCGTCGGCGGGCGCGACCCCGGAGGTGGCGGCCGCGGCGACGGGGGTGAAGACCAGTCCGACGCCGAGCGCCATCAGCATGCCGGGCAGCACGACCATCAGCACGAAGTCGCTGTGCGGGCCGAGCTGGGACTGCCACACGAAGCCGGCGAGCGCGCTGAGGGCACCGGCCAGGATGAGCGGACGGGTGCCGGCTCTGGAGATGAGCCGGGAGCTGAGCCGCGCCCCGGTCATCACCATCAGTGTGTGCGGCAGGAAGGCCAGTCCGGCCTGGATGGGGCTGAAGCCGCGCACGTTCTGCAGGTACAGCGAGACGAAGTACCACATCGACAGGAACGCGGCGTTCATCAGCAGCCCCACCAGATTGCCGCCGGCGACCGAGCGGGCGCGCAGCAGGCCGAGCCGGATCAGCGGGACCTTGGCGACGCGCTCCTCGACGAAGCAGAACAGCGCGAGCAGCACCAGGCCGATGATCAGCGGTGGCAGGACTTGCGGTGAAGTCCAGCCGTACGAGGCGGTGTTGACGATGCCGTAGACGAGGGCGAGGAGTGCGAGGGTGACGGTGGCGGCGCCCAGGATGTCGAGCCGGCGCGGTCCTTCGCTGCGCCGGTGGTCGAGGTAGCGCACGCAGCCCGCGATGAGCGCGATGCCGATGGGGATGTTGACCAGGAGGATCCAGCGCCAGGACAGATAGCCGGTGAGCAGCCCGCCGGCGATGGAGCCGACCGCGCCGGCACCGCCCGCCACCGCGCTCCACAGGCCCAGCGCGGAGGCCCGCTTGGGGCCCTCGGGGAAGGTGGTGGTGAGCAGGGCGAGGGTGATCGGCGACAGGAAGGCGGCGCCGACGCCCTGCACGACACGGGCGACGATCAGGACGCCGGGGCTGTCCGCGAGGCCGCCGACCAGGCTCGCCGCGGTGAACACGGCGATGCCGGCGATGTAGACGCGTTTGCGGCCGAGCAGGTCACCGGCCCGTCCGCCGAGCATCAGGAAGCCGGCGAAGGCGAGCGTGTAGGCGTTCACGACCCATTGCAGGCCGGTGTCGCTGAAGCCGAGACCGGTCTGGATGGACGGTAACGCGACGTTCACGATGGACACGTCGAGCAGGACCATGAACTGGCCGAGGCAGGCGAGGGTGACGATCACCCAGGGTGGTGCGGTGCGGTCCGGGGACCGCGTGGTGCCGGCGGCCGGAGTGGCCGCGCCGCCGCCACTCGTGCCGTCCTGGGTCCCTAAGTGGGTCACGGTCCCTACCCCTTCTTCTCGATCGCTTCGGCGAAGGCCGCCAGACGTGTGGCCAGACTCCTGACGTCGGCGGTGTTCCAGTCCTCCATCAGCTCGGCCACGATGGCGGCCCGGGCCTGCCAGAGCTTGCGGACGGCCTGCTTGCCGACCCGGCTGACGGTCACCAACTGGGCGCGGGCGTCCGCCGGGTCGGGCTCGCGGACGATGAAGCCGCGAGTCTCCAGCCGCTTGGCGGGCGGGGTGAGCGTGGACTTGTCGACCTCCATCAGGTCCGCGAGGACCGACAGCCGCACGGGTGCGTGCTGGGAGATCTGGGCGAGCAACGTGTAGTCCCCGATGGAGAGTTCGAGACCGGAGGCCGCCATGATGCGGCGCCTCGCCGCCGTGGAGAACATCCAGTTCCCCACCACGGCAAGGGCCGACGCCACCTCACCGGAGACCTCGCGATGCTCGTCCGGTCCGCCTGGCGGAGTGGCCGACGTGCGTCCCATGTCCGACACCGATCCCGCTCGGTTGGTTTTGACAAACCAACTATTACCCAGTGGTCCGGTCTCTGGCAAGTACGTTCTCTCTCGATCCGGCCTCCAGCCGACTGCGAGCCCGGCTTGCGAGCGTCGCCGTACCGCAGTCGACATCAGCCCGCGAGGTGCACAGTGGAATTCGGAGTGACCTTCTTCCCGACCGTGGGTCCCGCCGACAAGGACGGCGCGACCTACTACGACGAGGCACTGTCCGTGGCCGAGCACGCCGACGCGCTCGGCTACCAGCACGTGAAGATCGTCGAGCACTACTTCTTCCGGTACGGCGGCTACAGCCCCGACCCGGTCACCTTCCTGGCCGCCGCGGCCGCCCGCACCCGCCGCATCCGGCTGATCACCGGCACCGTGCTGCCCGCGTTCACCCACCCCGTCAAGCTCGCGGGCAAGCTCGCCATGCTGGACAACCTCTCGCACGGCCGGCTGGAGGTGGGCTTCGGACGGGCCTTCCTGCCCGACGAGTTCGCGGCCTTCGGCGTGTCCATCGACGACAGCCGCGCCCTGTTCGAGGAGAACGTGGAGGCGATCCGCCGCCTGTGGACCGAGGAGGATGTGGTCTGGGAGGGGCGCTTCCACAAGTTCGGCCCGGTCACCCTGCAGCCGCGCCCGGTGCAGCGCCCGCACCCGCCGACCCATGTCGCCACCGCCATGAGCCTGGAGTCCTGCGAGTCCGCCGGCCGCGCCGGCCACCACCTGCTGCTCGTGCCCGCGACCTCGTCCGTCGAGAAGGCCCAGGAGATGCTCGGCGCCTACCGGGCGGCGCGCGCCGCGGCGGGCCACGAGGGCCCGGGCCGCGTGCAGTTCAGCTACCCCACCTACGTCGCCGAGGACGGCGACGAGGCCCGCCGGCTGGCCCGCCGGGACGACGAGGCGTACAACCAGCGCATGGCCGAGGCCGTCTCCGCGTGGGGACGCGTCTCCAGCAGCGCCTACCCGGGCTACGACAGGATCCTCGAGGCCACCCGCACCTACGACTTCGACAAGAAGCTGGAGGCGGACAAGCTGCTGGCCGGGTCGCCGGCCGAGATCCGCGCCCAGATCGAGCGCATCCAGGGCTGGTTCGGCCCGGACATCACCCTCAGCCTGACCATCCACTCCGGGCTGCTGCCCGTGGAGGTCGCCAAGCGCTCGACGGAGCTGTTCGCGCGGCAGGTGGCGCCGCACTTCGCCACGCCGGCCCGATGACCGGGCCCGTACGCACCGTCACCGTGGTCGGCGCGGGCACCATCGGCCTGGCCTGGACCACGCTGTTCCTCGCCCACGGACTCGACGTACGGCTCAGCACCGGCAGGGCCGACGCCGAGCGGGCGGCGCGCGAGGCGGTGGAGCTGTTCGCCCCGTCGCTGCCCGTCCCGCCCGCAGAGCCGGACCGGCTGCTGGACCGGCTCACGATCGAACCGGACGTGGCCAAGGCGGTCGCCGGGACCGATCTCGTGCAGGAGAACGTACGCGAGCAACTCGCCCTCAAGCAGGAGCTGTTCGCCGAGGTCGAGCGGGCCGCTCCGGACCATGTGCTGCTGCTGTCGTCGTCCTCGTCACTGTCCGCGGACGCGCTGGGCGCCACCATGGACGACCCCTCGGGGCTGCTGGTCGGCCACCCGTTCAACCCGGCCCATCTGATGCCGCTGGTGGAGCTGGTCCCGGGCACCCGCACCCGGCCCGACGCCGTCGAGCGGGCCGCCGCGTTCTACCGGTCCCTGGGCAAGGTGCCGGTCGCGCTGCGCCGCCCCATGGCCGGCACCCCCGCGAACCGGCTGCAGTCGGCCCTGTTCCGGGAGGCCGTGCACCTGGTCGCCGAGGGCTACCTCACGGCCGAGGAGGCCGACGCCGTGGTGACCGGCTCGATCGGACTGCGCTGGGCGGCGGTCGGGCCGTTCCAGGCGTTCCACCTGGGCGGCGGCCCCGGGGGCCTGCGGCGGATGCTGGGTGCCGTCGGGGACCGGATGGCCGCCGAGTGGGAGCACCTGGGCACGCCCGGTCTCACCGACGACATCGTGCGGACGCTCGCCGAGCAGACCGAGCGGGCGTACGGACAGGGCGCCGACGCCTACCGGCGGCTGGTCGCCGCGCGGGACGTGCGCCAAGGGGCCGTGCTCGCCGCGCTGCGGGCCGGCGAGGACACCGGGAGGGCGGATCCGTGACCGGCGGCATCACCGACACGGTGCGGGGCGTCGACGCCGACAGCTTCCGGGCGGCCCTGGCCCGGTTCGCCAGCGGGGTGGTCGTGGTCACCGCGCGCGACGCGCTCGGGGCGCCGCACGGCTTCACCGCGAGCTCCTTCTGCTCGGTGTCGCTGCGGCCGCCGCTCGTGCTCGTCTGTCTGGCCGAGACCGCCACGTCGTACGACACGTTCACCCGGGCCGCCGACTGCGGGATCAGCATCCTCGCCCACGACCAGACGGGCGTCGCACGACGGTTCGCCACCCGGGGCGCCGACAAGTTCACGGACGGCGCCTTCGAGACGCTGCCCAACGGCACGCCGGCGGTGCGCGGCGCCCTGGCCACGCTCGCCTGCCGGATCCGGCAGCGGCACACCGCGGGCGACCACATGATCCTCGTGGCGGAGGTCACCCACACCGGCGAGGGCGAGGGGCACCCGATGCTCTACTTCGACGGCGCCTTCCGGGAACTGGCGCCCTGACGGTACGTCAGCCGCCTTGCGAGCCGCTCTCGATCGCCGCTCTAGGACAGCCGAACAGACTCATTTCCGCACCACGCACCACGCACCACCTCAGAAGCGCTTCCACGCATCACCTCACCATCGACACCTCATCTGGAAGAGGGCACCTCATGCGCAGCATCGCCACCCGCGCCGGCGTCGTCGCCGCCACCGCCGTACTCGCCCTGACGGGCCTGGGCGCGGCCACCGCGTCCGCGGCCACCACCACCGCCGACGTCCCGGTCGCCGCCGACGTGACGTACGCCAGCCTGGCCGGCGAGTGGCTCGGCTCCGGCACCGCCGGTCCCAACCCGGTCGAGCCGCACTTCTTCTTCTACGGCAACGGCACCCTGAAGATGATCCCCGAGGACAACGCCTACCTCGCCACCGGCACCTGGAAGCAGAGCGGCTCCTCGTTCACCTTCCACCTGGAGCACCCGATCTACGACTCCACCGGCGCCGTCGTCTCCTACATCAAGGCCGACCAGACCGGCACCATCAACGGCGACACCTGGTCCTCGACCGGCACTTCGGGCCGCTACGACACCCAGGGCAACCTTATCGAGACGTTCACCGTCACCCTGACGGCCCACCGCGTCTGACCCCCGCCCGGCGAAGACCCCCATGCCACTTCGGCACGGGGGTCTTCGCTGTGTTCGAGGGCAGGGGGAAGCGACACCACCTGCCGACCGCGACCGCGTACCGCCGCGAAGTGGCCGGATCCCGTCACTCGTCGGTGGGATCGCCTGTGCGTCGGTCCCGGTGATCTCTACGGTGGGCGGGAACCGTCCGGAACGTGGGGAGTGCTGTGGAAGCGGAAATCCTGGCCCTGGCAGGCATGGGGGCGAGCAGTCTCGTGACGCTGGCCCTGCAGGACCTGTGGGGATGGGGCAGGAGACGGTTCGCTACGCTGCTCGGGCGGGGCACGCCCGCGGCCGAGGCGGCGGCCGAGGCGGAACTGGAGCGGTCCCGGCAGGAGTTGCTGGACGCCCGGCGGGCCGGTGACGAGGACACGGCCGACGCCGTGGAGGAAGCCTGGGCCCAGCGGCTGCGGGACCTTATGGTCTCCCACCCCGAGGCCGGGCACCGGCTGCGGGAGGTGGTCGCGGCGACGATCGAGCGCAGCCCCGCCCCGGTCGCGCTCGGCCACATCCTGCACTACGTCAACAACGTCCCCGTCTTCCAGGCGATGAACGACCACTGGGCGCGCTGCACCGAGGCGCACGCGACCACCGCGATGTTCCTGTGCGGACTGCCCGGCGTCGGCAAGCGGACCACGCTGCGCCGCTGGCTCCAGTCCCACCGGGACGACCTGCCCGGCGAGCTGCTCCAGGCCGACCTCGCCCGGGACGAGCGCGGACGCCCCGCCGACCCGGTGGCCGTCCTGGAGCGCTGGCTCGCCCAGCTCGGCGTGGCCCGGGAGGACCGCCCGGCCGACGCCGACGCGAAGGCGGCCCTGGTACGGCAGCGACTGCGCACCCGGCCGGCCGTGCTGATCCTGGAGAACGTGAGCAGGCCCGCCGAGGTCAGGCCCCTGCTCCCGGACTCCGCGGGGCACATCGTCCTGATGACCGGCCAGCGCGTGCCGCTCGGGCTGGACACCCTGCTGGACTTCGAACCGGTGGAGATCGCCCCGCTGAAGGACGAACACGCCCTGGAACTCCTGCTGAAGGTCAGCCGCAGCACCGAACACCCCGACCGGCTGCGGCCCATCGTCCGGCACCTGGGCGGGCTGCCACTGGCCCTGCGCCTGGTCGCCGGGCAGCTCAGGACACCGGTGCCGGGCACCCTGGAGGACATCACCGCCCGGCTCGCCGACCGGACCACACGATGGGAACTGCTCGCCGTGGACGACGCCCACGACCTGCCCGGCGCACTCGACCTCGCCTACGAACGCCTCACCGCCGACGCCGCCCGCCTCTACCGGCGCCTCGGCACCCTGCCCCGGACCGACCTCCACCTGGACACCGTGCACGCGCTCACCCCGGACCGGGAACCGGCCACCGCCCGGCGCGCCCTGCACGAACTGCTCTCCGCACGGCTGCTGGAGCGCGACGGCGTGGACACCTACCGCCTGCACCCCCTCGTCCACGACCACGCGGCGGCCCGCGCGGAACAGGACGACACCGACGCCGAACGCCACGCCGTGACAGGCTGGTTCGTCCGCCATCTGCGCAAGACGGCCGAGGCCGCCGAAGCGGCGCTGTCCTCCCGCTGGCGCCACGACCCCGGCCACGCCTACCCGGACGTACCGCGCACCCCCGAGGCGGGCGCCCGCGCCGAACGCGAACTCGACCGGCGCCGCGACGGACTGCTCGCCGCCGTCCGCCTCGCCCACGCCACCGGACGGTACGAGGAGGCGTGGCGGCTGTGCCAGGCGCTGTGGACCTTCTGCCTGCGCACCGGCAGCCACACCGAGTGGATCGAGTCCCACGAGACCGGCCTCGCCGCGGCCCGCGCCGACGGCGACCGGCTGGCGGTGGCACGCATGCACTTCCAGCTGGGCTTCGCCCGCCTGGACCGGTGGAGCCTCGCCGAGGACGACCCGCGCCGGGCCCGCGAACACCTCGACGCCGCACGGGAGTCGGTACGCGGCGACGGCACCGGCCGGGGCGAGGGCGAGGCCCGTACGGAGTCCAGCGCCCTGGAGGCGCTCGGGCTGCTGGAACTGAAGCTGGGCCGCCCGCGGCAGGCCCTCGGTCTGCTCGCCGAGGCCGAGACGGCGCTCGGCGACCTCGCCCACCCGCGCGGGCGCGCCCTGCTCGCCTACCACCAGGGCGCCGCGTACACCGCGCTGGGCCGGCACGACGACGCCGAGCGGACACTGCGGGAGGCCCGCGAGCGGTTCCGGCGGCTGGGGGACGGGCCGGACATCGCGCTCAACATCGGCAAGACCTGGCTGCGGTACGCACAGGACCGGCTGGCCTGCGACCGGCCCGAGGAGGCGCTGCGGGCGCTGGACGAGGCCGCCGCCGCCATCGAGAAGGGCGGCTCCGGGTACTTCCTCGCGGTGGCGCGCCTCCTACGGGGCGACGTGCGCCGGCGGCTGGGGGACGAGCGGCGGGCGACCGCCGACTGGGCCGCCGCCGGCACGCTGTTCGAACAGGCCCGCAGCCCGCGCGCGGAGGAGGCCCGGCGCCGCCTCGGCGGCAGCCCCGTGCGCTCAGCGGACGGTGAACTCGACTAGCCCGGCCTCGGGATGATCGCCGGCCCGCACGGTCAGCCGCGCGCGGGTGCCGGGCCGCGGCGGGACCGCGCCGGACCGCACCCAGGCGTACGCGGCCGAGGCCGCGACGGCGAACGACGCCCAGGCCGGGCGCGCGGCCCAGCGGACGTGCAGCCGGGCGCCGTCGCCGAACAGTGCCGTACAGCCGTGACCGGCCTCCTCGACTGCCACCAGTCCGCACCCCGGGAAGCGCCGGGCGAGCGAGGACCCGCTCACCTCGTCCGGGAGCGGGCCGCGCTCGGCGGGCACCAGCAGCACGTCGGCGGAGCGCGGCCAGCGGGGATCGGGGTCGTCGGGATCGGCGGCGAGGTGCGCGTCGGCGAGGTGACGGCTCTGGGCACGCTGCGCCGAGGCCGGGAAGCGCCGGATCCGGACCGTGCCACCGCCACCGGGCGCGGCGTCGTCATCGGCTTCGTCGACGGTGGCGGTGACGAAGGCGGCCGGCAGATGGGGGAGCCGGGGCGCGGCGGGGCCGGGCGAGGGGACCGGGATCGCGCGGGTGGCCGCCGGGTGCCCCGGCTCCGGGAGCTTCAGCCAGGTGTAGAACAGCCGGCGCAGCCGCCGGGCCGACTCGCCGGGCGCTGACGACACGCTCTGCCGGAGCACGGCCAGTGCGGGGTCGTCCGGCTGGGTGCGCGCCGCGTGCAGCAGCTGGGGGAGCAGGGGTACGGCGCGGGAGAGGCGGGGGAGGAGCCGGCCTAGGCGGTCCATGGGGGAGTCGCGGGCCACGGCGGAATCGTGGAAAGCGCCCAGAACGCACGGAATTCCCAGCGCGGTGCCGTACATGGTGAGCGATCCGTGGTCGCCGATGAGGAAATCGGCGGCGCACAGAGCGGCTTTCCAGGTCTCGCTCTCCGGTGCCGGGAGCAGCATTCCGGATTCGGTCAGCGGGGCGAGCCAGTGGCGTATCTGCCAGGCGCCGTGGCCGTACCAGGCATTGGGGTGTACGGCGGCGAGAACACGGAATTCGTCGGCCGGGAGTTCGGCGAGCGCGCGGCGCAGCACATCCGCCCCGGGCGTGCCGAGCACCGAGTCACGGCCCCAGGTGGAGGAGACGACCACCAGGCGCTGGCCGGGCAGCAGTCCGAGGGCACGCCGGTACGCCGCCCGGAAGGACAGTCCGGCGCGGAGCTGGTCGAGACACGGATCACCGGCGACGACGGCGCGGGGAACGGCCTCGGGACAGCCGCCCGCGAGCCGCCGCAGCTGCTCGTCATGGGAGAGCACGATCGCGGCCGGCACGACCCGCCCCTCATGGACCAGCCACTCCGACGTCAGCCCGAACGCCCCGGCTCCCGGCTCCCGGCTCCCGGCTCCCGGCTCCCGGCTCAAGACCTTATTATATCCAGCCCCGTGTGGCGCTCCTATAAGCGGAAAGGGAATGCGGTGCAATTCCCCGCCGCGACTTGTCGCCACGGCGAGGTCGAACGGCTGGGACAGCGCGTCCTGCCACGAAATCCGCGCCATTCCACGCGAGGTGAGGAATTCCTCCGTCCCGCCGTCGAGTTCGGAGGAGCCGGTGCGCGTGAAGAACACCTGGATCCGCTCGTCGCCCTCGAAGACGGCGAGCAGATCCAGCAGCCGCGTGGCGGACGTGATGTTGTGCACGACGCCGAGCACACTGCGCTCGGCGACCACCGTGCTCCACCGCGGCCCGTCCTTCCGCAACGGCAGCGGCAGCCGGCCCGTCTCCCGCACGCGCACTCCCGGCCACGATCGGCTCACCCTGTCGGAGCACACGATAGTCATGCCGGGAACACGCCTCCGTCATGCGCCGGCCACGACCCCGGTCGGCTCAGAACACCAGCCCGACGTGCGCCAGCGCCTGCTTCAGCAGCACCCCGTGCCCGCCCGGCATCTCGCTCTGCAGGGCCCGGGACGCGGCCTCCTGCGGGGTGACCCAGACGAGGTCCAGCGCGTCCTGGCGGGGCCGGCAGTCACCGGTCACCGGCACGATGTAGGCCAGGGACACCGCGTGCTGGCGCGGGTCGTGGTACGGAGTGATGCCCGCCGTCGGGAAGTACTCCGCGACCGTGAACGGCTGGAGGGAGGCGGGGACGCGGGGCAGCGCGACCGGGCCGAGGTCCTTCTCCAGATGGCGCAGCAGCGCGTCGCGGACCCGCTCGTGATGCAGGACCCGGCCGGAGACCAGGGTCCGGCTGACCGTGCCGTCCGGGCCGATGCGCAGCAGCAGCCCGATGCTGGTCACCTCACCGCTGTCGTCCACGCGCACCGGCACGGCCTCGACGTACAGGATCGGCATCCGGGCCCTGGCCATCTCGAGTTCGTCGGTCGTCAGCCAGCCGGGCGTGGTCTCGGTCATGTCAGACATTGCTTGATCATACTTTCCGGGTGGGGCGCCCGCCGGGATCGCGGGCCGGTTCGGACATCGAGGGCCCGTCCCGATCGGCTACGGGCGGTCCCTCCGGTTCGGACACGGGCGGCCCGTACAGCCGCCGCGCGTTGTCGCGGCCCGTCCAGTCCGCGATCCGCAGGGCGTCGGCCGGACTCAACTCGTCGGCGTCCACCCGGTCCTGGAGCAGACCGGCGAGGCCCCGGCGGAAGCACAGGGCACCCAGGTAGTGGAACTCGGCCACGCCGTAGGCGTCGGAGCTGTACAGCAGTTTGCGGAACGGGGTCACCTCCAGTGCCTCCTCCAGCACCGCCCGGCAGCGGGCCGGCCCGGTGTGGTGCAGCGCGAGGCCGACGTCCAGGTACACGTGCTCGAACACCGCCGACAGATACGCCGCTTGGCGGTGGTACGGCCAGCAGTGCAGCAGCAGCACGGGGATTGTGCCGGCCGTCCGGTGCAGCCAGTCGGTGAGCAGGGCGGGGTCGGCGCGGTGCAGCCGCAGGTCCGCGTCACCGAACCCGGTGTGCAGTTGCAGCGGCAGCCCCAGATCGACGGCGGTCCACAGCAGGTGCCGCACCAGCACCGGGTCGGCCAGGCGTCCGCCGTGCGCCGGCCGGTGCCGGGCCGCCCGGGTCACCTCGGCGTCCGTGGGGCGCTCGGGGTCCAGGGCGAAGCCGGTGCGGTAGGCCGCGACCGACTTCACCGCCACCACGCCCGGCCGCCGTACGGCCTCCTCGGCGGCGGCGCGGAACACGGCCGCGTACTCGCCCGCCTCCACGCCCCGCGCCAGCACCGCCTCGGCGACCCGCTCCAGCCGTACCACCTCGCAGGCGGTGGCGCCGGCCGCCGCCGCCAGCTCGGCGGGCGTGGTGAGCGGCTGCGGGGCGAAGCCGGTGTCCACGCAGAACACCTCGGCCCCGGCCGCCGTCAGGAAGCGCCGGTTGACCTCCCGCCAGCCCAACTCCGCGCGGCGGGCCACGTAGTCGGCGGGCGGGGCGTGCCGGGGCAGGTCCAGCAGGGGCGCGCAGTGGCGGCGCACCGCCACGCCCGCTGGGGTGTCGAAGGGGGAGACGCCGGGCCAGGCCGCGCCCTCGGTGAGCAGGGACGCGAACCGGCCGGCGGTGAGATCGGCGGTCACCGCGCCGTGGCAGTGGTGGTCCACCAGCGGCAGCGCGGCGAGGGCCTCGTGGACCGGTCCCGGGGCGGCCACGGTCAGTACGTCCAGCGGTAGAACGCCGCCAGCGCGGTGGGGGAGAGCCCCTCGACGGCCGCCGCCTCGCCGAGCCGTACGGCGCTGACCGCGTCGGCGAGGACCGGGCCCAGCGCGGCCCGCAGCACCGGATCCGCGCGGAACTCCTCCACGGCCCCCGGCAGCGACTGCGGCAGCCGGCGTACGCCCCGCGCCGCCGCCTCGTCGGGGCCGTACCGGGCCGGGTCGCCGGTGATCTCCCCGGGCAGCGGGCGGTCCGCCGTGATGCCGTCGATCCCGGCGGTGATCACACAGCCGAGCGCCAGATACGGGTTGGCGGCCAGGTCGACGGGCTTGACCTCCAGGTTGGCGTCCTGGTCCCGGCGGCCCGCGGTGCCGGTGACGACCCGTACGGCGGCCTCGCGGGTCTCCCGGCCCCAGGCGGTGAACACCCCCGCCCACTGGGAGGGCTGGAGCCGCAGATAGCTGGCCGGGCTCGGCGCGGTCACCGCGGTCAGGCCGGGCAGATGGGCGAGGATCCCGGCCAGGAACGCCTGGGCCGTGGCCGTCATGCCGTACCGGCCCGCGCCGCCGGAGTGCAGGTTCACCCCGTCACGCCAGCAGGACAGGTGCAGATGGCCGCCGTTGCCGACGCCCTCGGGGAGGTAGGCCGGCGCGAAGGAGACCCGCAGCCCGTGGCGCTGGGCCACCGCGCGGATCGTCTGCCGCACCAGCACGCTGCGGTCGGCCGCCGCCACCGGGTCCAGCGCGCCCACCGACACCTCGAACTGCGCGGGCGCGTACTCGGGATGGATCTGGTCGACGTCCACGCCCTGGGCGGCGAGCGCGGCCAGCAGTTCGGCGGTGTAGTCGCTCAGCTCCATCTGCCGGACGGCGCCGTAGGCCGGCCCGGTGGCCGCCGGGACGAACGCGTCGGCGGGCGCCGAACCGGCGCCCATGGCCCACTCGATCTCGATCGCCGCCTTGAAGGCCAGGCCGTGCCGGTCGGCGGCGTCCGTGACGATCCGGCGCAGGAAGGTACGGGCGCAACCGGGGTGCCGCTCGCCCTCCTGGGTGATCCGGTCCACCGGCGCCCACGCCCAGCCGGGCTGCCCGGCCAGCGGCACGAGGTGGTCGAGGTCGGGGTAGAGCCTGAGGTCGCCGTCGGGGGAGCCGAGGACGTCGGTGGTGACGATGGAGTCGTCGGCGAGGAACGTGTCGAACACCGGCGACATGCCGACTCCCCAGGCCACGGCCGCCTCCAGCCGTGCCGTCGGGATCGTCTTGACCCGGCAGACGCCCGCCGTGTCCACGTACGCCAGGACGATGCCGTGCACGCCCCGGGCCGCCAGGTCCGCGGTGAGGGCGGGCACCCGGTTCAGGTCGCCGGGGCGGCCACCGGGTCGGGGGTCGGCGAGCGTGGTCATGCGTCCTCCTCGACGGGCCCGGCCGGTGGGGGACGGCCGGGCCCCGGGGTCAGGGTTTCACGGCGACCGCGCCGTACTGCGGCACCACGGCGGCCTCCGCCCCGGCGCGCCACCGCGAGCACGGCACCAGGCCGGGCTCGACCGGTTCCAGGCCGTCGAGGAAGCCGGCGATCTCGGCGTGGCCGCGGGCGGTGATCGGCGGGGTGGCGTGGGCGTTCCAGAACTCCATCGCGGCCACGTTGCCCGCGCCGCCCGCCTCGGCGTCGTAGGTCGGGTGGGTGAGCACCAGGTGGCTGCCCGAGGGGACGGCCGCCATGATCCGCCGCACGATGTCCCGGGCCTCGTCGGTGTCCGGTACGAAGTTGAGGATGCCCAGCATCATCACCGCCACGGGCCGCTCCAGGTCGAGGGTCCGGGCGGCGCCGCGCACGATGACGTCCGGGTCGCGCACGTCGGCGTCGAGATAGTCGGTGACGCCCTCGGGGGAACTGGTCAGCAGCGAGCGGGCGTGCACCAGCACGATCGGGTCGTTGTCGACGTACACGATCCGTGACTCGGGCGCGATCCGCTGGGCTATCTCGTGGGTGTTGTCGGCCGTGGGCAGCCCGGTGCCGATGTCGAGGAACTGCCGTATGCCGCGCTCGGCGGCCAGGAACCGCACCGCCCGGCCCAGGAAGTCCCGGTCCGCGCGGGCCACGGCCCGGATCACCGGGAACATCCCCGCGATGTGGTCGCCCACCCGCTGGTCGACCTCGTAGTTGTCCTTGCCGCCCAGCCAGTGGTTCCAGACCCGTGCGTTGTGCGCCACGCTGGTGTCCAGCCGTGCCGTCCCGGTCGCCGGGGAGTGGCCCTCGCTCACCTGTCCGCCCTTCTCACATGCGGTTCTCCGCCGCCATTGTCCCTCCCGGTGATCGTTCTGTCCCGGAAACGGATCACCCGGGGGAGACGGACACCCCGGGAAACGGATCATCCGGGAGACGGACGCCTCGGGAAACGGATCACCCCGGGCGGTTCGGGGGCCGCCGGGCGGATGAGGAACACTGGACCGGTATCCCCGCACCCGACCGGAAGCAGCACATGCCCGCCATACCCGCCCCCCTCCTCGACACCGCCGCGCTGCCTTCGGGCGACGCCGACATCCGGCTGATCGTCACCGACATGGACGGCACGCTGCTGGACGACGCCAAGCGGATTCCCGACGGGCTGTGGCCGATGCTCGCCGAACTGCGCCGCCGCGGGGTGCTGTTCAGCCCGGCCAGCGGACGGCAGTACGCGACCCTGCACCGGCAGTTCGAGCGGGTCGCCGAGGGCATGGTGTTCATCGCGGAGAACGGCACCTACGTGGTCCGCGACGGCGTGGAACTCAGCTCCGACCCGCTGGACGGGTCCGTCGCGGCGGAGATCGCGCGGACGGTACGACGGCTCGCCGCGGGCGGCGCGGACGTCGGCGCCGTCGTCTGCGGCAAGCGGGCGGCGTACGTCGAGCGGACCGACGAGGCGTTCCTCGCCGAGGTGCGCCAGTACTACGCCGAGCACCGGATCGTCGAGGACGTCACCGCCGTAGAGGACGACATGATCAAGGTGGCGGTGTTCGACTTCGGGCCCGCCGAGCACACCGTCGCCCCGGCCCTCGCCCCCTTCGCCGCCACCCACCAGGTCGTCGTCTCCGGCGAGCACTGGGTGGACGTGATGAACCGCACCGCGAACAAGGGCACCGCCCTGCGCCGTCTCCAGCGGGCGCTCGGCGTCACGCCCGCCCAGACCATGGTGTTCGGCGACTACCTGAACGACCTGGAGATGCTCGACGCCGCCGAGTGGTCCTTCGCCATGGCCGGCGCCCACCCCGAGGTGATCCGCCGGGCCCGGCACCTGGCCCCGTCCAACAACGACGCCGGCGTGCTGCGGACCATCGCCCACGTGCTGGGCCTGTGACTTTGGCCGGGTTCGGGGCGGCTTGAGCGCGGCCCCGCCGCAGAGCGAGCCCGGGCCGCCGTCGCCGGCCGGCGGCTGCTCGGGGCGCCACTCCCGGACCGGGTTGGCCGATCAACCGGCTCGGCGCAGACACTCCTCGGCCACGCGCTTGTCGAGCGCCGCCCGGACCAGCGCGGCGGCCAGCACGGCCGGCTGGGTGTCCCCGGCCAGCCCGGTCAGCTTCCGCGGATCCTCGGGCAGGCCGAGCCGTCCGGCGCCGGACAGCGCCTTGCCGTCCAGGTACGGCGCCACGTCCGGCCACACCCGTTGCGCCTCGCGCAGGAAGATGCCGGCGCCGGCCGGCCCGATGCCCGGCTCTTCCTGGAGCAGTTCCCGCAGGGTGCCGACGTCGCCCTCCGCCTCTCGGTGCAGCCGGCGCAGATCGCCGCCCCAGCGCCGGCCGAGCAGCTCGGCGCCGTCCCCGAGCTGGGTGGCCGTCCGCTCGTCGTACCGCCGGTAGCCGCCCCGGCCGAGGGCGTCCACTCGCCGCTGCCAACCGGCCTCGGCCATCCGGCGCGGGCTGTCCAGGTGCTCCTCGTGCAGGGCGCGGGCGGCGGCCACCGCGACCGAGGCCCGGATCCGGGCGCTGAGCAGCAAGGACAGCACCAGGAGCCGGTAGAGCGGCTGCGGGGTGTCCGTCAGCCGGATGCCCGCCTCCTCGGCGAACGTCCGCCCGTACCCGGACACCAGCTCCCGCAGCACGCGCTCGTCGCGGTTCACGGCCTACGGCTTGAGCGGGTCGTGGCCCAGCGTCATCAGCCGGTGCCGGCGGCCGGTGTCCCGGGCGCTCTCCGGCTCGGGCTCGTTCTCCACGTCCACCAGCTCACCGACCGTGTCGACGACCCGGCGCATGACCTCCACGTCGTCCTCGGTCAGGTCGGTCCGGCGCTTCTGCAGGATGGCCAGGACGTGCTGCCCGGTCTTGCTGCCCGCCCGCTCGGGCAGCGGTTCGGTCTCCTCGTCGGCGTCCCGGACCTTCAGCCAGGCCGCGAGCTCCGCCGAGCTCATGTTCACCACGCGGTGGAAGTCGCCCCACAGCGTGTCGAGTTCCAGCGAGTCGGCCATGGGTTCTCCCCTTCCGTATGTGCCTAGCCCAGGGCGGTGTACGGAGCCGTGGGTCAGCCGGCGGACGTGTCGCGCGGGTGGTTCTCGGCCTCGAACATCCAGCGCTGCTTCTCCAGGTCGGCGGTGATGCCGATCAGCAGGTCCTGGGTGACCGGGTCGGCCTTCTCGGTCACGGCGATGCGCTCCCGCAGCCGCCCGATGGCCGCCTCCAGCGAGGACACCATCAGCTCCACGACCTCGGTGTCGCGCAGCCAGCCGTCCTTGGTGCCGGGCAGCGCGAAGGTCGCCGCGATGGTCTCCGGCCGGCCGTCCGGGGACACGCCCAGCGCGGCGGCCCGCTCGGCCACCGTGTCGGAGTGGGCGCGGGCCGTGCCGACCACCTCGTCCAGCTGGAGGTGGATCGAACGGAACCGCGGGCCGACGATGTTCCAGTGCGCCTGCTTGCCGACCAGCGACAGCCCGAGCAGGTCGACCAGGGTGTCCTGGAGGGCGGTGCCGGTGACACCGAGCGCCTCTTCGGGAAGTGTGCTCTTGACCACGGCCATGGTGGGTGGATCCCCTTTCCTCGACTTTCCTCTGCGATGTCCGAAAGGGCGGGTGCCCCCGGCACGCGTCGGCAAACCGGCTGATCAGCGGGGGCGGCACCCGGAGGTCCCGCCGCCCGGCCGGATCACCCGGGCAGGACCCGGTCCACGAAACGGAGCAGCTCCGCGTGGGCCGTCGCGCGGTCCGTCTCGTGGAAGACCTCGTGCCGCGCCCCGGGGAAGATCCGTTCGGTCAGCCGGCCGCCGCTCAGCCGCTCCACCCCGATCCGGCTCCCGGACAGCGGCACCAGCCGGTCGTCGTCGCCGTGCAGCCACAGCAGCGGCAGCCGGCCCACGTCACCCCCGCGCGCGACCGCCTCCAGGGTGCGGGCGAACGCCTGGAGCGTCGGCCGCTTCATGGGCCCGTGCCACACCAGCGGATCGGCCGCGTACGCCGCGCCCACGGCCGGGTCCCGGGACAGCGCGGCCGGGCTGACCGGGGTGTCCGGGATCTCGTCCAGGGCCAGCAGCCGTCCCGGCAGCTCCCAGGCACCGATCACCGGCGCGGACAGCACCAGCGCGCTCAGCCCGTCGCCGTGCCGCTGGGCGTAGCGGGCCGCGATCAGGCCGCCCATCGAGTGCCCGACCAGGACCAGCGGCAGGCCGGGGTGCGCGGTGCGGGCGAGGTCCGCGACCGCGTGCGCATCGGTGACCACGTCCTCGAAGTCCTCGATCAGCACCCGCTCCCCGGCCGACCTGCCGTGACCGGCGTGGTCGGGCGCGTAGACGGCGGCGCCGTGCCCGGTCAGCACCCCGGCCAGTCCGTCGTACCGGCCGGCGTGCTCGCCGTACCCGTGCACCAGGAGCGCCAGCAGGCGGGGCTCCGGATGCGGCCACTCGCGTACGGCGAGGGCTCCGTGCGTGCCGTCGAGGACGTGCTCGCGGACGTGGTGCATGTCTCCTCCCGTCGCCCCGGCTCCGGCCCCGGGGGAGCTTCCCAGCGGGGCGGCCGGAGGTCTATAGTCCAAAACTAGCAGTGCTAATTAATGAGTGCTGCAGCGTTCCGTGATCCACAATGTCGTAGGTCAGGAGTCTTGCCGTGCGTCCCGTCCACTTCGCGACCGCCCGCCGCACCCCGATCGGCAAGGTGCGCGGTGCCCTCTCCTCGGTCCGCCCCGACGATCTGGCCGCGACCGTGATCCGCCACCTGGTGGCCGACGTGCCCGCGCTCGACCCGGCCCGCATCGACGACGTCTACTGGGGCGCCGCCAACCAGGCCGGCGAGGACAACCGGAACGTCGCCCGCATGGCCGCCCTGCTCGCCGGACTGCCCGACTCCGTGCCCGGCGCCACCGTCAACCGGCTGTGCGCCTCCGGGCTCGAAGCGGTCACCGCCGCCGCCCGCACCATCGCCGCGGGCGAGGCCGACATCGTGATCGCCGGCGGCTCCGAGTCCATGAGCCGCGCCCCCTTCGTGCTGCCCCGGCCCGACGACGCCCTGCCGCACCGCATGGAGACCTACGACACCCGGCTCGGCTGGCGGCTGGTCAACCCCGCCATGAAGGAACTGCACGGCCTGCTCTCCATGGGCGAGACCGCCGAGGAGGTCGCCGCCCGCCTCGGCATCTCCCGTGCCCGGCAGGACGAGTTCGCCCTGCGCAGCCACCAACTCGCCGCCGCCGCACGCAAGAACGGCCACTTCGACGACGAGATCCTGCCCGTCGAGCGCCCGGACGGCGTCACTGTCGAGCACGACGAGTGCGTCCGCGAGGACACCTCGCTGGAGAAGCTGGCCCGCCTCAAGCCGGCCTTCCGCGCGGACGGCACCGTCACCGCCGGGAACGCCTCGCCGATGAACGACGGCGCCGCCGGGCTGCTGCTGGTCAGCGAAGAGGCCCTGAACGACCTCAACCTGGAGTCCCTCGGCCGGTATGTCGCGGGCGCGTCCGCCGGTGTCCACCCCGACGTGATGGGCCTCGGCCCGGTGCCCGCCACGCAGAAGGTCCTCGCCCGGGCCGGCTGGGAGACCGGCGACCTCCAGGAGGCCGAGCTGAACGAGGCGTTCGCCGCCCAGGCCCTCGCCTGCGTCGACCAACTGGGCCTCGATCCCGACCTGGTGAACCCCACCGGCGGCGCCATCGCCCTCGGCCACCCCCTCGGCTGCTCCGGCGCCCGCATCCTGACCACCCTGCTGCACCGCATGGGGCGCACGGGCGCCCGGCGCGGCCTCGCGACCATGTGCGTGGGCGTGGGCCAGGGCAGCGCGGTGCTGGTCGAGCGGCACTGAGAAGTCTTCGACGGGGGCTCCCCGCACGGGGATCCGGTAGTACGAGCCGCAGCAAGGAAACGGAGCAGCACTCCATGGCAACCCTGTCCGTCGCCGCCATCCTCGCCGAGAACGCCCGGCGCCGCCCCGGCAAGACCGCCCTGGTCGAGGGCGAACTGCGGCTCACCTTCGCCGAGGTGTGGCAGCGGGCGCTGGCCCGGGCGGGCGCGCTCACCGGCCTCGGCGTACGGCCCGGCGACCATGTCGCCCTGATGGCCCCCAACACCGCCGAGTTCCCGGTCGCCTACTACGCGATCGCCGCGGCGGGCGGTGTCGTCGTCCCCGTCCACCTGCTGCTGTCGGCCGGCGAGGTCGAGCACGTCCTCAAGGACAGCGGCGCCACCGTGCTGCTCGTCCACCCGGCCCAGGCCGAGACCGGCCGGGCCGCGGCCGCGGCCGCCGGTGTCCGAGTGGTCACCCTGGGGGAGGAGCTGGACAAACTGGCGGCCGACGCCGAGCCGCTGCCCTCGTACGTCACCCGGGCCGCCGACGACCCGGCGGTGATCTTCTACACCAGCGGCACCACCGGTGTCCCCAAGGGCGCCGTCCTCAGCCACTTCAACCTGGTGATGAACGCGACCGTCAACGCCTTCGACGCGCACGACGTCCGCGCCGACGACATCGCCCTCGGCGCGCTGCCGTTGTTCCACGCCTTCGGCCAGACGGTCTCCCTGCACTCCACCTGGCGGGCGGGCGCCACGCTCGTGCTGCTGCCCCGCTTCGACGCGGCCCGGGCCATCGAGCTGATGGTCGAGGAGGGCGTGAACACCTTCCACGGCGTGCCCACCATGTTCGTCGCCCTCGCGGCGGCCGCCGCCGACGCCGGGCGCCTTCCCGGGCTGCGGCTGTGCGTCTCCGGCGGGGCCTCGCTCCCGGTCGCGGTACTGGAGCGGTTCGAGGCCGCCTTCGGGGCGCGGATCTACGAGGGCTACGGGCTGTCGGAGACCTCTCCGGCCGCCACCGTCAACCAGCCGGTGTTCGGCGCCAAGGCCGGCACCATCGGGCACCCGCTGTGGGGCGTCGACGCGGAGATAGCCCGCGCCGACGTGGAGGACCGGATCGAGCTGCTGCCGCCCGGCGAGCTGGGCGAGGTCGTCATCCGCGGCCACAACGTCTTCTCCGGCTACCTCGGCCGCCCCGAGGCCACCGCCGAGGCGCTGGTGGACGGCTGGTTCCGCACCGGCGACCTCGGCACCAAGGACGACGAGGGCTTCCTGCGGATCGTCGACCGCAAGAAGGACATCATCATCCGCGGCGGCTACAACGTCTACCCGCGCGAGGTCGAGGAGGTCCTGATGCGGCACCCGGAGATCGCCCAAGTCGCCGTCATCGGTCTGCCGGACGAACTGCACGGCGAGGAGGTGTGCGCCGTCGTCGTCCCGGCCCCGGGCACCGCCCCGGATGCCGCCGCCCTCACCGAGTGGTCCAAGGAACACCTGGGCCGGCACAAGTACCCGCGCCGCGTGGAGTTCACGGACACCCTGCCGCTGGGCCCCAGCATGAAGGTGCTCAAGCGGGAGCTGCGGGCACGGTACGTGGGGCGGTGACGCGGCGGGGGTCGCCACGACGAGTGGCACGGCGCGTGCCAGGACGCGTGACACGGCGCGTGACACGACGCGTGACACGGCGCGTGCCAGGACGCGTTGTCATGGACCGGCTCGCGAGACGGTCCTTACGCGTGGGTTGATCATGCGCATAACATCGGCCCCCGAATGAACACGATGACGCTCTGGCACATATCAGGCTGGGAGTTCGCCGCGCTCGCCTTCGCGGCCGTACTCGTCGGCTTCTCCAAAACCGCGGTCAGCGGGGCGAACACGGTCAGCCTCGCGATCTTCGCGGCGGTCCTGCCCGCCCGCGCCTCCACCGGCGTACTGCTGCCCCTGCTGATCGCCGGCGACGTACTCGCCGTCGCCACCTACCGACGGCACGCGCACTGGCCCACGCTGTGGCGGCTGTTCCCGGCGGTGGCGGCGGGCGTGGTGGCCGGCACCCTGTTCCTGGTCTGGGCCGACGACGGGATGGTACGGGTCTCGATCGGCGCGATCCTGCTGCTCATGGCCGGGGTCACGATCTGGCGCCGGCGGACGGCCGAGACCCCGCCGGCCCCCGAGGCGGTGACGAACCGGGCGGGCCGGACGAAGGCCCGCTCCTACGGCGTGCTCGGCGGGTTCACCACGATGGTCGCCAACGCGGGCGGGCCGGTGATGTCGCTGTATCTGCTGTCCGCCGGCTTCCGGAAGCTCGGCTTCCTCGGCACCTCCGCCTTCTTCTTCCTCATCGTGAACGTCTCCAAGGTGCCGTTCAGCGTGGGCCTGGGCCTGATCGACGGACACTCCCTGCTCCTTGACGCCGCGCTCGCGCTGTTCGTCGTGCCCGGGGCGTTGTTCGGCAAATGGGCTGTGAACCGAATCAACCAGCGACTCTTCGAACAACTCGTCATCGCGGCGACGATCGTGGGCGGCGTGCAACTGCTGCTGCGCTGACTGCGCTGTGCGGGCTGGTTGGCGATGGTGGGCGGGAGGATGCGGCCAGCGCGCCACGGGCGGGCTCGGCACTGGGCCGACGGTTTCAAGGGCGGCAGGTGAGTGACCCGTGGGGGGTCGCTCAGGAGGGGCACGTCGGCCGCCGTGGGCACGTACCGGCCGCCGTGCCCCGACACCCCCGACCGAGGCACCCGGCCGGCCGGGCGGTCGCCGTCCGACACCTCCTACGCTCACCTCTATGCCGCGCATGTGCTGATCCTCGGCGGCACCAGGGAGGCCCGTCGCCTCGCCGCCGACCTCGCCGTCCGGCCCGGGGTGCGGGTTATTACCTCGCTCGCCGGCCGGGTCGCCCGGCCCGGGCGCTGCCCGGCGAGGTGCGCGTCGGCGGCTTCGGCGGGCCGGAGGGCCTTGCGGACCGGCTGCGCGAGCACCGGGTGGAGGCCTTGGTGGACGCCACCCACCCCGGGCCCGTTCCCCGCCGGGCTGCTCGGGCGGTGTTCCTGTCAGTCCCGGGTGGGCCGGTCCTCCGCCGGGTTTCTGCGGAGCAGGTACGTGTCCATGATCCAGCCCTTGCGTTCGCGTGCCTCGGCTCGTACGCGCTCGATGCGCGGAGCGGCTTCGGCGATCGGGCCGGAGACGAGGATCTCGTCCGGCGTGCCTATGTAGGCGCCCCAGTAGATGTCCATGTCCTCCTCGGCGTACCGCCGGAAGGCCTGGTGCGCGTCCAGCATGACGACCACGTCGTCCACCCCCTCCGGGAAGCCCTCGGCCAGCCGCCGTCCCGTGGTGATCTGCACCGGCCGGGCGACCCGGTTCAGCCCCGTGCGGTGCCGGGCGACCAGGGCGGAGACGCTGCTGACACCGGGCACCACGTCGTACGTGAACTCCACCGCGCCCCGCGCCAGCACCTCCTCCAGGATGCCCAGCGTGCTGTCGTACAGCGCGGGGTCCCCCCACACGAGGAACGCGCCGGTGCCGTCCTCGTCCAGCTCTCCGGCGATCAGCCGCTCGTAGATCCCGGCGCGGGCGCTGCGCCAGTCGCCGACGGCGGGGGAGTAGGCCGACCCGCCCGCCGAGCGGTCCCGCTCCGGGTCGCGGGCCTCCACCACCCGGTACGACCCGGCCGGCAGGTGCGCGTCCAGCATGTCCCGGCGGAGCTGGGTCAGATCGCTCTTCACCTCGCCCTTGTCGAGGAGGAAGAACACGTCCGTGCTCCGCAGCGTCTTGACCGCCTGCAAGGTCAGCTGGTCGGGGTCGCCCGCGCCGATGCCGATGACATGAATCTTTCGCACGCCCCGAGTCTGCCGCATGCCACTGACAATGCGTCCACCGTCTCCGTACGCGCAGCGACGGTCCATCGACCGCGCAAGGGGAGGCGGCCAGGTCAGAAGCCCGACCGGGGTGCCTCGGCCGGGCCCGGCCGGGGTACCTCGGCGGGGCTTGGCCGGGATGCCTCGGCGGGCCCCAGCCAGGGGGCCTCGACGCGTGGGTCGACCGGTGCCGAGTCGCGCTCCACCCGCTCCGCCAGCTCCCGCGCCCACCGGGTCAGTCCGGGGAGATCCAGTCCGTAGGGCCGGTCCTCGCCCTGCCCGGCCGCCCACTCCTCGACCGCGCCGGCGCCCCGCCGCAGCAGCCGGGCCCCGCCGACGGCGTTGCCCCGGGCCGCGTGGGTCAGCCCGACGGCCAGCTGGGCCAGGCCCCGCCAGAGCGGGCGCTCCTCCGGCGGCCCCGACTTCCAGGCGTCCTCGAACACCTCGTGCGCGTGGAACGGCCGTCCGGCGGCCAGCAGCGCCTGTGCCTCACCGACGGTCTCCTGCGGCGCCCGCAGCACCCCCTCCGGCTGCCGGGGAACGCCCTCGGCGCCGTAGGGCAGGGGACGCCCCAGCCCGTCCCGGGGCCGCGCGTTCCGGGCCCGCCCGTCCGTGTCCCGGTCCCTGGCATCCGATGACCCCGAGTTCGTCATACCGCCGATTGTGCCCCGCCGCGTCCCCCACCGCGCCCCCGCCCCGCTCCCACCCCCGCCCGACCAATGATCCCGATTTGCCCCGTTCTGTGTGAATGTCTGTCCGGCCCTCTTCGGTGCACCCGCCGGTGTGGGGTAAAGTGCTGTCCGCACGATCACGCGGGCCACCGCGCGGCAGTGCATCGGGACGTGGCGCAGCTTGGTAGCGCACTTGACTGGGGGTCAAGGGGTCGCAGGTTCAAATCCTGTCGTCCCGACTTGTGAGAGTCGCAGGTCAGGGCCGGTTTCGGAGGTATCCGAAACCGGCCCTCGGCCGTTTTGGGGGATCAATTGGGGACCACGGCTCCCTTGACCGGTGTCAGCGGGTCATGACGATCGGGCCCGGGAGCGAGCGGGGGACGCGGACCGCTGCTCGCCGAGGGGCTGGTCTTCTTCCTCCGGGAGGAACGGGCCGCGCGGCTGCTCGAAACGGTGGCCGACGCCTGCCCGGCCGAGAGCCGGCCGATCATCGGCATGACCGGCGCGACCCTGCTGCGCCACCCGATGACCCAGCCGCTCCTGCGCTTCTTGCGCGAGGACGGCACGCCGTGGCGGTTCGGCACGGAGGAGCCGGAGGAGTTCCTCGGCCGGCTCGGCTGGACGGAGCGCGGCCCCGAGCAGCCGGGTGGACCGGGCGCCGTCGAAGGACGCCGGCCGTACGCCGTCCCTCTCCACGGCGTGGGTGGGTGCCCCGGAACTGGTTGATCAGCGTCGTTGCGGCAGCATCGGAGGAATAACTACCGCTGCCGGAACGCTGGTTACGGCCGGAACGACGAGACGAAGAGGACAGGCGAGGATGAACGCGCCGCCGGTCAACGACCGGGAACCCGGCACGCACACCGATGAGACGTTAGCCGCCGCGGTGTTCGGGATTTCGTCCTCGCCGGCGTCCCGTCCCCGCGGGCCGAGCCCTTCACGGACGTCCGGCGCCGACACCGCCGACGCACGGTGTCAGGCCGGCGGAGCATGAGGCACGTTCATCGCGACATTCGGAATGTCGGTAATGGTGACAATCGGTTTGGAGATCGCACGGTGGCGGAAAACGACACGTCCGCAGCAGGTTCTCACTGGCGTGTGCCGACCGCGGTTCTGGCCCTCGGTGCGTTCGTGGTCGGAACCGACGGCTTCATCATCGTCGGCCTTTTGCCCGAAATCCGTACGACCCTGCACGTCAGCACTGGTGCTGCCGGTCAGTTGGTGAGTCTGTTCTCCCTCGCGTACGCGATCCTGGGACCCGTCCTCGCCGCGTTCACGGGCACGTGGTCACGGCGCCGGGTCCTCGTCACCGGAGTCGCGCTGCTCGCGGTGGGCAACGCGGTGACGGCGTCGGCGCACCAGTACGGACTGGTGCTGGTGTCACGCGTGCTGGCGGGTGCCGGCGCGGCACTGTTCATGGCGAGCGCCGTGGCCACGGCCGCGTATCTCGCCGGTGAGGAACGGCGGGGCAGGGCGATTGCCATGGTGACCGCCGGGGCGACGCTGGCCCTGGTGCTGGGTGCCCCGCTGGGCACCCTCATCGGCGGGGCATGGGGCTGGCAGGCCGCGATCTGGTTCGTCGCCGCGATCGCCGCCGCGGTGGCGACCGTCGTCGCCGTCCTGCTGCCGCCCGTCCGGCTCGACCAGGGCGCGACGCTGCGGCAGCGTATCGCGCCGCTGACCAACCGACGGGTCCTGCGGATTCTGGTGGTCACCCTGCTGGCGTTCACCGGCATCTTCCTGCCTTTCACCTACATGAGCGCGGTCTTCGCGCCGGCCGTCGACGGTGAGCAGGCCCGGCTCGCGCTGCTGCTACTGGTGTTCGGCGTCGCCGCGACCGGCGGGAATCTGGCGGCCGGCACGCTGGCCGACCGGTACGACCCGCGGCGGGTCGTCGTCGGCGCCACGGCGGGTGTCACCGCGGTCTTCCTGATCATGCTGCCGATCCGGGAGACCTTCGTGCTCGTGGCGATCGCCACAGCGCTCAGTGGTGTGGTGTCGTACTCGGTCATCGGGCCGCAGCAGCACCGGATCATCACCTACGCCCCGCCCGGCGGCGCCTCGGTCGTGACCTCGCTGAACACATCCGCCGCGTACCTCGGCAACTTCCTCTCCAGCGCCCTCGGAGCGGTCATCCTCACCCGCTCGGCGGCTCTGGTCCTGCCCGTCGCGGCGGGCTTCGCGGCCTGCGCGGCCCTGCTCACCTGGTTGCTACGGGAAGGCGCGGAGGCCGCCGACGAAACGGGCGAGCTGCCCGCCACCGCGAAGTGACCCGCCCGGCACCACACCTCCGAGAGAACGGGACACGAACGCACGGCCGGCATGTCGAAACACAGCGCCGATGCCGTCGGCACACCCGTTGGCTACTACCGAGAGGGCCAGGGGCCGGAAATCGTCTCCGCGGGGCTTGGTACGTACTACCCGCCGGCGCTCGGAGCCGGGTGCGCACCGCCCGTCGGCGTGCGGGGCCGTTCGTCGTGTGTGGTGGCGGTCAGGTCCGGGGGTGGTCCGTGGGTGTGCCGGTGAGCCGGAGCAGCATCGTGTCCGAGTTCCCCTCGCGGCCGACCGTCACGAAGCCGCGGGCGGCGTAGAGGCGGACAGCCGGGTTGCCGTCCTCCACGCTCAGGCTCAGGTCGACGCGGGCCCGGGCCGCCTGTGCCACCAGCGTGTCGAGCAGGGCGCCGCCGATGCCGCGTCCGCGGTGCCCGGGGAGGACACCGAGCGTCAGTTCCGGTACCCGCGGGTCGACATGGCCGTAGCCGGGATCGTCGGCGGGGAAGGTCCGTGCCCATGCGGCACCGACCGGGCGGCCCGGGCCGTCCTCGGCCACCACGCCGAAGTCGCCCGGCCGGGGCCAGTCGGTGACGTAGTGCGCGATGCTCGGCGTCCGCAGGATCTCCTCCAGGGTGAACCGCGGCTGGGCCCAGTTGAACGCCTCCAGGAGCACTTCCGCCAGGAAGCCGGCGTCCGCCGCGGTCGCGGGGCGCAGCCGCGCCCTGTCGGCGGGCCTGTCCGTCTCGGTCGCGGGTCCGGTACGCATGGGTTCTCGCTTCGTTCTGTCGCCGACGGGCATTCAGCGTACTGCGGCCCGGGGGCCGGTGGTCACGGCAGGAAGAGGCTGAGGTTGAGGCAGACGACCGCGGCTCCCGCCAAGGCGCCGCAGGCCGTGGTCGCCGGGCGGTTCACCAAGGGGCCCATCAGTTCCCTGTCCCGGGTGGCCAGGAGCAGCGGGACGAGGGCGAACGGAAGGCCGAAGGACAGCACGACCTGGGACCACACTAGCGCCGTCGTCGGATTGACGCCCACCGCCAGGACGAGCAGGGAAGGGAACACCGTCAGGGCCCTGCGCACCACCAGGGAGGGAACCCGGCGGAGGAACCCGGCCATGATCACCTGCCCGGCGTAGGTGCCCACCGAGGAGGAGGAGAGCCCCGAGACGAGCAGCGCCCCGCAGAAGGCCAGTGCCACACCCTCGCCCAGCGTCGCGCGCAGCCCGTCCCGTACGTCCTCCAGGGTCTCCACGAGCGGCCCGGTGCCCCCGGCCAGCTGCGCGCCGACGACGAGCATGGAGGCGTTGACGATCCCGGCGAGCACCATGGCGACGGTCACGTCGAACCGGATCCCGCGCAGCACCGCGCGGTCGTCGCGGCCCGGCCGGAAGACCCCGGCGCGCCGCAGCGTGCCGACGCGTTCCGCCGACCGGGCCGAGTGCACGTAGATGGCGTGCGGCATGACCGTGGCCCCGATGATGCCGACGGCGAGCAGCAGGCTCTCCCGGCCCTCGAAGCCCGGTACGAGACCGGTGGACAGGTCGTGGGTGTCGGGGCCGGCCACGGCGGTGCACCACAGCAGCCCGCCCGCGATGCCGAACAGCGCGCCGGCCACGACCCAGTCGAACCGGTGGCGGCCCCGCCGGTCCAGGAAGAGCAGCGCGAAGGACACGGCCGCCGTGACGGCGCCGCCGAGCGGCAGCGGCATGCCCGACAGCAGGTGGAGGGCGAGGGCACCGCCGATGATCTCCGCCAGGTCGGTGGCCACGACGACCACCTCGGCCTGCGCCCACAGGCCGTAGGTCACCGGACGCGGATACCTGGCCCGGCACAGCTGCATCAGGTCACGGCCGGTGGCGACGCCCAGTTTGGCGGCCAGTGCCTGGAAGAACAGACCGGTCACGTTGGCCAGCAGCACCACCCACAGCAGGCGGTGGCCGAAGTGTGCCCCGGCGGCGAAGTTGGTGGCGAAGTTGCCGGGGTCGACGTAGGCGACGGCGGCGACGAAGGCGGGGCCCAGCATGACCGCGCGGCTCATGACGCCCCGTCCGGCGCCCCGCGGCGCCGGCCCGCTCGCCCCGCTCGCCCCGCTCCGCGGCAGTGTGCCGGCCGGCCGGCCTCGGCCCCCCGGTGCCCGGGGACCGGGGTCAGCCGCCGTCACGGTCGTGCGCCTCCTGCCACGTCCGGGTGATCAGGTGGAACAGATCCGTCTGGTCACCGAGGCCGAGGACCGAGGCGGCGGACGGGCCGTGGGCGGCGATCCTCACCTGGGCGCCGGTGTGCACGAGGATCTCGCCGGGCAGGTTGGTGGCGTAGTTGATCAGCATGGGCTCGCCGTCGTGTGCCAGGAGCATCGCCGTGGCCCCGGGGCTCTCGACGTCGGTGGGGACGATCTGGGCGGAGTGCCCGTGGTCGGCGGTGACCAGGACCAGGGTGTCCCCATGCCGGTCCGCCCAGCGCAGTCCCACGGAGACCGCCTCGTCGAAGGCGGCCACCTCGCTGATCATGCCGCAGGGGTCGCCGTCGTGGCTCGCGGTGTCGATCAGGCCCGCCTCGACCTGCAGCAGGAACCCCCGGCCCGCCGCCCGTCGCTCCAGGATCTCCAGCGCCTTGGCCGTCATCCGGGCCAGCGTCGGCTGGTCCGCCGGGAGGTCGGGGTTGACGCGGCACACGGCCGCGGGGCCCCGGTCGACGCGCGCTGTCGGTCCGACCCAGGCGCGTGCCAGCGCGCCCTCGCCGAACAGGCCGAGCAGCGGCGCATCGGCGTCCGCGGCGGCCAGTTGGGCCGCGGTGGTGACCAGCCGGTAGCTGGCGGCGGCCTGGTCGAGGACGGTGCGGCCGCGGAACTCGCCGGCCCGGACGGTCTGCCGGAAGTACTGCGCGCCGCCGCCGAGCAGGACGTCGGGGCGGGTGCGCACCAGCTGTTCGGCGATGGAACCCGGTCCGCCGTTCTCGGCCGCCTGTGCCGGGCACCGCTGCATGGTGTCCGGTCCCCGGCCGCTGCGGTCGGCCACGTGGGCGCCCATCGCCGCGGGGGTGGGGTCACAGAGTTCCTCGGTGGTGACGATGCCGGTGGCCATCCCGCGTTCCCTGGCCAGTTCCACCAGGGTGGGGACGGGGTCACCGAAGGCGTCCACGCCTATCGCGCCGTTGTAGGTCTTCACCCCGGTCGCCCAGGCGGTGGCCGCGGCGGCGGAGTCGGTGACGTAGTTGTGCCGGGTCGGGTCGCCGGGAACCACCGAGTAGTTGGTCACCGTGCCGGTGAAGAGGAACCCGTCCAGGACGAGCCGCCCGTCGGCACCCCTGAGGTAGTTGCGGGCGATGGTCAGCTCGTCCTCGCCCAGGCCGTCCCCCACGAACAGGATGACGTTGCGGGGTGTGCCCCCGGCGGACAGGGCGAGCGCCTCCTCGGCCCGCGCCGGGTCGCCCCAGGAGCCGGTGCCGGCGGCCTGGGTGGTGCGGTGGCCGTCGTGCGCGGCCGTGTGGGTGTTCACGCCGTCCCTCCCGGCTGCCCGGGGCACGGTCCGGTCCCGTGCCGCGTCCGTTCGTACAGGCCGAGCGCGGCGACGGTCACCGCGTCGGTGAGGTCGCCCGCGTCGTGCATCCGCCACAGTTCCCCGGTGTCGAACTCACCGGTCCACACGTCTCCCTCGCCGGGCTCCGGGGAGCGGCCGACCGCGGTCAGCGACCGCGCGAGGAAGACGTGGCACACGCCGGTCGCGTATCCGTACGCCTCGTGCAGGATGCCGAGCCGGTGCCACTCACCGGCCGTGAAACCGGCCTCCTCGCGCAGTTCCCCGGCGGCCGCTTCCTCCGGCGGGACGCCGGGGTCGGACGCCGAGCCCTGGGGGAATTCCCAGAACCGGCGGCCGACCGGATGCCGGTAGAGGTTGACCATGGCCAGCCGGCCGGGTGCCACCTCCGGCACCACCAGCGCGAAGTCGGACCGCTCCAGCACCGTCCAGACGCCGAGCGAGCCGTCGGGGAAGCGCACGTCGTCCTCGCGCAGCCGCATGTACGGCGACGTGTACGCCTGCCGGGTGGCGAGGACGTCGAACGCGCCGTCGGTGTTCCGCTCCGCCATCAGACCGTCACCGTCTCGAGCAGCCCGGCGTGTTTGCCGCCCCGGGACGCGTCGGCCCACAGCAGGCCGAGCTGCTCCAGCAGGGGTGAGGGCGCGGCGTAGGAGCGGTGGTCCAGCCTGCTCACCGGGACCACGTCGGCGAGCGTCCCGGCCAGGGCGAGGCCGTCCGCGCCGAGCACGGCGGTGCGCTGCAGCGGTTCCCGGGCCCACTCCATGCCCTCGGCCCGGGCGAGCAGGGCGAGCAGGGCGACGGTCACCGAGTCCAGGCAGCCCTCCCACGGCGGCGGGGTGCTGAGCCGTCCGCCGAGCTCCTGCACCACGGCCGCGCCCGCCGACTCCGCGACCCGTCCCGCGGCGTTGAGGACCAGGGCGTCGTCGTACCCGGCCTTCTTCGCCTCCAGCCGGGCGAGGCGGGTGAGCTGGTAGTTGCCGACCACCTTCAGCGCGGGGGGCAGCGTGTCGTCGGTGGGGCGTCGCCACGCGCTGGTCAGCAGAGCCACCGGCGTGGGAGCGGCGGGCGCCTGGCGGAACGCCGCGACGGTCACCGACGCCTCGCGGGCGCGCGGGGTGAGGACCGCGCCGACCACCATGGGCCGGACGTACACGTCGCAGTCCGGGGAGCCGGCGGCCTCCCGTTCGGCGGCGGCGCGGCAGCCCTCGAGCAGCCCGGGGACGCCGGTTTCCAGGGGCAGGCCGAGCACCGCGCAGGACCGGGCCAGCCGGTCGAGGTGCCGCTCGGCGCCGAGCAGCGCCAGGGATCCGTCGGTCTGCCGCCGGGCGACCAGACCGTCGAAGACGCTGAGTCCGCGCAGCAGCGCGTCCGACATCAGGGGGAGCCTCGCCTCCTCCCAGCCGGCGATCTCCCCGTCGAGCCAGATGGTGCCGTTCTGTACGCGCATGGTGAGGTGTCCTTGCGTCAGGGCGGAAGGGGTACGGGCGGTTCGGCGGCGGCCGGCCGCGCGGACGTCACCGGTCGGTGTCGAACCCGTCCGGGCTCCATGCCGCGCGCACGCCCTCCAGGAGCCGTTCGGTCTGCTCCAGCATCCGGCGGACGTTGAACTCCCGGCGCACGGTGGACAGGGCGTTGGTGGCCAGCCGGGCCCGCAGCCGCTCGTCGGCCGCGAGCTGCGCCAGCGCTTCGGCCCAGGCGCCCTCGGCGCGGGGCGGCAGGCGCAGCCCGATGTGCGGGTCGCTTATCACCTCGCGCAGCCCGCTCACGTCGCTGACCACGGTGGGCCGTCCCGCGGCCATCGCCTCCAGCACGGCCAGCCCCAGGCCCTCGGCGAGGCTGGGCTGCACCACCACGTCGCACTCCCGGTACACCTCGGGCATGTCGTCGAGGGCGAGGTCCTGGCGGAGCGTGACCCGGTCCGACAGTCCGAGCTCCTTGACGAGTACGAGCAGCCGCTCGTGGTAGGTGAGGTCGGAGGAGTGGGCCCGGCCCGCGATGACCAGGTGGGCGTCGAGCCCGCCGGCGACCAGCCGGGCGAGCACCCGCACCATGAAGTCCTGCTGCTTGCGGGGGGCGATGCGGCCGCTGAGCACGATGACGAAGCGGCCGTCGGGCCGCCGCGGCCCCTCGGTGGCGAACCGTTCGCACTCGATGCCGTGCGGGATGTGGTGGGTGGTCTCCACCGGGCTGCCGTAGGCGATCGCCTTCTCGTAGTAGAAGCGGCTGCCCGCCACCAGCGCGTTGACCGGCAGGGTGGCGTAGACCAGCCGGGCGCGGCCGCGGCCGAGCGGGCCGCGTTCGGGCTGCTGCTCGTGGAAGTTGGCCACCAGCGGGCGGCCGTAGGTCATGGCGACCATGCTGCCGAGCACGGCCGTCTCGTGGCTGTTGGCGAACACGACGTCCGGCGTGCCCCAGTCGTCGACCAGGGCGGCGAGTTCCTCCGCCGTGCTGAACTGCATCTGCTCCCAGCGGAGTTTCGTCGGGTCGTCCAGCAGTTCCCGGTACGCCACGAGGCGCCGGATCCGGGCCTGGCCGTCGAGGTCGTCGGCGGGCGCGGGGACGCGGTCGCCGTCCGTGGCGACCAGCACGTCGTGGCCGCGGGCGGCCAGTCCGGTCGCGATGGTGCGTATGTAGGACTCGGCGCCGCCGATCAGTGGGTGATAGGCCGGGGCGAGGGCGAGGACGCGCATGGGGTCTCCCGGATTCGTTCGGCTTCAGGGTCAGGCGACGCAGCCGTCGGCCACGGTGGTGTGGTCGGGGATCGTCGCGCCGGGAAGGACGACCGTGTCGTGGAGCCGGGCGCCGGCCCCCACCACGGCGAGGTCCGCGACGAGGACCCGGCCGGTGAGGCGCGCCGTCGGATGGACGCGGGCGGTGGGCGCGACGTGGCTGGCGTCCGCGCCCTCGGGGGCACGGGAGGCGAGGTCGTCGAGGACGGCCCGCCGGTAGGAGTCGGTGGTCCCGAGGTCGTCCCACCGTCCCAGCCACGGGACGACGCAGACCGCCGCCCGCTCGGCCAGCAGCTCGGGGATCAGATGGGCGCCGAAGTCGTACAGGCCGTCGGCCGGGACCCTCTTCAGCAGTTCGGGGCGCAGGCAGTACGCCCCGCCGCTGACCCAGCTGCGCCGGCCGGCCGCCCAGGCCGGCTTCTCCTCCAGCGCGACGGCGCGTCCGCCGTCGTCGAAGCGGAAGACGCCGAAGCGCGAACCGTCGTCCACCTCGACGGCGAGCACGGACAGGTCGCTCCCGCTCTGCTGGTGCCGCCGCACCAGTTCGGCCAGCGCCCCGTCCCCCAGGTACAGGTCGCCGGAGACGACGAGCACGGTGTCGGCGGCGGCGAGTTCGTCCTGGAAGGTGAGCATCGAGCCGGCCGGTCCGCGCAGCCGGTCCTCCCTGCGGCTGAGCACCGGCAGGGCCAGGTCCGCGTGGGCGAAGTACCGCTCGGCCGCCGCCGCGTGGTGGTGCAGGTTGCACAGGACCCGCCGGGGACCGAGTGGCGCCACCTGTCCGACCAGCCGTCCCAGGACGGTCGTCGAGCCGAGCGGGAGGAGGGGTTTGGGCAGCCGGGCGGTGAGCGGCATGAGTCTGCTGCCGGCTCCGGCGCTCAGGATCAGGCACTCCACCGGTGGGTTTCCTTTCGGGTCGGCGGTGCGGGGACCGGGTGGTACGGCTCCGGGTGGTCGAAGAGCTCGGTGCGGGTGAACAGCGGTGTCATCTCCCAGTCCTCGGCGGCCCAGGGCGAGTCACCGGGGCCGTGCGGCGCGAGCAGCGGGCCGGGCCCGGGCAGCGGCCAACCGGGCAGCGACGCACCGGGCAGCGACGGACCGCGCAGGCGGTCGAGGCCGGTGAGCCGAGCGAGCCGTTCCAGGGCGCGGTCCGCGTACATCGGGGCGAGCACCAGCTTTCCCGGCAGGACGGTCACCGCGTTGTCCCAGCCGAGGTCGAAGACGCCGCCCTCGGGCAGTCCGCCGCCGGGCGCGTCCACCTCGACCTTCCTCGCCGGATAGACGCCCCACCGGGCCTCGGGGTCCTCCCACAGGCCGGGCAGGTGGGTGGCGAGCACCCGGGAGGCGGCACCGAGCCAGGACCGGCGCGCGTCCGCGTCCTCGGTGCTCGCCCAGAAGCTGACGAAGGTCGACATCAGGTACACGCGGTCGGGGCCGAGAGGCCGTGACGCCACGAAGAGGCCCTGCGCGCTGTCGGCGGGCAGGCAGAACGCGTGGGGGAGGTCCCGGCCGGTGCGGCACACCAGCATGTAGGACAGCCGGGTCCGTATGCCGAGGGTGCGTGCCCAGGGCCCCAGCAGGTCCGGTGTGCCCAGCCCGGCCGCCAGTACGTAGGCGGGGGCCGTTATGGTCACCGTGCCCTCGCCGGTGAGGACGTCCACGGCCCGCATCGACCGGCCGGAGGGCCACACGGCCGTGGCACGGCCGTGGACGGTGGGGGTGGAGGCCGCGACGCCGGCCACGACGCGCATCGCCGCTCGCGGCGACACCGTGGTCTCCGGTACCGCGAACGTCCCGGCGGTGCCCTCCAGGCCGGGCGCGTCGATGTCCTCCCAGGGCATGCCGAGCGTCTTCCAGGCGGCCAGTGTCTCCTCCCGCTCCGCGGCCCCGGTGAAGCCGACGACGCTTCGTTCGCCGACAACGGCGTCGCCGCCCGCCCGGGCGAGGTGCTCGTCCCACCAGTCGGCGCAGCGGCTCAGGGCCTGCCGCTGGGAGGCGGTGATGCCGCGATAGATGTAGCCGCGGTGCAGATAGCCGTGGCAGTGACCGGTCTGGCCCGCGCCGAGCCGGCTCTGCTCCACCAGGAGCACCGGCACGCCGCGCCGTCTGAGCCGCTCGGTGACCAGCAGTCCGGTCACACCGGCACCGACGACCACCACGCCCGGCCAGTGCACCCGCTCGCCCGTGCCGTCCCCCGTCGGAAGGCCGGTCACCACGGTGCCGCCCCGAACACCAGGCCGGGGGGACGTTCGGTGACCAGGCACCCGTCCTCACCGGCGGGCTCCAGCAGGATCCGCCGCACGGGCCAGACGGCGCCCCGGTCCCCGGGCCGCAGCAGCGGTCCGCCGTCCGGCGGGGCGGCGGGCAGGGACAGCTCCAGGGCCGGGCCGCCGGTCTCCATCCGGATCTGCGTGTGCTCCCTCACCACGCCCGCCGGCGCGGCGGCGGCCCGCAGCGGGGCCCACAGGACGGGCGGGAAGGACCGGGGGACCGGGCAGGTGGACAGGCCCTCGCGCACGTGGAAACCGACACCGCCGAAGCCGCCGGGCACCGGGTACGCGATCCGCAGTTCGTCGCCGATCGCGCAGAGCACGGCATCGGCCGGCACGCTCGGCAGCACCACCCGGGTCCGCCCCTCGACGACCGCGGCGAGGTGCTGGTGGCGTACGTCGATGTGGAAGAGGACGCCGTCGCGGACGAGTGGCCCGCGCACCGCGGCGGGTGGGACGCGCAGCCGGTGCACGGCCACGGCATCCGCGCACGCGCCCGGGGTCGGCCGGTCCCGCGGCACCGGCGGGGCGGGGCGTCCGGGGCCGCTGGAAAGGCGGCTCACTGCGACCCCGCCCATTTGCCCGGCACCTGGGTCTGCGGGCTGCCGGGCTCCGTGGTGCCGGCCGCGGGCGGCGCGGCCTCGCGCGCGGGACCGGCGGGCGGCGCGGCCGGGTCCGTCGGGGGAGCGGTCGGGTCCGGGGTGCGGGACTCCGGGAAGCGCACCGCGTGCGGCAGCCGCGCCGAGGCGGCCGCGAAGCACAGCCCGCCCGCGGCGATGACGACGGCGAGCAGGACCCAGGTGAGCACCGACGACAGCTCGAAGACGAAGCTGAAGCAGGCCGGGAAGACCGCCATGCCCACGGCTGCCGCGGTCTGGAACACCGCGACGGTGCGGCCGCGCACCGCGTCGGGTGCCGACTCGGTCATCAGGGCGTTGGAGGCCGGCATGTACAGCGCGTCCACGACGGCCAGCACAATGCCGACGAACACCACGACGCACCAGGCCAGGACCGACCGCCGCTCCGGCAGGACGGCCATCACCAGCAGCGAGGCGGACAGCAGCCCGGCGGAGAAGCAGATGACCCCGGCGCGGGAGCGGAAGCGCACGGCGTGGCTGAGCGGCGTCTGGATCAGCGCCGCCACACCGGTGTTCAGCGCGAAGAGCAGCGTGGACACGAAGACCGGCATGTCCCACCGCTCCACGAACAGCAGCGGCAACGCCACGGAGGGCAGCAGCATCACCGGGCTGAGCAGCAACTGCCCGACCACGAAGAGGAGGTTGGTGCGGCCGGCGAGCACGGTCCGCCAGCCCCGTACGGCCTGCAGGAGTTCGGGGTCCTCGTCGTCCGCCGCGGGGGGCACGTCGCCGGTCGCCGGGGTCATGGGCTGGAGGACGAACAGCAGCGCGGCCACCACGCAGGTGGCGATGTTGAGGACGACCAGCCAGCGGGCGCCGACGTCGGTGCTGACGGCGAGGATCAGGGTGGCCAGGAGCGCGCCCAGCCCCATGGCGCCCGCCTTGATCGACTCCAGGAAGGCGAACCAGCGCTCGAAGGGCCGTCCGTGGCTCAGCGTGTGCACGTACGACGACCAGCAGGCCCAGTACATCCGGTCCGCGACGGCGACCAGCAGCATGGCCAGGAAGGCCGTGAGCAGTCCGTCCGTGAAGAGGTACAGGACGTAACCCGCCGCCGACACCAGGTTGTTGGTGACCATGGCCAGCTTGGGGCCGAAGCGGTCCGTCATCGCTCCGCCGGCCAGCCCGGCGGGCAGCGACAGCAGGGTGGCCGCCGTGAGGGCGACGCCCAGTGACGCGACCGGGATGTCCGTGGTGAGGGTGAAGTACAGCAGGGAGATGGGGATCATCAGCCCCACCCCCACGGTGTCCACGAGGACCGCGGCCGTGGTCCGGCGCACCTCCGTCAGCGGGGGTACGCCGAACCGGGCCGGCAGTCCCTTGTTCTCTGTGCTCACGCCGTGTCCGTCCTCATGTCGTGCGGCATCTCGTGCGCGTACTTGGCCGGGTCGCCGAGCGGCCCCGGGTCGGCCGGCCGCGGTGTCCTGGCGATGTGCTGGTTGGCCCGGCGGCCCTCGGCGTCGACCATGACCGGCCGGCGGTGCCACAGGTGCGCGAGCGGCCGGCTCCAGCGGGGCACGGACGTGTGCCGCAGCACCTGCCGGTAGAACTCGTTGTCCTCGTCGCCCCAGCCGCGGAAGCGCTCGTCGTAGCCGCCCACGGTCTCGAAGAGCTCCCTGGTGACGCAGACGTACCCGCCCCACACGTCGCGGAGCGCGAAACCCCGCAGGCCGGCCGGGTCCGCGCTCGCCGGGCCGCCGGGTGCCAGCAGCGACCGGATGGCCCGGCCGCTGCTGACCGGGTCGAGAAAGATCAGGTCGCCGTAGGGCAGCAGCGCCGGCGGGCCCTCTTCCAGGCAGGCCACCACCCTGGACAGGTGGTCCGGCTCCACCACCATGTCGGCGTCGTGGAAGCACAGGTGACGCGCCTTCGGCACGGCCGCCACACCGGCGTTCAGCGCCCAGCTCTTGTTGAAGGCACCGGGGTTGGGGAGGAACAGGTACTCGTCGACGAGGCCGGCGAGGTACCGGTCCATCCGGGGCCGCACGTCCTGCTCCACGACGACGACGCGGTACGCGGACCGGTCGAGGTCCTGCCGCAGCGCGGAGGCGACGGCGGCCACGGCGTTGCGCGCCCGGCCGGTGTCGGACGGGTGCGCCCGGACCGGGACGACGACCGCCATCAACGGGTCGCCCGTGCCCGCCCGGGGAGCCGGACGGAGTGCCGGGTCGTCGGCGAGCAGGGCGAGGACCTCTTCCGGGGTCCGTGGAGCGGGGGGCTCGTCCGGCGTGGGCTGCCGGTAGGCGGCGCCCAGGTGGTACCGGACGACGCTGGTGCGCGTCACCTCGGCGAGCAGCTCGGTGAGCCGTGCGGCGAACGCGCCGCCACGGGCGAGCTCGGCGGTGAGGGCCGCCTCGACAAGCCGGTACGCGGTGGCGTCGGCGGGGTCCCCGGCCAGTCGCCGCAGGACCTGTGGAACCGACCCGTCCGCCCAGGCGTGGGACAGCAGCGCGGTCCGCACCGCGCGATGGGCGGCCTCCGTCTCCCGCCAGGTGCTGGCGTTGACGGCGGCCTCCGGGTCGCAGGCGGCGACGTACACGCCCGCCGCGTCACGGGCCGTCGTCCCGGCGGCGGTGGCGAGGGGCTGCCGCGCGCCGGAGCCGGCGGGCCGGTACCCCACGGCGGGCTCAGGCACGGCCGTGCTCCTCGTGACGCGGGGCGCCGCCGGCCGCCCGGCCGCCCACCCCGGCCGCCGCGGGCGCCCGCAGCGGGGTCAGCGCACGGCGCGGGTTGTGCCGGAACAGGTGGTCGAAGGCGGTGTCGTCGGTGGTGAGGCCGGCGACGTTGCGGCGCTGGGCGTCGAGCCCCCGGGAGCCGGCCGCCACGATGCCGTCGGAGCGGTACCAGAGACCGCTGCCCTGACGGTGGTGGAGTTCCTCGCCGGCCAGGAAGGGGACGCTGGTGTCGTCGGTGATGCCGATCACGCGCTCGGGGCCGAGGTGTTCCAGCGTGCGGCGGCAGACCTCCAGGTCGACGTGGTCACCGTCGAAGTTGAGGAACGGCAGCAGCCGCCCTTCCCGGGCGGCCCGCAGCAGGGTGGCCGGCACCGGGCCCAGCAGCCGGTCCAGGTCCGCCGTGTCCCAGTCGGCCGCGAGCACCGGCGCGAGCTGCTCGGCACGGCGGGAACGTTCCTGCGCGGTGCGCCACACGTGCCGGAAGGCGCGCGGCATGTCGTTGTAGAGGTGGTCCGTCAACAGGACCTCGGGGCCGGGGCCGTAGCGGTCCTGCACGTGCTCGATGACGGCTCGGGTGCGTTCGGCGCTCAGCTCCGGCGCGTCGTGCTGGAAGTGCCCGAGCGCGATCTTGACGCCGTTGGCGTAGCAGAGGTCGATGACGTCCCGGTAGGACAGGCCGTCGTCCAGCTCGTCGTCGAGGTCACCCATGTCGGGGCCCATGACGATGTACCGCAGTCCGTACCGGCCCAGGGCGGCGATGCGCTCCCATTCGCGGGCGGTGGGCGACCAGATCCCGCGCGGCGGCACCCCGCCCGTACGTCCCAGGAGAGGACCCTCCACGGAGAAGCCGGAAATGGCCGGCAGCAACGAGCGGTTCTCGTGCCAGGCGCACATCACTTCCGCCAACGCAGAAATATGGTCGCGCCCCAAGAAAATTCCCGGGACGACGTCGAACCCCCCTTCCACGGCGAGTTCATGCACCGCGCCCAATTGTTCGGGAGACATCGAGCTGTAGTCGATCGTTCCGATGCCATGGGTATGAATAAGAACGGGCCGCTCGTTCATCGTCGTCGTCCTCCAACGTGTACGCGCTCGCGTTCAGGCGATCTCGCATACTTCCGGGAGCAACGTTCACTGTCAACGTTGTCAGAGTTTCCCTTTTCCAAGTTGGCCACCCCGGCGGACCGCGGACCCGAAAGGACCGTGCTCCCGCCGGATCCGCGGCACCGCGTCGGCGTGCCGGGGTGTCCGACCGCGCCGACAACGCGGTTGAACGGCGGCGCGTGCCCGTCCGGCTCGGACGGGCACGCGCCGCGGCCGGCCGTCAGTACACCCGCACGCTCAGCGCGGGGAAGTCGAAGGACGGCAGGCTGCCGGTGACGGACAGGCCCCTCCCGGTGCAGTCGGCACCCATGAAGAGGGTCGCGGACCTGCTGTTGTTGTTGACGGCGGAGTGCGCGCGGTCCGCCCAGCCGTGCTCCGCCAGGTCGACGCAGACCGCGACGCCCGGCTCGAGCGACTGGACGGTGAACCTCTCGCCGGTGTAGTCCGTCCCCTCGAACAGGCAGAGCGCGCCCGAGAACTCGCACACCGCGGCGGACGCCGGCGCCGGCTGCGCCGCGGCGGGTACGGTGCCCGCCGCGACGATCGCGCCGGCACCGGCAGCGGCGGCGAGCAGACGGCCGCGGGTGAATACTGCACGGAACATGAAAAACCCTTTCCTCGTTGCGGATCGGTGTTTCCCGGCACCTCCCGGCCGCCCGACGCTGGGCTCCGGGAGAAGCGGGAATCCGGTACGGACCGCGCTCACCCCGTCGGGGTGCAATGCGCGCGGACATTCCCCGGCGTTCATCGGCGTTCAAGAAAAGGCCGACGGCGTCCGGTGGAAATTTGGGGCCCGTGGCGCCACGGCGGCCGTATTCGGGCATGCCGTCGCGGAGCGCGCGGCATGAACTCACCGGCTTTTTCCCCGCTGGGCTGCCTTCGCATTCCGCGCGCCCCAGGGCGGCCGGAATACGGTACGGGCGGGCGGCGTGGCGCCGCTCAGGACGTGGTCACTCCCGGATCGCCTTCGCCACCATCGCCTGGGCCTCTTCCAGGACGCGGGCGAGGTGCCCGGGGCCGAGGAAGGACTCGGCGTAGACCTTGTGGAGGTTCTCCGTTCCGGACGGACGGGCCGCGAACCAGGCGTTGCGCGTGGTCACCTTGATGCCGCCCAGGGGTGTGCCGCTGCCCGGCGCGTGGGTGAGTACCGACTCGACGTCCTCCCCGGCGAGCCGCCCGGCCGGCAGCCGCCCGGCGGACAACCGGGCCAGCGCGGCCTTCTGTCCGGGAGTGGCGGGGCTGTCGACCCGGACGTAATGCGGACGGCCGAGGCGCTCGGTGAGCCGGAGCCACCGCTCCGAGGGCGAGGACCCGGTGACGGCCATGATCTCGGCGGCGAGCAGGGCGGGAACGATGCCGTCCTTGTCGGTCGTCCAGACCGAGCCGTCCCGGCGGAGGAACGACGCCCCGGCCGACTCCTCACCGCCCCAGCAGAGTTCCCCGGTCCACAGTCCCTCGGTGAACCACTTGAAGCCGACCGGCATCTCCACCAGCGGCCGGCCCAGTTCCGCGGTGACCCGGTCCACCAGGGCCGAGGTCACCACGCTCTTGCCGATCCCGGCGGCCGCCCGCCAGCCCTCCCGGTGGGCGTGCAGGTAGGGGACGGCCACGGCGAGGTAGTGGTTGGCGGGGAGCAGTCCGCCGTCCGGGGTGACGATGCTGTGCCGGTCGGCGTCGGCGTCGTTGGCGACGGTCACGTCGTACCGGCCGCGCCCCTCCACCAGCGCTGTCATGGTGTGCGGTGACGAACAGTCCGTCCGTAACCTGCCGTCGTGGTCGGGTGCGACGAACCGCCAGGTGGGGTCGGTGCGGTCGTTCAGTACGGTCAGGTCGAGGCCGTACTGCTCGGCGATCCGGCCCCAGTAGGCCACCGAGGCGCCGCCCAGCGGGTCCGCCCCGATCCGGACGCCGCCGGCGCGCACCGCGTCCAGGTCGAGCACGGACGGCAGGTCGTCGACGTAGGCACCGAGGAAGTCGTACCGCCCTGTCGTGTCCGCGGCCCGCGCACGGGCGTAGGGCACGCGGCGCACCTGTGACAGCCCGGTGGTGAGGAGCTCGTTGGCGCGCTGCTCGATCCACGCGGTGGCCGTGGCCGAGGCGGGGCCGCCGTGCGGTTCGTTGTACTTGTAGCCTCCGTCGGCCGGCGGGTTGTGCGACGGCGTGATCACCACGCCGTCGGCCAAGCCCCGCGAGCCACGCCCCCGGTTGTGCGCGAGCACCGCGTGGGAGACGGCCGGAGTGGGGGTGAAGGCACCCGGCGCGTCCTGCAGGACGGTCACCCCGTTGGCGGCGAACACCTCGAGGGCGGTGATCCGGGCGGGTTCCGACAGGGCGTGCGGGTCCACGCCGAGGAAGAGCGGGCCGGTGACACCGCGTGCGGCGCGGTAGTCGGCGACCGCCTGGCTGACGGCGGCGATGTGGTCGTCGTTGAAGGCGGCGTCCAGGGAGGAGCCGCGGTGCCCGTTGGTGCCGAAGACGACGCGCTGCCGCGGATCCTCGGGGTCGGGCCGCAGTGAGTGGTACGCACCGACCACCCGGGAGACGTCGATCAGCTCCTCCCGGTGCGGTACGGCCACGTCGGTCTGGTCCTGTGGCATCTCGTCTCCTCGTCTCCTCGGTCCGGGCCCGCGCGCCGGCGGTCCCGGCTTCCTCGTGTTTCTTCCATGGCCCTGGTGTGGTCCCCGCCCCGGCGGGGCGGGCGGATCAGTGCGTCAGATCCCGCGTGCTCGCGCTGTGCGCCCGCTCCAGTTCTTCGGCGAGGGACTGCCAGATGCCGGAGTAGCCGCGCATCAGTTCGGCGAGAGGAGCCAGGCAGTGCGGGGGCACGGACGTGACGATCCGCCGCTGGTCGCGCACCGCGGTGGCGCAGACCCGCAGAAGGCGCAGGACCTCGCGGCCGGTCGAGGTGAGCCGCAGCGACGGGTCGCGGCACAGCGTGTCGATCACCCGGGTGAGTGCCTCGGGCGAGGCGGGCGCCGTCCGGGGGAACTCGCCGTCCGCCGGCCCGGGCCGGTGACCGGGCCGCCGCGCCGCGCGCTCCGCCGCACGGCGCAGCCGGTCGGGCAGCGGGTCGGCTCCCCGCAGCAGCCGGTCCCGTACGTCCGCCGCGGTGGCGGGCGAGATCCCGGCCGCCCGGGCGACCTGCCGGAGCGAGGCGGTGGGATCCTGCCGCAGCAGCTCGCCGGCCCGGGCCCGTCCCGCGGCCGGATCCACGGGCCGTGACCTGCCGTCGCGCCCGATCCGGGTCCTGACGCCGGTGGCCGCTGCGCCCTCCCGCAGTCGCGCCACCTTTGACGCGGAGATGCCCGCGACGGCCGCGACGCTCCGGTCCGACCAGCACGGGTGGGTGGCCAGGATGCGCAGGGCGGCGGCGGTCCGGTCGGTCCGGGAGAGCGTCAGCCCGTGCGCCGTGTTCAGCGCGACGGACAACAGGTACGCCTCCTCCTCCCCGCCCTCGAAGAACTGCGCGCCGATCCGCCGCAGCCCCCGTAAGGAGGCGGCCCTCACCCGGTGCGCCCCGTCGACGACCCGCATGGTGGCCCGGTGCACCACGATCGGCGGCAGTTCTGTGTCCGCCTCCCCGAGCAGCCGCACATGGCGGGAGTCCTCACCGCGCGACCGGGGTGAGCCGGTCAGCCGGAGATCGTCGATGAGGACCTGTTCCACCGGGGACCGGCGGATCTCGCTGATCCTCCGGGCGATCTCGCGGGCGGCTCCCTGGTCGTCGGTGTCCGGTCGGCTGGCGTTGCTCATCCCATCCCCCTGGGCCCTGTCGTCGGATGATCTTTGCTGGTGGATCACGCTCTGGTGCTAAGTCGCCATGAACTGTCCGATCCTGAGCGGGAGTTCGTTCGGCCTCTGCTTCCGGTCCGGTCGCGGGACCGGATGCGGTGGGACGACCGGACGGTCCTCGACGGGCTCGTGTGCAAGTGCCGTACCGGAGTGGCCCGGCGGGAGGTGCCCGAGCGGTACGGGCCGGGGGCCAGGCCGCACACCGGTTTCCGCCGGTGGGCCGACGAGGGACCTCCGAGCGGATGCCGCGGGCAGCGCGGGCCGGGGCGGACGCGGGTGATCACCCACGCGGCGCGCAACGATCGATTCATTTCCACCTGATCCAGAGAGTGAGGGGGACACGCGCCCCGCGCGGGGCGGCAGCGGAGCGAGGAGCGGGAGCGCTCCCATTGGATCCCAGGACTCCGCCAAGAGTCTGTGACAGAGACTGGGAGCGCTCCCATCAGCCACGGGCCGACGGGTGCCCGGGACGTCCGCTAGGCCGGGACCATACCTCCCTCCGGCACCAGGACGACCATCTGGGCTGTGTGCGGGGCGCCCGGCGCCGCCGACAGGGCCTGCTTGTTCCCGGAGGTGGCGGCCATCGACATCGTCTGCCCGAGAGGGCTGCGGAAACCGCCGGGTGGGGAGCAGTCGCGGCCGAGGTCGAAGGTGGCGGAGGCGCAGTCGACGCAGCCCCTGCCGTCCGTGCCGTACAAGCGACCCCCCGGTGTTGTCCGTCCGGTTCCCGGTGCTGTCCGTCGGGACGGCAAACCGTCGGGCCGTCCCGTTCGCCGCCTACAGTGAATGCGCCTTTCCTCGGATCCCCACTGGTCGACGCGCCCTCCTGAAGGCGACGTTCCGATCGGCCCTCGTGACGTGTTCGCGGATCTGCCGCACTGCCCCTCGCCACGGCATGTCGGGTACCGAGCGGGAGCGCGGCGGCTGTGCCCCTTCCGGGTTCCTCGCCGACGAGTCACGACCGGCTCGTGACGAACGGTCGCACGATAAACGACTGACGGCCAGGACGGAAAAGGGCGGAAACTGATCACCGAACAGGAGTTCACCCTACCCAGGTGTCGGCCCCCGTCAAGCGATTTCGGGCCCTCCCCCTGCATATTTTCGGCCACTTGTCCGACCGCACCTGTACCTTGCGTTCCTTGTGTCAACCGGCTTCCCGGTACGCGGACAGCGGTCGGCGACGGAAAGGCGCCAACCGTTCGGTCCGGGGCCCGGGGGCCCGTGCCGGTCGGGTGGCAGGCGGCGGACCGGTGCGTACTACGGGCGCCGAACGCCGGGCGGATACCGTCCCGGACGGACTTCGATTGTGGAGGGCGCGGTCAGGACCGCAGCCCGCTTGCTATTCACCGTCGGCGACGGAACAACCAAGTCGTCGGGGAGCTCCTGCGCCACGTAGTCCACGAGAGGCGGATGCTGGCAGGTCGCGCCGAGCACGCCTACAGCCTGCGGCGGGTGGCCAAGGTGTTCGGCCGCATAGGGAAACCGAGTGCGGCAGCGGAACCGGCTCAGGGGATCCTGGGCTTGGCGAGCACCGCCGACAGCCCCTCCCGCCGGCGCTGGGACACGTACGCCGCGGCCGATGCGCTCCTCGCGGCGGGCGACGCAGGCACGGGGGACAGCGCCCGTGCCGCCGCGCTGCTGGAGGAGATCAGTCACCCTGCCCGGCGTGGGGTGGCCACACCGGCCGTCGTCAAGCCCCTGCCCGCAGGGGCGCCTCACAATGGTCGAGGCACTGTGCTCGGGCCTGTGGGAGCGGTGATCGAGGAGATCGCCGCTGTGGCGCCGGAGCACCTGCCCGTCCTGACTCCCACGCTTGAAGCCGCCGGCCTCGGCAGGAGTGGCGCTTACCAGTAAGTGCGCGTGATCTTTTCAGGCAGCCGCCCCTGCGTCTCCAGCCCCTGGAAGATGGCCGATGCCACGATCAGGAAAGCGCGGCGGAGCCTCAGGTTCCGGTCGGGATTTTCTACATTGCCGACGTTCCTGTCGAGGAGCATGTCACCGAGAGGTATTCCGTCCAAGGTGCAGGGACGGGCGACTGCTCCTCCTGGATCTATGAGTATGTTCCCGGTGACACCTTCTGCGGTTTCCCATGTGTAGACGTGTCCCGCTTCGAGGGAAAAAATCTTCTTGCAGGTCAGTGATGCTGTCACGGGAATTTCCACCCTTTCGCTCGCGTCAGGGATTTGATCGCCGGGATCCACCCGGTCAGTCCGCTGACCCGTGGCGATGTCAATGGTGGAGATCTGTCCGGCCAGGTCGTAGGTGTGGTTCTCGGCCTCGGGGCTGGGCGGGGCCGATCGGACCAAGCTGCCCGCCGGGCCCCAGGTGTACCCGTGCTCCTGGGGCCCGGCGGGCGGAATGGCTGCCGTTCGCCGAGATGAGGCCGGTTCACATGGTGCCGGGTCAACTCGCCGGTATCTGCGGCGCCGCAGGGACGCAGTGGCGGGCGAGTCCGGCGTGGCGGTTGTGCCGGTGGCCGTGGGCCTCCGGGTGGCCGTATGCCTTGAGGCGGCGTCGGCCGGAGCGGATGCCGTGGTTCTGGGCAGATCTTGAGCCAAGTCCAAGTCAGGGGCCGGGCTCAGGACACCTCGGCGGGAACGGCTCAGTACGGCTCGGGTCCCGGGGGTGCGACCGTGAAGGTGTAGCCGTTGCCGGGGCCGGAGAAGGCCAGGCTGAGCGCCGGACCGAACAGCCCGCAGTCGGTGAGGGAGGGGAAGGTGGTCGTTCCGGAGAACGTCAGCCCGCCGCCGCCGAGCGCGGAGACCGGTCCCTCGAAGTCCAGCGCGAACTCGACGGGCTCCGAGGTCCGGCAGCCCACCGGGATATGGATGCCCAGCTCACCGGCGGACACGATCTCCACGGTGGCGAGCGCCTTGCCGTGGACGGCCAGCCGCCCGGCGTCGTCCAGCGAGACGGTACCGCTCGTCCCCTCCGACTTCAGCCCGATGCGCACCTGCACCGGCAGCCCGATCACCCGCAGGTGTTCCAGGAACGTCGGCACGGCGAGGGATCCGTCGAGCCGCCGGGCCGTCAGGTCGGTGTCCGCCGTGAAGGTGGGCCCCTGGGGCATGAGCACCGTCTCGCCCAGCGTCTTGAGCTGGAGACCGCCCTTGAGCAGCCACTTGTTCAGCGAGACGACGAAGTTCCCGCCGCCGGGGTTGGCCGTGGAGCGGGGCGGCGGAAGGATGTTCAGGCAGTCGCCGACGAGCTGCGGCTTGCCGTCGAAGCGGTCGGTGAGCCACTTGGTGACGTTCGGCGCGGCTTGGAACTGGGTGGCGATGTGCTCGCTCGGGTAGACGTCGAACTTCACCGCCGTGCCGCGCGAGCAGTAGCGCTTCTTCAGACTGATCGCCTGGTCGAGCGGCAGGATCTCGTCCGCCTGCCCGTGGTACTGGTACACCGGTGCCTGGATCTTCGTGCCGCCCAGGTCCTGTTCGCCCAGCACCTCGCCCACGGACTCGATCGCCATCAGCTCGTCCAGCGTCCGGCCGCCCGCCGTGTACTGCTTGATGTCGTCGTTGATGTAGTCGAAGAGCGTCTCGAAGACGCACTTGTCCTTCGCGTCCGCGACGGCCGCCCGTCCCGCGTCGTTGACCAGCTCGTCGAAGGGGATCTTGTCCGGGTACTCGGTCGCGAGCCCCACAACCCCCTGGAGCAGGAAGGAAGCGCCGGTGCTGCCGTTGAGGTAGCGCGCCGACGCCTTGAAGTCGCCCGGCACGCCGCCCGCGACCACGCCGGCCAGGTTCAGCGACGAGGCGTACGAGGGTTCGAGCTGACCGGCCCACCCGGCCGACTGCCCGCCCTGCGAGTAGCCCCAGACCGCGGTCATCGCGCTGCCGCTCAGGCCGCTCCCCGGCACCTGGAACGCGGCGAGCGCGGAGTCCAGCACCGCCTGCCCCTGCGACCGGCCCGCCAGGTACGTCGGCGTCTGGCCGGCCCCGTAGCCGGCGTAGTCGGTGACGGCCACGGCCCAGTTCTTCCTGAGCAGCGCCACGATGTTCGCCGTCTCGTAGTCCGTTCCCGCCGCGAGCTGCGCGGACGGCGCGCACTCCGGCGCCAGCCCGTGCGTTCCCGGCGCGTATGCCACGAGCGGGCGGGCCGAGCCGCCGGTCCAGGCGGTGGCGGGCACGAGGACCGTCCCGGTGACGGTGTTCGCGCGGCCCCGTGAGTCGGTCGACGCGTACGAGACGCGCCAGCCGTGCACGGCGGGGGCCCCGGCGCCCAGCCTCACGTCCGCCGGGGCGGACGTCAGCAGGGTGCCGTGGGCGGGTGCGGCGGCAGCTGCCGCGCCGGTCGTCACGGGCAGGGCGGCGACTCCGGCGGCGGCCAGCGCCAGGGGTAAGGCTCTCGCAGTCAGCTTTCCGACCAGGCGTTTCACCGTTGATCTCCTTAGGCGGGAGCACGGATCTTTATTTACTCGGCAGTAAGTTACCGCCGGTAAGGCCCTGAGGGAACCCCGCCTCCGACGCGGGGACGGTGCCCCGCACACCTGTTTACATCGATGTACATGCGGCTCTAGCCTGGCGCGGATTTCGCTGCGCAGAAAAGGAGAACGCGTTGACGCTCCGCCTCTTGCACGCCCTCAGACGTCTTCCCTCCCGCGCCGTGCTGCCGGTGATGGCCGCGGTACTCGGTACGGCGCTCGCCGCTCCGGCCGTTGCCGCGGCCCCCGCTTCCCCCGCCCCCGCCGCGACGGCCGGCCCCTCGGCCACCGGGACGCCGTTGCGCGACGGCACGGGGCTCTACCCGCGCGCCGTCCGGCTCGCCCACAACGGTGCCGCCAACGGCCGCATTCTCGCCAGTGTCGTCACCTTCGACGGGAACAACGGCATCGGCGCCCTCCACGAGAGCACCGACAACGGCGCGACCTTCCACGAGGTCGGCCGCATCTCCGACCCCGACGCCGCGGCCGGCCGGGGACTGTGCTGCGGCACCCTGTTCGAACTGCCCCGGGCGGTGGGCGCGTTGCCCGCCGGCACCCTGCTCTGGGCCGCCTCCGTCGGGCAGGACGAGCGGGACCGCCGGATGGCGCTGCGGATCTGGCGGAGCAACGACGTGGGCCGCACCTGGTCCTACCTGTCGTCGTGCGCCGTCGCCACCGGCACCGGCGGCCTGTGGGAACCGGAGTTCTCCATCGCCTCGGACGGCGCCCTCGTCTGCCACTACGCCGACGAGACGGACCCCGCGCACAGTCAGAAACTGGCCGCCGTGCGCAGTTACGACGGCGTCACCTGGCAAGGACGCCACGACACCGTGGCCAGCGCTCCGCAGACCGACCGGCCCGGCATGCCGATGGTGCGCAGGCTGCCCAACGGCACCTACTTCATGAGCTACGAGATCTGCACCCCCGGCGGCCAGTACCAGTGCGTGGTGCACTACCGCACCTCCGCCGACGGCTGGAACTGGGGGAGCGTCACCGACCTCGGTGTCCGTCCCGAGACGGTCGACGGCAAGTACTTCCGCGCCACGCCGACCATCGCCTGGGCACCCGCGCCGGACGGCGGTGCGAACGGGCGGCTGCTGCTGACCGGACAGCGCCTGCTCGACAAGGACGGCGGCGTCGCGGCGGAGAGCGGCCGGACGATCCTCGCCAACACGGAGAACGGCAGCGGGCCCTGGTACGAGATCGAGGCACCGGTCGCCGTGTCCGACCCGCAGATCAACTACTGCGAGAACTACAGCTCCCCGCTGCTGCCCTCGGCGGACGGCCGGCAAGTCCTCCAGATCGCCACGGACTTCGACGGCACGGTCTGCAAGCCGTACTTCGCCACGGGCTCCGTCACCGGCAGCGGTGACGCCGCCGGAATCGTCGACGGGGCGCTGTACCGGCTGGTGAACGCCAACAGCGGCGACTGCCTCGACGTGGCCGCCGACTCCCGCGCACCGGGCGGCAACGTCCAGCAGTGGACGTGCAACGGCCTCGGCCCGCAGGACTGGACGCTGAGGGCCCGCGGTGACAGCCGCTTCACGCTCACCGGCCGCAACAGCGGCTACTGCCTGGACGTGGAGAACGGGTCTGGCACGGCGGGCGCCAACGTCCGCCAGTGGTACTGCAACCAGGCCGCCGCCCAGGACTGGCGACTGGAGAACGTGGGCCGGGGCTACTACCGGCTGGTCGTCCGCTCCAGCGGACAGTGCCTGGACGTGGCCCAGGGCTCCCGCCAGCCCGGCGCGAACGTCCAGCAGTGGACGTGCAACGGGCTCCAGCCGCAGATCTGGCGGCTGGAGCGGGTATGACGTGAACGGGGGCCCCGGCCGTACGGCCGGGGCCCCCGTTCACGGCTGTTCCTCGATGGCGGCCGGCCGCGACTGCGCGGCACGGACGCGGGCGACGTCGAGCTTGGCGGAGCGGTCGAAGCGGTAGATGCCGTTCTGCTCCTGGAAGACGTCGGTCAACTGGGTGTAGCAGTAGCCGAACATGCCGGGGTCGCGCAGCAGCACCTCGGTGAGGCCGCCGAACCGGGCGTGGAACTCCTCCTCGTCCCGCACCCGTTCCCCGTAGCCCCAGGACCGGGTGCGGTCCGCGCCGGACAGCCCGGCGGCCGCCTCCGGGTCCCACCAGATGCCGCCGAACTCGCTCACGAAGTACGGCTGGCCCCCGTAGGGCAGCGAGTAGGCGGCGCCGTCCTCGTAGGCGTTGACGAACGGTTCGCCCTTGGCGAGCCCGGACATGAGCTCGCCGAACACCGCCGGGTCCTGCTCGTAGTTGTGGGCGTCGTAGATGTCCGTCTCGGCCACCCGGTGCGCGTACCCGGACGCGTCGATCACCGGCCGGGTGGTGTCCATGGCCTTGGTGGCCAGGAACATCGCCCGGGTGACGTCGTCGAGTTGGGTGATGCGGTCGTGCAGCTTCTGGTACGTCTCGTTGAGCGGGCACCAGCCGATGACGGCGGGGTGCGAGTAGTCGCGTTCCAGGGCCTCCAGCCACTGGGCGACGTAGGAGGCGTCGGGTTTCTGGTTGTCGCCCGAGGAGCCGCCGGTCTCGCAGCCCCAGTCGCCGAACTCGCCCCAGACCAGATAGCCCAGGCGGTCGGCGTGGTAGAGGAAACGCTCCTCGAAGACCTTCTGGTGCAGCCGGGCTCCGTTGAAGCCCGCCTCCTGGGCCAGTTCGATGTCCCGGACCAGTGCCTCGTCACTCGGCGCGGTCATCAGCCCGTCCGGGTACCAGCCCTGGTCCAGCACGAGCCGCTGGAAGACCGGGCGGCCGTTGAGGAGGACGGCCCGGCCGCGCAGGCCGACGGCGCGCAGACCGGCGTAGCTCTCCGCACGGTCCACCACCTCCCCGTCGCCGTCGAGGAGTTCGAGCCGCAGGCCGTACAGGTGCGGGTCCTGCGGTCCCCACTCGCGGCGCCGGCCCTCGGGCACCGGCAGGCACAGGCGCGGGGCGAGGTCGAGGTCGGCGCGGGCCTCGGCGCGGCAGACCTCGCCGTCGCCGTCGGTCAGGACGGCACGGACCCGGTGCCCGGGCCGGTTGCCGGACAGCGGCAGTTCCAGGTGGAAGGCGCCGCCGGCGAGGTCCGGGGTGATCCGGGGACGCCGCAGATGCACGTCGGGGACGGGCTCCAGCCACACGGTCTGCCAGATGCCGGTGACCCGGGTGTAGTTGCAGTCGTGGTTGGCGTACCGGACGGCCTGCTTGCCCCGTGCCTGCGGGCCCGACTTGGGGTCGCGGGCCCGTACCGTGACGACCACCTCCTCGCCCGCCCCGGCGATGTCACCGAGGTCCGCGGTGAACGGCGTGAAGCCGCCGCGGTGCCGGGCGACCTCCGTGCCGTTCGCCCAGACGGTGGTGTCGTGGTCGACCGCGCCGAAGTGCAGCAGCACCCGGCGCCCGGCCCACTCAGCCGGCAGGGTGAGCGCCCGCCGGTACCAGACGGCGTGCAGGAAGTCGGTGTCACCGATGCCCGACAGCTCGGACTCGGGCGGGAAGGGCACGATGATCTCGTCACGCAACTCCCGGCCGAGGAGACCGCGTTCCAGGCCGCTGTCCCCCCGGTCGGTCTCGAACTGCCAGGCGCCGTTGAGGTTGAGCCAGTCGCGGCGCGCGAACTGCGGTCGCGGATACTCGGGTCGCGGTACGGCGTGCATGGGCACACATGCTCCAGGGGATCGGTCGGGTGCGGCGGGCCGGAGGAGGGGGAGAGGGGTCAGGAGCCGCCGAGGCCGGTGGTGGCCACGGAGTCGACGATGCGGCGCTGGAAGAAGAGGAACACCACGATCAGCGGCAGCGCGGCCAGCAGCGCGGACGCCATCCCCGACACGTACTGGACGCCGTGGGAGTCCCGCACGGTGGCCAGTCCGACCGGCAGGGTCATCAGGTCCGGGTCGTTGGTCACGATGAACGGCCACAGGAAGTTGTTCCACGCCCCGATGAAGACGAAGATCGCCACCGCGGCCACGATCGGCCGCGACAACGGCAGCACCACCGACCACAAGACCCGGAACTCCGAGGCACCGTCGATGCGGGCCGCCTCCTCCAGCTCCCGGGGGACGCCGTCGAAGAAGCGCTTGAGGACGAACACCATCATGGGGGCGACGACCTGCGGCAGGATGACCGCCGCGTAGGTGTCCACCAGGTCGAACAGCAGCATCTGCCGGAACAGCGGCACGATGAGCAACTGCGGCGGGACCATGACGGCGGCCACGGTCACGGCGAGCAGGGCCCGCCGTCCGCGGAACGTGCCGCGCGAGAAGCCGTACGCCGCGAGGGTGGAGACGGCCACCGTGACGACGGTGACCAGCCCGGCGATCAGGAGGCTGTTGAACGCCCAGACGGGTACGTCCCCGCGGTCCAGGATCCGCTGGTACGCGTCCAGGGTGAAGGCGCCCTTGAACGGTGAGAGGCCGGGGGCGGACACATCCTGTTCGCTCTGCACGGAGGTGGCGATCGCCCACACGAAGGGCAGCAGCCACACCGCCGCCAGGACGACGAGCGCGGTCCCGGCCAGGACCCGGGGCAGCCGGCCGTGGCCGAGGAGCAGCGGAGCACCGGCGCGCTCCCGGGGTGTACGGCGCCGCGGGCGCGGGGGCGTTGTGGTGGCGGACACGGTCAGTCCTCCCGGCGGAAGAGGCGCAGCTGCACGAGCGAGACGACGACGATCAGCGCGAAGAAGAGATAGGAGACGGCCGAGGCGTAGCCGAGCCGGTAACCGGTGAAGCCGACGTCGTAGACGTACTCCAGGACCGGACGGGTCGAACCGCCCGGACCGCCCTTGGTGAGGATGTAGATCTGGTCGAACACCTTGAGCGACGCGAGGATCTGGAGCATGGCCACCAGCGCGGTGGTCCGGCGCAGCTGCGGCAGGGTGATGGACCACAGGCGGCGCCACGCCCCGGCGCCGTCCAGCGCCGCCGCCTCGTCGAAGGTCGTGGGCAGGGACTGGAGGGCGGCGAGGTAGAGCAGGAAGTTGAAGCCGGCCGTCCACCAGACGGTGAGGGCGGCGATCGACCACATCGCGACGGACTCGTCGGCCAGCCAGCCCACCGGTCCCATACCGAGGGCGGCCAGGAGCTGGTTGGCGAAGCCCAGGTCCGGCTGGTAGAGCCAGGACCAGATCAGCGTCACCACGGTCACCGGCAGCAGGTACGGGGCGAAGAACGCCAGCCGCCAGGCCCATTGCCCGGCGATCCCGCTGTGCACCAGCAGGGCCATCGCCAGCGCGACCAGCACCAGCGGCACGCTGGTGACGGCGGTGAAGAAGAGCGTGTTGCCGAGGCTGCTCCAGACGTCCGGGTCGCCGAACGCCTCGGCGTAGTTGTCGAAGCCGACGAAGGCCGTGTCGCGCAGCGCCAGCGAGGAGTCGGTGAAGCTCATCCAGAGCCCCTGCACGACGGGCCACACGAGGAAGAGGACGAACAGGAGGAGGAACGGCAGGACGAAGACCAGGCCGGAGCGGGGGGCGCCGGGGGAGCGCTGCCGGCGGGTGCGGCGGGAGCCGTCCGCGCGGGGGGTGTCCGGGCCGGTCCGCGGGCCGGTGCCGGGGGGTGCGGTGGTGGTCACGGGGATCACTCCTTCTGCTCGTCAGGCCACCGGGTCGGGCTGCCGCAGTAGCGCGTCCGCCTCGCGGACCATCCGGCGCACCGCCTTCTCGGGGGTGGTGTGGCCGAGCAGCGCCGACTGGAGCGGCTGGCACATCCGGCTCTGGAAGTTCGAGCCGGCCCCGGTGAACCAGTTCGGGGGATCGAGCACCGCGGCCTTCCCGGCGTCCGCGTACGAGGACTGCGGTGTCAGGGCGGCGTACTCCGGCTTGGCGAGCACGGGCTGGTACGCGGGTATGTGGCCGGCGCTCGCCCAGGTCAGGCTCTGCTTGATGATCTCCGCGACGTACCGGTGGGCCTCGCGCCGGCGGGCCGGGTCGGGGTCGTCCTGGTGCGGGAGGACGAAGCTGTGGCTGTCGGTGTAGACGGCGGGCCGGTCGAAGACCTGGGGGAAGGGCGCGGCGCCGAGCGGGATGCCGGACTTCCTCAGCGTCGGCAGCTCCCACTCGCCGAGCATCGCCATGCCCCCACGGCCGGAGGAGAACATGGTGAGGCCCGCGTAGTAGTCCAGGTTGTCGGGGTTGGTCCTGCCGTCGAAGAGTTGCCGCAGGAACGACACCACACGTATCGCGGCGTCGGTGTCCAGCCCCGCCGGGCCGCCGTCCGGGAGGGTGAAGGCGGCGCCGGTCTGGGCGTAGAGGGCGGCGAACAGCCGCCAGTTCTGCGCGGGGTCGTTGACGTGGCCGAACACGATGCCCGCGTGACCGGTGGCGGCGGCGAGTGCCCTGCCCGCGTCCAGCAGGGCCTGCGGGGACCCCATGGGCGCCAGTTCTCCCGAGGAGTCGAGCAGCCCGGCGGTGCCGGCGGCGTCCTTGTCGTAGAAGACGATGAAGGGGTGGATGTCCAGCGGGATCGCGTAGACGGTGCCGTCGTACCGGGTCCGTGCCCACACCGCGGGGGTGAAGTCGTCTTGGGTGACGCCGAATTCGGCGAGCAGGTCCAGGTCGAAGGGGGCGAGCAGGCCGCCGGGGGCGTAGCCCGCCAGCCGGGACAGGTGCAGGACCGCCACGTCGGGGGCCCGGCCGCCGGCCGCCGACATGGCCAGCTTGGTGTAGTAGGAGGGGCCCCAGTCCAGGATGGTCCGGTCGACGTCGAAGCCCCGGTCGCCGCCGGCGACGGCTTCGATCATCTCGTCCATCAGCAGGCCGTCGCCGCCCTGGAACAAGTCCCAGACCTTGAGGGCCGAGGCGCCGGAGGCGGAGGCCGGGGAGGCACAGCCGGACAGCGCGCCCGCCGCGAGCAGCGCGCCCGCCCCGGCCAGGCCGGTGCCCAGCAGGCGACGGCGGGTGAGGCCGGGGCCCGTGGCGGACCGCGCGGGAGGGGCGGGGGCGGGTGATCGCGCAGTCATCGTTGACCTTTCGACGGCCGGACCCGCGTGGCGGGCCGGTGGCGGACCACGGGGAAGAGGGCCCCCACCGGGTTCGGCGGGCGGGGCGCGCACCGGCCGGCGCGGTGCGGTGGCACGTTTTTACATCGATGTACATCGGCTGTAAAGAGGTCGTGGCACAAGCCCGTCGTCCCAGGGGCGGCCGTCCGCCCGCCGGTCCCCGGCCTGCCCGCGGACTACACTCGGGGCCCCAGGGGAGGGCAGGAGGTCGCGGTGGCACGGGTCAGGATCAAGGACGTCGCTCGGCACGCGGGGGTGTCCGAGAAGACGGTGTCCAACGTGATCAACGACTACGTCCACGTCTCGGACCGGACCCGGCGCGTGGTCCAGGAAGCCATCGACCACCTCGGCTACAAGGTGAACCTGGCCGGCCGTCATCTGCGCAAGGGCCGCACCGGCGTCATCGCGCTGGTCGTCCCCGAACTCGACGTCCCCTACTTCGCCGAACTCGCCCGGCACGTCATCCGCGAGGCCGAACAGCGCTCCCTCACCGTGCTGATCCACCAGACCGGCGGGGACCGCGACCACGAACTGGCGGCCCTGGCCGGCTTCGGCTCCACCTTCGTCGACGGGGTCATCCTCAGCCCGCTCGCCCTGACCGCCGACGATCTGCGCCACCGCGCGGACGCGCCGCCCACCGTGCTGCTCGGCGAACTGCTGGAGGAGGGCGCGGACCACGTCGCCATCGACAACGAGCGGGCCGCGCGGGAGGCGACCGAGCACCTCATCGGCCTCGGGCGCCGTACGATCCTCGCCGTCGGCGGCCGGGACGACGCGGGCCTCGGCACCGCGGAGGCCCGCACCCGCGGCTACCGCGCCGCCCTCGCCGCGGCGGACCTCGCCTACGACCCGGCCGCGCTGCTGCCCGTGGCCTCCTTCCGGATGCCCGCCGGGGCCGAGGCCGTGGCCCGGGCGCTGGACGAGGGCGTCCGGCCGGACGCGCTGCTCTGCCTCAACGACCAACTGGCGCTGGGGGCGTTGCGCACCCTGTACGAGTACGGGATGCGGGTGCCCGAGGACGTCGCCGTGATCGGCTTCGACGACGTGGAGGCGGGACGGTTCAGCACGCCGACGCTGAGCACCGTGGCTCCCGACAAGGCGGCGGTGGCCAGGATCGCCGTCGAACTCCTGCGGCGCCGGATGGACGAGACCGGCGATCAGGCCCCCGCGGACGCCTCCCCGGCCGGCGTCCGCTCACCCCAGGACCTGGTCGTGGCCCACCGTTTGGTACTGCGCGAGAGCACCGAGGGCGTCGCACGGGGTCCGGGGCCGGGGAACCGGGGGGCGGCACGGGGGCGTTGAGCCGGCGTCCGGGGGCGCGGGCCGGTCAGCTCGGGCTCTCCTCCGTCCAGATCCGGCTGCCGAGATCCGTACCGCGCACGACCTGGACGCGCCACGGGTCGATGCGCAGCACCTGGTATTCCGGGTCGGCCGGACCACCGCTCCAGAAGTCGTACGGGTCGTAACCGACGCCGGCCGGACTTCCCTTCCGATAGAGATCCCAGACATAGGTCCTGGTCTCCCGGTCCTCGGCCCAGGCGGAGACGCTGTCGACGAAGACGGCGTTCTGCCGGGGATTCCAGTACGAGTACGTGGTGTGGGGATTGTTCGCCAAGTGTGCCGTCTTCACCGGAGACTTGTACGCGGCGAGCCAGCCCACGGGCTTGCCGTCCACGACTTCCCAGACGGGCAGCAGGACACGGGCCCTCGGACGGGACCTCTTGTCGACCGTGATCATGGTGCAGTAGCGGATGTCACGGATGTACGCGAAGAACTCGTCGGCGATCTCGGAAAACGAGCCGGCCTTGGTCGCCATGGCGACGGCTCCTCTCTCTGTGCGTGTGGTGGGGGTGGTGGCTAGACCTCGACCGAGGCGGGCGTGGGGGCGCCGGTCACGTCGTCCGCGCGCCCGCGCAGGCCGAAGGCGCTGATCAGCGCGGCACCGAGGGCGGCGGCCAGCGGCACGACCAGGGCCGCCTTGTAGCCGTCGAGGAGCTCGCCGGGCGAGGAGCCGTCGGTGGCCGCGATGCTGACGGCGGCCGCCGCGGACAGGCCGATCGCGGCGCCGAACTGGAAGCTCGTGTACAGCAGACCGCCGGCGACGCCCTGCTCCTCCTCCTCGACGCCCTCGGTACCGGCGATGGTGAGCGGGCCGTACGCGAGGGAGAAGGCCAGGCCCAGTACGAGCAGGCTCGGGAACATCAGCGCGTAGCTCCAGTCCGCCCCCAGCGGCAGCATCAGGGCGTAGGCCAGACAGGCCAGCACCAGTCCGCCGAAGATGACCCGGGCGTTGCCGAACCTGTCGACCAGTTTGGGGGTGAGCGTCGGCGAGAGCACCGTGTCGATGCCGATCACGATCATCGCGAAGCTGGTCTCCAGGGTCGACCAGCCGCGCAGTTCCTGGAGGTAGAGCGTGACGACGAACTGGAAGCCGAAGAACCCGCCGGAGAAGAGCAGCGCGGCGAGGTTGGCGCGCACCAGGCCGCCGTGCCGGAACAGGCCGAGCCGCACCAGCGGCGCCGACGACTTGCGCTCGATGACGGTGAAGGCGATGAACAGCACCAGGCTGACGGCGACCGTGCCGGCCGTCCGGAGTGCGTCGACGTGCGTGGCCCGCTCGACGGCGAACACCAGCACCAGGATCGCGCCGGTCACGGTGATGGCGCCGGCCAGGTCGACGGGCCGGCCCCGCCGGTCGGGTCGGGGCGAGTTGGGGATGAGGGCGAGGGCGGCGAGCAGGATGACCGCCGAGAGGATCACCGGGGCGAAGAACACCCACCGCCAGTCGACCGCGGTGAGCAGACCGCCGATGACCAGGCCGATGGAGAAGCCGCCGGCGGCGGTGCCGGAGTAGACCAGCAGGGCCTTGTTGCGCTGGGGGCCATCGGCGAAGCCGGTGGTGATGACCGACAGGCCGGCCGGGGCCATGAAGGCCGCGGCGACACCGGTCGCGAACCGGGCGACGAGCAGCATCCAGCCCTCGGTCGCCAGCCCGCCCAGACCTGAGAACAGCAGGAACACCATCAGCCAGAACACGAACATCCGGCGCCGTCCGAAGAGGTCCGCCGCCCGGCCGCCGAGCAGCATGAACCCGCCGTAGCCGAGGACATAGGCGCTCATGACCCACTGCAGCGTGCCGGTGGACAACCCGAGGTCGTCACGGATCGACGGGAGGGCCACATTGAGCATGGCCACGTCGATGCCCTCCAGGAAGATCGCGCCGCACAGCACGAACAGCACGCCCCAGGCGCGCCCGCTCATGCGATCGGTGTCGCCGCCCGACGGGGATTGCACGGTGGACACTGAAGTTCTCCTTGGAATGTCTGAGGGACGGACGCGGAATTCCGCGAAGTCCGGACACGGATGAGAGAAATCGAGGAAAAGGGCTCGACTCCACGGGTGCGCACCCCGGTTACTCGGGAGCCTGTCGGTTCCCGCTTGTAACCGTAGGAATCCTCGGGCAAGCTGAGGCCTCATGGAAGAAGGCACTTCGAAGTCACCGAGGCACTGCTCGGGTACCGAGGACTACACCATCCTTCAGTGGGACGTCCGCGAGGGCTGCGAGGTCCGCCAGATCCTGGACCGCGTCGCCGACAAGTGGTCGCTGCTGGTCATCGCGCTGCTGGAGAACCGCAGCCTGCGCTTCAACCAGCTGCGCCACAGCATCGAGGGCATCAGCCAGCGGATGCTGACGGTGACCCTGCGTCAGCTGGAGCGGGACGGACTGGTGCGCCGCACCGTCCACCCGGTGGTGCCGCCCCGGGTGGACTACGAACTCACGCCGCTGGGCGTGACGTTGCACGACACGATCCAGGCGCTGGTGACCTGGACCGAGGAGCACCAGGAGGAGATCGCGATCGCCCGCGCCGAGTACGACCGGCGTTCGGAGCTCGCCGAGAAGGTGTCCTGAGGGGGCCCGGAGCGCCTGCCCGGCACGTCAACAGCGCGTCAAGGTCGTTCCGGTCACCGCCAGCGTTCCGTCAGGAGGGGCCGGGGACCGGGCGCGGACGGGCATAACGTCGACGGCGAGCCCCGGCCCGCCTTCCCGCGTCCGGGGCACTCCAGCTCTCTCCTGGCAGGTGTCCCATGGAACAACTCCTGTACGGCGAAGACCCCGAGCCCTCCGATCGTTTCCCGGCCGGACCCCTGTACGTCCCGGTCCGGCCGGGCCCCTCCGGGTCTGTGGTCCGCCTCTTCCGCACACCGCTCGGTGACCGCTCGGCCGTCGGCTTCACCTCCGCGTGCGGACTCGTCGCGACCCTCGGCACCGGTCAGGCGTGGATCCGTCTCGCCGAGCCCGCACTGCGCGCACTGACCACACCGCTCGGCGTCACCACCGTCACGATCGACCCGCCCTTCACGGCCTGCGCGCCGGCGCCGGCCGGACAGGCAGTCCCGGCTGGACCGGCAGTCCCGGCGGCGGCCCTGGCCGCCTCGGCCCGGTGGACCGGCTGGGAGGAGAGCAGGCGATGACCACTGTTCACGCATCCGCCGTCCCCGCGGCCCTCGCCGAACTGTCGGTGTGGCCCACTTCGGCCACCGAATCCCGCCCCGGCGGCCTGGCCGTGGGCGGAGTACCGCTCACGGAGATCGCCGACCGCTTCGGCACCCCCGTCCACGTCCTCGACGAGGCCGAGGTGCGCGACCGCTGCCGCACCTGCCGGAACGCCTTCCCGGACGCCGAAGTCCTCTACGCGGCCAAGGCGTTCCTGTGCCGGGCCATGGCTCGCTGGATGGACGAGGAGGGCCTCGGTCTGGACGTCTGCTCGGCCGGTGAGCTGGAGCTCGCGGTCACCGCCGGTTTCCCGCCGGAGCGGATGGTACTGCACGGCAACGCCAAGTCTCCGCGGGACCTGGAGACAGCACTCCGCCTGGGCGTGGGCCGTATCGTCATCGACAGCCCCTCGGAGATCGCCCGGCTGGCCGCCGCCGTGGGCCCCGGCGGCCACCAGAAGGTCATGGTGCGCGTGATGCCCGGCATCAGCGCGGGCGGCCACGAGAAGATCCGCACCGGCACGGAGGACCAGAAGTTCGGGCTCTCCCTCACCGACGGCCACGCCCAGCACGCCATCGCCCGCATCCTCGGCCGGCCGCAACTCGAACTCACCGGGCTGCACTGCCATCCGGGCTCACAGATCACCAGTGTGAAGCCGTATCTCGCGGCCGTGCGCCGCATGGTCGGCCTGATGGCCCGCCTGCGTGAACAGCACGGGCTGGTCCTGCCCGAACTCGACCTCGGCGGCGGGCACGGCATCGCCTACCGCCCCGGCGAGGACGCCCTGGACCTGACGGCACTGGCCCGCAAGGTGGGCAAGGAACTCGCCGACGCCTGCGCCTCGGCCGGACTCCCCGTCCCACGGCTGGTCATCGAGCCGGGGCGGGCGATCGCGGGCCCCGCCGGTGTCGCTCTGTACCGCGTGCTGTCCGTGAAGCGCTCGGGCGGAAACCTCTTCGTGGCCGTGGACGGCGGCATGAGCGACAATCCCCGCCCGGCCCTGTACGGCGTCCGCTACGCCCCCCGCCTGGCCGGCCGGCACAGTACCGCGGAACGGGCCCGCGTCACGGTGGCGGGCGGGCACTGCGAAGCGGGCGACATCCTGGCCGCCGACGCCGAACCGCCCGCCGACGTCCGCCCCGGCGACCTGCTCGCCGTACCCGTGGCGGGCGCTTACCACCTGTCCATGGCCTCGGGCTACAACCTGGTGGGCCGCCCGCCCGTGGCCGCCGTACACGACGGAATCGCCCGCCTCCTGGTCCGCCGCGAGTCCATGGCGGACATCCGCGGCCGGGACGTCGGCCTGTAACCGGGCCGGCTTCGGAGTCCCACGGCGTGGGGGCCGGTGCCGGAGCGGAGAACGAACCGTCGGGGACGCATGCCGACGGAGTGGAGCCGGGATCGTCCCGGCTCCACTGCGAGGTGCGGGCGGGTCACTGGAACTGTGCGAAGAACTTCCAGATCTCCGTTTTGGTCCAGGTGGTGACGCCGCTCTCGCCGGAGGAGCCGTCGACCGGGCCGGGGATGTGGCCCCCGTCGAACGCGGCCCACTGGACCGGGTACCCGGCACGGCAACCCGAGTAGGCGGTGGTGATGTGCGTGCGGCTGCCCGGGGCCGGCTCGCGCGGACTCTGGGCGGTGCACCCGTTGTTGGCGACGAATCTGTCGCGCAGGGACCGTCCTTGCGCGATGCCGAGGACGGAGTCGCCGATGCCGTGGATCCCGAAGTAGGCGATGGGCTGGGTGCCACCGCCGCACCCGCTGATCTCGGCGCCGGACATGACCGCGACGGCCCGGAAGACATTCGCCCGGCTGCACGCGAGCGCGTAGCTCATGCCGCCGCCCCAGCTGAATCCGGTGGCGAAACGCTGCGCCGGGTTGACGCAGAGGGCGCCCTCGATGCGCCGGATCATGTCGTCGACGAAGGTCACGTCCTCACCGCCGGAATTGGCCCAGCCGTTGCCGAGGCCCTGGGGGGCGACGAGGATCGCGCTGTTGCCCGACTGCTCCTGCTGGCCGTAGTAGGACCAGGCGCTCCCGCTGGTGCCGCCCGAGGCGACGTCGCCGGCGGTTCCGCCCCGCCAGTGGAACGCGAAGATCAGCCGGTAGGGGTGGTTGCTGTCGTAGCCGTCGGGAACCCGGAGGATGAAACTGCGGCTCTTGCCGCCGCTCTGGATCGTGTGCGTACCGCTCGTCAGAGCCGGCGCGCTGCCGCAACCGCTTCCGCTTCCGCCGCCGGACGACAGCTTGATCATCTGCCATTGCTGGTTGGCACCGCCCCAGTCGGTGTACTGGACGACGTTGCCGCCGTCGGCGGTGGAGCCGCCCTGCACCTCCACCGCCTTGCCGCTGCCGCGGTTGATCAGCCGGACGTGGCCGGCGTCGGAGTCGGCCAGGCGGAACTGCTGGTTGGTCCCGTTGTGGTCGGCCCACTGCTGGATCGCGGCACCGTCCGCGGCCGATGCGCCGGCCACGTCGAGAACCTTGCCCGAATGCCGGGCCTTGAGCCGGTAGAAGCCGCCGCCGGAGTCCACGAACTGCCACTGCTGGTTGGCTCCGTCGGTGCGCGTCCACTGGCCGATCCGCGCGCCGTCGGCGGTGGACGCGCCGGAGACGTCCAGCGCCTTGCCGCTGTTGCGGTTGACCAGGACGTACCAGGCGTCGGTGTCCACCGTCGCCGCCTCGGCAGGCGCCGGCCGCACGGCGGCGAGCAGGCCGATCGCGAGGGTCACCGCCACCACGGCCGCGATCCGGGACCACCAGCGATGCCGTCCCGCGGAAGCCGCACCGTGCGCCGTCATCGATTCACCCCCTTCGTCCTCGGGCGGACCCGATCAGGTCCGGGTCCAGCGCTGGTTGCTGCCGCCGGAGCAGGAGTAGAGCTGGATCTGGGTGCCGTTGGCGGTGCCGGCCCCGACGGCGTCGAGGCAGAGGCCGGACTGGACGCCGACGATGGAACCGTCGGAGTTCAGGCGCCACTTCTGGTTGTCGCCGCCCCAGCAGCTGTAGATCTGGACCTTGGCTCCGTTGCCGGTGCCGGCGGCGTCCAGGCACTTGTTGCCGTAGACCTTCAGCTCACCGGCGTCGGAGTACGTCCACTGCTGGTTGGTCGCGCTGTTGCAGTCCCACAGCTGGACCTGGGTGCCGTCGGTGGTGGCCGCGTTGGGCACGTCCAGGCAGCGGCCGGAAGCCACCCCCTTGATCTGCCCGCCGCTGGTAGGGGGCGGCGTGGTGGTGCCGCCGTTGAGCGCGTTGAGGACGGCGGTGTAGGCGGGCTTCTTGCTGCCGTCGTTGTTGAACAGCAGCGGCGTGTCACTCGACCGCCAGGAGTCGCTGTCGCGCACGCCCCAGACGGTGATGCCGAGGCAGCGCGAGACGGCCAGGCAGTCGTTGGTCACGGCGGCGTAGGTCGAGGACGAGGCGCCCTGGATGTCGAGTTCGGTGATGGCCACGTCGACGCCGAGGGCGGCGAAACTCTGCAGAGTGGTGCGGAAGTTGCTGTTGTAGGGGCTGCCGCTGTTGAAGTGCGACTGGAAGCCGACGCAGTCGATCGGCACGCCGCGCTGCTTGAAGTCCCGGACCATGTTGTACACGCCTTGGGTCTTGGCCCAGGTCCAGTTCTCGATGTTGTAGTCGTTGTAGCAGAGCTTGGCGGCCGGGTCGGCGGCACGCGCGGTGCGGAAGGCCACCTCGATCCAGTCGTTGCCGGTGCGCTGCAGGTTGGAGTCCCGCCGGCCGCCCGAACCGTCGTCGGCGAAGGCCTCGTTGACGACGTCCCACTGGGCGATCTTGCCCTTGTAGTGGCCCATCACGCCGTTGATGTGGTCGATCATCGCCTGGCGCAGGCTGCTGCCGCTGAGGCTCTGCATCCAGCCGGGCTGCTGCGAGTGCCAGGCCAGGGTGTGCCCGCGCACCTTCTTGCCGTTCTGCACCGCCCAGTTGTAGACGCGGTCACCGGAGGTGAAGTTGAACTGGCCGCGCTGCGGTTCGGTGGCGTCGATCTTCATCTCGTTCTCGGCCGTCACCATGTTGAACTCACGGTTCGCGATCGACGTGTACGTCGAGTCGCCGAGCCGGCCCGAGGCGATGGCGGTGCCGAAGTAGCGGCCGCTCTGCGCGGCCGCGGCGCCGAGCGTGCTCTCGGCGGCGTGCGCGCCCGTCGGCGCGGCCAGTGCGCCGGCCGTACCGAGGGCGCCGACGAGCAGCGCCATGAGCGGGCCGCGGAGCCTGCGGCGGACAGCGGATCTGGGAAGGGCGTACGGGCCCATGACTGTGCCTCCAAGATGGACATCACGGAAGGACTGAGGCGCGGGGGACCGCGTCCCGGGACGGGACGATCCCGATGTCGCGCGTGCGGGTGTGCGTGGATCTGCCGTGCGGCATGGATCTCGTAGGGCCAATGCGGTTCGAAATGTCGAACTGCGGTCGCTTTCTCAGACAGGGATGATCGAGCCATGGCGATGCGCCGTCAATACTCCCTGCCGAAAAAGATTCCGAATTCCGTTCGAAAGTTTCGAACCGGGTGGGTGACGCCGGTGTTACGACGAGGCCGGCGGCTGCGGTGAGCGGAGTACGAGCAGGGTGATCTCGCTGGGGGCGAAGACGCGGAACGGCGGGCCCCAGAAGCCGGTGCCGCGGCTGGTGTAGAGCAGGGTGCGGCCGCCGTGGCGGCTGAGGCCGGCGAGGGCGGGCTGGTCGAGGCGGACCAAGTGGTGGAAGGGCCAGATCTGGCCGCCGTGGGTGTGCCCGGAGAGCTGGAGGTCGATGCCGGCGGCTGCCGCCCGGTCGACGAACTTGGGCTGGTGCGCCAGGAGCAGGACGGGCAGGCCGGGGTCGGCGCCGTCCAGCGCTCCGGCGAGGTGGGCGCGGTGGCCCGCCAGGCCGGAGGACTCGGCGGTGACGTCGTCCACACCGGCGACCACGAGGGTGTCGCCGCCGCGTTCGAGCAGCACATGGCGGTTGCGCAGCGGCTCCCAGCCCAGTTCGTCCATCAGGTCGACCCAGCCCTGGGCCTCGCTGTAGTACTCGTGGTTGCCGGTGACGTACACCCGGGCCCGGGTGGCCCGCACGGTGCCGAGCGGGGCGGCCTGGGCGCGGCGGCGTGCGGCCGTGCCGTCCGCGATGTCGCCGGTGTGGCAGACCAGGTCGGCCTCCAGGGCGTTCACGGTCTCGCACACCCGCTGCGACCAGCGGGCGCGGTCGAGCGGGCCGTAGTGGGTGTCGGTGATGAGGACGACCCGCAGCCCGTCCAACCCGGCGCCCAGCCGCGCGAGTTCCACGTCGAGCCGGCGCACGCGCGGCACGCGGCGGGCCTCGGCATACCCCCAGCCGAGTAGGACGGCGGTCACACCGAGGACGGCCCACGTGACGGTGCGGGCCCGGTCCTGGGCGTCGCCGGCGCCGGCCACGGTCAGGGCGAGCCGCACCAGGACGCCGAGCAGGACGGACCAGGTGAACAGCACCCAGCTGGTGCCCAGCAGGGTGTCACCGACGATCGCCGCCCGGTCCCGCTGACGCCGGCCGTGGCCGCGCGCCATCGCGAGCGGCATGCACACGAGGCCGGCGGCGAGCAGGGCGGTGCCGGCCGCCGTGACGGGCAGCGGCCAGTTCTGGCCGGTGTACAGGAGCACCCAGCAGGGCACGGCCCACAGCAGGACGGGCGCGATCAGCGGCAGGTAGCGCATCAGGCGGTGCAGCCGGCTCCGCCGCGGCGCTCGGGCCTCACCCTCGGCGGGCCGGGTACTGCTGGTGTCGGTCACGCTTGCCCTCCCTGACCGGGCTGCCGTCTCTCGCGCACTGTATCCGGTCGCCCCCGGGCCGGCCGGTGGGCGAGGGGCCCGCTGGAGCACGCTCGGGGCTGTCGTCCGCCGTCAGGGTCGCCCGCGCGCCGCGCGCTCGGCCGGCTCACCGGGAGCCGTCGTGCCCCCGCAGGTGCAGGGCGCGCAAGGCGACCTCCAGGGCGAAGCGGTGCTCGGGGTCGGCGAGCCGGTCGCCGAGGTAGGAGTCGAGGGTGCGCAGGCGGTAGCGGACGGTCTGGGCGTGGACGCCCAGCATCTCGCCCACCTGCTCCGCCGGCGCGCGGGTGGAGATGTGGACCCGCAGGGTCTCGATGAGCCGGCCGCGCCGGCTGGGCGGGAGCCCGTCGAGCGGGGCGAGTTCGCGGGCCGCGAGACGCTCGACCAGGGCGTGGTCGGACAGCAGCCACAGGGTGGTGAGGTGGTCCTCGCAGGCGATCAGCGGGGCGTTGGGGATCACTCCGTCGTCGACGAGCTGCAGGACGCGGCGCGCCCAGCGCACCGAGTCGGCGGCCTGGCCGAGCGGGACGGTCAGACCGAGCACGGCCCGGGTGCCGGACAGGGCCTTGCGGATCATCGCCAGGCGCTGCGGGGTGAGGTTGCCCGGGACCAGCAGATGGGGCTGGGGCATGTCGAGGTCGACGAGGACGTCCTCGTCGAGCGCGGCCTGGATGCGGTCGGCCACCGGGGGCCGCAGCGCGACCAGGGTGCACCGCGTGGGCAGCTCCCAGGCGGCGGCCTCGGCCAGCTCGGTGACGGTGGTCCGCGGCAGCGGCGGTGCGGCCAGGATGAGGTGTAACAAGCGTCTTCGTAACGCGGACACCTCGGACGCGGCCCGCTCCCGCACCTCCGCGTACCCCTCGCGGGTGACCGCCTCCAGTTCGTCGACGTAGGCGAAGAGGGCGTCGGCGAAGGAGAGGACGAGGGTGGGGGAGAGGTTGTGCTGGCGCCCGAGCGTCTTGGCGCGGCGCAGGGTGATCCGCGCTCCGAGGCGGTAGGCGCCTTGCAGGGTGTGCAGGTCGCGGCCTTCGTACGCCTCCACCCGGCCGAATCTGCGCAGCAGTTCGTCGCGGGCCTCCGAGCGCCTGCCGGGGTCGGCCACCCGGTCCACGAAGGTGACCAGCGCCAGTTCCACGCCCTGCCGGATCGCGTCCCCGCTCGGCCCGTTGAGCAGCCGGCCGTACACCGGGTAGGCCCGTGTGACCTCCGCGCGTATCTCGTTGAGCAGGCTCGGCAGTTCCGGGCGTATGAAGGCCGCGAACCTCTTGGGCAGGGGGCCGAGCGGTTCGCCGACTTCGGGGGACCGTGCGATCGAGGGCATAAGTCACCTCTTGCGCTCAGAAGTGTCCGGCGAGGCGGCCGGCCGGGCGCCGCCCGCCTCGCGCGGAGGGCGCCCGGCCCGGTCCACCAGGTGTCACACCGGTCTGGGTGCTGACACTTAATCAACTCAGCCGCCCGGTGTACACCGCTCGGGCGGATTACGCCGGTGCCCGCCGGAACCCGCCGCAGGGAACCGGCCGGGCGGACTACGCCGGTGCCCGCCGGAGCCCCCGCGGGGAACCGGCCGGGCGGTGGTCGTCAGCGGACGGCGGAGTGCCAGTCGCGGGCGAGGACCTTGCCGGCGTCGGGTACGACGGTGCCGGGCGCGGTGAGGCCGGCCAGGAAGGTCTGGGCGTTGTTCAGGGTGAGGCTGTTGTTCCCGGCGGCGGAGGGCAGCCCGGTCTTGGCGTTGACGGCGGCGTTGATCAGGCCGACGTTCAGGCCGCAGCCGGAGGCCCCCGGCACCGCGAAGCCGTTGTCGTTCTGCGGGGCGCCGGTGAGGTCGATCCGGCTCATCTCGCCGGCTTCGTCGACCGTGCCGTCCCCCTTGAAGAAGGTCATCCCGAACGCCGGGTAGTCGAGGTTCTTCGGCCGCAGCACGATCGGCGCGGACGCCGACCCGATGTAGCAGTGGTCGCCGAGGAGCGGGTTCTGCAGGTGGATGCGGACCGGCAGCGCGATGATCGGCATGTCCTTGAGGACGCCCGCGGTCTGGTCGAAGGCGTACGGCGCGCCGACGGACTCCATGGTGGCGGTGATCTTGTTGAGCTTGGCGTCGCTGAGGGTCTGGCAGATGCCGGTGATCACCGGGATGTCGCTCGGACACATCAGGCCGAGCAGCCCGCCGGGGACGGTGGCGGAGTCGGCGACCAGCGCGCCGGAGGGCGGCGCGACGACGGTGCCGGTGCCGTCCGCGTTCTGGACGACACCGAACTGGAGGTTGGTCCTGCCCGTGACCACGGTGGTCTTGCCCAGCTTGATGGAGCCGGTGGCGGAGGTGGAGACCACGCACTGCGGGGTCCGGTCGGAACCGTCGGCGGCCAGCATCGCCGGGGCGTCCACGGGGCAGCGGGTGAAGGGGGCCCACTGGCCGTTCAGTGCGGGCTCGGCGGCCGACGCGCCGCCGAGGGAGGCGAGGGTGCCGAGCGCGGTCAGGGCGGCGACGGCGGAGATCCGGGTACGGGTGGAGAGCCGGGTACGGGTGGAGAGCCGGGGCATGGTGGTGGCCTTCCGGGGATGAGGGGGAGGGGGGCGAGCGCCGGGCGGGGACGGCTCAGCGCTCGGGGACGGGGATGACGAGGGGTTGCAGGTCCTTGGTGCACTGGTCGGGGTTGAAGACCTGCACCGCGCACGTCTGCCCCTGCGTCTGCTTGACGTAGTTGCCGGAGCCGGAGACCGAGGCGGTGAGCAGCCGGTCGAGGTTCTCGCCGTTGCCGCCGCAGTGGGTGAAGGCGGGGATGGTCACCTCGCCGGTCAGCGGGCCGCCGGAGCTGAGCAGATAGCCCACCGGCAGGGCGGGGGGCTGGTGCGAGCTGCGGCCGGTCAGCACCAGGTGGTCACCGGGGAACTTCGCGGGCTCGGGCTCCTCGGAGCGCAGCGGGCTCCGGGTCCGGCAGCCGGCACCGACGTCCAGCGGGGCTCCGTTGACCTCCAGGGCGGTCACCCTGAGGACCAGCGGGACCCGTATCCGGGTCTCCATCTTGGTGAACAGGGTGACGAACGAGGTCTCGCCCTTGCCGTCCATGGTCATGGGCCCCGTCTGCTCCAGCACCATGGTGGCCTTCGTCGGAACGAACCCGAAGGTCAGGAAGGTGGCCTGGAACGGCGGGGTCTGCGGCTTGCCCCGGTACCAGAGCGTCCCCTGCGAGTGCTGGGTGAGATAGCCCCCGGAGTAGTCCGGGAACAGCTCGATGTCGGTGGGGCCCTGTTCGATCAGCGCGCAGGACAGGGGGAGCAGCGAGGCCCCGGCCAGCTTGCGGACGTTGGTGTAGCCGGTGATGTAGGCGTTCAGCGACGCGGAGGTGGACGGGTGCCGCTCGTCGTAGCGGCAGGGCGGGGCGTCCGGGCGTCGGGTGGCGGCGCCCCGCGGGACGCGTTCCGTCACCGTCGGCGCCCGGCCCTCCTGGTCCTCCCCGCCCCCTTGGCCGTCCCGGCCCTCCTGGCCGTCCGGGGACTGCGGGGACTGCGGGGCGCCGGGTGTGCCGGTGCCCGGCGCCGGGGCGGAGGGGGCCGGTGAAGCGCGGGCGGTGGGCGGGGCCGTGGGGTCGGGCTCGATCGGTACGGTGGCCAGCAGGCCCCGCTTCGGCGCGTCCTCGGCGGGCGAGCAGCCGACGGTCAGCGCGGCGGGGTCGGCGGCGGTGCCGTCCGGGGTGTCGAGCGCCAGGTCGAGATCGAGGGCGCCGGCGGAGAAGGCGAGGGTGCCGTCCACGCGGGCGGTGACGGAGGGGACTTCGCCCGTCGCGGTCAGCGTCAGGGGCCCCGAGGCGGGCAGGGCGGCCGGCCGCGCCGTACCGCGCCAGGTCGCCTCGGCCGCCGACTCGCCCTGGGTGATCCCGACCCCGAGACGGGTCACCGCGCGCACGCCGGCCGCCCGGCCGCGGGCGAGGTCCGCGACCGCTTCGGCGGGCAGCTCGACGGTGGTCGTGACATCGGTGGGGGCGAACGCCTTGCCCGCCCTGGCCGAGGTCGGGAAGTCCGCCGTCACGCGTAGCGTCGCGGGAAGTTCTTTCGAGGGCAGCCGGCAGACGTAGGGGAGCGTGACATCGGCCTCCTGGGTCCCCGAGGCCGAGACCGCGGCCGGGACCATGGCGGCGAGTACCACGAACGCGCCGATGGCCGTGGTGCGGACACGGACCCGGGGCAGCCGCGGCGCGGCGGCGCGATGGCCTCTCATACGGCTCCAGTCGGTCGAACACCGGTGTGGACAAGGGAAAGGGCGGCCGGGCGGGCCGGGCGGTCCGCGTCCGCCCGGCCGGGGTGCGTGACCGGCCGGGCGGACGCGGACGGCGGCGCCTTACGGGTTGGAGCCGACGATCTTCGGGATGGTGCCGTTGGAGGACTTGATGACGTAGTTGCCCTTGAAGGTGGGCTTGGTGGAGGTGGTGACCACCGTGCCGCAGTTGACGGGGGCCGGGTTGGAGCTGACGGCCAGGTCGCCCGCGACGCTGTTGACCGCCAGGACTCCCGTGGAGTTGGTGTAGGTGCCCGAGGCCTTGCCCGTCACGGTGAACTTGCACGCGCCCGCGGTCACGTTGGCCTTGACGTTGCCGACGTAGCCCGTGGTGACGCCGGTCGAGGCGTTGTAGTCCTGCGCGACGACCGTCCAGGGGGTGACCGCCACGGTGCTGACGTTGCCCAGGACGCTGGTGCACGGCGATGCCGAGGTGCCGAAGCCGATGGCGCTGATGGTGGCGACCGTGGCCGGGTTGCCGGTGGCGCTCGCCATGCTGCCGGACGCGCTGGAGGTCGTACACGTCATCGGGATGGTCGCGGTCAGCACGATGTTGCCGCTGTTCGTCGCCGTGTAGCTGCCCGTCGGGGTGACGGTCCAGACCGTGGAGGGAACCGCCGAGGCGGGCCCGGCGGTGAGACCGAAGGCGGCCGCGGCCGCACCCGCCACGACGGCGAGCCTTCTCGTGTGCTTCTTCATGGCGTCAGGGCTCTCCTTGTGGTTGAACGGCAGGGATGGGCCGCTGCCGAATCGAGCGAGGGTGTGCGGCCCGCGGCTCGGTGTTCCCCGTCCGCGGACCATGACGTTACTGGCGGGAAACTTCGTCGAACAATGCCGTTGTTCATGATTCTTTGAAAAGAGGAACCATCTCTTTCCGGGGTGAGTGATCCACAACCGGTCTTAGTCATCCGCTGCCAAAGCCGGGGGTCTTCGGCGGCCCGGGAGGGGATGTCCCCGGCCTGCCCGCACGCGCCGGGATTGCTCACTCGGCAACAAGTTCCGGGGGCGGGTTTGTCTGCTCCGTGACAGATTTCGCATGGCCGGACCGGGACTCCTCGAAAACCTGGAACCCTGTATTGCCCCCTGCGGTTACTCGGCCGTAACGTGCCGGTGCGGTGCTCGGTGCCAGGTCGGCGGCCCCCGGCCGGCCCGGCCGTGGGGGATGCCCTCCGCTCGCCGCCCGCCCTGTCTCCGCCGAGGCACGGGCGGCGGAGCGGGGTTGTCTGCGGGGTGACAAACGCCGTGACGGCCAAGGGGGTTGGGGGCCGCATCCGATGCGGGCCCGCGCACCGACCCGATGTGCGGCCCCCTTGAACACGGAACCTGGACGCGTCCGCTGGAGGTGATATGGGCGTCGAAGTGGTGGTCGAAGGCCTGACCAAGTCCTTCGGTAAGCAGAGCATCTGGCGGGACGTGACACTCACTCTTCCGGCCGGCGAAGTAAGCGTCATGCTGGGGCCGTCCGGCACCGGGAAGACCGTCTTCCTGAAGTCGCTCGTCGGGCTGCTCAAACCCGAGAAAGGCCGTGTGCTCATCAATGGAGTGGACATGGTGAACAGCCCCGAACGGGAAATCTATGAGACCCGCAAGTTATTCGGGCTCATGTTCCAGGACGGCGCCCTGTTCGGATCCATGTCGCTGTTCGACAATATCGCCTTCCCGTTGCGCGAACACACCCGCAAGAAGGAGTCCGAGATCCGCCGCATCGTCATGGAGCGGATCGAGATCGTCGGACTGCTGGGCGCGGAGGGCAAACTGCCGGGGGAGATCAGCGGCGGTATGCGCAAACGGGCCGGACTGGCCCGCGCGCTCGTGCTGGACCCGCAGATCATCCTCTGCGACGAACCGGACTCCGGCCTCGACCCGGTCCGCACCGCCTACCTCTCCCAGCTGCTGATCGACCTCAACGCGCAACTCGACGCGACGATGCTGATCGTCACCCACAACCTCGACATCGCCGCCACCGTGCCCGACAACATGGGGATGCTCTTCCGGCGCGAACTCGTCACCTTCGGCCCGCGCGAGGTGCTGCTCACCAGCGAGGAACCGGTGGTCGCCCAGTTCCTCGACGGCCGGCGCGAAGGCCCCATCGGGATGTCGGAGGAGAAGGACGCGGCCACCCTCGCGGCCGAGGCGAACACCGCCCGCCCCGTCGAGCCCCGCAGGATCGTGCCGCAGCTGGAGCCGTCGCCCGGCCTGCCGCACCGCCGCGCCGTCACCCGGCGGCGCGAGCGCGTCCTGGGCATGATCGACCAACTGCCCCCCGCCGCCCGCACCGCCATCCTGCGGACCTACGCGGACAGCACCGCGACACCCACCGCACCGGTCCCCGCCGCCGGGAGCGGCGCATGATCGGCGGCGCGCTGCGGCAGACCGGGCGGCTCTTCGCGCTCGCCGTCGAGGTCGGCCGTGCCATCTTCCGGCGGCCCTTCCAGTTCCGCGAGTTCGTCGAGCAGTTCTGGTTCGTCGCCGGAGTCACCATCCTGCCCGCCGCCCTCGTCTCCATCCCCTTCGGCGCGGTCATCGCGCTCCAGGTCGGCTCGCTCACCCGGCAACTGGGCGCCCAGTCCTTCACCGGGGGCGCCAGCGTGCTCGCCGTCGTCCAGCAGGCCAGCCCGCTCATCGTCGCCCTGCTGATCGCCGGCGCCGGCGGCTCCGCCATCTGCGCCGACCTGGGCTCCCGCAAGATCCGCGAAGAGCTGGACGCCATGGAGGTCATGGGCGTCTCACCCGTGCAGCGCCTGGTCGTGCCCCGGGTACTGGCCACCATGGGCGTGGCCGTCCTGCTCAACGGCCTGGTCTCCGTCGTCGGCACCCTCGGCGGCTACTTCTTCAACGTGATCATGCAGGACGGCACCCCCGCCGCCTACCTGTCCAGCTTCTCCTCCCTCGCCCAGCCGGCCGACCTGTACATCAGCGAACTCAAGGCGCTGGTCTTCGGGTTCATCGCGGGCATCGTCGCCGCCTATCGGGGGCTCAACCCGCGCGGCGGCCCCAAGGGGGTCGGCGACGCCGTCAACCAGTCCGTCGTCATCACCTTCCTCCTGCTCTTCTTCGTCAACATGGTGATGACGGTCCTGTACCTCCGGATCGTCCCGCCGAAGGGGGGCTGACCCACGATGGCCTCCCCGCTCGCCTGGCTCGACCGCTCCGGCGACCACCTGCTCTTCTACACCCGGGCCCTGCTGTGGATCCCGCGCGCCCTGCGCCGCTACCTCAAGGAGGTCCAGCGTCTGCTCGCCGAGGTCGCCTTCGGCACCGGGGGGCTCGGTGTCATCGGCGGCACCATCGGCGTGATGATCGCGATGACCCTGTTCACCGGGACCGTCGTCGGACTCCAGGGGTACGCGGCCCTCGACCAGATCGGCACCGCCGCGTTCACCGGATTCGTCTCCGCCTACTTCAACACCCGCGAGATCGCCCCCCTCGTCGCCGGACTCGCCCTCTCCGCGACCGTCGGCGCGGGTTTCACCGCGCAGCTCGGCGCCATGCGCATCAACGAGGAGGTCGACGCCCTCGAAGGCATGGGCATCCGCTCCATGCCCTACCTCGTCACCACCCGCGTCATCGCCGGGGTCGTCGCCATCATCCCCCTCTACGCGATCGGCCTGCTCTCCTCCTACGTCGCCTCCCGCTTGGTCACCGTCCTGTTCAACGGCCAGTCCCGGGGCACGTACGACCACTACTTCAACCTGTTCCTCTCCCCGACGGACGTGCTCCTGTCCGTGCTGAAGGTGCTGATCTTCAGCGTGATGGTGATCCTCGCCCACTGCTACTACGGCTACCGCGCCACCGGCGGCCCGGCCGGCGTCGGCGTCGCCGTGGGCCGGTCCGTACGCAACGCCATCGTGCTGATCAGCGTCACCGACTTCTTCCTGTCGCTCGCCCTGTGGGGCGCGACCACGACCGTGAAGGTGGCGGGGTGAGATGAGCCGACCACGAGGCGACACGCTGCGCCGCCGCCTGGCCGGCGTGGTGTTCCTGCTGGTGCCCGCCCTGCTGATCTGGCTGGCCGTCGCCGTCTACGACAAGAAGTTCACCGACTCCGCCCCGGTGGTCGTCGAGACCGGCAGCGTCGGCAACGAGATGCACCTGGGCGCCGAGGTCAAACTGCGCGGCGTCGTCGTCGGCGAGGTCCGCGCCATCCACGCCACCGGCGACGGCGCCCGGCTCACCCTCGCCCTGAAACCCGGCGCCCTCGGCCGGGTCCCCTCCGACGTGCGCGCGCAGATGCTGCCGACCACGCTGTTCGGCGAACGGTACGTCGCCCTCGTCCCGTCCGCGCGTCCCTCGCCCCGGCCGCTGGCCGCCGGTGCCGTCATCCCGCAGGACCGCTCCGCGAACGCCGTGGAACTCCAGCAGGTCCTCGACCACGTGCTGCCGATGCTCACCGCGGTCCAGCCGCACAAGCTCTCCGCCACCCTCTCCGCCGTCTCCCAGGCCCTGGAGGGCCGCGGCGACCGGCTCGGCTCCACCCTCACCCGGCTCGACGCGCACCTGCGCCGGTTCAACCCCCAGCTGCCCACGCTCAACCGCGACCTCAAGGAACTGGTGAAGGTCAGCCATGTCTACGCGGACGCCGCCCCCGACATCCTCACCGCGCTCACCGACTTCACCACCACCAGCGGCACCCTCGCCGAGCAGGAGGCCGAACTCGCCGGCACCTTCGGCGCCACCACCAGGACGGCCGAGGACATGACCGCCTTCCTCCAGCAGAACGCGCGGAACATCATCCATCTGAGCGCTGCCGGGCGGCCCACCCTCCAACTGCTCGCCGAGTATTCCCCGTCCTTCCCCTGCACCCTGCGCACCCTCGCCGAGTTCGTGCCCGCCATGGACAAGGCGCTCGGCAAGGGCACCGACCGGCCCGGCCTCCACGTCGACGTCACCGCCGTGCCCTCGCGCGGCGCCTACCGCCCCGGCCGCGACACCCCGGTCTACGGCTCCGGGGGCGGCCCCCGCTGCCCCTCCGTGCCCTACCTCGGCACCGCCGCGGAACCCGCCGTGACGGCGTACCCGAAGACCGGCGCGGGGCTCGGCCCGGCCAACACCCCGCAGGAGAACGACCTCCTCAACGAACTGCTGGCCCCCGCCGCCGGCCGGTCCCCCGGCGAGCTGCCCGACTGGAGCAGCCTGCTGGCCGGCCCGGCCTACCGGGGCACGGAGGTGACCCTCGGATGACCGTCCCGGACCCCGCGCACACCCGGCGGCGCTCCCTGGCCGGGCCGCTGCTGAAGTCGCTCGCCTTCGTGCTGGTGACCGGCCTCGCCACCGCCGTGCTCGGCCTCAGCGTCGCCGACACCGGCATCGGCGGCGGCACCACCACCTACCGTGCGCTGTTCACCGACGTCACCGGCCTGGACGAGGGCGCCGGGGTACGGATCTCCGGGGTGAAGGTCGGTGAGGTGACCGATGTGCGGGTCGTCCACCGCCGCACCGCGCAGGTCACCTTCACCGTCCGCGCAGACCGCCGGCTGCCGCGGTCGGCCACCGCCGCCGTGAAGTACCTCAACATGGTCGGCCAGCGCTACCTGGCCCTCGACCGCGGCACCGGCGACCTCACCGGCACCCTCGAACCCGGCGACACCATCCCGCTGGAGCGCACCACCCCCGCCCTGGACCTGACCCTGCTCTTCAACGGGTTCAAGCCGCTGTTCGAAGGACTCTCCCCGAAGGACGTCAACGCACTCGCCGGTTCCATCGTCCAGGTGCTGCAGGGCGAGGGCGCCACCGTCGACAGCCTGATCCGCCACATCGGCTCGCTCAGCACCACCGTCGCCGCCAAGGACAAGGTCATCGGAGAGGTCGTCGCGAACCTCGGCACCGTCCTGCGCACCCTCAACGCACGCGAGGCCGGCTTCGACGACCTGGTCGCCACCCTGCGGTCCCTCGTCACCGGCTTCAACGACGACCGCAAACCCCTCGGCGAGGCCGTCCAGGCCATGGGCGAGCTGACCACCGTCACCGCCGGGCTCCTCCAGGACGGCCGCGCGCCCCTGAAGAAGGACATCCGCGAACTGGGCCGGCTGTCGACGGGCCTCGCCGGACACACCCCGCAGATCGAGGACTTCCTCGACCGCAGCCCCGCCAAGATGTCCGCCCTGGCCCGGCTCTCCTCCTACGGATCGTGGTTCAACCTCTACCTGTGCGAGGCACGGGTGAGCAACGTGACCACCTCCGACGGCTCGAAGGCGCCGACCGGTATCGCGCTCACCGAATCGAGGTGCCGCGGATGAGACCCTTCGCACGGCGCGGTGGCACCGGCCGGCCGGGCACGCCCCGGCGCCCGCGCTTCACGCCGCTCAGGGAACGGGACCCCCGCGTCGTCGGCGTCGTCGGACTGCTCGCCCTCGCCCTGCTCGCCCTCCTCGTCCTCCGGCTGGACCGGCTGCCGTTCGGCGGCGGCACCGCCTACAGCGCCGACTTCTCCGAGGCGGCCGGGCTCGACCGGGGCGACGAGGTGCGCATCGCCGGCGTGAAGGTCGGGGAGGTCACCGGCGTCGCCCTCGACGGCCCCAAGGTCAGGGTCGGCTTCGAGGTCGAGGACGCCTGGATCGGCGACCGGACGACCGCGGCCATCGCCATCAAGACCGTCCTCGGCGACAAGTACCTGGCGCTCGACCCGCTCGGCGCCGCCCGCCAGGACCCCGGCAGCCGCATCCCGCTGTCCCGCACCACCTCCCCGTACGACGTGTCCCAGGCGTTGCAGGACCTCGGCGGCACCATCGACGCCCTCGACACCCGGCAGCTCGCGGACAGCTTCGAGACCATCTCCAAGACCTTCGCGAACTCCCCGCCCCATGTGCGCAAAGCCGCCGACGGCCTGTCCGCGCTGTCGAAGTCCGTCTCCCGGCGCGACACCGAACTCGCCGAACTCCTGCGCGGCAGCGCCCGGTTCACCCAGACACTGAAGGACAAGAAGTCCAGTTTCGAGATCCTCCTGCGGGACGGCGGCTCCCTGCTCGGTGAGCTGCGCGACCGCCGCGACGCCATCCAGGCACTGCTCGAGGGAAGCCGGGACCTCGGCACCCAGCTCGGCGGTCTCGTCGACGACAACGACCGGCAGCTGGGCCCCACCCTCAAGGCGCTCGGCCGGGTCACCACCGTCCTGGAGAAGAACAGCGCCCAGCTCGGCAAGACCCTCGCGCTGGCCGGCCCGTACTACCGGCTCGTCGGCAACACCCTGGGCAACGGCCGCTGGTTCGACAGCTATCTGTGCGGTGTCGTCCCCCGCGCCTATCTGCCCGAGACGTCCCGGCCCTCGACCGGCTGCGTGCCGCCGAAGCAGCGCACCACGGCCGAGGGGAAAGGTCAGCGATGAGCACCCGCCGCACACTCCTCGCCTGCGCGCTCGCCCTGACGGTGCTGGTCGCCGCCGGGCTCGCCGCCGTACGGGTCCTCGGCTCCGACGGCACCCGCCTCACCGCTTACTTCGACCGCGCCGTCGGCATCTACGCCGGGTCCGACCTCAGGATCCTCGGCGTACGGGTCGGTGAGGTGGAGTCGGTACGGCCGCAGGGCACCACGGTACGGGTCGGCCTCCGGCTCGACGAGGGCGTCAAGGTGCCCGACGGCGCCCGGGCCGTCGTCGTCGCACCGAGCGTCGTCTCCGACCGGTATGTGCAGCTCACCCCCGCCTACCGGGACGGCCCCGCCCTCGCCGACGGCGCCGTGCTGCCCGCCGCCCGCAACCGCACCCCCGTCGAGATAGACCAGCTCTACGACTCGGTCACCGAACTCGGCCGGGCGCTCGGCCCGGACGGCGCCAACTCCACCGGCGCGCTGTCCGGCCTGCTGCGCACCGGGGCGGCCAACCTCCACGGCAACGGCGAGGCCATCGGCGACAGCATCGAGCAGTTCGGCAAGGCGGCCAAGACCCTCGACGGCAGCAGCGACGACCTGTTCGACACGCTGAGCCGGCTCCAGGTCTTCACCACCATGCTCAAGGACAAGGACGACGACGTGCGCACCGCCCAGGAACGCCTGGCCGAGGTCGTCGGCTTCTTCGCCGACAACAAGGACGACCTCGCGGGCGCCCTGGAGGAACTCGGCACCGCCCTCGGCCAGGTCAAGACCTTCATCGAGGACAACCGGGGCGCGCTGAAGGAGAACGTGGACCGGCTCGTCCCGCTCACCCGGACGCTCGTCGAGCAGCGGGCCTCGCTCGCCGAGGCCCTGGACGTGGCACCGCTCGCCGCGGGCAACGTGGTGAACGCCTACAACCCCGACACCCGCACCCTGGACGGCCGGGCCAACCTCAACGAGATCAGCCTGGGCGGCCCGCTGCTGCCGCTGTACCCGACGGACGGCATCACGGCATCCGGGAAGGGAGAGCGATGAAGCTGCTCACCCGGCCCGCCGACCGGGCGGCCGAGACGGTCCCGAGACGGCCGCGCACCAAGCGGGGCGCGGCACGCCTCGCCGCCGGCGGACTGCTCGCCGCCGGCCTGGCCCTGGCCCTCGGCGCGGTCACCCTCGGGGTGGCGCGCTTCGACGGCATCCAGGAACTGCCGCTGCCCGGCGGCGCCGATCTCGGCGACCACCCGTACACCGTCACCGCGGAACTGCGCGACGTGCTCAGCCTGGTGCCACAGGCGGCGGTGAAGGTCAACGACGTCGCCGTCGGCCGGGTCACCGGCATCGCACTCGACGGCTGGTCGGCCCGCGTCACCATGAAGATCAACGGCGCGGTACGGCTGCCCGCCGACGCCACCGCCCGGATCGAACAGTCCAGTCTGCTCGGCGAGAAGTACGTCCAGCTCGTGGCGCCCGCCCGGGAGACCGGCGCCGGGAGGCTGGCGGACGGCGCTGTCATCCCGGTCTCCCGCACCAGCCGCAACACCGAGGTCGAGGAGGTGTTCGGCGCGCTGTCCCTGCTGCTCAACGGCGGCGGCGTCAACCAGCTCAAGACCATCACCCGGGAATTGAACTCGGCGCTCGGCGGCCGTGAGGGCGAGGTCCGCTCCGTACTGAAACGGGTCGACACCCTGGTGACCGACCTGGACGACCACCGGGGCGACATCACCGACGCGCTCGACGCGGTCAACCGGCTCTCCGCGACCCTCGCCCAGCGCGAGGACGACGTCGCCACCGTCCTCACCGACCTCTCACCCGGACTGAAGACCCTCGACCGGCAACGCGGCTCGTTGCTGACCATGCTGCGCTCCCTCGACACGCTCTCCGAGGTCGCCGTCGCCACCATCGACGCGAGCAAGGACGACATGATCGCCGACCTCAGAGCCCTCGCACCCACCCTGAAGGCCCTCGCGGACGCGGGCACGGACCTGCCCGACTCGCTCCAGGTGCTGCTCACCTACCCGTTCACCGACGAGGTGCTGCGCGGGGTCAAGGGCGACTACCTCAACGTCTACCTGGAGATGACGGCGGCACCGGGAACACGGATCATCCCGCCGCTGGTGCCGCAGGGCACACCCTCCCCGACGGCGAGCGCGCGGCCCGGCACGACGGCCCGCGAAGGCACCGGCAAGGAACGCCGGCCCGCCCCCGCGCCCTCCTCGCCGCTGCCCCTGCCCGCCGTCTCCACCGCCGCCGCCACCGCAGCCGGCTCCGGGGCGCCCACGCCGGGAGGTGAACTCGGTTGATCACCCGCGCCGTCCGGCTGAAGAACCTCGCCTTCCTCCTCGTCGCCGTGCTCGCCTGCTCCTACCTCGGCATCCGCTACGCCGACCTCGGCCGGTACGCCGGCGTCGCCGACTACTACACGGTCGACGTGCACCTGCCGCGCACCGGCGGCCTGTTCACCCACTCCGACGTCACCTACCGGGGCGTCTCCGTGGGCCGCGTCGGCCCGATCGGCCTCACCGCGGACGGTGTCGTGGCCGAACTGCGCATCAAGAAGTCCGCCCCGCGCATCCCCGCCGACGCCCGTGCCGTGGTCGCCGGACTCTCCGCCGTCGGCGAGCAGTACATCGACCTGCGCCCACGCGGCGACGGCGGCCCCTACCTCGCCGACGGCGCCCGGATCGAACAGTCCGACACCCAGGTGCCCGCGCCCGTCACGGACGTACTGGCCAGCGTCGACGACCTGACCCGGTCCGTGCCGCTGGAGGACCTGCGCACGGTCGTGGACGAGTTCGGCAAGGCCTTCGAGGGGCACGGCGACGATCTCCAGGCGCTGCTCGACAGCGGTGACGCCTTCCTGCGGGCCGCCGACCGCAACCTGCCGTCCACCACCCGGCTCCTCGCCGACGGCGAGACCGTGCTGCGCACACAGGCCGAAGAGGCCCGCGCCATCCGGGACTTCGCCGTCGGAGCCAGGGAACTGGCCCGCACCCTCAAGGGCTCCGACGCGGACCTGCGCCGCCTGCTCGCCGCCGCGCCCGGGGCCGCCACCCAGGTCAGCGCAGTCCTGCGGGACCTCGACCCGAGCCTCGGCGTGGTCCTCGCCAACCTGCTCACCACCTCCGAGATCGCCGTCACCCGGCAGCGCGGCCTGGAGGAACTGCTCGTGAAGTACCCGGCGGCCGTGTCCGCCGGGGCCACCGCCGTCGACGGAGGGAAGCTGAACCTCGGCATGGCCGTCACCTTCTTCAAGCCCCTGCCCTGCACCGCCGGTTACGGCGCCACCCGCTACCGCAACGGACTCGACCTCGGCACCGCGCCCGCCCTCAACACCGGCGCCGCGTGCACCGCCTCCGCCGCGGCCGGGTACAACGTACGCGGCTCGGCGCACGCGCCCAAGGGCGGCCCGGTCCCCGACCCGGCGCGGCCCGGCTCCCTGCCCTCCGGCGGGACGGCGGCACCGACCGGCACCGCCACCCCGCTGCCCGGCGCCCTCGCCCTGCCCGGCCAGGACGGGGCGGCGCCGAAGGACCTGGCGGGGCTCCTGCTCCCCGGCCCCGGGAGCGCACGGTGAGGGGGGCGAGGCTGCTCGCGGGCGCCGGGCTCGCCCTGGCGGTCGGCTTCTGCGGGACCGGCGCGTGGACGTACGCGCAGGCCCGCACCGACGACGCGTCCGCCTACGGCCGGCAGCGGGACCGGGCGCTCGCCGAGGGCCGCGCGGGCGTCACCGTCCTCACCACGCTGGACGCCTCCACCCGGCAGCGGGCCGAGGCGGGCATCCAAGCCTGGCGCGCCGCGTCGACCGGGCCGCTGCGCGACGCACTGGGCCGCACGGAGCCGAAGGCGGGCGCCTCGGCCCGCGGCACGGTCACCGAGGCCGCCGTCACCGCGCTCGACGCCCGCGCCGGCACGGCCAAGCTCATCGCCACCGTCAGCGTCGAGGTCACCCCGGCGGGCACCAAGCGCCCGGCCACCGACCGCAAACGCCTGGAGGCCGTGCTGACCCGCACGGATGCGGGGGAGTGGAAGGTACGGGCCCTGAACGCGGTACCCCTCGCCGGGTACGGGGAGGACGACCGATGAGACTCACGCGCCCCCGGCGCGTCTCGGCACCGGCGCCCACGGGCCCCGTCACGGCCGACTCCACGGACGACGAGGCGGCGTTCGATACGCCCGCCACGGAAGCGGCGCGGCCGGAGCCCGGGATACCGGGGGGCGAGCCGGCCGGGTCCGGGACGACAGGGGCGCGCGCGGGCAGTCCGGCCGAGGCGGAGACGCGTTCCGGGCCGGAGCCCGCGACGCCTCTGGGGGAGGAGGCGGAAGCGGGCGGGCGTGTGTCCCGTCGGTCACCGGGTGGCCGGCCGCGCCGGGTCGCGGCGGCCGGGATCGTCGCCGTACTCCTCGCCGGCGGGTGCGGCTTCTCCTACGGCGCCCACCGGCTGAGGTCGGCGGAGGCCACCCGGAACCGCGCGCTCACCGACACCGAGGCCACCGCCCGGGTCGCGGGGGAGATCGACAACGCCCTCGCCCGCGTCTTCTCCTACACACCCGACGGCACCACGACCGCCGAGCGTTCCGCACGCACCCTGCTCGACGGCCGCGCGGCCCGCCAGTACCGGGAGCTGTTCGCCCGGATCCACGACGACCTCGCCGGTCAGCGGATCACCCTCAGCACCAAGGCCGTACGCACCGGCGTGATCGAACTCGACGGAGACCGCGCGCGCCTGCTGGTGTTCCTCGACCAGACCTCCCGCCGCGGTGACGGCAAGGCCACCACGGCCGCCGCCCAGCTCACCGTCACGGCGCGGCTGGTGAACGACCGCTGGCGGATCGTCGACATCAAGGCCCGCTGACCGTGCGCGAGAGACGGGAGAACCTCATGCCACGCGCCCCGCGTGTCCTCGCCGGGAAACGCCCCCGGCCCCTGACCGCCCTGTCCCTCACCCTGGCCCTCGTCGCGGCGGGCTTCGCGGCGTGGGCGGGTGAGGACTGGTACGCGGCGGCCCACGACGACCGGGCCGCGTACGCCGCGCAGCGGGACGAGGCGCTCGCCGCCGGGGAACAGGCCGTGCAGAACCTCAACACCCTCGACCACCGCGACCTGGACCGCGGTCTCGACCTGTGGGAGTCGTCCACCACCGGCGAGCTGCGCGAGCAACTGGCCTCGGGACGTGAGCGGTTCGCCGAGCAGGTGAAGGCGGCGAAGACGGTCACCACGGCCCGGGTGCTGTCGGGCGCGGTCACCGAACTCGACGACCGTGCCGGGCGGGCCCGGGTCCTGGTCGCCCTGCGCGTGACCGTCAAGGCGCCCGACGGGGCGAAGACCGAGAAGGACAGCCGGATGCTGGGTGAACTCACCCGCAGCAAGAGCCGGTGGCGGCTCAGCGCCCTGGGACAGGCGCCGGTGGGCGGCGCCTCGGCCGGCTGACCGTTTCGCCCGCGTACGCCGCCCGCACGAGAGGACACCGCACGATGTCGACGACCCGCCACCACATCAACCGCGAGCGGCGCCGCCAGTCGCGCGACACCCGGCCCGCCGCCTTCCCGGAGCAGCAGCCGAAACAGCTGAAAGAGCCGAAGCAGCAGAGGCAGCAGAGGCAGCAGAAGCAGTCCGAGCAGCCGGGGCCGCCCGAACCCACGGCACCCCGTACCCGTACCCATGCCACGGCCGTACGATCCCGGCCCGCGCGAACGGCAGTCAGCGCCCCGGACACGCCACGGGGCCGGACGACGGACGGCACCCCGCCCGCCGCCGGCCACCGCACCGCCCTCGCCCTCCTGTGCGCCCTCACCCTCCTCCTCGGCGGCTTCGCCGGCTGGGCGCACGCGAGGGCCGGGGCACTGCGGGACGACCCCGCGCTGCGCAACACCGCCCTGACCGACCTCGCCCGCACCAGCGAGATCAAGGGACAGGCCGCCAAAGCCGTCGACCGGCTCTTCTCCTACGACCACACCGACCCCGGCGCGCTCCGGAAGGCCACCGGGGACCTCCTCACCGGGAAGGCCGTCGCCCAGCACCGCGCCCTGCTCGCCGACGTCCGCAAGCGGGCCGACGCACAGAAGGCGGTGATCACCACGAAGGTCACCGACAGCGCGGTGGAACGCATCGACGGAGACCGGGCCCGGGTCCTGGTCTACGCCGACCAGAGCAGCGTCAGCACCTCCGGAACCCGCGGCAAACAGGACGAGGGCGTGTACGCGGGAGCGATGCTCGCCGTGGACGTCGTACTGCGCGACGGGCGGTGGCTCGTCTCCGGCATCGACACCTTCGGCCGCTGAGGACCACGCGACCACCCGACCACCCGACCACGCCATCGGGCGCGCGCCCGCGAAACCGACGACGACCACGGGAGTGACACCAGCGATGTCCTTGCGCCGCGTACGACGCCCGTTTCCCGGCCGGACCCGCAAGGGGCTGCGGAACACCGCCCTCGCCGTGACGGTCGTGGCGGCCCTCACCGCCTCCCAGGCACCCGGCCTCACCGCGCCGGTGAAGGACGCCCACGCGGCACCGCCGGCCGACGGGGAACACCGGCCGGCCGCGGACGCCCCGTACGCCGCACCCGTCCCGCCGGGCGACGGTTCGTACCACACCGAACTGCCGCCCCTGGCCGCGCGGTCCGGCGTGGTCTCCCCGGCCGTCCTGCGGGACACGCGCACCCAGTCCGGCATCCCGGCAACGGTGTTGCGCGCCTACCGCGCCGCCGAGACCTCGGTCGGCCGGACCGATCCCGGTTGCCGGCTGCCCTGGGAACTGCTCGCGGCGATCGGCAAGGTCGAATCCGGCCACGCGGGCGGCGGCGCCGTCGGCCCGGACGGCACCACCACGCGCCGGATCACCGGCCCGGCTCTGGACGGCCGTGGTTTCGCCCTGATCGGAGACACCGACGGAGGGTCTTACGACGGCGACCGGCGCTACGACCGCGCGGTGGGCCCGATGCAGTTCCTGCCCTCCACCTGGGCCCGCTGGGGCGCGGACGGCAACGGCGACGGCCGGGCCGACCCGGACAACGTCTTCGACGCGGCCCTGGCGGCCGGACGCTACCTGTGCGCGGGCGACCGCGGCCTGGGCCGGGACGCGGACCTGACCGAGGCGGTCCTCGGCTACAACCACTCGCGGGCCTACCTCGAACTGGTCAGGCGCTGGCTGGAGTTCTACAGCGGGGGAGTCCACGCCGTACCGGACGGCACCGGTGTGCCGCCGCGAAGCCCCGGCGCGGGCGGCGACACACCGGCGGTCGAGCCCGCCGACGGCGCGGACGGAAGCGGGGCGGACGGGGGCGGGGCGGGAGACGACGGCGGGGACATCATCGTCGGCCCGGACCCGACCCCGCCGTCCCGTCCCGGCCCGTCCCCCTCCGCTCCCTCGCCGACCCCTGCCCCGACACCCGCTTCCCCGGCCCCGAGCCCCTCCGCCCCGACGACACCCCCGACGACTCCGGAGCCCTCCCGGTCGCCCGGCGGGCAGCCGACGGGCAGCCCGTCGCCGTCCCCCTCACCGGACCCGACGGCCGAACCGAGCCCGTCGACCACCGAGCCGGCCCCCTGCGCCCCGGATCCCGCCACCCCGACCCCCACCCCCACCCCCACCC
>NZ_JODT01000029.1 GCF_000720835.1 Streptomyces achromogenes subsp. achromogenes | reverse complement strand
GGGGAGTGAGGGCTGGGGTGGGGGGGCTGCCGGCGGTGATGGCGGTGGCGGGGGTGCCGGGAGAGGTGCTGTGAACCGTGGGCCGGTTGTGAACGGTTGACGCGTTGTGAGCCGCCGATTCGCCGCCAACGGATGCGGGGTTGTGAACGGCTGGGTCGTTGTGAACGGTGGGTGGGGTGTTCACAGTCGACGCCGTTGGTGAGGAGTTCACAGCGGGCACGGTGGGGGCGGGGTTCACACCGAGCGCGGTGGGGTCGGGGTCAACACCGGGCACGGCGGCACTTGAGTTCACACCGGGAGCCACGGATCCCGAGTTCACACCGGGCGACGCCGCCCCTGAGTTCACACTGGACGCCACCGATCCCGAGTTCACACCGGACGTCTCCGGCCCCGAGTTCACACCAGGCGATGCGGAACCGGTGATCACGGCGGGCGGGTTGCTCGGTCCGTTCACACCGGCTTGCCCGAACGCCCCGCTCACAGCAGGCCGCCCGTACGCCGTGTTCACACCGCCACCGGCAACACCACCAGCACCGGCGCCCACGCCCACACCCACACCAGCTCTCGCACCCCCAACACCCGTGCCCCCACGCCCCCGTACGCCCCCCACCCGCGGCGTCAGCACCTTCTCCAACGCACCCGGCAGCATCGCGGCCAGCCTCGCGTCGGAGCCGGCGCTCGCGTCGAGCCAGACCGTGGGGCGCTCGTGGATCAGCAGCAGTACGCAGCCGGTGTGCACCAGGGCCGTCAGCGGGCCCTCGGGATGACCGGCGAGTTGCTGCCAGACGCGTTCACGCAGCGGTACTTCCGCGAGTTTTCCCTGCTTGCGCAGCCAGGCCTCGACCTCGGCGAGAGCGAAGGACGGGCTGGTCTCGGTGCCGCCCACCGGTTTGGGGAAATCGGCGTGCCGGCGGCGCCAGTTGCTGACGGCGGCCCGGCCCACTCCCGCGAGTCGGGCGATTCCCGCTGCGGTCACCTCTGTCGCGTTGTCCTGCACCGGCTTCGCTCCCCTCGTCCCGTGTGTGCGCCGAGCATACCGGCGTACACAAAGATCCAGGGGTTCACGACCGTGTACATACCCGTAAGTGTGAACCGTGTTGACTCGGTTCACACGCTCTGCTGTTATTGACCCAGCGAACGAGCGGCCGCCGGAGGGGGACGCCGCCGTATTCGGGGAGGGATTCGCCATGGGCATGAAGGCCAGGCTCGCGTTCAGCGCGGTGGTGGGGCTCGCCGTCATCGGGACCGTGTCCGCCACCGCCGGCAGCCATGACAAGGGCGGCGGTTCGGGCGACGGCTCCCGGGCCGGCTCCTCGGCTTCGGCCTCGGCCCGGCACAAGCCCGGCGGCGCCGGCCAGGATTCGGGCGGCTCCGCTGACTCAAGGGACGCCCAGGCGGCCGAGAAGAAGAAGGCCGCCTTCGGGGACAACGGCGACTACCAGGTGGGCACCGACATCAAGCCGGGGACATACCGCACGACCGGCAACCCCGATGACACGTGCTACTGGGAGCGCGCCAGGGACGCCTCCGGCGCACCGGACGCCACACTCGCCGGCGACCGTGTCAACGGCACGGGTTACGTGACCGTCATGCCCACCGACAAGGTGTTCCGGAGCTACGGCTGCGCCGACTGGGAGCTCGTGGACCCGACCGCCCCCACGGCGAAGGGCACTCCCGCCACCTCCATGGACGGCGACGCGGGCATGTTCCAGGTCGGGACGGACATCGCGCCGGGCACCTACAAGTCGACCGGGAACACCGGCGGCTCCTGCTACTGGGAGCGCACCAAGGACGCCGAGCACGGCCCGGACTCGTTCCTCGCCGGTGGCCACGTGACCGGTACGGCCGTCGTCACCCTCAGCGCCTCGGACGGCTACTTCAAGACCGACGACTGCGGTGACTGGAAGAAGGCCTGACCCGTTTGCCCGCCCCGGCGCGGGGGACACCCACATCCCGCACCGTCACGGCACCCACCACTCCCCACCACCCCGTAGAACCCCCGTACCACTCACCCCGTACTACTCACCCCGTACTACTCACCCCGTACCACTCACCCCCCACGGAGCCGTCCGGCTCCCCGCTCACCAGAACACCCGACTCAGCAAGGAACCCCCATGCGTCGTACCGCTTTTGCCGCTCTCTGTCTCGCCGCCGCGGCCACCGCCGGCCTCGTCACCGGCTGCCAGTCCGGGGACGACTCGGCCGCCAGCAAGCCGAAGGGCCCGTTCGCCGGGCTGAGTGGTGGTCAGATCGTCGAGCGGTCGATGAAGACCACCACCGCTGCCTCGTCGCTGCGCATGAAGGGCCGGGTTCCCGACGACGAGAGCAAGGGCTTCATCGACATCGACATGGCGCTGGACAAGCAGGGCCGCTGCGCCGGCACGCTGAGCATGAACGGCCAGGGCAAGGCCGACATGATCAGGTCGGGCGGCACGGTCTACATGAAGTACGACGAGAAGTTCCTGCGCGCCCAGAGCGAGGGCGAGTCCAAGGAGGACACCGACGCGGCGGTCGACATGCTCGCCGGGAAGTGGACCAAGATGGCCGCCACGGGCCAGGACGCCAAGGACATCGCGAGCTTCTGCGACCTGGACACGATCCTCGGCGACATGAAGGACGGCGACGAGGCGGCGACCCGCGGCAAGACCACCAAGGTCGACGGCAAGCCCGCGATCGTCCTGCACGAGAAGGACGGCGGGGACGACTACACGGCGCACGTGGCGACCGAGGGCAAGCCGTACCTGCTGCGGATCGACAGCGGCGCCAAGGCCAAGGAGCAGATCCACCTGTCCTTCGGCGACTTCGACAAGCCGGTCCCCGCGGACAAGCCCACGGGGAAGATCCTCGACCTCGACGCCCTGTAAGGGCCGGTACGGGGCCCGGCCCGGCGTCAGGTCACAGCGGGTGCCGCATCCAGACGTTGGGTTCGACGTAGACGGCGTACCCGCGCTCCGGTTCGCAGCGGACCGGGACCAGCGCGCCGGGCACCTCGATGTCGCCGGGGCGGTCGAAGGGCAGCCCGGTCCAGCGGCGCCACTCCTCCAGCGAGCCGCCGACGGTCATCGAGGCCGGGGCGATGGAGTCGATGGTGGCGCCGGCCCGGGCGTGGACGCGCAGCCACGGGTCCTCGGGCAGCCCGTCGGGGCGGACCCGGTGGGCGTACTCGGTGATCGGGGTGTGCGGTTCGCGGTGCTTGGCGCTCGGCCGGACGGGGGCGACGACCTCGCGGAAGCCGCGCTCGCGGGCGTGGTCCCGCATCGCGGAGAGCAGGACGGCGGACAGCCCCCGGCCCTGGGCGTGCGGGGCGATGGTGACCGAGATGGCGCTCACCGTGTCCGGGCGGGTGCCGCGGCGCAGGTCGGCGAAGGCCCACGCCAGGACCTGGTCCCAGCCCCGGGCGGGCAGGGTGCCCCGGCCCGGCGCGTCCAGGGCGAAGGGCACGCTGTAGGCGTGGGCGACGACCCGGCCGTCCTCGTCCTCGGCGAACAGGGCGTATTCCGGCAGTTCGGTGGGGATGCGGCCGTAGTGGGTGGCGCCCACGGGGTCGTTGGTGACGAACTCGGGCCAGGTGTCGGGCATGTCGAACACCGCCGGCAGCCGGTCGGGCCGCTCGGCGAGGCTGCTCACCTTGATGTCCATGTGGATCACGGTAGGCGGGGCGGGCCCGCCGGGACAGTGAATTACCCGGTCAGCGGGCCCGGAAGCGTTCGGGGGCCCGGGTCGGGTTGCCGCCGGTGGGCAGCTTCTGGTCCGGGCAGCCGGCGAGGACCTTCTTCATGGCCGACCGTTCGGCCGCGGTGACCCACAGGTCGTACTTCTTCTTGACCGCCACCTGGGCGGCGACGTACTCGCACCGGTAGGACGTGTTGGGCGGGAGCCAGGTGGCCGCGTCGCCGTCGCCCTTGCCGCGGTTGGTGGGCGCGTCCACGGCGAGGAGGTTGAGCGGGTCGTTGGCGAGGGCTATGCGCTTGCCGGGGTCCCAGTACTTGGCGCCCTTCTGCCAGGCGTCGGAGAGGGCCACGACGTGGTCGATGTCGACCTGGCTGCGGCCGCGCCGGTAGGTGATCTCCTTGCCGGAGTAGGGGTCGGGGTCCAGCAGGCCGTAGGTGACCTTGCAGGTGCCGCCGGTGAACTTCACGTCCTTCAGGTCGCGTTTGAGGATGTCGTCGCGGGTGTCGCAGGAGTTGGAGTCGGTGTCCGCCCAGGCGGTGCCGAACCGGGCGCGGGAGTAACCGGTCTTCGGCGCGCGTCCCTTGACGGTCAGTGAGTCGACGGCGGCCAGGGCCGCGCTCTTGCCTTTGGCTTCCCCGGGCCCGGCGGATCCCTTGTCCTGCCCGGCCGAACAGCCGGTCACGGCGACCAGTGTGGCCACGGCGGTGACCATCCCGCCCCTCAGACGCGTCACGGTGCGCCCCCCTTGCTCGTGCTGGTCCGCCCTTCAAGCGGGGCGGGTCGTTCCGCTCTCCACGGTAACTTCCCGTCGCCGCCCAGCAGATGGGACGTTGTCCGCTGATGACAGGACAAGTGACGTTTCGTCCGGCAAAGGGATGCCGCTTGACCTTGTCACTGGCGTCAGGGTCCGACGATCCCGGCATGACCGAGAACAGCACTTCCCGCGCCGGCTCCTCCCCTCACCCGCGTACCGTCCTCGTGACCGGTGCCGGTACCGGTATCGGCCGGGCGACGGCGCGCGCGTTCGCCGCCGAGGGCGCCCGGGTCGTCGCCGTCGGCCGCCGCCGCGCGCCGCTGGCCGAGACCGCCGAAGGGCACCCGGGGATCACGCCCCTGTCCGCCGATCTGACCGCCGAGGACGGGCCCGCCACCGTCGTACGGGCCGCGCTGGAGCGCTACGGCCGGATCGACGTGCTGGTCAACAACGCGGCCGTCGTCACCGCCGACTCCCTGCGCAGCTACACCCGCGCGTCGGTGGGGCCGCTGCTGGAGACCAACCTCCTCGCGCCCGTGCTGCTCACCCAGGCCGCGCTGCCCGCGCTGGAGGAGAGCCGGGGGGTCGTGGTGAACGTGACGACGGCGGTGGGCCAGCGCGGCTGGCCCGGCAACTCGCTGTACGCGGCGGGCAAGGCGGCGCTGGAGGTGCTGACCCGCAGCTGGGCGGTGGAACTGGCGCCGCACGGCATCCGGGTGGTCGCGGTGGCCCCGGGCGCGATCGAGACGCCGATCGCCGACCACTCCGGCTACTCCCCCGAACAGCGGGCCGCCATCCGGCAGTGGCAGCTCGCCCACACCCCGCTCGGCCGGATCGGCCGCCCCGAGGAGGTCGCCTGGGCCATCACCCGCCTCGCCTCCCCGCGGGCGTCGTTCGTGACCGGGGTCGTGCTGCCCGTGGACGGCGGCGCGGTCGTCTCCTGAGCCGGCCCTCCTTCAGGATGCGGCGGACCTGGGCCGGTTCAGGGAATCTCGGCGCCCGCCTCCCGCAGGGCCGCCGCCAGCCGGTCCCGCAGCTCGGTCTGGGCCGCGATGCGGGCGTCCAGGACGGCCAGCCGGTCCCGGGCGACCTCCAGCGCCTTCGCGGAGGCGGGGCCGGCGGTGACGTCGCCGTCGAGGCAGGGCAGGAACACCAGGACGTCGTCCAGGGTGAGGCCCGCCGCGAGCAGCCGGCGGATGTTGCGCACCCGTACGGCCGCACCGGCGTCGTACTCGCGGTAGCCGTTGGCCGCGCGGGTGGAGGTGATCAGGCCCTGCTGTTCGTAGTGGCGCAGGGCGCGCGGTGTCGCTCCGGTCGCCCCGGCCAGCTCACCGATCCGCACGCGCGCCCCCGTTCTCCGTCCGCGCGCCCCCGTTCTCCGTCCGCCTGCCCCCGTTCTCCGTCGGCCTGCCCCGGCTCGCGTCCACCGTCCCCCGTCCCGGCGCCGGTCAGCCCAGGACCGAGGTGAGGAACTCGCCGACCCAGGCCAGCAGTTCCCGGCCGACCAGCGGCTTGCCGCCGACCTTGGCGGTCTTCGGGCGCGGGACCAGCACCTGGTGGGCGGACGGCTTGATGACCGTGCCCGGGTAGAGCCGCTTGAGCCGCAGTTCCTGCGACTCGCGCAGTTCCACCGGCGCGAAGCGGATGTTGGTGCCCTGGAGCACGATCTCGCCGACGCCGCAGGCGCGCGCGAGCATCCTCAGGCCGGCCACCAGCAGCAGGTTCTCCACCGGTTCGGGCAGCTTGCCGTAGCGGTCGGTGAGCTCCTCGCGGACGGCCTTGATGTCCTCCTCGCTGTTGGCGGAGGCGATCGAACGGTAGGCCTGCAGGCGCAGACGCTCGCCGGGCGCGTAGTCGTGCGGGACGTGCGCGTCGACGGGCAGCTCGATCTTGACCTCCAGCGGCGCCTCCTCCTCGATCTCGCCGGTCTCCAGCTGGCGCCGGTAGTCGGCGACGGCCTCGCCGACCATGCGGACGTACAGGTCGAAGCCGACGCCCGCGATGTGGCCGGACTGCTCGCCGCCGAGGAGGTTGCCGGCGCCGCGGATCTCCAGGTCCTTCATCGCCACGTACATGCCCGCGCCCATCTCGGTGTGCTGGGCGATGGTCGCCAGGCGCTCGTGCGCGGTCTCGGTGAGCGGCTTCTCCGGCGGGTACAGGAAGTAGGCGTACCCGCGTTCGCGGCCACGGCCGACCCGGCCGCGCAACTGGTGCAGCTGGGACAGGCCGAAGGTGTCGCCGCGCTCCACGATCAGGGTGTTGGCATTGGAGATGTCGATGCCGGACTCCACGATCGTGGTGGAGACCAGCACGTCGAACTTCTTCTCCCAGAAGTCGACCACGACCTGCTCCAAGGCGGACTCCGACATCTGGCCGTGGGCGGTGGCGATGCGCGCCTCGGGGACGATGTCGCGGAGTCTGGCCGCCGCGCGGTCGATGGACTCGACGCGGTTGTGGATGTAGAAGACCTGGCCCTCGCGCAGCAGTTCGCGGCGGATGGCGGCGCCGATCTGCTTCTCCTCGTACGGCCCGACGAAGGTGAGCACCGGGTGGCGCTCCTCGGGGGGTGTGGTGATCGTGGACATCTCGCGGATGCCGGTGACCGCCATCTCCAGGGTGCGCGGGATCGGGGTCGCGGACATCGTCAGCACGTCGACGTTGGCGCGGAGCTTCTTCAGCTGCTCCTTGTGCTCGACGCCGAAGCGCTGTTCCTCGTCGACGATGACCAGGCCGAGGTCCTTGAACTTGGTCTCGGAGGAGAACAGGCGGTGGGTGCCGATGACGACGTCCACCGAGCCGTCCTTCAGGCCCTCCAGGACGGCCTTGGCCTCGGTGTCGGTCTGGAAGCGGGACAGGGCGCGCACGTTGACGGGGAACTGCGCGTACCGCTCGGAGAACGTGCCGTAGTGCTGCTGCACCAGCAGGGTGGTGGGCACCAGGACGGCGACCTGCTTGCCGTCCTGGACGGCCTTGAAGGCGGCCCGCACCGCGATCTCGGTCTTGCCGTAGCCGACGTCGCCGCAGATCAGCCGGTCCATCGGGACCGACTTCTCCATGTCCTCCTTGACCTCGGCGATGGTGGTGAGCTGGTCGGGGGTCTCGGCGTAGGGGAAGGCGTCCTCCAGCTCGCGCTGCCAGGGGGTGTCGGCGCCGAAGGCGTGGCCGGGGGCGGCCATGCGCGCGCTGTACAGCTTGATCAGGTCGGCGGCGATCTCCTTGACGGCCTTCTTGGCGCGGGCCTTGGTCTTGGTCCAGTCGGCGCCGCCGAGGCGGTGCAGGGTGGGGGCCTCGCCGCCCACGTACTTGGTGATCTGCTCCAGCTGGTCGGTCGGGATGTACAGCCGGTCGCCGGGCTGGCCGCGCTTGGCGGGCGCGTATTCCACGACCAGGTACTCGCGGGTGGCGCCCTGCACGGTGCGCTGCACCATCTCGATGTAGCGGCCGACGCCGTGCTGTTCGTGGACGATGTAGTCGCCCGGTTCCAGGGTGAGCGGGTCGATGGTCTTGCGGCGGCGGGCCGGCATGCGGGCGCCCTCGCGGCCGGCGGTGCGCTGCCCGGAGAGGTCGGTCTCGGTGAGCACGGCGAGCCCCAGCGCGGGGTCCACGAAGCCGTACTCGATGGAGCCGCAGGAGACGTGCACCACGGCAGGGGAGAGTGCGCCGAGGTCGGCGTCCAGGCGGGCGGCGATGCCCTCGCCGCCGAGTACCTCCACGGTGCGGGCGGCCGGGCCGTGGCCCTCGGTGACGAACACCGTGCGCCAGCCGTCGGCGAGCCAGCCCTTGGTGTCGGCGAGGGCGCGCGCGGTGTCGCCGCGGTAGGTCTCGGGCGCGTGCATGCCGAGCTTGAGGGTGTCGGTGTCGCCCGCGGCGTCGGTGTCGGCGGCGAACGGGGAGACCGACCACCACATCATGCCCAGCTCGCGCGCGCGGTCGCGGACGTCGGCGAGGGACCACAGGGAGGCGGCGCCGACGTCGATGGGGGCCTCTCCGCCGCCGGCGGTGGCCGCCCAGGACGCCTGGAGGAACTCCTGGCTGGTGGCGACGAGGTCGGCGGCGCGGGTGCGGACCCGCTCGGGGTCGCAGACGACGGCCATGGCGCCCGCGGGCAGCACGTCCAGGAGCAGCTCCATGTCGTCCACCAGGACGGGGGCCAGGGACTCCATGCCCTCCACCGCGATGCCCTCGGCGATCTTGCCGAGGAGTTCGCCCAGCTCGGGGTGGTCCTCGGCGAGGGCACGCGCGCGTGCGCGGACGTCGTCGGTGAGCAGCAGCTCGCGGCACGGGGGTGCCCACAGGCCGTGTTCGGCGACTTCGAGGGAGCGCTGGTCGGCGACCTTGAAGTAGCGGATCTCCTCGACCTCGTCGCCCCAGAACTCGATGCGCAGCGGGTGTTCCTCGGTGGGCGGGAACACGTCCAGGATGCCGCCGCGCACGGCGAACTCGCCGCGCTTCTCGACCAGCTCCACGCGGGCGTAGGCGGCGGCCGCGAGGGATTCGACGACGTGGTCCAGATCGATGCTCTGGCCGGGTCGCAGGGCCACCGGTTCCAGGTCGCCGAGGCCCTGGACCTGCGGCTGGAGCACGGAGCGCACGGGGGCGACGACGACGGAGACGGGGCCGGTCTCGGGGTCGTCGGGGCGGGGGTGGGCGAGGCGGCGCAGGACGGCGAGGCGGCGGCCGACGGTGTCGCTGCGGGGGCTGAGCCGCTCGTGCGGGAGGGTCTCCCAGGAGGGGTACTCCACGACGCCCTCGGGCGGCAACAGGGAGCGCAGGGCGGCGGCCAGGTCCTCGGCCTCGCGGCCGGTCGCGGTGACCGCGAGCACCGGGCGGCCGGCGTCCCGGGCCAGGGCGGCGACGGCGAAGGGCCGGGCCGCCGGGGGGCCGACCAGGTCGATGTGCGGGCGGTTGCCGTCCGCTGCCGCGCGCATCGCTTCCGCGAGGGCGGGGTCCTTGACGACGGCGTCGAGCAGACCGTGCAGGCTCATGGAGGCTTTTTCCGTCCAGGGGGTCGGCAACACGAAGGGCCCGACTCGTGCGACGGGCCGGGGCTGTCCAGCGTACGACGGTGTCGGCGGCGCCGCTGGAGCCTGTGGACAACCCCCGCCCGCGCCCTGTGGACAACCGTCCGCCCGCGCCCCGCGTACGGGCCCTGGGGACAACCCGGACCGTGCGGCGCACGACCCGGCGCCGGGAAGCCCAAGGCTCCCCGGCGCCGGATGCTCCCCCGCAACCCCCGTGTGCGGTGGCCGTCGGTCGCGGCCCGGCCCCGCCGTGCGCGGTGGCGGGGGCCGGACCGGTGCGCTAGTCGGTGGCGATCGCGTTCAGTACGTTCATCCGGGCCGCCCGGAACGCCGGGACCAGCGCGGCGAACAGGCCCACGAAGGCCGAGCCGATGAACACGCCGGTGATCGTCGGCCAGGGGATGTCGAGGACGTTCAGGCCCTCCAGGGCGAGGAGTTTCTGGGCGGTGGCGCCCCAGCCCATGCCGAGGCCGAGGCCCAGCAGGGCGCCGAAGACGGCGATCACCACGGACTCCAGGCGGATCATGCGGCGCAGCTGGCGGCGGGAGAGGCCGATGGCCCGCATCAGGCCGATCTCCCGGGTCCGCTCGACCACGGACAGCGCCAGGGTGTTCACCACGCCGAGGACCGCGACGATGATCGCCAGTGCCAGCAGGCCGTAGATCATGTTCAGCAGCTGGCCGATCTGGTCCTTCAGTTCCTGCTTGTAGTCGGTCTGGTCGCGCACGGTGTACTGCGGGAACTCGTGCAGCGCCGACTTCAGGGCCTGGTAGGCGGCCTTCTCCTGACCGTCCTCGGCGGTGACGAACAGCAGGTCGTCCAGGGGCATCCGGTCGGCGGGGACGTACGTGGCGACCGTGGCGATGGAGGCGTACATCGCGCCCTTGTCGACGACGGCCTCGTCGCTGGTGATCGCGCGGACGGTCAGCTTCGCCGTCCCGCCGTCCTCGAAGCGGACGGTGACGGTGGAGCCGAGCTTGATGCCGTGGTCCTCGGCGAAGCCCTCGAAGACGGACATCGAGTCCGGCGCGTAGGCGTCGGCGAGGCGGCCGGCGACGGTCTTGGTGCGCACGTCCTGGGCGTACGTCGGGTCGGCCGCGTTGATCGTCTCCTTCGCGACGGTACGGCCGTCCGGCGTGGTCAGGGTGGCGTCCAGGAGCTTGTACTCGGTGACCCGGGCCACGCCGGGGGTGTCCTTGACGGCCCGGACCGCCTGCTTGGTGATGACCTGGCCGTTGTCCTCCTGGACGATGAAGTCGGTGCCGACGGTCTTGTCCAGCTGGTCGGTGGCGGAGGCCACCATGGACGAGCCGACCACCGACAGGCACGCCACCAGGGCCAGGCCGATCATCAGGGCGGCGCCGGTGGCGCCGGTGCGGCGCGGGTTGCGCAGCGCGTTGCGCTCGGCCATCCGGCCGACGGGTCCGAAGACGCGCAGGAGGACGGCGCCGAGGACGCGGACCAGTGCGCCGGCGAGCAGCGGGCCGACGACGACGAAACCGATCAGGGTGAGCAGCACGCCCAGGCCCAGCCAGCCGGAGCCGGTCTTGGCCTTATCGGCGGTGGCGGCCGCGTACAGGCTCCAGCCGCCGCCGGCGGTCAGCAGCAGGCCGAGGACGGCGCGGACGGCACCGGCCCGGGCGTCGGCGGGGGCGCCGGCGTCGCGCAGGGCGGCCATCGGGGAGACCTTGCCGGCGCGCCGGGCGGGCAGGTAGGCGGCGAGGACGGTGACGACCACGCCGAGGAGCAGGCCGAGCGCGGGGGTCGTCCAGGCCACCGTCAGGTCGTCGGTGGACAGCTTCATGTCCATCTGCCCCATGAGCTTCATCAGGCCGATGGCGAGGCCGACGCCCGCGCCGACGCCGAGGACGGAGCCGGTCACACCGAGCAGCAGCGCCTCGACCAGCACCGAGCGGTTGACCTGCTTGCGGGAGGAGCCGATGGCGCGCAGCAGGCCGATCTCCCGGGTGCGCTGGGCGACCAGCATGGAGAAGGTGTTGACGATCAGGAAGATGCCGACCAGGAAGGCGATCCCGGCGAAGCCGAGCATCGCGTACTTCATGACGTCCAGGAAGCTCTGGAGCTGCTTCTGGTTGGCGTCGGCGACCTCCTTGGCGGTCTGCACCTTGTAGTCCCGGCCGAGGACGGCGACGACGTTCTTCTTCAGCTGCTCGTCGCTCACACCCTTGGCGGCGGTGACGTTGACGTTGGTGTACACGCCGGTGCGGCCGACGAGGGTCTGCTGGGCGGTCCTGGTGTCCAGGTAGAAGATCGCCGCGCCGGGGTTGGTGACCTTGAAGGCGGCGATGCCGGACACGCGCGCGTGGTGCGTGCCGAGGGCCGTGATGAGGCCGATCTCGTCACCGCGTTTCAGGCCGTGCCGCTCTGCGGTGTCGGCGTCGACCATCACCTGGCCGGGGCCCTTGGGGGCCGTACCGGAGGCGATCTCCATGGTGCGGGCGTCGTTGCCGTTCCAGCTGCCGACGATGGTGGGCCCGCCGCTGCTGGGCGACAGCTTGTCCTTGTCGGCGTCCACGACGGTCACCGAGGTGGAGAACACCGTTCCCTCGGCCGACCGCACGCCCCGGGCGCCGCGGACCTCGCCGACGACCGAGGCCGGCAGGACGGGCGGCTTGCCGGTGCGGGAGGTGGTCTCCCCGGTGTCGGAGGCGCTCTTGGCGCTGATCTGGACGTCGGAGGCCGTGGCCTGGAACAGCTTGTCGAAGGTGGTGTTCATGGTGTCGGTGAACACCAGCGTGCCGCACACGAACGCCACCGACAGCAGCACGGCGACCGCCGACAGCGCCATGCGTCCCTTGTGCGCGACGAAGTTGCGCATCGAGGTCTTCAGAACGGTCACGACGTACGCCCCCGGGCGTCGAAGTCCTTCATGCGGTCCAGGACCTGTTCGGCCGTCGGCTGGTACATCTCGTCGACGATGCGGCCGTCGGCGAGGTAGAGCACGCGGTCGGCGTAGGAGGCGGCCACCGGGTCGTGGGTGACCATGACGATGGTCTGGCCGAGTTCGTCCACCGAGCGGCGCAGGAAGCCCAGCACCTCGGCGCCCGCGCGCGAGTCGAGGTTTCCGGTCGGCTCGTCCCCGAAGATGATCTCCGGGCGGGCGGCGAGGGCGCGGGCCACGGCGACGCGCTGCTGCTGGCCGCCGGAGAGCTGGGTGGGGCGGTGCTTGAGGCGCCCGGTGAGCCCGACGGTCTCCACCACCCGCTCCAGCCAGGCCCGGTCGGGCTTGCGGCCGGCGATGTCCATGGGCAGCGTGATGTTCTCCAGGGCGTTCAGCGTGGGCAGCAGGTTGAACGCCTGGAAGATGAACCCGACGCGGTCCCGGCGCAGCTGGGTGAGCTTCTTGTCCTTCAGCCCGGTGATCTCGGTGTCGTCCAGGTAGATGTGACCGCTCGTCACCGTGTCCAGACCGGCCAGGCAGTGCATCAGGGTCGACTTGCCGGACCCGGAGGGGCCCATGATGGCGGTGAACCGGCCGCGGGCCACGTCCACGTCCACGCTGTCCAGCGCGACGACACGGGTCTCCCCCGACCCGTACGCCTTCACGACCTGGCGCGCCCGCGCCGCGACGGCCGTACGCCCTCCAGTACCCCCGTGCCTGGGAATCGTTACAGCCGATGTCACGGTATGTCTCCTATGTCGGTCGACAGGTCGGTGCCCGGCACCCGGTGGTGCCGGTTGGCCGTCTTGGTTACGCCGATGAGTCTCGCGGTCGGCGAGGGTGTCGCGCGCTGGTGCGGGGCCCCCTCTTTCCAGGGGGAAAACCCCACCCCCGCCGGTGCGGTCCGCCGCCCCCCGGTGGCATGGAACCAGGTTAGGGAGCGCCCTCGGCCGTCCTCCTCCTCCGCCGGGACGAACCCTCCCCGAGCCGGCGTACGGAGGAACCCCTAGGGGGACTCCACCGACGGGTGGAGGCATTCCCGGCATGCCTCCACCCTTCGGCCCGCGCGGCCTCCGCCCGATGCCATGCCGGGGCCCCGGCATGGTCCGCCGTGGAAAGCTGTCCTCCCAGACATAGGTGCAGGGGGCACCTGGGTAGCTTCCGACGGGAAGCAGGGGAGGGGTTTGCGGTGGGGAGTACGACACCCGCGATACGCGGTGGCGCGGCCCGGCACCAGGGGGAACGGCGCCGGGGAGCGGTCGTGGCCGCGCTGATGCTGGCGATGGCACTGGCCGCGCTGGACTCCACCGTGGTCTCCACGGCGGTCCCCCAGATCGTCGGCGACCTGGGCGGGTTCTCCGTCTTCTCCTGGCTGTTCTCCGGCTATCTGCTCGCCGTCACCGTCACGCTCCCCGTCTACGGCAAGCTCTCCGACACCTTCGGCCGCAAACCGGTGCTGGTGGTGGGCGCGGCCGTGTTCCTGGCCGGGTCGCTGCTGTGCGCGGTGGCCTGGAACATGGGCGCGCTGATCGCGTTCCGGATCGTCCAGGGCCTGGGCGGCGGGGCGTTGCAGGGCACCGTGCAGACGCTCGCCGCCGACCTGTACCCGCTGGCGGAACGCCCGAAGATCCAGTCCCGGCTGTCCACGGTCTGGGCGGTCTGCGCGGTGGCCGGCCCCGGACTCGGCGGAGTGCTCGCCGCCTACGCCGACTGGCGCTGGATCTTCCTGATCAACCTGCCGATCGGCACGGCCGCCCTGTGGCTGATCGTGCGTCACCTGCACGAGCCCGGACGGGATACGGCCCCCCGCGCGCGCGTGGACTGGGCCGGCGCGCTCGCGGTGTTCGCGTGCGGCGGGGTGCTGCTGACCGCGCTGGTGCAGGGCGGGGTCGCCTGGCCGTGGCTGTCGGCGCCGTCGCTGGCCCTGTTCGGCGCGGGTCTCGCCCTGGTCGCCGTGGTGGTGGCGGTGGAGCGGCGGGCCGCGCAGCCCATCATCCCGGGGTGGGTGTGGCGGCGCCGGACGATCGCCGCCGTCAATCTGACGCTCGGCGCGCTGGGACTGCTGATGGTGGCGCCCGCGGTGTTCCTGCCGACGTACGCCCAGTCGGTGCTCGGACTCGGCCCGGTGGCCGCCGGGTTCGTGCTGTCGGTGTGGACGCTCAGCTGGCCGGTGTCCGCCGCGCTCAGCCAGCACGTCTACCGGCGGATCGGCTTCCGGGACACCGCGCTGCTCGGCATCGGCCTCGGCACGCTCATCCTCCTCGCGTTCCCGTTCCTGCCGTATCCCGGGGCCTGGTGGCAGCCGACGCTGCTGATGCTGCTGCTCGGCGGGGCGCTGGGCCTGTTCCAGCTGCCGCTGATCGTCGGGGTGCAGTCGACGGTGGGCTGGTCGGAGCGGGGCACCACGACCGCCTCGGTGCTGTTCTGCCGGCAGACCGGCCAGACCCTCGGCGCGTCCCTGTTCGGCGCCGTCGCCAACGGGGTGCTGGCCGCGCGGCTGGGCGGGGCCGGCGACCTGGACTCCGTCACCCGCGCGCTGGACGCCGGCACGGCTCCGGAGGCGACCCGGCGGGCCATCGCCGACGCGGTGCACGCCGTCTACCTCGGCGCGGCGGGCGCGGCGGCCCTGGCCTTCGTGGTGCTGCTGCTGGTGGCACCCCGGCGCTTCCCGGTGCTCCCGGAGTGATCCCGGCGGGCCGGCTCACTCGGTGACCACCCTGCCCGTCAGCGTCATCAGACGGTCGCGCGCCGAGTCCACGTGCGCCTGCACGGCGTCCCAGGTGTCGCCGTGCTCGCGCAGCAACCGCTCGGTCTCCTGGGCGATGCGCTCCTCGCGCACGCGCGCCTCCGCGACGATCTCGGCGGCACGCGCGCGTGCCCGCTCCTCACAGCGGCGGGCGTACTCCCCGGCCTCCTCCACGGCCCGCCCGGCCGCCGCCAGCGCGGCCTCGGCCCGGCTCGCCCGCTCGGTGTGCCGGGCGTCCAGCTCGGCCGCCAGCTCGGCCGCCTCCCGCTCGGCCGCCGCCCACCGGCCGGCGTTCTCCCTGGAGTGCTCGGCCAGCATCCCGGCGGCGCGCTGCCGCGCCTCGCGCACCAGGGCGAGGGCCTCCATGCGCGCCGCCCGCACCTCGCGCCGGGCCCCGACCCGGATGCAGTTGGCCTCCGCCCGCGCGGCCAGGATCCGCCCGCGCGCGTGCTCGTCGGCCGCCGCGCGGACCGCGTCCGCAGCCTCCCGCGCCTCCCGGCGGACCCGCTCGGCCTCCGCCTCGGCCCGCGCGACGTACTGCCCGGCCGCGCGCCGCGTACGCTCCCCGAGGTCCGCCGCCTCGCTCTGCACCCGCTGGAACAGCCGCTGGGCGCCCTCCCCCAGCGCCTCGTACGTCTGCGGCTGGAGGCCGGCGACCACCTCGCGCAGCCGCGCCGCCTCCGCCTCCATGTCCTTGGCGAGCACGGTCAGCCGGGCGGCCCGCTCCCAGGCGGCGTCCCGGTCCTCGGACAGCGCCTCCAGGCAGGCGTCGACCTGGTCGGGGCGGTAGCCGCGCCCCCGGACGGTCGCGAAGCCGTGCGGCGGCATCGATGCGCTGCTCACCCTGGGACTCCTCTCCACCGGACCTACACGACAGAATGATTTCGTGCATATCTTGATGGATCGGACATAAGGGGTCACCATCCGACACTCCGCAGAACGGCGCGCGGACACGGAACGCGCGCCGGGCAGGGCAGAGGCCGGAGACGCACCGGGCACACGCGTAGGGCCCTCCACGCGCGCGTGAAGGGCCCTACGACGGCGAACAGCGGACACATCCGCGGAGGCGGGCCGCAACAACCCGTCAGGGGCTACAACAGCCCGTCCCACATCTGCTCCAGCAGCACCGACCACCAGCTCTCCGGCGAACCGAGCGCCGCCGGGTCCAGGGCCGCCAACTGCGCCTGGAAATCCACGGTCCAACGGCCCGCCTGCTCCTGGTTCAGCCCGTACCGCAGACGCCACATCCGGCCCAGCAGCGCCAGACAGCGCGCGAACTCCGGCAGCCCGGAGTTCACGAACTGCGGCGGCACCGGCGCACCGCCCGGACCCGCCTCCACCGGCACGGCCACGATGTTCGCCGTCCCGTACTGCACACAGAGCGCCTTGCCGAAGTCGGTGCCCATCACCAGATACGAGCCCGCGTCCGGCGCCGCCATCACCCCGCGCTCGGCCGCCAGCTCCGCCAGCGTCGGCACCGGACGGCCCGGCTGCGCCTGCGCCCAGAAGAACGGGCCCATGTCCAGCGGCAGTCCGGCCACCACCAGGGTGTGCGCCACGATCGGCGGCACACCCTGCCGGGACACCGCCTGCTGCTCGAACCGGAAGATCCCCGGCCCGAAGGCCGCCGCCAGCTCCTGCGCGATCGCCTCCGGCGGCACCGGCGGCGCGGCCTGCACCGGCGGCAGCGGCGCCCGCACCGGCGCCGGCCGCGCGGGACCGTCCGCCACCTGGTGCAACTCACCCTGGTGCGCCAGCAACTGGTGCATGCCCTGGCGCCGGCCCGCGTGGTCCGTGCCGTACGGCGCGATGCTCGTGATCCGCGCCTGCGGCCACTGCTCCCGGATCATCCGCGCGCAGTAGGCACCCGGCAGCTCACACGACTCCAGCTCGGTGTGCAGCTCCAGCACCTGGTCCGGCGGCACGTTCATGGCCCGCAGCTCGTGGAAGATCTGCCACTCCGGGTGCGGCATGCCCGGCGCCGAACGCCGGATCAGCTGCTGCTCGGAGCCGTCCTGCGCGCGGTAGCGCAGCACGGCCTGATAGCCCGGACCCACCATCGGCTGCCCCTGCGGATACCCGTACGCAGGCACCTGCCCCGGCACGGGCGCACCCGGCGGGGGCATCGCGCCGGGCGGGGGCATCGCCCCGGGCGGCATCGGGGGCGGGGTGCCCTGAGCGCCCGGGGGCATGCCCGGGGCGCCGCCCGGCGCTCCGGGGGCGGGCGGGGGCGGGGGCGCGGCGTTCGGGACGGCTCCCGGCGGCGGGACGGCGCCCGGGCCACCGGCCACGGGGGGCGCGGCCAGCATGGTCTCGGCTTGGTGCACGGCGCCGGGCACGCCAGGGGTGCCGGGCGCGCCTGGAGCGCCTGGGGCGTGGGGCGCGCCCGGAGGCTGCGGGGCACCCGGCACCGGCGGCATGCCGGGGGCGCCCGGGGCCGCTGGGGCACCGGGCGGGGTGGGCATGCCCTGGGCGCCCGGCGCACCGGGGGCACCCGGCGGCTGCGGGGCACCCGGCGGCTGGGGCGCGCCCTCGCCCGGGCGGCTCGGGTCGGCCAGCATCGTGGCCGCCTGGTGCACACCGCCCGGAGGCGTCCCGCCCGGCGTACCCGGCGGCGCGGCGGGCGGGTTGGGGGCGCCCGGAACGTTCGGCGCGCCCGGCGCCCGCGTTCCCTCCGCGCCCCCCGGACCGGCCTGTCCCTCGGGACCCTCCGGGCCGAGCGCCGACACCAGCTGCGTCGGCACGTACCCGCCCGCGGGGGCACCCGGCGCGGGGGCACCCGGCGCGGGCGGCGGCGTCGCACTCCCCGGGCGCGCGCCCGGCATGCCCGGAGCGCCCGGCGGCGGAGGCGGAGGGGGCGTACCCACTCCCCCGCGCCCCTTCTTCGGCGGCGGTGCCGCCTTGCTCGTCGCGGCGTCCGCGATGTCCCCCGCGTGCGGCGGCAACGGACGCGCGGGCGCTCCCGGCCCCGCCGGAGGCTGCGGCGCGCCCGGCGCACCACCCGGCGCCTGCGGATAGCCGTACGACGCAGCGGGCGGCGGAGGCGTGCTGCCCTCCGGGGCGCCCGGCGCGCCGGAGGGCACGGCAGGAGGCGGGGTCGTGGTGCCGTGCGCGGGAGGGTACGGCGGCGCACCCGGCGCCTGTGTCTGCGGATGACCGGGCGGGGGCGTGTCGTTCGGGCCGGCGGCCGGCGCGCCCGGCGCGTCCAGCGCCGGTGCGACCGCCGTCGGCGGCAACTGGCTGCCGCCCGACATCAGCGCCGTCGGCGCGTCCGCCGCGACCGCCGGGGGCCGCGGCGCGTCGTCCGGGTCGCTCAGCGGCGGCGCGAACACCGTCGCGGGCAGCGGCACCGAACGGTCGTCCTCACCGGACTCCGCGTTCGTGTCGGTCCCGGCCCAGGGCGTGGCGCCCTCGGGCACCCGAGCGGGAGCGGGCACTCCCGGCCCACCGGCCGTGTCCTGAGCACCCGGCGCCGCACCCCCGCCCGAAGCCGACCCGCCACCCGGCTCCGGCGAGACGGAGGCCGCAGCGGAGACCGGAGCCGGACTCGGGGCCGGAACCGGCGCCCCGGATCCCGGCACCCCGTCCCCCGCCGAAGCCACCCCCGCAGCCGAGTCCGCCGAACCCGCAGAACTCGTAGAGCCCGCAGAACCCGCAGAACCCGCCGGATCCCCCGCAGCCCGCTCCCCCAGCCCCAGCTTGTCCGCCGCCTCCTGCAACCACTCCGGAGGAGTCAGCAGGAACGACGTCTGGTTGAGGTCCAGCCGCGCCGGCGCCGGCACCGCGTCCTGCGGTTCGCCGGCCCGGCCGTACTCCTCCTCGTACCGGCGGATCACCTCGCCCACCGGCAGCGCGGGCCACAACGTGGCCTCCCCGCTGTCCCGGGCGATCACCAACCGCTGGCCGCCCGCGTCCGACCGCGGACCCTCCGCCCGGTCCTCGCCCCACACCACGAACCCCAGCTCGAACTCCCGCACCCGCACCTCACGGTGCTGGTACACGGGCACGTCGCCGTTGATCCACTCCTCGGCGCGCTCCTGCGCCTGCGCGTACGTCACCATCGCGTGCAGCTCACTCCCCCACCGGACCGGAAGACACCGGGACGACCCGGACGAAGCCCCCGTCCACCATCAGACCGGCCACCGTCTCCAACTCCGGCGGATTACCGGCCAACCGGGACAAGAACGCGTCGAAGTCGTCACCGCACGGCAGCAGCAGACGCTCCACCCGCTCCGCCGGCGACCACGACGGATCCACGTCCCGCACATCGTCGTACGCGCAGAACCACACCGAACCGACCCGCTCGCCCTTCACCTTCACCGCGAGCAGCCCGCCCTGCACGAACCCCACCCCGAGGTAATCCTTCGTCAGGTGGTCGCGCAGACACTTGTTCACATACACCAGGTCGTTGACCGCGGCCTCGTCGCGCACCGTGAAGAACGGCTGGTCCACCAGCAGCCCCAGCCCGGCGTCCAGCGCCGCGCCCACCGGCGCACAACCGCCCGCCGCCTTCAGGAACGAACGGTAGGCACCGGGCAACCGGTAACCCAGGTCCTCCTCGATCCCCTGCACCTGCGACTCCGACACCGCCACACCCGACTTCGGCAGCCCGAAGTGCGCCGGCCGCGACTCCTGCAACGGCCGCGTCCCCCGCTTCGCATGGTCCACCACCGCCGTCGCCACCCCGCCGTGATGCCTCAGCAGCGCCTTCACCTCGACCGGGATCAGCTCCAGCCGCCGGGTGCCCGCCACGTGATGCCACGTCCAGCCATGCGGCGTCGCCACCTTCGGCACCGTGTCCCACAACGCGTGCCCCGCCGCCGCCAACGCCGCGTTCGCCGACACATAATCCGTCAGCCGCAGCTCATCGACCCCGAAGCCCTCCGGCGGCTCGGCGATCTCCACCGCCACACGCGCGTACGGCGAGAAATCCGGGTAACCCCGCTCGTCGACCCGTACCCCCCTTGGGTGACGCGCCGCCCGGACCGGATCCGGAAAGTGCACGACCTGCCCGGCATAGGCCGCGTTCGGCGGCGCGGCTCGCTGCCCGAGCCGACCTGTCGTCATGGCGGATGCCCCCTGCGGCGTTCTCTCTGGCCGTAAACGGCGGTGTCGATCGCGGATGGCGCCCAGCCTATGCGGTACGCCCACCCCGGTCACCGGCCCGCCACCACCCCGCCCGCACCCGCCCCACGCCCCCACGGCCCCACGGCCCCACCGGCACCCGCCGCCGTGACCAGCCGTCACCCCACCGTCACACCCCGCCCCGCACCGGGCGTGTCACCCCGCCCCAGCTTCCCCACCAGCCACGGCATTTGGCACCCTAAGTCCTTCGGGGGGATGCCCCAGGGGAGGGACAACGATCATGACGACCTTGCAGACCGGAGGTGCCGACGTGCGGGCCGGCGACCCTCGCATCGACTGGAGCGGCACCGAGACACCCCCCACCCCCACCCTCCGGCACCGCCGCGACGGCATCCTGCCCGCCATCGCCGCCGCCCTCTCCGTCCGCGGCACCACCCTCACCTGCACCGCCGCCCGCGGCGACCAACCCCCCACCCTGCACCCCCTCGTCCAGGACTTCCTCGACACCCTCCCCAGCGCCCAGCGCGACCGCTTCACCGGCCGCTGCGCCGAGACCATCCTCATCTCCCGGCACCTGACCACCGCCGACGCCGCCCGCAGCAAACGCGCCGCCCGCAGACCCATGACCAACGGCGAAGCCCGCAAAGCCCTCAAACACGCCAAACTCACCGCCCGCCGCATACGCGAGGACGGCGACCCCCTGCACGGCCGCTTCGCCACTCCCTGCCGCGCCTGCACCGCCCTCAGCGCCCACTTCGGCATCCGCATCGTCGACCCCACCCCCACCGACGACTGACCCCACCACCACCCACACCCACACCCACCCGGCAAGCTCGACGAACGAAGGGCAGATGCACCCCGACCGCGCCTCCTCCCCCAGTCTCGGCTCCGCTCGACCGGGGGGACCCCCATCCCGCTTCTCCGTACCCGTCGACGCCGCCCTGCGCGCCGCCGGCTGGCAACCCGGACGCTGGGACATCAAACAGGCCGAGGTCTGGGCCGACGCCCTGCGCACCCACACCTCACCCGCCGGACACCGGCACACCGTCTTCCCCGCCGCCGTCGAGGCCTGGGCCGAATTCGGCGGCCTCACCATCACCCCCACCGGCCCCGGCCGCCAGATCGCCCCCGCCACCCTCCACCTCGACCCCCTGCACGGCCTCCACCTCGCCCGCACCCTCGGCGACCTCGGCCACGCCCTCGGCACCCAGCTGTGCCCCCTCGGCGAGGACACCGGCACCGCCGCCCTCCTCGCCATCGACGCCGAAGGTCGCGTCTACACCATCGACCACACCGGCGACTGGTACACCGGCCCCGACATCGACCACGCCCTGACCGCCCTCATCACCGGCGTCCAGCCCGTACGCCTCACCGCCGGCTGACCCCCGGACGGACACCCCACGGGCTCACGCCGCCGGAATCACCGCCGACACCCGGAACCCACCCGCGTCCGTCGGCCCCGACACGAACACACCACCCAGCGCCACGACCCGCTCCCGCATCCCCACCAGCCCGTTACCGCCCGACGGCAACCCCGCCGACGACGCCGACGCCGGCTCCGGCGGCGGCTCGTTCTCCACCTGCATCGCGATCTCCGACACCCGGTGCGCCAGCCGCACATACGTCTTCGCACCCGCCGCATGCTTGTGGACGTTCGTCAACGCCTCCTGCACCACCCGGTACGCCGTCTGCTCGACCTCCGCCGGATACGGCCGCACCTCCCCCTCCACCGACAGATCCACCACCATCCCCGCGGCAGCCGACTGCCCGACCAGCTCCTCCAGCTCCGACAGACACGGCCCCTCCACCGCCTCCGACGCGACCGCCGCCCGCGACGCCGCCGCCTCGGCCGCCTCCCCCACCGCCGCCAACGGCACCCCCGACGGACGCCGCACCGCGTCCCCACCCGCCCGCAGCACCCCGAGCATCTCCCGCAACTCCGTCAACGCCTGCCGCCCCATGTCCCCCACCAAGGCCGCGTTCCGCACCGCCTTCTCCGGATCCTTGCGCGCCACCGCCTGCAACGCCGCCGCGTGCACCACCATCAGACTCACCCGGTGCGCCACCACGTCGTGCATCTCCCGCGCGATCCGCGTCCGCTCCTCGTTACGCGCCCACTCGGCCCGCTCCTCCGCCCGCTCCGCGAGCAGCTGAAGCTCCCGCTCCAGCGAATCCGCCCGCTCCCGCAGACTCTCCATCAACCGCCGCCGCGCCCCCACGTACAACCCCAGCAGCACCGGCGGAGCCGTCAGCCCCAGCGATGTCGTCACCGCAGCGAACGGCAGGAACCAGTCACCCAGCGTGAGATCACCGCGCGCCATGTCCTGCCGCACCCGCACGAACGTCACCACCGCCGTGCCCAGCAACGACATCCCCGACAACGCCCCGATCACCCGGCGCGGCAGCTCGCACGACGCCAGCGTGTACAGGCCGACGACCCCCATCAGGAAGCCCATCTCGGCCGGCGTCACCGCGATCGCCACCAGCACCACCGCGATCGGCCACTTGCGCCGCACCAGCAGCACCGCACCGGCGATCAGCCCGAACACCACCCCCGCGGACACCGGGATCCCCGCTTCCCGGGCGAACGGAACCCCCTCCGCGGCACACTCCACGGCGGACAGCAGCGCGAGACCCCCGTCGAGCACCGCACTGCGCCACCTCGCCCACCACCACGGGCCGGTCAAGGCCCTGGCGTGCTCTTCCCCCGTCGTGGTCATACCTCCAGCCTACGGGCGACGGGTGCGGCTTTTCCGGCGACTTTCACCTACCTCCACACACCACACTCCGTAACCGAACGGCATCGAAACCTCCCCCTATCCCTCGAACTGATGAACCTTTCCCGTTCGACCCCGGAACCACCCATTCCGGCCGGACGGTATGCCCATGGCACAGACATCCGGCACATACGCCGACTTCGAGGAACTGCGGGAGCGGGCGGTGGCGCTGCGGCGTTCCGGCTACAGCCTCCGGCAGATCCGGGACGAGCTGAAGATCTTCAACAACGACCTCCTCAACCAGCTGGTGAAAGGGGAGCCACCACCGGAGTGGACCAAGCGCCCGAACGCGAAGGACGACCTGCGGGGCAGGGCACGAGAGTTACGACTCCAGGGCTGGACCTACGACCGCATCCAGGCGGAACTGGGGTGCTCGAAGAGCTCCATCTCCCTGTGGGTGCGGGATCTGCCGAAGCCCGAGCCCCGCTACACGCCCGAGGAACAGCGAGCCCTGATGAACGAGGGCCTGGCACACCTGCGGGCCGCACGGGATCGCGAGCGCGAGGAGACCAAGCGGCGCGCGGCGGCGGCCGTCGGCCGGCTGTCCGACCGCGAGCTGTTCCTGGTCGGCGTCGGCCTGTACTGGGCCGAGGGCGCCAAGGACAAGCCGTACGACCGCCGCGAGAACGTGACCTTCGTGAACAGCGACCCAGGAATGATCAAAGTCTTCCTGAAGTGGCTCGACCTGCTCCAGGTGGACCGTGAGCACCTTCGGTTCAACGTGATGATCCACGAGAACGCCGACATCGAGGGAGCCGAGCGCTACTGGGCCGACCTCGTCAGCGCCGACACCTCCGCCTTCTACAAGACCACGATCAAGAGGCACAACCCCAGGACGGCCCGCAAAAACACAGCGGACACCTATCGCGGCTGCCTGGTGATCAAAGTCCTGAAGAGCGCCGACTTGTACCGTCGCATCGAAGGCACTTGGTACGGCATAGTGTTGGGTGCCGACTCGGCGACCTGACCAGATGTCCGGTTTAGTCGAGTTTCATCCCCCATGGTGTAACTAGGCAGCACTGAGGGTTTTGGTCCCTTAAGTTCAGGTTCAAATCCTGATGGGGGAGCGCTTCACCCGGGCCCTGACCCACAAGTCGGGGCCCGTACCCATGTCCCCGGTATCCTGCGGCTGTCACCCACCCACCCCCAGCCGAAGGGCAACCCCGTGAGTGCCATCCGCCCGGCAGCCGTCGTCGTTCTCGCAGCGGGTGAGGGCACCCGTATGAAGTCGGCCACACCCAAGGTCCTGCACGAGATCTGCGGCCGCTCCCTCGTCGGCCATGTGCTGGCCGCCGCCCGCGCGCTGACCCCCGAAAACCTCGTCGTCGTGGTCGGCCACGCCCGCGAGCAGGTCGCCGCCCACCTCGCCGGAATCGACCCGGACACCAGGACCGCCGTACAGGCGGAGCAGAACGGCACCGGGCACGCCGTGCGGATGGGCCTGGAGGAGCTGGGCGGTGCCGTGGACGGCACCGTCGTGGTGGTGTGCGGGGACACTCCGCTGCTGACCGCCGAGACGCTGCAGCGGCTCACCGACACGCACCACACGGACGGCAACGCCGTGACCGTGCTGACGGCCGAGGTGCCGGACGCCACCGGCTACGGCCGGATCGTGCGGGACGAGGCGACGGGTGCCGTCACCGCGATCGTGGAGCACAAGGACGCGACCGACGCCCAGCGTGCGATCCGGGAGATCAACAGCGGTGTGTTCGCGTTCGACGGGCAGCTGCTGGCGGACGCGCTGAAGAAGGTGCGCACGGACAACAGCCAGGGCGAGGAGTACCTGACGGACGTGCTCGGGATCCTGCGGGACGCCGGGCACCGGGTGGGCGCGTCGGTCGCGGCGGACCACCGGGAGATCGCGGGTATCAACAACCGGGTGCAGCTGGCCGAGGCGCGCCGGATCCTGAACGACCGGCTGCTGACGCGGGCGATGCTGGACGGGGTGACGGTGGTCGATCCGGCCACGACGTGGGTGGATGTGACCGTGACGTTCGAGCGGGACGCGGTGGTGCAGCCGGGTACGCAGCTGACGGGGTCCACGCATCTGGGTGAGGGTGCGGAGGTCGGGCCGAACAGCCGGTTGAAGGACACGCATGTGGGTGCGGGGGCGCGGGTGGACACCACGGTGTCCGAAGGCGCGCGGATCGGCGCGGGGGCGAGTGTGGGGCCGTACGCGTATCTGCGGCCCGGTACCCGGCTGGGCGCCAAGGGCAAGGTCGGGACGTTCGTGGAGACGAAGAACGCGTCGATCGGCGAGGGGACGAAGGTGCCTCACCTGTCGTATGTCGGGGACGCGACGATCGGTGAGTACACGAACATCGGCGCGGCGAGTGTGTTCGTGAATTATGACGGACAGGACAAGCATCACACGACGATCGGGTCGCACTGCCGGACCGGTTCGGACAACATGTTTGTGGCTCCTGTCACGGTCGGGGACGGTGCCTACACCGCCGCCGGGTCGGTGATCACGAAGGATGTGCCGCCGGGTTCGCTGGCCGTGGCCCGCGGTCAGCAGCGGAATATCGAGGGCTGGGTGGCTCGGAAGCGGCCGGGGAGTGCGGCGGCGAAGGCGGCCGAGGCGGTGTCCCGGCGGGGCGAGAGCGAGGACTGACCGGAAACGTGTGCGCCAAACACGGCGTACCGTGATAAGCGCACATCCGCACATGTGCACCCCGCACCCTTACCAGCTGATTCGGCCTCTCATGCCCAGCCGAGAGGTCGCCGAGCAGCCGGCTGGCTGAGACAACCTCTGAGGAGACTGTGCTGTGACCGGGATCAAGACGACCGGCGAGAAGAAGTTGATGTTCTTCTCCGGCCGCGCCCACCCCGAGCTTGCCGAGGAGGTCGCCCAGCAGCTGGGTGTCGGGGTCGTCCCGACGAAGGCCTTCGACTTCGCGAACGGGGAGATCTACGTCCGTTACCAGGAGTCGGCGCGTGGTGCGGACTGCTTTGTGATCCAGAGCCACACGGCTCCGATCAATCAGTGGATCATGGAGCAGTTGATCATGATCGATGCGCTGAAGCGTGCTTCGGCGCGGTCGATCACCGTCATCGTGCCGTTCTACGGTTACGCGCGGCAGGACAAGAAGCACCGGGGCCGTGAACCGATTTCGGCGCGTCTGATCGCGGATCTGATGAAGACGGCGGGTGCCGACCGGCTGCTGACGGTGGATCTGCACACGGATCAGATCCAGGGCTTCTTCGACGGTCCGGTGGACCACCTGTTCGCGCTGCCGCTGCTGGCGGACTATGTGGGCAAGAAGGTGGACCGGGACAAGCTGACGGTGGTGTCGCCGGACGCGGGCCGGGTGCGGGTGGCGGACCGGTGGTGTGACCGGCTCGGTGCGCCGCTGGCGATCGTGCACAAGCGGCGTGACAAGGACGTGGCGAACCAGGTGACGGTCCACGAGGTCGTGGGCGAGGTCAAGGGTCGTGTGTGTGTGCTGGTGGACGACATGATCGACACCGGTGGCACGATCTGTGCGGCGGCGGACGCGCTGTTCGCGCACGGTGCGGAGGATGTCATCGTGACGGCGACGCACGGTGTGCTGTCGGGTCCGGCGGCGGACCGGCTGAAGAACTCGCGGGTGAGTGAGTTCGTGTTCACGAACACGCTGCCGACGCCGGCGGAGCTGGGCCGGGATCTGGACAAGATCACGGTGCTGTCGATCGCTCCGACGATCGCGAGTGCGGTGCGTGAGGTGTTCGAGGATGGTTCGGTGACGAGCCTGTTCGACGAGCAGTGAGGTTTCTGCTGGTCCGTGGTGCGGGCTAGCGGGTGATCCTTTTGGGTGCGGCCTCCCCCGCCGAGTAGACTGCTGGAGTTGCTCGGCGAGGGAGGCCGTACTCGTGTCTGCGAATACGGCGGTCCGTTATCGACGCGCTCTTCGTAGCAGGCCGTTCGTGGCCGGGTGACCACGTCCGTTCCGAGTTCCTACGAGGAGTGATCCATATGTCCGAGGTGAAGCTCACCGCCGAGACCCGTACCGAGTTCGGCAAGGGTGCGGCCCGTCGCATCCGCCGTGACAGCAAGGTGCCGGGTGTGCTGTACGGCCACGGTTCCGACCCGCTGCACCTGACCCTGCCGGGTCACGAGCTGCTGCTGGCGCTGCGTACGCCGAACGTCCTGATCTCCCTGGACATCGACGGCAAGACCAACGAGCTGGCGATCCCGAAGGCCGTGCAGCGTGACCCGCTGAAGGGCTTCCTGGAGCACGTCGACCTGCAGCTGGTCAAGCGGGGCGAGAAGGTCCAGGTCGAGATCCCGGTGCACACCGAGGGCGAGCTGGCTGCGGGTGGCAACCTGCTGGAGCACGTCCTGGACGCGCTGCCGGTCGAGACCGAGGCCACGCACATCCCCGAGGCCGTGACCGTCTCCATCGAGGGTCTGGAGGCCGGTGCCTCCGTCCTCGCCAAGGACATCACCCTGCCGTCCGGCACCACGCTGGCCGTCGAGGAGGACGCGGTGGTCCTGCAGGTCCTGGCCGCGCAGGCCGAGGAGACCGCGGGCGAGTCCGCCGAGGGTGAAGAGGCTGCCGAGGCCTGAGCCTCGTAGTCGTCGTTTCGTCAGCCGCTGTTCCCGTGGGGGGCAGCGGCTGGCGCGTATCGAGGAGAGATGGACGTGACCACTCCCGCCAGTTCCCCCTGGCTGATCGTCGGGCTCGGCAATCCGGGTCCGGAGTACGCGATGAACCGGCACAACGTCGGTTTCATGGTGGCCGACCTGCTCGCGGAGCGGATCGGGGGGAAGTTCAAGCGGGCGGGCAAGGCGCAGGCGCAGGTGCTGGAGGGCCGGCTGGGTCCGGCCGGGCCGGGAAGCCGCCGGGTGATCCTGGTGAAGCCGATGTCGTTCATGAATCTGTCCGGTGGTCCGGTGAACGCGCTGCGGGATTTCTACAAGGTCCCGGTGGAGAACATCGTGGCGGTCCATGACGAGCTGGACATCGACTACGGCACGCTGCGGCTGAAGCTGGGCGGCGGGGACAACGGGCACAACGGTCTGAAGTCGATGACGAAGGCGATGGGGCCGGATTATCACCGGGTGCGGTGCGGGATCGGCCGGCCGCCGGGGCGGATGCAGGTGGCCGATTTCGTGCTGAAGGACTTCTCGTCGGCGGAGCGCAAGGAGCTGGACTGGTTCGTGGACCGTGCGGCGGACGCGGTGGAGTGCCTGGTGGGCGAGGGGCTGGAGCGGGCGCAGAGCGCGTACAACTCGTGAGGGGCCGGCCCGGGCGGGCGGGGGGTCGTACAACTGGTGACTTGTCCGCCCAGGCCGCCCACCGGAGTTGACCGGTCGTAGGGGTATGGCCAATGATCCCGGCCATGCCTGCCACCGCCAGTGCCGCTCGTCAGGCGTCCGGGACCGCGTTGCGGTTCGGCCGGGTCGCCGTGATGGGTGCGTTCGCCGCGCTGATCCTGTTCGCCGGGGTGTGGGGTTCCTGGGGGACCGCACAGCACGTGATGCTGGCGAAGGGGCGTGAGTCCGGCACGGTGCGGGTGACGCGGTGTGCCGGGGAGACCTGTACGGGGCCGTTCACGCCGGTGTCGGCGGGGGGACGGGCCCGTGGAAGCGTGGAGCTGGACTCGTCGGTGGCGGTGCGTGCGGGGGCGACGTACGACGTGGTGCTCAAGCCCGGTACCGGGGAGGCGGTGCGGTCCGGGCCGGCGGGGATCCTGCTGGCGTGGCTGCCGCTCGGCGGGGCGCTGCTGCTGGCGTCGGTGGTGGTCGCGGGCGGGATGCGGCTGACGCGGCCGGCGTGGGTGCTGGGGCTGGCCGGTGCGGGGCTGCTGACGGCGGCGTTCGTGGCGGTGCAGTGAGCCGGGCCGGGCTGAGCTGGAGAAAAGGGGGGTGCCCCCGGGGTCGTACGACCTCGGGGGCACCCTCTTTTCGCGGCTGATCAGCGGCTGGTCAGCCGGTGTTGCGCAGGCCCGCCGCCACGCCGTTGACGGTGAGGAGCAGGGCGCGGGAGAGCAGCGGGTCGGGGTCGACGCCGGCCGCGACCGCTTCGCGCTGGCGCTTGAGCAGGGCGACCTGGAGGTAGGAGATGGGGTCCAGGTAGGCGTCGCGGATGGCGAAGGTCTGCTTGAGGACGGGCTGGGCGTCCAGCAGTTCCTTCTCGCCGGTGACCTTCAGGACCTCGGCGACGGTCAGCTCGTGTTCGGCCTTGATGGTGTCGAAGACGTGCTTGAGCTGGTCGGGGACGAGGGTGTCGACGTAGTGCTGGGCGATCCGCAGGTCCGTCTTGGCGAGGGTCATCTCGACGTTGGAGATGAAGTTGCGGAAGAAGTGCCACTCCTGGTGCATCTCGTCGAGCACGGTGTCCAGGCCGGCCTCGCGCAGGGCCTTCAGGCCGGAGCCGACGCCGAACCAGCCGGGGACGATCTGCCGGGACTGGGTCCAGCCGAACACCCACGGGATGGCGCGCAGGCCGTCGAGCGAGACGCCGGAGCCGGGGCGGCGGGAGGGCCGGGAGCCCAGGTGCAGGTCGGCGAGCTGGTCGACCGGCGTGGAGGCGAGGAAGTACGTCGGCAGGTCCGGGTCCTCGACCAGGCGGCGGTAGGCGGCGTGGGCGGCGTCGGAGACGACGTCCATGGCCGCGTCCCAGCGGGCGAGGGCCTCGTCGGACTGGCGGGGCGCGGTGTGCAGGGCGGACGCCTGCAGGGTGGCCGCGACCGTCAGTTCCAGGTTCTCCCGGGCCAGGGAGGGGATGAGGTACTTGTCGGAGATGACCTCGCCCTGCTCGGTGACCTTGATCTCGCCCTCCAGGGTGCCCCAGGGCTGGGCGAGGATGGCGTCGTGGGAGGGGCCGCCGCCGCGGCCGACGGTGCCGCCGCGGCCGTGGAAGAGGCGCAGCCGGACGCCGTAGCGGTGGGCGACGTCGCGCAGCCGGCGCTGGGCGCGGTGGATCTCCCACTGGCTGGTGGTGATGCCGCCGAACTTGGAGGAGTCGGAGTAGCCGAGCATGACCTCCTGGACGTCGCCCCGCAGCGCGACCAGGCGCCGGTAGGACGGGTCGGAGAGCATGTCCTCCAGGATGGTGTCGGCGGCCTTCAGCTCGTCGGTGGTCTCCAGCAGCGGGACGATGCCGATCTTCGCCCAGCCGGCGTGCAGGTCGAGCAGGCCGGCCTCGCGGGCGAGGACGGTGGCGGCGAAGACGTCGTCGGCGCCCTGGCACATGGAGATGATGTAGGACTCGATGACCTCGGGGCCGAAGACCTCCAGGGCCTTCTTGACCGTCTGGAAGACGCCGAGGGTCTTCTGCCCGGCGGCGTCGACGGGGGCCGGGCTGGGGGCGAGCGGCCTCCTGGAGCGCAGTTCCTTGGCGAGGAGCTTGGCCCGGTACTCGCGGGGCATGTCGGCGTAGCGCCAGGACTCCTCGCCGAGCCGGTCGAAGAGCTGGCCGAGGGCGTGGTGGTGGGCGTCGGCGTGTTCGCGGACGTCCATGGTGGCGAGCTGGAGGCCGAAGGCGGCCAGGGTGCGGATGGTGCGGGCCAGGCGGCCGTCGGCGAACAGGCCGCCGCGGTGTTCGCGCAGGGAGGCCTGGATGATCCTGAGGTCCTTCAGCAGCTCGGCGGTGCCGAGGTAGTCGCGGCCGTCCTCGTGCGGGGTGCCCTTGGCGAGGCGCCGCTTGGTGTTGACCAGCTTCTGCCGGATGCAGGTGGCCTTGAGCCGGTAGGGCTCCTCGGCGTTGAGGCGCTTGTAGCGGGGGCTGATCTCGGGGAGCAGCTCCAGGTCCTGCTGGAGGGAGTCGAGCAGCTCCTGGGTGGCTCCGGTGTAGCGGATGGAGTTGGAGAGCAGCCCGCGCAGTTCGTCGATCGTCTCCAGGGCGTCGTTGATGCCGTGTTCGTGCTGGAGGATGAGGATGTCCCAGGTGACCTGGGGGGTGACGTTGGGGTTGCCGTCGCGGTCGCCGCCGATCCAGGTGCCGAAGGTGAGCGGGCGGGTGTCGTCGGGGATCTTGACACCGACGCGCTCGAGTTCCGCGGTGAGGTCCTCCAGGACGTCGCCGACGGCGCCGGCGTGCAGTTCGTCCAAGTAGTAGATGGCGTTGCGGGCCTCGTCGGCGGGTTCGGGGCGTACGACGCGCAGCTCGTCGGTCTGCCAGACGAGGTCGATGTTCTCGGCCAGGCGGACGTCGTGGCGGCGGCGGTCGGAGTCGAGGACGGGGGTGTCCAGGAGGGCCGCGATGCGCCGCAGCTTGTTGAGGACGGAGCGGCGGGCGGCCTCGGTGGGGTGGGCGGTGAAGACCGGGCGGACGTTGAGGTTCTGCACGGTCTGGCGCAGGTGCTCGGGGTCGGCGTCCTTGAGCCGGTCGGCGGTGCGGGAGAGCAGGCCGCCCTCGGCGGCACGGCGGGCGCGCAGCTCGCGGCCGCGGTGCACCTGCTCGGTGACGTTGGCGAGGTGGAAGTAGGTGGAGAAGGCGCGGACCAGCTTGGCCGCGGTCTCCAGTTCGGTGCCACGCAGCAGCTCGGCGGCGGCTTCGCCGTCCTCGCGGGTGAGGCGGCGGACCTTCTCGACCAGTTCGAGGAGTTCGGGCCCCTCCTGCCGGACGAGGGTCTCGCCCAGGAGGTCGCCCAGCCGGCGGATGTCGGCGCGCAGCTCGCTGCTGGTTGTGGTGGTCTGGTCGTCGGCACTGCTCACAGGTTGCGGCTCCTTGCAGTGTTGAAGCTCGGCTGGCGGGGAACCCGGCCGGCCACCGCGCGGCGGGGCGCCGCATAGGGGCCGTGACGTCCGGGAAGGAAACTTCAGCGGACCGCGCTGTCCGACCGGTTCCAAGGATAGGTGGCGATGTGGAGGCGCAGGGTCTGGGGCTCTTGCCGCGACATGACACGCTGCCATACTTACGATGCCGTAGGTTACGGAACCGTAGGGAAGTACCGTCGAGTCCCGTCCGGTCCCGGCGGCCCCCGGCATCCGACTCGACTCTCGACCCCACAGGGGACGCGTATGACCTCAAGCTCCGATGTGATCCACGAGGCCCGTGAGGCCACCGACACACCTGCTCCTTCCGCCACGCTGGGCGGTGAGCAGAAGCGTTCGATCGAGCAGATCACCCTGCTGCTCTTCATCACCGTGCCGTTCCTGGCGCTGCTGGCGGCGGTGCCGCTGGCCTGGGGATGGGGGGTGAGCTGGCTCGATCTGGGCCTGCTGGTGTTCTTCTACTTCCTCGGCTGCCACGGCATCACGATCGGTTTCCACCGGTACTTCACCCATGGCTCGTTCAAGGCCAAGCGACCGCTGCGGATCGCGCTGGCGATCATGGGGTCGATGGCGGTGGAGGGCCCGCTGGTGCGGTGGGTGGCCGATCACCGCAAGCATCACAAGTTCTCCGACGCCGAGGGCGACCCGCACTCTCCGTGGCGGTTCGGGGAGACGGTTCCGGCGCTGATGAAGGGCCTGTGGTGGGCGCACATCGGCTGGATGTTCGACGAGGAGCAGACCCCGCAGGACAAGTACGCCCCGGACCTGATCAAGGACCCGGCGATGCGGGCGATCTCCCGGCAGTTCGTGATGTGGACGCTGGTGTCGCTGCTGCTGCCGCCGCTGATCGGCGGTCTGGTGACGATGTCGTGGTGGGGCGCGTTCACCGCGTTCTTCTGGGGTTCACTCGTCCGGGTGGCGCTGTTGCACCATGTGACGTGGTCGATCAACTCGATCTGTCACGCGGTGGGCAAGCGGCCGTTCAAGTCGCGGGACCGTTCGGGCAACGTGTGGTGGCTGGCGATCCTGTCCTGCGGCGAGTCCTGGCACAACCTGCACCACGCCGACCCGACCTCGGCGCGGCACGGGGTGATGCGCGGCCAGCTGGACTCCTCGGCGCGGTTCATCCGCTGGTTCGAGCAGCTGGGCTGGGCGTATGACGTGCGCTGGCCGTCACGCTCGCGTATCGATTCGCGGCGGAACACCGAGGATGGCGGCTCCCGGCGCCGGAGGGAATCCGCCGAGGCGGCATGATTGACGCCGTGGCGACCGACTCCAGCAGCACCTCAGGCAACGACAAGCAGCGGCGGACCCGCCGGACCCGTATGACCGGTGCCGAGCGCCGCCAGCAGCTGCTGGAGATCGGTCGCACCCTTTTCGCGGCGAAGGGCTTCGAGGGCACGTCGGTGGAGGAGATCGCGGCGAAGGCCGGGGTGTCCAAGCCGGTGGTGTACGAGCACTTCGGCGGGAAGGAAGGGCTGTACGCGGTGGTGGTGGACCGGGAGATGCGCCGCCTGCTGGACATGGTCACCGGTTCGCTGACCGCCGGCCATCCGCGTGAGCTGTGCGAACAGGCGGCGTTCGCGTTGCTGGACTACATCGAGGAGTACACGGACGGGTTCCGCATCCTGGTCCGTGACTCGCCCATCCCGCAGTCCACGGGGTCCTTCGCGTCCCTGATCTCTGATATCGCCACCCAGGTGGAGGACATCCTGGGCCGCGAGTTCAAGTCGCGGGGCTTCGATCCCAAGCTCGCCCCGCTCTACGCCCAGGCGCTGGTCGGCATGGTGGCGCTGACCGGGCAGTGGTGGCTGGACGTGCGCCGGCCGAAGAAGGCGGAGGTGGCGGCGCATCTGGTGAACCTGGCGTGGCACGGCCTGGACGGCCTGGAGCCGAAGCCGCGGTTGATAGGTCACCGCAAGGCATAGCCCGTGAACCGAGTTCACAGCACCCCCTCGGAGCAGCCGCTTCACAGGACCCCCCAGGCCGGCCTGTTCACGCAGAGCGCGCCCCCTTCACGGCGACCACGAACAGACGGCGGAACGGCAGGACCGTGCCGTAGGGGGCGCTCGGGTAGGCGGTACGGAGCAGGGCGCGGTACTCGGTGAGGAACTCCTCGCGCGCCTCGGGGTCGTCGGCGAGCGCGGTCAGGGCGGGCCGCAGCGCGGTGCCCTTCGCCCAGTCGAGCACCGGGTCCTCGCCCTGGAGGACGTGCTGGTAGGTGGTCTGCCACACGTCGGCCGCGCAGCCCAGGCGGGCCAGGCGGTCCAGGTAGAAGCCGGGGCTGTGCACGGAGCCGGTGGCGCGTACGGCGCCGGCGAGGCGGGAGCGCCGGCGGGGGGCGGCGGCGAGGTCGCGCAGCAGGGTGTGCAGCGGGGCGTCGAGGTTGTCGGGGACCTGGAAGGCGAGGGCGCCGCCGGGTTCGAGGGCGGCGACCCAGTCCGCGAAGCGGTCGGCGTGGCCCGGCACCCACTGGAGGGTGGCGTTGGAGACGATCAGGTCATGCGGCTCCCCGGGCGTCCAGGTGCGGACGTCGGCGTGGGCGAAGTCGAGCCGGCCGCCGCCCGCCGTGGGCCCCTCGTGGTCGGCGCGGGCCCGGTCGAGCATCTCGGGGGAGTTGTCGTAGCCGGTGACGCGGGCGGTGGGCCAGCGCCCGGCGAGCAGGGCGGTGACGTTGCCGGGGCCGCAGCCGAGGTCGACGATGCGGGGCGGGTCACCGGGCAGGCGCGGGATCCGGGCGAGGAGGTCGGCGAAGGGGCGGGCCCGGTGACCGGCGTGGCGGAGGTACTGGGCGGGGTCCCAGCGGGGGGTGGTCATGGATCCACTGTCCCCGCAAGGTAACTCGATATCAAGATGCTCGACATCAAGAGACTTCATGTCGACACAACCACTACACTGATCTCCATGGAGGACGAGGTCGATCGGCTGGTCGCAGCGTGGCGCCGGGAGCGCCCGGACCTCGACGTGGAGCCGCTGGAAGTGCTGAGCCGGGTGAGCCGGCTCGCCCGGCATCTGGACCGGGCCCGCCGGCTCGCCTTCTCCGAGCACCAGCTGGAGCCCTGGGAGTTCGACGTGCTGACCGCGCTGCGGCGCGCGGGCACGCCGTACCAGCTCTCCCCCGGCCAGCTGCTGACACAGACCCTGGTCACCTCGGGCACGATGACCAACCGTATCGACCGGCTGGCGAAGAAGGGCCTGGTGGAGCGGCTGCCCGACCCCAGCGACCGCCGGGGCGTACTGGTCCGGCTGACCGACGAGGGCCGGGACCGCGCGGACCAGGCGCTGGCGGGACTGCTGGAGCAGGAGCGGGCGATCCTCGCCGAGCTGTCCCGGGCCCAGCGAGCGGAACTTGCCGGGCTGCTACGCCAGCTGACCGCCCCGTTCGACAACATCCCCGGCTAGGTCCACCGGCCCCACCCCGGCCCGCCGGGCGAGCGCGACGGCCGCCAGCGTGGAGTGGACGCCCAGCTTGCCGAGGACGTTCTGCATATGGGTGCGGACGGTGTGCGGGGAGAGGAACAGCCGCTCGGCGACCGCCTTGCGGCCCAGCCCGGCGACCATGCAGCGCAGCACCTCCCGCTCCCTGGGGGTGAGGGACTCCACCAGCCGCTCGCTCTCGGTGCGGTGCCGGCGGGCCGCCGTCAGCTCTTTGAGCACCCCGGTGAGCAGCGCGGGCGGCAGATGCGTCTCGTCGCGCAGCACGCCCCGTATCACCGTCAGCAGCCGGGACAGCGAGCAGTCCTTGGCGACCCAGCCGGAGGCGCCGGCCTGGAGGGCGAGCGCCGCGCGGCGCGGGTCGTCCCGGTCGGCGAGGACGACGGTCCGCACGCCGGGCTGGGCGGTGCGCACCCCGGCGACCAGGGAGATGCCGTCGACCAGTCCCTCCTCCTGGCCGTCGCGCACCGGCACGGCCGGGCGGGCGCCGGGCGGGGGGCCGCCGAGGTCGGCGTCGACCAGCAGCACGTCGTAGCGGCGGCCCTCGCCGGCCGCCCGCTCCAGGCAGCGCAGCGCGGCCGGGCCGCTGCCGGCCGCGAAGACGTCGACGTCCGGTTCGGCGGCCAGGGCGGCGGCCAGCGACTCGGCGAAGATGCGGTGGTCGTCGACGACCAGGACTCGGATACGAACCACGTAACCCCCTTCCCCGGGCTCCGCGTGGAGCAGGGGATGTCCAAGGTCCGGAAAGCTCCGGAATGAGCCGGCTTCCGGGACGGGCCCGGAGAAACGTCCGGAGAACGACGACGGGCACGGGCACGACACCGGCGGACAGGGGCGAGACGCCGCACGGCCGCCGCCGTCGCGAAGACTGCCACCCCCGACCGCGGGCGCCGTACCCGCGTGTCTCGCCCCCTGAGCGGCACCGGCCCCCACCGGTGCTGTTCCACAGAGTACGGATGCGGGCACGCAGCGGAAGGAGATTTGCAGAACTGACCCACCGGCACGTTTATGGTGTGCCGCATGTTTCGTATCGAGACGGAAGTCGACAAGGCACGACGCGATCTGCTCCGCTCACGCTTGCGGGACACCAATACCGCGGCGTCCCCGGTGCTGGCCGCGCTGCGCGGCACCCCCGGCGAACGCGAGGCCCCGCTGCACGTATGGGGGCTGGAGGCCGCCGGCGGCCTGGCGGGCGGGCTGGTCGGCCACACCTGGACGACCTGGCTGCACGTCACCTACCTGTGGGTCGACACCCGGCACCGCGGCACGGGCCTCGGCTCCCGCCTGCTCGCCGAGGCCGAACGGCTGGCCGCCGGCCGCGGCTGCACCGCCGCCCGCGTGGAGACCTGGGACTTCCAGGCCCCCGGCTTCTACCGCGGGCAGGGCTACGAGGTGGTGTGCGTGATCCCCGACTACCCGCCGGGGATCACGGAGTACACCCTGACCAAACGCCTGGGCTGACGAGGGGTCAGACGAGCCGCCGGGCGCCCGCCGACGGGACCGCCTCGAAGACGCGGGGGGCGGTGAAGCCCGCCGCGGCGAAGGCCTCCTCGACGGACTTCGTCAGGGTGTCGACGTCCGCCGCCTCCGCCAGGACGATCGCGGAGCCGCCGAAGCCGCCGCCGGTCATCCGGGCGCCCAGGGCGCCGCCGGCCAGGGCGGTGTCGACCACCAGGTCCAGCTCCGGGCAGGAGATGCGGAAGTCGTCGCGCAGGGAGGCGTGGCCCTCGGTGAGGACCGGGCCGATGGCGCGGGGGTCGCCGGCCCGCAGCAGGGCGACCGTGCGCTCCACCCGCTCGTTCTCCGTCACGACGTGGCGGACCAGGGGGACGACGTCCGCCTCGTCGCCGAGGCGGGCGAGGGCCGCGTCCAGGCCGTCGTACGGGATGTCGCGCAGGGCGTCGACGCCGAGCAGGGCCGCGCCCTTCTCGCAGCCGGCCCGGCGCTTGCCGTACTCGCCGCCGCTGTGCGCGTGCTTGACCTGGGTGTCCACCACCAGCAGCCGCAGGCCCTCCGCCGCGAGGTCGAAGGGGATCTGCCGCTGGGACAGGTCACGGGTGTCCAGGAACAGCGCGTGGCCGGCCTCGCAGCAGGCCGACGCCGTCTGGTCCATGATGCCGGTGGGCGCGCCGACGTAGACGTTCTCGGCGCGCTGGCACAGCCGGGCCAGCCGCCAGCCCTTCAGACCCAGGTCGTACAGGTCGTTCAGGGCGAGCGCGATCACCACCTCCAGGGCGGCGGAGGAGGACAGGCCCGCGCCGGTCGGGACCGTGGACGCCAGGTGGACGTCGGCGCCGGTGACCTCGTGGCCCGCCTCGCGCAGCGCCCAGACCACGCCCGCCGGGTAGGCCGTCCAGTCGTGGTCGCCGCCGGGCGCGAGGCCGTCCAGGCGCAGCTCGGTGATCCCGCCCTCGACGTCCGCCGAGTGCAGGCGCAGGACGCCGTCGGTGCGGCGGGAGACCGCCGCGACCGCCTGGTGCGGCAGGGCGAACGGCATGACGAAGCCGTCGTTGTAGTCGGTGTGCTCGCCGATCAGGTTGACCCGGCCCGGCGCCGCCCAGACGCCCTCGGGCCGTGCCCCGTACAGCTCGGCGAAGCGGTCCGCGACCTGCTGTGCCCCCACTAGTGCTCCCTCGTGATGCTCTGCGCGAACTCCCACGCGTCCGCGACGATGCCCGCGAGATCCGCGCGGGACGGGTTCCAGCCCAGCTTCTCGCGGGCGGTGTCCGCGGCGGCGACCAGGACCGCCGGGTCGCCGCCCCGGCGCTCCGCGGCCACCTCGGGAATCGGGTGGCCGGTGACCTCGCGGACGGTCTCGATGACCTCGCGCACGGAGAAGCCGTTGCCGTTGCCGAGGTTGCAGATCAGGTGCTCGCCGGGGGCGGCGGCGCCCAGGGCCAGCAGGTGGGCCTCGGCCAGGTCCGCCACGTGGATGTAGTCGCGCACGCAGGTGCCGTCGGGGGTCGGGTAGTCGTCGCCGTAGACCGAGATGGCCTCGCGGCGGCCCTGGGCGACCTGGAGGACCAGCGGGATCAGGTGCGACTCGGGGTCGTGGCGCTCGCCGTAGGCGCCGTAGGCGCCGGCCACGTTGAAGTAGCGCAGGGAGACCGCGGCCAGGCCGTGGGCGTGCGCCTCACCGGTGATCATGTGGTCGACGGCGAGCTTGGAGGCGCCGTAGGGGCTGGTGGGCCGGGTCGGGGCGGTCTCCCGGATGGGGGTCTGCTCGGGCTCGCCGTAGGTCGCCGCGGTGGAGGAGAACACCAGCTTGCGCACGCCGGCCTCGCGCATCGCGGCGAGCAGCGCCATGCTGCCGCCGACGTTGTTGTCCCAGTACTTCTCCGGCTTCACCACCGACTCGCCGACCTGCGAGAACGCCGCGAAGTGCAGCACGCCGTCGAAGGAGGGGTCGAGCCACTTGGCGGCGTCGCGGATGTCGCCCTCGATGAAGGCGGCCCCGGCGGGCACCCCGGCGCGGAAGCCGGTGGAGAGGTTGTCGAGGACGGTGACCTCGTGCCCGGCCTCCAGCAGGTGCTGGGCCACGACGCTGCCGACATATCCGGCGCCACCCGTCACCAGGTACTTCATGAACTCGCTACCTCTCGCAGTCGCTCGGCCGCGCGCTCCGGCGGCACGTCGTTGATGAACACGCTCATGCCGGACTCGGAGCCCGCGAGAAACTTCAGTTTGCCGGAAGTGCGGCGGATGGTGAAAAGCTCGAGGTGGAGCGCGAAGTCGTCGCGCGTCACGCCGTCGAACTCCTCCAGCGTGCCGAACGGGGCCTGGTGCCAGGCCGCGATGTACGGCGTCGGAGGCTCACCCTCGCCGAAGATCCGGTCGAACCGCTTCAAGAGTTCCAGATACACCTGGGGGAACTCCGTGCGGGCCGCCTCGTCCAGCGCGAGCAGGTCGGGCACCCGGCGCCTGGGGTAGAGGTGGACCTCGTACGGCCAGTGCGCCGCGTACGGCACGAAGGCCACCCAGTGTTCACCCTCCAGGACGACCCGCTCGCCGGCCAGTTCGCGTTCCAGGACCGCGTCGAACAGGTTCTCCCCGCCGGAGGCGTCCTGGTGGGCGGCGAGCGAGCGGAGCATCAGCGCGGTGCGCGGGGTGGTGAAGGGGTAGGCGTAGATCTGCCCGTGCGGGTGGCCCAGGGTGACGCCGATCTCGGCGCCGCGGTTCTCGAAGCAGAACACCTGCTCGACGGAGGGCAGATGGGACAGCTCCGCGGTGCGGTCCGTCCACGCGTCCAGCACCAGGCGGGCCTGCTCGGGGGTGAGGTCGGCGAAGGAGGCGTCGTGGTCGGAGGTGAAGCAGACGACCTCGCAGCGGCCGGAGTCGCCGGCGAGGGAGGGGAAGCGGTTCTCGAAGACGACGACGTCGTACGAGGAGTCCGGGATCTCGCTGAGCCGGTCGCCGTGCGTGGGGCACAGCGGGCACTCGTCGGCCGGCGGGTGGTAGGTGCGGCCCTGGCGGTGCGAGGCGATGGCGACGGCGTCGCCGAGCAGCGGGTCGCGGCGGACCTCGGACGTGGTGACCGTACGGTCCAGGGGACGCCGGTCGGCCGCGTCGCGCACGGTGTCGTCCCGCAGGTCGTAGTAGATCAGCTCACGACCGTCGGCGAGCCGGGTCGAGGTCTTCTTCACGCCGGATTCCTCCACGTCCCACTCCGTTACTCAACACAATCAAACATAACAGACCACAACTCGACACAGGGCGGCTCGATCACAATCAAACAAAGAACACCAGGCAAAGTGTTCAAATAACGAACACGGCGGCGTAGGTTCCGCTTGGATCAGTTCGCGCAACGAAGCGAGTGCTCATGCAAACCCCCCCATACGCCCCCACCCCCCTGGCGGCGGAGCTACGGCTCCCCACCAACTGGCTGGACTACACGATCCTGGCGATCTACTTCGTCGTCGTCCTCGGCATCGGTCTCGCCGCCCGCCGCTCCGTCAAGACCAGCCTCGACTTCTTCCTCTCCGGACGCTCGCTGCCCGCCTGGATCACCGGCCTCGCCTTCATCTCGGCGAACCTGGCGGCCACCGAGATCCTGGGCATGGCGGCCAACAGCGCCCAGTACGGCGCCTACACCGTCCACTGGTACTGGATCGGCGCCATCCCCGCCATGGTCTTCCTCGGCCTGGTGATGATGCCCTTCTACTACGGCAGCAAGGTCCGCTCGGTCCCCGAGTTCCTGCTGCTGCGCTTCGACAAGGCCGCCCACCTGCTCAGCTCCGCCCTCTTCGCGTTCGCCGCGGTGCTGATCGCCGGCGTCAACCTCTACGCCCTCGCGCTCGTCGTCGAGGCCCTGCTCGGCTGGCCGCAGTGGGTCGCCATCGTCGTCGCCGGCGCCCTGGTGCTCGGCTACATCACCCTGGGCGGCCTGTCCTCGGCGATCTACAACGAGGTGCTCCAGTTCTTCGTGATCCTCGCCGCGCTCATCCCCATCACCGTGCTCGGCCTGAAGAAGGTCGGCGGCTGGAACGGCCTGACCGACAAGCTCACCGCGCAGCACGGCGCCGACTTCACCACGGCCTGGGGCGGCACCGGCATCGGACACGCCAACCCGCTCGGCGCCAACTGGCTCACCATCGTCCTCGGCCTCGGCTTCGTGCTCTCCTTCGGCTACTGGACGACCAACTTCGCGGAGGTGCAGCGCGCCCTGTCCGCGAAGAACCTCTCCGCCGGACAGCGCACCCCGCTCATCGCCGCCTTCCCGAAGATCTTCATCGTCTTCCTGGTGATGATCCCCGGCCTGGTCGCCGCCGCGCTCGTGCCGAACATCGGCAGCAAGCAGTCCGGGCTCGACTACAACGACGCCATTCCCTACCTGATGCAGGAGCTGCTGCCCAACGGCGTGCTCGGCATCGCCGTCACCGGTCTGCTGGCGGCCTTCATGGCGGGCATGGCGGCGAACGTGTCGTCGTTCAACACGGTGTTCACCAACGACATCTGGGCCAAGTACGTGGTGCGGGACCGCGAGGACGAGTACTACGTGCGGTTCGGCCGGCTGATCACCGTGATCGGCGTCTGCGCCTCCGTCGGCACCGCGTTCCTCGCGTCCTCGTTCTCGAACATCATGAGCTACCTGCAGACGCTGTTCTCCTTCTTCAACGTGCCGATGTTCGTCGTCTTCATCGTCGGCATGTTCTGGAAGCGCGCGTCCGCCAAGTCCGGCTTCTGGGGCCTGCTCGCCGGCACCACCGCGGCGATGATCAACTACTTCGTCTTCTACAAGAAGGGCGTCATCTCCATCCCCTCCGACCAGGGCGCCAACTTCGTCTCCGCGATCGCGGGATTCGTCGCCGGCGCGGTCGTGATGATCGCGGTGTCCCTGTTCACCAAGCCGAAGCCGGCGCAGGAGCTCCAGGGCCTGGTCTACGGCACCCGGTCCCCGGGCATGTCCGAGCCGCCCGCCGAGGGCGACGACGCGTGGTACCGCAAGCCGGCCCTGCTGGGCTGGGGCGCGGTCGTCCTGGCCGCCGCCTGCTACATCCCGTTCTCGTTCTGACGCGGGAGGATCGAGGAAACCATGACCGAGCACCCTGAGCACCGTCCGGAGCACTACACCGAGCACGACGTCCAGCGGGAGGTCTCCGAGCTTCAGACCAAGTCCGCGACGGCGGCCCGCATCTTCGATCTGCGCCGCATCATCGGCGGGCTGTTCGTGGTCTACGGCGTCATCGTCACCCTCACCGGGATCACCGACTCCCAGGCCGCGATCGACAAGGCCGAGGGCGTCAACATCAACCTGTGGACCGGGATCGGCATGCTGCTGCTGGGGATCTTCTTCCTGGCGTGGCTGAAGCTGCGGCCCACGGTGCTGCCTGCGCAGGAGGAGCCCACCAAGTAGCGCGCCCCTTCAGGCGCCTAGGCCGGGCCCGTGCTCCGACGTGGCCCGGCCCGTTCCAGCAGTCCCGTGCGGGCGGCCAGGGCCGCCGCCTCCAGGCGGGAGCCGACGCCCAGCTTCATCAGGACCCGCTGGACGTGGGTGCGGGCCGTGCTGGGGGCGATGCCCATGCCCGCCGCGATCAGACGGGTGTCCTCGCCGTCGGCCACCCGGACCAGCACCTCCACCTCGCGCGGCGTCAGCATCTCCAGCAGCCGCTGGGCCTCGTCGTCGGGCTGCGCGGCCGGGTTCAGCAGCTCGCCGAACGCGCCCTGGAGCAGCTGCGGGGCGATGGCCGCCTCCCCGGCGCGGGCCTTCATCATGGCCCGCTCGACGCCCTCGATCCGCTCGTCGTGCCGTACGTACCCCGACGCGCCCGCCGCGAAGGCCGCCGCGATGCCGCGCGGCGACGGCACCGGGCCGAGCACCACCACCGCCACCTGCGGACGCTCCCGCTTGATCTTGACCACCGGGTCGAAGGCGCCCGGCTCGGCCGGTGCCGCCGTGCCCAGCAGGCACACCTCGGGTGCCCGCGCGATCACCAGGTCCGCCGCGCCCGCGGCCGGTGCCGCCGCGGCGACCACCCGGTGCCCACGCAGCTTGAGCGCCGACGCCAGCGCCTCCGCGAGCAGGCGATGGTCGTCGACGACCACGAGCCGCACTCCCATTGAGCAAACCCCCCAGTCCCCCCGGCACCCCCGCGCTTCATGCCCCCGGAAGCTACACGCTTGTTCGACGTCGCGCTGCCCCTCCAGAAGAGAAGTGCCCCGGATCGATGAAATCCGGGGCACCGCTGGGCAGTTCACTCGTTCGGGCGAGTCCGGCGAGGGCGCCGGCGGCCGGTCAGCCGTCCGTGCCGAACGCCATCACCAGGTACTCCTGGTCGTACGTCCGGTCGCGCTTGTGGGCGAACTGGGCCGACATGTAAAGACGGCCCTTGCCGAAGAGCACCTCGGCGTACTCGGGCAGCAGGCTGGTCTCGGCCGTGTGCACGCTGCGCTCGGCGGGGTTCTCCAGCAGCTTGGTCACCTTGAAGGTGCCGCCGTCGATGCTGACGACCTGGCCGCCCTTGTTGTACGGCGGCGCGTTGTAGGCCAGCAGGTTGCCGCCGTCCATGCGCAGCGGGGAGAGCGTGTAGCCGTCGCCGGCCTCGGCGCGCTGCCCGGTCGGCTTCCCGGTGCGCAGGTCGAAGGCGACGATCTCGTTCGTCCGGCTGTACTCGGCCTTGCCGTCGTGCGACTCGGTCATCAGGTACAGCCTGCCGTTGCCGGCGACGACCTGGTCGCAGCCCTCGACGCGGGTGATGCCGTCGCAGCGGCCCCCGTAGGTGTCGCTGGGCGCGGCGATCCGGGCGAGCAGCGCGCCGGTCCTGTCGTCGATGGAGAAGTAGTCCGAGACACCGCTGCCGTCGCCCGCGGCGTCGCCGACGTCGGCGGCGACCACGAGGGGGTCGGTGGAGACGACGGACGCGTACTCGACGCCGTCGGGCATCCGGAACTCGGAGATCACCTTGCCGGTCTTCGGGTCGATGTTCTGGATGTGCAGCTTCCGGCTGTCGGACACACCGCACTTGCGCACCGCGACCAGCCGGGCGCCGCCGCCGTACCCCGCGTCGGAGCAGGAGTCGCCCGCCTTGGGCTGCCACAGCGCCTTGCCGGAGTCGATGTCGAACGCGGCACCGCCGTCGGTGCTGCCGACCGCGACCGTGTGCTGGGCGACCGTCACATTCTGGAAGGTGACCGGGTAGTCACCGGAGTTGGCCGTCTTCGTCCACAGCCGCTTGCCCGCGGCGAGGTCGATCGCGGCGACCTGGCTGCACCCCGCGGAGGAGCCCTTCGGGGGCATCTTCGGCTGGAAGGTGACCGCCGTCCGGCCGTCCTCGTTCACATGGTCGCTGGCCGCGCAGATCGGGCCGGGCAGCTTGATGGTCCACAGCTCGGTGCCCTTGACCGGGTCGTAGCCGGTGATCTGCGCGATGCCGCTCTTGGCGTAGACCGTGTCGGTCAGCCAGGAGCCGGAGGTGACGACCGTGTCGTCCGTCTTGGGCAGCGGCACCTTGAACAGCACCTTGGCGGCCGGGTCGTCCGGCGCCTTCTCCTTGCCGCCCCCGCCGCCCCCGCTCACGGAGCCGCCGGAGCCGCCGCTCGTCCCGCCGGTCCGGCCGGCGGAGGAGAGGGGGTCGTGGGAGTGTCCGTCGTCCCCGGCGGAACCGGCGTACCAGATGCCGCCGCCGACGATCAGCGCGATGGCGACGACCGCCGCCACCACGATGAACAGGGTGGTGTTCCGCCGGCCGCCGCCCGGCACCGGCCGGGGCGTCATCGGCGCGGTCGGCGGCTGCCCCGGGCCCGGATAGCCGTAGCCCGGCGGCATCCCCTGCATGGGCTGGGTGGGCTGGGCGTAGGGGTTGTGCGGCTGGGGGGCGTAACCGGCGGGCGGCTGCTGGGCCCCGTAGGCCGGGGGCTGGACCGGCTGGGCCGGGGGCTGCTGGGCGTACGGGCCCGGCTGCGCGCCGGGCGGGCCGTAACCGGGCCCCGGCGGGGGCGGCGGGTAGCCGTAGCCCGGCTGCGGGGGCTGTGGCGGGTAGCCGTAGCCCGGCTGCGGCGGCTGCGGGGGCTGGTGGGGCGGCGGTGGGGGCGGCTGGGTCATGGCGACGGGTACCTCGGTGGCGCTCTGCGGGCGGACGGCGAAAGGGGACGCGGGAAGACGGGACCTGACGCCCGGCTCAGTCGCCGAAGGCCATGATCAGCTTCTCCTTGGAGTCGTCGTCGCCGGACAGCCGGCCCGCGGAGATGAACAGCCGCCCGCCGGTCCAGTCCAGGACACCGTCGTAGAAGGTGCCCTCCACGCCGGCGGCGCCCCGCGGATTGCGCAGCAGCGCGGTCGTCGTGTGGGAGGACCCGGCCGTCGGCACCGACACCACCTGGCCGCCGCTGTCGTACGACGGCTGCACGTACGCGATGAGCTTGCCGCCCTCGGTCTTCACCGGGTACATCGGCCGGTCGCCCGGGGACTTCACCCGCCACTTCTCCTTGCCGTCGGCGAGGGAGACGGCCACGATCTCGTTGGCGCTGACGGTGGCGTCGGTGGGCAGGTAGAGCGTGTCGCCGTCGACCGCGACGCCCTGGCAGCCCTGCAGCTCGCGCTCCAGGATCGCCCAGCCGCAGCGGGGGGCGAACTTCTCGTCCACCGCGACCTGCGAACGGATCTTGCCGTCCGCGGTGATGGTGGAGATGTTCCAGGTCTTCTTCTCGCGGTTGGTCAGATAGACCACGAGGGGGTCGACCGAGTAGGTACGGCTGACCTCCCAGCCCTTCTTGAGCTTCTGCGTCCAGCGCACGGTGCCGCTGGCCGGGTCCAGCTCCTGGAGCTCCTCGTGCTCGTCGGAGCCGCCGACACCGCAGGAGGACACCTGGATCAGCCGGTCGGTGCCGCCCGCGTAGGCGGCCGGGAAGCAGGCCGTGCCGTACCGCTTCTTGTCGTACAGCTTCTTGCCGCTGTCGATGTCGTACGCCGTGCCCGACTGCGAACGGCCCACCATCAGCGTCTTTCCGCTGACCGTCAGCTCGATGGTGAGGGCGCTGTCGAACAGGCCGCCGTCGGCGACCTCGCCGCTCCAGCCCTTCTCGCCGGTGCGCAGGTCGAGCTGCTGGAGCTGGTTGCACTTGGCGTGCTCGCCGGCGCCGCTCATGTACGCCACGACGACCTTGTCGTCGGCCGACTTGTGCGGGGTGACCGCGCAGATCTTCTGGGGGAGGGCGAGCGGCCCCCAGGCGGTGCGGCCGTCCCCGGCGCCGAAGGCGAAGACCTGCTTGTACGCGGCCTTGACCACCGTGTCGCCGGCGACCCACATGCCGGGCGCGTCGGCCCCCGACTTGGGGGCGTCGGGGGGCGGCGCGTACCAGAGGACCTTGGCCTCGCCGGGGCCGCGCCCGTCGTTGAGGTGGTCCGGGTCCGCGCCGCCGGAGGCCGTCGGCGAGGCGGTGGCGGAGTGCCCGGGGCCGTCGCTGCCGTGGGCGACGGGCTTCTTGCCGCCGCCCTCGTCGTCGCCGCCCGCGGTGACCGCGAACACCGTGCCGCCGATGACGAGCAGCGCGGCGACCGCGGACCCGATGATCAGCGCCGTCTTCTTCTTCGTGGCGGGCCCGCCGGACGGGGCCCCGGGTATGCCGGGCGCGGCCCCGGGCATGCCCGGGTACGGCGGCTGCGGCGGCTGCCCGTAGCCCGGCTGCGGGGCGCCGTACGGGCCCGGCTGCTGCGGCGCCTGCTGCGGGTACCCGTAGGGGCCCGGCTGCGGCTGACCGTAGGGGCCCGGGGCGGCGCCGTAGGGGCCCGGCTGCGGGTAGCCGTAGCCCGGCTGGGGCTGCGGGGGCGCGGCGGGCGGCTGGGGCGCGCCGAAACCGCCCTGCGCCGGAGGAGCCTGCGGGGGCTGGGGCGCGCCGAAACCGCCCTGGGCGGGCGGGGGCTGGGGTGCGCCGAAGCCGCCCGGCTGCGGCGGCTGGTCCTGTGGTGCTCCGAACCCGCCCTGCGGCGGCTGGTCGGGCGGCTGGGTCATCAGCGCTCTTCCCCCTCGTTCACTGACTTTCGGCCACGCCCCGAAGCACGCGACGGACGGCCCTGGGCCGCTGTTCAGACGATTTTCAGACGGCTCTTTCTATCACCCGGCGGTGACAGCGCAGGGGGCCGTGCCCTCCCCGGTTCCCAAGGGAGGACCGGCCCGTGACGTCGTCGTTACGCGTCTTCACGCGCCCTTCACCCGGAGCACGCGCCCCCTCCGCGCGCCGGGTCGGGTCTCAGGCGTCCTCCGCCAGTTCCAGCCAGCGCAGCTCCAGTTCCTCCCGCTCCCCGGCGAGCTCCCGCAGCCGGGCGTCCAGTTCGGCCACCTTCGTGAAGTCGGTGGCGTTGTCGGCGATCTGCGCGTGCAGCTTCGCCTCCTTCTCGGAGATCTTGTCCAACTGGCGCTCGATCTTCTGGAGTTCCTTCTTCGCGACGCGCTGGTCGGCGGCGCTCTTCTCCGCCGTGACCGGCTTGGGCGCCGCCGCGGCGGACCGCTCGGCGACCGCCTCCTCCATGCGCCGGCGCCGCTCCAGGTACTCGTCGATGCCGCGCGGCAGCATCCGCAGGGTGCCGTCGCCGAGCAGCGCGAACACCCGGTCCGTCGTCCGCTCCACGAAGAACCGGTCGTGGGAGATGACGATCATCGAGCCGGGCCAGCCGTCGAGGACGTCCTCCAGCTGGGTCAGGGTCTCGATGTCGAGGTCGTTGGTGGGCTCGTCCAGGAAGAGGACGTTGGGCTCGTCCATGAGCAGCCGCAGCAGCTGGAGCCGCCGCCGCTCGCCGCCGGAGAGGTCCCCGACCGGCGTCCACTGCTTCTCCTTGCCGAAGCCGAACGTCTCGCACAGCTGCCCGGCCGTCATCTCACGCCCCTTGCCGAGGTCGACGCGCTCGCGGACCGCCTGCACGGCCTCCAGCACCCGCCAGGTGGGGTCGAGTTCGGCGACCTCCTGGGAGAGGTAGGCCAGCTTGACGGTCCTGCCCACGGTGATCCGGCCCCCGGCGGGCTGCTCCTCGCCCTCCGTGCGGGCGGCGGCGGCCATGGCGCGCAGCAGCGAGGTCTTCCCGGCGCCGTTGACGCCGACGAGGCCGATCCGGTCGCCCGGGCCGAGCTGCCAGGTGACGTGCTTGAGCAGTACCTTCGGCCCGGCCTGGAGGGTGATGTCCTCCAGGTCGAAGACCGTCTTCCCGAGCCGCGAGGAGGCGAACTTCATCAGCTCGCTGCTGTCCCGGGGCGGCGGCACGTCCGCGATCAGCTCGTTGGCGGCCTCCACCCGGAAGCGCGGCTTGGAGGTCCGCGCGGGCGCGCCGCGCCGCAGCCAGGCCAGCTCCTTGCGGACCAGGTTCTGCCGCTTGGCCTCCTCGGTGGCGGCGATCCGCTCGCGCTCGGCGCGCGCGAAGACGTAGTCCGAGTAGCCGCCCTCGTACTCGTACACGTCACCGCGCTGCACGTCCCACATGCGGGTGCAGACCTGGTCCAGGAACCAGCGGTCGTGGGTGACGCACACCAGCGCCGAGCGGCGGTTGCGCAGGTGCTCGGCGAGCCAGGCGATGCCCTCGACGTCGAGGTGGTTGGTGGGCTCGTCCAAGACGATCAGGTCCTGTTCCTCGATGAGCAGCTTGGCCAGCGCGATCCGGCGCCGCTCACCACCGGAGAGCGGTCCGATGACGGTGTCCAGCCCCTTGGGGAAGCCCGGCAGGTCCAGCCCGCCGAACAGCCCGGTCAGCACGTCCCTGACCTTGGCGTTGCCGGCCCACTCGTGGTCGGCCATGTCGCCGATCACCTCGTGGCGGACGGTGGCGGCGGGGTCGAGGGAGTCGTGCTGGGTGAGCACGCCGAGCCGCAGCCCGCCGGAGTGCGTGACCCTTCCGGTGTCCGCCTCCTCCAGCTTGGCGAGCATCCGGATGAGGGTGGTCTTCCCGTCGCCGTTGCGTCCGACGACCCCGATCCGGTCCCCTTCCGACACGCCGAGCGAGACGCCGTCCAGCAGGGCACGGGTGCCGTAGACCTTGCTGACGTTCTCGACATTGACCAGGTTGACGGCCATTTCACTCCTGTGCGCGGGGCGGTATCGACATGCGGCTCCACCGTGTGGGTCAGCCTTCTAGCGTAGGGCTTCGGAGGTGAGGGGCGGGGCGCGAGGGGGTTGTCACTCTTTGTGATGACGTGATCGGGAATCGGCCGCTACGGTGGAGGGCAGGCAGCAGGATCCCGTCCATGGGAGGAACCATGACCGCCGAGTCCGTAGAGCATCGCGTCCAGTGGCCGGTGCCGCCGCAGGACGGCTACACCGTGGACGACCTGTTCACGCTGCCGGATCTCCCGCCGCACACCGAGCTGATCGACGGGAGCCTGGTCTTCGTGAGTCCGCAGCGCTACTTCCACTTCGCGGTGATCCATCTGCTGGCGAACGGACTGCGCAGCACCGTGCCGCCCGACCTGAAGGTGGCGTGTGAGATGACAGTGGTTTTGGACCGGCGTAATGGTCCGGAACCGGACATCTCCGTGGTGCGCAAAGAAGCTGTCACGGGCCCGCGTCAGACCTGCTTCAAGGCGGCCGACGTTCTTCTCGCCGTCGAGGTCGTCTCACCGGACTCCGAGGCCCGTGACCGCGATTACAAGCCGCACAAGTACGCCGCGGCAGGCATCCCGCACTACTGGCTGGTCGAGATGGCGGGCCAGGACGACCACCCGGTGGTCCAGGTGTACGAACGCGGCGAGGCCACCGGCACCTATGCGCTGACCGGCATCTTTCACGACCAAGTCAAAGTGAGTGTTCCCTACGACATCCACATCGACTTGACCGCCTTCGAGCAGTACTGAGCCTCCTCAGAGAACCGTCGCCCCCGCCACCGGCCCCGCCGCCACCCGTACCGCCCCGCACGTCCCCGACACCCGCAGGGCCTCGGCCACCTTCTCCGCCGCCTCGGCGTCCCGTGCGAGGAACGCCGTCGTAGGGCCGGACCCGGAGACCAGCGCGGCCAGCGCCCCCGCGTCGCGCCCCGCCGCCAGCGTGTCCGCCAGCTCCGGGAACAGGGACAGCGCCGCCGGCTGGAGGTCGTTGGAGACGGTCGCGGCCAGCGCGTCCGGGTCGCCCTTCGCCAGCGCCGCCAGCAGGTCCGCCGACGCCACCGGCTCCGGGATCCGACGGCCCTCGGCCAGCCGGTCGAACTCGCGGAACACCGCCGGGGTGGACAGCCCGCGCCCGGCCATCGCGAACACCCAGTGGAAGGTGCCGCCGACCTCCAGGGCCGTCAGCCGCTCACCGCGTCCGACCCCGAGCGCCGCCCCGCCGACCAGGCTGAACGGCACATCGCTGCCCAGCTCGGCGCAGATCTCCAGCAGTTCCTCGCGCGAGGCGCCCGTGCCCCACAGCGTGTCGCACGCGAGCAGCGCTGCCGCGCCGTCCGCGCTGCCGCCCGCCATGCCGCCGGCGACCGGGATGTCCTTGGCGATGTGGACGTGCACGTTCGGCTCGATGCCCCGGCGCCCGGCGAGCGCGATCGCCGCGCGCGCGGCGAGGTTGGTGCGGTCCAGGGGGACCTGGCCGGCGTCCGGACCCTCGCAGGTGACCCGGAGCTCCGGCGCCGGGGTCACCGTCACCTCGTCGTAGAGGCCGACGGCGAGGAAGACGTTGGCCAGGTCGTGGAAGCCGTCCGGGCGGGCGGCGCCCACCGCGAGCTGGACGTTGACCTTGGCCGGGACGCGTACCGTGACGCTCACTTGCCGCTCTCCTTGTGTTCGGCGATCCGCGCGAACTCCTCGACCGTCAGTGACTCCCCGCGCGCCTGCGGCGAGACCCCGGCCGCGACCAGGGCCGCCTCGGCCGCCGCCGCGGAGCCGGCCCAGCCGGCGAGCGCGGCCCGCAGGGTCTTGCGGCGCTGCGCGAACGCCGCGTCGACCACCGCGAAGACCTCCCGCTTGGAGGCGGTCGTCTTGATCGGCTCGGTCCGCCGGACCAGGGACACCAGTCCGCTGTCGACGTTCGGCGCCGGCCAGAACACGTTCCGGCCGATGGCCCCGGCCCGCTTGACCTCGGCGTACCAGTTGGCCTTCACGGACGGCACGCCGTACACCTTGTTCCCGGGGGCGGCGGCGAGCCGGTCGGCGACCTCGGACTGCACCATCACCAGCGTCCGCTCGATGCTCGGGAAGGTGTCGAGCATGTGCAGCAGCACCGGCACGGCCACGTTGTACGGCAGGTTCGCCACCAGGGCCGTCGGCGCGGGGCCGGGCAGCTCGGTGACGTGCATGGCGTCGGAGTGGACCAGCGCGAACCGGTCGGCGCGGCCGGGCATGCGGGCGGCGATGGTCGTGGGCAGGGCCGCGGCCAGGACGTCGTCGATCTCGACGGCGGTGACCCGGTCGGCGACCTCCAGCAGCGCGAGGGTGAGCGAGCCGAGCCCGGGGCCGACCTCCACCACCACGTCGTCGGGGCGGACCTCGGCGGTGCGGACGATCCGGCGGACGGTGTTGGCGTCGATCACGAAGTTCTGGCCGCGCTGCTTGGTGGGGCGGACACCGAGCGCTGCCGCGAGCTCACGGATGTCGGCGGGGCCGAGGAGGGCGTCGGGGGTGGGGCTGGTCACGGGACAAGGGTACGGGGGTGCGGGGGGCCGGGGTGCCAGGGGAGGCGCGGCCGGCGGGCGGGGGGCTACCCCCGCAGCCTCGCGCCGCAGTGCGGCCACGGGCTCGCCCCCCGCCGCACGTACAGCTTCTTCGCGCGGTACGTCTGTTCCTCCGCGGAGGCGTCCTGGGGGCGGCCCGTGCCGCCGAGGCCGTGCCAGGTGCGGGTGTCGAACTGGTAGAGGCCGCCGTAGGTGCCCGAGGGGTCGACGGCGTCCGGGCGGGCGCCGGACTCGCAGACGGCAAGGGCGTGCCAGTCCAGGTGGTCGGCATCGCGCACGGAGGCGGGCCGTGGCCGGGTGCCGGCCTTCACCACCTGGGTGCGGGGCGGGCGCACCAGCTCGGTGCTCTCCGGGCGCGGGCGCTGCCGGACGCCGTTGACGGTGCGCACGTAGTAGACGGTGCGGCGCAGTCCGGGCCGGCCGGGCTGGGTGACGACCTCGGTGCCCTGGAAGAGCGTCGGGTCGGCGATCCGCACGGCCGGGAACGGGATCGGCTCCTCGTGGACCTCCCGCCGACCGGTCACCCGCAGCACGGTCACGGTCTGTCCGTCGCGCGGGAAGCTGTCCCCCGGGACGGAGAGGGTGTCCTGGCCGCGCAGGGTGATCCCGGCCTCCTCGACCACCTCCCGGACGGTGGCCGCGTTGGTGCGGACGGTCCGGGTCCGGCCGTCCGCCATGACGGTGACGGCCCGCTCGGTGCGCACGTCGAGCGCGAGCCCGGCGCGGGAGATGCGCCGGGAGCGGGAGGCCGACAGATAGGCGCCCTCGGCCCGCACCCCCAGTTGGTCCAGCGCGCCCGCCACCGTGTGCGCGGTGGTCCACACCTGCCGCCGGTGGCCGTCCAGGGTGAGCAGTACGGGGCGGCCGTACCGCACCGCGACCTCGTCGCCGCTGCCGAGTTCCTTGCCGGGGGCGGGCGCGACCATGTCGTGCGCCCCCACCCGTACGCCCTCCTCGGCGAGCAGTTCGCCCACGTCGTCGGCGAAGGTGTGCAGGGTGCGCCGGTGGCCGTCGACGCTCAGCTCGATCGCCTTGTCCTCGGCGACGAAGGCACTGGTGCCGCCGGCGAGGAAGGCCACGACGAGCCCGGAGGACCGGGGAGCCGTGCTCGCGCGCCCCCTCCCCCGGCGGCCCGCCCGCGCCCTGCCGGGGCAGCACCGGCTCGCCCGCCCGCGCGTGCGCCGGCTCCGCGTCGTACCGGGCCGGCAGCGCGCCGACGGGTGCGCCGGGGCGTGCGGCGCGGGGGCCGTACGCCTCATACGTCTCGTACTGCGACTTGCTCACGCCGACACGCTCCAGAGGGCCAGAGGGGTCCGGATCGGGCCCCCAGAACCTAGCGGAGCGCCAGTCACTCTCCAAAGCGGCACGACTACGTACGGTTGCCGCTCGGTGGGCGACCGGCCGTGCGCGGTGACCGTCAGTAGTCGAAGGCGCGGGCGGTGTTCGCGGCCAGGGCCGTCGCCAGCGCGTCCTCGCCGATGCCGCGTACGGCGGCCATCGCGCGGACCGTGACCGGGACGAGATACGGCGCGTTCGGCCGTCCGCGGTACGGCGCCGGGGTGAGGAACGGCGCGTCGGTCTCCACCAGGACCAGCTCCAGCGGGGCGACGGCGAGGGCGTCCCGCAGGTTCTGGGCGTTCTTGAAGGTGACGTTGCCGGCGAAGGACATGAAGTAGCCCTCGCGGGCGCAGATCCCGGCCATCTCGGCGTCGCCGGAGTAGCAGTGGAAGACCGTGCGCTCGGGGGCGCCCTCCTCCTTCAGGATCCGCAGCACGTCGGCGTGGGCGTCGCGGTCGTGGATGACGAGCGCCTTGCCGTGCCGCTTGGCGATCTCGATGTGGGCCCGGAAGGACCGTTCCTGGGCGGCCTTGCCCTCGGGGCCGGTGCGGAAGTAGTCCAGGCCCGTCTCGCCGACGCCCTTGACGTGCGGCAGCGCGGCCAGCCGGTCGATCTCGGCGAGGGCCTCGTCCAGCGCCGCGTCCCCGCCCGCCTCCCGGGCCCCCTGCCGGGACCACCCGTCGGGATCGCCGTGGACGATGCGCGGCGCCTCGTTGGGGTGCAGGGCGACGGCCGCGTGGACGCTGTCGTGCGCGGCGGCGGTCTCGGCCGCCCACCGCGAGCCCTTGAGGTCGCAGCCGACCTGGACGACCGTCGTGACGCCCACGGAGGCGGCCTTCGCCAGGCCCTCCTCGACCGTGCCGGACTGCATGTCGAGGTGGGTGTGGGAGTCGGCGACGGGCACCGCGAGGGGTGCCGGGAGCGGCGGAGCGGCGTTCTTGTCGTTCTTGTCGTCGCCCTTGGAGCGGTGGCCGGCGTTCGAAGGCATGCCCCGATCCTACGAAAGGGGCGTGCCCCGGCCGGCCGGTGCTCCGCTCAGCCGGCCTTGCGGTGGAACGGGTGCAGCAGGTCGGACAGGTGCCAGTGGTGTGGCCGCCCGGCCTGCCCCGGCACCCGCGGCACCTCGACGGGGCCCGCCGCCGGCACCGGGTGGAGCCGTCCGTCGGCCGCCGCGCGCACGGAGGCCACCTGGCCCGCGCGCATGATCCGCACGACGTGACCGTCGCAGTTCTGGCAGACCGGCCGGCTCAGCGGCGACGGCACCACCCGGCCGTCGGCCACGTACCGCACGAACTGCTCCCCCTCGGCGTTCGTACGGTGCTCGATCGCGTACGACTGCTCCCAGCCGTGCCCGCAGCGCATGCAGGCGAAGGCGTACGACTCGTGCACGACGTCGGTCACCGGACCGCCGTCGGTGGCCGAACCGCGGAGACCGGTCTGCCCTGCTATGTCACTCATGCCAGCTCCCTCTTGCCCGGGTGCGTCCCTGTTGGACGGGTGCGTCCCACCGCCCAGTGGACGCCTGTCGTGGCGCGAAAGCATCCGACCTGCCGAGTGTTGGCCCGGATTTGGCCACCGCTTGCCCGAGCGTGCCGCTTGGGACGACTGGGCTTTGCCATCGAGGCCGGCCTTTTGCCGGCGTATGGCGTAGGAAGCCTGCGTAGGGCCCAGGGAGCCGGCGTATGCCCTAGGGAGGGGACGCGGCGCTGCCCGGCGGAGCGGACGTCACCCGCCGGCCCGCTTGGCGGCGACCACGGCGTCGAAGACCACCCGCTTGGGCAGCCCCGCCTCCACCGCCACCGCCGCGATCGCCTCCTTGCGCCGCTCCCCGGCCTCCTCCCGCACCCGGACCCGGCGCACCAGTTCCTCCGCGTCCAGTTCCTCCGGCCCGGTCTCCGGCGCGCCCTCGACCACCACGGTGATCTCCCCGCGCACGCCCTCCGCGGCCCACCGCGCCAGCTCGGCCAGCGGGCCGCGCCGCACCTCCTCGTAGGTCTTGGTCAGCTCGCGGCAGACGGCGGCCCGCCGGTCGGCGCCGAAGACCTCGGCCATCGCGGCGAGGGTGTCGTCGAGCCGGTGCGGGGCCTCGAAGTAGACGAGGGTGCGCCGCTCGGCCGCCACCTCGCGCAGCCGGGACAGCCGCTCGCCGGCCTTGCGGGGCAGGAAGCCCTCGAAGCAGAACCGGTCCACGGGCAGCCCGGACAGGGCGAGCGCGGTGAGCACGGCGGACGGGCCGGGCACGGCGGTGACCCGGACGTCCCGCTCCACGGCGGCGGCGACCAGCCGGTAGCCGGGGTCGGAGACGGACGGCATGCCCGCGTCGGTCACCAGCAGCACGCGCGCGCCGCCGACCAGCTCGTCGACCAGCTCGGGGGTGCGGGCGGACTCGTTGCCCTCGAAGTAGGAGACCACGCGGCCCTTGGGGGTGACGCCCAGCGCCTGGGTGAGCCGGCGCAGCCGCCGGGTGTCCTCCGCGGCGACCACGTCGGCCGCGGCCAGCTCCTCGGCCAGCCGGGGCGGCGCGTCCGCGATGTCGCCGATGGGGGTACCTGCCAGGACAAGGGTTCCAGTCACGCCCCCATCCTTTCAGGGCCCGCGCCGGGGAAGGAAAACGCGCGCCCGGCGACCGGTACCGCACATGCGCGGGACTCGCACAGGACGGTTCCCTACGATGGCGCGGTGACCAGTACCGCGTCCTCCATGGACCTCCGGCAGGGCCAGGCACCGCACGAGGGGCGGCCGTCGTGGCAGCGGCGGCTGCGCCGATTCGGTTACGCGCCGGGCGAGGACGCGCCGGCCGGCGACGTACGCGACCGGCTGGTGCCGCCGTACGCGCAGCCCAGCCCCCGGCTGTGGCGGGTGCTGGGCGTCTCGCCGGTCCTGGCCGAGCGGCTCACCCGCTGGTCGGGCTGGGGCGGTCCGCTGCTGGTGACGCTGCTGGCGGGCCTGATGCGGTTCTGGAACCTGGGCAGTCCGCGGGCGGTGATATTCGACGAGACGTACTACGCCAAGGACGCCTGGGCGCTCGTCCACCGCGGTTTCGAGGTCAGCTGGGACCAGTACGGCAAGAACGCCAACGACATGGTGCTCCAGCAGCACGGCGGCCTGGCGGTGCCGACCGACCCGGCGTACGTGGTGCACCCGCCGGTCGGCAAGTACGTGATCGGCCTCGGGGAGCTGCTGTTCGGGTTCGACCCGTTCGGCTGGCGGTTCATGACGGCGCTGCTCGGGACGCTGAGCGTGCTGCTGCTGTGCCGGATCGGGCGCCGGCTGTTCCGCTCCACGTTCCTGGGCTGCCTGGCGGGCGCGCTGATGGCGGTGGACGGGCTGCACTTCGTGATGAGCCGGACGTCGCTGCTGGACGGCGTGCTGATGTTCTTCGTGGTGGCCGCGTTCGGCGCCCTGGTGGTCGACCGGGACCGGGCCAGGGAGAAACTGGCCGCCGCGCTGCCGGCCGGGCCGGACGGCCGGGTCCGGCCGGACGCGTCCGTCGCCGACGCCTTCCGGTTCGGCCTGCGCCCCTGGCGCTGGACGGCGGGGGTGCTGCTGGGCCTGGCCGTGGGCACGAAGTGGAACGGCCTGTACGTCCTGGCGGCGTTCTGTGTGCTGACGGTCCTGTGGGACGTCGGCACCCGCAAGGTGGCCGGCGCCCGGCACCCGTACCTCGCGGTCCTCAAGTACGACACCGGTGCCGCGTTCGTGGCGACGATCCCGGTGGCACTGGTGGTCTACGTGGCCTCCTGGACCGGCTGGATCCTCTCCCCCGCCGACGGCACGGGCGGCTACTACCGCAACTGGGCGGCCACCGACGGCAGGGGCGGCACCTGGTCGTTCCTGCCCGACTGGCTGCGCAGCCTGTGGCACTACGAGCACGAGGTGTACAAGTTCCACGTCGGCCTCGACCAGCCGCACACGTACCAGTCCAACCCGTGGAGCTGGATCGTGCTGGGCCGCCCGGTGTCGTACTTCTACGAGTCCCCCGGCCCCGGCACCGACGGCTGCCCGGCGGACGCCGGGGAGAAGTGCGCCCGGGAGGTGCTGGCGATCGGCACGCCGCTGCTGTGGTGGGCGGCCTGCTTCGCGATCGCCTACGTGCTGTGGCGCTGGGCGCTGCGCCGCGACTGGCGGGCCGGTGCCATCGCCTGCGGGATCGCGGCCGGCTATCTGCCGTGGTTCCTGTACCAGGAGCGGACGATCTTCCTCTTCTACGCGGTCGTCTTCCTGCCGTTTTTGTGCCTGGCGGTGGCGATGATGACGGGCGCGGTCATCGGCCCGGCGCGCTCCACCGACACCCGCCGGGTGATCGGCGCGACGGCGGCGGGCGTCCTGGTCCTGCTGATCGCCTGGAACTTCATCTACTTCTGGCCCCTGTACACCGGCACCGCCATCCCGATCGACTCGTGGCGGTCGCGGATGTGGCTGGATACGTGGGTTTAGCCGGGCGGTGCCGCACGGGCCCGGTCTGCGGCAGAATGCGGGGCGTGTGCGGCGCGGGGGGCCGGGGGTCCGGCGCGCTGTGGTGACGACAGCCTGGGGGAGCAGTTGCTGCACGGCGGGCCCATCCCGATTCCGGGCCATCTGAAACTGCCCTCGGGGCGCCAGCGGATCCTGAAGCGGCTGCGCCGCACCTGGCGGTCGCGCAAGGCGCTGAAGGGCGTCACCCAGTGGATCCTGGACTGGGGACTGCCGATGGCCGTCTGCCTCGGCGCGCTGTACGTGTTCGCCGTGCGCGCGGAGAGTCCCAGCGCGGTGTACCGGGCGTTCACCCTGATCGACGCGCCCCGGCATGTGCTGCTGTGGCCGGCGTCGCTGGTGGGCTGGCTCCTCGTGCCCGCCATCATCGGCGGGTTCGCGGGTCATGTGATCGCCGAGCGGATCAGCCGGGCCAAGTCGATCTCCACGCACACCCTCTTCCGGCAGCGCAAGCTGCGTCAGCGGCTGCGTCCGCCCGGCCTCATCGACGACCTGTCCGGCTACTTCCACGGGACGGTCGCGCAGCAGGACTTCGTCGACGCCTGGGTGCGGGTGGCGCACCGCAACGACTGGGTCAGGGCCCAGGACCACTGGGAGGTCTTCGTGCGGGATGCCATGTCGACCCGGCAGTACGCTCATCTGGACCGCCACGAGTGCCTGCGCCAGGTGCAGAGCGCGGCCAGGATGGTGCTGCGCGTCACGGCCCGGAGCTGCGGGCTCTGCCTCGTCTGTGAAAGGAGGCGGTGAGCGGTGCGTTCCGACGACGCGGTGGAGATCATGCGGGCGTCGCTGGCGCTGGCCTTCCCGACGGCCAGCGCCGAGGGCCTGACGAGGGCGGCCGAGACGCTGATCCGCTGGGGGGCGGAGGACGTCGAGGCCCACCTCGACCAGGAACTGATCGCCCGGATGCTGCTCGACCTGCTCGGTGTCGCCGGGGTGCGGCTCCGGGACTTCCGGCCCGCGGAGGGGGACTGGACCGCGGAGGACCTGCTGGGGACGGCGGCGCGGTACCGCACCTGGTCGCACTCCGACGACATGACCCCCCTGCCGTTCCTGCCCCGCCCTCCGGACGAGCCCCGCGGCCCCCATGACCCGGACGACCCGTTCCGGCCGCCGCGCCCGGGCCGACGCTGACCGAGTCACGGTTCGACAACTCCCGCCCCCAGCGCACCGCAACCGCTTACAGTGCTCCCGCACGCTGAATTGAACATGTTCAACAGGCTGAACGGGAGGGGGAACCGCGTCATGCGCAACGGGGTCAAGGCGGCCGTGGTGGGCGGGGTGTGCGTCACACTGCTCAGCGGCGCCGGCTACGGGGTCTACAACTTCGCGTCCGCGATGAGCGGTGACAGCGGCACGGCGGCCGGCGTGGCGCCCCCGCGCACCGGGCCGCCCAGCGGCCCGGAGGTGAGGGAGACGACCAAGGCGTTCTTCGCCGCCTGGGAGAAGGGGGACGCGTCCGCCGCGGCCTCCTACACCAACTACCCGGAGGCCGCCGAGGCACTGCTGACGGCCTACGGGCAGGACGCGCACATAGGCAAGGTGCGCATCGCACCGGGCACGCCCGACGGCGCCACGGTGCCCTTCACGGTGAGGGCGACGGTGTCCTACGACGGCACCTCCAAGCCGCTGTCCTACCGGGGCACTCTCACCGTCGTACGGGGCGTCACCTCGCACCGGGCGCTGGTCGACTGGCGGCCCTCCGTGGTCCACCCGCGGCTGCGCCAGGGCGACACGCTGACCACCGGGGAGTCGTCCGCCCCGCAGATCGAGGCCGTGGACCGCACCGGGAAGGTGCTGACCCGGGAGAAGTACCCCTCGCTCGGTCACCTGCTGGACGAGCTGCGCGGCCGGTACGGCGAGAAGTCCGGCGGCCGGCCCGGTGTGGAGCTGGTGATCCGGCACCAGGCCACGCCGGACGGCGGCCAGGCCGCGGACACCCCGCTGGTCACCCTGGCCGAGGGCAGACCGGGCAGGCTCCCCACCACGCTCAGCGCGAGCGTCCAGGCGGCGGCCGAGGCGGCCGTGATGAGGTACCCCGAGTCCTCCGTGGCGGCCGTCAAGCCGAGCACCGGCGAGATCCTCGCCGTCGCCAACAACCGCACGGACGGCTTCGACGCCGCCCTCCTCGGTGAACGCGCCCCCGGCTCCACCATGAAGATCGTCAGCGCGGCGACCCTCATCGACAACGGCCTGACCACGGCCGACGGTCCGGCGCCCTGCCCGCCCTCGGCCGTCTGGCAGAGCCAGACCTTCGGAAACCTCAAGGGCCTGGCGCCCGACGAGCACGCCACCCTCGCCGACAGCTTCGCCCGCTCCTGCAACACGGCGTTCGTGAAGTTCGCCGACGAGGTGCAGCCCGACTCCCTCACCCGGGAGGCCGAGGAGCGGTTCGGGCTGGGCCGGAACGACTGGCAGGTGGGCGTGCCCACCTTCGACGGCCGGGTCCCCGCCTCCGGCGGCCCGGACACCGCCGCGAGCCTGATCGGCCAGGGCCAGGTGCAGATGAGCCCGCTGAACATGGCCTCCGTGACGGCGACCGCGACGACCGGCGCCTTCCGCCAGCCGGTGATCGTGCCGCTGCGCCTGGACGGCCGCGCACCGGCACGCGCGCGCGGCCTCGCGCCGGACACCGTCCGGCAGCTGCGCGCGATGATGCACCGCACCGCGCGCTCGGGCACCGCGGCCGGGGTGATGGCCGGGCTGAGCGGGGACGTCGGCGCGAAGACCGGCTCCGCCGAGACCGACGGCGCGGCCCGCTCGGACAGCTGGTTCACCGGCTACCGGGGCGATGTCGCCGCGGCGGCCATGGTCCAGGACGGCGGGCACGGCATCGACGCCGCCGGGCCGATTGTCGCAACCGTGCTACGGAACGCCGGTTGAGATCACCCGTGAAGACGGGGACCTTAAGGTGAAAGCCGTCGTTGGGAGTGTGAGGGCTTAGGAGAGCCTGAGAAGCGCGCGGAGGAACTGAGGCTGTGGGCAAGAGAAGGCGCGTCGCCGAGCGACGGAAGACCCGTCCCGCCGTGCTCGGCGGGATGCTCGCCGTGGTCGTCGGCGGCGCCGGGGTCGGCCTCTACGCGCTCTACGACGGCGGGGCCGCGGCCGACGAGGGCACCGCCGCCACGACCGCCCGCAAGAACGTGAAGACCGGCCCGCTCACCGCCGCCGAGGTCCGTACGGCCACCACCCGCTTCCTCACCGCCTGGCAGCACGGCAAGCCCGCCGAGGCCGCCGCCGCCACCGACGACCCCGCGGCGGCGGCCCCGCTGCTCACCGGCTACGCCAAGGACGCCCACCTGACGGACGTCACCCTCACCCCCAAGGCCGCCAAGGGCGCCACCGTGCCGTTCGACGTGCGCGCCACCCTGGCCTACCAGGGCGTGAGCAAGCCGCTCGCCTACGGCAGCTCGCTCACCGTCGTACGCCGCCCGGGTGACGGCGAGCCGCGCGTCGACTGGCACGCGGCCGTCGTCCACCCGGACCTGAGGGACGGCGACCGGCTGGTGACCGGCGCGTCCGGCACCCCGCCGGTCAAGGCGCTGGACCGCGACGGCGGCGAGATCACCGCCGCCCGGTACCCGTCGCTGGGCACGGTGCTGGACGGGCTGCGGGAGAAGTACGGCAAGACCGCCGGCGGCAAGGCGGGCATCGAGCTGCGCGTGGTGCGCGGCAAGGAGTCCAAGGCCGCCAAGCTGTCCGACAAGACCCTGGCGGAGCTGAGCGAGGGCACCCCGGGCACGGTGCGCACGACACTCAGCCCGGCGCTCCAGGCGGCGGCCGAGCGGCAGGTGGACAAGCGGGCGAAGGCCTCGGTGGTCGTGCTGCGGCCCTCCACCGGCGAGATCCTCGCGGTCGCCAACAGCGGGCACGGCTTCAACACCGCCTTCCAGGGCTCCCTCGCCCCCGGCTCCACCATGAAGGTCATCACGTCGTCGCTGCTCATCGACAAGGGCCTGGCCTCGGCGGACAAGCCGCACCCCTGCCCGAAGACGTTCACCTACGGCGGCTGGAAGTTCCACAACGACGACGACTTCGAGATCAAGGGCGGCACGTTCAAGGCGAGCTTCGCCCGCTCCTGCAACACCGCCTTCATCAGCCAGGCGAAGAAGCTGGACAACGACGACCTGACCCGGCAGGCCCAGCAGGTCTTCGGGCTGTCGATGGACAACTGGGCGATCGGCGTGCCCAGCGTCGACGGCTCGGTGCCGGTGCAGTCGGCGGCGCAGATGGCGGCCGAGCTGATCGGGCAGGGCGGGGTGCGGATGAACCCGCTGAACATGGCGTCGGTCGCGGCCACCGTGAAGGCGGGCTCCTTCCACCAGCCGTACCTGGTCCCGCCGTCCGTCGACCACCGGAAGCTGGCCACCGCCTCGCGCACCCTGTCCGCGAAGACGCTCTCCCAGCTGCGGGAGCTGATGCGGTACACGGCCGCCTCCGGCACGGCGGCGGAGGCGATGGCGGGGCTCGGCCCGGACTACGGCGCGAAGACCGGCTCGGCGGAGGTCGACGGCCAGAAGAAGCCGAACGGCTGGTTCACCGCCTACCGGGGCGACCTCGCCGCCGCGGGTGTGGTCCAGGCGGGCGGTCACGGCGGCGACACGGCCGGCCCCATCGTGGCGTCGCTGCTGAAGCTCGGCGGCTGATCAGCCGCGCACCGGCTCGGCGGTGTAGGTGCGGCGCAGGAACCGCAGCAGGGTCTTGGAGTCGAACTGCACGACCTCCACGCCGTGGCCGGTGTGGAACTCGACGACGGCCTGGACGCGCCCGCAGGGCCACACCCGGACGTCACCGGTTCCGGCCGGCGCGCGCAGGCCCCGTTCGAGCAGCGCCCGGGAGAAGGTCCACTCGTGCGGCCCGGGCAGGCCGATGCGGACGGAGCGGGGATCGCGGTCGGGGTCGTAGCGCAGCACGACGGGTACGGCCCCCGGGTCCTCCTCGTCCGTGACGATATGAGCGCGTGCGTACTGTTCGACCACAGACATCGGACCGCCCTTTCACGCACCGTGACCTTTGTGAAAGCTGTTCTTCCGCTTCCATCCAGAGTGGCACATTTTCCGGTGCGCGCCCCGAGTGGAGACGAGACTTCGTCTTTCTTGCAAGAGGTTCGCAACAAGGGCCTAAAATCGTCGGGTGCATGTACCTGACGGATTCATAGACGCCCCGACCTCCGCGGTCACCGGAGTGGTCGCCGCCGGCGCCCTCGCGGTGAGCCTGCGCGGTGCCCGCCGTGAGCTGGACGAACGCACCGCACCGCTGGCCGGTCTGGTCGCGGCGTTCATCTTCGCCGTACAGATGCTCAACTTCCCCGTCGCCGCCGGAACGAGCGGACATCTGCTGGGCGGCGCCCTGGCGGCGATCCTCGTCGGACCGTACACGGCCGTGCTGTGCGTGTCGGTGGTGCTCCTGATGCAGGGCGTGCTGTTCGCCGACGGCGGGCTGACCGCGCTCGGCGTGAACATCACCGACATGGCGCTGGTCACCACCGTCGTGTCGTACGCCGTCTTCCGCGGCCTGCTCGCGGTGCTGCCCCGCAAGCGGCGCTCGGTGACCGTGGCGTCCTTCGTCGCCGCGCTGGTCTCCGTGCCCGCCGCCGCGGTCGCCTTCACCCTGATCTACGCGATCGGCGGCACCACGGACGTCTCCATCGGCAAGGTCGCCACCGCCATGATCGGCGTCCACGTGCTCATCGGCATCGGCGAGGCGGTCATCACCGCGCTCACGGTCGGCGCCGTCATCGCCGTCCGCCCCGACCTGGTGCACGGCGCGCGCGGTCTGCGCCAGCGGCTCCAGCTGCGGGTGAACGGCGCCCTGGTGGACGCCCCCGCGGCCGAGCCCGCCGCCCCGGCGCCCGCCGCCGCCCGCACCTCCCGCCGCACGCTGTGGGTGACCGGCCTGGTCACCTCCCTGGTCCTGGCCGGCTTCGTCAGCTTCTACGCCTCCGCCAACCCCGACGGCCTGGAGAAGGTCGCGCACGACAAGGGGATCGACAAGAAGGCGAAGGAGCACGCCACCGCCGACTCGCCGCTGGCCGACTACGGCGTGAAGGACATCTCCGACGCCCGGCTGTCCGGCGGTCTCGCGGGGGTCATCGGCGTCGGCGTCACCGTCGTCGCCGGCAGCGCGGTGTTCTGGGCGCTGCGCCGGCGGCGCACCGACGACGCCTCCCCCGTGAACACGGGCGTCTGACATGGGAGCGGGACACGCGCACCGGCTGTACCGGCACGGGCACTCGCCCGTGCACGGGCTGCCGCCGCACACCAAGCTCGCCGCCGCGTTCCTGTTCGTGGTGGTCGTGGTGTCGACCCCGCGCGAGGCGATGTGGGCGTTCGCGGTCTACGCCGTGCTGCTCGCGTCCGTCGCGTACCACGCGCGCGTGCCCGCCGGTTTCCTGCTGCGGCGGCTGCTCATCGAGGTGCCGTTCGTGGCGTTCGCGGTGCTCATGCCGTTCGTCGCGGAGGGCGAGCGGACGCACGTCCTCGGGCTGTCGCTCAGTGTGAACGGGCTGTGGGGCGCCTGGAACGTGCTCGCCAAGGGCACCCTCGGCGTCGCCGCCTCCGTACTGCTGGCCTCCACCACCGAGCTGCGTGAACTCCTGCTCGGCCTGCAACGGCTGAAGCTGCCGCCGCTGCTCGTGCAGATCGCCTCCTTCATGATCCGCTACGGCGACGTCATCACCGACGAGATGCGCCGGATGCGGATCGCCCGGGAGTCGCGCGGCTTCGAGGCGAAGGGCGTACGGCACTGGGGCGTGCTCGCCAAGTCCGCCGGCGCGCTGTTCATCCGCTCCTACGAACGCGGGGAGCGGGTCCACCTGGCCATGGTGAGCCGGGGCTACGCCGGGTCGATGCCGGTCATCGACGAGGTGACCGCCTCCGGCGCCCAGTGGCGGCACGCCCTCACCCTCCCCTGCGCCGCCCTCGTCGTCTGTCTGCTGGGATGGTTCCTGTGACTGCTTCTCTGGAGGTCTCCGGCCTCGCCTTCGCCTACCCGGACGGACACCAGGCCCTGTTCGGCGTGGACTTCTCGATCGCGCGCGGCGAACGGGTCGCCCTGCTCGGCCCCAACGGCGCCGGCAAGACCACCCTGGTACTGCACCTCAACGGCATCCTGAGCGGCGGCACCGGCACGGTGACCGTGGCCGGGCTGCCGGTCGGCAAGCAGCACATGGCCGCGATCCGGCAGAAGGTCGGCATCGTCTTCCAGGACCCGGACGACCAGCTGTTCATGCCGACCGTGCGGGAGGACGTGGCGTTCGGCCCGGCCGCCGCCGGGATCAAGGGGGCGGCGCTCCAGGAGCGGGTGGACACCGCGCTGGAGCGGGTCGGCATGCGGGACTTCGCCGACCGGCCGCCGCACCACCTGTCCTTCGGGCAGCGCCGCCGGGTCGCGGTGGCCACCGTGCTCGCCATGGAGCCGGAGATCCTGGTCCTGGACGAGCCGTCGTCCAACCTGGACCCGGCCTCCCGCCGCGAGCTCGCCGACATCCTGCGCTCGCTGGACGTGACGGTCCTCATGGTCACGCACGACCTGCCGTACGCCCTGGAGCTGTGCCCCCGCTCCCTGATCCTCAGCGACGGCGTGATCGCGGCGGACGGCCCGACCGGCGAGCTGCTCTCCGACGAGGAGCTGATGCGGGCGCACCGGCTGGAGCTGCCGTTCGGCTTCGACCCGAAGTCCGTGACCACGGGCGCGTGACCTCCGCCCCACCCCCGGCTACGTCGGCATAACGATTCCGCCGGGCCGGTCCCGCCGAGGAATCGCAGGCGTGCGTGCCCTGTTGCACACACTGTCGCAGGTGATCGGGAAGGGATGGCGGACGTGGACGTGAACGGCACAGTGGCCGAGGGCTTCGAGCCGGTCAGGGAGGCGTTCGCCGCGAACTTCACGCGGCTCGGCGAGCGCGGCGCGGCCGTCTCGGTCTACCGCGACGGCCACCGGGTGGCGCACCTGTGGGCCGGCACCCGGGACATCGACGGCACGGCGCCCTGGGAACCCGGCACCGCGCAGATCGTGCGCTCGGCCACCAAGGGCGTGGCCGCCGCCGCCCTGCTGCTCCTGCACCAGCGCGGCGAACTGGACCTGGACGCCCCCGTCGGCTCGTACTGGCCGGAGTTCAAGGCGGCCGGCAAGGACCGGACGCGGGTGTGGCACCTGCTCGCGCACCGGGCGGGCGTACCGGTGCTGGACCGCCCGCTGACCCCCGCCGAGGCCGTCGACCCCGACCTCGGCGCCGCGGCCGTCGCCGCCCAGGAACCGGTGTGGGAGCCGGGCTCGGACCACGGCTACCACGCCCAGACCTACAGCTGGCTCACCGGCGAACTGCTGCGCCGGATCACCGGCCGGCCGGTGGGCGAGTGGGTGGCCGAGCAGCTGGCCGGGCCGGTCGGCGCGGACCTGTGGCTCGGGCTGCCGGAGTCGGAGCGGGCCCGCGCCGGCCGGGTCGGCCGGGCGGAGACCCCCGAGACGGAAGGCGGCCTGAGGATACGCCCCAAGCGCGCGGTGGCCGAGGCCTACGCCGACCCGGACTCCCTCACCCGGCGCGCGTTCGCCGCGATCACCCCGCTGCCGGACGAGAACGACCCCGGCTACCGCGCCGCCGCCCTGCCCGCCTCCAACGGCATCGCGACGGCCGACGGACTGGCCCGCTTCTACGCGGCGCTGATCGGCGAGGTGGACGGCGGCACCCGCCTGTTCACCCCGGACACCATGGAGCTGGCCCGCACCGAGCGGTCCGCCGGGCCGGACCGGGTGCTGGTGGCCGGCACCTGCTTCGGCCTCGGGTACATGCTGCACGGCGCCGCGTCCCCGCTGCTCTCGCCCGGCTCCTTCGGCCACCCCGGCCGCGGCGGGGCCCTCGCCTTCGCCGACCCGGAGTCCGGCATCGCCTTCGGCTATGTCACCAACGGCTTCCGCGCGAGCGTGACGGCGGACCCGAGGGCGCAGGCCCTGGTGCGGGCCGTCCGCACAGCGCTCGCCTGATCCACGACCGTGCCCGGCGCACGCCGGGCGCGGATCACACGTGGATCGGGTGGGAGGTCCGCCCGGACGCGGTGTCGATCTCCTCGTGCGCCTTGCTCAGCAGTCGCATGGCCAGTTCGTTCAGGGCACGGGCGCCGGCGATCTCCTCGCCGACCCGGGGCTGGTTGGCGTCGACCTGGTGCCTGCTGGCCCGGCCGTGCGCCCGTACCTCGCTGCCGTCGGGCAGGCGCACCAGGGCCGCCGCGCGCGTGTGCTGGTCGTCCTCCTCCTTGAACTCCAGCTCGACGTGCCAACCGACAGGGGTGTGCGTCATCACGACCACCTCCGAGAAATCGCTGCTTCCAGGGTGCGCCCTGTCCCCCCGGCCCGTCATGTCGGCGGCTCAGGCGGGACGTTCGCGCACGTCCGCGACGGTGGCACCGGCGTGGACGACGAGGTCCTCCGGCGCGACGGGGAAGACGGTGTACGGCGTCCCGGCCGCCGCCCACACCAGGTCGTGCTCCAGCAGAGCGCGGTCGGCGAGGACCCGGGTGCGGGTGCGGTGCCCGAAGGGCGGCACACCGCCGATGGCGTACCCGGTGGTCTCCCGCACCACCCGGGCGTCGGCCCGGCCGACCTTCCCGGCGCCCAGTTCCGCCCGCACCCGCTCCACGTCCACCCGCGAGGCGCCGTCCATCAGCACCAGCACCGGCACCCCGTCGGCGGCGAAGACCAGGGACTTGCAGATCCGGCTCGGTTCGCACCCGATCGCGGCGGCGGCCTCGGCCGCGGTCCGGGTGGCCTCCGGGAAGCGCCGGGCGCGCGCGAGGACGTCCTCCAGCCCGAGCGCCCGCAGCGCTTCGGCGAACCGGGGGTGGGCTCCGTGATCCGGGGTGTCTGTCGTCATGCGGGGCACGCTACGACACACCCCGCCGCCGCTCACCGGAATTCCGGCCCCCGGAACCGGGTGTGCCCCCCGGTCCGTCGTCATGATTGTCTGACTGCGCGACACAACACCGTCCGCGCAAAGGAACGAACACCGCAAGAGGCCTGGTGGCCGCGTCGGCGACCGGGTGACGGGGGATCCACATGAGCGAACGCGAAGCCGTACACGGGGACGACAAGCTTCCCGAACCGGGGCAGTCGAAGCTGCCGCTGTCCCCGGACGAGATCAAGCGGCACGGCGTCCTGCCGGGCTTCGAGGGGTACTACACGGCACCGCCCGCCGGCAGCACCGCCGACCCGCTGGACCGGCCGCAGCTGCGTCCGGACCCGCCCGGGATCATCAAGCCGCCGACGGCCCCGGGCGGCCCGCCGGACCTGAAGATCGCGCCGGGCGTGCTCAAGAAGGCCGCCGGTCAGGTGGACGACATCCACGACGCCTTCTACAAGCCGGCGGCCTCGCTGGAGGAGCCGTCGTCGAAGGCCGCGCGCGCCCTGGGCGTGCTCGAGTCCGCACTGGCGATCCAGCTCGCCCACCGGCAGTGGGAACGGCAGGCCGGCACGGTGACGGCGTGGCTGGCCCACATCTCCGAGAGCCTGCGGTCGAGCGACGGCACCTACACCAAGACCGATGTCGCCGTCGGGCAGACGTCGAACCAGGTACGGATCCGTTCGGCGCTGGAGGACTACTGATGTCCGGCACTTTCTTCCAGGATCTGCTGGCCGCGGATCTGTCGACCCTGGACGACCTGGCGGACCGCTGGGAGAGCGTCCACCGCGACATCAAGGGCCTCGGCAAGCGCATGAACGACGAGGTTCTCGGCCCGCTGCGCAACAAGGGCTACTGGGAGGGGGTCGCTGCTCCGTACGCCTGGCGGATGATCGACGACATCCAGCGTCAGCTGGAGAACGCCGCGAAGGTGGCGGACTCGGCGCGGCGCGTGGTCGAGGACGCGGTGGGCGATCTGAAGTCCGCCCAGAAGGACCTCAAGGACGCCGTCCGCAGGATCACGGAGAAGGGTCTGTACGTCAATACGGACGGGACCGTGGCCGGCGACATCGTGGACGGCGTCTGCAAGGCCACGCTCACCGACGAGGAGCACAAGAGCATCGAGGCGGCGCAGCACGAGATGGCGGGCCTGCTCCGGCGCGCCGCCACGGCCGACCGCAACCTCGCCTACAGCCTGACGTCGGACCTGGGCCTCGGCCAGTGGTTCAACGACGACCCGAGGTTCACGGACATCGACTCCACGAAGAAGATCGGGGAGGACGAGTACAACGCGCTGAACCTCGCCATGAAGGGTGAGAACCCCTACCCGGCGTACAGTTCGGACGACCCGTACTCGCTCGGCTGGGACTGGGTGACCGGTGACGGCGCCCGGCAGCGGACGTACCACAGCGGTGACGAGATGACCGAGCTGATCCGCTCCAGTGAGAGCATGCGGCAGCTCCGGCTGGACACGGTCCAGAAGTTCCACAGCGACGGCCTGACCGAGGGCAACGTGTCCTACTCGATCTCGGAGAGCGGCAAGCTGGGCGCGCTCAAGAAGCTCGTCACCACGGATCTGCCCGCCATCGTCACGGGGGACGAGGAGCACCTCGGTGAGGCGTTCACGGGCTCGTACAACCTGCACTACACGGTCAAGGGCGAGGACCCCGACGGCTCGCTGGTGGTCGAGTACAAGCTGCACAACGACACGAGCAACGCGTCGTTCCTGCACTACATCGGCTACTACGACTGGCTCGACAAGCTCAACCGTGAGGAAGGCGTCTTCTCGTCCGTGGGACAGGAGATCGTCTGGACCGAACGCATTCCGGCGAAGGGAAAGTAGACCGGTGTCCCGAGTCCGCATGGCGGGCAGGCGTGCGCGCCTGCTGACGGCCGCCACCGCACTGACCCTGCTGTCCCCCCTGGCTTCCTGTTCCTCCGCGTCGACGGCCGTGGAGGCGTGCATGGGGAAGCAGGCCGTCTCGGCGACCACGGGGGAACTGGAAGGCACCTACACCGGCGAGGCCCACGCCAAGGGCGTGAAGATCACTCTCAAGGCGTCGGACACCGGCACCGGCGGGACCGTCACGGTGCGCAACTGGCCGACCGGTGCCTGGTACAAGAGCGAACTCGGCGAGACGTTCGACGGCTCCGGCACCTGGGGCGTGGAAGGGGGGCACCAGCCCGGCGACCACGCGCTGGTCCACCTCTCCTTCACGGAGCCGGAGCTCTTCCTGCGCGACTACACCATCGACATGCTGTCCATCGCCAAGGACTCCCAGCGGATCTACCTCTACGAGGACGACGACCCCGACGTGTGCCCCACGTTCCGCCTGCGCCGCGCCTGAGGCCCCGGACGGCGGAAAGCCGGTGAGGGTGCGTCCCCGTCCCCACGGGCACCCTCACCGGCTGGTCGGCGTCGGAAGCGGTACGTCAGGCGCGTACCAGTTCCTTCTCCTCCTCCGGGTCGGCGTGGGCGCGCAGCCCCTCGCCCTCCACGTCCACGTTGGGCAGCGCGCGGTCCAGCCACTTCGGCAGCCACCAGGCCCGCTTGCCGAGCAGCGCGAGGACCGCCGGGACGATGGCCATGCGGACGACGAACGCGTCGAAGAAGACGGCGATGGCGAGGCCGAAGCCGATCATCTTGACCATCGACTCGCTGGAGCCGATGAAGCCGGAGAAGACGGCGATCATGATGACGGCGGCGGCGGTCACGACCCGGGCGCCGTGCCGGAAGCCGGTCACCACGGCCTGGCCGGGCGTCTCGCCGTGGACGTACGCCTCCCGCATCCGGGTCACGAGGAACACCTCGTAGTCCATCGCGAGGCCGAAGACCACGCCCACCATGAAGATCGGCATCATCGACATGACCGGGCCGGTCTGCTCGACGTTCATCAGGCCGGACAGCCAGCCCCACTGGAAGACCGCGACAACGGCGCCGAGCGCGGCGAGCACCGACAGCAGGAAGCCGAGGGCCGCCTTCAGCGGGACCAGCACCGAGCGGAACACCACGATCAGCAGCAGGAACGCCAGGCCCACCACCAGCGCCAGGTACGGCAGCAGCGCGTCGTTCAGCTTCTGCGAGACGTCGATGTTCATCGCGGTGGAGCCGGTGACGAGCACCTTGGCGCCGGTGTCCCGGGTGATCTCCGCGCCCTTGTCGCGGATGGCGTGCACCAGGTCCTCGGTGGTGACCGAGGACGGCTTGGAATCGGGCACGACGGTGATCGTCGCGGTGTCGCCGGCCTTGTTGGGCGCGGCCGGGGTGACCGTGACGACGTCCTTCAGGCCCTTGATGTCCGCGCCGACCTTGGCGAACGCGTCCTTGGGCCGCGCGCTGTCCTTGGCGTCGACCACGACCATCAGCGGGCCGTTGAACCCGGGGCCGAAGCCCTCGGAGAGCAGGTCGTAGGCGCGGCGCTGGGTGGTGGAGACGGGCTGGGAGCCGTCGTCGGGCAGGCCCAGTTCCAGGGAGGCGGCCGGGAGCGCCGCCGCGCCGAGGCCGAGGATGCCGAGCAGCAGCACGGCGACCGGGCGGCGCACGACGAACCGGGCCCAGCGGGTGCCCATGTTGGGGCGGCCGGGCCGCTTGGGCGTACGGCCGCCGCCGAGCAGCTTGCTCTTCTCGCCGGCCGGCTTGATCCGGCGGCCGGCGTAGCCGAGCAGCGCCGGGATCATCGTCAGGGCGATGAGGACGGCGATGGCGACCGTGCCGGCCGCCGCGATGCCCATCTTCGTCAGCATCGGGATGTTGACGACGGACAGGCCGACCAAGGCGATGACGACGGTCAGGCCGGCGAAGACCACCGCGGAGCCCGCCGTGCCGACGGCGCGGCCGGCGGCCTCCTCGCGCGCGCGGCCCTCGGCGAGTTCGGCGCGGTAGCGGGAGACGATGAACAGGGCGTAGTCGATGCCGACGGCGAGGCCGATCATCGTGGCCAGGGTGGAGGTGGTGGAGCCCAGGTCCAGGGCGGAGGCCAGCGCGGTGATCGAGGCGACGCCGATGCCGACGCCGATGATCGCGGTCAGCAGCGGCAGCCCGGCGGCGAGCAGCGAGCCGAAGGTGATGACGAGGACGACGGCGGCGATCGCGATGCCGATGATCTCGCTGGAGCCGGTCTCCGGCGTCGCGTTCAGCGCGTCACCGCCGATCTCGACGGTCAGGCCGGCGTCCCGCGCGTGCTGCGCGGCCTCCTTGAGGTCGTCGCGGGTGCTGTCCTCCAGCTCCATGCCGGAGACCTTGTACTTCACCGACGCGTACGCGACGGCGCCGTTCTTGCTGACGGCGTGCCCGGTGTAGGGGTCGGCGACGGAGGCGACCTCGGGGCCGCCGCCCAGTTCCTTGACGGTCTTCTCGACGGCCGCCTTGTTGCCGGCGTCCGTCATCTTCTCGCCGCTCGGGGCCTTGAAGACGACCCGGGCGGTGGCGCCGTCGGCGCTCATCCCGGGGAAGCGCTGTTCCAGCAGGTCGAAGGCCTTCTGGGCCTCGGTACCGGGGATGGAGAAGGAGGTGTTGCCGGGGGCCGGCGCGGAGGCGGCGCCCACCCCGGCGAGGGTGAGCAGCGCCACCCATATCAGGGCGACGAAGTGCCGTCGCCGGAAGGCGAGCCGGCCGAGTTTGTAGAGGAACGTGGCCACTTAGGGCGTACTCCCGGTCAGGTCGTGGTTCAGCTGGGCAGGGGTGATCAGCCCAACGACGTGAGCGGTGACGTCAGTGGTGGGCTTGCTGGGGAAGTGGGGTGTTCGTCGGTTTCAGACGCCGAGGGCGGGGAGGACCACGGCGTCGATGTACGAGAGGAGGAAGTCCTGCGTCGGCGGCTGTTCGTCGATCAGGGTGCGGGCGGCGAACGCGCCGATCATCATGTGGAGCACGAACCCGATCGCGGGGTTGTCCGCACGGACCTCGCCCCGCTCGACCGCGCGCTGGAGCATCCGGCGCAGTTCGGCCAGCTCCGGCTCGATCAGGTGTTCCCGGAAGGCCTGGAGCAGGTCCGGGTTGCCGTGCACCGCCATGGCCAGGCCCCGCATCAGCGCGGAGTTCTGCTCCATCTCGCAGTCGTCGGCGTGCAGGACGAGGGCGTGCAGGTCGCCCTTGAGCGACCCGGTGTCGACCCCGGTGACGCGGCCCGGCTTGCCGTGCCGGACGGCTTTCGCCACCAGTTCGGCCTTGCCGCCCCACTGGCGGTAGAGCGTGGCCTTGCTGGAGCGGGTGCGGGCGGCGACGGCGTCCATGGTGAGGGCGTCGTAGCCGACCTCCCGGAGCAGGTCGAGCACGGCGCCGTACAGCTCGGCCTCGCGCTCGGGCGTGATCCGGCTGCGGCGCGTCGTCGCGACGCCTTCGGTCATGCCACTCACCTCCGCTCCGGATCTTCCGCCTTCGTATCACCGAAGATACCCCGGCGCCTCTACGAAACGAAACCGTTTCGTACGTGTGCTGGGTCACGAAGGTGAAGGGCCCATAAGGAGACCTCGCGGCGCGGGCGTCCGGGGCCCGAGTTGCCGGTGCCCGGTGCCCGGAAAAGCATGGGGAGGGTGAGCTATCTGCGCCTTCCCCACCTCAGCGGCGACCTGCTGTGCTTCGTGGCCGAGGACGACCTCTGGCTGACCCGCCTCGGCGCCCCGGAGCGCGCCTGGCGGCTCACCGCGGACCGCACCAAGGCCGGCCATCCGCGCTTCTCCCCCGACGGCCGCCACATCGCCTACACCTCCTGGCGCAGCCTCGTCCCCGAGATCCACCTCGTCGACGTGGACGGCGGCGGGCCCGCGCGCCGGCTGACGTACTGGGGCAGCGTCGACACGCAGGTGTGCGGCTGGACCCCGGACGGCGAGATCCTGGCCGTCGCCTCCCACGGCCAGCCCTTCTCCCACTTCACCTGGGCCTACAAGGTGCCGCCCGACGGCGACCCGGGCGGCCGGCTGCCCTGGGGACCGGTCTCCGACATCCAGGTCACCGGCCTCGGCGGCGAGCGCCGGACCCTGCTGCTCACCGGCACCCCGCCGCACGAACCGGCCTCCTGGAAGCGCTACCGCGGCGGCGCCACGGGCCGCCTGTGGCTGCACGGACAGCGGCTGCTGGCGGATCTCGACGGGCATCTGGCCTGCCCCATGTTCGTCGCCGGCCGGATCGCCTTCCTCTCCGACCACGAGGGCGTCGGCAACCTCTACTCCTGCGCCCCCGACGGCACCGGCCTGCGCCGCCACACCGACCACGACGCCTTCTACGCCCGGCACGCCGCGAGCGACGGCAGCCGGGTGGTGTACCAGTGCGCGGGCGACCTGTGGCTGGTGGACGACCTCTCCCCCGGCGCCGTACCGCGCCGGCTCGACGTCCGGCCGGCCGGCCCGCGCACCGGCCGCCGCCCCTACCAGGTGCCGGCCGCGCAGCACGTCGACGGCCTCTCCGTGGACGAGACCGGCCGGGCCAGCGCGGTCGTGGTCCGCGGCAGCCTGTACTGGCTCACCCACCGCGACGGCCCGGCCCGCACCCTCGCCGAGACGCCCGGCGTGCGGGTACGGCTGCCGGAGATGCTCGGCTCCACCGGGCAGGTCGCCTACGTCACCGACGCCGAGGGCGCGGACGCCGTCGAGATCGCCCGGCTGCCCCGCGCCAGCGGCGACCGCGCCCCCCGCCGGCTGGCCTCCGGCGCCCTCGGCCGCGTCCTGGAACTGGCCTCCGACCCGCTGGGCGAACGGCTGGCGGTCGCCTCCCACGACGGACGGCTGCTGCTCATCGACGTACCGCGGGACACCGAAGACACCGGCCCGGACGGCACCGAAGACGCGGCCCCGCAGGACACGGGCGCGGTCACCGAGCTGATCCGCTCCGACAACGGGCCCGTCCGCGACCTCGCCTTCTCCCCGGACGGCGCCTGGCTCACCTGGTCGCACCCCGGCATCGGCCGCACGCTGAGGCAGATCAAGCTGGCCCGCATCAAGGACCGGCTGACCGTGGACGTGACCAACGGCCGCTTCGAGGACGAGAACCCGGTCTTCACCCGCGACGGCCGCTATCTCGCCTTCCTGTCCTGGCGCGGCTTCGACCCGGTCTACGACGTGCACACCGGCGACCTGTCCTTCCCGCTCGGCTGCCGCCCCTACCTCGTCCCGCTGTCCTCGGCGACCCCCTCCCCCTTCGCGCTCAACCCGGAGGGCCGGCCGGCCGCCGGCGGGCTGGACCCGCTGGAGGACGAGGAGACCGGCGAGGCCGGCACGGTCACGGTCGAGGTGGAGGGGCTGGCGATGCGGGTCACCCCGTTCCCGGTGATCGCCTCCAAGTACTCCGGGCTGGCCCCGGTCGCGGGCGGCGGCCTGGTCTGGCTGCGCTGGCCGATCTCCGGCGCGCTCGGCGAGACCTTCGTCAACCCGGCCGACGTCAGCGGACGCCCGACCCTGGAGCACTTCAACCTCACCAAGGCCAAGAAGTCCGAACTGGTCGACCACCTCGACTGGTTCACGGTCAGCGGCGACGGCACCCGGCTGGTCGTGGTCGACGAGGGCGACCTGCGGGCGGTGCCGGCGACCGAGGTGGGCGACGGCGACACGACCGTGTGGATCGACGCGCGCCGCATCCTGCACGAGGTGGACCCGCCCGCCGAGTGGCGCCAGGCGTACGAGGAGGCGGGCCGGCTGATCCGCGCCTACTTCTGGGACCCGGGCATGTGCGGCATCGACTGGGACGCGGTCCTCGACCAGTACCGCCCCCTGGTCGAACGCGTCGCCTCCCCCGACGAGTTCGCGGATCTGCTGCGCGAGGTCCTGGGCGAACTCGGCACCTCCCACGCCTATGTCACCGCCGCCCGCCGCAACGAGGGCCCGGCCCACTACCAGCGCTGGCAGGGCCTGCTCGGCGCCAACTTCGTCCGGCACGGCGACCGCTGGCTGGTGCGGCGCATCCTGGCCGGCGACTCCTCCGACTCCCGGGCCCGCTCCCCGCTGGCCGGCACGGGCATCCGCGAGGGCGCCGTCCTCACCCACGTCGACGGCCGCCCGGTCGACCCGGTGCGCGGCCCCTACCCGCTGCTCGCCGGTTCCGGCGGCACGACCGTGGAGCTGACGTTCACCCCGCCGGACGGCGAGCCCGGCGGGCCCCGGCGGGTCGCCGTCGTCCCGCTCGTCGACGAACGGCCGCTGCGCTACCAGGACTGGGTGGCCAAACGCCGCGAGGTGGTACGGCGGTTGAGCGACGGCCGGTGCGGCTATCTGCACATCCCCGACATGGGCGGCTCCGGCTGGGCCCAGTTCAACCGCGACCTGCGCATGGAGATGTCCCGGCCGGCGCTGATCGTGGACGTGCGCGGCAACGCGGGCGGCCACATCAGCGAACTCGTGGTGGAGAAGCTGACCCGGACGATCCTGGGCTGGGACCTGACCCGGGACGCGCAACCGGTGTCGTACGCCTCCAACGCCCCGCGCGGGCCGGTGGTGGCCCTGGCCGACGAGGCCACCTCCTCGGACGGCGACATGATCACGGCCGCCTTCAAGCTGCTGGACCTCGGACCGGTGGTCGGCCAGCGGACCTGGGGCGGAGTCGTCGGCATGACCGGGCGGCACCGCCTGGGCGACGGCACCGTCATCACCGTCCCGATGAACGCGGCCTGGTTCGACGCCTACGGCTGGTCCGTGGAGAACCGCGGCGTCGACCCCGACGTCGAGGTGCTGCGCACCCCCGTGGACTGGGCCGAGGGCCGCTACCCGGTGCTGGGCGAGGCCGTCCGGCTGGCCCTTCAGCTGCTGGAGAGCCATCCGGCGGCAAAGCCCCCGGACTACAGCGGCGTACCCGACCGGACCCGCCCGAAGCTGCCCCCGCGGCCGGCCGGGTAGCGGTCGGCACAGGCGCGGGGCGCCCTCCGCCACGGAGGGCACCCCGCGTCTTCGGGCCGGACCTAGGCGTCGTAGTCCTGGTCGAACCGGTCCTGCACCTGCTGCGGCGTGTCCTCGATGTCACGGTGGTTCTGGGTGCCGCGCTGCGGCTGGCCCGGCCGGCCCTGACGGCCCTGCTGACCGGCCTTCTGACGGGCCTGTCCCGCCTTCTCCTGGGCCTTCTCCTTGGCCTGGCGGGACTTGTCCTGCATCTGGTCCTTCATACCCATGTGGGTTCACTCCCGTGGTGGGTGGGGGGTTCGGCCCCTCAGTGGGGCCTCGACCAGATTCACACGGGCCAACACCCTGTGCATGTCGATCAGTTACGGTGCGTGGCGCGCGCCGCCTCGTCGGCCGCCCCACCTGCGCCGACGAGCCCGGAGGACATTCCCCGCAGCCGGGGCGCGAACCGCTTCATCTCCCGCTGCCCGACCGTTCCGATGAGCGCCGGCAGATATCCGCGCACCCCCTGCATGCCGCGCAGCCACCACTGCCCGTAGACGTGCGCCGAGCGCCGCTCGATCCCGGCGACGATCCGGTCCACCGCCGGACCCAGCGGGTAGGTCTTGTTCGACGGCCAGGGCAGCCGCTGCCGCAGCTCGCGCATCACGTCGTCCTGGTCGGCGCCGCGCACCATGTCGGTGTCGGTCCACGACAGGTAGGCCACACCGACCCGCACGCCCTGGTAGCCGACCTCGGCGCGCAGGCTGTGCGCGTACGCCTCCACGCCCGCCTTGGACGCGCAGTACGCCGTCATCATCGGCGCGGGGGTGAGCGCGGCCAGCGAGGCGATCTGCAGCAGATAGCCCCGGCTCTCGGTCAGCACCGGCAGGAAGGCGCGCGCGGTCACCGCCGAACCGATCAGGTTCACCTCGATCACCCGCCGCCAGGCCACCGGATCGGAGTCCGCGAACGGACCGCCGGTCGCCACACCGGCGTTGGCGACCACGATGTCGACCTTGCCGAAGCGCTCCTTCACCTCCCGCGCGACCCGGCTCATGGTCTCGTGGTCGGTGACGTCGGCGTACCAGTAGGCGCTGTCGTCGTGGTGCAGCCGCCCGGAGACCTCCTTGAGCGCCTCCTCCTCCAGCCCGACCAGCGCCACCCTCGCCCCGCGCGCGGACAGTTTGCGCGCCAGCAGCTCACCGACGCCGCGCGCGGCCCCCGTGACGACCGCGACCTGTCCTTCGAGGCTCACCCTGCTCATGCGCCCTCCTTGATCCGTACGGGGGCGGCCCCCGTGACATACGTGCCGACGAGTGCGCGGATGCGGCCGGTCACCGTCTCCGGCGCCTCGACGGGGGTCATGTGGCCGACGCCGGTCAGCTCGGTGACGCCGAGGCAGTGCGGCAGCGCGGCGGCCAGCGCGCGGGCGTGCACCGGGGGCGTGAGCCGGTCCGAGGTGCCGCACAGCACCGCGGTGGGCACGGTCAACCGCCGTACGCCCTGGTCGAGATCGAGCGTGGCCAGCACCTTCGACCACGCGTGGCGCACCGCGCGCGGACAGGCGTGCACGATCCGCGCGCACGCCTCGACCCGGTCCGGGGCACAACCGGCGCCCATGGTGGCGTACTTGAGGACGCTCATCGCCACCGACGTGACCGGTCCGAGCGGGGCGCGCGAGCCGAGGACGCGTCCGGTGAGCCAGGTGCGCACGCGCCCGGCGCGCAGCGGCACCACGCGCGACTCGGCGACCAGCCGCGAACTGCCCGTGCTGCACAGCAGGACGGCGGCGGCGTGCTCCTCGAAGCCGGGGCGCCCGGCGGCGGCCATGACCGTCATGCCGCCCATGGAGTGGCCGGCGATCACCGCCTGCTCCCCGGGCGCGAGGGTCGCCGCGAGCACCGCTTCCAGGTCGTCCGCCAGCGCTTCGGTGGTGCACACGGGGTTCGCGGGGCTGCGCCCGTGCCCCCGCTGGTCGTAGACGATCACCCGGTGAGCGGCGGCCAGGTCCCGTATCTGCGCCGCCCAGAACGCCGTCGAGCAGGTCCAGCCGTGGGCGAGCACGACGGCGGGCGCGTCCTCGGGGCCGTGCACCTCGACGTGCAGCCGGGCGCCGTCGGCGGAGACGGCGGTCAGGGTGCGGGCGGGGACGGGCGGGGTGTACGGGCCGGGGGCGGCCGGGGTGCGGCGGCTCACGCGAGGGCCTCGCTCTTGCGTGAGGCCACCGGCGCGGGTTTGCGGATCACCTCGTACTCCGCGAGGTCCACCCGCCGGGTCGCGCGCCGGAACTCGGTGGTCGTGCCCGGCCAGATGGTGGTGTTGCGGCCGCTCGGGTCCAGGTACCAGCTGGTGCAGCCGCCGGTGTTCCACACGGTCCGCTTCATCCGCTCCTGCACCCGCTCGTTCCAGGCGTCCACGGCGGCGGGCCGGGCGTCCAGGGCGGTCCGGCCCCCGAGGACGTCGAGCTGGCGCAGGTAATCGGCCAGGTAGTTCAGCTGGGACTCGATCATCAGGATCATGGAGGAGTTGCCCAGGCCGGTGTTGGGCCCGATGACCGTCATGAAGTTCGGGAAGCCGGCCGCCGAGGCGCCGCGCAGCGCCCGCATGCCGTTCTTCCAGGTCTCGGCGAGCGTGGTCCCGTCCGCGCGGGCCACCCGCTCGGCGATGGGCATGTCGGTGACGTGGAAACCGGTGCCGAAGACGATCGCGTCGACCTCGGCCTCGGTGCCGTCGGCCGCCACGAGCGTGGAGCCGCGGATCTCGGCGAGCCCACTGGCGACGACGTCCACGTTGGGCCGGGCGAGCGCCGGGTAGTACTCGCTGGACAGCAGGATCCGCTTGCAGCCGATGCGGTAGTCCGGGGTGAGCTTGGCCCGCAGGGCGGGGTCCTTGATGGCGCGGGCCATGTTCCGCTTGGCGAGCTGTTCGACGAGCCCGAGTTCGTCCGGGCGCTTGGTGAACGCCTGCACCTGGAGCTCCCGGATGCCCCACAGCAGCCCGCGCCGGGCCTGCGCGGTGACGGGCAGCCGCCGGTGCAGCCAGCGTTCGGCCCCGCTGATGGCGCGGTCCATGCGGGGCATCACCCACGGCGGGGTGCGCTGGAAGAGGGTGAGCCGGCCCGCCTGCGGCTGGATGGCGGGCACGATCTGGATCGCCGAGGCGCCGGTGCCGACCATGGCGACCCGCTTGCCGCGCAGGTCGTAGTCGTGGTCCCAGCGGGCGGAGTGGAACACCTTGCCCGGGAAGGAGTCCAGACCCGGGATCTCGGGGACCTTCGGGTCGGACAGCGGTCCGGTGGCGGAGACGACGACGTCGGCGCGCAGGGTGCCGCGGGTGGTCTCGATGGTCCACCACAGGTTGTCCTCGTCCCAGGTCATCAGCTTGACCTCGGAGTCGAACCGGATGTGCGGGCGCAGCCCGAACAGGTCCGTGACGTGCTCCAGGTAGGCGCGGATGTGCCGCTGCCCGGAGAAGGTGCGCGGCCAGTCGGGGTTGGGCGCGAAGGAGAAGGAGTACAGGTGCGACGGCACGTCACAGGCGCACCCGGGGTAGCTGTTGTCCCGCCAGGTGCCGCCGACGCTGCCGGCCCGTTCCAGGACCACGAAGTCGGTGATCCCCTCCCGGCGCAGCCGCACGGCGGCCCCCAGCCCGCCGAACCCGGACCCGATCACCGCCACCCGTACATGCTCGTGCTCGGCCATCCCGAAGCCTCCACGCATCACCTAGGAACTGTGCCAGTGAACACTGGCGCAATGGGACTGTAAAGCAGCTCCGTACCGAGCGGTAGGGGGCGCGGAAGGGAAAGTTACCGGGGGTACACCTTAGGCTGCGGGCGTGGCAGAGGACGCAGAGCACAGGGAAGGCCCGCGCGAGTACCGCATGGAGGAACTGGCCCGGCTGGCCGGCATCACCGTGCGCACCCTGCGCTTCTACCGCGAGCGGGGGCTGCTCGCGCCACCCCGCCGCGAGGGCCGTATCGCCTGGTACGACGACCATCACCTGGCCCGGCTGCGCACCATCGCGGCCCTACTGGAGCGCGGCCACACCCTCAGCGGCATAGCGGAACTCGCCGAGGCCCTGGACCAGGGCCGCGATGTCGCCGACCTGCTGGGTGTGGGACCGCCCACCGAGGAGGAGCCGGTCCGCCTCACCCCCGAGGAACTCGCCGCCCGCTTCGAGGGCGAGGTCACGCCCGAGAACCTGGCCGCCGCGATGGAATTGGGCTACCTCGGCACCGACGGCGACGAGATCGTGCACATCAGCCGGCGGCTGCTGGACGTCTCCTCGGCGCTGGTGCGCGAGGGCATCCCGCTCGCCGAGGTGCTGGCCGCCGCCGCCCGGGTCCGCGAGCACGCCGAGGCGCTGGCCGACCTGTTCGCCGACGTGATCACGCGCCACGCCCCCGAGGACGACCTGCGGCGGCTGCGCCCGCTGGCCCGCAGCGTGGTGGAGGCGGAACTCTCCCTGGCCCTGGACCGCCGGCTGAACAAGCGGGACCGAGGCGCCCCGCAAGTCCCCTAGTGGTCGTAGACGACGGTCACCGGCGCGTGGTCCGACCAGCGTTCGGCGTGGGTGGCGGCCCGCTCCACGAACCCCTTGACCGCCCGCCCGGCGAGCCCGGGGGTGGCCACGTGGTAGTCGATGCGCCAGCCGGAGTCGTTGTCGAAGGCCCGGCCGCGGTACGACCACCAGCTGTACGGCCCTTCGGCGTCCGGGTGCAGCGCGCGCACCACGTCGACGTACCCGCCCTCCCCGGCGGCGAACACCCGGCCGAGCCAGTCGCGTTCCTCGGGCAGGTAGCCGGAGTTCTTGGTGTTGCCGCGCCAGTTCTTCAGGTCGGCCTCACGGTGGGCGATGTTCCAGTCGCCGCAGACCAGCACCTCGCGCCCGTCGGCGGCGGCGCGCTCGCGCAGCTCCTTGAGGTGCGCGAGGAACTCGGCCATGAAGCGGACCTTCTCGTCCTGCCGTTCGGTGCCGACCTCGCCGGAGGGCAGGTAGAGGGAGGCGACGGTGACGCCGGGCAGCTCGGCCTCCACGTACCGGCCGCTGCCGTCGAACTCGGCGGAGCCGAAGCCGACCCGGACCCGGTCGGGCTCGCGCCGGGTGTAGAGGGAGACGCCCGCACGGCCCTTGGCGGCGGCCGGGGCGTGCACGACGTGCCAGCCCTCGGGCTGCCGGACCTCCTCGGGCAGCTGGTGCGGCTCGGCGCGCACCTCCTGGAGGCAGACGACGTCCGCGTCCGTCCCGGCGAGCCACTGAACGAAGCCCTTCTTGGCGGCGGCCCGCAGCCCGTTCACGTTCACGGTGGTCACAGTCAGCACCCCGGCACGATACCGGCACACTGGTCGGGGTCCGAAAACCCGGGGACCCCCGCCGACCGCATAGAAGTACGATGCCCAGCATGAATATACGCCGCGTTCGTTTCGATCACCCCGACGCCGTCAAGCTCAACGACGAGGTCCAGGCCGAGTACCACCTGCGCTACGGCGACGGGGGCGACGCCACGGTCTTGGCGCCCGAGGACTTCGACCCGCCCCGGGGCGTGTTCCTGATCGCGTACGACGAGCGGGACCGCCCGGTGGCGACCGGCGGCTGGCGCAGCCAGGACCACAACGACGAGGGCAACGAGGACGGCGACGCCGAACTGAAGCGCATGTTCGTCATCGAGGAGATGCGCGGCCGGGGCCTGGCCCGCCGCATCCTCGCGGCCCTGGAGGAGGACGCCCGCGCGGCCGGCCGGGTCCGCATGGTCCTGGAGACGGGAACCAAGCAGCCGGAGGCCATCGCCCTGTACGCCTCCAGCGGCTATGAGCCCTGCGCCAAGTTCGGCTACTACCGCCACTACGAGGAGAGCCTCTGCTACGCCAAGCCGCTGTGAGCCACGAGGCCGCCCGGGTGCTCCTCACGGGAGGGGGAGCACCTTGTGCGCCCCGGAAACGACGAAGATCCCGCCGGTCGTGATGACCGACGGGATCTCATCGTGCAGTGGACCTGAGGGGATTTGAACCCCTGGCCCCCTCGATGCGAACGAGGTGCGCTACCGGACTGCGCCACAGGCCCTTGCAACGAGTGAAACTCTAGCATCCCGATCCGGGTGCTTGGAAATCCGCTCCCTGACTGGTCAGGGCGGGGGTGACCGAGGTCACTCGTTGGCGGCGCGCGGCCGGTCGCCGTCCTCGAACTGGTCGAACAGCGGCGTACGGCCGCGCTCCCGGGCCCGGCGGGCCGAGGCGGGGCCGGCGCCGCGTGAGCGGGTCCGCGCTTGCGGGCGGGCCTGCCCGCGGCCGTCCGCCGGCCCCTCCGCCGCGGCCGGCTCCGCACGCTCGTCCCCGCCGTCCCGCGGCGCGCGGCCCGCCTCCTGCTCGGGCGCGACCGCGCTGGACCGGGCCGAGCTCCAGGTGTCGGGCGCCCCGAGGTCCACATCGGAGGTGGCGCGCGGGGCGACGGGCGCGGTGACGTACGTGGGCAGGGGCACCGGCACCGGGTCCCAGCTCTCCCCGTGCCCGGGCCGCCGCTGCCGCTCGCGCTGCTGGTCGACCCACTCGGCGTGGTCGGTCTGCTCCACGAGCGCCCGCCGGTCGGCGGCGAGCGCGGACAGCTCCGTGTCGTCCGTGCCCGCGTCCCGGCCCGCGTCCGCCTCGTCCGCGTCCGTCCCCTCCTCCAGAAAGGCGCGGGTGCGCGGCCGGCGCTCGCGCAGGCGCTGGGCGGCGGCCTCGGCGCGGCGGCGGTCCATCTGGTAGGCGAAGCGGCGCCGTTCCTGCGCCCGCAGATAGGCGATGTAGGCGCTGAGCAGTACGGCCGGGACGCCGGGGGCCCACAGGAAGGCGAGCCCGCCGACGGCGGCGATGACCGTGCCGAGGGTGAAGGCGAGGAAGAGCATCACCGTGGTGCGCCGGCGGCGCGCGAGCACCTTCGAGCGCTGGGCGCGCGCGGCGGCCGTCTGCGCCGAGGACGCGCGCCGTGCCACCGGTTCACGCTGCGGGGCGGGCACGGAGGCGGGGTCGGGCGCCGGTGCGGAAGGCTGGTCGCGGTCCGGTCCGGCACTCGCGGCCGCCTCCGGTCCGTCGTCCAAAGGCTCGGCGCCCAGGCCCTCCTGACGGCGGGTCGGGGGCACGGCGAAGGCCCGGACGTCCACCGAGTCGGTGACGGCGTCCGGGTCGACGGCGTCCGGCTCCCCCTCCTGGGCGGAGCGCGCCCGCAGGTCCCGGGCGTACCGGCGCTCCATGCCCGCCCGTCCGGAAAGCAGCCGGATGGCGGTGCTGAAGCGTTCCGTCGGACGGGCCTCGTTCAGCTCGTCCTGCCTACGGAGCCACATCGGCACCAAGTAGGCGGCCCAGGCCCCGACAATGACTGCGTAGATGAGGCCGCTGCTGCTCACGCCTCACACGGTAGAGGGGTTTGCGGGAGGCCATCCGCCAATTGGGCCGGTGTGTCGCACGATCTGGCTGATATTTCCAGCATTTTTTGCGACCGATGCGATTTTCAATAATCGAACGTATTTTCAATTCATGGGCTTTCAGTGCGCTGAGCCCGCTGAGAACGTGCCCGGTGCCACCGCGTGAGCAGCCCGTCGGGCACCTCTTCCGCGGTGAGCGCGAAGACGAGATGGTCGCGCCAGGCGCCGTCGATGTGCAGATAGCGCGGCCGCAGCCCCTCCTCACGGAATCCCAGTTTCTCCACCACGCGCCGGCTCGGCCGGTTCTCGGGCCGGATGCAGACCTCGATGCGGTGCAGGCCGACGGTGCGGAAGCAGTGGTCCACCGCGAGCGCGACCGCCGTCGGCACCACCCCGCGTCCGGCCACCGCCTCGTCCACCCAGTACCCGATGTGTCCCGAGCACATCGAGCCCCAGGTGATCCCGGCCACCGTCAACTGCCCGGCCAGCCGCCCCTGGTACTCGATGACGAACGGCAGCATCCGGCCCGCGCCGGCCTCGGAGCGCAGGTGCCGGACCATCTGACGGTAGGTCGGCCGGTGCGCGACCGGCCCGCTGGGCGCGGGCGGCGGGATGGTCGCCTCCCAGGGGCGCAGCCAGTCGCGGTTGCGCCGGTTCACCTCGCGCCAGGCCCGCTGGTCGCGCAGCTTTATCGGCCGGAGGACGACCTCGCCGTCCGCCAGCACGACGGGCCAGGAAGGGCTGTTCAGCTCGCACCCCCACTGCCGGATCTCGGGTGGTCGCCGCCGCGGATCTGGTCGACGGCGTGCACCAGCAGCGGCTCCAGCACGGCCAGCCCGTCGCGCACCCCGCCGGTCGACCCGGGCAGGTTCACGATCAGTGTCCGGCCGGCCACGCCCGCCAGGCCGCGGGACAGCGCGGCGGTGGGCACCTTCTCGCGCCCGTGGGCCCGGATGGCCTCGGCGATGCCCGGCACCTCCCGGTCGATCACCGCGCGGGTGGCCTCCGGGGTGCGGTCGGTGGGCGAGATGCCGGTGCCGCCGGTGGTGACCACGACGTCGTACCCGGCCGCCACGGCCGCCCGCAGGGCCTCCTCCACGGGGGCGCCGTCGGCGACGACCCGCGGCCCGGCCACGTCGAGGCCGAGGCTCCGCAGACCGTCGGCGACCAGCGGGCCGCCCTTGTCCGGGTAGACGCCCGCGGCGGCCCGGCTGGACGCGGTGATCACCAGGGCGCGGTAGCTCATGCCCGGCTCCAGTCGCCCGACTTGCCGCCCGTCTTCTCCTCCACCCGCACGTCCGTGATGACCGCTCCCTTGTCGACCGCCTTGACCATGTCGACCACGGTGAGCGCGGCGACCGTCACCGCGGTGAGGGCCTCCATCTCGACGCCCGTGCGGTCCGTGGTCTTCACGGTGGCCCGGATCTCCACGGCGTCGTCCGCGACCGACAGGTCCAGTGTCACACCGGACACCGACAACGGGTGGCACAGCGGGATCAGGTCCGGGGTCCGCTTGGCCCCCATGATCCCGGCGATGCGCGCGGTGGCCAGGGCGTCACCCTTGGGCATCCCCTCGCCGCGCAGCAGCTCGACCACGCGCGGTGCGACGAGGACCCGGCCACTGGCACGGGCGGTGCGCGCGGTCACGTCCTTCCCGGATACGTCGACCATGCGGGCCGCACCCGCCTCGTCGATGTGCGTCAGCCGTTCCTGCGTACTCATGCTGTGGCGCTCCCGGTCCGGGCCCGCGCGGTGCGGAGCGCGGGCCAGCTGTGCGCGCAACGGTACCGCCAAGCCGGGCCGGGCAGCGGACCAGGATCGTCCTGTGGACAGGCACGCGCGCGTGCCTCAGCCGAGCAGGACGACCTCCACCTCGCCGCCGGGCTCCACGGACTCCGTGTCCTCGGGGACGACGATCAGCGCGTCGGCCTTGGCGAGCGCCGCGATCAGGTGGGAACCGGCTCCCCCCACGGGGGTCACCTCGCCGTCGGCGTACCGGCCGCGCAGGAACTGGCGGCGGCCCCGGGGCGAGCGCAGCGCGGCGTCCGCCTTCAGCACGGCCCGGGCGCGGGGCCGGTGGAGCTCGGTCAGGCCCATCAGGGCACGGATGGCGGGGCGGACGAACAGCTCGAAGGAGACGTACGACGACACCGGGTTGCCGGGCAGGGCCAGCAGCGGGGTGTGGTCGGGGCCGATGGTGCCGAAGCCCTGCGGCTTGCCGGGCTGCATGGCGAGCCTGCGGAACTCCACCCCGCCGCCCGGCTCGTCCTCGTCGCCGACGGACGACAGCGCCTCCTTGACGACGTCGTAGGCGCCCACGCTGACCCCGCCGGTGGTCACCAGCAGGTCGGCGCGGATGAGCTGGTCCTCGATGGTGGTGCGGAGCGTCTCGGCGTCGTCGGCGACCGCGCCCACCCGGTAGGCGATGGCGCCCGCGTCCCGCGCGGCGGCGGTGAGGGCGAAGCTGTTGGAGTCGTGGATCTGCCCGGGGGCCAGTTCCTCGCCGGGCTGGACGAGTTCGCTGCCGGTGGACAGCACGACCACGCGCGGGCGCGGATGGACCCGGACCGTGCCGCGGCCGATCGCGGCGAGCAGCGCGATCTGCGGCGCGCCGAGGACCGTACCGGCCTTTAGGGCGAGCTCGCCGGCCCGTACGTCGCTGCCCTCGGCCCGTACGTGCGCGCGGGCCTCGGCGGGCCGGTACACGTGCACCTGCCCCTCGGCGCCCTCGGGGGCCAGGCTGCGCGCCCGCATGCCGCTCGCCGGGCCCTCGCCGAGCCCGCCGTCGGTCCACTCGACGGGGACGACGGCCTCGGCGCCGGGCGGCAGCGGGGCGCCGGTCATGATCCGCGCGGCCTGCCCGGGGCCGACCCGCACCGGATCGGCGGCGCCGGCCGCGACGTCCCCGACGACCTCCAGGGCGGCCGGGAACTCCTCGCTCGCGCCGGCGACGTCCGCGACCCGTACCGCGTACCCGTCCATGGAGCTGTTGTCGAACGGGGGCAGGGAGACGGGCACCGTGACGTTCTCCACCAGGACGCAGCCCTGGGCGTCGAGCAGTTGCAGCTCGATGGGCTCCAGGGGGCGGACGGTGGCGAGGATGTCGTCCAGGTGCTCGTCCACCGACCACAGGTCGTCCGGGCCGGCGGGACGGGTCGCGGCGCTGCTCAAGGCTGCTGCATCTCCTCGGCTACGTAACTGCGGAGCCAGGTCCGGAAGTCCGGGCCCAGGTCTTCACGTTCGCACGCGAGTCTGACAATGGCCCGCAGATAGTCGCCGCGGTCGCCGGTGTCGTAGCGGCGGCCCTGGAAGACGACGCCGTGCACGGGGCCGCCGACCTTCTCGTCCTGGGCGAGCTGCTGGAGGGCGTCGGTGAGCTGGATCTCGCCGCCGCGGCCCGGCTCGGTCTCGCGCAGGATGCCGAAGATGCCCGGGTCGAGGACGTAGCGGCCGATGATCGCGTAGCTGGACGGGGCGTCCGCCGGGTCCGGCTTCTCCACCAGTCCCGTGACCTTCACCACGTCGCCGTCGGCGGTGGCCTCCACGGCCGCGCAGCCATAGAGGTGGATCTGCTCGGGAGCGACCTCCATGAGGGCGACGACGCTGCCGCCGTGCCGCTCCTGGACCTCGATCATGCGCCGCAGCAGCGGGTCACGGGGGTCGATCAGGTCGTCGCCGAGGAGGACGGCGAAGGGTTCGTGGCCGACGTGCGGGGCGGCGCACAGCACGGCGTGACCGAGTCCCCTGGGGTCGCCCTGGCGGACGTAGTGCATGGTGGCCAGGTCGCTGGACTCCTGCACCTTCGCGAGCCGCTGGGCGTCGCCCTTCTTCTGCAGCGCGCTTTCCAGCTCGTAATTGCGGTCGAAGTGGTCCTCCAGCGGCCGCTTGTTGCGCCCGGTGATCATGAGGACGTCGTCGAGCCCCGCCGACACGGCCTCCTCGACCACATACTGGATCGCCGGCTTGTCTACGACGGGCAGCATCTCCTTGGGAGTGGCCTTGGTCGCCGGCAGGAACCGGGTACCGAGGCCGGCCGCGGGAATGACAGCCTTGCTGATCCTGGAGTGGGACTGAGTCATGCCCGCCACAATATCCGGTGCCTTTGTGCGCAAACTGTGGCTCCGGCAGCTTGCCGCTCAAATGAGCGGCATGACGAAGGGGGCGAGAACGACCAGTGGAACACCACGGACCTGCGGGCGATCCTGACAAGCGTGTGTTGCGGCGGGAGTTCCTGGACGTAAGGAACAGGTTGACGGCGGCCGAGATCCGGGAGGCGGGCCGCGAGTTGGCCGAGCGCGCCCTGGAGCTGCCCGAGCTGGCCGCGGGGCGGACGGTGGCGGCGTACGTCTCGGTGGGCGGCGAACCGGCCACCCTCCCGCTGCTGGAGGCGCTGCGCGCGCGAGGGGTGCGGGTGCTGCTCCCGGCACTGCTGCCCGACAACGACCTGGACTGGGGCGAATACACCGGCCCGGACTCTCTTGAACAAATCCGGCACAGCGGGAAGATGGCGCTTTTCGAACCTTCCGGTGCGCGCCTCGGCCCGGACGCCGTGACGGGCGCGGACGTCGTCCTGCTGCCCGGTCTCGCGGTGGACGCGCACGGGACGCGCCTGGGGCGCGGCGGAGGCTCCTACGACCGGGTGCTGGCCCGGCTGGAGCGCGCGGGGGCACACCCCCGGCTCGTGGTGCTGCTCTACGACACGGAGGTCGTCGCGCGCGTCCCGGCCGAGGCGCACGACAGGCCGGTGCACGTCGCGGTGACGCCGTCGGGCGTGCACTGCTTCCCGGGCGCCCGGCCCGTCTCCTGAAGGCCTCCGGAACGTCTCCTGAACGGAAAACGGCCCTCCACGCGCGCGTGGAGGGCCGTTTCAGCGGAGTGCCGCCGAGGTCACGGCTTCAGGACGAGGGTGTCGCTCGTGCCGGCGTCCACCGCCTTGCCCGAGAACGACCAGGGCAGCAGTTCGCCCGCGGCCCACTTGCCGGTCTGGTCGGTGTAGTGCGCGTTGAACGCGTGCCCGGAGGCGCCGGCCAGGTTGATCCACTTCGACTTGTCCAGGTCGGCGAGGTTGACGACCATCCGCATGGACGGCACCCAGATCACGTCGTAGCCGCCGGCCGCGTTCCAGCCGGTCGCGTTCACCGCGGCCTCGCCGCCGCTGAGCTTCCAGGGGCCGCGGTTCAGCAGGAGCTGCAGGGCCTTGGGGCCCTCGGTGCCCAGTGTCTGGTTCTTCAGGAACAGCCGGTGCAGCCGGCCCCAGCTCCAGGTGTCGATGTCCTTGCCGAGCTTGGCGGTCAGCTCCCAGCGGGCGTCGATCATGGCCCGGGCGAAGAGCTGGTCGCGGTTGGCGGCGCCGGGGCGGGTGCCCGACTTGGGCGCCTTCCACCAGTCGCTGTCCGGCTTGTCCATCAGGGTGCGCACGACCTCGAACCAGCGGTCGCCGCCGTCCGGCTGCGCCTGGTCGGCGTCGCGCTGACCGCACTCGCGCACCTTGGTGTCGTCGTCCACCGGGCCGGTGCTGTCGATCTTGTCGACCCACAGGCACTGCCCCTTGACCCGCAGCTCCTTGGGCATCTTGTTACCGAAGGCCAGCTTGAGGACGTTGCGCCAGACGGCATTGAAGTACGCCGCCGCCGCCGAGTCGGCGTCCTGGGTGTAGTCCCAGCCCTCCAGCAGCTTCTGCGCCTGGCGGACCTCCGGGTCGGACAGGTTGATCTTCAGCAGCTGGGGCACCAGGAGCTTGGCGATCTCGCTGCTGTTGTCCAGCTGCATCTGCCGCATGTCGTCGGTGGAGACCTTGCCGCCGCCCTTGATCTTGGACTCGATCAGGTCGGTGATGCGCTGGCTGCGGGTGCCGTAGCCCCAGTCGGTGGTCAGCGTGTACGGGTACTTCTCCGGGTCGACCACGGCCTGGTTGGCGGTGACGATGTAGCCGCGCTCGGGGTCGTACTCGTAGGGCAGTTCGTCCTGCTTGACGAAGCCGGTCCAGCGGTACTTCGAGTCCCAGCCCGGTGCCGGGAGGGCGCCGGTGTCCTTCTCCGAGCGGGTGGGGATCCGGCCGGGCAGCGTGTAGCCGATGTGGTTGTCCGTGCTGGCGTAGACCAGGTTCTGCGAGGGGACGTCGAACTGGGCCGCCGCCGCGCGGAACTCGCTCCAGTCGGCCGCCTTGTCCAGCGCGAACACGGCGTCCATGGTGGTGCCCGGGTCGAGCGCGGTCCACCGCAGCGCGATGCCGTAGCCGTCGCCGCGGTCGGGCGCGGCGGTGTTCACGGTGGCCTTCTTGCCGACCTGGACGAGTTCGTCGTCGCGGTCGGACAGCAGCGGCATCCCGTCCTGGGTCTGGCGGACGACGATCGTCTTGGACTTGCCGCCGGCGACCTTGATCGTCTCCTCGCGGGTCTTGAACGGGCGGACCTTGCCGTCGTAGAGGTAGCCGTTCGCGCTGACCTTCTCCAGGTAGAGGTCGGTGACGTCGACACCGGAGTTGGTCAGGCCCCAGGCGATCTTCGCGTTGTGGCCGATGACCACACCGGGCATGCCGGCGAAGGTGTAGCCCGAGACGTCGTACTGGCACTTGTCGGAGACGCTCCGGCAGTGCAGGCCCATCTGGTACCAGACGGACGGCAGGGACGCCGACAGGTGCGGGTCGTTGGCGAGCAGCGGCTTGCCGGTGATGGTGTGCTTCCCGGCGACCACCCAGGAGTTGGAGCCGATGCCCTGGCCGTTCACGCCGACGGCCGTGGGCAGGTCGTCCAGGACCTCGGTGAGGCCCTCCAGCTGGCCGCTGAGCGTCGATCCGCCGCCGGTGGCGGTGGAGGAGCCGGTGGTGCCCGCCGCGCCCTGGGAGGAGCCGGTGAGGCCGCCCGTGGTGCCGGTCGTGCCGGTGGTCCCCGTGGTGCCGGTCGTACCGGTCGTTCCCGTGGTTCCGGTCGTCCCCGTCGTACCGGTCGTGCCCGTCGTGCCCGTGCTGCCGGACGTGCCCGTGGCGCCGCTCTGCTCGAAGGCCTGGGTCAGTTCGTCGTACTGGCCCTCCTGCACGATCGGCTTGTTGCGGGCGGCCGGGTAGGCCGGGTACAGGTCCTGGATCTGCTGCGGACCGAGGCGGCTGGTCATCAGGGCGCGGTCGATCTCGTCGCGCATGTTGCCGCGCAGGTCCCAGGCCATCGCCTTCAGCCACGACACGGAGTCGACCGGGGTCCACTTCTGCGGCTTGTAGTCGTTGGTCAGACCCAGGGCCGCGTACTCCAGGGAGAGGTCCTTGCCGTTCTTGCCCTCCAGGTAGGCGTTGACGCCCTTGGCGTAGGCCTGGAGGTACTTCTTCGTGGCGGCCGACAGCTTGGTCTCGTACTCCTGCTCGGCGATCCGGTCCCAGCCGAGGGTGCGCAGGAACTCGTCGTTGTCGACCTGGCTCTTGCCGAACATCTCCGACAGGCGCCCGGAGGTCATGTGCCGGCGCACGTCCATCTCGTAGAACCGGTCCTGCGCCTGGACGTAGCCCTGCGCCATGAACAGGTCCTCGTCCGAGGAGGCGTAGATCTGCGGGATGCCGTAGCCGTCCCGCTTCACGTCGACCGGGCCGGACAGGCCGTCGAGCCGGAGCGTGCCGGTGGTCTGCGGGAAGGAGGCGCGGACGGTGCTGATCGTCCAGTACGCCCCGTAGGCGATGCCCGCGATGACGGCCAGGACCAGCACCAGCACGATCAGTCGGGCTTTGCGCCCCTTCTTCCTGCCGGACTTGACGGACGTGGCACCCGTGGTGGCGGTGTCACCCGTTGTGGCGGTGGTGTTGGGGGGCATCGCTGTCCTTGCTGTCCTAACGCGAGCGGCAGGTCGGGCTGTGACTTTGAATGAGCGCTGGAGCAACCATAGGCGCAGGGCCCCGTCCCGCTTGACGCGGAGTGGGGAACCAGCGCGCACGAGCGTTCGATCTTGCCCTGCCGAACGTCAAGAAAGCGTCAAGAGTTAGGTAAGGTAACGAAGTAACCGGAGGCACCGGTCCCGGATACGGAGGCTTCGGCCCCATACGAGGGAGGAACGCCCGCTGACTGTTCACCACCTCAACCAGCTCCTGCTCGTCTGCTCCGCCGTCCTGCTCGTCGCCGTCGCGGCCGTCCGGATCTCCTCCCGCAGCGGGCTCCCCAGCCTGCTCGTCTACCTCGGCATCGGCGTCCTCATGGGCCAGGACGGCATCGGCGGCATCCACTTCGACAGCGCCGAGGTGACCCAGGTCATGGGGTACGCGGCCCTCGTCGTGATCCTGGCCGAGGGCGGCCTCGGCACGAAGTGGAAGGAGGTCCGGCCGGTCCTGGCCTCCGCCTCCGTGCTGGCCACGGCGGGGGTCGCGATCAGCGTCGGGGTCACCGCGGCGGGCGCGCACTACCTGGTGGGGCTGGAGTGGCGGCAGGCGCTCATCATCGGCGCGGTGGTGTCGTCGACGGACGCGGCGGCGGTCTTCTCGGTCCTGCGCAGGATTCCGCTCCCCGCGCGCGTGACGGGCACGCTGGAGGCGGAGTCCGGCTTCAACGACGCCCCGGTGGTCATCCTCGTCGTCGCCTTCTCCACGGCCGGCCCGGTCGAGCACTGGTACCTGCTGCTCGGCGAGATCGTCCTGGAGCTGGCCATCGGCGCGGCCATCGGCATAGCCGTCGGCTGGTTCGGGTCCTGGGGGCTCAGGCACGTGGCGCTGCCGGCGTCCGGTCTCTACCCGATCGCCGTGCTCGCGATCGCCGTCTCCGCCTACGCCGCCGGCGCCCTGGCGCACGGCAGCGGCTTCCTCGCCGTCTACCTGGCCTCGATGATGCTCGGCAACGCGCGCCTGCCGCACTGGCCGGCCACGCGCGGCTTCGCCGAGGGGCTCGGCTGGATCGCCCAGATCGGCATGTTCGTCGTCCTCGGCCTGCTGGTCACCCCGCACGAGCTGGGCGACGACGTCCTGCCCGCCGTGGTCATCGGGCTGGTGCTGACCATGGTGGCCCGCCCGCTGAGCGTGGTGGGCAGCCTGGCGCCGTTCCGGGTGCCGTGGCGGGAGCAGGCGCTGATGTCGTGGGCGGGGCTGCGCGGCGCCGTGCCCGTCATCCTGGCCACCATCCCCATGGTGAACGGCGTCGACGCCAGCCGCCGCATCTTCAACATCGTCTTCGTGCTGGTCGTCGTCTACACCCTGGTCCAGGGGCCGACCCTGCCCTGGATGGCGCGTCTGCTGCGGCTGGGCGAGCAGGGCGAGGCGTCCGACCTCGGCATCGAGTCGGCGCCCCTGGAGCGGCTGCGCGGGCATCTGCTGTCCGTCACCATCCCGGAGGGGTCGCGGATGCACGGCGTGGAGATCAGCGAGCTGCGGCTGCCGCCGGGCGCGGCCGTCACGCTGGTCGTCCGCGAGGAAGAATCGTTTGTCCCACTGCCCACGACGGTGCTGCGGCGCGGCGACGAACTGCTGGTCGTCGCCACCGATCCGGTCCGCGACGCGGCGGAACGGCGCCTGCGCGCGGTCGCCCACGGGGGCAAGCTGGCGGGGTGGCTGGGGACGAACGGCTCGCGTTGAGGGGGTGCTTTCCGGCGCCTTCGGAGGCACGCTTCACGGCGGTCGCACCCCGTGGAATCCGAGGTGGCCGCCCGGATGGTGCTCGTTTTCACAGTCGTGCGAGCGGTGATCCCTGTACGATTGGGGCGCACCCTGATCGAACCAACTCTGCCTGACGCAGAGCTGGCGCGACCGTATGGCGGCCGGGGCGCCCCCACTCGAGCGGGCACCGGCATCTACCGCAGTCCGCGCAAGAGGACAGCTCTCGGCGCCCGGCCCGCACGGGGTCCGCGCGCTACCAGGCGGCAGAAAGGCACGGGCCGTGGGATCCACGGTCACCACCACCGAACCGGAGAAGACCTCGCCGGCGTCCTCCCGCCCCGGATACGGACAGCTGCTGCGCACCCGCGGCGCCTGGACGTTCCTGCTGCCCGGCTTCGCGGCGCGCCAGCCGTTCGCGATGCTCACCCTCTCCATCGTGCTGCTCGTCCAGCACACCACCGGCTCGTACGGCGCCGCGGGCGCCGTCGCCGCGGTCACGGGCGTCTCCATGGCGCTGTTCGCGCCCTACAGCGGCCGGCTGGCCGACCGCTACGGCCAGCGCGCGGTCCTGGTGCCCGGCGTACTGGTGCACACGGTCTCCGGTCTGTCCCTGACGGCGCTCGCGCTGGCGCACGCCCCCCTGTGGGCGCTGTTCGTCGCGGCCGTCCCGACCGGCGCCTCGGTGCCCCAGGTCGGCCCCATGGTGCGGGCGCGCTGGGGGGTCAAGCTCCAGGGCTCCCCCCTGATGACCACCGCGGCGGCCTTCGAGTCGGTCACGGACGAGCTGACGTTCGTCTTCGGCCCCCTGCTGGCGACCGCGCTGTGCACCACCGTGGCGCCGGCCGCCGGTCTGATGACGGAGGGCGCGCTGACCCTCGTCGGCGGTCTCCTCTTCGCCGCCCAGAAGAGCACCCAGCCGTCGGTGTCCCAGGAGAGCGGGCACGCGCGCGTGGCGCCCGCCTCGGCCCTGCGCGTCCCGGGCGTGCGCGTGCTGGTCGTGACCTTCCTGGGCATCGGGTCGGTCTTCGGCGGCATGCAGGTCTCGCTCGCGGCCTTCACCGAGTCGATCGGCGAGCCCGGTCTGAACGGCGTGCTGTACGGCGTCTTCGCCGCCGGGAACATGCTGTCCGGCATCGTCTGCGGCGCGATCGCCTGGAAGGCCGCGCCCCAGAAGCGGCTGCTGATCGGTTACACGGCGCTCGCGGTGGCGGCGTCGGCGCTGTGGACGGCGCACTCCGTCGCGCTGCTCGCCGCGCTCGGCCTGCTGGTCGGCATGTGCATCGCCCCGTCCCTGATCACCGGCTACACGCTGGTCGACGGCCTCGTCCCGGCCGGCGCCCGCACCGAGGCCTTCACCTGGCTGACCGGCGCGGTCGCACTCGGCCAGGCCGCCGCCGTGACGGTCGCGGGACAGCTGGAGGACCGGCTGTGGGACGGCGCCGGGTTCCTGGTGCCCATGGGCGGTACCGTGCTCGCGCTGATCACCCTCGCGGCCCTGCGCTCGCGGCTGGCCACACCGGACCGGAACCGCACCGTGGCACGTGGCGTGGGTCACCGCACCCCGGTAGCGGTGGACTGATCCCCGGGAATGCGTCACTATGGACCGTCGTTAGCACTCATTGAGTGAGAGTGCCAGGAGGAAGACAGTGCCGACCTACCAGTACCAGTGCACCGAGTGCGGCGAGGGCCTTGAGGCGGTGCAGAAGTTCACCGACGATGCCCTGACCGAGTGCCCCAGCTGCAAGGGGCGCCTGAAGAAGGTGTTCTCCGCGGTCGGCATCGTCTTCAAGGGCTCCGGGTTCTACCGCAACGACTCCCGCGGCTCCACGTCGAGCAGCAGCCCGGCCTCGAAGCCGGCCGGCTCGTCGTCCGACGCGAAGACGTCCTCGACCTCGTCCTCTTCGACGTCGTCGGCTTCGTCTTCGTCGTCCTCGTCGAGCTCCACCAGCAGCTCCGCCGCCTGAGATCTCTCAACCGTGACCCTGCCGTCCCCCGACGGCGGGGTCTTCGGCGTCCCGGCGCCGCCGCGGGCGCGGCCGTCCGCGCACCGGCTGCCGAGCGGTGACGGGGCCCGCTAGTGTGCTGGTCATGGCGAACGCAGAGATCGGCGTAATCGGCGGCTCGGGGTTCTACTCCTTCCTGGACGACGTGACCGAGGTCCAGGTGGACACCCCCTACGGAGCGCCCAGCGACTCCCTGTTCCTCGGCGAGGTCGCCGGGCGGCGGGTCGCGTTCCTGCCCCGCCACGGCCGCGGCCACCATCTGCCGCCGCACCGCATCAACTACCGCGCCAACCTCTGGGCGCTGCGCTCCGTCGGCGTCCGGCAGGTGCTCGGCCCCTGCGCGGTGGGCGGGCTGCGCCCCGAGTACGGCCCGGGCACCCTGCTGGTCCCGGACCAGCTGGTGGACCGTACGAAGTCCAGGGCGCAGACCTACTTCGACGGGCTGCCGCTGCCCGACGGCACCGTGCCGAACGTGGTCCACGTGTCCCTGGCCGACCCCTACTGCCCCACCGGCCGGGCCGTCGCGCTTAAGGCGGCGCGCGGCCGGGACTGGGAGCCGGTGGACGGCGGCACGCTGGTCGTGGTGGAGGGCCCGCGCTTCTCCACGCGTGCCGAGTCGCTGTGGCACCAGGCCCAGGGCTGGTCGGTGGTGGGCATGACCGGCCACCCGGAAGCGGCGCTCGCCCGGGAACTGGAGCTGTGCTACACCTCGCTGACCCTGGTCACCGACCACGACGCGGGTGCCGAGACCGGCGAGGGCGTCTCGCACGAGGAGGTCCTGCGGGTCTTCTCGGCCAACGTCGACCGCCTGCGCGGCGTCCTGTTCGACGTGGTGGCGGCCCTGCCGGCCCCCGACGCCCGGGACTGCCTGTGCGTGAACGCCCTCGGCGGGATGAACCCGGGGTTCGCGCTGCCGTAGGGCCGCCGGCCGGTTGAGCGGGGGGCGGGCCGACGAGGGCGCGCCCACGGGGCGTGCCGACGGGGCGTGCCAACGGGGCGTGCCAACGGGGGCGCGCCAACGGGGACGCGCCGACGAGCGTGCCGCGACGGCTTCCTGGCGCGGGCTCGGCTGCCGGGCGGTCGGCCGGGTGGTGGGCCGGGTGGTGGGCGGAATCTCTCGTTCGGGTGGGCGAGTTATCCACAAGCCGTGCGTCGTCCACCGCTCCCGGCGGGATCCGGCGCGAGCCGCCATCGTGGGACCGCAAGCCGAAACCCCTCCCCGCAGGCGGTGATCCCATGCCCTCGCCCTCGCCCGTACCTCCCCCCGGCCCGGCCCCGTTCCCGCGCCCGCCGTTCCCCCGGCCGCACTCCCCCGCCCGCTCTCCCTTCCCACCTCCCTTCCGGCTGCCGCGTCCGCTGGGTACGGACGCCCCGGCGACCTGCGAGGTGCCTCCCTTCGATCCGGTACGGGTGCGCGGCGGGCGGTATCAGCTGCAACGGCTGGTACGACACCGCAGGCGCGCCCTGGCCGTCGGCCTCGCGGTGACCGCGGCGGCGCTGGTGGCCGCGGGCCCGGGGACGGGACCGGAGCCGCACGGACCGCAGCGGCCCCGCGGGCACCCCGTCACCGGTCCGGTACGGCCCCGCCCGGTGGCGGAGCCGGTGACGGCCCCGGTGCGGATCGCCGACGCCGCCACGGTGCGGCTGCTCAGGCCGGGCGACCGCGTCGACGTCATCGCGGCGCAGGATTCCACCGGCGGCGCCCGGGTCCTCGCGCGCGGGGTCAGGGTGACGAAGGTTCCGGAGCCGCTGGACGGCGCCGCCGAGAGCGGAGCCCTGGTCGTGCTCTCGGTGCCCCGCGCCACGGCCGCCCGGCTGGTCGGCGCGAGTGCCACCGCGCGCCTGGCGGTGACGCTGTGCTGAACCAGCTGGTACGCCCCGTCGGCGGATTCCTGTCAAGTCGCTCGATCGAGTTACCCGAGGGGGCGCCAGGGCAACTGCCTGCCGTAGGTTGCGGAGCGTTTCGTTCCACACCCTGTGCATGCGAGGAGAGTCCCCGAGGTGAGCGCGAAGAAGGAACCGAGCGTCTGGCAGGGCTTCAAGGCCTTCCTGATGCGCGGCAACGTCGTCGATCTGGCAGTCGCGGTGGTCATCGGCGCGGCCTTCACCAACATCGTCAACTCGGTGGTGAAGGGGGTCATCAACCCGCTGGTCGGAGCGATCGGCACGCAGAACCTCGACCACTACAGCTCCTGTCTGAAGGACCCGTGCAAGGTGGCCGCCGACGGCACGGTGCAAAGCGGTGTGCCGATCCTGTGGGGCTCCGTCCTGGGCGCCACCCTCACCTTCGTGATCACCGCGGCGGTGGTCTACTTCCTGATGGTCCTGCCGATGTCCAAGTACCTGGCCCGGCAGGCGGACCGGAAGGCGGCGCGCGAGGGCACCAAGGAGATCGTGGAGGTGAGCGAGCTGGAGGTGCTCAAGGAGATCCGGGACGCCCTGGTCGCACAGCGCGGCACGGGACACGGCGACGAGCGCTAGCGACGCTCCCGCGGTCTGTTGAGAGGCGCTGGTCCGTTCAGACGCGTTGGCCTGTGCAGACGCGCTGGTCCGTTCAGAGGTGGTGGGGCGGCTTCTCGTCCAGGAAGCGCCTGAGGTCGGCGGCGCTGTCGCCGTCGGACCGCTCGCCCCACCCGCGGTCGGTGTCGTCCGAGGACTGCTGGTCCAGCGGGTCGTCGAAGACCAGCGCGGGCTTCGGGGCGCGCGGCTCGGGGGCGGGTTCGGGAGCGGTGCTCATGCCACCAGGGTACGGCTCCGGTACCGGCGGCCCGGCGGGCTGTCCGCCCCCGGCGCCGGGCGACCGGCCCGCCCCTGGTGCGCACGGGATCGCGAACAGGATTTCGCGGCCGGTTTCTGCTGTGCTGGGAATCATGATGTCGAGTTCAGCGCCCCCGCCCGCCTCCTCCGGCGCGCCGCGGCCCCCGCGCCCCCTGCAACGGCTCACCGCACGCGGGCGGGAGGAGGCGCACCGCGTCGCCTCCCCGCTGGAGCTGTTCTTCGACCTGTGCTTCGTGGTGGCGGTCGCGCAGGCGGGCGTACAGCTGGTGCACGCCGTCGCGGAAGGACACGCGGGCACCGGGATCCTGGACTACGCGATGGCGTTCTACGCGATCTGGTGGGCCTGGATGAATTTCACCTGGTTCGCCTCGGCGTACGACAACGACGACGCGCTCTACCGGATCGTCACGCTGGTGCAGATCGCCGGTGTGCTGGTCCTGGCGGCCGGTATCTCCCGGGCCTTCACCGACCACGACTTCCGGCTGGTCTGGCTCGGCTATGTGATCATGCGGCTGGCGATGGTCTGGCAGTGGCTGAGAGCCGCCGCGTCGGCCGGGGGCGCGGAGCGGACGACGGCCCTGCGGTACGCGGGCGGGGTGCTGCTGTGCCAGGTGGGCTGGCTCGGCCTGGTGCTGCTGCCGGAGCCCGCGCGGCCCTGGGTGTTCCTGGTGATGGCGCTCGTGGAGCTGTGCGTGCCGCTGTACGCCGAACGGAAGCGGATGACCTCCTGGCACCCGCATCACATCGCCGAACGGTACGGACTGTTCACGATCATCGTGCTCGGCGAGACGATCGCCGCGGCCACGGTCGCCGTGAAGTCGGCGGTGGCCGAGCACAGCGCGCCGGCCGAGCTGCTGCCCATCGCGGCGGGCGGGCTGCTGATCGTCTTCGCCGCGTGGTGGATCTACTTCGTGGTCCCCATCCACGGGCATCTACGCTCCCGCAGGCGGGCGTTCGTCTGGGGCTACGGCCAGTACCTGGTGTTCGCCTCGGCGGCGGCGGTCGGCGCGGGCCTGGAGGTGGCCGTGGAGCAGGCGACCGGCAAGGCGCACCTCTCCACCCTCGCCGCGTCGGCCGCGGTCACCCTGCCGACGGCGCTGTTCCTGCTGACGGTGTGGGCGCTGCACTCCCGGCACTTCAAGGTGGGCCTCGCCCAGCAGCTGGTGCTGCCGGTCACCGCCCTGCTGGTGATCTGCTGCACGTTCCTGGGCGACTGGGCGGTGCTCACGGCGGGGCTGGTGTCCGCGGCTTCGGTGGCGACCGGGGTGGTGCTGACGGCACGCCCGGCCACCCGGGAGCGCGGGCCGGAGGTGGCCTCCCCGGCCGGCTGATCCCTCCGGGGAGGGCACTGGGTCACACTGGCGTCCATGACAGCTGACGCTTTGACGGATGTCGCCGGGCTGCGGGTGGGTCACGCCACCCGGGCCGGTGACGGCTGGCTCACCGGGACCACGGTGGTCCTGGCGCCCGAGGGTGGCGCCGTCGCCGCGGTGGACGTGCGCGGCGGCGGACCCGGCACCAAGGAGACCGACGCGCTCGACCCGCGCAACGTGGTGCAGAGGGTCGACGCGGTGGTGCTGACCGGAGGGAGCGCGTACGGACTCGACGCGGCGTCCGGGGTGATGGCCTGGCTGGAGGAGCGGGGCCGCGGGGTGTCCGTCGGGCCGGACCCGGCGCATGTCGTGCCGGTGGTGCCCGCGGCGTGCGTCTTCGACCTGGGGCGCGGCGGGGACTTCCGGGCCCGCCCGGACGCGGCGACGGGCCGGGCGGCGGTGGCGGCCGCGGCGGCGAGCGCGCCCGGGGCGCCGGTGCCCGAGGGGTGCGTGGGCGCCGGCACGGGCGCGGTCGCCGGGCAGCTGAAGGGCGGGGTGGGCACCGCGAGCACGGTGCTCGGCTCGGGGATCACGGTGGCCGCGCTGGTGGTCGTCAACGCGGCGGGAGCCGTGCTGGATCCGGAGACGGGGGTGCTGTACGGGGAGTTGTTCCAGGGGCGGGTGGCCTACCCGAAGGAGCGGGTGCACGAGGCCGCGCGGCGGCGCCTGGCCGAGGCCGCCGCCGGCAACGCGCCGCCGCCGCTCAACACGACGCTGGCGGTGGTCGCGACGGACGCCGCCCTGACCAAGGCGCAGGCGCAGAAGCTGGCGGGCACCGCGCACGACGGGATCGCCCGGGCGGTGCGGCCGGTGCACCTCCTGCACGACGGGGACACGGTGTTCGCGCTGGCGACCGGCGACCGCCCGCTCGACGCGCACCCGTTGGCGCCGAACGACCTCCTGGCGGCCGGCGCGGACCTGGTGACGCGGGCGATCGTACGGGCGGTGCGGGCCGCGGAGCCGGCCGCCGGGCCGGGCGGAGTCTGGCCGTCGTACACGGAGTTGTACGGGAAGGGGTAGCGCGGGCGGGCCGGATTGTCGCGGTTCTGTCACGTGATGGCGTCAGCGGGGGCCGACGGGAACCTCCCCCCGCGCCCGCGCCCTCTTTCCTCACGACCGGAACGGAACCCGCACCTCACACGAACCTGGAGCAGCCCGTGACAACGCCGGACATTGCAGCGCGGCGCGCACTGGTGGCCTGTGCCGCCCTGATGGTCGGCGCCCTCACCCTGACCGCCTGCGGCGGCGACGCCGACGCCGGGAACGACGGCAAGGGCGGTGATTCCCCCAAGACGTCGACGGCGAAGATAGCGATATCGGCCAAGGACGGTTCGACCGGGGCGTCCATCAACGCCACCGGGGTGAAGGTCAGCGACGGCAAGCTGACCGAGGTGAAGATGACCGTGGCGGGCTCCGGGCAGGCCGTGCCCGGGGCGATATCGGCGGACGGCCGCACCTGGAAGCCGGAGCAGCGGCTGGAGCGCGGGACGAAGTACGAGATAAACGTGACCGCGAAGGACCCCGAGGGCCGCACGGCGGCGGCGAACTCCATCTTCACCACCGTCAGCTCCGCGAACAGCTTCATCGGGACCTACACGCCGGACAACGGCGCGACGGTCGGGGTGGGCATGCCCGTGTCGTTCACCTTCGACAAGTCGATCACGGACAAGAAGGCCGTGCAGTCCCACATCACGGTCAACACCAGCAGCGGCCAGCAGGTGGCCGGGCACTGGTTCGGCGACCGGCGGCTGGACTTCCGGCCGCAGGAGTACTGGAAGGCCGGCTCCAAGGTCACCATGAACATCGACCTGGACGGCGTGCAGGGCGCGCGGGGCGTCTACGGCGTGCAGAAGAAGACCGTCTCCTTCACCGTCGGGCGGTCGCAGGTCTCCACGGTCGACGTCAACACGCAGACGATGACGGTGGTGCGGGACGGGCAGACCCTCAAGTCGGTGCCGATCTCGGCGGGCAGCCCGGAGCACACGACGTACAACGGGCAGATGGTGATCTCCGAGAAGTTCACGCAGACCCGCATGAACGGCTCGACGGTGGGCTTCGGCGGGGAGTACGACATACCGGACGTGCCGCACGCGATGCGGCTGACGACGTCGGGGACGTTCATCCACGGCAACTACTGGTACAACAAGGGCAACCCGCCGTTCGGCCGGACCGGTACCAGCCACGGCTGCGTCGGCCTCGCGGACGTGCAGGGGGCACAGGGCGACACGTCGGCCAAGTGGTTCTACGACAACTCGCTCATCGGGGACGTCGTGATCGTGAAGAACTCCCCGGACACCACGGTCGCCCCCGACAACGGCCTCAACGGCTGGAACATGCCGTGGAGCACCTGGACCGCGGGAAGTGCCGTCTGACCGGCGGTTTTTGACTCAGCGGCGGGCCGCGCGGGAACTCTTCGCGCGGCCCGCGCGTTTTCCCGGCGTACGTTTTCTCGGTTCCCGGACACGAGGTCCGGCCGAGGGGCTACGGTATGCACCCACAAGGTGACATGCAGCAACGCCGGGAGATGCCTTGAGCGTTCCGTACGAGACCGAAGCGTACGAACCAGCCGAGTCGCCCGAGTCTCCGGAGGAGCATCTCGCGCGACTCCTCGGCCGTGCCCTGAACTCCTTCGAGCTGCCGGACGAGGTGATACGGCGGCTGGACTGCGCGCTCGCGCACGACAGTTCGCTGCACTCGGCCTACCACAGCTCGGGGCTGCGCCGGGAGACCCACCGGCACACCTGGCTGCTCGCCGACGGCTCGGCGGTCACGCTGTGGGAGCTGGTGCACAACTCCACTCCGGGCAGCGCGCCGGAGCACGAGGTGTATGTGGACGAGGAGGAGCTGCGGACCGCCGCGGCCCGGCTCGGGATGCCGACGGACACCCCGGAGGGGGAACTGCCCGCGCTGCTGCGGCTGTGGGCGGTCCCCGAGCCCCGGCACGTGTTCGCCTCGGACGGCTCGGCGGACCACGCGCGCCGGCTGCTGCGCCGCGCGGAGAACCCCGACCGCCCCGGCGCGAAGACGGCGGCGCTGCTGGCGACGGCGACCGCGCACGAGATCACCCAGGCGTTCGGCAGGCCGGGACGGGCCGGCCGGACGGGTCTGAACTACGCGCTGTACGAGCACGCCTTCCTGCTGCCGGACGGCACCGAGATCTCCCTGTGGGAGGTGGAGCACACGGCCACGCCCGACGGGCGGCACATGTGCGAGGTGTACATGTCGGAGGAGGCGGCCCGGGAAGCGATGGAGCGGCGCGCGGCGCGGCAGGGGTGACGCGGCCGGCCCCGGTGCCCGCCGGGCGCGGGGGCCGGCCGGGCGGTGCGGTGGGTCAGCCGTTGGCGAGGTGGCGTACCAGGCCCGCGAAGGCGTCCTGTTCGGCGGGGGTCAGCTCGACGGACTCCCGGGGCGGGCCGACCAGGGTCTGGCTCGGCACGGCCGGGAGCGGCACGGTGCGGCGCCGGGCGCCGGCCGCCCCGGCGACGAGACCCGCGCGGCGCAGCAGGCGCAGCAGGACGCCGGCCCACGCGACGGCCGCCACCGCGAGGACGGTCACGCCGATCAGCTGGAGAGTCGTGGCGTGCTCAGGCATGGCTCCCAGTAGACACCACGGTCCGGGACCATGGCCCCGGACCGTGATGTATCTCGCAGGTGCCGTGAACAACTCACAGCGGTGCAAAGGGACAAGACGCCGTGAAGGGTGGCGGCCGGGACCGCGCGGTCAGGCGGCCACCGGCTGCCCGGTGTCCTTCGGAGCTCCGGCCTCCTGCGCGGCGGGGCCGGTGGTGCCGGACTCGGGGGCCTGCCCGCGCATCCCCTTGAGGAGGACCACCAGCGCGGTGGTGACGCACACCCCGGCCGCGATGGCCACCAGGTACAGCAGCGGGCTGCCGATCAGCGGGACCACGAAGACGCCGCCGTGCGGGGCGCGCAGGGTGGCGCCGAAGGCCATCGACAGGGCGCCGGTGAGCGCGCCGCCCGCCATCGCGGACGGGATGACCCGCAGCGGGTCGGCCGCCGCGAACGGGATCGCGCCCTCGGAGATGAAGGAGGCGCCCAGCACCCAGGCGGCCTTGCCGTTCTCGCGCTCGGCGGGGGTGAACAGCCGGCCGCGCACGGTGGTGGCCAGGGCCATCGCCAGCGGCGGGACCATGCCGGCCGCCATCACCGCCGCCATGATCTGCATCGCCGAGTCGCTGGGGTCGGTGACGGCGATGCCGGCGGTGGCGAAGGCGTAGGCGACCTTGTTGACCGGGCCGCCCAGGTCGAAGCACATCATCAGGCCGAGCAGGGCGCCGAGCAGGACGGCGTTGGTGCCGGTGAGCCCGCTCAGCCAGTCGGTGAGGCCCTTTTGCGCGGAGGCGATCGGCTTGCCGATGACGACGAGCATCAGGAAACCGATGACCGCCGAGGAGACCAGCGGGATCACCACCACCGGCATGATGCCGCGCAGCACCGCCGGGATCGGCACCCGCTGGATCGCCAGCACCACGCCGCCGGCGATCAGACCGGCCGCCAGGCCGCCGAGGAAGCCCGCGCCCGCGTCCAGCGCTATCGCGCCGCCCACGAAGCCGGGGACGAGGCCGGGCCGGTCGGCCATGCCGTAGGCGATGTAGCCGGCCAGGACCGGGACGAGGAACTTGAAGGCGACGCCACCGATCTGGAAGAGCAGCGCGCCCCAGCTGTCGGTCTGCGTCCACACGAAGTGGTCCATGACGGAGGGCGCCTTGTTCACCTGCCAGCCGCCGATCGCGAAGCCGAGGGCGATGAGGAGACCGCCGGCGGCGACGAACGGGACCATGTAGCTGACGCCGGACATCAGCCAGGTGCGGAGCTTGGTGCCGTAGCCCTCGGTGGCGTCGCCCGCGCGTTCGACGGGCGTGCCCGCCGGTGCGTGCGCCGGAGCGCTCACCTCGCCGCGCGCCGCCTTCTCGCGGACCTCCGCGATGAGTTCGGCGGGGCGGTTGATGCCCGCCTTCACGCCCACGTCGACGGTCGGCTTGCCGGTGAAGCGGTCCTTGTCGCGTACGGGGACGTCGTGCGCGAGGATCACGCCGTCCGCCGCCGCGATCACCGCCGGGTCCAGCCGGGCGAAACCGGCCGAGCCCTGCGTCTCGACGACCAGCTCGACCCCGGCCTCCCGGCCCGCGTTCTCCAGGGACTCGGCCGCCATGTAGGTGTGGGCGATGCCGGTGGGACAGGAGGTGACGGCCACGATCCGGAAGGGCCGGGGCTCGTCCGGGGCGGGGGCCGGCGTACCGGGCTCAGCGGGCGTACCGGACCCGGCGGCGCCCGTCGCCGCCGGGGGAGCCGTGCTGCCCGCCGTGGTTCCGGCGGAGGCCGCCGCCGGAACCACAGCGGTGTCTTCGGAGGCGCCCGCGGTCTCCCCGGTGGCGCTCGCGGCGGCGGTCCGCGCTCCCTGAGCCGTCGGCGGCTCGTCGCCGCGGATCAGGGCCGCCGCCGTCTCCGCGGTGTCCGCCGCCCGCAGCGCGGCCGTGAACTCGGCGTCCATCAGCTTGCGGGCGAGGGAGGAGAGGATCGTGAGGTGGGCGTCGTCGGCGCCGGCGGGTGCCGCGATCAGGAAGACGAGGTCGGCCGGGCCGTCCGGGGCGCCGAAGTCGATTCCGGCGGCGCTGCGGCCGAAGGCGAGGGTCGGCTCGGTGACATGGGCGCTGCGGCAGTGCGGGATGCCGATGCCGCCGTCGAGCCCGGTCGGCATCTGGGCCTCGCGGGCGGCCACGTCGGCGAGGAAGCCCTCCAGGTCGGTCACCCGGCCCCGGGCCACCATGCGTGCGGCGAGGGCGCGGGCCGCCGCCTCCTTGGTGTCGGCGGACAGGTCGAGGTCGACCAGGTCCGCGCCGATCATCTCGCTCATCGCGGGCTCCTTCGCGCGCGTGCCGCCCGGGGACAGGGGTCGGCGGGGGTGGGGACGGGGATGCGGTGAGGGGGCGGGGTGGTGCCGGGGACGGGACCGGCCTGTCCGCCCAGCCGGCGAAAGCCCGGACGGGTGCCGTGGCGGACGGGCGGGGTCATGAGACCGGCTCCGTCAGTTCACGGTTCTGCGGGATGTCCGCCGTGACGGTCACCGCCGCCGGATCCAGGTCGGCGGGCGTCGGCATCACGCTGCCGGGGAGCCCGACCGCGGCGGCGCCGTGGGCGACGGCGGAGGCGAGAGCCTCGGGACCGGTGCCGCCGGCGATGAGGAAGCCGGCCAGGGAGGCGTCCCCGGCGCCGACATTGCTGCGGACGGCGGACACCCGGGCGCTGCCGAACCAGGCACCGGCGTCCGCCACCAGGAGCTGTCCGTCGGCGCCCAGGCTCGCCAGGACGGCGCGGGCGCCCAGCGCGCGCAGTTCCTCGGCCGCCTTGAGCGCGTCGCCCACGGTGGCCAGGGGGCGGCCGACGGCTTCCGCCAGCTCCTCGGCGTTCGGCTTCACCACGTCGGGCCGCGCGCGCAGCGCCTCCAGGAGGGCGCGCCCCGAGGTGTCCAGCGCGATCCGCGCACCGGCGGCGTGCGCCCGGGTGACGAGGTCGGCGTACCAGGAGGGGGCGAGCCCGCGGGGCAGGCTGCCGCAGCAGGCGATCCAGTCGGCGGCGCGGGAGTGCGACCGTACGGTGTCCAGCAGGAGTTCCTGTTCGGCCGCCGACAGTTCGGGGCCCGGCGCGTTGATCTTCGTGAGCACCCCGTCGGCTTCCGCGAGCGCGATGTTGGAGCGGGTGGCGCCGGCGACCGGGACCGGCGCGACCTCGATGCCCTGTGCGTCCAGCAGGTCGGCGACGAGCGCGCCCGGCGCGCCGCCGAGGGGCAGGACGGCGAGGGTGCGCCGGCCGGCGGCGGCGACGGCCCGGGAGACGTTCACGCCCTTGCCGCCGGGGTCCATGCGCTCGCCGTCGGCGCGGATGACCTCGCCGCGCTCCAGGGCGGGCACCTCGTAGGTGCGGTCCAGGGAGGGGTTGGGGGTGACGGTGAGGATCATGCGCGCACTACTTCCGTGCCGCCGCGCTCGATGGCGGCGGCGTCGTCCGGGCTCAGCCCGCTGTCGGTGATCAGCAGGTCCACGTCGCCCAGGCCGCCGAAGCGGGCGAAGTGCTCCTGGCCGTGCTTGCCGGAGTCGGCCAGCAGCACCACCCGCCGCGCGGCGCCGACCGCGGCCCGTTTGACCGCGGCCTCGGCGAGGTCGGGGGTGGTCAGGCCGTGCCCGGCGGAGAAGCCGTTGGCGGCGACGAACAGCACGTCGGCGCGGATCTCGCCGTACGCGCGCAGCGCCCAGGCGTCCACGGCGGCGCGCGTACGGTGCCGTACCCGGCCGCCCACCAGGTGGAGCTGGATGCCCGGGTGGTCGGCGAGCCGGGCGGCGATGGGCAGGCTGTGCGTGACGACGGTGAGGGACGACTCCAGCGGGATGGTGGCGGCGAGGCGGGCCACCGTCGTACCGGCGTCGAGGATCACCGTGCCCTCGGCGGGCAGTTCGGCGAGGGCCGCCTTGGCGATGCGGTCCTTCTCGTCGGCGGCGGTGGACTCGCGCTCGGCGAGGTCCGGCTCGAAGTCGAGGCGGCCGGCCGGGATGGCACCGCCGTGCACCCGGCGGACCAGGCCGGCGCGGTCGAGGGCCTTCAGGTCGCGGCGGATCGTCTCCGCGGTGACCTGGAACTCCTCGGCCAGCGACAGCACGTCCACCCGGCCGCCGTCCCGGGCGAGCCGGAGGATCTCCTGCTGCCGCTCCGGTGCGTACATGTCCGTTCGCCTCCGCCTCGTGCCCGAACGTGTGGTTTCCCAAGGAGGCTACGTCCGGGTTCCCGGAAAGTAAACAGGTTCGGACTTCAATCGGGCACGAGCGGACTTATGGGCGGACTCGGATTCCCGGGTGCCGCGTCCGGCCGTGACGACGAGGGGCCCGGCACCCGACCGGTGCCGGGCCCCTCGTCGGGTCCCCTCGTCGTGACGCGGTCAGCCCGCCGGCTGCGGCTCGGGCTCCCGCTCCACCGCCGGCGTCACCTCCACGGCCTGCGCCGGCGTCTCCTCCCCCGCGCCCTCCACGTGCTGGGCCGGGCGCTTGGGCAGAGCGGACATCAGCAGGAAGATCACGCCCATGATCCCGGCGACGTACCACAGCGCGTGCTGGAAGGCGTGTACGAAGGCCGGGCCGACCCGGTCGGGGGCGAGCCGGTCGCCGATCTGCCCGTAGAAGACCACCGCCACCAGTCCCAGCCCGAGCGCGTTGCCCATCTGCTGCACGGTGTTGATCAGCCCGGACGCGGAACCGGCGTGCTCGCGCGGCACCTCCGAGAGCACCGCGTCGGTCAGCGGGGCGACGATCAGGCCCATGCCGAGTCCCATCACGACCAGCGGCAGGGCCATCTGCCAGGAGGCGATGGCGAGGCCGTAGTGGCCGGCCTCCCACAGGTAGAGCAGCACGCCCGCGCCCATCACCAGCGCGCCCGCCTGGAGCACCTTGCGGCCGAACCGCGGCACCAGCTGCTGCACCGACAGCCCGGCCGCCGTGGACACCGCGAGCGAGAACGGCACCCCGGTCAGCCCGGCCCGCAGCGGGCTCCAGCCCAGGCCGACCTGCATGTACAGCGTCCAGACCAGGAAGAAGATGCCGAGCGCGACCCCGAACACGGTCTGTACGGCGATGCCGGCGGCGAAGCTCTTCACCCGGAACAGCGACAGCTCGACCAGCGGGGAGCCGTCCCGCGCCGCCTTGCGCCGCTCGTACGCCACCAGCCCCGCGAAGACGACGAGGGCGCCGGCCATCGAGACGTACCCCCACAGCGGCCAGCCCAGCTCGCGCCCGCGGATCAGCGGGTAGAGCAGCATGAGCAGGCCCAGCGTGACCAGGGCGACCCCGACGAGGTCCAGCTTCAGCGCCTTGGGGGCGCGGGACTCGGTGATGAAGCGGCGGCCCAGCAGCCAGGCGAGCACGCCGACGGGCAGGTTGATGAGGAAGATGGGCCGCCATTCGAGGCCGAACAGGTTCCATTCCGTCAGCAGGGCGCCGAGCAGCGGTCCGGAGACCGCGCCGAGGCCGACGATCGCGCCGAACAGGCCGAAGACCTTGCCGCGTTCGTGGGCCGGGAAGGTGGCGTGCACGATCGACAGCACCTGCGGCACCATCAGCGCGGCCATGCCGCCCTGGAGGAACCGGGAGGCGACGAGCATCTCCGGGTTCGTCGCGAAGCCGCACAGGGCGGAGGCGAGGGTGAAGCCGCCGATGCCGACGAGGAACAGCCGCTTGCGGCCGTGGATGTCACCGAGCCGGCCGCCGGTGATCAGTCCGGCGGCGAAGGCGAGGGCATAGCCGGCGGTTATCCACTGGATCTGGCCCACCGAGGCGTGTTCGTTCCGCTGGATGGACGGGATGGCGATGTTGACGATCGTCACGTCCACGAGGTCCATGAAGGCCGCGGTCATGACGATGGCCAGGGCCAGCCAGCGGGTGCGGTCGGAGGGTGGGGCGGGAGGCGCCGTCGGAGTGGTCATGAGGAGGAATCTAGGGCCGCTATAGGTCAGATCTTGACCTATAGGCGCGGCATGCTCGTAGGCATGACGACCGACACACCGGCCCGGCTGCTCCAGCTGCTGTCCCTGCTCCAGACGCCCCGGGAGTGGCCCGGGGGCGAGCTGGCCGACCGGCTGGGGGTGTCCCGGCGGACCGTGCGGCGGGATGTGGACCGGCTGCGGGAGCTGGGGTATCCGGTGCAGGCGACGAGGGGCGCGGACGGCGGGTACCGGCTGGTCGCGGGCAAGGCGATGCCGCCGCTGGTGCTGGACGACGAGGAGGCCGTGGCGATCGCGGTGGGCCTGCGGGCGGGTGCCGGGCACGCCATCGAAGGGGTGGACGAGGCGGCCGTACGGGCGCTGGCCAAGCTGGAGCAGGTGCTGCCGTCCCGGCTGCGCCACCGGGTGTCCACGCTCCAGGCCGCGACGACGCCGCTGGCCCTCGGCGACGGGCCGGGCATCGCGCCGGAGACGCTGACCGTGATGGCGTCCACGGTGGCGGGGCACGAACGGCTGCGGTTCGCCTACCGCGACAAGGACGGCAGCGCCTCCCGCCGGCTGACCGAGCCGCACCGGCTGGTGTCGACGGGACGGCGCTGGTACCTGGTGGCCTACGACGTCGACCGGGCGGACTGGCGCACCTTCCGGGTGGACCGGGTCAGCGAGCCGTTCGCGACCGGCGTCCGGTTCGCGCCGCGGGAGCTGCCGGCGGGGAGCGCCGCCGAGTACCTGCGGCAGTCCATCCACCGGCGGCAGGAGACGTACGCCTTCGAGGTGCGGTTCGCCGGGCCGGCGGAGCAGGTCTCCGCGCGCCTTCCCGCCTGGCTCGGGGTGCCCGAGGACGACGGTACGGGCGGCTGCGTCCTGCGGGGCACCACGGGCGACCCCATGGAGTGGCTGGCGGTCCGGCTGGCGATGACGGGGGTGGAGTTCGCGGTGCGCGGTCCGGGCGGGCTGGTGGAGTGCGTACGGCAGTTGGGCGACCGCCTGACCAGGGCCGCGAACGCCGGACCGGAGGGGCCGTAGGGGTCCTAGGGACCCGTCAGGGCCGCAGGGGTCGTAAGGGCCGTACGGACCCGTAAGGGCCGTAGCGACCGATAGGACCCGTAAGGCCTGTAAGGCCCGTAAGGGGCCTACGGGACCTCAGGGCTGTAGGGCCGTCGCTTCCGGCCGGTCGTCCTCGGGGGTTCCCGGCCACGCGAAGTCCCGCAGCGCGCGCAGGTTGCGTACGGCCAGGCCTGCCGGACCCTCGGGGCCGGTGGGGTGGGTCGCCGTGGCGGCCCAGGACTCCACGGCGACGCGTACGGCGGCCCCGGCCACGGCCGCCGCGAACCGGAGCCGCGGGGTGAGCGGCACCGGCTCCGGGGCCTCCTGGGCCACCGGCGCCGTCGGGCCGCCCTCCCGGACCGCGAGGATCTCCGCCAGCGCGCCCTCCGACGCCTGGCACACCTCCGCCCAGACCTTGCGCAGGGCCGGACTGGTGTCGGCCAGGCGGACCAGCGTGCGCAGCCACTCCCAGGACGCGGCGGAGACGCCGAGGCCGGGGGTGAGGGTGTGGCGGACCGCGTGTTCCAGGGCCTGCGGGACGGGCAGGCCGGCCGGGGCCGTGCGGACCGCCTCGATCCAGCGCTGGGCGCCGGCGGCGTAGAGGGGGGCGACCGCCTCCTCCTTGGTGGCGAAATAGCGGTAGAACGTGCGCGGGGCGATGCCCGCGGCCTGGGCGATGTCCTCGGCGCGGGTCGCCCGCAGGCCCTGCCGCACGAAGAGGGCCGCCGCCGCCCGGGCGATCTCCATCCGTGTCTCGGCCTTCCGGCGTTCGGTGAGGGACACCGGCACGGAGGCGGAAAACGGCTGGTGGGCGGGGGTTTGGGTGGTGCTCATGCCCGGCAGGCTATGCCCGTGTGGCAGAATCTGCCATCCGGCGGTCCACCCCGGGGTTCAGGTACGGGGTGGGCCGCCGTTCCAGTACCCGGCCCCCCGCGAGGGGTGGTGGCACCCTCACCGGACAGAAGAGGCCGGGCCCCGGCGCCTGGGGGGGGATAGGCGCCGGAGCCCGGCTCGGGAGGTCCCGGCGCCGGGGGGGATCGCGACGGGACGTGGCTCACGTGGGTCGGCCGGCGTCGTCGTCGGCCAGGGGTGCGGTGTGGGGGTGTGGGGAGTGCCGCCCCGGGCCCGCTTGCGGGCCCGGAAGGGTTGTTCCCTCGCGCCCGGCCGTTGAAGCGACGGGACCGCGCCATGTTTGCGCCGTCTTCCGCCACCCGCGCCGCCCGGCGCGCGCACCGCCTCGCGCGGTGCGCCCCGGGACGCTTCCCCTACGGCAGGCCCCGGAGGGCCGGGTGTCACGCCGCCGCGTCGAACCCCGTGTCGCGGGCCAGCTTCTTCAGCTCCAGCAGGGCGTGCTTCTCGATCTGGCGGATCCGCTCACGGGTGAGACCGTGCTCCTTGCCGACCTCGGTCAGGGTGCGCTCGCGGCCGTCCTCGATGCCGTACCGCATCTTGATGATGGAGGCCGTGCGCTGGTCCAGGCGGCCGATCAGGTCGTCCAGCTCCTCGCTGCGCAGCAGGGTGAGGACCGACTGCTCCGGGGAGACCGCCGAGGTGTCCTCCAGCAGGTCGCCGAACTGGGTCTCGCCCTGGTCGTCCACCGACATGTTCAGCGAGACCGGGTCGCGGGCCCAGTCCAGGACGTCGACGACGCGCTCCGGCGTCGAGCCCAGCTCCGCGGCGACCTCCGCGGGCTCCGGGTCGCGGCCGTGCTCACGGTTGAACTCGCGCTGCACGCGGCGGATGCGGCCCAGCTCCTCCACCAGGTGGACGGGGAGCCGGATCGTGCGGGACTGGTCGGCGATGGAGCGGGTGATGGCCTGACGGATCCACCAGGTGGCGTACGTCGAGAACTTGAAGCCCTTGCGGTAGTCGAACTTCTCCACGGCGCGCACCAGGCCGGCGTTGCCCTCCTGGATCAGGTCCAGCAGGGGCAGACCGCTGCGCGGGTAGCGCCGGGCGACCGCGACGACCAGGCGGAGGTTGGAGCGGATGAAGACGTCCTTGGCGCGCTCACCGGCGGCCACCAGGGCCTGAAGTTCCTCGCGGGTGGCGTCCGAGCGGGACTCCTCCTCGCCGTCCAGCACCTGCTGCGCGAACACACCCGCCTCGATGGTCTGGGACAACTCGACTTCCTTGGCGGCGTCGAGCAGCGGCGTACGCGCGATCTCGTCCAGATACATGCCGACCAGGTCGCGGTCTGCGATCTCGCCGCCATGAGCGCGAACACTGCTTGCCGAGTCGGCCGTCTCGCCGGTGGCGGACTGACGACGGGCGACGGCACGGGTTGCCATGCGTGCTCCCTTGCGATGGTGGTCGGGCGGGTGGTCCTGCGAACGCGCGGCACTGAAGGGGCTGTCTCCGGGACTCTCTCCGAGTGCCCTGCATCCGAGGGAAACAACGACTGGAATCCGGACAGAATTCCCAACCCGACCCGCGATTTTTCTGATCATGCAGTACCCTGTCCGCCACTTGGGGAGGCGAAATGCCGTCGGAACGGGTCGAAGCGCAGGTCAGACCGGGGGTCGAGGCGGACCTCGAAGCGCTGACGGAGATCTACAACCACTACGTCCGTGAGACGGCCATCACATTCGACACCGCGGTGTTCACCCCTTCGGAGCGCCGCTCCTGGCTGCTCTCCCACCCGGAAGACGGCCCCCACCGGCTGATGGTTGCCACGGACACCGGCGCCCAGCGGATCCTGGGCTACGCCACCTCCAGCCCCTTCCGGCCGAAGCCCGCGTACGGGACGTCCGTGGAGACCTCGGTGTACGTCGCCCCCGACGCGGGCCGGCGCGGCATCGGCACCCTGCTCTACGACGCCCTGTTCAAGGCCCTGGCCGGGGAGGACATACACCGCGCCTACGCCGGGATCGCCCGGCCCAACGAGCCCTCCGAGCGGCTGCACGCCCGCTTCGGCTTCCGGCACGTCGGCACGTTCCACGAGGTCGGCCGCAAGTTCGGCCGCTACTGGGACGTGGCCTGGTACGAGAAGGAACTCTGAGCGAGGCGGTACGGGAAGGAGCTCCGCCCGGGGCGCCACACCCCGGGCCGCTCCTCATCCGAACTGCACGGACCGCTTCGCCATTCCCATCCAGAACCCGTCGATCACCGACTTCTGCCCGTCCAGATCGCCGCCGGCCTCCGCCGCGCCCATGGTGACGAAGAGCGGGGCGAAGTGTTCGGTGCGCGGATGGGCGTAGCGGCCGGCCGGGGCCTTGTCCAGGAAGTCGAGCAGGGCGTCCCAGTCGCGGGCCTCCAGGGCGCGCCGGCCCCAGTCGTCGAACTCCGCCGACCAGCTCGGCACGCCCGGCCCGGTGTGCCGCAGGGCGGCGAGGTTGTGGGTGAAGAAGCCGGAGCCGACGATCAGCACGCCCTCGTCGCGCAGCGGGGCGAGCCTGCGGCCGAGGTCCATCAGGCGGACCGGGTCGAGGGTGGGCAGGGAGATCTGCAGGACGGGGACGCCGGCGTCCGGGTACATCTCGACGAGCGGCACGTAGGCGCCGTGGTCCAGGCCCCGGTCGGGGATGTCCTGTACGGGGAGCCCGGGGGCGCGCAGCAGCTTGCGGACGGCGTCGGCGAGCGCGGGGGCGCCCGGGGCGGCGTAGCGGACCCTGTAGTAGCGCTCGGGGAAGCCCCAGAAGTCGTAGACGAGCGGGACGGTCTCGACCGCGCCGAGGGCGAGCGGGGCCTCCTCCCAGTGGGCGGAGACCATGAGGACGGCGCGCGGGCGGGGCAGGGCGGCGGACCAGGCGGCGAGCTGGCCGGGCCAGACCGGGTCGTCGGCGAGCGGCGGGGCGCCGTGGCTGAGGTACAGGGCGGGCATGCGCTCCTGGACGGTGGCGGACATCGCGGCGGCTCCCGTGGGTCTGACCCTGCTTGAACTCTCAAGTTTCAGCCCGGAACCCTACCCGTCGCTTGTTCAAGTTTCAAGAAGCCGCCTCGTAGAGTGGATACATGAACAAGGCACCGGACTCCGCCGCAGGGCCCCGCTGGCTGACCGACGAGGAACAGCACGTCTGGCGCGCCTATCTGCACGCCACCACCCTCCTGGAGGACCACCTCGACCGGCAGCTCCAGCGCGACGCCGGGATGCCGCACGTCTACTACGGCCTGCTCGTCGGCCTCGCCGAGGCCCCGCGCCGCCGGCTGCGGATGACCGAGCTGGCGATGCAGGCGAAGATCACCCGCTCCCGGCTCTCGCACGCCGTCGCCCGGCTGGAGAAGAACGGCTGGGTCCGCCGGGAGGACTGCCCCGCCGACAAGCGCGGCCAGTTCGCCGTGCTCACCGACGAGGGCGTCGAGGTGCTGCGGCGCACCGCGCCCGGCCATGTGGCCGCCGTGCGCCAGGCGCTGTTCGACCGGCTGAGCCCGGAACAGCAGAAGGCCCTCGGCGAGATCATGGAGATCGTCGCCGAGGGCCTCCAGCCCAAGGAAGCGGGTGCGGACCTGCCCTGGCTCCGCTAGCTCACCGGTGGCTCACCGGGCGGTCAGTGGGCCACCACCGGCACCGGGAGCTCGTCCTCGGCGCCCTCGCCCGCCGTCACGGGGGCCATGCTCGGGCGGCCGGCGTTGACGAAGGTGAACGCGATCAGCGAGGCGAGCGCCAGGATGCCGACGGCGACCCAGATCGCGGCCGTGTAGCCGTGGACCATGCCCTGGAGGCCCACCAGCTGCTGCTGCGGCCGGCCGGTGGCGCCGGCGATGTGGTCCTTGACGTACGAGGTGGTCGCCGAGGAGGCGATCGTGTTCAGCAGGGCGGTGCCGATCGCGCCGCCCACCTGCTGCGAGGTGTTGACCATCGCGGAGGCGACACCGGCGTCCCGGGGCTGGACCCCCTGGGTGGCCAGGGACATCGCCGGCATGAACGCCGTACCCATGCCGAGGCCGAGCAGCAGCATGGCGGGCAGCAGCAGCGCCGGGTACGAGGAGTCGATCTCCAGCTGGGTCAGCAGCAGCATGCCGACGCCGGCGACCAGGAAGCCGGGGCCCATCAGCAGCCGGGCCGGCAGCCGGGTCATCAGCCGGGTGCCGATCTGGGTGGAGCCGGTGATCATGCCGACCACCATCGGCAGGAAGGCGAAACCGGTCTTGACCGGCGAGTAGCCCTTCACGATCTGCAGGTAGTAGGTCAGGAAGAGGAACAGGCCGAACATGCCGATGATCGCGAGACCCAGCGAGAGGTAGATACCGCCGCGGTTGCGGTCGGTCACCACGCGCAGCGGCAGCAGCGGGGCCTTGACCTTGGCCTCGACCAGCACGAACGCCAGCAGCAGCACGACGGAGGCGACGAACATCGTCACGGTCACCGTGTCGCTCCAGCCGTCGGACTCGGCGCGGGTGAAGCCGTAGACGAGCGCGACCAGGCCGAGGGTGGACAGCAGGACGCCCGGGATGTCGAGCGGGTTGCGGTTGCGGCCGCCCTCCGGCTCGCGGATGACGAAGTAGGCGCCGGCCGCGGCGACCACGGCGAACGGGACGTTCACGAAGAAGGTCCAGCGCCAGTTCAGGTACTCGGTGAGGAAGCCGCCGAGGATCAGGCCGACGGCACCGCCGCCGCCCGCGATGGCGCCGTAGATGCCGAACGCCTTGGCGCGCTCCTTGGCGTCCGTGAACATCACGGCGAGCAGGGACAGCGCGGCCGGGGCGAGCAGCGCGCCGAAGACACCCTGGAGGGCGCGGGCGCCGAACATCAGCGGGCCGGTGGTGGCGGCGCCGCCGAGCGCGGAGGCGGCGGCGAAGCCGGCCAGGCCGAGCACGAAGGTGCGCTTGCGGCCCCACAGGTCGGCGACCCGGCCGCCGAACAGCAGCAGACCGCCGAAGGCGAGCGCGTAGGCCGTGATCACCCACTGCTTGTTGCCGTCGGATATGCCCAGGTCCTCCTGGGCGGCGGGCAGGGCGATGTTCACGATGGTGGCGTCCAGGACGACCATCAGCTGGGCGAGCGCGATGAAGACGAGCGCCTTCCAGCGGTTGGCGTCACCGCTCGGGGCGGCGAGGCCGGCAGCCTTGCGGGCTGTTTCGGACATGGGGATACCCACTTCAGGACTTCGGAGCCTTGGTACTCAGGGCTGGTGACGGACAGCGTGGTGAGGATCGGCGTGCTGAAAAATGCTGAGAAAACGGAGTAAGGCGGAACGGTGAACAGAAAGGGAACGGCCGTACGAACCGCCGTACTGTCGGTGGACCGGGCGCGGGAGCTGAACTAATCGGTCAGGAGGCGCGCAGCTCCTTGATGCTGAGGGCCGTGCCCGGCAGGGCGGAGCGGGCGGGCGCCCGCAGGCCGTCGAGGAACAACTGCAGCAGGCGGTGGACGAAGCGGTCGCCGCGCGGGCAGTCCGTGCCGGCCGGGGGCCGGCTCAGCTGGCCCACGGCGATCATCAGATCACCCACGCCGACGTCCGGCCGGAGCTGCCCGGCCGCCTTGGCCCGGCCCATGACCTCCTCGATGAGCCGCTCGACGCGCTCACGGGAGGCCTGCAGGTCGGGGTGGTGCTGGTCGAACGTGTCGGACACCATGGGGCACAGCGCACCGATCCGCTCGTCGGCGGCGGCGTGCACGAAGTGCTCCAGGGCGGTGAAGGCGTCCCCGCTCTCCGCGAGGGCCAGCTCGGCCGCCGCGGCCGTACGGTCCATGACGGAGCAGACGACCTCGCGCACGAGGGCGTCCCGGTCGGGGAAGTTGCGGTACACCGTGGCGTTGCCGACGCCGGCCCGGCGGGCGATCTCGTCGATCGGCACGTCCGGGCCGTGCTCGACGATCATCTCCCGGGCGGCGCCGACGATCCGCTCCCGGTTGCGCAGGGCGTCGGCGCGCGGCCGGGTCACCTTGCGCTCGGCGGGGGCGGTGGCGGTGGGCACGGCGTACTCCTTGGATCGAGGGGGCGTTCCGGGGAAGGACTCCCCGTTTCGCTCGGACACAGGGCTAAACGGGGAGAGCGTCCCCGGTTATTTCCGATCCCGCCGCAGAATCGTTGTGACCTGGAGCACAAGCACCGTCCGCCGGGTTTCACCCGGTCGCGGACCCGGTTTCCCACCTTCGGTCTCCTCCAGCGCGCGCCCGCCGCCCCGCCACCCCAGGGTGAGCGCAAGGGTGCAGCCGACACACCGGTGGCTGCCGTGGCGCGAAAGGTCCCTGCATGCAGCCGCAGCCGCAGCCCCGCCGCCGCATACGCCCGCGCCGGGTGGCCGCCCTGACCCTGGTGAGCGCGCTGACCCTCGCGGTCGGCACCTCGGCCGGGAGCGGACACCTGACGGCGCCCACCGCCGCCGGGCCCCTCGGACCGGCCCGCTCCACCGCGCTGCTGCCCTGCATGATCCGTGGCGGTCTGGACGTGCAGATGACCGAGGGCCTGCCCACCCCGCCCGGCTACTCCCGCTCCACCGGCACCGTCCACGCCCTGACCCTGATGGTCGACTTCCCCGACGCGCCCGGCGAGGGCGACCCGATGGACCGCTTCCACGAGTTCTTCCCGCGCACCCAGGACTGGTTCCACACCGCGTCGTACGGCCGCCTCGACTACCGCCCCGAGACCCCCGTCACCACCTGGCTGCGCATGCCGAAGCCGTTCCAGGAGTACGGCATAGAGCGCGGCGCGCCCTTCGACCCCGGCTACCGCAGCCTGGTGCAGGATCTCGTGGCCGCCGCCGACCCGGCGGTGGACTTCCGCGACTACGACCTGCTGAACGTGCTCGTCACCCCGAACGCCGGCCCCTCCGCCCTGGACACCGTGCTGTCCGTGACCTTCGCCGGCAACGAGGACGCCCCGGTTGCCGACGGTGTGCGCATCTCCAACGCCTCCTTCGTCTACTCCCGCCAGGACGACGGCTCCGGCTCCTACGACCGCACCGGGTACCGGGTGCTGCCGCACGAGAACGGCCACACCTTCGGCCTGCCCGACCTGTACACGCAGGACGGCGGGGGCGCGGTCGGGCACTGGGACATCATGAGCGAGGACTGGGGGGCCAACAACGACCTGCTCGGCTGGCACAAGTGGAAGCTGGGCTGGCTGGACGGCGGGCAGGTCGGGTGCGCGGCGGCACCGGGCGGCGCCGACTTCACCCTCTCCCCGCTGTTCCAGCAGGGCGGCGGCAAGCTGGTCCTCATCCCGGTCACCGCGCGCACCACCTATGCGCTGGAGGTCCGCGCCCAGGGCGGCAACGACGAGGCGGTGTGCCGTCCCGGCGTCCTGATCTACCGGATCGACGCGGCGGTGGACACCGGCCGCGGCCCGGTCACCGTCTTCGACAGCCACCGCGGCAGCGGCGGCTGCACCCGCAGCCCCAACGTCCACGCGGAACTCTCCGACGCCCCGTTCGCCCCCGGCGAGACCTTCGAGGACCCACGGCACGGCATCAGCGTGCGGGTGGTCTCGACGGACGCGGAGGGCAACTACCGGGTCCGGGTGAGCCGGGGCGGCGCAGTGGTGCAGGCGGCGGACGAGTCCTGACCCGCCGCCCAGCCCGGTACGGGGTTCACGAGCACCTCTGCCGCCCGTACGACGACCTGTCCCCGCCGCCCGTCCCGGTACGGGGTTTACCGTAGGCGTGCCCCGACGCCGTACCGGAGAGACGATGCCCGCGATGACCGCAGTGGAGGCCGGCGCCCGTGCCGGGGCCGGGGTGCCGGCGGAGGCGGTCGGACCGCTGGTGCGCGGAGTCGGGGTGCTGCGCCGGCTGGCCGAGGCGGGCGGCACGCTGAGCCCGAGCGCGCTGGAGCGGGCCACCGGACTGGCCCGCTCCACGGTGGACCGGATCACCGCGACCCTGGCCCGCATGGGCTACGTACGCCTCGACGGCCGGGACGTCGTCCTCACCCCGGGCGTGCTGGAGCTGGGCAACGCCTACCTGGCCGCCCTGCGGCTGCCCGCCCTGCTCGGCGCGCGCGCCGACGCCCTCGCCGACGAGCTGGACGAGTCGGTGTCGCTGGCGGTCGCCGACCGCGACGGCATCCGCTTCATCCACCAGGCCACCCGCCGCCGGGCGCTGTCGGTCAGCTTCCGCATCGGCGACCTGCTGCCGGCCGAACGGACCGCGCCCGGCGCGCTGTTCGCCACCGAGTGGACGGAGCGGGACTGGGCCCGCTGGCGCACCCGCCGGGCCGAGGACCCGCGGGACACGGCGTTCCCGGCCGTCCCCCCGCGCCCGGAACCCGCCCCGGCCCACGACACCGCCCGCACCACCGACACCGCTGCCGCCGTCGAGGCGGCCTTCGCGGACCGGGTGGGGGCGGCCCGCCGGGACGGCTGGGCCGTGGACGACCAGCTGATCGAACCGGGCCTGGTCGCGGTGTCCGCCCCGGTGCGCGACCCCCGCACCGGCCGCGTGGCCTGCGTGGCGAGCGTGGTCAGCCACACCAGCCGGCACCCGGCGGCGGAGCTGCCCGCCGCCCTGCTGCCCCGGCTGCGTACGGCGGTGGCGGCGATGGAGGCCGACCTGCGCACCGCGCCCCCGCCCGAGCCGGGGCCCGCGCCCGCCGGACTCGCGACCTGGACCACGGCGTCCAAGCAGGAACTGGGCCGGGACTTCGTGGAGTCGCTGGCCCGGGGCCTGACGGTGCTGACCGCGTTCGGCGAGGGCCGCCCGGCGCTGTCCCTGACGGACGTGGCCCGGGCGACCGGACTGCCCCGGGCGACCGCCCGCCGGGCCCTGCTCACCCACGAGTACCTGGGCCTGGTGGCCGCCGCCCCGCACGAGGACCGCGCCTTCGCCCTCACCCCGCGCGTGCTGGACCTCGGCTTCCCGCCGCTGTCCCGGACGACGCTGCCCCGCCTGGCGGAACCGCATCTGCGGGCGCTGGCGGACCGGGTGGCCGAGCCGGCGGCGCTGGCGGTGCTGACCGCCGACGGCACGGAGATCCAGTACACGGCGGGCGCGGGGACGGGCGGTGTGCTGACCGTGCGCATACCGGTGGGCGCGCGCCTGCCGGCCGCCGCGACCTCCCTGGGCCGCGTCCTCCTGGCGGACACCGGCGCCCCCGCCGCTCCCGAACTGGCCGAGGCCAGGGCCCGGGGCTACGCGCTGGTCGACGAGGAACTGGAGTCCGGGCTGCGCTCGGTCGCCGTACCGGTCCGGGACCGCACGGGCCGCGCGGTCGCCGCCGTGAACGTGGCCACGCACGCGGCCCGCCGCAGCCTGGAGGACTGCGTCGAGCACCTCCTGCCCGCGCTCCGCGCGACGGCCGACGACATCCAGCGCGACCTGCACCGGGCGTCCCGCTTCACCAAGGTCCCCACGACCTGACTCCCGCTCGGCGCGTCTTGCTCCGCGCACGCAAGAGCACCCCGAGGGCGGCCACCGGCGACGGGCCCACCGAGCCGCGCAGCACCTCCGGACCGCGGGCCCGCACGGCCGAGGCGGTCAGCAACTCCACCTCGACCAGCACCTCCAGCAAGGGCCGGCTGGTCGCCGGGACGAGGCCGGACACCGCCCGGGCCCGCCGCAGGGCGGCCTCCGCCAGCCCGACCTGGTCCCGGACCAGCTCCCGCACCCCGGGCGCCGCCCGCCCGGCCGCCAGGTCCTCCCTCCGCACCGAGAAGCGCTCCAGCGTCCCGGCCGGGACGCCCAGCCGCCCCTCGGCCAAGTCCTCGGCGATGTCGTTGACGAAGTCGAGCCGCTGACTGCCGTCGATGAACGCCCGGCAGACGGCGCGATAACGGCCGTCCTCGGCGTCCGGACCCAGCAGACAGCCGATCAGCATGAAGGCGGGCAGGGAGTAGGCATCCACGTAGCCCTGGTAGTCGTCCTCACCGGCGAACCCGGCGAACTCCAGTTCGGCGGGCGCGCAGTCCAGGTACGCGTCCAGCGCCGCACGCATCCGCGGATGGACGGCAACGGTATGAACGAGCGCTCGCAGCAGCGGATCATCCCCGCGCCCCGTCTCCAGCGCCGCCCGCACCCGCCGCTCCCAGACCGCCCACGCCTCCACCCGCCGCGCTCGCGACCCGGTGTCCAGCAGGTTGTCCCCGTGGTGCATCACGGCGGTCGCCACGACCACGTGGGGCAGCAGCGCGCCGGGCAACAGCGTCCGCACCGCCAGATAGGAGGTCCGCCGGAAACGCGCGACCAGCTCCCGCTGGACTCCGTAGTCCCGCCGCAGCCCCGGCTCCAGGACACCGGCGGCGTCCAGCGCACGCTTCCACCCACTCACGGACCCCACCCTGGCGATGCCCCGGACAGGAGCCGCCCCCGCTCAACCGCACCCCCGGTACACCGAGCACACCACCCGCTACACTGACGACGGCGACCCGACCCTCACCGGTCGATCACCACCCGGCCTTCGTAGCTCAGGGGATAGAGCACCGCTCTCCTAAAGCGGGTGTCGCAGGTTCGAATCCTGCCGGGGGCACAGTGTCTGACCAGGCACGGAGCTTCAAACAGCCCCCTCGGAGTGATCTCCGAGGGGGCTGTTTTCGTGTGTGCGGGGACGTAACGCTAGGCGACGTCCTGGTTACAGGGTTTTCTACCGACCCCACGGGGGCATCGGCGGCCTCCTGCTCGAACTCAGGCATCAGCGAGGTGCAGGTGTCCGTGTGGCTCGCGATCACCCCAACCGGAGAAGTGACCGCTCACCTCGCGGCGGGAAGTACCTCCAAGGTCACCTGGATCAGCCTGGATGGCGCCGCCTGCCGTCTGGACCACCCGACGAGGTTGACCGAGTCGAGCCCGTCACCGCCCGGCAGCGGTCTGGCTGGCCCTCCATTCAGAAGCCTCGGGCGTGTCCTGGAACTCCAGGAGGTGCTGTCCGGCGAACCGCTGCAGGGCAGCGCGTACGTCTGCCGGTGTGACGTAGAAGAACTCGCGGCGTAGGTTCACCCGGTTGACGCGGCGGGACTCGAACTCCTGGTGCAGGCGGCGTTCCAGGCCGACGGCGTCCTCACTGAAGATCAAGGCGTGTACGTCGAAGCGGAAGGGGACGGACGCATCCCCGAGTTCGATGACGCGGTCCATGGGATCGAGGCGCCGGGTCATACCGATCTTGACCATGCGTTCGCCGAACGCTCCGACGTTGGAGATGACGTAGACGTATCCGGCCCGGATGTTGGCCTCGCGGGCCTCGACCGTCTCCAGTTCGGCGCCCACCTCGGCAAGCTTTCCTTCAAGTTCGGCGATGGCGGCCTCATCCCCAGTGCCGGAGCGCAGGCGGCGCAGGGCGCCCTCGTAGTGGCTGCGTTCCTTCTCCAGCCGCTGCCGCTCGCGCTCGATCTCGCGCTGCAGGCGCTCCTCCTCGCGCTGCTGGGCTCGTAGCTCTCGCTGCTCCTCCCGCTCGGTCTCCTTCCTCACCAGGTAGTCCGCCGTCAGCTCCAACTCCTGTACCCGCAACTGGTGGTAGTCATCGCCGATGCGGATCTGCATGGTGGCGCCGAGCCGGGCGATCGACTCCCGCGTCTTGCCGAGTCGGTCGATCAGCGAGTCGAGCCGGTGCGGCTTCATGCCGCGCACTGCGTTGTCCGCCTCGGCGTTGTACGCGCGCAGCATCAGCTTGGAGAAGTCACGGACCATCTTGCGGCCCTTGGCAGCTGAGCCGTCCACCATCCAGTACTGGTTCCCGAGCACTGCCCGATCGTCCCTCGCCAACTGCTTATAGCGGGCCTTGAGACTGTCGAGCCGGTCCTTGTAGGCGAGCGCGTCGGCGAGCGGATGGCGGTACTCGTAAATGCCGGCCTCTTGCAGCATCCGCGTCTCATCGGTGAGCACCAGATCCCGGCGCGCGGCCGTGAGGTGCTGTTCGGCCTCCGCCATCTGGCGAGCCATGTCGTCGGCTTGGCGGCGCACGTCAACCAGGGACTGCGCGGCTCTCTCGGCAGCGTGCTCTATCTTCTCGTCGAGGAGAGCGTCGATCCGTCCGATCTCTTGGAGCTTCTCCTCATGCGCGCGGCGCAGTCGCTGCTGCTCGGCGGCTATCTGAGCGCTGTCGGCTCCGATGAGACGACTCAATTGCTCCGTCAGGTGACGGTTGTCTTCCTGTAGACCGCGTACCTGTGTTTCCATCAGCGCCAGCTCGCCCGCCAGACGCGCCGCCTCGGACTCCGCTTGCTTACGGCGCCGGCCGAACAGACCCCCACCTGTGGCCGGGACCGTCGCCTGGGGGCCGTAGGGGGACTGCTGAGGAACGGGTGCGCTCGGCTGCGGCACGGCCCCTTCCGGGATCCAGATCTGCCAGCCTGGGGGTGTGGGCCATGCGGGATCCGGTTCCCAGCCCGGTGGCGGGCTCCACCCCTCCGGCGGTGCGGGCCAGGTGGGCGGCGGGTTGAACCGATAGGTCATGGGGCAACGACTCCTGTCGCGAGGGCGAGAGACGGCCGGCGTAACCCCGATGCCGTCCGGCAGCCAGCGGGCCGAGTCGAACGTACTCGGCCTTGTGGACCTTCGTCCTGCCATCTCCTGTTTTTGGCCCTCCTGGCAGCAGATCCGACGAGGTGGATGAGCCGCAGGGAGCAGTTGGACTCCCGCCGCTGTCAGGATGGCTCTCCGTCGGCAGCGAAGTGCCCTTCGTCCTCGAGGGATCGGTCCGGCGCCCCCGGGCACGGCCGGCCGCCCCTGACGCACCGGGTAAAGGTGAAGCGAAGGTGGCCACCCCTCTGTCCGCGGACAAGTTCCTGTCCGTTCTCAAGAACGCACGACTTGGCGTTGTCGCACACGGATCCTGGCGCACCCACAACCGCGACCGGCACGGCAACTGGGGCCCCGTGAGCGGGGATGATCCACCACACTGGCGCGTACTCCTCCGCGTCTTATACCTCCCCCTGGCCACGCCGCGCGCGCCCACGACCTGTGGCACGAGGTCGCCTCCCTGCAGTCGGCCTGGAACGGATTCCGCACACATGAGGCCGGGAAACCCTGGGAACCTGCAAAAACCACCGAGACATGTTTCTCCGGGTCAAACGCGGTCATGGCGGAGTTTCCCCAGGTCACGACCTTGATCAGAGAAAACTCCTAAAGCGGGTGTCGCAGGTTCGAATCCTGCCGGGGGCACACGGCTGAACAGGGCTTAGGCCCCGGAACTCCCAGGTCAAAGGGGGACCGGGGCCTTTCCCTTTCGTCTGGTAGGACCTCCTAAACGATCATGGAGTTCTCCCAGGTCAGCCCAGAAGCGAGCAACCGCCGCGCCCTGGCCTTCACCAGAACGCGGGGGCTCTGTGCCGGGGTCACTGGGAGGGGCCACCACGCCGAATGACCCCGGCACGCTTACTTGCCCTCCGCATCTCCATGCATCAGGGGGTCACCGACCAGGGGATTCGCCCGATCGAGTGAACGCACGTTCGAATAATGCAGCTTCGTCTACGTGCTCGACATCTCGCTATGCGACTTGGTTGTGCAGGCGGCCGCCCCCCGACGGGGGACGGGGGCGGCCGCGCGGCTCCAGCGCCTACCTCCTGGCCCTTGCCGAAGGATCCGCGCTGGTGGTCTGGCCGTGCCCGGCGCGGTCGGCGTCGCTGCCGGACACGGGTCTGCTGGAGGCTCGGATGGCCTCGGTCTCCTCGTCGGCCAAGGCGTCGAGGTCGGTGACCGGGGTGACATCCTCCAGGGTGATGACGAGACGGGTGGCGAGGACCCAGCGGATACGCCTGGTGTCGCTGAACGGGACACGGCACAGGTCGTTTGTCAGTTGCTCCAGAGTGTGCGGGTGGAAGATCGGGCCGGCCACGCCCCACACCGGCGTGTACCCGACGAGTGCCGCCGCCCAGCCGTGGTCACGCAGCGGCGGGCACTCCTGGACGGCGAGGCGGGCACAGACCGCGTGCACGGGCGGCGACATCGTCCGCTCCCCGGCGGTGATGGGCCGGCCGCCGGACGAGCCGGCCAGGAACAGCGTGCGATCGTCCGGCCGGGTCCCGACCGTTGGGCCGCCGCAGACTTGGCAGAGCAGGCGGCTCATCGCCTGCCGCTGCCGCAGGCCGTTGACGACCACGAAGTCGGGCCGCCCGCCACGCGTGACCGGCATGCGCACCCAAGGAATCCCGTAGTGCCGGTCGATGTGGCTGACCTCGTCTCGGAACCCCAGTCCTGGACCGCCGCGCCCCTCGATGACGGCGAGCGACTGTGGCGGGGTGGGCTCCTTGGTCCAGGCGGTGATGAACGGCACCGGTGTGCCGTTCCAGTACTGGACGGGGCGGATGGGGCTGGTGCCGGTCATCGGCGTAGCTCCAGCAGGAGGTCGTGCAGGGCGCGGCGGGTGTCGCACGGGGCGGCGGGGCCCCTGCACTCGGTGCACCGACCGGGGTGGCTGTTGCGCGCGTTCCACACAGCGTCCCGGGTACAGCGCAGGCATGCGCGGGGGAACCAGCTGAAGCCGTCGTCGGTCACGTGTTTGCCGAGGTCGATGGCCGTCTCGATGGACAACCGTTCGCCGCCCCAGACACACTCGGCGCCCCGCGTCCGGGCGTCGGACAGGAGTTCCAGGCGCGGCAACACGATGTGCGGCACGAGCGCGGCGGGGATAGCCATCAGGCGTGTGCTCGGAGCGGGCAACTCAGGCATCCTTGGCCACCTCCAAGTCGGCCCAGACATATTTCTCCCATGGCAACCGGGTGCAGCCCCACGACTTCGTTACGGCATCGACCAGGGCCAGGCCGCGCCCGCCGCTGGCGAGAGGCCCTGCGGACTGGAGGGCGGGCCAGAGGTCAGGGTGTTTGTCGATGACGATGACCCGGACCGCGTCCGACGGCATCCGGCGCACGATGACCCGGACGGTCGGCGTCTGCGTGTGCTGAACCGCGTTGGTCACCAGCTCGGTTACGACCGTTGCGGCATCGTCCAGTACGCCGAGCAGGCCCCAGTCCTTGAGGACGTCGGCCACGAAGTGCCGCGCGTCCGGCACGGCATTCGTCTGCCGGGGCAGTACGCGGACCTGCGGCAGCGGGGTGGAGGAGGTCACTGAGCACGCCCCTCGTCCCCGGCCGCTGCGGCGAGCGCATGCTTCAGGTGACAGCCACAGGACACGACGGTCCACACCCGCTGACCGGGGCGCCGTTGGACACGGCCCACTGCCTTCATCGCGCGGGCGACCGCACCGCAGTACCAGCACGCTCGCCCGTGGAGCCGGGCAATGCTCACGGGCCCGGCCACTCGAAGCAGCCGCTCAGCGCATCGTCGCATCCTGACCTCCATCTGCCGTCTCTTTCGGACAGACAGAGCATGGGCCGCGACAAGAGCTACAAGGGATACAGCGTGTATTCCCTCAGATGGCGCCGATCCACTCCGTGAACGCGGTCAGCGACTCCGCGTCCGCGCGCTTCAGCCTGCGGATTGTGGCCGCAGCCTCCCGCGCCCACGGGTGCTCGCGAGTGTGCTGCGGCGCGATGAACCGAGCAACCTTCAGCGACTCGAACGCGTCGTCCGGGCGCCCTGTCCACACCTGTGCTCGGGCCAGCTCGATCCAGAATCCGGATCTGCGTTCGGCCGGCATGGAGTTCGGTGGGGTCCACTCTTCTGCGACGTCTAGGGCTGCCTGGATGTGATCGCGGCCCAGGCTGACCGCGACGGACACCTCGTGGGCCTTCACCGAGTCCGGGCCGAACTGGGTACCGTCGTAGGAGTCCTCAGGCAACGTATCGCCGAGCCGTCGTGCCTCGGCGAGGTGGTGCTCGGCGGCATCCGGATTCTCGGCGCGCCCGGCGATGACGGCCGCCCGCATATGCAGAGCGCCACGAGCGGCAGTCGTGTCCCGGCCGATCGGGCTGGGACTTGCGTCGATGGCGCGCTCCAGAGCGGCGAGGCCTTGGGCGTGGGCGCGTGCGGCGAAGAACGTTTCCGTGCGGACGTAGGCAGCGGTGGCCTGAGCGATGCGGTCCTCGGTCTGGTCAGCCGCCCATCGCATCAGATCAACGAGCCTGGCTGACAGGTCCCGGTGTCCGAATTTGTACGCGACCGCGTCTGCCGACCGGGCCGTGGCGGCGAGGAGTTTGGCGGCGCGCAGCCTGTCGGCGCCGGTGCAGTCGTGCAGCGCGGTCAGCGAGCGTGTGAGGAGCCGAGGGGCGTGCTCGGCAATGCGGGCGTACTGCGCGGCCAGTCTCCACTCGGCCAGCTGCGCCACGGCCGTTGCCAGCTGGTGCAACGTGGGCGGCGGGTCGTCGGCGGGGATGTCGTAGGCGGCGATCGCGGCGGAGATGGCAGGGAGGGAGGCGTGCACCCGGCTGTCGGTACGCGTGCTGCCGGTGATGATGTGGCTCGGGTCGACGGCGAGCGCTGCGGCGATCGAGTCCAGAGTGTCGTCACTCGGGGAGCGGGCTCCGCGTTCGATGGCCTTGATGGTGGGGAGGGAGACGAAGGCGGCACGTGCGAGGTCAGCCTGCGTCATGCGGCGGGCGCGGCGGATTATGGCGACGCGGTGGCCGACCTCGCGCGCTGTGTTGCTTGGCATACGAGCTCCGTTCGGTCCGTCATACCGCACGGTAGCCCTATCGTCACGGTGCGAGTGGTGATTCAGTCGCTGACGATAGCGGCCAGGTCGGTCAGTCGGTCGATCCGCCAGTCGGCCGTCGCAATGACGTTCGGGTCACTGGCCCAGAGATGCCCCCATGGTCCCCGGCGCAGGTGCGCGGTTCGTAGTCCAGCCGCCGCCGCGGGGAACACATCGTTGGCCGGGTGGTCGCCGACGTACAGCGTCTCCTCGGCAGGTACCTGCCCGGCCTCGACGGCCCGCTGGAAGAACTCCGGTTGCGGCTTGGCTACGCCCCACTCACCGGACGTCGCGATCACGTCCGCCGGCAGGTCAAGGGCTCGTAGCAGGTCACCAGCGCGAGCGGTCTGGTTCCCGGCGATGACGACCCGGACGCCGAGCCGGCGAAGCTCGGCCAGTGCGGGCCGGACGTCGTCGTACAGGTCGCTGTCGTCCAGGTGCTCGCCACGGCCGGCGGCCTCCCGTGCCCGGTACTCGGCTGCGACGTTGATGTCGGGTCGGACGAGGCGGAGGGCGTCGGCGTTATCGCGGTCTTGCGCAACAACCGCTCCGACGAGCGCGGAGAGCGTGTGGCGGGGGATGTCCAGCCAGTCAGCCCACGATGCCCAGTACCGATCGTCTCGGACGAGGGTCTCGCCGACGTCGAAGATCACAGCGCGAATCATGGGGCTGAGCGTATCCGGGCATGACGAAAGCGGCCCCGCCCTCCCGGAGGAGGAGAGCGGGGCCGCGGTCACGTGCCGATGTCGTGGAGGTACGGGCGGACCTCCTCAGGTATGGGCTGCGGGGGCGGAGGCGGCTCCAGCTGGCCTGCCGCATGTACGCGACCAGCGAGCGGGCCCAGGCGGCGATGTACCGCAGCGCGTAGTCCTGAGCGCTGATCCTCGCGCGGTCCTCCTCGGCCTGCTGCCGGTCCTGACCCCGACCACGTCGGTAGGTGGTCTTTTGCATCTGCTTCCGACCTCAACGGGGCCGGTCGCCTGGGCGACTACCGGCGGCTGATGTTCGTGCCACAGCAGTGCGAGATGCTGGGGCCGGCCATGGTCAGTGAGGGGGGACCTGCGGTCCAGTTTCGCCTCATCACGTCTCGAAACCGCAGGTCAGTGGCACGGAGCGGTCGTGCCCGTCCGGATCTGTGCCGATGGCCACAGCAAACGGGACGCGCGTAGGGTCATACTGAGTCATGACAAAGCCTGCTGCGCCGAAGCGTCATCTGCCTACCAGCCCCTTCAAGGCTCCGGTCACACCGGCTCCCAAGCACTTCGCCGTGGGCGATCAGGTCACCCACGACATGTACGGCCTCGGGCGAGTCATCGGCATCGAGGACGGAATCGCGGCGCTCGTGGATTTCGGCTCGGCGCAAATGCGGATCCTGAGCCCGTACGGCAAGATGACCAGGCTGTAGGACCGCTGTGCCCGGTCACGGCACACCAGGCCCCTTCAGGGACCTGTAACGAAAGAGAGTCCTCTCATCGATCTGACGTCGCTGTTTTCCGCCCCGGAAGGGCAGCCCCGCTGCTCCGCCGCGGCATCGCCGCCTCCGGCGACGACCAACCTCTTCCAGGCCCCCGACTTCGGGGAAGACGAGACCTTGCCACTCGACGCACAGGAGCCCGCCCCGGGCCTACGCGCGGCGCGGCCCAAGGCAGCCTAGGTCCACGCATGACGACGGCTCCGGCAACTGGCCGCGGGCCGTCTCCCAGGCTGCGGTGAAGAGTGCCGCAGTCTCAGTTTCCGTCTCGTTCAGCCCCGTTCACCGGCGTTCGGACGGCTCCGCCGAGCAACTTCCCCGACCCGCCGTGCACCGCTGCGCGGAGCGGTGCGCCTTCCGCAGAGGACATGCGCCCGGCAATCCCGCACTGGTCCGCACGACGGTCGAGACCGGGGGGCGTGGCTCGTACGCAGCCCAGGGTTTCTCCCCGTCAGTCCGTGGGCCTCCAAGCCTCCGGGTCGGATGTCAGCACCGCCGCGATGACCGGACCGGATGAGACCGTCACGTCGGAGACGAAACGGAGGCGGCCGATGCCGAGTCGGCGGAGTGCGGGGCCGTGGTCCACTGCGACGACGATGGATACGGCGAGCAGGAGGAGCCGCCACAGGGACATCAGCGGACGGCGTATCGCGCGAGGCAGTTCTGCCAGGGAGGCGTGCAGGCGTTCGCAGTGGAACGGGACGTGGCGCTGCTCGTCGGCGAGGATCCGCCCCGCCACCTCCGTGGTGAGCGAGTCGTCCGTGCCGTCGCGCAAGGCCCGGTAGTAGCGGAGTGCCACCACTTCCGCGATCATCAGCACCAGCAGTTCCATCCGCAGGCCCATGAGGCGTCGCAACCGTACGAAGACCGTGTCGCTCCAGTGTCCGGTCAGGGTCGGTAGGCCACCCGCGGCCAAGAGCCGGGCGAGCAGGCGGGCGTGGTTCTGTTCCTCGGCGACGAACAGCCGGACCGCCTGCGCGTAGTCGCCGTCGCCCGCCTCGTCCGCCTTGCCGACGAGGTTGGCACCGTCACCGTTCTCGCCGACCTGGAAGCGCTGAATGCCGGCCCACACCGCCGGATGCAGCCTCGGGCTGTGTCCCCAGTCCGGGTCGCCCTGGGCTCGCCTGCGCTCGCGCTCGTCCTCGAACCGCCTTGTCCACTTGGCGAAGCCGTCCGTCCGCACTCGGTTGCCCCTCTCCGGGACACGTCCACCGCGCCCCGGAGAGGGACGACGCCGGCCGGCCCCGCGCCGTTCCACCCTCACCGCGGGCCCAGGATGACGTCAGCAGCGCCGAGCCCCTGGGATGCGTTCCGGTTCAGCTCGAGGGCAGCGCGCGTTCCTCCCGGTGGATCCCCGGGCGGCGGGATGCCATGGCCAGCGTCAGCGTGACGCAGACCGAGCCCGTCGCCATCGTCGTCATCGCCGTCGCGGGTGACGTGAGCTGGGCCAGGGTGCCCGCCGCTGTCGCGCTGAGGCCCTGGAGGGTCAGCATGCCCGCCGAGTGCAGGCCGAGGGCCTGGCCGGTCATGGTGTCGGGGGTGAGGCGCATCAGCCGCTCCTGCTGGACCAGGCTCGCGCCGAAGCCTGCCGAGGCCACGGTGACGCAGGCCGCCGCCACCGGGAGCGGCGGGTGGGCGCAGAAGACCAGGAACGGCGTCGCCAGCAGGAGCAGCAGCGGGGTGGCCAGGCGGGCGCGGACGGGGGCGGGGAGCAGCCGGCCGACCGTCACGTCCCCGGCGAACATGCCGAGCGCCCCGCACGCGAACAGGGTGCCGGCCGCGTGCGGGGCGTACGACACGTACAGCGACTCGCAGCCGACGACCATGCCGTTGGGCAGCCACAGGCCCAGGTACGTCAGACGGCGCGGCCGGGACGACCACAGCGCGGCGTTGACGCGCCAGGTCTCCGACGCCGAGGCGCGGCCGGCCGCGCGGGGCGGGCGGGGGGTCAGGCCGAGCCGCAGGACGAGCGCGGCCGTCAGGTACAGGGCCGCCGCCAGCAGCAGGCAGGTGCGCGGGGACAGGGCGGCGAGCAGGGCGCCGCCGGTGGCGAAACCGGCCACCTGCGACAGTCCGCTCACCATGTTGAACAGCGAACGCCCGGGCAGATAGCCGTCCTTGGTGAGGATCTCGTTCAGCAGGCCCCAGCGGACCCCGCCGCCGAGCGAGGCGACCAGGCCCAGCGGCAGCAGGACGGCGAGGAGCGCGCCGGCCGGGAGACCGGGCAGTGCCTGGGCCGCCGTACCGGCCGCGAAGGCCAGCGCGATCGCGCACAGCGCCGTACGCGGGGGCAGCCGGTCGGCACCCGAGAGCAGGACGGTGGCGCCCAGCACCTGGGCGAGCGACTGGCCGAACATGCTCACCGCCGACAGCAGCGGGGAGCCCGTCGCCCGGAACACCAGCGTGCCCAGCGCGAGGCCGCCGATGGTCTGGGCGGCGGTCTGCGCGGCCGTGGCGAGGAAGAGCGGGGTGAACTCCGGGGTGCGGAAAAGGGATCGGTAGCCGGTCATGGTCCGGAGTCTCGGCCGGGCCGCCGGACGCCCGTTATTGTTTCGCCCGCACGCGAAAGGTCCCGCACGCGACGTCCCGCGCGGAACGTCCCAGGGGGAGGTGCCGCTCGGATGGGGTGGTGGCAGCTCGACGCCGACACGCTCGCCCGGAGCCGGTTCGTCGTCTCTCCGCTCGCCGAGGTCTTCGGGTGCCTGAAGCTGCTGCACGCCGGGCAGGGAGCGCATCCCGGGGAGCATGCCTGGCTGGGCGCCCATCTGCCCGCCTACCGTGCCCGGCTCGCGGCCGACCCCGTGACCGCGCGGCTGGTGCGGGCGGGGCTGGGGCGGGAGTGGATCGCCGACTTCCTGACGCCCACCCCGCGCCCCGGGGAGGACTTCGCCGCGGAGGTCGGTCGGGTGCGCGCGGTCGATCCCGGTGCCGCCCGCGCCCATCTGCGGCTCTCGCTCGCCGGGCCGCTGCCCGCCGTGCTCGACCGGGACGACCTGGCGGAGCGGGCGGCCACGCTGCTGGAGTGGGTGTGGGAGGAGACCGTACGGCCCTCCTGGGAGCGGCGCCGGCGGGTGCTGGAGGCGGATGTGCTGGCGCGGACGGCGCAGGTGAGCCGGGGCGGCTGGGCGAGCGCGCTGGGCGGCCTGCGGCCGGGCGGGACGCGCTGGCTCGGGGACAACCGGTTCCAGGTCAACCAGCACGAGTATCCGCCGCGCGACATCTCCGGCGCCGAACTGCTCTTCGTGCCGGTGACCCCGCAGCGGCAGGGCTGGGTGTCCTGGGCGGAACGGGAGCGGTACGCCGTGGTCTACCCCTGCGCCGGCGTGCTGGCCGGGGACGGCGGGCGTACGGTCCCGGCGGGACTGGGCGCGCTGCTGGGGGCGGCCCGGGCCGGGGTGCTCGTGCTGCTCGGCTCGCCCATGAGCACGACCCAGCTGACCGCCGTGACCGGGCAGGGCCTCGGCTCCGTCGGACGGCATCTGAAGGTGCTGCGCGAGGCGGGGCTGGTGGAGCGGCGGCGGGCCGGACGGGCGGTGCTGTACGTGCGGACGACGGCGGGGGACGTACTGGTCGAGGCGAGCGGGCACGAGGCGGGCGGGCACCAGGCAGGCGGGTCCCGGGTGAGCGGGCACGAGGCGGGCGGGGCGGACGCGTGAGGCCGGGAGCAGCGGGTGCGGAAGGGCCCAGGGACTAGCATCCGGTGGCATGACGACTACTGAGCACAGCGGCTCCCCGCTGGACGTCGAGATCGGTGCCCTCCAGGGCGGTTCCGCGGAGCTGTCGCGGCTCGCGGGCAACGCCGTCCTCGTCGTGAACGTGGCCTCCAAGTGCGGCCTTACCCCGCAGTACTCGGCGCTGGAGGAGCTGCAGAAGCGGTACGCGGCACGGGGCTTCACCGTGCTCGGCGTGCCCTGCAACCAGTTCCTCGGGCAGGAGCCGGGCAGCGCCGAGGAGATCGCGGAGTTCTGCTCGGCGACCTACGGCGTGACCTTCCCGCTGACCGAGAAGGTGGAGGTGAACGGCCCGGGCCGGCACCCGCTGTACGAGCGGCTCGTCGGATTCGCCGACGCCGACGGGCACAGCGGGGACATCCGCTGGAACTTCGAGAAGTTCCTGATCGGCCGGGACGGCCGGGTCGTCGCCCGGTTCTCGCCGCAGACCGAGCCGGACTCGGCCGAGGTCGTCGCCGCGATCGAGTCCCAGCTGGGCCGGTAACGAACAGCGGCCGGGCCGGGCGGGAACCGGACCGGCCACGGCCGCCCGTGTCGGGTACCGGGCGGCCGGGAAAAGGGAGAGCCCTCTCGGCAAGGACGGCGACTGGTCGAGAGGGCCCTTCAGGCGGTGCGTGTGCGGTTGTCGTGCCGGACAGGGCCGGGAAGGGCCCTTACGCCTCGGCGGAGGCCACTACGCCTTGACGGAGGCGACGAAGGCGTTCCAGGCGTCGGCCGGGAAGGCCAGCACCGGGCCCTCGATGTCCTTGGAGTCACGGACGGCGAGCTCGGCGGCGGTCGGCGCCTTGACCTCGACGCAGGCGCCGTTGCCCCCGGAGTACGACGACTTCATCCACGTCTCCGAAGCGCCCTGAATCAGTGCCATGTCCACTCCTGTTGCGGTTGCGGTGGTCCGGTTCGCGCCAACCGTGTCGTCCGATTGGCATGATCGACGCTAGCGGGCAACTTCCCCTGACGGAGGAGCCGTTCACTCGACCGGATGGCATATTCCGGGCGAGCCTTCCACCGAAGCGGACCGGCGGTGTACGATCCCGCGCCCGTGCCCCTCCCGCCTCAGTCGGCGAACCTTTTCGCCGCTTCCGCGATGAACTGCCGGGACACCTCCACATTGTGCGACTGCGCCCGCAAGTGCTCGTACATCACGGCGTACTTCTGCACGTCCTGCGCCTTCTCCAGGTACAGGTCGCTGGTGACGCCCTCCAGGTACACCACGCTGGAGTCGGCCGCGTCGGCGAACTCCAGGATCGCGTACTGGCCGTTGATGCCCGGGTGCGCGCCCACCTCGAACGGCAGCACCTGCACGGTGACGTGCGGCAGCTCGGACAGCTCGATGAGGTGCTCCAACTGCTCGCGCATCACCAGCCTGCTGCCCACCACCCGGTGCAGCGCGGCCTCGTCCAGCACCACCCACAGCCGCAGCGGGTTGCGCTCGGTGGTGATGCGCTCCTGCCGCCGCATCCGCACCTCGACGCGCTTTTCGATCTCCTCCGCCGAGGTCTCCGGCAGCGCGCCGCGCACCAGCGCCTCGGCGTAGGGGCGGGTCTGGAGCAGACCGGTGACGATCTGCGGTTCGTACACCCGCAGCGACTCCGCGTCGGTCTCCAGGCCGATGTACACGCTGTACGGGATGTCCCCGAAGGTGTGCCACCAGCCCTGCTGCCGCGAGTCCCGGGCCATCTCCATCAGCGAGTCGACGATCCGCTTGTCCTCGACCTCGTAGACCCCGCACAGGTCGCGCACATCGCGCTGGCTGATGCTCCTGCGGCCGTTCTCCAGTCTGCTGATCTTCGACTGCGACACCAGCAGTCGTTCCGCCACCTCTTCGGCCGTCATGCCCTTGAGCTCGCGGAGCCTGCGCAGCTCCTGGCCCAGCCGGCGTCGCCTTACGGTGGGATTGACATTGGACGCCACGGGACGTGCACCTCCGGCTGCCTGCCTGTGACTCAACACTTTCCGTATCTGCTGTTGAGCAGACTGCCACCAAGGTGCTTTCCGGCGCTGGGAAACGGCGGATATGCACCGCCCGTCGACGACGTCCCGCGAAGCCCTTCGAACGGGTGGACGCAGTCGAGCGGGACGGCGGGACCACGACAGTGGTCCCACCGCCCCGCTCCGACCAGCGGCTCCCGAACCGGGTCTGTGCGTACCGGGTGCGTGCGTACCGGGTGCGTGCGCACCGGGCCTGCGGCCCGGCCCGCGGTCGTGCGTGTGTGCGTGCGCGCGGTCGTGCGGGTGTGCGTGCGGCTCAGTGGGCCACGGCACGCGCCATGGACCCGCGGTGCGGCTGCATCGGAACCCCGCGTGCGGGTTCCGCCGCCCTGGCTCCGGACGCGGCCTGCCGGCCGGCCGGGGCCGAGCCCCGGCGCGGCTGGGCCGCCGCGCCGTTCTGTACGTCCATGACGGCGTGCGCGACGAGCCCGCCCATGGGGTCGTGCCGGATCAAATCCCGCAGCCGGGAGCGGGACGAGCGTCCCTCGTTCCCCGGATACAGGTGCTTGCCGAGCCCGACGGCGTGCGCCAGGGCGGCGAGCGCCGCGGTCCGCGGGTCCGGCGGTACGCCGGTGCGGATCGCGGAATCCAGCCGGGCTCGGATCTCCCGGCTGATGGCGGTGTCGGTCGCCTGGTAACGCGTGGTCGGCAGCACCCCGCACATCTGGCCGGGTACGGCGGCGACCATGCCGCACCGCTCCAGATGCGACAGATAGGTCTGCCTGAGCCCCAGCCGGGGCCCGCCGATCCAGTGGACGGCACGTACCGGAGCGCCGCGCCTGCGCAGCAACTCCAACGCGCTGTCCAGAGTCGGATCTCCTGTCGGCCGTGGCACCACCACGGCGATACGATCCCCGTCTGGGGCTATCCGTCCGGCCAGCGCCAGCTCCACTAGCTGTGCACCGGCCAGACCGAGGTCGAGCGACTGCGGCTGCGCAGTGGTACCCGTGGCCGGGTCCAGTGCCAGCAGCAGAAGCTCCTCCGGAAGTGTTCTGCGGCTCCTGCCCATCCATGCCTCCCCGCGTGGATGAATGACAGGGTGACCCCTCTCACATTGGTCTGTCGAGGGTGCGTGACCGGTTCGTAAGGGAACCGGCAGGTATGTCGTTCTCGTCTACCGCAGGGGCCAAGCCCTCACACAGGACACTGGTACATGGTTCGGACAGGGCGCGCGCGCAAGCGCGCGGCGCATGGAGGAGGCATCGGTGGCGGGCGAGTCCCCCGACAGGTCGAAGCAGCGCGAGTCGTCGGCGGAACCGACATCCCAGAGCGCGGGTTCGGTTCCCGAGACGCGCGATCCGCGGCTGACGGTGGCCCGCGAAAAGGATTCCTCGGCCCGCGGTACGGACACGGCGACGAAGGTCCTGACGGTACGACCGGACACCCCGGCCGAGCCCGACACCCCGGCCGAGCCCGAAGAGCCCTCCGGCGCCCAGGACTCCGTCCCGGCCGACGGGGACACGGACCTGCGCGCGGCCGTCTCGGCGTGGATCCGCGAGCCGGGGACCGACGCGACTGCAAAGGGAGCCGGTGCGGCGGGAGATGCGGACGAGGGGGCGTCCAAGGAGGTCGCGGCGAGCGGGAGTTCGTCCGACGGGGAGGCCGAGGACGAGGGTGAGAGTGACGAGTCCTCCGACTCGCGTGCCGACGCCCGTTCTGAGGGTTCGTCCGACACCGGGGACGGGGACGGTGACGGTGACCGGTCGGATGCCGACACGGACAGCAAGGCCGACGCCGACGACCCCGTCGACGCCAAGGCCGACACCGACGGCAAGGACGAAGTCACCGACAAGGACGACGCCGAGAGCGGTGCCGACGCCGGCGTGAAGGCCACGACGGACGCCAAGGAAGAGGCCGACGCCGAGCCCGGCACCGACGCCGAGCCCAAGGCGGGCGCCGACTCCGACGCGACCCCTGACGCCAAGGCCGGCATAGACGCGGACGCGGACGCGGACGCAAAGATCGACACCGGCGCCAAAGCCGACGCGGACACCGACACCGACGCGAAGAAAGACGCCGCCCCCGGCGCCAAGTCCGGCGCCAAGCCCGGCCCCTCCGCCGCAGGCGTCGATCAGCCGACCACCGTCTTCAAGGCCGTACAGCCCAAGAAGCCGGCCGTCGACCAGCCCACCACCATGCTCAAGGTCGGCGACACCGGCAAGCCGAAGCCCGCCGACACCAAGCCCGCCGACACCAAGCCCGCCGCCGAGTCCGAGTCCGAGCGCACCAGCAAGTTCGTCGCGCTGAAGGACGACATGCGCCGGGCCGGCCAGGCCCCCGCGCCGAAGGACGGCACGCCCCCGGACGACAAGGCGCCCGTGGCCGAGGCCACCACCGCCGTCCCCCGGATCGGCCCCGAGCGCACCACCCAGCAGCCGCTGCCGCCCAAGCCGCCGCTGGACCTGCTGGCGGAGCTGACCAACACGCCGCCGCCCCCGGAGACCCCGGTCCGCACGCTCGTGCGCCGGATCAAGATCTGGACCCCGCTGGTCCTGCTCCTGGCGATCATCTTCGCGGTCGTGCAGGCGTTCCGTCCGCTGCCGGCGCCGGCCCTCGCGCTCACCGCCGAGGACACCTACACGTTCGACGGCGGCGCGCCCCGGCTGCCGTGGCCGGGCGAGGGCCAGGGCTGGGTGGACGTGGACGGCATCGGCACGATGGGGAACTTCGGCGAGCAGAAGCCCGCGGCCATCGGCTCGGTCGCCAAGACCATGACCGCGTACATCATCCTGCGCGACCACCCGCTGAAGCCGGGCCAGGAGGGCCCGAAGATCAAGATCGACGAGAAGGCGGAGAAGGAGGCCGGCTACAACACCGCGGGCGAGTCGACGCTCACCACGGTCAAGGCCGGCCAGTACCTCACCGAGAAGCAGGCCCTGTCCGCCGTCATGATCCCCTCCGCCAACAACATCGCGCGGCTCCTCGCGCGCTGGGACGCGGGCTCGGAGGCGGCGTTCGTGAAGAAGATGAACGCCACCGCCAAGGAGCTGGGGATGACCGGCACCACGTACACCGACCCCTCGGGCCTGAAGGAGACCACCGTCTCCACGGCCCACGACCAGGTGAAGCTCGGCCGCGCGGTCGTGAAGGTCCCGGCGCTGGTCGCCATCACCAGCGTGGCCAGCTGGACGGACCCCTCCGGGCACTTCTGGCCGAACACGAACGAGCTGCCGTACCGGATCGGCGCGATCGGCATCAAGACCGGCAGCACCACCGCGGCCGGCGGCAACCTGCTGTTCGCCGACCGCAAGAAGGTCGGCGGGCAGACGGTGACGATCGTCGGCGCGATCCTCGGACAGCACAAGCCGGACATCCTGGACACCGCGAACAAGGTCAGCAAGACCGCGCTGCTCGCCGCCCGGGAGGACCTGACCTCCACGAAGGTCCTGAAGAAGGGCGATGTGGTCGGCTATGTGGACGACCGGCTCGGCGGTCACACCCCCATCGTGGTCACCGAGGACGTCACGGCGGTCGGCTGGGCGGGCCTGAAGGTCAGGCTGACCTTCGCCTCCGGGTCGGTGCCGCACACCGCGAAGGCCGGCACCCGGGTCGGCACGCTCACCGTGGGTGACGGCACGGCCGCCGCGGTCAAGGTTCCGGTGGCCCTGAAGAAGGATCTGGCCGAGCCCGGCTTCGGCGCCAAGCTGACCCGTCTGGGCTGATCACCGGACCGCCCCCGCCCCCGCACCCCGTCACCGGCCCCCAACCCGGGAGCCTCGGCGACGGGGTGCGTGCTAGCGTCACGAATCGGGGCAGGTCGCCGGTCACGCAAGACAGGGCCGCGAACTGGAAGAACCGGAAGAAATCGGAAAGCGGCCGGGTACACCGTGGAAGCGGCCGAGAACAGAAGACGGGACACGGGGAGTGCCTTCAGTGGCCACAGCGGAGCCGACACGCGCCGACGACGCCGAACCGGGCCCGGGAGCCGGTGCGCGAATACGCCTGTCCGGGAACGGCGCGGACGGCGGCACCCCCGAGGTGCCCTCCGGCCGGGCCGCGGAAGCGGACACCGCGCTCGGGGCGCTGCGCCGGCGTCTGCTGCGGCATCCCGTGCTGTCGGTCACGGCCCTCGCGGGTGTGCTGCACATCATCTGGTTCTTCACCTTCGCGAACAGCGGCGGTGATCTCGCCGCCCAGGACGCGTGGGCGGAGTTCGTCGGCCGGCACCCGGACTCGGCGTACAACCTCGCCTGGTACGGCGGCATGCACCCGGTGTCGTACAGCGTGGTGTCGCCGTATCTGATGTCGGTGCTCGGGGTCCGTACGACGATGATGATCGCCGGCACCGTGTCGGCGGGGCTGCTGACGCTGGTGCTGATCCGCTCCCGGGTGGTGCGGAACCCGCTGTGGGCTTCGCTCGCCGGGGTCTTCGCGCTCCTGTGCAACGCGATCTCCGGGCGGGTGACCTTCGGGCTCGGCATGATGTTCGCGCTCGGCGCGGTCGCGGCGGTGTTCTGCTGGCCGTACCGGTGGCGGACCAAGCGCTGGGCGAAGGCCCTGGTCACCGCCCCGCTGGCGGCGCTCGCCACGATGGGCTCGCCGGTGGCGGGGCTGTTCGTGGGGCTGGTCGCGGTCTCCCTGTTCCTCCAGAAGCGGCGGCCCGGCGCCTGGGCGCTGGGACTCGCGCCGTCGGCGGTGGTCGCGGTGTCGGCCTGGCTGTTCCCGTTCTCCGGGACCCAGCCGATGGGGTTCGGCTCGGTGGTCATGCCGCTGCTGTACGGCCTGCTGTGCCTGTTCCTGGTGCCCAAGCGGTGGGTGACCGTCCGGCTGACGGCGGCCGTCTACAGCGTCGCCGTGGTGCTGGTGTGGCTGATCAGCTCGCAGATCGGATCGAACATCTCGCGGCTGCCGATGCTGTTCGCGGGCGCGACCCTGATCGCGGCGCTGCCGTACACCGTGCCGAAGTCGCGCAAGTGGTACCTGACCGTGCTGGCCTTCCTCGGCTTCGTCGGCTGGCTCGGCTACAAGTCGGTGGACGACATCATCCACACCACCCCGGCCGCCTCCTGGGCGCGGGAGCTGGCCCCGCTGGTGAACGAGCTGCAGAAGGGCGGCGCCGAGAAGGGCCGCGTCGAGGTGGTCCCGGCCCGCTCGCACCGCGAGGCCTCCGCGCTCGCGCCGTACGTCAACCTGGCCCGCGGCTGGAACCGGCAGGCCGACATGGAGCGCAACCCGCTCTTCTACGACGACACGCTGAACTCGGCCAGCTACCACGAGTGGCTGAAGCGCTGGGCCGTGCACTACGTGGTGCTGCCCAAGGACGATCTGGACGGGTCCGGCGGCCAGCGGGAGCGGGAGCTGCTGCGCAGCGGGATGCCGTATCTGAAGCAGGTCTGGGGCGACGCCAACTGGCAGCTGTTCAAGGTGACCGACCCGGCGCCGCTCGCCGAGCCGAACGCGGTGGTGGACCGCGCCGACCAGGTGGAGATGACGCTGCGGGTGCGCAAGCCCGGCCGGGTGCTGGTGCGGATCCCGTACTCGCCGTGGCTGAGCGTCGTGGACGAGCACGGCAAGAGCCTGAAGCCGCCGCAGGAGTCCTCCGGCACGCCCAAGACCTACCGGAACGTCAACGGATGTCTCACGCAGACACCGGAGGACGCGAACGGGGACCGGTGGACGGTGCTGGTGGCGCCGAAGGCCGGGACGTACCGGCTGGCCGCGCCGTACCAGCTGCCGCGCGGTACGCCGTGCCCGGACGGGCTGAAGTGACGGCGACGGTCGGTCGCGCGGCTCGGTGACGCGGGTGTCCGTGGCCGCGGACACCTGCTCGTCCAGCCCGGTGAAGTGCTCCGCCCGGCGCCTCCCGGTGGAAGGACGCCGCGGACGACTCGGACATGCGAGTTCATAGATGTGAATGAGGGTCACTACAACGAACGATTTTACCGCGACTTGACCTTACGATTGCTTGTCGCGTTCATGTGAGCGGAACCACGATCGGGCACATGAACAGTCTCGACTGGGCCGTGCTCATCGGCTACTTCGGTGTGATGGTCGCGATCGGCGTCTGGTCGCACAAGCGCGTGGACAACGTCTCCGACTTCTTCACGGCCGGCGGCAAGATGCCCTGGTGGCTGTCCGGCATCTCGCACCACATGTCGGGCTACAGCGCCGTGATGTTCACCGGGTACGCGGGCATCGCCTACACCTACGGCGTCACCTCCTTCATCACCTGGTCCTTTCCCATCGCGCTCGGCATAGCCATCGGGTCGAAGCTGTTCGCGCCGCGCATCAACCGGCTGCGCTCGCGGCTCCATGTGGCCTCTCCGCTGGAGTACCTGAAGAACCGCTACAACCTGCCGACCCAGCAGGCGCTCGCCTGGTCCGGCATGCTGCTGAAGATCGTGGACGTGGGCGCCAAGTGGGCCGCGATCGCCACGCTGTTGTCGGTGTTCACCGGGGTCTCGCTGAACCAGGGCATCCTCATCACCGGCGCGATCACCGCCGTCTACTGCACGATCGGCGGCCTGTGGGCGGACGCGCTGACCGAACTGGGCCAGTTCGTCATCCAGTTGCTGGCCGGCATCTCCATGTTCATCGCGGTCGTGGTGAAGCTGAACGACAAGCACATCGGCTTCCTCGGGGCCTGGGACGAGCCCGCGCTGCACGGCCACGGCAAGCCGCTGGTCGGCCCGTACAGCACCGTGTTCCTGCTGGCGTTCCTGTTCATCAAGCTGTTCGAGTACAACGGCGGCATGCTGAACCAGGCCCAGCGCTACATGGCCACCGGCAGCGCCCGCCAGGCCGAGCGCTCCGCCCGGCTGTCGGCCATCCTGTGGCTGGTCTGGCCGGTCGTCCTGTTCTTCCCGATGTGGATGTCCCCGCTGCTGGTGAAGGCGCAGAAGCCGGACGGCTCCGACTCCTACGCGCTGATGACCGAACAGCTGCTGCCGCACGGGCTGCTGGGCCTGGTCATCGTCGGATTCTTCTCCCACACCATGGCCATGTGCTCCTCCGACGCCAACGCGATCGCGGCCGTCTTCACCCGGGACCTCGCGCCGGTGCTGTCGGCCAGGGCGCGGGGCTGGGGCGAGCGTTCGGGGCTGATCGCGGCCCGGGTCACCACGGTCGTCTTCCTCGGCCTGTCCATGGCGGTCGCGACCCAGGTCAACTCCCCCGCGTTCAAGGACATCATCACGGTCGTCATCAAGTGGGTGGCCGGTCTGATGGGTCCGATCGCGATCCCGATGATGCTCGGGCTGCTGCGCGCCTTCCGCCGCTCCGGACCGACGGCGGCGCTCACCAGCTGGGCGGCGGGCCTGCTGGCCTTCTGGCTGGTCAACTACCCCATCAACTGGAACGTGGACGGCGGTGTGCCGCTCCAGTACCAGGTCTCGGTGCCGCTCGCGGTCTCCCTGGTCCTGTACGTCCTGATCGGCTACCTGAAGCCGGAGGACACCCCGGAGCGGCTGGCGGTCATAGAGAAGGTGAACACCGACGGCGGCGGGGCGGCGGCGGTCCCGGTACCGGCCAAGGCGGGGGACGACGTGGTGGGGGCGCCGTAGGGCCGCTCACGCCCGGGGGTAGCGCGCCAGCCAGCCCGGTGACGCCCCGGAGGGTCCGTGCAGGGCCGGGCCCTGGGTCATCTCCATCGCGAAGTCGTCGGCGAGTTCGAGGAGTGTCGGGCGGCCCTCCAGCTCGGCCAGCCAGGCCGGCGGGAGGGCCGTCTCGCCGTGCAGGGCGCCGAGCAGGCCCCCGGTGAGGGCGCCGGCCGCCGCCGACGGGCCGCTCTGGTTGACCGCGAGGCACAGCCCGTGCCGTACGTCCTCCCCCACCAGCGCGCAGTACACGGAGGCGGCCAGCAGCCCGTCCGCCGTGCCGTCGCCGGCCAGCTCCTCCACCCGGGCCGGGGTCGGCATGCCCTGCCGTACCGCGCCGAGGGCGTGCTGGAGGGCGTCGCAGACCGGTTGGTGGCCGGGGCGGGCGGTGAGCAGGGCCAGCGCCCGCTGCACGGCGCCGTCCAGGCTGTCGCCCCGGGCCAGCCCGTGCACGATCACGGCGTACGCGCCCGCCGAGAGGCAGGCGACGGGATGGCCGTGGGTCTGGGCCGCGCACTCCACGGCCAGCTGGACGACGAGCTGCGGCTCCCAGCCGACGAGCAGCCCGAAGGGAGCCGAGCGGGCGACCGCCTCGGGGCCCATCTCGTCCGGGTTCTTCGGGGACTCCGGCGTGCCCATGGTCCGGTCGCCGAACCCGGTCAGCAGCGCGCGGGTGGGGTCGCGGCGGGCGTACAGCCACTCCTCGCGGGCCAGCCAGCCGTCCTCCGCGCGGCGCTCGTCGGGACCCCAGTCCCGCTGGGTGGCCGCCCAGCGCAGATACGCCCGGTGCAGATCGGTCGGCGGGTGCCAGGCGCCGGTGTCCCGCCGTACCTGGGCGCGTATCAGCCCGTCCACGGTGAACAGGGTCAGCTGGGTGTGGTGGGTGACGCTGCCGCGCCGGCCGTACCCGGGGGCCAGGTCGAGCAGCCCCGCACCGCCGTACGCGGCCCGGATCCCGTCCAGGGAGAGGGTGTCGGCGGGCCCGCCGAGCGCGTCGCCCACCGCCACCCCGAGCAGGGTCCCGCGCACCCTGCTGCGATAGTCCTGCTGTTCGGCACGGCCCCAGACGGCACCGGTCGTCACCCCCACCAGACCTCCCCTGGCACCGCCCGCCTGTACGACGCGCAGCACTGTAATCGACCGGGAACGGTCCGTTCAGCCGGACAAAACCTCCCCCACGGGTCGTTGTCCGGCGGACCGGCCGCGTTCGCCCCGGCGATCCTGGGGGTTCACCGGGCCTCTGGCTCAATCCCTGCGGGCGAGGCCGGTGTTGGCCGGGAGAGAATCCAGCCATGACCACCACTCCCCACCGCCCCACGGGCCTCAGGCTCGCCGCCGGGGTGCTCACCGGCATACTCGCCCTCTACATCGCCCTGGTCGCCTTCGGGAACATCACCGACTTCGGGACCAACCAGAGTTACGTCCGGCACGTGCTGTCGATGGACACGACGTTCAAGGACGGCAATCTGAAGTGGCGGGCCGTGACGAGCACGGCCCTGGAGGACACCGCGTACGTGCTGATCATCGTGTGGGAGAGCGTGGCCGCCCTGCTGCTGATCAGGGGGACCTGGCTGTGGGCGCGCGGCAGGGACGATTCCGCGCGGCGCTGGTCCACCTACGGGCTGCTGATGCTGATGCTGCTGTTCGGCGGCGGGTTCATCGCCATCGGCGGCGAGTGGTTCGCCATGTGGCAGTCGGAGGCGTGGAACGGCCTGGACGCGGCGACCCGGATCTTCCTGATCAGCGGGGTCGCGCTGGTCGTCAACCAGCTCCCCGCCCGGGGGGCCGCGGACGGGGACGGACGCTAGTCGACGACCGCGACCCGGGTGCCCTGGTCGCCGAAGGACCACAGCGCGGCCCCGTCCTCCTTGTGCAGGCGGATGCCGCCCAGCTTCTGGCCGTTCGCGGGGGGCGGGGAGGAGCCGTCCAGCGCGTTGGAGAAGGCGACGTTCACGCCGTCCGCCTTGGTGAAGTACATGACGTGCTCGATCTCCACGCCGTCCGAGCCCTTGAGGGACTGGGTGCGCAGGGTGATCGAGTAGCGGCCGGGCCGCGGGGCGACCGTGCCCGGCCACACCGGGAACGTGCGGATCGGCTTGCCGGTCGCGTCGACCAGCCAGACCCGCTTGGCGCCCAGCGAGTAGACGATCCGGCGGCCGTCGCCGGAGTCGTCCGGCAGCTCGGGCGCCTGCGGGGTGTGCGCCGAGGCGGACGGGTGCGGGGTCGCCGGCGCCGACGAGCCGGGCCGGGCCACGGCGGCGGCCGTGGGATGCGGCCCGGCGTCCGCCTGTACGGCGAGGGCGACGACGACCGCGGTCGCCCCCGCCGTCAGACCGGTGACCCAGGCCCACGAGGGCAGTCGGGCAGCCACGGGACGCATCTCCTCCGCTACGGGGCCCCGTCCAGCATCGGGGGTCGGACAATCGTACTCAGTCCAGGACCGGCAGCAGCTCCGGCAGGTGTCCGTCGGACGCCTCGGCGGCCCGCCGCCGCTCCTCGGGGACCTCGCCGTAGAGGGTGGTGCGCGGCCTGGCCGGGCGGCCGGCCGCCTCGGCCACCGCGATCAGGTCGCGGATCGACTTGTACGAGCCGTAGGAGGAGCCCGCCATGCGGGAGATCGTCTCCTCCATCAGGGTGCCGCCGACGTCGTTCGCGCCGGAGCGGAGCATCTCCGCCGCCCCCTCCGTGCCCAGTTTGACCCAGCTTGTCTGGATGTTGGGAATCCAGGGGTGGAGCAGGAGCCGGGCCATCGCCGTCACCGCCCGGTTGTCCCGCAGGGTCGGGCCCGGACGGGCGATCCCCGCCAGGTACACCGGGGCGTTGGTGTGGATGAACGGCAGGGTCACGAACTCGGTGAAGCCGCCCGTCTCCCGCTGGATGCCGGCCAGCGTGCGCAGATGGCCGAGCCAGTGCCGGGGCTGGTCCACATGCCCGTACATCATCGTGGACGAGGAGCGGATGCCCAGCTCGTGGGCGGTCTTGACGACCTCGATCCAGGTGGCTGTGGGCAGCTTGCCCTTGGTGAGCACCCAGCGGACCTCGTCGTCCAGGATCTCCGCCGCCGTACCCGGGATGGAGTCCAGCCCGGCCTCCTTCGCGGCCGTCAGCCACTCGCGGATCGACAGGCCGGTGCGGGTCGCGCCGTTGACCACCTCCATCGGCGAGAAGGCGTGCACGTGCATGCCCGGCACCCGCTTCTTCACCGCCTTGGCGATGTCGAAGTACGCCGTCCCGGGCAGGTCGGGGTGGATGCCGCCCTGCATGCACACCTCGACCGCGCCGACCTCCCACGCCTGCTGGGCGCGGTCCGCCACCTGCTCCAGCGACAGCGTGTAGGCGTCGGCGTCCGTGCGGCGCTGGGCGAAGGCGCAGAACCGGCAGCCGGTGTAGCAGACGTTGGTGAAGTTGATGTTGCGGGTGACGATGTAGGTGACGTCGTCGCCGACCGCCGACCTGCGCACGTCGTCGGCCACCCGGCACAGCGCGTCCAGCGCCGGGCCGTCCGCGTGCAGCAGGGCCAGCGCCTCGGCGTCGGTCAGCCGGGTCGGGTCGTCGGCGGCCGTGCGCAGCGCCTCGCGCACATCGGCGTCGATCCGCTCCGGGGCCATGCCGGGGGCCGCCGCCTCGCGCAGCGCCTCCCAGTCGCCGTAGACCTCGTCGAAGTCGGCGCGCCGGTCGCCGGTGCGGCCCTCCGAGTCGATGGCCGTGTGCAGGTCGGTGCGGCCGGTGGCGGTGAACACCTCCTCCGGCTCCTGCCAGGGCCGGCCCTCGACGACCGCGTCCGGCAGGGCCAGGCCCGTCTCCGGGTCGGCCAGCGCGGACACGTGCGGGCGCAGCCGCGGGTCCAGCCAGGGCTCGCCCCGGCGCACGAACTCCGGGTACACGCACAGGCGTTCGCGCAGCTCGAAGCCGGCCGCCCGGGACCGCTCGGTGAGTTCCTCGATCTGCGGCCAGGGGCGCTCGGGGTTGACGTGGTCGATGGTCAGCGGGGAGACCCCGCCCCAGTCGTCGATGCCGGCGCCGATCAGCCGCTCGTACTCGGCGTCGACCAGGTTCGGCGGGGCCTGGAGGCAGGCGCTCGGGCCCATGATGTGCCGGGCGACGGCCACCGTGGCGACCAGGTCGTCCAGTTCGGCGTCCGGCATGCCGCGCATCGCCGTGTCCGGCTTGGCGCGGAAGTTCTGGATGATCAGCTCCTGGATGCCGTGGTAGGCGCGGGCGACCTTCCGCAGCGCGAACAGCGACTCCGCGCGCTCCTCGTACGTCTCCCCGATGCCGATCAGCAGGCCGGAGGTGAACGGCACGGAGGAGCGCCCGGCGTCCTCCAGGACCCGCAGCCGGACCGCCGGTTCCTTGTCCGGGGAGCCGTAGTGCGGGCCGCCGGGCTCGGACCACAGCCGGGTGGCGGTCGTCTCCAGCATCATGCCCATGCTCGGCGCGACCGGCTTCAGCCGCTGGAAGTCCGTCCACGTCATGACCCCCGGGTTGAGGTGGGGCAGCAGGCCGGTCTCCTCCAGGATGCGGATGGAGATGGCGCGGACGTAGGCGATGGTGTCGTCGTAGCCGTGCGCGTCCAGCCACTCGCGCGCCTCGGGCCAGCGGTCCTCGGGCTTGTCGCCGAGGGTGATCAGGGCTTCCTTGCAGCCGAGGGCGGCACCCTTGCGGGCGATGTCCAGCACCTCGTCGGGCGACAGGAACATGCCGTGGCCGGCGCGGCGCAGCTTGCCGGGGACGGTGGCGAAGGTGCAGTAGTGGCACTTGTCCCGGCACAGCCGGGTGAGGGGGATGAAGACGCTCTTGGAGTATGTGATGACGCCGGGCCTGCCCGCCGCCTCCAGGCCCGCGTCCCGCACCCGGGCGGCGGAGGCGGCGAGATCCGTCAGGTCCGCACCGCGTGCCTGAAGGAGCACCGCCGCCTCGGCGACGTCGAGGGCGACGCCGTCCCGGGCACGTTTCAGGGCGCGACGCATGGAGTTCTCGGTGGGGCCGGTTCCGGAGGTCGCGGAAGTCGTCATCTCTTGAGCATACGGTCGCGGTGATCAATGCCGGCGGGGGTGGGGCGCCGAGGGGGGCGGGTTCTCGTCGTGGGTGCGTGCGGGTCCGTCGTGGCTTGTCGCGTCCGCGCGGCGGTGCCGCAAATCGATACTGTCCCGCGCCCCTTCGGGGTGCCTACCGTGGACGGGTGACGACCTTGCGCGGCACCTTCGCACCCGGCTCGCCCGACTTCGCGTACCTTCCCTTCGAAGTCCCGGCGGGCACGGCAGAGTTGAAAGTCACCTACACCTACGACAAACCCCCCGTCCCGCCCGGCACCCCCGGCAACGCGCTCGACATCGGGCTGTTCGACCCACGGGGGACCGAGGTGGGCGGACGGGGGTTCCGGGGATGGTCGGGCGGGGCACGCAGCGAGTTCTTCGTGCGGGCCGACGCGGCGACCCCCGGATATCTGCCCGGACCGCTCACCCCCGGCACCTGGCACATCGCCCTCGGCCCCTACACCGTGGCCCCGCAGGGGCTGGCCTACGAGGTGACCGTCACCCTGACCGAGGGGGCGGCCGGTACGACACCCGAACCGGTGTATCCGCCCGGCCGGGCCCGGGGGCGGGGGCGGGACTGGTACCGGGGCGACTGCCATCTGCACTCCGTGCACTCCGACGGCCGCCGCACCCCCGCCGAGATCGCGGCGCTGGCCCGCGCCGCCGGGCTGGACTTCGTCAACAGCTCCGACCACAACACCAACGCCGCGCACCCGCACTGGGCGGACGCGGCCGGCGACGACCTGCTGGTGCTGCTCGGCGAGGAGGTCACCACCCGCAACGGGCACGTGCTCGCGCTCGGCACCGACCCGGGCACCTTCGTCGACTGGCGCTACCGGGCCCGGGACGGCCGCTGGGCGCACTTCGCGCGGGCGATCCGGCGGGCCGGCGGTCTGGTCGTGCCGGCCCATCCGCACGGCGACTGCGTGGGCTGCTCCTGGCGGTTCGGGTTCGCGGAGGCGGACGCCGTGGAGGTGTGGAACGGGGTGTGGACGCCCGACGAGGAACTGGCGCTCGCGGGCTGGGACGCGCGGCTGGTGGCGGCGGCGCGGGGCGAGCGGGCATGGCTGCCCGCGATGGGCAACAGCGACGCCCACCGCGATCCGGACGTGGTCGGGCTGCCCCAGACGGTCGTCCTCGCCGACGCCCTGACCCGGGAGGCGATCCAGGAGGGGCTGCGGGCCGGGCGGTCCTACGTGGCCGAGTCGCGCCATGTCTCGCTGGACTTCTCCGTCACGGCGGCAGGGGGTGAGCGGGCCGGGATCGGGGAGCGGCTGGCGGTGCCCCCGGACACCCCGGTGACCGTGCGGCTGGAGGTGTCCGGCGCGCCGCGCTGCGCGGTGCGGTTCCTCACCGACCAGGGCCTGGTGTTCACCGGCGAGCCGCTGCCGGGGTCCGGCACGGGGACCGTGGAGTGGCGCACCTCCCCGGCCCGCGCGGCCTACGTCCGGGCCGAGGTGCGGCACGAGACGGCGCCGGGTCCGGTGCCGGGGGCGATGGCCGCGTTCACCAACCCGGTGTTCCTCGGAGCGGTCAGCGGCGGGTGGCCCGGCGCAGCGCGATGATCTCGGCGACCGCCTCCAGCCAGCGGGCGGCGCGTTCCTCGGCCTCGGGGGTGGCGGCGGCCGGTGCGGCGCCGCCCAGCCACTCCCGCAGCAGGGCGGCCGGTTCCGGGGACGGCAGCGGCTCGGGCAGTTCGGCGGCGTACCCGAGTCCGCCCGCCCGGACGATCCCGGCGAGGAACGCCAGGGAGCGGGGCAGCACGCCGAGCCGGTCCAGGGTGACTGCGGCGGCCACCGCCCCGTCGCCGAACAGGGCGGTGCGGAAGGCGTCCTGGGTCAGGCCGTGGCGCAGCAGGCCGGCGACGTCGGTGGCGGCCAGCACCTCGTCGTCGGTGCGGGAGTCGGGCGAAGGGGGCATGCGGGCCTCGGTTCCGGTCCGGGTCAGCGGACGGTGATCGTGAAGACGTAGTAGCCGGCGCCGGCGCCGTGGGCGTGCGGGTCGGCGGTCAGCGTGGGGTACGGGGACGGGGGCCCGCTGGGACTGGGGCCCAGGGTGGAGCGGTCGTCGGGGCCGGGGCCGGTGCACGTGTGCAGCGGGCAGTGCAGCAGCCGTACCGTCGTACGGCCCCGGGCCAGCGCGGTGAAGTCGAAGGAGCGGGTGGAGCCGGTGCTGCCGTCGGCCTCGCTCCGGTCGCCGGTGGTGTGCTCGCCCCGGTGGGCCAGCACCGCCTTGTCGGGCCGCGGGTCGGCGAGGTACCAGTGCTCGCCGAGGGTGGGGGCCGACGGGACGGTGAGGGAGAAGCGCTCGCCCGGCCGCACGGTGATGTCGCGCCGCTCGGTGCCGTACTCGGTGCCGCCGCTCGGTGTGGCCCGCACACTGCTCGTGCTGCCGACGGTGGGGGTGGGCGCGCCGGTGGTGCCGTCGTCCGTGCCGCAGCCGGTGAGGGCGAGCAGGGCGAGGAGCGCGGCCGGGGCGAGCCGGGTGGTGCGGGAGGTCATGGTCGGTCTCTCAGTCCTGGGGCAGGTGCACCGCGTAGGCGTCGGGCAGTTGGCTGTTGCTGGCCTTGGCCATGCCGCCGTTGACGAAGTCGTCCTCGCTGACCCAGGTGGTCTGGCCCCACGGGTTGTAGATCTCCAGCTTGTCACCCTCCTGGCCGATGATCATCATGGCGTGTCCGTGCCGGGTGCCGTCCGCCTCGTAGCCCTCGACACCGATCGGCACCGGCCTGCCCTCGGCGACCGCCTTCTCTATCTCCGGCAGGACGTTGCGCCGGGCGTCCGCGCTCTTGACCTCGTGGAGTTCGTAGGCGCTTCCGGTCTCGGGGCTGATCTCCTTGTTGACGACCTCGGTCTTGCCTTCGAGGACCATGCCGTCCCAGTTGGCGCCGCCGTGGCCCTCGGTGTGCACCCGGTGCTGTTCGTCCACCAGGCGGCGGCGGAAGGCGGCGGGGTCGTTCTCCTGGCCGCTGGGGCCGCCGGTGAGCGAGAGGGCGTAGACGGGGTCGACCATGGCGCGGGCGGTGACGGTGGAGGAGGCCACACAGGTGCCCTCGCGGCCGTCGCCTCCTTGCGCCCACTGCTGGCCGCGGAAGCTCTGCAGGTCGGTGTTGACGTTGGCGCCGCTGCCCGCGTCGACGCCCTCGTCCTTCAGGCTGTCGCCCTGGGTGACGATCGGGGACAGGTGCTGCTGGAGCCAGGCCGGGTCCTTGCCGTGGATCTTCCGGCCGAACGTCTCGATGTCGTCCACGCTGTGGCCGGCGGCGAGGGCCTTCATCAGGTACGCCTTCTCCTGCGGGGACCCGGCGCCCGCGAGCAGCTGGTCCATCCGGGCCCGGTCGGCGGCCGGCAGCCGGTCCATGGCCCGGCCGGAGCGTTCCAGGTCGCCGGCGGTGAGGATCTCGTTGTACTCGGCGGCGCCGGCCTTGCCGCTGGTGTCGGCGAGCATCAGCCGGTCCACCGCGGACAGCCCGCCGGTGCGCAGCTTCCCGGCGCGGGCCTCGGCCGCCCACTTGTTCAGGTCCCGGGTGGCGGCGCGCACGGCGTCGTCGGCGGCGACGGCGGCCTTGTGCATCAGGTCGACGCCTTCGGTGGCGGCCGACCGGGCCGATACGAGGGCCTGCTTCTCCTCGTCGGTCTCGATCATGCGGTCGACGATGTCGAAGAAGCCTTCCTTGGGGCCGAGTTGCCGTTTGGCCTGTTCCAGCCGGGCGCGGCCGTCGGCGTCCTGCCGCTGGGCGTGGCCGAGGGCGTCGGCGAGCGCGTACAGCGCCTTGGCGCCGCCGTCGAACGCCTCGGCCATGTCCGTCGCGGCCCGCGCGGCGGCGGCCACCCCGTCGGCGGCGAGGACGCTGGTCTTGCCGGTCCACACCTCTGGCAGACCCTTGCGGGCCACCTTGTTCACCCGGTCGTGCAGATCGCCGGCCTTGTCGACCTGGCCGCGATAGCGCTTGCCCAGCGCCTCCAGGGTCGCGGGGTCGCCCTGCGGCGCGGGGACGAACAGGGCGCCGTCGATCCGGTCCAGCAGGTCGTTCTTGGAGGTGGCCTTGGGGATGCTGTCGCGCAGGCCGGCCAGCCAGGAGCGACGGGCCGCCGGGGAGTCCAGCGGGCCGAGGAATCCGGTCATGGTCCGCCTCTCAGTAGCGCGAGAGGGCCGACGGCCGCTCGGCGTGCACGGGCATGGTGGTGACGGCGCCGCCGCCGGCCGGGGTGGGCATGGTGGTCACGGCACCGGGGCCCGCCGGGGTGGGCATGGTGGTGACGGTGCCGCCGCCCGCGGGGGTGGGCATCGTGGTGGGGCCGCCGCCGGGGACGGCCGCCGCGCGGGTCGCCACGGTGTGGTCGGCGCCCCCGTACGCGCCCTTGGCCGCGCGGACCTTGTCCGCGAGTTCGCGCAGTGCCGACTCCAGCGTGGTCGCCTCCGCCTCCCAGGCGGCGGCGAACGCGTCGAACGCCGCGGCGGATTCGGCGCCGCCCAGTGTGTCCGCGGCCTGGTTCCCGACGGGGCGGACCGCCTCCGCCACGTGCCCGGCGTCGTCGCCCGCGCCGTCCAGTTCCGACGCCTGCCCGGCCATGCCGGACCTGACCGTGTAGCCGTCCGTGGACGCGCCCATCAAGCTCCCCCGTCGCGTTGCTCCCTGGCTGCGGGAGGCTAACACGCGCCGTTCGGGGGGCCGTCGGGGTGTCACAGGCCCCGCACCGAGCCGCCACACTGCCCCACCATGAACCTTTCCGGCTCCGGGAGGAAAGCAGGGGCGCGGGGAACCGCGCGACCGACCGCAGACGACCCGCACCCCGCGACGGCGATCAAGCGGCAGCCCGGAATCGGGACGTCCGGTGCACCGGATCCGTGTCGATCTTCGGGATCACGTGCTCCCCGATCAGCCGTATCGTCCGCAGCGTCTCCTCCTTCGGCACCCCCACCGGCAGCCCGAAGGTCAGCTGGTCCGCCCCGGCCCGCTCCCACCGCTCGCACTGGCGCAGCACCTCGTCGGGGTCGCCGCAGACCAGCAGCTCCTCCTCGATCAGCAGCTCCACGAACTCGGGTGTGTACTCCGGCAGCGTCTCGGGCCACACCGGGAACCCCTCCGGCCGGGGGAAGGTGTCGTGGTAGCGGAACACCAGCGAGGGCAGGTAGTGCAGCCCGCCGCCGACCGCGGTCTCGACGGCCTCGGCGTGCGTGGGCGCGCAGATCGCGGTCGTGGTGACCATGACGTTGTCGTTGACGAAGTCGCCCACCGGCTCGGCGTCCACGATCGCGGTCTTGTACTGCTCCAGCACCCACTCCATGTCGGAGACCTTCTGGACGCTGAAGCCGAGCACCCCGAGCCCCTTGCGCGCGGCCATGGCGTACGACGGCGGGGACCCGGCCGCGTACCACATCGCCGGGTGGGACTTGCCGTACGGCTTCGGCAGGACCTTGCGCGGCGGCAGCTGCCAGTGCTTGCCCTGGAAGCCGGCGTACTCGTCCTGGAGCCACATCTTGGGGAACTCGGCGATCGTCTCCTCCCAGATCTCCTTGGTGTGGTTCATGTCGGTGATGCCGGGCAGGAAGCCGAGGATCTCGTGCGATCCGGCGCCGCGCCCGCTGCCGAACTCGAAACGGCCCTCGGTGAGGTGGTCCAGCATGGCGACCTTCTCGGCCACCTTCACCGGGTGGTTGACCTGGGCCAGCGGGTTGAAGATCCCGGAGCCCAGGTGGATCCGCTCGGTGGCGTGGGCGAGGTAGCCGAGGAAGACGTCGTTGGCGGACAGGTGCGAGTACTCCTCCAGGAAGTGGTGCTCGGAGGCCCAGGCGTACTTGAAGCCGGACTTGTCCGCCTGGATGACGTACTCGGTCTCCTCCATCAGCGCCTTGTGCTCGGCCAGCGGGTCGGTCCCGGCGCGCTTGCCCACGTATCCCTGTACAAAGATCCCGAATTCCACGGCGGTTCACCGTCCTCAGAGTCTCTGACAGACCGTCAGGGAGCTGTCGGGCGACTCTCGCACCGGCCGCCGTGACCGTCAAGGGACGACGGCCGGCGCATGGCCTCCAGGCGGCGCATGGAAGCGTTGACCTGATGGCTCGTCAGCTACGCGGACCGGCCCTCCCCGCCGCGCGAAGGGGGTGTGAGAACCCTGTGGAACGCGTGAGGGCCTTGTGTCCCGTGGCCGTGCCCTTGTGATCGGTGTCTCGCACGGCTGACGCAACCGCCCGGAACAAGGCAAACTGACGGGGTTGTTCGTGATGCCGAGGGGGACGAACGCATGGACGGTGGGCCGCGAGTACCCGAGCAGCGGCGCGCCGGCTCCGCGGCCACCGCGGAGACCGGCACGCTGCGCTTCGGCGTGCTCGGTCCGGTGCGGGCCTGGCGCGGCGAGAAGGCGCTCGGCACGGGCTCCCCGCAGCAGCGCGCCCTGCTGGCCGCGCTGCTGCTGCGGGAGGGCCGTACGGCCACGGCGGCCGAGCTGATCGACGCGCTCTGGGGATCCGAGCCTCCGCCCCAGGCGCTGGCGGCGGTGCGCACGTACGCGTCCCGGCTGCGCAAGATCCTCGACCCCGGGGTCCTGGTCAGCGAGTCCGGCGGGTACGCGGTGCGCGGGCTGGGCGAGGGCGCGCTGGACGCGTCGGTGGCGCAGGACCTGGCGGCGGAGGCGGAGAAGGCGCGGGGCGCCGGCGATCTCGGCACGGCCCGCAAGCTGCTGCGGCAGGCGCTGGCGCTGTGGGACGGCGAGCCGCTGGCCGGGGTGCCCGGCCCGTACGCGGAGACCCAGCGGGCCCGGCTGGAGGAGTGGCGGCTGCAACTCCTGGAATGCCGCCTGGACATGGACCTGGAGCAGGGCGGGCACGCCGAGGCGGTCTCGGAACTGACCGCTCTGACGGCGGCGCACCCGCTGCGGGAGCGGTTGCGCGAACTGCTGATGCTGGCGCTGTACCGCAGCGGCCGGCAGGCGGAGGCCCTCGCGGTGTACGCGGACACCCGCCGCCTGCTGGCCGAGGAGCTCGGGGTCGACCCGTGCCCCGGCCTGAGCGACCTCCAGCAGCGCATCCTCCAGGCGGACCCGGCGTCGGCAAGACGACCCTGGCGGTGCACGTGGCCCACCGCGCGCGGTCCGCCTTCCCCGACGGACAGCTGTACGTCGACCTCCAGGGCACGGGCCCGCGTCCCGCCGAGCCGGAGACGGTGCTCGGTTCCTTCCTGCGCGCGCTGGGTACGGCCGACTCGGCGATCCCCGACTCCCTGGAGGAACGGTCGGCGCTGTACCGCTCCCTGCTGCGCGGCCGGCGGGTGCTGGTCCTGCTGGACAACGCC
>NZ_JODT01000028.1 GCF_000720835.1 Streptomyces achromogenes subsp. achromogenes | reverse complement strand
ACTCTATCAGATCTTTTCTCGATCCGATTTCCTCGGTGCTTTCCAGGTTCCCGCTCTCGCGTTTCCCTTTCCGGCGGTTCCGACTTTATCAGAAGTTCTTGGCCGGTCTGACCGGCCGCTCATTTCTGAGTATTCGGAGGATGCTGTCCCGGGCGCCGTTCACGGCTCCCTGGGAAGCAACAAGTAGATTCTACCAAGCGCCTGGCAACATGTCCAGTTCCAGACAACTCATTGAATCTACCTCCCCACTCCCTCCGTGTCAACGGCTCTTGCGGGGCGAAGAGGAGACTAGCAGCTCAGAGGGGGTGAGTGCACATCCAGCGGACTCAGGCGGCCGTGGGCACGGACGCGCTGCGTTCCGCCGCCCCTAGGTCGCCTGTCTCGCCCGCGCGTGTCGCGCGGCCGCCGAGCACGTAGACGTAGGCCAGAAAGGCCAGCTCGGCCGCGATCCCGATCCCGATGCGGGCCCAGGTGGGCAGGCCGGAGGGGGTGACGAAGCCTTCGATGGCGCCGGAGACGAGCAGGACCAGGGCCAAGCCGATCGCCATGCCGATGGCCGCGCGCCCCTCCTCCGCGAGAGCGGCCCGCCGGGTGCGCGGGCCGGGGTCGATCAGCGTCCAGCCCAGGCGCAGCCCCGTACCAGCGGCGACGAAGACCGCTGTCAGCTCCAGCAGACCGTGCGGGAGGACCAGGCCGAGGAAGGTGTCGAGACGGCCCGCCGAGGACATCAGGCCGAAACCCACGCCCAGGTTCAGCATGTTCTGGAAGAGGATCCACAGAACGGGCAGGCCCAGGAAGACGCCCAGCACCAGGCACATCGCCGCTGCCTGAGCGTTGTTCGTCCATACCTGGGCGGCGAAGGCGGCCGCGGGATGGCTGGAGTAGTAGGTCTCGTACTCGCCGCCCGGGCGGGTCAGCTCGCGCAGCTGGCTGGGTGCCGCGATGGACGACTGCACTTCGGGGTGGGTGCCGATCCACCAGCCCAGCAGGACGGCGACCGCGGTGGAAACGAGCGCCGTGGGCACCCACCAGTGGCGGGCGCGGTAGACGGCTGCCGGGAAGCCCTGGCCCAGGAAATGTGTGACGTCCCGCCATGAGGCACGACGGGTGCCGGCTACGGTGCTGCGCGCGCGTGCCACGAGTTGGCTCAGCCGTCCGGTCAGGTACGGGTCGGGCGCGCTGGACTGGATGAGGGAGAGGTGGGTGGCGGTGCGCTGGTAGAGGGTGACGAGTTCGTCCGCCTCGGCGCCGCTGAGCCGGCGCCGACGGCTCAGCAGTGCGTCCAGCCGGTCCCATTCCGCTCGGTGTACGGAGACGAAGACGTCCAGGTCCATCGGGTCTGCCTGCTCCTCGGCTGGTCGTCCACGGCTCGTCGTGGAGGCCGGTGCTTGCTGTCAGCTTTTCGTACTGCGGCGCGATGCGCCCTCAGCTTGGCAGACTGGCGGTTCAGGGGGCACCAGGGAAGGACGGCGGGCGTGAGTGAGCTGGTGACCGGCGAGGCGGTGGCGCTCGAACTGCGGCCCGCGAAGCTGCCGAGCAGGGCGCTCGCCGTGCTGCTCGATCTGGTGGTGGCGATGGTCGCGTATCTCGTCGTGGTCGTGGTGCTGGTGGCGTCGACGGCGTCGCTGGACGAGGCCGCGCAGATGGCGCTGTCGATCGCGTCGTTCCTGCTGGTGCTGGTCGGTGGGCCGATAGCCGTGGAGACGCTCAGCCACGGGCGTTCGCTGGGGAAGCTCGCGTTCGGGCTGCGGGTGGTACGGGACGACGGTGGGCCGATCCGGTTCCGGCACGCTCTGGTGCGGGGCGCGATCGGGGTCGTCGAGATCCTGATGACGCTCGGCGTGGTGGCCTGTATCGCCTCGCTGGTCTCGGCGCGGGGGCGGCGGCTGGGCGATGTGTTCGCGGGCACTCTGGTGGTCCGGGAGCGGATACCCGCCGGGCGGGCCGGTTTCGTGCCGCCTCCGCCTCCGTGGCTCGTGGGGCGGTTCGCCGGGCTGGATCTGTCCGTGGTGCCGGACGGGCTGTGGCTTGCGATCCGGCAGTACCTGACCCGGATGCCGCAGCTCGATCCGCAGGTGTCGGCGGGTATGGCGCAGCGGCTGGCGGCCGACCTGGCGGGGCGTACCGGTGCCGCCGTGCCGCCGGATCTGCCTCCGGCCGCGTTTCTCGCGGCCGTGGTGCACGAGCGGCAGTCCCGTGAGGCCCGGCAGGCGTTCGGCGGGGGTCCGGCCTCCGGCGGCGGTCTCGCGGCCGGAGGCTTCGCGCCGCCGGCGGGAGAGCCCGGCACGCCGGTCTCCTACCGGCCTGAACTCTCACAGCAGCTCTCGCCGTACGGGGACTCGCATCGGGCCGAGGGCGCCCTTCAGTCCGACGACGCGTACCCGTCCGGATTCTCCGCTCCCGCTCCGCCCTCCCCTGCCCGGCCGCCGGGAGACGAGCCGTCGACCCGCCGGGCGGCCACCGGGTTCGTGCCGCCCGCCTAGTAGGTCCTCGTAGGTCCTCGTAGGTTCTCGCGGGGCGCGGGTGCCGGGGTCAGTCGAAGCGCGACGGGGGTGACTGGAGGTCCTCCAGCTCGATGCCGGGCGCGGCCAGGACGACGTCACCGGCGATGTGGACGGCGTGCTGTTCGCCGGTGTCCAGGGCTGTGACCTGGTATTCGTCCACGGTCAGGGGGCCGTTGTCAGTGGCGTGTGCTTCGCTGTTCACCAGAGCCCAGGACTGGTCCACGGTGCGGGGGGCGAGGACCGGGTCGGTGAAGGCCACGAGGCGTACGCGGGTCGCGGCGGACGAGGGGGTGAGGCGCAGGAGCCGTGCGGTGGCGACGAGGAACGCCGGGGACGTGCCGGTGAAGGCGTGGGCGCGCACATTGCCTTCGGTGGCATGGAGGCCGGTGGGGTCGGTGCGGACCCAGGTGACGCCGTCGAGGGCGGCGCCGCGCACCTGCCAGTCACCCGCGTGCAGTTCGAGGCGGAGGGGGCGGCCGAGGTCGTCCAGGGCGAGGTCGACGGAGCCCCGGTGCTCGCCGGCGGGGTCGGTCAGCCGGGAGACGTAACGCCAGCCGGACGGGCCGGGGGCGCACTGGAAGTGTTCTTCTGCGAGGGGGGTGTGATCGTGCGGATCGTGGAGCGAATAACGGCCGCGGGGCATGGTGGTCCTGGGTCTTGACGGGCTGGTCCGGCCGGAAGCCATGGGTCGGGGCCAAAGGGGCAGGCCCCCGGCACGGGGGTGCGGGGGCCTGCCTCTGAGAGCCTGCTGCCGGGAGGGGTGCGTCGGTGCACGGCGCACTCCCCCGGCGGTCGGGCTACGGGATCACCGGCTCAGTAGCGGTAGTGATCCGGCTTGTACGGACCGTCGACGTCCACACCGATGTACGCCGCCTGCTCCGGGCGCAGCTTGGTGAGCTTGACGCCGAGGGCGTCGAGGTGGAGGCGGGCGACCTTCTCGTCGAGGTGCTTGGGCAGGGTGTAGACCCCGGTGGGGTAGGCGTCGGGCTTGGTGAACAGCTCGATCTGGGCCAGGGTCTGGTCCGCGAAGGAGTTGGACATCACGAACGAGGGGTGGCCGGTGGCGTTGCCCAGGTTGAGCAGGCGGCCCTCGGACAGCACGATGATCTTCTTGCCGTCGGGGAAGGTCCAGGTGTGGACCTGCGGCTTGACCTCGTCCTTGACGATGCCCGGCACCTTGGCGAGACCGGCCATGTCGATCTCGTTGTCGAAGTGGCCGATGTTCCCCACGATCGCCTGGTGCTTCATCCTGGCCATGTCCGAGGCCATGATGATGTCCTTGTTGCCGGTCGTGGTGATGAAGATGTCGGCCGTCTCGACGACCTCGTCCAGCGTGGTCACCTGGTAGCCGTCCATCGCCGCCTGGAGCGCGCAGATCGGGTCGATCTCCGTGACGATCACCCGGGCGCCCTGGCCCCGCAGGGACTCCGCGCAGCCCTTGCCGACATCGCCGTAGCCGCAGACGACGGCCGTCTTGCCGCCGATCAGGACGTCCGTGGCGCGGTTGATGCCGTCCACCAGGGAGTGCCGGCAGCCGTACTTGTTGTCGAACTTGGACTTCGTCACGGCGTCGTTGACGTTGATCGCCGGGAAGAGGAGGACGCCGTCGCGCTGCATCTCGTACAGGCGGTGGACACCCGTGGTGGTCTCCTCGGTGACACCGCGGATCTCCGAGGCCAGCTGGGTCCACTTCTGGGGGTTCTCGCCCAGGGTGCGGTGCAGCAGCTGGAGGATGACGCGGTGCTCGTCGGACTCGGCGGTCTCCAGGGCGGGGACCTCACCGGCCTTCTCGTACTCGACGCCCTTGTGGACGAGGAGGGTGGCGTCGCCGCCGTCGTCCAGGATCATGTTCGGGCCGCCGGTCGGGCTGTCCGGCCAGGTCAGCGCCTGCTCCGTGCACCACCAGTACTCCTCCAGCGTCTCGCCCTTCCAGGCGAACACCGGGACACCCTGGGGGTTGTCGGGCGTGCCGTTCGGGCCGACGGCGATGGCGGCGGCGGCGTGGTCCTGGGTGGAGAAGATGTTGCAGGAGGCCCAGCGGACCCGGGCACCGAGGGCGACCAGGGTCTCGATGAGCACGGCCGTCTGCACGGTCATGTGCAGGGAGCCGGTGACGCGGGCGCCGGCGAGGGGCTGCGCCTCGGCGTACTCCTTGCGGATCGCCATCAGGCCCGGCATCTCATGCTCGGCGAGGGTGATCTCCTTGCGGCCGAACTCGGCCAGCGACAGATCGGCGACCTTGAAGTCCTGTCGGTTCTCGACAGTCGTCATTACGAGCTGCTCCTCGGGGGTTGGGTCGAGGTGGGTACGGCTGGTCTGCGCGGCGGCGGACACAGGGGTGCCCGGGAAGAGGCACAGGCATGCCCACGTACGCGCAGCGCAGTCCGTCGGAGGCCCTCTCTCCCTCGGCCGGCCCGCGTGGGGCCGCCCGACCGCCATCAGCAGCGACGTCTGGCTCCGTCCCAAGCTACACCGGAGGGCCCGGTCGTCCCAGTCCGCCTTCGGATTCCTCGTGGCTTCCCCGGGCCGGCTTCAGGGGGGTTCAGGGGGCCGTGGGGGCGCCTGTGGTTGTGCGGAAACCGTGGAGCCGGGGCGGACGGACCGGGGCCAACCGGGACTTACGCGCCGTCAAGGCGGGGGAGGCGTGGTGCAGGATGCAGGGGGACCGGGACGTCCGGTTCCGCTCGCGGGGCGTCCGGGACGGCGTCGCGCGTGCCGAAGCGTGAGGAGATCGACGTGACCAGTCCGGCCGGGCCACCCGCCACGGGTGGCCGCGATGAGGAGCGGCAGCCGCTCAGGCTGCTGGCGGTGACCGCCTGCCCGACCGGCATCGCGCACACGTACATGGCGGCGGAGAAGCTCGCGCAGGCCGCCGCGAGCCTGGGCATCGAGATGAAGGTGGAGACACAAGGGTCCATCGGGGCCGAGAACGTGCTCGATGACAACGATGTCAGACAGGCGGACGGGGTCATCGTGGCCGCCGACAAGGACGTGGACCTCGGCCGGTTCGCGGGCAAGCGGGTGCTGACGGTCGGGGTCGCGGAGGGCATCCACCATCCCGAGCGGCTGATCGAGCGGGTGCGGTCGGCGCCCGTGCACGGGTCGGACGGTCCGGGCGCGGGTGCGGCGGTGTCCGCGCCGGGCGGCGGCAGGGAGCGGAGCCTGGTGTACAAGGCGCTGATGAACGGCGTGTCGTACATGATCCCGTTCGTGGTCGTCGGCGGTCTGCTGATCGCGGTGTCGCTGGCGCTTGGCGGCCATGCCACGGCCAAGGGCTATGTGATCCCGGAGGGCACCTTCTGGGCGCACGTCAACGCGGTCGGCGGGATCGGCTTCCAGCTGATGATCCCGATCCTGTCCGGCTACATCGCCTACGCCATCGGCGACCGGCCCGCGCTGGTCCCGGGCATGATCGGCGGCTGGATAGCCAACACCGGCGCGCTGTACGACTCCGAGGCCGGCGCGGGTTTCATCGGGGCGATCGTGACCGGGTTCCTGGCCGGGTACCTGGTGCTGGGCATCAAGCGGGTCCGGGTGCCGAGGTTCGTGCAGCCGATCATGCCGATCATCGTGATCCCGATCGTGGCGACGACGGCGCTGGGCCTGTTCTTCATCTACGTCATCGGCAAGCCGATCTCCTGGGTCTTCGAGCACCTGACGAGCTGGCTCGGCGGGATGACCGGCACCAGCGCGGTGCTGCTCGGCGCGATCCTGGGTCTGATGATCGCGTTCGACATGGGCGGGCCGGTGAACAAGACGGCGTTCCTGTTCGGCGCCGGGCTCATCGCGAGCGGCAACCAGACCGTGATGGGCATGTGCGCGGCGGCGATCCCGGTGATGCCGCTGGGGCAGGGCCTGGCCACGGTGATCCGGCGGCGGCTCTACACCGGGCAGGAGCGGGAGACCGGGCTCGCGGCCCTGTTCATGGGCTGCTTCGGCATCTCGGAGGGGGCGATCCCGTTCGCGGCGGCGCGGCCCGCGCAGGTCATCCCGGCGAACATGCTCGGCGGGGCCGCGGCCGGCGCGGTCGCGGGGCTGGCCGGGGTGAAGGACGCCGTACCGCACGGCGGGCCGATCGTGGCGGTGCTGGGCGCGGTGAGCGGGGTCCCGATGTTCCTCGTGGCCGTGGCGATCGGCACGGTGGTGACGGCGCTGGCGACGGTCGGACTGGTCGACGTGAGCGGACGCCGGGGCGGTACGGAGGCCGCCGGGGCCGGTGGTGCGTCGGTGCGGGAGGGCACCGGCGCCGAGCAGGCGGGTGTCCGGGAAGCCGTCGCTCCGCAGGAAGCCTCGTCGGAGGAGACGGCGGCGGATGCGGGCGGCGGGGCCGAGGTGCTGTCCGGGTATCTGACCGGGCGGACCGTGCGGGTGGCGCTCGGGGCGGCGGAGAAGGAGGCCGCGATCCGGGAGATGGCGGAGCTGCTGGCGCGCAGTGGCCGGGTGGCCGATGGGGAGGAGCTGGTGGCGACCGCGCTGCGGCGCGAGGAGCAGGGGAGCACCGGACTCGGCGAGGAGATCGCGATCCCGCATGCCAAGACGGACGCGGTGACGGCCCCGGTCGTGGGGTTCGCGCGGTCGGCGGAGGGGGTCGAGTGGGGGTCGCTGGACGGTACGAAGGCCCGGCTGATCTTCATGATCGCCGTACCGGAGGCCGCCGCGGGCGACGAACACCTGCGCATCCTCGCGCTGCTGTCGCGCAAGCTGATGGACGGCGGGTTCCGGGAGCGGCTGCTCGCGGCACCGGACGAGGCGGCGGTGCTGGAGGTGCTCGGCGAGGTGGGGTGAGGTGAGGGGGCGCGCCGGGTGGAGGGGCGGAGGTGCCCCCACTCCGGGCCGGGCGCGCCCAGCGGTCGTCGGCCTGCCGCCTTCTTCCTACCCGGCCGTCTCCCCCAGGAATGCGTGCGACGGCCGGCGTATCCGGCTCAGTGGTCGGCGGCGTGGGGGTTCGGGCCGCCCGGGGTGGCGCTGGGGTCCGGGCCCTTGGCGGCCGCGACCTCGCTGTAGATGTCCGGTTCGAGGTAGATGACGCGGGCGATCGGGACGGCGGCGCGGATGCGGGCCTCGGCGGCGTCGATGGCGGTGGCGATCTCGGCGGCCGTGTCGTCGTGCTGGACGGCGATCTTGGCGGCGATCAGCAGCTCCTCGGGGCCGAGGTGCAGCGTGCGCATGTGGATGACGCGGGTGACCGTGTCGCCGTCGACGAGCGCGGCCTCGATCTTCTTGACGTCCTCGATGCCCGCGGCCTCGCCGAGCAGCAGCGACTTGGTCTCGGCGGCCAGGACGAAGGCGATCAGAACGAGCAGGATGCCGATGCAGAGGGTGCCGATGCCGTCCCAGACGCCGTCGCCGGTGAGCAGGGAGAGGCCGACGCCGCCGAGGGCGAGGACCAGACCGATGAGCGCGCCGAAGTCCTCCAGCAGGACGACCGGCAGCTCGGGTGCCTTGGCGCGGCGGATGAACTCCTTCCAGGAGAGCTTGCCGCGCAGTTCGTTGGACTCCTTGATGGCCGTGCGGAAGGAGAAGCCCTCGGCGATGATCGCGAAGACGAGGACGGCGACCGGCCAGTACCAGTGCTCCAGGTCGTGCGGGTGGCGGATCTTTTCGTAGCCCTCGTAGATGGCGAACATGCCGCCGACGGAGAACAGCACGATCGACACCAGGAAGGCGTAGATGAACCGCTCCCGGCCGTAGCCGAAGGGGTGCTGCGGGGTGGCCTCGCGCTGCGCCTTCTTGCCGCCGACGAGCAGCAGGAACTGGTTGCCGGAGTCGGCGAGCGAGTGCACGCCCTCGGCGAGCATCGAGGAGGAGCCGCTGAACGCGAACGCCACGAACTTCGATGCCGCGATCGCGAGATTGGCACCGAGTGCCGCCACGATCGCCTTCGTACCGCCTGACGCGCTCATGTGTCCGCGTTGTCCCTTCGCCTGTGTCGGCCTCGTACGTCCGTCCGGACGGGTGCCCGGCTTTGCCCGGCCTTTGCCGGTGGGCCATTCTTGCAGCCCGGCCGGGCACCGGTACGTCAGGTATCCACAGGCCCGGTCAGATAATCGACCGCTTATCCACAGCCTTGGTGACAGCCCTGGTCACACGACCACGGTGGCGCGGAAGATGGTGCCCGTGCCGGAGATCTCCGCCTGTTCGCCCGCCGGGACGAAGACCGATCGGCCTGGGTTCAGCTCGTGCTCGCCCGCCCGGACGGTGCCGGCCGTGCAGAGCAGGATCTGCGGGGTGTCGCCGGTGAGGTCGCGGCTGGTGCCGCCCTCGGGCAGGACGTAGCGGGAGAGCCGGAACTCGTCGGTCGGCGTCTCGTAGACCTCCTCGCCCTCCGGGGAGGCCTCCGGGCGCAGCACGCCCGGGTCGCTCGGTTCGAAGCGGACGATCCGCAGCAGTTCGGGGACATCGACGTGCTTGGGGGTGAGGCCGCAGCGCAGGACGTTGTCGGAGTTGGCCATGATCTCCACGCCGAGGCCGTTGAGGTAGGCGTGCGGGATGCCGGCGCCGAGGTACAGGGCCTCGCCCGGCTGCAGCCGGACGTGGTTGAGGAGCATGGCCGCGATCACGCCGGGGTCGCCGGGGTAGTGGTGGGCGATGCCGGCGTAGGGGGCGTAGGCGCCGCCGAGGCGGGTGCAGGCGGCGGTGGCCTCGGCGACCGTGTGGGCCATCTCCTCCGGGTCGGCGGTGAGAAGGGCGGTGAGGACCTCGCGCAGGGCCGCGTCCTCGGGGTGGGCGCGCAGCAGGTCGACGTACGGCTTGAGGGAGTCGACGCCGAGCCCGTCGAGCAGGCCGGCGGCCTGGACGGGGTCGCGGAAGCCGCACAGGCCGTCGAACTCGGTGAGCGCGCAGATCAGTTCGGGCTTGTGGTTGGCGTCCTTGTAGTTGCGGTGCGGGGCGTCGATCGGGACGCCGCGCCGCTCCTCCTCGGCGTACCCCGCCCTGGCCTGCTCCAGGTCCGGGTGCACCTGGAGGGACAGGGGCGCGCCGGCCGCGAGGATCTTGAGCAGGAACGGCAGCCGGGGGCCGAACCTGGCGACCGCGCGGGCGCCCAGTTCCCGCTCCGGGTCGGCCTCGATGACCTCGACGAGGGTGCCGCGGGGGGTGCGCGACGGGGCGCCCGGGTGGGCGCCCATCCACATCTCCGCCTGGGGTTCGCCGGTCGGCTCGGCCCCCAGGAGCTGCGGTATGGCGGTGGGAGAGCCCCAGGCGTAGGGGCGGATGGTGTTGTCGAGGCGGTCCATGTGTCTTCTCTGTCTCCGTACGTGCGCTGCTCGGTCGGCGCTGCCGCTTCCGTTCCCGGCGCCGACGGGTCTGCCCGTGCCGACGCCGGGTCTGCCCGTGCCGGCGCCTGGTGTTCCCGTGCCGCCGACAGGACCGCCGGGACCGGCGGCGGGGCGGCCGGGACCCGCGGCGGGTGCGGGCGGTGGGCCAGGGATCAGATCAGGCTCCCGAAGCGAGCGCCAGGTAAACGGCGGCGAAATCCGTGACGGCGATCAGTTCCGCGAGGGTCTCCAGTTCGCCGCCCTCCTCGGGTTCGAGTTCGCTGACCGGCGTGTCGTGGCTGAGGGCCACGTCACGGGCGGCCGGGGCGGCGGTGAGGCCGCTGATCGGGCGGTCGCGCAGCAGCACCACGCGCGCGCGCAGCGCGGGCGGCTCCTCCACGCGGTCCCGGAAGAAGTCGTCCGGGTCGGCGCTGGCGGCGAGCGGCCCGGCCAGCAGGGCGCTGTGCGCGGCGAGCGCCTCGGGCAGTTCGGCGACGAGGGCCGGGCGGCCGGCGAGTTCGGCGAGGGCGGCGGCGAACCGGCGGCCCGCCGGGCCGGCCGAGGTGCCCTCCGTCCACACCACGGGCAGCGCGTCGGCCAGTTCGGCGGCGAGGGTCTTGGCGGGGTTGCTGTAGGTCGCGATGGCGGGCCCGCAGCGCTCCGCGATGTGGTCCAGCCGGTCGGCGACCTTCTCCAGGGCCTCCGGCGGGGCGTCGAGCAGGCCGACCCGGTCCAGGAGCGCGAGCAGGGGGGTCAGCAGCGCCCAGAGCACCCCGGGAGAGGAGGCCGCGAGCGGTTCCTCCTGGTCGTACGGTGCCGTCGCCATCGGGAGGAACAGGCCGTGCGCTCCGGGGACCGCGTCGGCGAGCGGGGTGCCGGGCGGGGCCACGCCGACGACGGAGCAGCCGCGGCGGTAGGCCTGCTCGGCGAGGAGGGACAGGCTGGGTTCGGTGCCGTCCGGGGTGGCGATCAGCAGCAGGTCCACGGAGCCGGCCCAGCCCGGCAGTTCCCAGCGCAGGGCGCCCGCGGCCGGGGCGACGCCGCTGGGGGCGAGCCGGACGACGGGGCTGCCCGGGCCGGCCAGTGTGCCGAGGAGGTCGGCGGTGTGGGTGGCGGCGGCGCCGGGGCCCGCGATGAGGACCGCGCGGGGGCGGCCGTCGGGCTTGAGGGTGCCGATGCCGGCCTCGGCGGCGTTCCGGGCGGCGGTGCGGACGCGGGCGCCGGCCTCCGCCGCCCCGCGCAGCAGACCTCGGTGGTCGGCCTCGGCGAGGCCCTCCGGGGTGTCGAGCAGCGTTTCGTCCAGCATGGGCGGCAGCCTCCGGTCGCCGGGGATCCTGGGATGCTACGAGGGGACGGGCCTGGTGCGCGCGGGGCGGCGGCCGGACCGGGTGGTGCCGGCCCTCCCGCCCGCGGTGAGGAGCCGGATCAGGCGGGGCGGCGGGCCTCGTCGACCAGCAGCACCGGGATGCCGTCGCGGACCGGGTAGGCCAGGCCGCAGTCCGGGCCGGTGCAGATCAGCTCGGTGTCCTGCTCCTTCAGGGGGGCGTGGCAGGCCGGGCAGGCGAGGATCTCCAGGAAGCCGGCTTCGAGCGCCATGGGGTGTCCCTTCGGGGGGCGGATGGGTGTCTGTGGATTTGCCTGGTCAGCGTACCGCCGATGGGGCGGACCGCTCAGCCCCTGATGATCGCCAGGGCCTCGTCGCGGATCTTGGTCAGTGTCGCCTCGTCCTTCGCCTCGGCGTTCAGCCGGAGCAGCGGCTCGGTGTTGGACGGGCGGACGTTGAACCACCAGTCGGCGGCGGCGACCGTGAGGCCGTCGAGGTCGTCGAGGGTGACGTCGGCCCGGCCCTCGTACGCGGCGCGGACCGCGGCGATGCGGCCGGCCTGGTCGGCGACCGTGGAGTTGATCTCGCCGGAGCCGCGGTAGCGGTCGTACTGCGCGACCAGCGCGGACAGCGGGCCGTCCTGGCCGCCGAGCGCCGCGAGGACGTGCAGGGCGGCCAGCATGCCGGTGTCGGCGTTCCAGAAGTCCTTGAAGTAGTAGTGCGCCGAGTGCTCGCCGCCGAAGATGGCGCCGGTGCGGGCCATCTCGGCCTTGATGAAGGAGTGGCCCACCCGGGTGCGCACCGGGGTGCCGCCGTGCTGCCGCACGACCTCGGGGACCGTGCGGGAGGTGATGAGGTTGTGGATGACGGTGCCCTTGCCGCCGTTGCGGGCCAGCTCGCGCGCGGCGACCAGCGCGGTGACCGCGGACGGGGAGACGGGGTCGCCGTTCTCGTCCACGACGAAGCAGCGGTCGGCGTCGCCGTCGAAGGCGATGCCGAGGTCGGCGCCCTCCGCCGGGACCCGCTTTTGCAGGTCCACGAGGTTGGCCGGGTCGAGCGGGTTGGCCTCGTGGTTGGGGAAGGTGCCGTCCAGCTCGAAGTACATCGGGACGAGGGTCAGGGGCAGGCCGGCGAAGACGGAGGGGACGGTGTGGCCGCCCATGCCGTTGCCGGCGTCGACCACGACCTTCAGGGGGCGGATGGCGGAGAGGTCGACCAGGGAGCGCAGGTGCGCCGCGTAGTCCTGAAGCGTCTCGCTCGCGGACAGGGTGCCCGGGCGGGCCGCGGGGGCCGGGGCGCCCTCGGCGAGCCAGCGCTCGACCAGCTCCCGGATGTCGGTGAGCCCGGTGTCCTGGCCGACGGGGGCGGCGCCGGCGCGGCACATCTTGATGCCGTTGTACCGGGCCGGGTTGTGGGAGGCCGTGAACATCGCGCCGGGGAGGTTCAGCGCGCCCGAGGCGTAGTACAGCTGGTCGGTGGAGCACAGGCCGATCTCCACGACGTCCACGCCGCGGTCCGCCGCGCCGTGCGCGAAGGCGCGGGAGAGGCCGGGGGACGAGGGGCGCATGTCGTGGCCGACGACGATGGCCGCCGCCGCTGTCACCTCCGCGAAGGCGGCGCCGAAGAGCCTGGCCAGTGCCTCGTCCCACTGGTCCGGGACCACTCCGCGTACGTCGTACGCCTTCACGATCTGTGACAGATCAGCAGTCACGGCCATCCTCCTGAAAGTGCTGTGGGTGCCCAAAACTACCCGTCGGGCGGCGGGGAGCGGTGTGCGGACACCGGGCGGAGGCCCGGGGGCGTCACCCGGCGTGGTCAGTTGTCCGGGGAGCGCAGGACCCTCAGGTGGCCGCGGCGGGCGACCTCCATGGGGTCCGCGGCGCGGGATCCGCCGCCGCCCGCCTCGGCCGCGCGCTCCTGGGGGCGGGCCGCCTCGCGCACGGCGTTGGCCAGCGCTTCCAGGTCGTCCCCGCTGGGCCGCGCGGGCGCGGAGCCGTCGAGGAGTCGTACGACCTCCCAGCCGCGCGGCGCGGTGAGGCGCTCGGAGTGCTCGGCGCACAGGTCGTAGCAGTGGGGTTCGGCGTAGGTGGCGAGCGGGCCGAGGACCGCGGTCGAGTCGGCGTAGACGTACGTCAGCGTCGCGACGGCGGGTCGGCCGCAGGCGGTGCGCGAACAACGACGTACAGGGCTCACGATGTTGGACGGTACCGCACTCTTGAGCGGGCCGCGACGACTCTCCACCAGGTCACTCCACCGTGTCGGGCTGTGAAACGCCCCACACACTCTTTCGAGGGGACCCCGCTGACCTGCGTGGACGGGCTCGCGGCGGCGGCACGGAGGGGGCACGTCCGGTCAGGAGTCGGTACAAACACCGTCAATTGCCTTGAGTTCGGTGGTCTTGGAAAGTTACGGAAACGAGCCAGACGTTGGCCGGAATGGTCATCCTGCGACAGGGCGTGCGGGGGCCGGTTGCCGCGTGGAGCCGGACGGGCGGAGGGTGCGGGGACTACGCTTCACCGGTGATGGACAACCGTGTACCGCCCCGTGCCAGCGGCCCCGGGCCCCGTCGCCGTGATCGTCACGGCCGGGGCATGCGGGGGCCGATCGCGCCGCCGCAGGTGCCGTTGGCCGCCAGCCGTGCCGAGGTGTTCGCGGATCTGGTGCAGGACTCCGTGGACCGTCTCGAGCGACGGTGGCCGCAGCTGGCCGACATCGACTTCCTGGTGCTGGAGGTGCCCCGGCTGGACGGCCGGGGCGACGGGCCGGTGTGGGAGGACGAGGCCGTGCCGCTCGGCGGGGTCGTGCCGGCACGGGACGGACGGCGGGCGCGAGTGGTCGTGTACCGGCGGCCGGTGGAGATCCGGACCAAGGGGCGGGACGAGCGGGCCGCGCTGGTGCACGAGGTGGTCGTGGAGCAGGTGGCGGAGCTGCTGGGGCTGACGCCGGACACGGTGGATCCCCGCTACGGAGAGGACTAGGACGGCGCGGGCGCCCCCGCGCCCGCCCCTGCCTCCCGCGCTCCCTACTTCTGCAATATCGACAGGTCCTCCCGCGTCCGCGGCACCGAGACCAGGCCGTGGTCGGTGGGGAGGGTCTGGACGGTGAAGGCGGTGTCGCCGGTGGTGAGGGTGAGGGTGCGGGAGGCGTAGAGGGGGCCGCCGGAGACGGGTTCAACGGTGAGGGCGTAGGTGCCCTTCAGGCCCGTCGGGACGGGGGCGTCGACGTTCTGCGTGGTGCCGGACTTGATCGTGTACGTCTTGGTCGCCGGGGTGCCGCCCTCGCTGCCCGCCGAGGCGGTGACCTTGACCGTGGCCGTGCCCTCGGGCGCCGACAGCGCGAGCGTCGTGCCCTTGGCGGTGTTGCCGGCCGAGGTCGCGCGTGTGCCGACGGCGGCGGTGGCCGGGATGAACGCCGTCTCCCGCTTGTCGCCCTTGCCCCGCACCACCTGGAGCGCCGCGACGACCGGGACCGCCTGATCCGCCGGGGTGAGCACCAGGGAGCCGGGCTCGCCCCGGGTGACGTCGCCGAGGTCGACCGTCGTCGACATGCCGGACTTGACGTGCAGGGTCTCGTTCCCGGCCGGGGTGATCAGGCCGTCGGGCGAGGCCAGGCGGATCTTCAGGTCGGCGTCGTCGTCGCCGGGGGCGAAGGCGGTCAGCCGGACGTCGGTGGCGTCCTTCGGGATGCCGGGCAGGACGAGGCTGCCGGCCGGGTCGGCGGCGGGGGCCAGCCAGTCGCCGCCCGCCTTGTCGTCCAGGGCCCGCACGGCCGCGCCGACCCGGCCGCCGCGCACGCTGACGTGCACGGTGAGGTCGGTCTGCCGCTCCTCGGTGAGCGTGGGGAGCAGGATCGCCTCGCTCGCCCCCGCTTCGACGGTGAGGTTCTCGCCCAGCGGGGCCTTGATCGCGCCGTCCTTGCCGTACAGCTCGATGTCGACCACGGCGGCGGAGTCGTCGGGGTTGGTCAGGTGGACGTAGTCGGTGCGGCCGGCGGCCGTGCTCGCGCCCGGGAACCAGAAGTCGGTGTCCGCGCCGGCGCAGGTGACGCCGAGCAGGCCGCGGCCGGTGCCGGCAGCGACCTCGGTGGTCTCCTGGACGGTCCAGCCGGGCGCGAAGGAGCCGTCCGCGGTGCCGATGAGCGCGGGCGTGTCCCCGCCGGAGGTGTCGCCGGTGGCCGGTGTGCCCGGTGCCTTCGGCGTGAGCACCGGCTGCCCGGCCTGCTTCCCGCCCTCCTTCTCCCCCTTGCCGTCCTTCTCCTTGCCGTCCTTTTGCTTGTCGTCGTCGCCGGAGTCGTCGTCCCCCGACTGCTCGCCGGCCGCCTGGAGCCGGGCCCGGCCACCGCTCGCGGCGCCCTTGGTGACGGGGGTGAACGAGGTGTACGTCGTCTCGGCGAGGTCCGAGGTGCTGGGCGCCGGGCAGACCAGGCTGGTGCGCTCCACGGGCAGCCGGGCGGCGGCCTCGGGGGCGGCGCCGGACGCGGACGGCGAGTCGACCGCGGCGAACGCGGTGACGGCGGCCAGCGCGGCCGTGCCGGCGAACAGGGACAGGGTGGTGCGGTTCACTGCTGGCTCCCGTCGGGACGCTGGCTGCCGGTGCCGTGGGGCTGCTGGGCCGGGTCGTAACCCTGCGGGGCGGAGTCATAGCCCTGGTGGGCGGAGTCGTAGCCCTGAGGGGTGACGTCGTACCCCTGCTGGGCGGGGTCGTACGCCGTCTCGTAGCCCTGGTGCGGGTAGGCCGTCGGGTCGTAGGGCGGCTGGTCGTCGGTGCCGCCGTAGCCGTACGGGTCGTAGGGGGCCGCCTGGTAGGGGGCGGGCTGCTGGTACGGCTGCTGGTCGTAGCCCGCCGGGGACGGGTACTGGTCCGTGCCGTAGCCGGTGTACCCGGTGGTCGCGTACGCCGCCGGGTCGTGGGACTCGTACGGCTCGGGGGCGGCGGCGGGGGGCGGGGGTGTGCCGGGCGGGTCCTCGGCGGGGGTTTCCTCGGCCTGGGCGCGCAGGCGGCGGGCGCGGCGGCCCTCGCCGGCGGTGGCCTGGGCGGGCAGCGGCTGCTCCTCGGGCAGGTCGTCGTCGACGTCGCGGCGGCGGCCGGGCAGGGCGAGGACGACCAGGACGACGGCGAGCAGGCCCTGCGCCCAGAGCCAGGCGGTGTGGGCGAGCGGTGTGTCGTAGGTGACGTCGAGCCTGCCGCCCTGGGCGGGGAGCCGGAAGCCCTGGGCCCAGCCGTCGACCGTGGTGCGGGTGAGCGGTTTGCCGTCGAGGGTGGCCGTCCAGCCGTCGTCGGCGCTGTCGGCCAGGCGCAGGACGCGGCCGTCGGCGCCGGCGGGGACCGTGGTGTGGATCTCCACCGGTCCGGCGGTGACCGGGTGGGGCGTGCCGGAGCCGCCGGCGGGGACGATGGCCGCGCGGGAGACGTCCTGGTCGACGCGCCACAGGGCGCCGCCGCTCTGCTGGCTGAGCCGGGACAGGCCGGGGGTGGCGTCCAGGACGCGGGTGATCTCGCGGGGGGCGCCCTTGTGGACGAGGACGTAGCGCACGGCGAAGCCGCCGAGTTCGGCGGCCTGGTCGGCACCGGAGCCGGCCACCAGGTGGGCGACGGTCTGGTCCAGGGGGGTGTTCGTGCCGTCGGCGGCGGTGAGCTCGGCGTCTCCCATGCGGGCGCCGGAGCCGCGGACCAGGCTGTAGCGCACGCGCGCGGTGGAGTCGCTGTCCAGGACCAGGGTGCGGGCCTGGGCGCCGCCGGTGGAGTCCTCGGCGACGAACGCGGGGACCTGGGCCGGGTCGCGGCGCTCCAGCGGGCCGTCGGCGCCGCGGATCATCCAGCCGGCGGCGACGAGGAGCGGGCCGGCGGCCGAGGCGAAGGCGATCAGGGCGGCGACGGGCTGGCGCCAGCCGAAGCTCTGCTCGGCCACGCGCGCGCGGGCGCCGTCGGCGCCGAGGGCGGCGGCGGCCAGCAGGGCGATGCCGTAGACGAGGGTGGCCGGTCCGGCCCACGCGGACCGGTTGGACAGGACCGCGAAGACGAGTCCGGTCAGGGCGACGGCCCAGGCGGTGCGGATGCCGAGCTGCCGTTCGGAGCGCAGCAGGGCGGCGAGCGCCGCCAGCACGATCCCGATGAGCAGCAGGCCGTTCACGGTGCCGGAGCCGCCGGGGGCGGCGCCGAGCAGGTCGACGGCGGAGGCGGCCGAGGGGCCGTACTCCAGGCCCGCCTCCTGGAAGAAGCCGGTCGGGAACAGGGTCAGCGACCAGGGGGCGAGGACCAGCAGCGGGGTGCCGAGCTGGGCGAGGAAGCGCGGTCCGTAGCCGAGGAGGTCGCGGCGGCGCAGCGCCAGGACGCCGAGGCCGAGCAGCAGCGCGAGGGGCCACACGATCGGGGTGAAGGCGGTGGCGATGGTCAGCAGCAGCGCGTACGCCCAGGTGGCGCGCCAGCTGCCGCGGGTGCCGGCGCGGCCCGCCAGGCCGCTCGCGGCGATGCCCGCGCGCGCGATGAGCGGCAGCAGCACGGCGAGGACGGCGGTGCCGACGCGTCCGCCGGCCAGCGCGCCGGTGGTGGCGGGCAGGAAGGCGTAGGCGATGGCGGCCCAGGCGCGCAGCAGCCGGGAGGCGACCAGCGGCCGGGAGGCGAGGTAGGCGGTGCATCCGGCGAGCGGTACCGAGCAGATCAGCAGGACGGTGACGGCGAGGCCGGTGGAGCCGAACAGGAGCGAGGCGAGGGTGGCGACGAGGGCCAGGTAGGGCGGTGCGGACGGGGTGCCGCCGGGGCCCGTCGGGTGCCAGGCGTCCAGGTAGCGCGACCACAGGTCGGTCGCGCCGGCCGGGGCGGGCAGCAGGGCGCCGCCGGCGAGGGCGCCGCCGCCGAGCAGGGCGCGGCAGGCGGCGAGGGAGATGAGCAGCAGGGCGAGGAAGAGGATCGGGGCGGGTCTGCGGGCGATCCGCTTGAGCCGGGCGAACTGCTCGACCTCCAGGAAGTCGGCGTCGTCGCCGCCGGGCCCGGACTCCACGGCGCCGCCGTGCCGGCCGGCCGGGGAGGTGTCGGTGTCGGAGCCGCCGGTGAGGTTGCCGGCGATCTGTTCCACGGTGGCCCGGATGGTGGCGCCGGGCGGCGGGAAGAGGGCGCGCAGTTCTCCCTTGTCGATGCGGGAGGGGCCGCGGCGGCGCCGGGCGGCGATGATCCGCTCGGGCCGCAGCAGGATGCTCAGCAGGCCGCGGATCTCGTCGAGGGCCTGGCCGGGGACCTTGCCGACGAGGTAGGCGAGGGTGCGCAGGACGGTGCCGAGGACGAGCCGGAGCAGCACCCAGGGCAGCGCGGCGGTACGGGTGTTGACGAGCAGGGTGTAGACGGCGCCGGCCTTGTCGACCTTGTGCGGGGAGGCGGTGGTGCGGCCGGCGCAGTCGACGGTGCGGCGTTCGCGGGAGGCGGCCTCGGCGTGCCGGACGACGGCGTCGGGGGCGATCAGGACGCGGTGGCCGGCGGTGTGGGCGCGCCAGCACAGGTCGACGTCGTCGCGCATGAGGGGCAGCAGCCGGTCGAAGCCGCCGAGCTGTTCGAAGACGTCGCGGCGGACGAGCATGCCGGCGGTGGACACGGACAGCACGGTGCGGACGTGGTCGTGCTGGCCCTGGTCCTGTTCGCGGCGGTCCAGACCGGTCCAGCGGCGGCCGGAGTTGGCGATGGAGACACCGACCTCCAGCAGTTGGCGGCGGTCGTACCAGCCGCGCAGCTTGGGGCCGACGATCGCGACGTCGTCGCGGCCGAGTGCGAGTTCGTTGTCGACGACCCTCAGCATCTGGGCGAGGGCGTCGGGTTCGGGGGCGCAGTCGTCGTGCAGCAGCCACAGCCACTGGACGGGTTCGCCGTGCGGCAGTTCGGGCAGGTCGTAGGCGTCGTCGCGCCAGGTGCGGGTGACGGGGTCCCAGCCGCTGGGACGCTTGAGGTACGGCAGGTCCTCGGGGGTGAGGAGGGGCGCGGCGCGGCCGGCCTCCGCCACGGCCTGGCCGAAGCCGGTGCGGCGGGCCAGATGCAGGACGTTGGCCTCGCCGAGGGCCTCGGTGAGCAGCCGGGCGGAGTCGTCCGCGCTGCCGGTGTCGGCGGCCACCGCGTGCTGGACGGGACGCTCCTGGCCGAGCAGCCCGGCGAGCGCGTCGGGCAGCCAGCGGGCGCCGTCGTGGGAGACGAGGACCGCGGTCACCACATGGCGCGGGAACTCGGGGAGGTCGGACGGGTCGGGCCCGGCCGAGTGGGACGGGACGGTCCCGGCCGGATCGGACGGGTCGAACCCGGCGGTGGCGGCGCGGTGTTGGGCTGCCGCATGGCTGTGCACGGACATCGAGGTACGGGCCCCGGTTCGATGGACTGCGGTGGACGCCTGTGTCTTCTCGCGGATCGAGGGGACAGCGGGGCGTCTCGGACGAGCGTCCACACTATCGGCTGGGCATGACGACGGCCCGCCGCCTGTGGACAACCCACGGCTGACGGGCCGTTCGTACGCTTCGCGGCCGCGCGTATGGTCACACGGCGGCCTTCTTCAGCCGGCGGCGTTCGCGCTCGGACAGGCCGCCCCAGATGCCGAAGCGCTCGTCGTTGGCGAGGGCGTATTCGAGGCACTCGGAGCGGACCTCGCAGGCGAGGCAGACCTTCTTGGCCTCTCTGGTGGAGCCGCCCTTCTCGGGGAAGAAGGACTCGGGGTCGGTCTGGGCGCAGAGTGCGCGCTCCTGCCAGCCGAGTTCCTCGTCCGCGTCGTCGACCAGCAGTTGCTGCACCAGCTCGGTCATGTGCGCCCCTCGTCTGTCTTCGCGTCCCCGTGCGTGGCCGTCACCGATTCCGGCTGAACGACACGAGTGAAATTACAAGTGTGCTGCTCCGGGCGAGTCAAGCCGAGATCTGCTATTGGGCCCGTTATTCACTCTGCGGAACCAAGGCCGTGCGGAAAGTGTTCAAATCGGCATAAACCTTGACACGCAGGCGAACCCGAGGGGCGACCGAACCCCGTACAGATCCTCTGTACGGAGAAAGACGCCCCCGTGTTCGATCCCGTTCCGCGAGGCTCGCGCGCTCGGATGTGCCCCATGTGTCCCGCGACCCCGATGAGCAAACCTTTCGCCTGCGAAATAAACCGGATGAGGTGAAACATGTCCCACATACCGGGCAGCGAGTTGACACTGCGCGTGTGAGCCGCTGTCCTAGGGGGCATGCTCGCGTACTTGGCACCCACCTCGACCCGCACCGCCGGGTCCCTCGGTGCCGCCCGCGCGCGCTGTAGCTGTTGCTGCTGTCCCAGCTGTTGAGCCAAGTCCGCTCCGGCTGTTCCCGAGTCCATCCCGGCTCGGCCGCGTTCCGCCTTTCCCGATCCCCCGCATCCGGGGCATCCCGCCCGCCCGTGATCCGGGCGGACCGTTCGCGTCACCCAGCTTTGGCCGCACTCTTCCGCCGAGGACCACCGCACCCCCATGAACAGCGACAACGACCTCCAGATCGCCGGCGACATCCTCGAAGTCCCGCACCTGCTCCAGCCGCCGCGCGAGCACCCGGCCACCGTCGCCGAGTTCGTGGGGCTCGCCCGCTCGATCGCCGCCGACCGGGACCAGTGGGCGCACCTGGTCCGCTTCGACGCCACCACCCGCTGGTACCACCGGCTGCGCACCGGCCCCGGCTACGAGGTGTGGCTGCTGTCCTGGCTGCCCGGGCAGGGCAGCGGGCGGCACGACCACGGGCGCTCGTCCGGCGTGCTCACCGTGGTGGAGGGCACGCTCACGGAGCACACCGTGCGCGGCACGCGCGCGCTGGGGGCGGGCGCGCAGCGGGTGTTCGCGCCGGGGTACGTCCACGAGGTCGTGAACGACGCGCTGGAGCCGGCGGTCAGCCTGCACGTGTACCACCCCGGGCTGACCGAGATGCCCATGCACGCCTCCCCGCACTGCGAGGCGCCCTCGGTGACCGCCTGACGCGTACCGCCTGACGCGTGACCGCCCGACGCATGACCGCCCGACGCGTGGCTGCCTGACGCGTGACCGCCTGGCTCGTGACTGCCTGACGGGTGATCGCCTGGCGCGTGACTGCCTGACGCGTTGTCGTATCCGGCTGACACACTGTCCCCATGCGCATTGTGGTTCTGGCAGGCGGCATCGGCGGTGCCCGGTTCCTGCGTGGTCTGAAGCGGGCCGCGCCGGACGCGGACATCACGGTCATCGGCAACACCGGCGACGACATCCATCTCTTCGGGCTGAAGGTCTGCCCGGACCTGGACACGGTGATGTACACGCTGGGCGGCGGCATCAACGAGGAACAGGGCTGGGGGCGGACCGACGAGACCTTCCACGTCAAGGAGGAACTGGCGGCCTACGGCGTCGGGCCGGAGTGGTTCGGGCTGGGCGACCGGGACTTCGCCACGCACATCGTGCGGACCCAGATGCTCGGCGCCGGCTATCCGCTCAGCGCGGTCACCGAGGCGCTGTGCGACCGCTGGCAGCCGGGTGTGAAGCTGATCCCGATGACCGACGACCGCGTGGAGACGCACGTGGCCGTCGAGCTGGACGGCGAGCGCAAGGCGGTCCACTTCCAGGAGTACTGGGTGAAGCTGCGCGCCTCCGTCCCGGCCCGGGCGATCGTCCCGGTCGGCGCCGAGCAGGCCAAGCCGGCCCCGGGCGTCCTGGAGGCCATCGCCCAGGCGGACGTGATCCTCTTCCCGCCGTCGAACCCGGTGGTGTCCATCGGCACGATCCTCGCCGTGCCCGGCATCCGCGAGGCCATCGCGGACGCGGGCGTGCCCGTGGTCGGCCTCTCCCCGATCGTCGGGGACGCGCCCGTGCGCGGGATGGCCGACAAGGTGCTCGCCGCGGTCGGCGTGGAGTCCACGGCCGCCGCGGTCGCCGAGCACTACGGCTCCGGGCTGCTGGACGGCTGGCTGGTCGACTCGGTGGACGCGGGCGCGGTCGAGCGGGTCGAGGCGGACGGCATCCGCTGCCGGGCCGTGCCGCTGATGATGACCGACGTGGAGGCCGCCGCGCAGATGGCGCGGGAGGCGCTGGCGCTGGCCGAGGAGGTGCGCGCAGCGTGAGCGCGACGGCGTCCGCCGCGGCGGGTGAGCGGGCGGAATACCGGGTCTGGGCCCTGTCCGGCATCCCCGAGGTGCGGCAGGGCGACGACATCGCCAAGCTGATCGCCTCGGCCGAGCCCGGCCTGGCCGACGGTGACGTGGTGATCGTGACCTCCAAGATCGTCTCCAAGGCGGAGGGCCGGCTGATGCGGGCCGACGACCGGGAGGCCGCGATCGACGCCGAGACGGTCCGGGTGGTGGCCCGGCGCGGCACGCTGCGCATCGTGGAGAACCGGCAGGGCCTGGTGATGGCCGCCGCCGGGGTCGACGCCTCCAACACCCCCGCCGGTACGGTGCTGTTGCTGCCCGAGGACCCGGACGCCTCCGCGCGCGCCATCCGGGCCGGCCTGCGCGAGATCCTCGGCGTCAACGTCGGGGTGATCGTCACCGACACTTTCGGGCGGCCTTGGCGCTCGGGGCTCACGGACGTGGCGATCGGCGCCGCCGGGGTGCGGGTGCTGGACGACCTGCGCGGGGGCACGGACGCGTACGGCAACCCGCTGAGCGCGACCATCGTCGCCACGGCGGACGAGCTGGCCGCCGCCGGTGACCTGGTCAAGGGCAAGGCCGCGGGCCGCCCGGTGGCCGTCGTGCGCGGGCTGCCCCACGTCGTGGACCCCGGCACCGCCGACGACGCGGAGGAGGGCGCGCGGGCGCTGGTGCGCCGGGCGCAGGACGACATGTTCCGGCTCGGCACCTCGGAGGCGATCCGGGAGGCCGTCACCCAGCGCCGTACCGTGCGGGCCTTCACCGACGCCCCCGTGGACCCGGGCGCCGTGCGGCGCGCGGTGGCCGCGGCGGTCACCGCGCCCGCCCCGCACCACACCACGCCCTGGCGGTTCGTGCTGCTGGAGTCGGAGGAGTCGCGGGTCCGGCTGCTCGACGCGATGCGGGACGCCTGGATCGCCGACCTGCGCCGGGACGGCAAGAGCGAGGAGTCCATCGCGAAGCGGATCCGGCGCGGTGACGTCCTGCGCCAGGCGCCGTATCTGATCGTGCCCTGCCTGGTCATGGACGGCTCGCACAGCTACGGCGATCCCCGGCGGGACGGCGCGGAGCGGGAGATGTTCGTGGTCGCGATGGGCGCGGGCGTGCAGAACCTGCTGGTCGCGCTGGCCGGGGAGCGGCTGGGCTCGGCGTGGGTGTCGTCCACGATGTTCTGCCGGGACGTGGTGCGCGAGGTGCTCGGGCTGCCGTCCGGCTGGGACCCGATGGGCGCGGTCGCGGTCGGCCGGCCCGCCGAGGAACCCCGGCCACGGCCGGAGCGGGACGCGGGCGCGTTCGTCGAGGTGCGCTGAGCGCCTACCCTCGTAAAGCGGAACCGGTACCTCCGGAACATCCCGACCGGCCCCTTGAGGACTCCCCCGTGGCAGGACGCTTTCCCCAGCGGCCCACGCGCACGACCGTGCGCGGCGGGCAGGCCGGCCTGCCCGGGGCGGCCGGGATCCCCCGGCAGACGGCGCCCGCGCGGGTCCGCCGGTGGGTGCCGGACGGCCCGCTGGACCTCGGGCTGACCCTCGGACCACTGCGGCGCGGTCCCGCCGACCCGACGTTCCGGGCCACCGCGGACGGCTCCGTGTGGCGAGCCTGTCGTACGCCCGCCGGGCCGGGCACGTTGCGCGTGCGCGCGTACGGCGGTGAGGTGCTCGGCGAGGCGTGGGGGCCGGGGGCCGAGTGGCTGCTGGAGCGGTTGCCGGAGCTGCTCGGCGCCGCCGACGATCCCGGGGCGTTCGTGCCCCGGCACCGGGTGGTGGCGCTGGCCCGGCACCGGCGGCCCGGGCTCCGGCTGACCCGGACGGGGCTGGTACTGGAGTCGTTGATCCCGTCCGTGCTGGAGCAGAAGGTCACGACCGACGAGGCCTACCGGGCGTGGCGGCTGCTGGTACGGCGGTTCGGGGAGCCGGCGCCGGGGCCGGCGGGGACGGGCGAACGGCCGATGTTCGTGATGCCCGCCGCCCGGACCTGGGCGCTGATCCCCTCCTGGGAGTGGCACCGGGCGGGGGTGGACGACAAGCGGGCGTCCACGATCCTGCGGGCCGTACGGGTCGCCGCCCGGCTGGAACAGGCGGCGGGGATGCCGGCGGACCTGGCGCGGGCACGGCTGGAGGTCGTACCGGGCATCGGGCCGTGGACGTCGGCGGAAGTGGTGCAGCGCAGTCACGGGGCGGCGGACGAGGTGACCGTCGGCGATCTGCATCTGCCCGGGATCGTGGGATGGGCGCTGGCGGGCGACCGCGACGCCGACGACGCGGAGATGCTGCGCCTGCTCCAGCCCTACACCGGGCAGCGGCACCGGGCGGCCCGCCTGATCCTGCTGAGCGGCCGTACACCGGCCAGGCGCAAGCCGAAGATGCCCTGGGTGGACATCGGGGCGCTGTGAGGTGCGGTCGGCGCGCCGGTGCTACGGAGCCGACAGCCCGAGCAAGGCTCGAGCGAACCGGAACCCCCTACTGGTCGGAAGAGAAGCGGACCGCCCCCGCGGGGATGCGGGCGTCGCACCACACCCGTACGCCCTCGCGGAGTTCGTTGTCGGCGCCCACGACCGCGCCGTCGCCGATGACCGTGCCGGTGAGGACGGAGCGTTCGCCGACGCGGGCGCGGGCGCCGATGAGGGAGTCGGTGACGACGGCGTCCGGCTCGATGACGGCGCCGGGAAGGATGGTGGAGCCGGAGACCCGCGCCCCCTCCGCCACGTACGCGCCCTCGCCCACCACCGTGCCGCCGGTCACCTTGGCGTCCGGCGCCACCGTGGCCGTGGGCAGCACGAGGCGGTCGCCGCAGCGGCCGGGCACCGCCGGTGAGGGCGCCCGGCCGAGGACCAGGTCGGCCGAGCCGCGCACGAAGGCGGCCGGGGTGCCGAGGTCCAGCCAGTACGTGGAGTCGACCATGCCCTGGAGATGGGCGCCGGCCGCCAGCAGGTCCGGGAAGGTCTCGCGCTCCACGGAGACCGGCCGGTCCGCCGGGATCGTGTCGATGACCGAGCGGCGGAAGACGTACGCCCCCGCGTTGATCTGGTCGGTGACGATCTCCTCGGGGGTCTGCGGCTTCTCCAGGAACGCCAGGACGCGCCCGGTGCCGTCCGTGGGCACGAGCCCGTAGGCGCGCGGGTCCGCCACCCTCGTCAGGTGCAGCGAGACGTCCGCGCCCGTCGTCTCGTGGGTGTCCACCAGGGCCCTGATGTCCAGCCCCGTCAGGATGTCGCCGTTGAAGACCAGCACCGGGTCGTCGGGGCCGGAGCGCAGCCGCCCGGCGACGTTGCGGATCGCGCCGCCCGTGCCGAGGGGCTCCTCCTCCGTGACGTACTCGATGTGCAGGCCCAGCGCGGAGCCGTCGCCGAAGTACGGCTCGAAGACCTCGGCCAGATAGCTGGTCGCGAGGACGATGTGCTCCACGCCCGCCGCCCGGGCCCGTGCCAGCTGATGGGTCAGGAACGGCACCCCGGCGGCGCGGACCATCGGCTTGGGCGTGTACACCGTGAGCGGTCGCAGCCGGGTGCCCTTGCCACCGACCAGAAGGATCGCTTCCGTCACCTGTCGTCTCCGCTTCCAGCCGGGACCGGCCGAACTGCTCGTCACCGCTCGGCTCACTGTTTCGGCCGGTCAGTGTAAGCAGACGGGGCGGCGACGCCTTCGCCGGCCGCGCGGTGTCCGGCCGGATCGGCGCGCGCTTTCCCCCGTCCGCCGGGCCTCAGCGCCCCTGGTAGCGCGCCGCGCCGGTGCGGGCCGTGCCCAGCTTGGCGTAGAGCCGTTTTCCGGGGCACTCCGTGGCGTAGCCGTCCCGGTGGCCGGACAGCACGTTCAGCCGTACCTTCTTTCCCTTGGGGTAGAGGTTGCCGCTGCCGCCTCCCGACGTGAGGTACGTCTTCGCCCTCGGATCGGCTCCGTAGAGGCCGAGTTTCCACGCGGTGAGCCGGGCGACGGCCGTCACCGCGGCGCCCGGCGGCTGGGTGGTGCCGTAGCTGCCGATCACGGCGACGCCCATGCTGTCGGTGTTGAAGCCGAGGGTGTGCGCGCCGAACACCGCCTTGGCCACGCCCCCGGCCCGGCCCTCGTAGAGCCTTCCGCACTTGTCGACGAGGAAGTTGTAGCCGATGTCCCGCCAGCCCATGCTCTTGACGTGGTAGCGGTAGATGCCGCGGATGACCGAAGGGGCCTGGGCGCAGGTGTACTTGTTGCCGGAGGCCGTGTGGTGCACGAAGGCCGCCTTGATCTTCTTCGTGTAGACGAACCCGTGTTCGCGCAGCGACTCGTCGGCGCCCCAGCCCCGGCGCGTGACGATCTTCGGGCGCGGTCCGATGTACGGCTTGCCCCGCGACGGGCCCTGAAGCCTCGTCATCTCCCGCTCGGTGGCGGGTCGGTCGAGTTCCGGGATCTCGGTGGTGCCGAAGGCGGCGATGTCGGCGTTGGCGCCCGAGGCGGCGATCGCGGCCTCCGTGTCCAGCGCGGTGCGCGGCGGCTCGCCGGCGGGCGCCCCCGCGGCCACCGCCTCCCCCGCCGCCTCCCTCGCCGTCTCCCCCGTGTCGCCCCCGGGGTCGACCAGCTCCAGGCGCAGCCCCGGCGGCAACGCGCTCCGGCCGCCCGCCTTCTCCGCCCGGACCCGTACGTCCACGCCGTCCGAGGTGCCCACCCACAGCGGCGCGGTCGCCCCGCGCACCCGGCGGGCGGAGCGTTCCGCCGTACCCGGGTCGGCGCCGTGGTCGGCGTGCGCCTCGACGTCCTGCCAGCCGGTCCACTTCCCCGTCACGGCGGACCGGGTACGCACCCGCACCCGGCCGCGCAGCTCGGCCCCGGGGTCCTCCCACACCACGCCGAGCAGCGCGAAGCGGCCGAGGCCGGTGCGGCGCAGCCCCTGTTCGGGGACCGCGCCGGGAACGCCGTCACGGGACAGCGGGGCGAGCGGCAGCGAGCGGGTACTTCCCGGGACCGCGCCCCCGGACCCGGACCCGGACATGGACGCGGACATGGACGCGGACATGGACGCGGACGCGGGCGGGGCCTGCGCGAGGGCGAGGACCGCCGCGCAGGCGGCACCGATGGAGCGGAGGGTGAGCGGAGGGACGCCGGAAGAGGAAGCAAGGAATCCACGCATGCACATGACTGTGGACATAAACATACAAATCTGTCCATAGGTCAGCTGACGGACCGTCGGACGGGGATCCGCCGAACCGGTGGCCCGTTCCCTCCGTGCGGGCGCCCGCCCGCGCGTACCCTGTCCCGGGTGAACGCCACCGATCGCACCCCCGCCGACCTGCTGACTTCCGCGCTCGCCGCGGACCCCGGCCGCCCGCTGGTGACCTTCTACGACGACGCCACGGGCGAACGTGTCGAACTGTCCGTGGCCACCTTCGCCAATTGGGTGGCCAAGACCGCCAACCTCCTCCAGGGCGACCTGGGCGCCGGACCCGGCGACCGCGTCGCGCTGCTGCTGCCCGCGCACTGGCAGACGGCGGTGTGGCTGCTGGCCTGCTCCTCGGTGGGCGCGGTCGCGGACGTCGCCGGGGATCCGGCGGCGGCCGACGTCGTGGTGAGCGGCCCCGACGCGCTGGAGGCCGCGCGGGCCTGCCGGGGAGAGCGGGTGGCGCTGGCGCTGCGCCCCCTGGGCGGGCGGTTCCCGCAGCCGCCGGACGGGTTCCTCGACTACGCCGTGGAGGTGCCGGGACAGAGCGACCGGTTCGTCCCGTTCGCGCCGGTGGACCCGCGGGAGCCGGCGCTCGTCGTCGCCGGACGGGAGTTCGGCGGGGCGGAGGTGGTCGAGCGCGCCTCGGCCCAGGCGCCCTCGCTGGAGCTGACCGGGCCCGGTTCCCGGCTGCTGTCCGGGCTGCCGTACGACACCTGGGAGGGGCTGAGCGCGGGACTGTTCTCCCCGCTGGCCGTCGGCGGGTCCGTGGTGCTGTGCCGGCACCTGGACCGGCTGGACGAGGAGTCCCTCGCCAAGCGCGTCGAGAGCGAGCGGGTGACCGCGGTACGCCGCTGAGCCCGCCGGGCCCCCGCGGCAGCCGTCGTACGGCGGGCCGCGCGCCCCACGCCACCGTGCCCGCGCCGCCGTGCCCCACGTCACCGAGGGCCCGCCGTCTCACCCGATCGGAGCAGCAAAGGGCGGTGCCCGGTCCGGTTCCCCGCCATCGTCGTAAGGGCAGCACGTGACGCTCGTACGCCATGAGGGGATGGCCCATCGTGACCGACACCGCAGGCAGGCCCCTCGGTACCGGTCGCGGGCCGGGGGCCTCGGCCACCGGGGACGGGCTCATACGGCGCCGGCGGCGGCTGCTGCGGAACGCGGCGCTGGGCGCGGCCGTCCTCCTGCTCGCCGCCGCCGGCGCCGGCTGGGCCGGTTACGCCCGGCTCAGCGCCAACATCACCTCCGACGAGGCCGCCGCCGCCGAACTGGCGCGCTACGAACGGGAGCGGCCCACCGCGCTGGTGCGGGACGCGCAGAACCTCCTGCTGATCGGGTCCGACACCCGGGCCGGCCAGGCCAACCGGGAGTACGGCAAGGGTGTCGAGGGCCAGCGGTCGGACACCACGATCCTGCTGCACCTGGCCGCCGACCGGACCAGCGCCACCGCCGTCTCGCTGCCCCGCGACCTGATGGTGGACATCCCCTCCTGCCGGCGGGAGGACGGCACGCGCAGCGACCCGGTGTTCGCGATGTTCAACCACGCCTTCGAGGTGGGCGGTTCGGCGTGCACGATCCGGACCGTGGAGAAGCTCACCGGGATCCGCGTCGACCACCACATGGTGCTGGACTTCGCCGGGTTCAAGGAGATCGTGGACGCCGTCGGCGGCGTCGAGGTGTGCCTGGAGAAGCCGGTGGACGACAAGGCGGCGAAGCTCCGGCTGCCCGCCGGCCGGGTCACGCTGAACGGGGAGCAGGCACTCGGGTACGTGCGCGCCCGCAAGTCGCTCGGCAACGGCAGCGACACCGAGCGGATGGAGCGCCAGCAGCGGTTCCTCGGCGCGCTGGTCGACAAGGTGCGCGACGACGACGTCCTGCTCAATCCGGTGAAGCTGTATCCGCTGCTGGACGCGGCGACCTCGGCGCTGACCACCGATCCGGCGCTGGCGAGCCTGCGCGGCCTGTACCAGCTGGCGCGCGGGCTGCGCGACATCCCCACCGAACAGGTGCGGTTCCTGACCGTGCCGAGACGGTCGTACGTCTACGACGCCAATCGCGACCAGCTCGTGGAACCGGAGGCCGAGAAACTGTTCGGGCGGCTGCGGGCCGATCAGCCGGTGGCGGTGTCACCGGAGAATTCACAGGAAGTTCCCGGGGAAGTCACAGGCGCGGGCGGCCCGGACGGCCCCTCGCCCGCCCCGACGTTCCACGGGTACACCGCCGCCGAGCACACCTGTGCGTAGGCCGCCTACCAAAAACGGCGAACCTCCGTTCTGAAAATGAGGGGGATTGCCCGGTTGTAGGCACGTCGAATTTGTCATCGGCGTCGCCCGACGCTGAACTGGGCGGATAGTGTGAGCGATCCGGTGCACCTGGCCGCGAGGTCCGACGGGCTTTGTCGGGGCCGTGCACTGTTTTCACCGAGACCCGAGCGCCTTGGAGGGGGAAGGCGCCGCGTGGCCCCGACGGAGGATTCGGACAACCGTGGACGCGCAAGGCCGTGGGCGGGCGGACAACATCGACCCCGCAGACCAGTGGGTGCTCAATCCGAACACCGGCGAATACGAACTGCGACTGAGCCCTTCCGCAGCGCAGCCGCCGGTGCCCGGACCGCGCAGACCGTCCGCCCCGGGCGACGGCGGTGCGGCGGGCGGCCGTGCCCGGCGGCAGGGCGGGGAGAACCGCCAGCCGTCCCGGGCGCGCGGCACCGAGGTGCCGGCGCCGCGCGCGGCCCGGCGCCGGGGCGCGGAGCCGGAGGCGCCGCAGGGGCGGCGCGCGTCCCGGCGGCCGGCGAAGAAGACGTCACGGGCGAAGAAGGCACTGCTGTGGACCGGTGGGTCCATGGCGTTCGTGCTGGTCGCCGTGACGGCCGCCGGCTACCTGTACATCAAGCACCTGAACGACAACATCACCTCCGTGTCCGACGACGGCGCCAGTACGGGTGGCTTCCGCAAGGACGAGGCGATCAACATCCTGCTGATCGGCACCGACAAGCGCACCGGCAAGGGCAACGAGGGCTACGGCGACGCGGGCAGCGCCGGGCACGCGGACACCACGATCCTGCTGCACGTGTCGAAGGACCGTTCCAACGCCACCGCGCTGAGCATCCCTCGGGACCTGATCGTCGACATCCCGGACTGCCCGACCCAGCAGGAGGACGGCACCCAGAAGGTCATCCCGGGCGCGACGGGCGTCCGTTTCAACACCAGCCTCGGGCAGGACGACCGGACGCCGAGCTGCACCATGCGCACGGTGACCGAGCTGACCGGGATCAAGCCGGACGACTTCATGGTGGCCGACTTCAACGCGGTCAAGACGCTGACCGAGGCGGTCGACGGTGTGGAGGTCTGTCTGGCCAAGGACATCGACGACCCGGACTCGCACCTGAAGCTGCCCAAGGGCAACCACAAGATCTCCGGTGAGCAGGCGCTGGCGTTCGTGCGCACCCGGCACTCCGTGGGCCTCGGCGGCGACCTGAGCCGGATCCAGCTCCAGCAGCAGTTCCTGGGCGCGCTGATGCGCAAGCTGAAGGGCAACGCCACGCTGACCAGCCCGACGAAGATGGTGAAGCTGGCGGAGGCCGGCACCAAGGCGCTGACCGTGGACGACAAGCTGGACGACATCAACAGGCTGAAGGACCTCGGGCTGGAGCTGGGCAAGCTCAACCCGAAGAACCTGACCTTCACGACGTTGCCGGTCAAGGACAACCCGGCCGACGGCACCGTGCACAAGACGGTGATCGTGGACCAGGCGCTGGCCCCGCAGGTGTTCCAGGCCATCCAGAACGACGTCTCCTTCACCGACGTGAAGAAGAAGGAGAAGGCCGCGAAGGACGCCCAGGCCGCCCGGCTGAAGGGCACCCAGGCGCCCGCCTCCGAGGTGCGGGTGCGCGTCCTCAACGGCGGGGCGCAGGCCGGCAGCGCGCAGGCGGTCCTCGGCTGGCTGCAGAACGGCCAGGGCGTGACCAAGTCGGAGAACGGCGGCAACGCCCCCGGGAAGCTGGCGAAGACCACGCTGGAGTACGCGCCCGACCAGGCGGCCCAGGCCCGCCGGCTGGCCGCGATCATGGGCCTGTCCGGGGCCGCGCTGAAACCGGGCGAGAGCGTGACCAACGCCCAGGGGCTGCCGGCGATGACGCTGACCCTGGGCGAGGACTTCAAGGGAGCGGGGATCTCCCTGACACCGCCGACGAAGGCGCCGAAGGTCGACAAGTCCACGGCCGACAAGGTGAAGTGCGCGTCGTAGGTAACCCATGGGGCCCGTCGTGCGTCTAACCGGACGCGGGACGGGCCCGCTGCTTGGCGCGAGGGCGGGGAGGGCAGGGAGTGGCGCAGAGCGAGGTGCGCGGAAAGGCTCCGGCGGTCGAGGAGGCGGCGGCGCGCACGCCTGCGGCCGCGGGGGCACCGGCGGGTCACGGCCGGGGCGGGGGCAGGCGGCGGCCGGGCGGCACGGGGACCGACCGGCGGCGGCGCAGAAGGCGGGTGCTGCGCTGGTCGGCGACGGTGCTGGCGGTGGTGATACTCGGCACCGCGGGCGCCGGATATCTGTACTACCAGCATCTCAACGGCAATCTTCAGAAGGGGCGGCGCGCCAACGGCGACGACTCCAAGGCGCACCGGACCGCGCCGAACGCGGCCGGCCAGACCCCACTGAACATCCTGCTGATCGGCTCCGACAGCCGGAACTCCGCGGAGAACGTGAAGCTCGGCGGCAGCCGGGACCACGCCGGCGACCCGCCGCTGGCGGACGTGCAGATGCTGATCCACCTCTCGGCGGACCGCAAGAGCGCCGCGATGATCAGCATCCCGCGGGACACCCGGGTGGACATCCCCGCGTGCACGGACCCCGACACCGGCAGGGAATACCCGCCGACGAACGACATCATCAACGTCACCCTGGCCCGTGGCGGGGCCGGCTGCACGCTGCTGACCTGGGAGAACCTCACCGGGGTCTATATCGACCACTGGATGACGATCGACTTCGCGGGCGTGGTGCGGATGGCCGACGCGATCGGCGGCGTCGACGTCTGCGTGAACCAGAACGTGTCGGACCACCCGACGGCCACCGTGCCCGGCGGGTCCGGGCTGAAGCTGACCCGGGGCACGCACAAGGTGAAGGGCGAGCAGGCCCTGCAGTGGCTGCGCACCCGGCACGCCTGGGGCGACGACCTGATGCGGGCCCGCGCCCAGCACATGTACCTGAACTCGATGATCCGCACGCTCAAGCAGCAGAACGTGTTCACCGACACCGGCCGGCTGATGGACCTGGCGGACGCGGCCGTCAAGTCGCTGCACGTCTCCGAGGAGATCACCTCGGTCAAGAAGCTCTACGACCTCGGCATGCAGATGAAGTCGGTGCCGACCGACCGCATCACCTCCGTGACCATGCCCAACCTGAAGGACCCGCAGGACGAGAACCACGTCATCCCCGACGAGAAGAACGCCGACAAGATGTGGCGGATGCTCCGGGACGACGTGCCGTTCGACAAGAACGGCGGGAAGCCGGACGGGAAGGGCGGCAAGAAGGAGGCGGCCGGGAACAAGCCCGGCAAGAAGCCCTCGCTGGACCCGGCCGGGCTCGGGGTGCTGGTGCGGAACGCCACCCGGACCGACGCCGAGGCCGCGGTGCCGCAGCGGGCGTCGGCCATCACCCAGGTGCTCGCCGGCAAGGGCTACGCCCGGGCGCAGGCCGACGCCTCGGGGAGCCTGGCCGAGGACAGGACGCTGGTGCGCTATCCGAGCGCGGACCTGGAGGGTGACGCCCAGGCGGTGGCCGAGGCGCTGGGCATCCCGATGGCCCAGGTGCAGAAGTCGACCGACGTCTCGGGGGTCACGGTCGTCGTCGGCGCGGACTGGCGCTCCGGCTCCGCCTACCCGAAGAAGTCCGAGCCCAAGGCCGGTGACCTGCCGGAGAACTCCGACGCCGTGAACGGCTCGGACACCTCCAAGTGCATGGACGTGTACGCCCCCTACCGCTGGTAGCGGACCGGCTTCCGGGGCCCCGGCGGACGGGGCCCCGGCACGGGCTCAGGCGTGGACGGCGGGCCGGCGGGAGGCGATGACCTTGCGCGCCAGCGACTTCGGGCTGGTCAAAAAGCCCCAGCCCCAGGACATGTGCATGGTGGCCAGGGCCACGGGGATGCGCAGCCGGGCCGTAAGCGGCAGCCCCTTGCCGGCCGGGACCGAGCCCGCGACGATCGCGGCCAGGTAGCCGCCGGGGACCACCAGGCCCCAGGGGGTCAGCGCGACGCCGACGACGAGGCCCGCCGCGATCGCGCACACCGCCGCCGGCGGGGCGAGGTAGCGCAGGTTGATGGAGCCCGCGTGGTAGCGGGCGACGACGTGCCGCCAGCGGCCGTAGTCCTTGTACTGCCTGGCCAGCGCGCGCACCGACGGCCGCGGCCGGTAGGACACCCGCAGCTCGGGCGAGAACCAGATCAGCCCGCCCGCCTCACGGATGCGGAAGTTCAGCTCCCAGTCCTGGGCGCGGATGAACTCCTCGTTGTAGCCGCCCTGCCGCTCCAGCGCCTCGCGCCGGAACACGCCGAGGTAGACGGTCTCGGCGGGGCCGGCCTGGCCGCCGGTGTGGAAGGCCGCGTTGCCGACGCCGATCTTCGACGTCATCGCGGCGGCCACCGCGTGCTCCCAGGCGTTCTCGCCCTCGGCGTGCATGATGCCGCCGACGTTCTGCGCGCCGGTCTCCTCCAGCAGCCGCACGGCGGTGGCGATGTAGTTCGGCGAGAGCATGCCGTGGCCGTCCACGCGGACCACGACCGGATGCCGGGACGCCTTGATCGCCGCGTTCAGCGCGGCCGGGGTGCGGCCGGTCGGGTTGGGCACGGTGTGCACGCGGGGGTCCGCGCGGACCAGCTCGGCGGCGATCTCGTCCGTGCGGTCCGTGGAAGGACCGAGGGCGATCACGACCTCCATCTCGCCGGCGTACTCCTGCGCGAGGATCGCTTCGACGGCCCCGCGCAGATGCCGCTCCTCGTTGAGGACGGGCATGATCACGGACACTGCGGGGAGCCGCACGTCGGGCTTGGCGTTCATAGGAGCCTCACGTTACCGCGAACGGGGGACACGGATGCGCGCCACCGGGGCCGCGGCGCGGGCTGGAGATCGTATCGGCCTACTGTGCTCCCGGATCCCGCGTACGGCCTCGTCCGGAGGTGTCCCCCTTGTCCAGCCCGCCCCGGTCCCCGGCGCGTCCGCAGCGCCGCCCGCAGCCGCCCCGCCGTGTGCCGCGCCCGCCCGAGCGGGCCGTGCGGCCACTCCCGCCGCCGCGGCGGCCCCGCTGGGCCATGCGGGCGGTCACCACCCTGTCGGTCGTGGTGCTCGCCTCCGCCGGGATCGGCCACGCGGTGGTCAGCAGCCTGGACGCGGGCATCGCCCGGATCGACGCCTTCAAGGACATGAAGAACCGGCCCCGGGGCGGGCACGGCATGAACGTGCTGCTGGTCGGCACCGACGCCCGGGACAAGGTCAGCGAGCGGGACCGGCGCGCCTTCCGGCTGGGCGGCCAGCCCTGCCACTGCACCGACACGATGATGATCGTGCACATCGCCGACGACCGGGAGCGGGCCACGGTGGTGAGCCTGCCGCGCGACTCCTACGCCGAGATGCCGGCGCACACCGACCAGAACTCGGGCCGGCGCCACGGCCCGCACCCGGTCCGGCTCAACGCGGCCTACGCCGAGGGCGGCCCGCAGCTGACCATCCGCACGGTGGAGAACATGACCCATGTGAAGATCGACCACTATCTGGAGGTCGACTTCACCAGCTTCATGCGGACCGTGGACGTGCTCGGCGGGGTCGAGGTGTGCACGCCGACCCCGCTGAAGGACCGGTACACCGGGCTGGACCTCGCCGCCGGACGGCACACCCTGCGCGGCGGGCAGGCGCTTCAGTACGTGCGCGCCCGGCACGTCGACGGGGCCAGCGACCTGGGCCGGATGAAACGGCAGCAGCGGTTCCTGGCCGCGCTGATCGACAGGACGACCTCCTCGGGGGTGCTGCTGAACCCGATGCGGTTCCGCGACGTGACCCGGGCGGTGCTCGGCTCGGTCCGCGCGGACGCGGGGTTCGGCACCGACGAGCTGCTCGACCTCGGCCGGGCGATGCGGAACTTCTCGCCGTCCTCCTCGGAGTTCACCACCGTGCCCATCGGACAGCTGAACTACCAGGTCAAGGGCATCGGCTCCACCCTGAAGTGGGACCCGGCGAAGGCGGAGAAGCTGTTCACGGCGGTGCGCGACGACAAGCCGCTGGCCCAGGACCGCGCGCACCGCTCCCGGGTGCCCGCGCCGGTGCCGGTGGAGGTGGCGCCGCAGACGATCCGGGTGCAGGTGGCGAACGGCACGGGCACGGTGGGGCTGGGCAAGCGGGTCGACGCGGCGCTCGCGGCGACCGGTTTCGCCACCACCCGCCGGCCGGTGACGGCCCCCGCCCACGTACCGCACACGCTGGTGTTCTACGACCCCCGCTGGGACCGCTCCGCCCGCTCCCTGGCCGCGGCCCTGCCGGGCAGCGAGCTGCGGGCCGTGCCGGGGCAGGGGCCGCTGCTGAAGGTGACGGCCGGCACCGACTTCAAGGACGTCCGCAAGGTCCGGTTCGACGACCCGGGCCGCCCGGAGCAGAGCGTGCTGCGGGGCGACGAGGCGGTGTGCTGAGCGGTGGGCCGGTCGTTCCCGGGGTAGGTGCGCTCAGTCCTCGAATCCCTCCGCCGCCCGCTGTTCGCGCAGCTCGCGGATGGCGCGGCGGCGGGCCAGGCGGTGGGTGCGGCGGATCTGCGCCTCCTGGTAGCGGCGGCGGTCGCGGTCGGTCTCGGGTATGACCGGCGGCACCCGGCGCGGCTTGCCGTCGGCGTCCACCGCGGCGAAGACCAGGTAGGCGGAGCCGACCTGGGTGGGCGGGGCGGACTCGTTCCAGCGCTCGGCGAGGACCCGGACGCCGACCTCCATCGAGGTCCGGCCGGTCCAGTTCACCTGTGCCTTCACATGGACCAGGTCGCCCACGCGCACCGGCTCCAGGAACGCCATCTCGTCCATGGACGCGGTGACGGCGGGGCCGCCGGAGTGCCGGCCGGCCACGGCGCCCGCCGCGTCGTCCACCAGTTTCATGATCACTCCGCCGTGCACCGTGCCCAGCAGGTTGGTGTCGCTGTGGGTCATGATGTGGCTGAGGGTGGTGCGGGAGGCGGAGGTGGGCTTGCCCGGGAGCTCCGGTTCCACTTCCGTGGCCTGGTCTGTCATGCCCTCCACCTTATGCCGACGGCGCATTCGCGGAATTTGTGTCGGCTTCGCAACAGCGCCGCCCTGATTTTCCGACAGCACTTGTCCGGCACACCACGGCGCCCGGCACACTGGTGCGCATGAATGACTGGCCCGAGGGATGGTCCGACGACAACCGCGGCCCGCGCTATGGGCGCGGCAGTGCCGGCGCGCAGCCGGAGAGCGCCCGCGTGATGCGTCAGGTGCGGCGCGGCCCGGCGGTACCGCCCGGACCGCGCTCGGGGTACGACGGCTCCGGCCCGGCGGCGCCGCCGCACGGTGCCGGGGTGCCGCAGCAGCCGTCGTACGTGGACGGCCGGGGCCATGAACCGGGCGCCGGCGACGGATACGACAGCGGTTACAACACCGGCCAGGTCTACGGCGCCCCCGGCGGCCGCGGCCCGGGCGCTCCGGGGGGCGCGTCCGCCGGGAGACCGCGTCCGGCGCCGAACTGGCGGCGGCGGATCAAGTGGACGGCGATCACGGTGGCGGGTGTGCTGGTCGTCACGTCGGTCGCGACCTACTTCTGGGCCGACTCCAAGCTGCGCCGCGAGGTGGACCTGTCCAAGGTCATCGACCGGCCGGAGGGCGGCGACGGCACGAACTACCTGATCGTCGGCTCGGACAGCCGTGAGGGCATGTCCAAGGAGGACGAGAAGAAGCTGCACACCGGCGGCGCCGAGGGCAAGCGCACCGACTCGATGATGATCCTGCACGTCGGCGACAACGGCGACACGCTGATCTCGCTGCCGCGCGACTCGGACGTGGTGGTGCCGTCGTACCAGGGGTCGACGTCCGGGAAGGTGTTCCCGGCGCAGGGCCGGCACACCAAGCTGAACGCCACCTACGCCGAGGACGGGCCGACGCTGCTGGTCCGCACGATCGAGGCCAACACCGGGCTGCGCATCGACCACTACGTGGAGATCGGCTTCCAGGGCTTCGCCAGCATCGTGGACGCGGTGGGCGGTGTCGAGATCGACATCGACAAGGGCTTCAAGGACAAGTGGTCGGGCGCCGACTTCGAGGCCGGCAAGCAGACGCTGAACGGCCAGGAGGCCCTCGCGTTCGTCCGCACCCGGCACGCGTTCGCCGCCTCCGACCTCCAGCGGACCAAGAACCAGCAGAAGTTCCTCGCCGCCCTGGCCCACCAGGTGGCGACGCCGTCGACGCTCCTGAACCCCTTCACGTTCTACCCGACCATGGGCGCGGGCCTGGACTCCCTGATCGTCGACAAGGACATGTCGCTGTGGGACCTGGCGTCGATGTTCTGGGCGATGAAGGGCGTCAGCGGCGGTGACGGCACCTCGATGAACATGCCGATCTCCGGTTCCGCGGGCGGCAACCTGGTCTGGGACAAGGCCAAGGTGAAGACGCTGGTGGACGAGCTGAACAATGACGAGAAGGTCACCGTCTCCGGGAACTAGGCGGCGGGAAGCGGGGCCGGGGGCGCCGGTCCGGGTGCCCCCGGCCGTGCCGTCGCGGGGCTACACGCGGCCGGCGCCCGCCATCGCCCGGCAGGTCTCGGCACAGCGGCGACACGCCTCGGCACAGCGCATCATCTGCTGGTCGTCCGGCATGGCGGTACACGCCTCGGCGCACATGTCGCACGCCTTGGCACACAGCGCGCACATGTCGGTGTGCATGGGCGAGCGGCGCATCATCATGTCGGCGCACATGCGGGTGGTCTCGGAGCAGTCCATCAGCGCGCGCATGATCTGCATCTGCTGCTGGCCGCCCTTCTGCATGCAGGAGCTCATGGTCTCCTCGCAGATGCTGTGGCAGTCCATGCAGGCCGCGATGCAGTCCTGCATCTGCTGCGTGAGGGCGGGCATCGCCGGTGACTGGGTCATGGCTCCTCCTGGGGAGGCGGGGGCCCGGGGCGGACCCCGTGTTCTTCCGTCCTACGTCCCCTTTCGCCGCCCCGCACGTGGAGGGAAGAGGCGATGACCGACGAACTGCAGCGGTGGCTGAAGGAAAGCGCTCTGCCCCTGAGAAGCCTTGACGTGGAGGCTTCCGACAACGATCTCGAGCCGCTGCGCCACGTCCTGGACGACGTACGCGTCCTGGGCATGGGTGAGGCGACGCACGGAACCGCGGAATTCTTCCGCCTGAAACACCGGTTACTTGGGTTCCTCGTCCGTGAAATGGGTTTCACCACCCTGGCCATGGAAGCCGGCGCCTCCGCCGCGCGGGCGGTCGACGACTACGTCGTGAACGGCACCGGAAATGCCGCGGACGCACTCGCCGGCCTCGGTTTCTGGACCTGGCGGACCCACGAGATGCTCGCCGTCGTGGAGTGGATGCGCGCACACAATCGCACGGCGCCCCCGGAACGCGTCGTACGTTTCGTCGGAATCGACCCGCAGCGGTGCGCGCACTCCCTTGCCGTCCTGCGCGAACTGCTGCCCATCGTCGCGCCCGAACAGGCGGGCATCCTGGACGGCCCGCATGGGGCGCCGGCCGACGCCGGGCCGGGAGCCGGCGCGGCCGACGGCAGGCGGGCTCTCGACGAGGCCCGTGAACTGCTGCGGTTCCTGGAAGAACACCGGACGGAGATCGCCGGACGCGTGGGCGGGAAAACGGTCGACCGCGCCCTTTGGCATGTCCGCGCCGTCGTGGCCGTGGCCGACGTCGCCCACCGTCCCCTGCGCGCCGGCACCGGGGAGGCGGGCGCCCTGGCCACCCGCGACCGCTACATGGCACAGGCCGTCATCTCCCTGGAGGAGCGGTCCGCCGGGGGCGTCGCGGTGTGGGCCCACAACGGCCACGTCTCGGCCGACCACTACGCGGCGGACGTGCCCGCCATGGGACAGCACCTCAGGAAACGGTACGGCGAGCGCTACTACGCCCTGGGTCTCCTCTTCGGCGAGGGCACCTTCCGCGCCCGCCCGGGGAACTCGGCGACGCGTCCGCCCCGCGAGCACCGGATCAGTGCCGCGGGACCGAGGTCGGTCGAGGCCCGGCTCGCCGCCGTCACCCCGGAGGACCACCTGGTCGACCTCCGTGCCGGACGGGCGCTGCCCGCCGTCGGGCAGTGGCTGGACGAGCAGCAGTTCGTGCGGTCGTTCGGCGCGGCCGTCCCGCGGGTGACGTACCGCTTCCACATGACGCCCACGGTGCTGGGCCGTACGTTCGACGGACTCGCCTATGTGGCCTCCTCCACGCCCTCGGAGCCGTTGCCCTAGGCCGAGCCGGTGTCGTCGTAGGTGCTCAGGCCGTCGGCCGGCCCATCGCCCGGTACGTCCAGCCGGCCCGGCGCCACAGCTCCGGGTCGAGGGTGTTGCGGCCGTCGAGGATCACCCGGGCCGCCGCCGCCTCGCCGAGCGCCGCCGGGTCCAGCTCGCGGAACTCCTGCCACTCCGTCAGGTGCAGGACGACGTCGGCGCCGCGGACGGCCGCCGTCGCCGAGTCGGCGTAGCCCAGCGTCGGGAAGACCTTGCGGGCGTTGGCCATGCCCTTCGGGTCGTACACCGTCACCTGGCCGCCCTGGAGGTGGATCTGCCCGGCCACGTTCAGCGCGGGCGAGTCGCGCACGTCGTCCGAGTCCGGCTTGAAGGTGGCGCCGAGCACCGCGACCCGCTTGCCGAGGAAGGAGCCGCCGCCGAGGGCCTCCCGGGCCATCTCCACCATCTGGCCGCGCCGGCGCATGTTGATGGAGTCGATCTCGCGCAGGAAGGTCAGCGCCTGGTCGGCGCCCAGCTCGCCCGCGCGGGCCATGAACGCCCGGATGTCCTTGGGCAGGCAGCCGCCGCCGAAGCCGATCCCGGCGCGCAGGAACTTGCGGCCGATCCGGTCGTCGTGGCCGATGGCCTCCGCGAGCTTCGCCACGTCACCGCCGGCCGCCTCGCACACCTCCGCCATCGCGTTGATGAAGGAGATCTTGGTGGCGAGGAAGGAGTTCGCGGCCGTCTTCACCAGTTCCGCGGTCGGGAAGTCGGTGACGACGAACGGCGTGCCCTCGGCCACCGGCGTCGCGTACACCTCGCGCAGCAGCTTCTCGGCGCGCTCGCCGCGGACGCCGACCACGATCCGGTCCGGGTGCAGGGTGTCCTGGACGGCGAAGCCCTCGCGCAGGAACTCCGGGTTCCAGGCCAGCTCGGCGTCCGCGCCCGCCGGGGCGTGCTCGGCCAGGTAGGCAGCCAGCCGCTCGGCGGAGCCCACCGGCACGGTCGACTTGCCCACGACCAGGGCCGGGCCGCGCAGATGCGGGGCGAGGGAGGCGATCGCGGAGTCCACGTACGACATGTCGCAGGCGTACTCGCCGTGCTTCTGCGGGGTGTTGACGCACACGAAGTGCACATCGCCGAAGGCGCCGGCCTCGGCCCAGTCCGTGGTGAACCGCAGCCGCCCGGTCGAGCCCTCGATCCCGGCGACGTGCCCCCGCAGCAGCTCCCGGAGCCCCGGCTCGTACATCGGGGTCTCGCCGCGCTCCAGCAGGGCGATCTTCTCGGGTACGACGTCCAGGCCCAGCACCTCGAAGCCCAGCTCGGCCATGGCCGCGGCGTGTGTGGCGCCGAGGTAGCCGGTGCCGATCACGGTGATCTTCAGGCTCATGGGTGCTCCAGCTGGGTCCGTCGGTCGTGCTCGGTCGTGCGGGCCCGAGCATATCCGGGCGGCTCACCGGGCATTTCTCCCGCTGTCGCGTAGGTCACGTAGGCGGGTGGGGGCCGGGCCTCTAAAATTTGAGTTACTTAACGGTAATTAGCGTCAGTATCACTGCGTCTTTGGAGCGTGAGAGACCGTGGCCGGATCGGCTGACTTCGACCTGTACCGCCCGTCCGAGGAGCACGACATGCTCCGGGACGCCGTCCGTTCCCTGGTCGAGGCGAAGATCGCGCCGTACGCCGCGGCGGTGGACGAGGAGGCGCGCTTCCCGCAGGAGGCCCTCGACGCCCTGGTGGCGAACGACCTGCACGCCGTGCACGTCCCCGAGGAGTACGGCGGCTCCGGTGCCGACGCGCTCGCCACGGTCATCGTGATCGAGGAGGTCGCCCGCGCCTGTGTCTCCTCCTCTCTCATCCCGGCGGTGAACAAGCTGGGCTCGCTGCCGGTGATCCTCTCCGGCTCCGAGGAGCTGAAGAAGAAGTACCTGGGCCCGCTGGCCAAGGGTGACGCGATGTTCTCGTACTGCCTCTCCGAGCCGGACGCCGGCTCGGACGCGGCCGGCATGAAGACCAAGGCCGTCCGCGACGGCGACCACTGGGTGCTCAACGGCGTCAAGCGCTGGATCACCAACGCGGGCGTCTCCGAGTACTACACGGTGATGGCCGTGACGGACCCCGCCAAGCGCTCCAAGGGCATCTCCGCCTTCGTCGTGGAGAAGTCCGACGAGGGCGTCTCCTTCGGCGCCCCGGAGAAGAAGCTCGGCATCAAGGGCTCCCCGACCCGCGAGGTCTACTTCGACAACGTCCGCATCCCCGCCGACCGCATGATCGGCGAGGAGGGCACCGGCTTCATGACGGCCATGAAGACCCTGGACCACACCCGCATCACCATCGCCGCCCAGGCCCTCGGTGTCGCCCAGGGCGCCTTCGACTACGCCAAGGGCTACGTCCAGGAGCGCAAGCAGTTCGGCAAGCCGATCGCCGACTTCCAGGGCATCCAGTTCATGCTCGCCGACATGTCGATGAAGATCTCCGCGGCCCGCGCCCTCACCTACCAGGCCGCCGCCGCCTCCGAGCGCGGCGACGCCGACCTCACCTACCTGGGCGCCGCCGCCAAGTGCTTCGCCTCGGACACCGCCATGGAGGTCACCACCGACGCCGTCCAGCTCCTCGGCGGCTACGGCTACACCCGCGACTACCCGGTGGAGCGCATGATGCGCGACGCCAAGATCACCCAGATCTACGAGGGCACCAACCAGGTCCAGCGCATCGTCATGGCCAGGAACCTGCCGTAGCAAGCTTTCCGCAGGTCAGCGAGAGGTCCCCGGCATGCTGCCGGGGACCTTTCGCATGGGTGGGGTCAGGCGACTTCGTCCAGCTCGGAAGGGTCGTCCGCCCGGGACCGTGGTCGGCGCTGAGCCGGTGGTACCGGCTCTTCGCCGACGGGACTTTCGGTGCGCTCCCTGGGTCCGTATGCCCCCGGTTCGGCCGAGGCTCAGTCGGCCGAACCGGGGGCTGTGCGCATTGTGCACCATCGGTGCCGGGGGTCAGGGGCCCTTCGCGCGGTAGCGGCGCATCTTGGCGCGGGCCCCGCAGACCTGCATCGAGCACCAGCGTCCGCGCCCGGCGGGGCTGCGGTCGTAGTACGCCCAGTGGCAGGTCCGGGACTCGCACGCCTTGAGCCTGGTCCAGGTGCCGGCGACGAGCGCCTCGGCGACGGCGACGGCGACACGGGAGAGCAGTGGGCTCGTATCGGCGGGGGCGAGGCGGGCCGCGCCGTCCCGTTCGTCGACGGCGACGTACAGCGGGGCCCGGGCGAGCAGGGTGCCGAGCGGGGTCACGGCGCGGTGGGGCGGGTGGCCGGCGTGGGCGAGCAGCGCGGCCCGCAGCGACTCGCGCAGTTCGCGGGCCCCGGCGACGCCGTCCCCGGTGATTCCCAGCCGGACGCGGACCTCCGGCGTGTCCAGCGCGTCGGTGCCCGCCTGGATGTCGAGCGTGTTCACCAGCGTCTCGATCAGCGCCAGGCCGCCCGGAGCGGCGGATCTCTCGCTCATGCTTGCGACGTTACCGCTTCTGGGGGAGCATGCAGTCACCGTTACCGGTTACTCGGCTCTACAGGTAACACCGAGGAGGAGGTAGTCATGGTTCTCGCCAAGCTCGACGCCGTGGTCCTGGACTGTCCCGACCCCCGCGCCCTGGCCGGTTTCTACGCCGATGTGCTGGGCGGCACGGTGGAGGGGGACGACGAGTGGATGACCCTGAGGGTGCCCGGCGGCCCGGCGCTCGCCTTCCAGCGGGTGCCCGGGTTCGTGCCGCCCCGGTGGCCGGCGGCGGACCACTCCCAGCAGTTCCACCTGGACCTGACCGTGCCGGACCTGGACGCGGCCGAGAAGGAGGCGCTGGAACTGGGCGCCAGGCCGCTGGACACCGCCGACCGGTCCCGCTCCTTCCGTGTCTACGCCGACCCGGCGGGGCACCCGTTCTGTCTCTGCGCCGGCTGATCCGCCTCGTACAAGAAACCGGAGGACCCATGGCACCCGTGGCCCGTTTCCGCAATGTCGTGCTCGACTGCCCCGACCCGCACGGCCTGGCCGCCTTCTACGCGGCGGTGGCCGGGGGCACCCCGCAGGCCGAGGACGACGACTGGGTCGTCCTCCAGGTGCCGGACGGACCCCGGCTGGCCTTCCAGCGGGCCGAGGGCTACACCCCGCCGGAGTGGCCGCGCGCCGACCGCAACGGCCAGCAGCTCCACATCGACTTCGACGCGGGCCCGACCTGGGCGGACGTCGACGCCGCCCATGAGAAGGTGCTCGCGCTCGGTGCCCGTCCGCTGGACCTGGAGGACCGTGAGAAGAAGGACTTCCAGGTGTACGCCGACCCGGCCGGGCATCCGTTCTGCCTGTCCCGGATCGAGCGGTCGTAAGCGGCGGTCGTAAAGCGGCGGTCGTGAAACGGCGGTCGTAGGGCGCTACAGCGCGTCCAGGTCGGTGATCCGTGGCGTCGGTGCCTCCCGGCGGTGCTGGGCGGCGCGGGACGCGAAGTCCGCGCCCCGCAGCACCCGCTGGACGTTTCCCCAGGTCAGCAGGGACAGTTCGGTCTCGGACCAGCCGCGCCGGAGCAGCTCGGCGATCAGGTGCGGATAGCGGGAGGCGTCGGCGAGCTCGCGGGGGTGGACGACCCCGGAGTCGTAGGTGCCGGACAGGCCGACGCACTCGGGGCCGGCCACGTCGCGGATGTGGTCGAGGTGGTCGGCGACGTCCGGGACGGCCGGGCCGGTCTGCTCGGCGGTCAGCGGCACCATGCACAGGCCCTTGGCCCCGCCCAGGGCGGCCAGCAGGTCGTCGGACAGGTTGGCGGGGTGCGGGCGCAGGGCGCGGGCGGCCGAGCGGGTGCACAGCACCGGGGTCTTGGACAGGGCGAGGGTGCGCCGGACGGTGGCCGGGCCGGCGCCGGTGACGTCGGCGAGCACCCCGAGCCGGTTCATCTCGCGCACCACCTCCTCGCCGAACCGGCTGAGCCCCGAGTCGCCGGCCCAGGTGGTGCCGGCGAGGGTGAGGACGCGTACGCCGAGGGCGTGCAGGACGCGCAGGACGGCGAGGGAGCCGTCCAGTGCGGCGCCGTGCGCGGGGCCGAGCAGCACGGCGACCCGGCCCCGGTTGCGGGCGTCGATGACCTGCCCGGCGGTGCGCACCAGGCGCAGCCCCTCCGGATGGGCCTCGACGACCGAACGCGCCAGGTCCAGCTGTTCCAGGGTCGCCGCCACCGGGCGTTCGCCGGCCGGCCCCTCGGGCAGGTGCAGGGACCAGAACAGCGCGCCCACGTGCCCGGCGCGCATCCGGGGCAGGTCCGTGTCGACGGCGGCCTCGCCCAGCTGGAGGTCGTGACCGGGCAGATGGCGCAGGGCCCAGGGCAGTCCGCTGTAGCCGTCGGCGACCGGGTGCCCGGCGAGCAGGGCACGGGCCCGCTCCAGCGGGTCCCCGGCCGGCACGTCACCGGATGGCAGGTCTCCGGCCGGCACGTCCCCCGCCGGCACGTCCGGCGGGAGGTGGAAGGGGTCGTCCGGCAGGCCGTCGTCCTCGCCGACCTCGGTCGTGCGGGGGATGTCGTCCTGGAGGTCGGCCATGGCGGGCTCCGTACGTCGGCGGCGGCGACGCCGGCCGTGGCCCGCGACGGGCTGTGGCCGGCGTACCGACACGGTCGCACGGAGCGGCCGGGGGCCTCCTGGTGAGCGAGGCGTTCGGGGGTAACCCGGTCAGCTCCCGCCGGGTGTGCCGTCCAGCTCCTCGATGGTGGCGAGGGAGGGACCACGGCCGGCCTGGAGACCGCGGGCCACGTCCTCCGCCGCGCCCAGCACCCGGACCGCGTTCCGCCAGGTGAGCTTGGCCAGGTCGGTGCGGGACCAGCCGCGGTCCAGCAGCTCGGCGAGGAGGTTCGGGTAGCCGGAGACGTCGTCCAGGCCGTCCGGGGTGAACGCGGTGCCGTCGTAGTCGCCGCCGATGCCCAGGTGGTCGATCCCGGCCACCTCGCGCATGTGGTCCAGGTGGTCGGCCACCACGGACACCGTGGCGACCGGGCGCGGGTGGCGCTCCTCGAAGGCGCGGTGCAGCCGCATCGCCTCGGGGCTGGTGTCCAGGTGGTGCAGACCGTGGGCGCGCAGGTTCTCGTCGGCCGCGGCCGTCCAGTCGACGGCGGCCTGGAGCACGAACTTGGGCACGAACGTCACCATCGCCATGCCGCCGTTGGCGGGCAGCCGCTCCAGGACGTCGTCGGGGATGTTGCGCGGGTGGTCGCAGACCGCCCGGGCGGAGGAGTGCGAGAAGATCACCGGCGCGGTGGAGGCGTCCAGCGCGTCCCGCATGGTGGTGGCCGCCACGTGGGAGAGGTCGACCAGCATGCCGAGCCGGTTCATCTCCCGGACCACCTCGCGGCCGAAGGCGGTCAGGCCGCCGGCCCTGGGCTCGTCGGTCGCGGAGTCCGCCCAGTCCACGTTGGAGTTGTGGGTGAGCGTCATGTAGCGCACGCCGAGCGCGTATAGGGCGCGCAGGGTGCCCATCGAGTTGGCGATGGAGTGGCCGCCCTCGGCCCCCATGAGGGAGGCGATACGGCCCTCGGCGCGGGCCGTCTCCAGGTCGGCGGCGCTCCGCGCGGGCGCCAGGTCCGCCGGGTAGCGCTCCAGCATCCGGCGGACGCAGTCGATCTGCTCCAGGGTGGCCGCGACCGGGTCCGGCTGCTCGGCCGGCACGTACACCGACCAGTACTGGGCGCCGACCCCGCCCGCGCGCAGCCGCGGCAGGTCGGTGTGCAGCCGGTCGCTGCGGTCCCCGGCGATGTCCAGGGCGTCGAGGTCGTAGCGGACCTGCTCGCGCAGCGCCCACGGCAGGTCGTTGTGGCCGTCCACGACCGGGAACTCGCGCAGCAGTTCCCGGGCCTCCTCCAGCGCGCCCATGCCGGTCACTGCCCGAAGCCGAAGCCGCTCGCGCCCTCGACCTTGGCGCGCAGCCGCTTGCCCTTCTCGGTGGCCTGGTCGTTCAGGTCCTGCTGGAAGTCGCGCATCCGGTGCAGCAGTTCCTCGTCGTGCGCGGCGAGCATCCGGGCCGCGAGCAGACCGGCGTTGCGGGCGCCGGCGACGGAGACCGTGGCGACCGGGACGCCGGCCGGCATCTGCACGATGGACAGCAGCGAGTCCATGCCGTCCAGGTACTTCAGCGGCACGGGCACGCCGATGACCGGCAGCGGGGTGACGGAGGCGAGCATGCCGGGCAGGTGGGCGGCGCCGCCCGCGCCCGCGATGATCGCCTTCAGTCCGCGGCCGGCGGCCTGCTCGCCGTAGGTGATCATCTCGCGGGGCATGCGGTGCGCGGAGACGACGTCGACCTCGTAGGCGATCTCGAACTCGTCCAGGGCCTTGGCGGCGCCCTCCATGACGGGCCAGTCCGAGTCCGACCCCATGACGATGCCTACAACTGGGCTCATTCGGTGATCGTGCCTCTCAGGTAGCCGGCTGCGTGACGGGCGCGCTCCAGCACGTCGTCCAGGTCGTCGCCGTAGGTGTTGACGTGTCCGACCTTGCGGCCGGGCTTCACGTCCTTGCCGTACATGTGGATCTTGAGCTTGGGGTCCCGGGCCATGCAGTGCAAGTACGCGGAGTACATGTCCGGGAAGTCGCCGCCCAGGACGTTGACCATGACGGTCCACTTGGCGCGCGGGCGCGGGTCGCCCAGCGGCAGGTCCAGGACCGCGCGGACGTGGTTGGCGAACTGCGAGGTGATCGCGCCGTCCATGGACCAGTGGCCGGAGTTGTGCGGGCGCATCGCCAGTTCGTTGACCAGGACGCGGCCGTCGCGGGTCTGGAACAGCTCGACGGCGAGGTGTCCGACGACGTCCAGCTCCTTGGCGATGGTCAGGGCCATCCGCTCGGCGTGCAGGGCGAGATCCTCGGACAGGTCCGGGGCGGGCGCGATCACGGTGTCGCAGACGCCGTTCACCTGCCGGGACTCCACCACCGGGTAGGCGACGGCCTGGCCGTGCGGGGAGCGGACGACGTTGGCGGCCAGCTCGCGGACGTAGTCGACCTTCTCCTCGGCGAGGACGGGGACGCCGGCGCGGAACGGCTCGGCCGCCTCCTCGGCGTTCTCCACGACCCACACGCCCTTGCCGTCGTAGCCGCCGCGGACCGTCTTGAGGACCACGGGGAAACCGTCGCCCTCGGCCGCGAACCGCACCACGTCCTCGGGGTCGGCCACGATCCGGTGCCGGGGGCACGGGATGCCGATCGCGTCGAGTCTCGCGCGCATCACGCCCTTGTCCTGGGCGTGCACCAGCGCGTCGGGCCCCGGGCGCACGGGAATGCCGTCCGCCTCCAGGGCCCGTAGATGCTCGGTGGGGACGTGTTCGTGATCGAAGGTGATCACGTCACATCCGCGCGCGAACTCGCGCAGCGTGTCCAGGTCGCGGTAGTCGCCGATGACGACATCGCTCACCACCTGCGCCGCGGAATCCTGAGGGGTGTCACTGAGAAGCTTGAACCTGATGCCCAACGGGATGCCCGCCTCGTGCGTCATACGCGCGAGCTGCCCCCCGCCGACCATGCCGACTACCGGGAACGTCACACCCCTAGGGTATCGGCCACACGGGGGCGGCCGGATCGCCTCCCCCGCGGAACTCTTACCCGACGCTTTCCCGCCGCTTTCCGTCACGTTTTCCGGCAGGTTTCCCGGCCGTGGGCCGCTTCATGGGCGCGCCGGGGCCCGCACGGCTAGCATGGCGGGGTTGTCGAACCCTACCGACGGGAGCTGCCCAGCCATGGAACCTCGTTCCGCGAGGCTGCAACGGCTCGTACGCGAGTTGCTCAAATTCGGCGCCGTCGGCGGGGCCGGGGTCCTCGTGAACCTCGGTGTGTTCAACCTGGTCCGGAACCTGTCGGACCTGCCGGTGGTCCGGGCGAGCATCATCGCGACCATCGTGGCCATCGTCTTCAACTACGTCGGCTTCCGCTACTGGACCTACCGCGACCGCGACCGGGGCGGGCGCACCCGGGAGCTGGTGCTGTTCCTGCTGTTCAGCGCGGCCGGCCTGGTGATCGAGAACGGCCTGCTGTACCTGGCGACGTACGGCTTCGGGTGGGACACCCCGCTGCAGAGCAACGTCTTCAAGTTCGTCGGCATCGGTGTGGCGACGCTGTTCCGGTTCTGGTCCTACCGCACCTGGGTGTTCCGGGCGCTGCCGGCCGGGGAGGCCGTCGCGGGTGCTGCGGAATCGATTCTGAAGCAGGAGCCGCGGCGGCCGGCGCCGCGACAGCGGGTTCCTTAAGCACGTTCGGGCCGGTCTCCGAGCGGTCTCCACGGCCCCCGTCGGCGGACCGTCGTCAGCAGACCCCCGTCAGCGGACCCCCGTCAGCGGACCGTCGTCCGGTCCTCCTCGTCCGCCTTGCGCGCCGGGGGCGTGCGGGAGAGGAACAGGCCGAAGACCGGGGGCTGCGCCTGGAGCAGCTCCAGCCGGCCGCCGTCGGCCTCCGCGAGGTCGCGCGCGACGGCCAGGCCGATCCCCGTGGAGTTCCGCCCGCTGATCGTCCGTTCGAAGATCCGCGCACCGAGGTCGGCCGGCACCCCCGGCCCCTCGTCGGTCACCTCGATCACGGCCTGGTTGCCGGTGACCCGGGTGCGCAGGGCCACCGTGCCGCCGCCGTGCATCAGCGAGTTCTCGATCAGCGCGGCCAGCACCTGGGCGACCGCGCCCGGCGTGCCCACCGCCGTCAGGTGCCGCTTGCCGGAGCTGACGACGGCCCGGCCGGCGCTGCGGTAGGCGGGCCGCCACTCGGCGAGCTGCTGCTGGATGACCTCGTCCAGGTCGAAGGCGACCGCGGAGCCGGTGCGCGGGTCGCGCGAGTTGGTCAGCAGCCGCTCCACCACGTCGGTCAGCCGCTCCACCTGCGTCAGCGCGATGGTGGCCTCCTCCTTCACCGTCTCCGGGTCGTCGGTGAGGGTGATCTCCTCCAGCCGCATGGACAGCGCGGTGAGCGGGGTGCGCAGCTGGTGCGAGGCGTCGGCCGCGAGGCGCCGCTCGGCGGTCAGCATGCGCGCGATCCGCTCGGCGGAGGAGTCCAGCACATCGGCGACCCGGTCCAGCTCGGGCACGCCGTACCGCTTGTGCCGCGGGCGCGGGTCGCCGGAGCCGAGGCGTTCGGCGGTCTCGGCGAGGTCGGTCAGCGGGGAGGCGAGCCGGCCCGCCTGTCTCAGGGCGAGCAGCACGGCCGCGACCACCGCGAGCAGGGCGACCAGCCCGATGATCAGCAGCGTCCGGCCGACCTCGCGGGTCACCGCGGAGCGGGGCTCCTCGACGGTGACCGTCTCGCCCTCCTCGCCGCGCTGCGTGGAGCGGATGGTATCGCCCTCGGGCTTGTCGCCGATCTCTATGGGCGCCTTGCCGGGCATGCGGATGACCGCGTACTGGTCCTCGCTGACCGGATTGCGCAGCACGTCCGCGTTGATGTTCTCCGCGGCCAGCAGCCGGCTGTCCACGATGCTGGCCAGCCGCACCGCCTCCGACTCGACCCGCTCCTGGGCGCTGCTGCTGATGGTCCGGGTCTCGACGATGACGAGCGAGACACCGAAGACGGCGATCACCACCAGCACGACGGCGAGGGTGGACTGGATGAGACGTCGACGCATGGTCCGTTACCTGAGGTGATCGCCGGCCCGGCTCAGCTCTTCTCGAAGCGGAAGCCCACGCCGCGCACCGTCGCGATGTACCGGGGGTTCGCCGCGTCGTCGCCGAGCTTCTTGCGCAGCCAGGAGATGTGCATGTCGAGGGTCTTGGTCGACGACCACCAGGTGGTGTCCCAGACCTCGCGCATCAGCTGGTCGCGGGTGACCACGCGGCCGGCGTCGCGCACCAGGACCCGGAGCAGGTCGAACTCCTTGGCGGTCAGCTGGAGCTCCTCGTCGCCCATCCACGCGCGGTGCGACTCCACGTCGATGCGCACCCCGTGCGTGGCCGGCGGCTGCTGCGGCTCGGCGGACCCGCGCCGCAGCAGCGCCCGCACCCGGGCGAGCAGTTCGGCGAGCCGGAAGGGCTTGGTGACGTAGTCGTCGGCGCCCGCGTCGAGGCCGACGACGGTGTCCACCTCGTCGGCCCGCGCGGTCAGGATGAGGATCGGCACGGTGTGGCCGTCGGCCCGCAGCCGGCGGGCGACCTCCAGGCCGTCCATGCCGGGCAGGCCCAGGTCCAGCACGACCAGGTCGACGCCGCCCTGCATTCCGGCGTCGAGTGCGGCGGGTCCGTCCTCGCGCACCTCGACCTCGTAACCTTCCCGGCGCAGGGCGCGGGCCAGCGGCTCCGAGATGGACGCGTCGTCCTCGGCGAGCAGTACACGGGTCATGAGGTGATGGTAGTCCGCCCGTGTGCGGTGCCGGGGCGTGATCGCTTTCCTGGCTTCTTACCTTCGCACCCGGCTGGTACGAACCATTGACCTGGGGATGCGATCGTAGGAGAGACCTTCGAAATCCGCTGTGTGGTTCCCGCGACACCTGTGATCCGCGTCTCAAGTCCTTCCATATCCGGCAGTGTCCTGCCGTATGGTGACCTGAACGCCTGTAGTACGCACCGGGGACCTTTGGCGAGCAGTCGACGCTGAAGGTCTCTTTTGTGTACGGGCTGATCCGATCAGCCTCGAAAGGAATGACCTCTGGCCGGGCTCCGGGCGCAGCGACGCGTGTGGGGCGTGGATCCCGGTGGTCGCCGTCCGCCGCCTCCGTGATCCGGAGGCGGGCTCCCCCTGGGCGTGGGGGTGGACGACCGACCCTGCCGGTGCCGGCCGACCCCCACCGGGCGCGCACGCTCAATCGCGCGTCCCGACCAGCAAGGAACGACCATGGCGTCCAGCCTGACGAAGGACTCGGTCCGCCCGGGCACCCCCGGTTCCGAGAAAGCCTTCTTCGGCCACCCCCGCGGACTGGCCACTCTCTTCATGACCGAGATGTGGGAGCGTTTCTCCTACTACGGCATGAGGGCCCTGCTCCCGCTGTACCTGGTGGCCCCGGGTGGCCTGCACCTCAGCGGTGGCACGGCGAGCGCGATCTACGCGGTGTACCTGTCGCTCGTGTACCTGCTCGCCCTGCCCGGCGGCTGGTTCGCCGACCGTCTGCTCGGCCCCCGCAAGACGGTCGCCGTCGCGGGCGCGGTCATCATGCTGGGCCACCTGTGCCTGGCGGTCCCCTTCGCGGCCAGCTTCTACGTCGGCCTGGTGCTCGTCGCCATCGGTTCGGGTCTGCTGAAGGCCAACATCTCCACGATGGTCGGCCACCTCTACAACGGCCCGGAGGACCCGCGCCGCGACGGTGGCTTCACGCTGTTCTACATCGGCATCAACCTCGGCGCCTTCGTCGCCCCGCTGGTCATCGGCACCATCGGCGAGAACGTCAACTGGCACCTGGGCTTCGCGCTGGCCGCGCTCGGCATGGCGCTGGGCCTGGTCCAGTACCTGCTGGGCGGCCGTCACCTGAACCCGAAGAGCAGCGAGGTCCCGACCCCGCTGTCCGCCGAGGAGAAGGCCGCCACGCTGCGCAAGGGCCTGATCTGGCTGGCCGTGGCCGCGGTGTTCTACGGCGTCGTCGGCGGCACCGGTCACTTCACCCTGAACTGGGCGCTGATCCCGCTCACCGTCATCGGCCTGATCGTGCCGATCCTGGTCATCGCCCGGATCATGCGGGACAAGGACCTGGACGCGGGCGAGCGCTCGAAGGTGTCGGCGTACATCTGGTTCTTCGTGGCCGCCGCCGTCTTCTGGATGATCTACGACCAGGGCGGCTCGACCCTGTCGCTGTTCGCCAAGGACAGCGCCGAGAACTCGGTCCTCGGCTGGGACTTCCCGGTCTCCTGGTACCAGTCGGTCAACCCGGTCCTGATCATGGCGCTGGCGCCGGTCTTCGCCTGGCTGTGGCTGTGGCTGAACCGGCGCGGCAAGGAGCCGAGCACGATCGTGAAGTTCTCTTCCGGTCTGGTGCTGGTCGGTGTGTCGTTCTTCGTCTTCCTCGCCCCGCTGTCGGTCGCGGAGGGCGGTCACAAGGCCGCGGCGCTGTGGCTGGTCGCGATCTACTTCGTGCAGACCGTCGGTGAGCTGACGCTGTCCCCGGTGGGTCTGTCGGTGACCACGAAGATGGCACCGCAGAAGTACGCCTCCCAGATGATGGGTGTCTGGTTCCTCGCGGTGACCGCGGGCGACTCCGTCACCGCCCTGCTGTCCAACCCGGCCGTCGGCGGCGTCAACCTCGACAAGAAGGGCTTCGTCGCCCTGGAGGCCGTGCTCGCCGTGGTCGCGGGTGTGGCGGTGTGGATGTACCGCAACAAGGTCAAGAAGCTGATGGGCAACGTCAACTAGTCCGTCCGGTCCGCCGGGACCTTCGGGACCGTGCCGAAAGGGCCGCCGCACCCCAGGTGGGTGCGGCGGCCCTTTCGGCTGTCGGGCCCCGCGTCCCGGCTGTCGGGCCCGGCGTGTCACGGCCCGGGGCCGGGCCGGTGTTGCCGACGGCGAACACCAGGGTGCGGCCCCGGTCCGGGGCGGCCCGCCCGATGCGGCCGTCAAGGTGCGCCCGGGGTCGTGAGGAAGGAAGTCGTGAGGCAGGAGGACGCGTCACACACCGGAGTCGCGGCGGTGTCGCACACCGGAGTCGCGGCGGTCCGGCGGGCGCGGCGGGGTGTCGAGCCAGGTCGGCACCCCGGGGAACCCGCCGGCCGCGGTCAGGCCGGGGCGCCCAGTTCCGCCCACACCGTCTTGCCCGGTGTGCCGGTGATCCGGATGACGCCCCAGTCCAGGCACAGCCGCTGCACGATGAACATGCCGTGGCCGCCGGGCCGGCCGGCCCGGTGCGGGGTGCGCGGGGTCGGCTGGCCGGCGCCCCGGTCCGAGACCTCGATCCGGATCACCTTGTTGTCGCAGGTGAGCCGCAGTTCGTCGGGGCCCTCGGCGTGCAGGCAGGCGTTGGTGACCAGTTCGGAGACGACGAGCAGCACATCCTCGGCGGCGGCCCGCCGGTCGGCGGTGGCGGCGGGCAGCCAGTCCCACGCGTGCAGCGCCTGGCGGGTGAAGTCGCGGGCGAGCGGGACGACCCCGCTCTCGCCTTCCAGGCGCAGTCTGCGCACCTGCCGTTCACGGCTCCGCGGAGTACCGTCGGTCGGCACGGACGGCGCGGCTGCCCCCGCGGCCGCGCCGACGGCCGGCGCGACCCCCTCGGACGCCCCGGAAGCGCCGCTGGGCTCCGGGCCGCGCTCGCCCGGCGAGTAAGGCCGGGTGGTGCTCATCAGCGCTTCACCTCACCGATTCACCAGTTCACGATTACAAAAGTCCGGTCAGCGGTCCGAGCGGCACCGCGGTCCGTGGTCCGGTCAAGAGGCCGGACGACAGGCGCCGGCCGCGTCGGCCGTCGCACCACCCGGGGACCGACCGCCCGTCCGCCGGACGCGCGTCCCGTGCGCGTGCCGGCCGGGCCGTCCCCCGCCTTCTTCTGCCCTCTCCTGCCCGACCGATCCCAGGGAACACCCACGTGTTCGGGTGACCCGCGCAACGCCCGCGAGGGCCGGGCGCGGACCCGTCCGTACCGGCAGGACACGGCGGCTCAGTCGGCACCGTCGGCCAGGGCGGCCTCCACGGAGTCGTGGACGGTGAAGACCGTCTCGGCTCCGGTGATCTCGAACACCCGGGCCACCACCGGCAGCATGCCGGCCAGGTGGACCCCGCCACCGGCGGCGTCCGCCTTCAGCCGGGCGCCGAGCAGGACGTTCAGTCCCGTGGAGTCGCAGAACTCCAGGCGGGAGCAGTCCACGACGAGCCGCGAGAAGCCCTTGTCCAGCAAGTCGTCGAGGGGCTCACGCAGAAGATCGGCGGTGTGGTGGTCGAGCTCGCCCGCCGGCGTCACAACGGCGCTGGAGCCCTCTTCCCGCACCTCCACCAGAAGCCGGCCCGACTGTGCGCTGCCGACCGTCCCGTGGTCCATGCCGTCTCTCTCTCCCGAGGTCGTGGCTGCTGATGCCCTCGAACATTACGCCTTCCTTGGGCACTCTGACACCCGAACATCCGCACACAAACGGACATACCGCAACAGAACGCACTTGCGACCCGCTCGGTGCAGCGGGTAGGGCTAGTAAACGACACACATTCCTACACGCCGGCTTTGGAGGCGCCGCACACCGCAGTGCAGGTACTGGCTTCGGCAGCCATATGCCGAGAACGATGGAGGACACCCATGTCAGCCCGGCTCGACGCATCGCCTACCCCGATCGCGACGTCGACACCCCCACCGGTACAGCTGGATCATCCCATCGATCCCCTCGACCTCCTCGAGGGACTCCCGGAGATCCCCCCTTACGACGAGATCGGCCCGGTCGACGCGCGGGCCCTGTCCAAGACCCTCTTCGAGCGGCTGGAGTCGCTGGAGGAAGGGACGCACGAACACGCGTACGTCCGCAACACCCTGGTCGAGCTCAACCTCGCGCTCGTCAAGTTCGCCGCCTCCCGCTTCCGCTCCCGCAGCGAGCCGATGGAGGACATCATCCAGGTCGGCACCATCGGCCTGATCAAAGCCATCGACCGCTTCGAACTCTCCCGCGGTGTCGAGTTCCCCACTTTCGCGATGCCCACCATCATCGGCGAGATCAAGCGGTTCTTCCGGGACACCTCGTGGTCCGTGCGGGTCCCGCGCCGCCTCCAGGAGCTGCGCCTGGACCTCGCCAAGGCGGGCGACGAGCTGGCGCAGCAGCTGGACCGCGCGCCCACCGTCGCGGAACTCGCCGAACGCCTCGGCATCTCCAGCGAGGAGGTCGTCGAGGGCATGGCCGCCTCGAACGCCTACACCGCCTCCTCGCTGGACGCCCAGCCCGAGGAGGACGACTCCGAGGGCGCGCTCGCGGACCGCATCGGCTACGAGGACCACGGCCTGGAAGGCATCGAGTACATCGAGTCCCTCAAGCCTTTGATCGCCTCGCTCCCGTCCCGGGACCGCAAGATCCTCTCCCTGCGCTTCGTGGCGAACATGACCCAGTCCGAGATCGGTGAGGAACTGGGCATCTCCCAGATGCACGTGTCCCGGCTGCTGTCGCGCACGCTGGTACGGCTGCGCAAGGGGCTGACCGTGGAGGAGTGACCCGCGCGGCACGTCGCGCGCCGCGGTGAGCGGTCCGGCCGGAGGGGCCGGACCGCCCATGGGTCCTCGGACGCGGGCCGGGCCGGCCGGTGGCCGGTCAGACGACGCGTACGCCCGCGCGCCACACCCCGGCGACCAGCGGCACGCCCGGGCGGTAGGCCAGGTGGACATGGCTCGGGGCGTCGAGCAGGAGCAGGTCCGCGCGGGCGCCCGGGGCGAGCCGGCCGATGTCGGTGCGGCGCAGGGCGGCGGCGCCGCCCGCCGTCGCCGACCACACCGCCTCGTCCGGGGTCATCCCCATGTCCCGGACGGCCAGGGCGATGCAGAAGGGCACGGACGAGGTGAAGGACGAGCCCGGGTTGCAGTCGGTGGACAGGGCGACGGTCACGCCCGCGTCCAGCAGGCGGCGGGCGTCCGGCCATGCGGCGCGGGTGGAGAACTCGGCGCCGGGCAGCAGGGTGGCGACCGTGCGGCTGTGCGCCAGGGCGTCCACGTCCGCGTCCGTCAGGTGGGTGCAGTGGTCGGCGCTGGCCGCGTCCAGTTCCACGGCCAGCTGCACGCCGGGGCCGTGGCCGAGCTGGTTGGCGTGGACGCGCGGATGCAGGCCCTTCGCCTTGCCCGCCGTGAGGACGGCACGGGCCTGGTCGCCGTCGAAGGCGCCCTTCTCGCAGAACACGTCGATCCAGCGGGCGTGCGGCGCGCAGGCGTCCAGCATCTCGCCGGTGACCAGGGCGACATAGGCCGCCGGGTCGTCGGCGTAGTCGGGGCTGACGACGTGCGCGCCGAGGTACGTCACCTCCTCGGTGTGCCGGGCGGCCAGGCGCAGGGCGCGGGCCTCGTCCTCGACCGTGAGGCCGTAGCCCGACTTGGTCTCGAACGTGGTCGTGCCCTGGCGCAGGGCCTCGGCGAGGTAACGGGTGAGGTTCGCCTCCAGCTCCGCGTCGCTCGCGGCGCGGGTGGCCGCGACCGTGGTGCGGATGCCGCCCGCGGAGTAGGGGCGGCCGGACATGCGGGCGTTGAACTCCTGTGTCCGGTCACCGGCGAAGACCAGGTGGGAGTGGGAGTCCACGAAGCCCGGCAGCACCGCCCGGCCGCCCGCGTCGACCCGGTTGTCGGTGGCGGGTGCTTTGCTTGACTCACCGGTCCACACGACCCGGTCGCCGTCGATGACGACGGCCGCGTCCCGGACCAGACCGAGGGGGGACCCCCCTCCGAGGGAGGGGTCGTTGGTGACCAGCGTGGCGATGTTGGTGATGACGGTGCTGCTGCTCATGGTGTCCTCGTGGGTGGTCGTCAGGCGCGGAGGGCTTCGACGGCCCGCGCCAGGGCTCGCGGCACATCGGGGACGAGCGTGTGCGCCCCGTCGCGCACGATCTGCCGGCCGCCCACGACCGTGTGCCGTACGTCCGCCGCGCTCGCCGCGAATACGGCCGTCTCGGCGCCCAGCCGGGGCAGTGGCCCGGCCGTCCTGACCGAGTCCAGGGCGATCGTCGTCAGGTCGGCGAGCGCGCCGGGCTCGATGGTGCCGGCCTCGTCCCAGCCCAGGGCGGCGTGGCCGTCGGCGGTGGCGGCCCGCAGCAGGGCGGCGGCCGTCCAGTGGCCCCGGGTGCGGGTGCGCAGCCGCTCGTTCAGCTCCATGGCGCGCGCCTCTTCGAGCAGGTCGATCACGGCGTGGCTGTCGGAGCCGAGACTGAGCGGGGAGCCGGCCCGCTGGAGGGCGACGGCCGGGCCGATGCCGTCGGCCAGGTCCCGTTCGGTGGTGGGGCACATGCAGGTGCCGGTGCCCGAGCCGCCGAGCAGGGCGATGTCCTCCTCGGTGAGGTGGGTGTTGTGCACGCCGGTGGTGCGCGGCCCGAGGACGCCGTGGTCGGCGAGCAGCCGGGCGGGGGTGCGGCCGTGCGCGGCGAGGCAGGCCTCGTTCTCGGCGGGCTGCTCCGACAGGTGCACGTGCAGCGGGGCCCGCCGCTCCTCGGCCCACTGGGCGACGGTCGCCAACTGCCCGGCGGGCACGGCCCGTACGGAGTGGATCGCCGCTCCGATCCGTGCGTGATCCCGTTCCTTGAGAACCGCACAGCGTTCGGCCCAGTCCGCCGCGCTGCCGTCGGAGAAGCGCAGCTGGTGGGCGTCCGGCGGCTCCCCGAAGCCGGCGGACAGGTAGCAGGTGTCCAGCAGGGTGATCCGGATGCCGGCCTCGGCGGCGGCCTCGATCAGCGCCTCGCCCATGGCGTTGGGGTCGGTGTAGCGGGTGCCGCCGGGGGCGTGGTGCACGTAGTGGAACTCGCCGACGCAGGTGATGCCGGCCAGGGCCATCTCGGCGTACACCGCGCGGGCCAGGGCGTGGTAGCCGTCCGGGGTCAGCCGGCCGGCGACGGAGTACATCACCTCGCGCCAGGTCCAGAAGGTCCCGGAGCCGACCTGGACCACGCCGCGCAGGGCCCGGTGGAAGGCGTGGCTGTGGGCGTTGGCGAGCCCCGGCAGGGTCAGCCCGCGCAGCACCTCGGCGCCCGGGGGCGGCGCGGTCACGTCCGTGCGCACGGCGCGGATGCGTCCATCGGCCACGTCGACGGCCACGCCCGGTTCGACGCGGTCGCCGAGCCAGGCGTGCTCCAGCCAGTAGGTTCCCTTGGTCACCGGCAGGCCAGCCCTTCCAGTACGTCGGCGAGTGCGCGCACCCCGGCCACGCAGTCGTCCTCGGCGGCGAACTCGGCCGGGGAGTGCGAGACACCGGTGGGGTTGCGCACGAACAGCATGGCGGTCGGGACGCTCCCGGACAGGATTCCGGCGTCGTGTCCCGCTCCGGTCCCGAGGACGGGCACGGTCAGCCCGGTGTCCTTGCCGAGGATCCGGGCGAGTTCGTCCCGCAGGGCGTGGTCGAACTCGACGACCGGGGTGAAGGACTCCCGGACGACGTCGAGGTCGACGCCGTGCGCGGTGGCGTACTCGCGCGCGGCCTTCTCCACTCCCCCGACGACCTCGTCCAGGGTCTCCTGGTCGGCGGCGCGGGAGTCGAGCCAGCCGCGCACCAGCGAGGGGATCGCGTTGACGCCGTTCGGTTCCACCGCGACCTTGCCGAAGGTGGCGACGGCACCGGCGAGTTCGGCCTCGCGGCGGGCGGCGAGCACGGTCTGGGCGTACGACAGCATGGGGTCGCGGCGGTCCACGAGCCGGGTGGTGCCGGCGTGGTTGGCCTCTCCCCGGAAGTCGAACCGCCAGCGTCCGTGCGGCCAGATGGCGCTGGCGACGCCCACCCGGTCGCCGGACAGGTCCAGCGCCCGCCCCTGTTCGACGTGCAGCTCCACGAAGGCGCCGATCCGGGCCAGCCGTTCGGGGTCGGGCCCGATGGCCTCGGGGTCGTACCCGGCGGCCTCCATGGCCCGGGGCAGGGCGACCCCGTCGCCATCGGTGAGCCGGTGCGCCTGCTCGGCGGTCAGCCGCCCGGCGGTCAGCCGCGACCCGACACAGGCGAGCCCGAACCGGGCCCCCTCCTCGTCGCCGAAGTTGACGAGGGCGAGCGGCCTGGTGAACCGCGTGCCCCGGCCGCGCAGTTCGTCCAGCGCGGCGAAGGAGGAGACCACGCCGAGGGGCCCGTCGAAGGCCCCGCCGTCCGGCACGGAGTCCAGGTGCGAGCCGGTGACGACGGCGTCCCCGGCGGCCGGGTCCCCCAGCCAGGCCCACTGGTTGCCGTTGCGGTCGACCTCGTAGGCCAGCCCGCGCGCCTCGGCCTGTTCCCGGAACCATTCCCGGCACTCGGCGTCGGCCCCGGTCCAGGCGTAGCGCCGGTAGCCGCCGGAGCCGGCGTGCCGGCCGATGGGGAGCAGCTCACGCCACATCTCGTGGAAGGAGGCGCCGGCCGCCGGCGGGGCGGTTCCCGCACCGGCGGACGGCGACGAGGGACCGGCCCCCTCCGGAGAGCCGCCGTGCCCCGCCTCACCGACCGTCACGCGCCGTCACCCTCACGCATGGGCACCCGCACCCCTCGCTCCCCCGCGACGGACTCGGCGATGTCGTACCCGGCGTCCACGTGCCGGATGACGCCCATGCCGGGGTCGTTGGTGAGGACGCGCCGGATCTTCTCGCCGCCCAGCTTCGTACCGTCGGCCACCGTCACCTGGCCGGCGTGGATGGACCGCCCCATCCCCACACCGCCGCCGTGGTGGAGGGACACCCAGGACGCGCCGGAGGCCACGTTGACCATGGCGTTCAGCAGCGGCCAGTCGGCGATCGCGTCGGAGCCGTCGAGCATGGCCTCGGTCTCGCGGTACGGAGAGGCGACCGACCCGCAGTCCAGGTGGTCGCGCCCGATGGCCAGCGGCGCGGCCAGTTCCCCGCTCGCGACCATGTCGTTGAACCGCTCGCCGGCCTTGTCCCGCTCGCCGTAGCCGAGCCAGCAGATACGCGCGGGCAGGCCCTGGAAGTGGACCCGCTCGCCGGCCATCCTGATCCAGCGGGCCAGGGACTCGTTCTCCGGGAACAGGTCCAGGATCGCCTTGTCGGTCTTGGCGATGTCGGCCGGGTCGCCGGACAGCGCGGCCCAGCGGAAGGGGCCCTTGCCCTCGCAGAACAGCGGGCGGATGTAGGCGGGGACGAAGCCGGGGAAGGCGAACGCCCGGTCGTAGCCGGCGAGCTTGGCCTCGCCCCGGATGGAGTTGCCGTAGTCGAAGACCTCGGCGCCGGCGTCCAGGAAGCCGACCATGGCCTCCACGTGCCGGGCCATGGACTCGCGGGCGCGGGTGGTGAAGCCGGCCGGGTCCTTCGCCGCCTCGGCGGCCATGTCCTCGAAGGCCACGCCGGCCGGGAGGTACGACAGCGGGTCGTGGGCGGAGGTCTGGTCAGTGACGATGTCGATGGGGGCGTTCATGGCGAGCAGCCGCGGGACCAGGTCGGCCGCGTTGCCGAGGACGCCGATGGACAGCGGGCGGCGGGCGTCGCGGGCCTCCACCGCCAGCTGGAGCGCGTGGTCGAGGGAGTCGGCCCGCACGTCGAGGTAGCGGTGCTCGATGCGGCGCTCGATGGCGCGCGGGTCGCAGTCGACGCAGATGGCGACGCCGTCGTTCATGGTGACGGCGAGCGGCTGGGCGCCGCCCATGCCGCCGAGGCCGGCGGTCAGCGTGATGGTCCCGGCGAGCGTGCCGCCGAACTTCTTCGCGGCGACGGCGGCGAAGGTCTCGTAGGTGCCCTGGAGGATGCCCTGGGTGCCGATGTAGATCCAGGAGCCGGCGGTCATCTGGCCGTACATGGTCAGGCCGAGGGCCTCCAGGCGGCGGAACTCCTCCCAGTTGGCCCAGTCGCCGACGAGGTTGGAGTTGGCGATGAGGACGCGGGGGGCCCACTCGTGGGTCTGCATCACGCCGACCGGGCGGCCGGACTGGACCAGCATGGTCTCGTCCTGCTTGAGGGTCCTCAGGGTGCGGACCATGGCGTCGAAGGAGCGCCAGTCGCGGGCGGCCTTGCCGGTGCCGCCGTAGACGACGAGCTTGTCGGGGTGCTCGGCGACCTCGGGGTCGAGGTTGTTCTGCAGCATGCGCAGGGCGGCTTCCTGCTGCCATCCCAGGGCGCTGAGTTCCGTGCCTCGCGGTGCTCGTACGGGGCGGGGTCCCGACATCTCTGCCTCCTCCTGTGCCTACGGCTATTCACATCCTGTAGGTCTGAATAGAGCTAGTCAATACATGGGGTGGTCCCGTCCGGGCATGGCGGATATCCGGCGGGAGACACCGGACCCCGGGGCCGAGGCCCGGGAGCGGGCGGTGCGGCGGGACCGGGCGGTGCGGCGGGACCGGGCGGTGCGGGCGGCCGTCGGGCAGGGGCTGCCGGGGCCGGACGCGGCCGTGGTGGGGCTGCCGGACGCGGGCGGGCGGCGGATCGCGGTGACGCGCGCGGGTGTGCGGGTCGCGGTGCGGACGGTGTACGCGCCGGGCGTGTGGCCGCTCAAGATCGCCGCGTACGACGCCGGGGGCGGCCGAAGGCGGGGCCGGAGACCGCGCAGGACATCGCGGGGCCGGCCTGCCTCTCGGGCGACCCGCTCGCCGTAGGGCGCGCGCTGCCCCCGCCGGAGCAGGGCGACCACGCGGTGGCGCCGGACACGGGCGCGTACGGCTTCGCCCGCCACTGCGCCTGCGCCCCCTCGCCCGGCCGGGGATCCACGGCTACACCCCGGACGGGTACGGGGGCATGGCCTTCGCGCCCGCGTGGCGGCCCGGACCGCCGCCGAGGCGGTGGCCGACTCCGGAGGGGCGCACGCGCCCGCGCTCACCACCCTCCGAGCCCCCGAAAGCCGGTGAAGCGCCCCGGCCGCCGGTCGTCTGGACGGCCCAACCGCCGGGGAACACACGTCAGTTGACCTACACTAGTACGTCGGACGCATGTTCCACCGGAAAATGCCAAAGGCCCCACCTCCCGCACACACGTTGCGTAGTGTCGGCGTCACTCAGCCGAGTCCCAGGCGGGAGGAAGCCACGGTGCCCGGAATAGACGAGTGCTTACTGGAAGCGATGCGGCTGCCCGGTGCCCGGGGAGCCGCGCTGGTGGACTGGACGAGCGGCCTGGCCCTCGGCACGGTCGGGGAGGCCCCCGGCGGGGACCACGAGACGAGTGCCGCCGAGGCCGCCGAACTGGCCCGGCTGGCCGCCGAGCACGGCACCTTCGCCACGGCCCGCGCAGGGCTGCCGCCCGTGGAGGACCTGATCGTCAGCAACGGTGACAGCTACCACCTGCTGCGGTTCGTGGACACCTCCTTCGACAGCAGCGTGTTCCTGCACCTGTGGCTCGGCCGCGAGGAGGGCAACCTCGCGCTCGCCCGGATCCGGCTCGGCGAGATGGCCGCCCGGCTGGTGCTGGGATGACCATGGTCCGGATCCCTCCGCCGGCCCTGCCGGTACGGGACAGGCGGGCCGCGCGCGCCCTGTCCCCGATGCTGACCCGGCTCGCCGAGGAGCGGGCCACCGGCGTCCTGGTCCGCGAACACGGCGTGCTGTATCTCGCCGAGGGCCGGGTGGTGCACGCCGAGAGCCCCCTCGCCCCGGATCTCGGCGTGCTCCTCACGGCCCACGGCACCCTCGCGGCCACCGCCTGGCAGCGCGCCGCCGCACAGGCCCCGGACCCCGCGCAGGCGGCGGAAGCGCTGCTGCGCTCCGGGGTGCTGCCCACCGGCGCGCTGGAGCTGTGCCACCTGGACGCGCTGTACGACGCCGGGTACTTCGCGCTGGCGCCGAGCGGCACCCCGGGCCGGTTCCGGTACGGCGCCGGGCCCCGGCTCGGCCCGCTGCCCTCGGTGCCGGTGGTCGCGCTGGAGCGCGAGACGTTGCGCCGCCGGCTGCTGCTGCACCGGCTGTGGCCGGACCCGGCCGCCGACAGCGCCCCGCTGATCCGCGCCGACCCGGCACCCGGCCCCGCCGCCGCCCTGTCGGTCACCCCCCGGCAGCGGGCCGTCCTGGACCGGGTGGACGGCGTCCGCACGGCCGCCGACCTGGCCCGGGACCTGGGCCGGCAGGCCTTCCACACGCTGGTCGACGTCCGCCGGCTCACCGCGGCCGGCTGGATCGCGCCGGTACCGGCGGACCCCGCCCCGCCGCCCGCACCACCGCCCCGCCCGGTCACCACCGACCCCGACATCGCGCTGCTGAAGAGGCTCAGGGATGCGCTGGAGGCGCTTTGAACGGCACCGCCCCGCCGAGAGGAGACAGCTCATGGTGACCGAGGACGACCTGCGGACCGTGCTGGCCGAACTGCACCGGCTGCGCACCCGGGTACCGCAGCTCACCGGCGCCCTCGCGGCCGGCGTCGACGGCCTCGTCATCGCCCACGACACCCCCGGCGTCGACCCCGAGGGCCTGGCCGCGCTCACCGCCGCCGCGCTCGGGGTCGCCGTACGGACCGCCGACGCCACCGGGAACGGGGCCCTGCGGGAGCTGCTGGTGCGCGGCGAGCGCGGCTATGTCGCCACCTACGCGGCCGGCCGCACCGCCGTGCTGACGTTGCTCGCCCAGGACCGGGTCAACGTGGGCCGGCTGCACCTGGAGGGCCGCCGGGCCGGCGCCCGCGTCGGGGAGCTGCTGGACACCGCCGAGGCCGTACGCCCGCTCCCCGGCACCGCTCCCGCACGCCCCCTGGGCCCCCGCGCGCCGCGCACCCCGGCCGCCGAGTCCCGCACCGCAACCGACAGCTGAGAGGATCCCCATGTCCGACACCGCCACCGCCCTGAAGCAGGCCCTCACCTCCATCGCGGGTGCCACCGGCGCCGCGCTCGTCGACTACACCAGCGGGATGGCGCTGGGCACGATGGGCGACAGCGCGAGCTTCGACCTGAACGTGGCCGCCGCCGGCAACACCGACGTGGTCCGCGCCAAGATGCGCACGATGGAACTCCTCGGCCTCAAGGGCGAGATCGAGGACATCCTGATCACGCTCACGGACCAGTACCACCTGATCCGCCTGCTCAAGGGCCGGGGCGGCAACGGACTGTTCCTGTACCTGGTCCTGGACTCCTCCCGGGCCAATCTGGCGATGGCCCGGCACCAGCTGCGCAGGATCGAGGAGGAGCTGGAGGTCTGACGCCGGCTCAGACCAGGGCCGGGGTGCGGCGGCGGGCCCCGCCCGGGGCCGCGTCACCGGCCGCGATGCCCGTGGCCCGCAGGCTCTTGACGGCCTTGCCCGCCGGGCTGCCGCCGCTCCGGCCGAGCCAGTCGACGCGCACCCACAGCAGCGCCTCGGCGGACCGCTCCAGCCGCCCGATCCAGGCGGCCTTCAGCCACAGCCCGGCGCCGAGCCCGGCCAGCAGCAGCCCGCCGGCCACGGGCACCGCGAACGCCGAGCCGAGCGCGAGCGCCCAGCCCAGCAGCAGCCACCAGCGGTGCCCCCGGCGCCAGCCGCGCACGGTCACCGCGCGGTCCTGGAGCACGTCGTACTTGCCCGCGCGGACCGCCCCGCGGGCGAGCGCCGCGTACCGGCCCCGGCGGGCCAGCAGCACACCGGCCGCGCCCAGCAGGAACAGCGCCGCCCCGGCCAGCGCCCCGATCCGCCGCCCGGTCAGTCCCTCGGGCAGGGCCCCGAGCCCGGCGGCGACCAGCCCCGGCCACCACAGCGGCGCGGCGCCCGCCCGTACGACGACGGCCACCCGTGCCAGTCCCTGCCCTCCGCGTCCTCCGCGCGCCACGTCAGCCTCCCGTGTCACGTGTCCACACAGCGCTTGTGTCTCGCTGGGGAAGCTAATAGCAGAACGTGAGACGAATCTGAGAGCGGCGGGGCCGGGTCACCCGGCTCACCCGGTTCACTCCACGAACAGACCCCGGGCCGCCGCCTTGGCGTCGAACTCCTCCAGCCGGGCCTGGGCGTCGGGCAGGTCGTCGCACAGCGCCTCCAGCAGCACCCGGCCCAGCAGCATCGGCGCGCACGCGGTGTCGAAGGCGAGCCCGGTGCCGACGGCGGCGGGCAGCAGCAGATCGGAGTGCTTGGCGACGGGCGCGAACGCCGAGTCGGCGACCGTGACCACGGTCAGGCCCGCGTCCTTGGCGTAGGCGAGGGTGTCCACGACCTCGCGCGGGTGCCGGGGCAGCGCGAAGCACAGCAGGGCGGTGGCGCCGGCCCGGACGGCGGCGTCGATCCGGTCCTGGATCATCGTGCCGCCCTCGTGCAGCAGCCGGACGTCCGGGTGGACCTTGGCGGCGAAGTAGGCGAAGCCGTAGGCCTGGGAGGCGGCGGCGCGCAGGCCGAGCACCGGCAGCGGCCGGGAGGCGGCGAGGACGCGGCCGGCCCGCTGCACCGGACGCGGGTCGGCGAGCAGCTCGGCCAGGTGCCTGAGGTTCTCGATCTCGGCCTCGACGGCCTGCTGGTACTCGTTGTAGGCGCCGTCGCCCGGAGCCGGTTCGGCCGGGACGACCTCGCGCAGGTGCCGGCGCAGGGCGGGGTAGCCGTCGAAGCCGAGGGCGACGGCGAACCGGGTCACCGACGGCTGGCTGACCCCGGCCAGTTCGGCCAGCTCCACACTGGACAGAAAGGGCACGTCGGCGGCGCGGCGCACCATGCTGTGCGCGATGCGGCGCTGGGTCGGCGTGAGCCGGTGGCCCTCGAAGAGCGCCTGCAACCGGTTCGCAGGGCTGTCGCTCGCGCTCATGCGGTACTCCCCCTCCAGATCTCCTCGACGCCCCGGGAGAGTACAGCGCCGGGGCATTGACAAACACCGGCCGCCTATTCAGACAGTGTGTCGCTGCATACCGTTATACAGCCCGGTGTGGGGAGAACGCATGGCACAGTTCGTGGAACCGCGCTCCATCGACGTCGTCCCGGACGAGGAACGGCACGGCAGGGCCTTCGGCCAGTTCACGCTGTGGCTGGGGGCGAACCTCCAGATAACGGCCGTCGTCACCGGCGCCCTCGCGGTCGTCTTCGGCGGTGACGTGGTCTGGTCGGTGGTGGGCCTGCTGCTCGGCAATCTGCTCGGCGGCGCGGTGATGGCCCTGCACTCCGCGCAGGGCCCGCGCCTGGGACTGCCGCAGATGATCCAGTCGCGGGCCCAGTTCGGGGTGCGCGGGGCGGTCGTCCCGCTGCTGCTGGTGGTCGTGATGTACGTCGGCTTCTTCGCCTCCGGCAGCGTGCTCGCCGGGCAGGCGGTGGGCGAGCTGACGCACACGGACGACACCACCGGCATCCTCGTCTTCGCCGTCGTCACGGGGGTCATCGCGACCGCCGGGTACCGGGTCGTGCACGCCCTGGGCCGGGTGGCGAGCACGGTGTGCGCGCTCGCCTTCGTCTTCCTCGCCGTACGCCTGCTGGAGCGCGCCGACACCTCCGCGCTGCTGCACGACGCGCACTTCTCGCTGCCGGTGTTCCTGCTGGCGGTGTCCCTGTCGGCGTCCTGGCAGCTGGCGTTCGGGCCGTACGTGGCCGACTACTCCCGCTACCTGCCGCGTACGACGTCCCCGAAGGCGACCTTCTGGTGGACGCTGTCCGGCTCCGCTTTGGGCTCCCAGTGGTCGATGACCTTCGGGGTGCTGGTCGCGGCCACGGCCGGGGAGAGCTTCCTGGACAGCCAGGTCGGCTATGTCGTCGGCCTCGGCGGCACCGGTCTGGTCGCGTCCTTCCTGTACTTCGTCATCGCGCTCGGCAAGCTCACCGTCAACGTCCTCAACACCTACGGCGGCTTCATGTCGCTGGTGACCGGTGTGAGCGGCTTCCGCGGGCAGCGGCGGCTGTCCCGGGCGGGCCGGGTGGCGTACATCGCGCTGGTGATGGCGGCGGGCACCGCGGTGGCCCTGCTGGGCAAGGACGGCTTCCTGTCCTCGTTCAAGGACTTCCTGCTGTTCCTGCTGACGTTCTTCACGCCCTGGTCGGCGATCAACCTGGTCGACTACTACCTGATCTCCAAGGAGCGCTACGACCTCGCGGCCCTCGCCGACCCGCACGGCCGCTACGGCGCCTGGCGCTGGGACGCCCTCGCGGTGTACGCGGCCGGGCTGCTGGCCCAGCTGCCGTTCCTCGCCACCGGCTTCTACACCGGCCCGCTGGTGGACCCGCTCGGCGGCGCGGACATCTCCTGGATCGTCGGCCTCGTCGTGCCGGCGCTGCTGTACCGGCTCGTCGCCCGCCGGGTCCCGCTGCCGGACGTACCGGCGGCCGTCCCGGCGGCGGAACCGGGGGTCAGCACCAGTGCGACCGGGCCCACGGCTTCCTAGGCTGACCGTCATGGACACTCGCGATCCGCGCGCCACCGGCCCCGGGCAGGAGACCTCCCCCCGTCAGGATCCCGGCCTCGGCAAGGACCCCGACCTCAGGAGGGAGCTGGACGCGACCGTGCGGGCCCGCGCGGAGCTGGGCGACGAGTACGACTCCGCCCTGGCGGACTCCTTCCTGGAGCGGGTCGAGCGGCGGATCGACGACGCGGTGGACCGCCGGGTGCGCCGGCAGCTCGCCGAACGGCAGCTCGCCGACGCCCGCGCGGCCCGGCGGCCGGGAACGACCGGCACCTGGGCCGAGCGGTACGGCTTCGCGCTGATCACGCTGGTCCTGGCGATCCCGCTGTCCGCGATCGCGGGCGGCATGGCCGGGCTGTCCGGGCTGGTGGTCGCCTGGCTCGGCATCATCGGCGTCAACGCGGCCCAGTCCGTCCGCCTGAACCGGGAACCCCCGGCCGGCCACGACCGCCCCGGACCCGGGGACTGACCCGCCCCGGAAGGTGTCACGCCTGCCGGGTCGGCAGCACCATGATCTGGCGGAGGTTGACGTGCCGGGGGCGGCTGGCCGCGTAGGCGACGACGTCCGCCACCTCCGCCGCCGACAGCGCGCCGATCTCCTCGAACATCCCCTCCAGCTGCCCGGACAGCTCCGGGTCGTGGACGAACGTCTTCAGCTCGGTGTCGGTCAGCCCCGGCTCGATGTTGGTGATCCGGACGTCCCGCGGCCCGAACTCGGCGCGCAGCGACTGCGACAGGTGCGTGACGGCCGCCTTGGTCGCCCCGTACACCGCGTAGCCGGGGAAGGTCAGGTGGGCGGCGACGGAGGAGACGTTCACCAGGTCGGCGGTGCGTCCCGCCGCCGCGGCGGCGACCAGGTCGGCGGTGAAGGCACGGACGACCCGCAGCACTCCGGTGACGTTGGTGTCCAGCATCCGCTGCCACTCCTCGAGCCGGCCCTCCTCCACCGGGCCCGGCAGCATGACCCCGGCGTTGTTGACGACCAGGTCGACGGCCCCGAACGTCTCGTGGATCCGGTCCCGGGCGGCCGTCACGGACGCGTCGTCGGTGACGTCGGCGGCCACGGCGAGCGCCTGCCCGCCGTCCGCCCGGACCTTGTCCACCAGCGCGTCGAGGCGGTCCGCGCGGCGGGCGAGCAGCGCCACCCGGGCGCCCTCGGCGGCCAGCTGGAGGGCGACGGCCTCGCCGATGCCGCTGGCGGCTCCGGTGACGACGGCGGTACGGCCGGACAGGCTCTCGTACGACATGGGTACTCCCTCGGCGGTTGCCGTCCGGGGCGGCTCCCCGGCGGTCGGCACCACCCTCGCCCGGTTCGGGGACCGTACCCAGGGATGCGCTTTTCCTGGGTCTGCCAGTACCAGGACGGACCGGCGGCACTCGCCTACGATCGGCGCATGGACGGGGACCGTACCGAAGCAGAGGTGGGCGACTTCCTGCGCTCGCGCCGCGCCCGCATCAGGCCCGAGGAGGTGGGGCTGCCCGCGCACGGGCGGCGCCGCGTGCCGGGCCTGCGCCGCGAGGAGGTGGCCCAGCTCGCGGGCGTGAGCGTCGACTACTACATCCGGCTGGAGCAGGGCCGGGGCGCGCACGTCAGCGACGCCGTCCTGGACGCGGTCGCGCGGGTGCTGCGGCTGGACGACACCGAGCACGCGTACCTGCGCGCGGTGGCGCGCCCCGCCCGGCGGCGCGCGAGTCCCGTCGCGGCGTCCCGGGTCCGCCCCGGCGTCCAGGCGCTCCTCGACGGCATGGAGCGCAGCCCCGCGTTCGTGGTGGACCACCGCATGAACGTGCTGGCCTGGAACGCGCTCGCCGACGCGCTGAGCGGCTACGGCCGGATGACGCAGGCCGAACGGAGCGTGCCCCGGCAGCTCTTCCTCGACCCGGGCGCCCGCGAGCTGTATCCCGAGTGGGCGGCGGTGGCCTCGTCGGCGGTGGCCCATCTGCGGCTGGGCGCCGGCCGGTACGCCGACGACGCCGAGTTGTGCGCGCTGATCGGCGAACTCTCAGTGAAAAGCGAGGACTTCCGCCGGCTGTGGGCGGACCACGAGGTCCGGGAGTGCTCCTACGGCGTGAAACGCGTCCGGCACCCGGTCGCGGGCCTGCTGACCCTGCCGTACGAAACCCTGACGGTGCCGTCCCAGCCCGACCAGACCCTCGTGGTCTACACCCCGGAACGGGGCTCGGAGACCGAGGAACGCCTCGCACTGCTGGGGAGTTGGGCCGGCGTCTGACCGGCCGGGAAGACTGTCGCGGGGACCGCCGCACCCCCGTTGCCGGGGGGCGGGACGACGGCGGTCCCCGCGAGGGACGCGGGCCGGTCAGGACCGGACGTGCGCGTCCGTGGCGTCCATGGAGGTCCGGGAGCCGCTCCGGAGGTCCTGGCGCCGTTCGGCGCCGGCCCGGGCGGGGAGCCGATCCCGCCCTGCCGACGCCCACCAATCTGCCGGACGCGTGTTAAGCGGGTGCTGCGCGCACGTGACACCCTCGTACCACTTACGCGAACCCCGTACCCGCGCCGACCCGAGGGTCTTCGAGTAGGCCACAAAGGCCGCCCAGGATGCCGGGCGGACGCTCAGATCTCCTCTGCTGCGAGCCTTGGTGTCTCGGACCTTCGAGGTCTTCGTGCACTTCCCTCCGTGGCGGGAGTCGATGAGCCGGCTCAGCCGTTCCGCTTCTTCCACCTAGGCCGTGGGCGCCCCACAGGGGCAGCTCTTCCGAATCACCCGTACGTGAGCGAACGTCCTTCGGCAAGGTAGACCGACGAGGGGAAGTCGTCTTCGAGGATCCCCACGGCGAAGCGAATGCGCTTTTCCGTGAGCGGCGTGACGAAGTCGCTGAGGTTGTACAGAGGGACGAATTGGATTCCGATGATTTCCGGCTCCTCACCCTCGTACTCGGGAAGCAGGGTTTCCGCGTCCTTCGCCGTACCTCCGTCGAACACGAAGTTGACACCTTCGGCACTACCGCTCACCTCGGAGTACGGCACGTAGTCGACCGCGAGAAGGCGACCAGGGGTGCGGTCGAGGCCCGTCTCCTGGCGGATCTCGCGAGCCCACGCCTCGTGGGGAGGCTCGTTGGCGTGGGCAGCCCCTCCGGGCAGTCCCCAGCTCTTCCCCTCCTTGTACGCCTTCTTGACGAGGAGTACCGACCCCTCCCCGTCCCGGATGATGGCCAGAGCGCCGATGCGCCGGCCAGGGGGGTTCTTGAAATCCGTGTCCTTGTGCATGTGTCTCCCTGGGAAAGGCCGGAGTCCGGCCAGAGCGCGAGTTCAAGCGCGAGTTCAGTGCTCTTCCGCAAGAAAACGGGGGTCATCCCCTGACCACCCTCGCCTGCGCGCCGGCCTCGATGGTGAGCGCCAGTTCTTCGGCCGCCTCGATCCCGATGCACTGGATGAGCAGGAAGCCGCCCGCGGGGTCGATCAGCACGTCCACGAGGGCGCCGGCCCGCATGATGGCCTGTTCGAGGTGCGCCCGTGCCCTAACTGCCCTTGGCGGATGTTCCATTGATCGCCTCCTCCGGGTGCCGCTCCCGCAAAGTGAGCCCGTCCCGGAGGAGATGGAGGATTTCGCGGGCCTGGTACACGTTGCAGTCCCCGAGACGCACCACCCAGCGGCGCTCCTCGGCGGGGGCCAGGCGGGTGTGGAACTGCGGAAGCCGGATGCCCGCCTTGTCCAGGGTCTCGGCCAGGGCGAAGGTGGTCTCCCCCACCTCCAGCACCTGCCTGATCCCCAGCTTGGGGATCTCTTCGCCGCCGGGCGCCTCCGGGTCCTTCTCGCCGTCAACCAGAGCCGGCTCGTTCAGCCCTCCGGGCATGATTGTCCCTCTCTGTAGCACTTCGACTACCGAACGGGTTCAGCGTGACCTACGGTCGGGAGTTCATCAACTTGCGCGTTCTGCTAGGAGAGTTGAGGTCGAAGCCGTTGAACAGACGGAAGTTGGACCCCGAAGCGTCGGCGGCCGCCGCGTTCGGTGACCGTCTTCGCAGGCTGAGGGACGAGCGGGGATGGACGCAGGAACAACTGGCCGAACGCTGCGGGTGCACCGACTCGCATATTTCTGCCGTGGAAACGGGTCGCCGTCCTCCAACTCCGCGCTTCGCGGCAAGTGTCGACGCGGCATTCGGCACGGGCGAACTGTTTCAGCGCGAGTGCGCGGAGATATACCGCCCGTCGCTGCTGGAGGGGTTCCGGGAGTACGTTCCCCATGAGCTGAAAGCGGCGGAGATCCGCATCTTCGAGGTCGGCATTATTCCCGGCCTGCTCCAGACGCCGGAGTACGCCGCGGCGATCCAGGGAGGCAACGTACGCCGAGGAGCCATCACAGAGCAGCAGGCCCAGGAGCGGCTGGCGAAGCTCGCGGAGCGCCAGGCGTCACTGACGCGCACACCGCCTCCGCTCGTCTTCGTGGTACTGGACGAGAGCTGCCTCAGGCGGCCCGTGGGCGGGCCAAAGGTCATGGCGGGGCAACTGGACAAGCTCCTCGCCTTCGCCGAGCTGCCGTCGACCGTGCTCCAGGTGGCCCCGTACGACCTCGGGGAGCGCCGGTCCTTCGATCTGCCCATCAACATCCTGACCCTCGCCAACCGGTCGCAGATCGCCTACGCGGAGTCCGCGCAGCGCGGGCAGCTCGTCCGCGAAACCACCTTCGTCGTGGGCGCGTTGACGGCCTACCATCAGTTGCAGGTCGAAGCGGCATCCCAAGCCGCCAGCGTGGCCATGATCCAGGACCTTCGAAAGGACTACCCGTGACGACCGAGCAACCGCAGTGGTTCACGTCCTCCTACAGCAGCAACGGCGGCAGCTGCGTCAAGGTCGCCACCAACCTCGTCGCGACCCATGGCGTGGTCCCCGTCGGGGACACCAAGCACAATGAGGGTCCGACGCTCACCGTCCAGGCCCGCGCCTGGTCCGCCTTCGTGGAGATGGCCAAGCACTCCCAGGTCTGAACCCGAGTCTCCTGCGCCTGCGCTGCCCTGTGCTCCAGGGACCACGAGAGCCCCCGACCGCTTCCCGGTCGGGGGCTCTCGTGGTATCGCGCATTCAGACCGCGCCGGGTTCGGCTACTTGTTGCCGCCCTTGGCCAGGAAGGCGAGCAGGTCCTGCCGGCTGACCACACCGGTCGGCTTGCCCTCGACCAGGACGATCGCCGCGTCCGCCTCGCCCAGCACCTGCATCAGGTCGCCGACCGGCTCACCGGAGCCGACCTGCGGCAGCGGGGAGCACATGTGCTTCTCCAGCGGGTCGTCCAGCGAGGCCCGCTTGCTGAACAGGGCGTCGAGCAGCTCCCGTTCCACCACGGAGCCGACGACCTCGGCGGCCATCACGTCCGGGTGACCTGCGCCCGGCTTGACGACGGGCATCTGCGAGACGCCGTACTCGCGCAGCACCTCGATGGCCTGGCCGACGGTCTCCTCCGGATGCATGTGCACCAGGGACGGGATGGAACCGGCAACCTTGTCGCTCAGCACGTCACCGACGCGGGCGCTGGGGCCCTCGTCCTCCAGGAAGCCGTAGTCGGCCATCCACTCGTCGTTGAAGATCTTGCTGAGGTAGCCGCGCCCGCTGTCCGGGAGCAGGACCACCACGACGTCGTCCGGGCCGAGCCGTTCGGCGACCTTCAGCGCGGCCACGACGGCCATGCCGCAGGAGCCGCCCACGAGCAGGCCCTCCTCCTTGGCCAGCCGGCGGGTCATCTGGAAGGAGTCCTTGTCGGAGACGGCGACGATCTCGTCCGCGATCTCCCGGTCGTAGGCGGTCGGCCAGAAGTCCTCGCCGACGCCCTCGACCAGGTAGGGCCGGCCCGAGCCGCCGGAGTACACCGAGCCCTCCGGGTCGGCGCCGATGACCTTGACCTTGCCCTCGCTGGCCTCCTTCAGGTAGCGGCCGGTGCCGGAGATGGTGCCGCCGGTGCCGACGCCCGCCACGAAGTGGGTGATCCTCCCCTCGGTCTGCTCCCACAGCTCGGGACCGGTGGAGTGGTAGTGCGAGAGCGGGTTGTTGGGGTTGGAGTACTGGTCGGGCTTCCAGGCGCCCGGGGTCTCACGGACGAGCCGGTCGGAGACGTTGTAGTAGGAGTCCGGGTGCTCCGGCGCCACGGCGGTCGGGCAGACCACGACCTCGGCACCGTAGGCGCGCAGTACGTTGATCTTGTCGGTGCTCACCTTGTCCGGGCAGACGAAGATGCACTTGTAGCCCTTCTGCTGGGCCACGATGGCAAGGCCGACGCCGGTGTTGCCGCTGGTCGGCTCGACGATCGTGCCGCCCGGCTTCAGCTCCCCGCTCTGCTCGGCGGCCTCGATCATGCGCAGGGCGATGCGGTCCTTCACGGATCCGCCGGGGTTGAAGTACTCCACCTTGGCCAGGACGGTCGCCCGGATGCCCTTGGTGACGCTGTTGAGCCGCACCAGCGGGGTGTTGCCGACGAGGCTGATCATCGAGTCGTGGTATCGCACCGTTGTCTCCGGTCGCTGCAAAAAAAGTGTGTTCGTAGTGGTGTCGCCAGCCTAAGGCCAGCCGTGCGGCGAGCGCGGCCGTTCACTCCCCGTTGAGATTGACGCACGGTCCGTACGGGGCAAGGAGTGGGTACGGCTACGAGGAGGTGGCGGCGACGCATGACGAGCATGTCGAGGGCGCGGGTGGCCCGGCGCATCGCGGCCGGGGCGGCGTACGGCGGCGGCGGGGCCGGTCTGGTCGGCGCGGCCGTCGTCGGACTGGTGCTGGCGGAGGTACGGCTGGCCCGGCGGCAGCTGGGCAACGGGCTCAGCGGCCGGGTGCCGGCGGCCGACGGCGTGTACGGGCACGGGTACGAGATCCCGGGCGAACCGCCGCTGCGGCTGGCCGTGCTCGGCGACTCCACGGCGGCGGGGCAGGGCGTGCACCGGGCGGGCCAGACACCGGGCGCGCTGCTGGCCTCGGGGCTGGCGGCGGTGGCGGAGCGCCCGGTGGAGCTGCGCAACGTGGCGGTCACCGGTGCGCGCTCGGACGACCTGGACCGTCAGGTGGGGCTGCTCCTGTCCGCTCCCGGGCCCGTCCCCGACGTGTGCGTGATCATGATCGGGGCGAACGACGTGACCCACCGGATGCCCCCGACCCAGTCGGTACGGCACCTGTCGACGGCGGTCCGGCGGCTGCGCACGGCCGGCGCGGAGGTGGTGGTCGGCACCTGTCCGGACCTCGGCACGATCGAGCCGGTGCAGCAGCCGCTGCGGTGGCTGGCCCGGCGGGCGTCCCGGCAGCTGGCGGCGGCCCAGACCATCGGGGTGGTGGCGCAGGGCGGGCGCACGGTGTCGCTGGGGGATCTGCTCGGGCCGGAGTTCGAGGCGAATCCGCGGGAGTTGTTCGGGCCGGACAACTACCACCCCTCGGCGGAGGGGTACGCCACGGCGGCGATGGCCATCCTGCCGACGGTGTGCGCGGCGCTGGGGCTGTGGCCGGCGGAGGAGGAACGGCCGGACGTGTCGCGCCGCGAGGGCTTCCTGCCGGTCGCCCGTGCCGCGGCCGAGGCGGCGGACGAGGCGGGGACGGAGGTCACGGCGGCGATGCCGGCGGGGCCGCGCGGGCCGTGGGCGCTGCTCAAGCGCAGGCGCCGCCGGCGCGTCCCGGAGGCCGAACCGGCGGCTCCGTCGGTGTAGCGGGACCCGGCGCCGTCGGTCTGGCGGGACCCGGCCGGCCCCTTCCCGGGCCACGGCGCCAAGCAAGCGCTTAGAAAACTGCGGTCAGTGTCACACCGCGACACCGGTGACCTGGACCATACGGCCGGGTAACTTCCGAACCGGCCCTGCCCAACCCCCTTCCACTGGAGCCGTGATGCCCGAAGCCGTCATCGTCTCGACCGCCCGCTCCCCCATCGGCCGCGCGAACAAGGGCTCCCTGAAGGACCTGCGCCCCGACGACCTCACCGCCACGATCATCCAGGCCGCACTCGACAAGATCCCCGAGCTCGACCCCAGGGACATCGACGACCTGATGCTCGGCTGCGGCCTCCCCGGTGGCGAGCAGGGCCACAACCTCGGCCGCGTCGTCGCCGTGCAGATGGGCATGGACCACCTGCCGGGCTGCACGATCACCCGCTACTGCTCCTCCTCCCTGCAGACCTCCCGCATGGCCCTGCACGCCATCAAGGCCGGCGAGGGCGACGTCTTCATCTCGGCCGGCGTCGAGATGGTCTCCCGCTACGCCAAGGGCAGCTCCGACGGTCTGCCGGGCACGCACAACCCGCTGTTCGCCGAGGCCGAGGCCCGCACCGAGGCCGTCGCGCAGCAGGAGGGCTCGACCTGGCACGACCCGCGCGAGGACGGCCTGCTGCCCGACCCGTACATCGCGATGGGCCAGACCGCCGAGAACCTCGCCCGCTGGAAGGGCGTCACCCGCCAGGAGATGGACGAGTTCGGCGTCCGCTCCCAGAACCTCGCCGAGCAGGCCATCAAGAACGGCTTCTGGGAGCGCGAGATCACCCCGGTGACCCTCCCCGACGGCACGGTCGTCAGCAAGGACGACGGCCCGCGCGCCGGCGTCACCCTGGAGGGCGTGGCCGGGCTGAAGCCGGTCTTCCGCCCCGACGGACTCGTCACGGCCGGCAACTGCTGCCCGCTCAACGACGGCGCCGCCGCGCTCGTCATCATGTCCGACACCAAGGCGCGCGAGCTGGGCCTGACCCCGCTCGCCCGGATCGTGTCCACCGGTGTCTCCGGCCTCTCGCCCGAGATCATGGGCCTCGGCCCGGTCGAGGCCAGCAGGCAGGCCCTCAAGCGCGCGGGCCTGACCATCGACGACATCGACCTGGTCGAGATCAACGAGGCCTTCGCCGCCCAGGTGATCCCCTCCTACCGGGACCTGGGCATCGACCTCGACAAGCTGAACGTCAACGGCGGCGCCATCGCCGTCGGCCACCCCTTCGGCATGACCGGCGCCCGGATCACCGGCACGCTCATCAACTCGCTCCAGTGGCACGACAAGCAGTTCGGCCTGGAGACCATGTGCGTCGGCGGCGGCCAGGGCATGGCGATGGTCATCGAGCGCCTGAGCTGACCCGTGTCCCACGGTCCGTAGCGGGCCTGGCACGGTACGTCGCAGAAGGGCCCAGAACCGGGGAAACCCCACGGTTCTGGGCCTTTCCGTGACCCAATCTCCCCCAGGATGTGACCTATCTCGCTCGTCGGGCACATCGTCGCAGGTCAGCGGCGATCGGCTTGGCGCGCGGCGAAACCACGTGGCGTACGTCCTGTCCGATTCGTGACATTACGCACTGACAGCTGGTTAGTCCGCCCTTCAAGCTGATGTAGGAAGTCGGGGGTCGACTTTGAACCGGGAGTACGTCAGTGAGCGCCATGCCGATCGCCCTGCTGCTCACCACGGCAGCCACCGGCGCCGTGGGCGTCGCCGTCCTGCGCACCGTCCTGAAGCTGCGCCGCCAGCTCACCGAGTTGCAGCGGCAGCTCGCCGACGACCAGGCGGCCACCGCGCGCGCCCTGCTGCCCGGTGCCCGCTCCGCCGCCGACGCCGACCGGATACGGGCGGCCGTGGCCGAGGCGCTCGCCGAGGAACGGGAGCGGGAGCTGGCCGAGGCGCGTGCCTTCTGGGCCGCCCAGGAGGCCCGGGACGCCTCCGACGCGCCGATGCTGTTCGGTCTGCCCGAGGGCGATCTCTTCATGCCCCGGCAGGCGGACTTCGCGGGTCTGGAGCCGCTGGAGCCGGTGTCCGAGCCGTCCCTCGACGCCGAGGACTTCTCCGGGGGCGAGTCCCCGGAGCTGGCCGCCGCCCGCCGCCGGCACCCCTCGCACCCGGACTTCGTCCCGGCGCAGTCCCCGGCCGTGGGCGACCACGAGCGCACGGTGGCCGCCCTGGAGGAGCTGGCCGCCGGGCAGGTGCGGCTCGCCGATGTGCGCCCCGGCCCGCTGGGCACGCTCGACGTCTACGTCTTCGCCGACGGCACCACGCTGTGCATGACCCCGGGCCACCGCGAGACGGCCGAACGGCTGGCCGCGGCCCTGGAGTCGGGCGAGGCGCCGTACCTCCTGGGCGGCTCGGGCGTCTCGGGCTCGTACACGCTGACCTTCGCCTGCGGCGAGGACATGGTGTACATCCTGGCCGACCGGGTGATCGCGTCGCTGTAGTACCCCCGTAGTACCCGTAGTCCCGTAGGCGTGGGGGCCGGGAGTCTCAGACGCCGGCCCGCTGCCGTGCCTCCTCCACCAGGCGTACCGCCTCGGCGACCTGGTCGTCGCTGTCCAGCACGACCGCGAGGTCATGGGCGGCCACCAGGATCTGATCGGCGACGGCGAACATCCCGGCGTCCGGCATCTCGCGGGGCTCGGCGCCGGGCGATTCCTTCCGCTGGGCCCACCCGGACAGCTCCCGGGCCAGCGCCAGCGCCTCCGCCGCGGCCGAGCGCTGGAGGCGGCTCTGCGGTGCGGCCCGCAACCGGTCGGCGAAGTGATCCACTGCTTGGGTCAAGGGCGTCGTATCAACCACCCGCCGAGCGTAACGTGCCGCACTGTTGCCAATACGCGAACGCTCAGGCACGGTGACGTGAAGGACCGGCTTACATCCCCTTTGTGTCCGGAGGCGCCGATGTCCCACGTCTTCTCCGAGGAGACCCATCGCAATCTGCTCGCCCGCATCCCGCACTGCACCGGTCGTGAGGTGTCCGACTGGCTGCGTGCCGTAGAAGAAGGCCCGGCCCTGTTCCGCTTCGAGGAGAAGGTCAGCTGGCTCCGGCACGAGTACGACCTGGCGTACGGCCACGCCAAGGCCATCGTGCACGAGTACGACCTGAGGAGGGCGGCGCGCAGGCTGCTCTGAACGCCGAAGTGCCCCGGGTGACGCACCCGGGGCACTTCGCCGCTTCCGTGACCGTCGCCGGCCGTCGCTAGTCGTTGCTGCTGAAGATGGCCACCAGGCGCAGCATCTCGACGTAGATCCACACCAGGGTCATGGTGAGGCCGAACGCGGCGAGCCAGGACTCGCTGCGCGGGGCGCCGTAGGCGATGCCGTCCTCGATCTGCTTGAAGTCCAGCGTCAGGAAGAACGCGCCGAGCACGATCGCGATGATGCCGACCAGCGCGCCGAGCGGGCCGAAGCTGCGCAGCCCGCCGTCGTCGGCGACGCCGAACGCGACCAGCAGCAGGTTGATCGCCATGACGACCATGAAGGCGATCGCGATGGCCATGCCGATGCGGGCGTAGCGGGCGGTGACGCGGATCCAGCCGGCCTTGTAGACCAGCAGGGTGGCGCCCGAGACCGCCATGGTGCCGAGCACCGCCTGGAACGGGGCTCCGCTCCAGCGGCTGTTGAACATCTCGCTGAAGACGCCGAGGAAGACGCCTTCGAAGGCGGCGTAGCCGAGGATCAGCGCGGGCGACGCAGTGCGCTTGAAGCTCTGGACCATGGCCAGGACGAACGCGACCAGCGCGGCACCGATGGCCAGGCCGTAGCTGGTGCCGGAGACCGGCAGCAGCGCCCAGGCGAGGACGGCGCCGACGGCGACCGTGCCGAGGGTGAGGGCCGAGCGGACGATGACGTCGTCCATGGTCATCCGGCCGGTGGTGGCCGGGGCCTGGACGTCCGCCTGCGCGTACGGGTTCTGGGCGTAGGGATTCTGCGCGTACGGGTTGCCCTGTGCGGACCCGGCCTGCGGTGCGGTGTTGAAGCCGGCGTAGCCGTTGTCGCGGCTGAAGCCCCGTCGCGAGAAGACCGGGTTGCTGCTCCTCATTTCACTCCTCCATGACTGCCGAGTGCAGTCTTGGCTCCAGAGTAATGGATTGGCAAAGGACCGACCATGATACTTGAGGAGGATCCTTCCCCTTGCATGCTGCGCAACACGCTACGCGGGCCCCCGATTCCCGGCCACGGAGGCAGGGCTAACCGAGGGGGAACCCGGTGTACGCCTCGGCGAGGTCGGTCTCGGCCGCGCGCGAGGAGGCGATCCGCTCCAGCCGGGCGAGCTGGAGCCGGGCGTCGAAGGGGGTGTCGTCCGGGGCGCGGTGCAGCAGGGTCGTCATGTCGTAGGAGAACCGCTCGGCCTGCCAGACGCGGCGCAGGCAGGTCGCGGAGTAGGCGTCGAGGAGTTCGGGGGAGCCGGTCTGCCGCTCGTGGGCGAGGGCCCGGGCGAGGGTGACGACGTCGCCGACGGCGAGGTTCAGGCCCTTGGCGCCGGTCGGCGGCACGATGTGGGCGGCGTCGCCGGCGAGGAAGAGCCGGCCGTGCCGCATCGGCTCGTGCACGAACGAGCGCATGGGGGTCACCGACTTCTGGGTGAGGGGGCCGCGCTCCAGCCGCCAGTCGTCGTCGGTCTCCAGCCGCCTCTCCAGCTCGTCCCAGATCTCCTCGTCGCCCCACTGCCCGGCCTCCGTTCCCGCGGGAACCTGGAGGTAGAGCCGGGAGACGGCCGGGGACCGCATGGACAGCAGGGCGAAGCCGCGCTCGTGGCGGGCGTAGACGAGTTCGTCGTGCGAGGGGGCGACGTCGGCGAGGACACCGAGCCAGGCGTACGGGTACGACCGCTCGAACACCCGGGAGACCCCGGCCGGGACGGCCTTGCGGGCCACCCCCCAAAACCCGTCGCAGCCGACGACGTACTCGCACTCCAGCACGTCCTCGCGCCCCTGGTGCCGGAACGGGATGCGCGGCCGGTCGCCCTCGGCCCCCTCCACCCCCAGCGCCTCGGCCTCGAACAGCAGCGGCCCGCCCTCCTTCAGCTGGAGCGCGATGAGGTCCTTGCAGACCTCGGTCTGGGCGTAGACGGTCACGGACCGCCCGCCGGTGAGACCGGGGAAGTCGACGCGGTGCCGGCGCCGGCCGAAGCGCAGCTCGATCCCGTCGTGCCGCAGCCCCTCCCGGTCCATCCGCTCCCCGGCCCCGGCGGCGCGCAGCACGTCGACCGTGCCCTGCTCCAGGATCCCGGCGCGCTGCCGCCGCTCGACGTAGGCACGGTCGCGGCCCTCCAGGACGACCGACTCGATCCCGGCGCGATGCAGCAGCCGAGCGAGCAACAGCCCGGCCGGCCCCGCCCCGATGATCCCCACGGTGGTACGCATCGACCGTCCCCTTCTCTCCCGGCTGTTCGCGAGGTGAACTTTCCTTCACCAGTTGCCCGCGAGTCTCGACCTGCCGGACCCGACTGTCAATGGCCGGGACCGTATCGGGGGAACAGGGAGGCGCCGGAACCGGCGAAGGGGTGGCGACGGAGGCCGACGGAGGGTGGGTCAGGAAGCGGCTCGATCCGACGGAGCGTCCTCATTACCGCGGTCGTAACCGTACAAAACGCGCCAAAAGGCGGAAAGTGCCCGGAGCCGGACTCGAACCGGCACGCCCGCGAAGGGGCAGCGAGGTTTAAGCTCGCCGTGTCTGCATTCCACCATCCGGGCTTGCCAGGAGCTCCGCATCGAGGGTCCGAGCCTATCGGGACCCATCCCCCGAACAGCGGACGGGTGCACCGATGTTGTCTTATTTTATTGAGGTCTGAGGGAGCATCAGCGGACGGAACTGGCCATCCGCACTTGCCAATAGCGTGCCGCGAGAGGTGTGCGCGTGTACGCGAAATGACGGAATTTCACCGCTCGAACAAGACCGGTCCACCGGTTAACGAGATACCGGACAGCCGTCGCGGCGCCCCGCGTCCCCTCAGGGTCGGCCGTCCTCCCCAGGTATGACACGGCGGCCCCGCGTCCGACCCGAGTCGCCCCCCGGAACCGGAACAGCGGCTGACTCCGGGCCCGCACCGCGCCGGGACGATGGAACGGTCCCCACGAAACACGTCGTCCCGACAGGAGCACCGTCCCGTGACCACCACACCCACCGCCGGCCGGACCACCGCCGTAGCCGCGCGCGCCATGGAGCTGTCGAAGATCTACGGGCAGGGTGAGACCCGGGTGGTCGCCCTGGACCGGGTCTCCGTCGACTTCCGGGCCGCCGAGTTCACCGCCATCATGGGCCCGTCCGGCTCCGGCAAGTCCACGCTGATGCACTGCGTGGCCGGTCTGGACACCTTCTCCTCCGGGTCCGTGCGGATAGGCGACACCGAGCTGGGCTCCCTGAAGGACAAGCAGCTCACCAGGTTGCGCCGGGACAAGATCGGCTTCATCTTCCAGGCGTTCAACCTGCTGCCGACGCTGACCGCGCTGGAGAACATCACCCTCCCGATGGACATCGCCGGGCGGAAGCCGGACAAGGCGTGGCTGGATCAGGTCATCCAGATGGTGGGGCTGTCCGGACGTCTCGGCCACCGGCCCGCCCAGCTGTCCGGCGGCCAGCAGCAGCGCGTCGCCGTGGCCCGGGCCCTCGCCTCGAAGCCGGAGATCATCTTCGGCGACGAGCCCACCGGCAACCTGGACTCGCGCTCCGGCGCCGAGGTCCTCGGCTTCCTGCGCAACTCCGTGCGCGAGCTGGGCCAGACGGTGGTCATGGTGACCCACGACCCGGTGGCCGCCGCCTACGCCGACCGGGTGATCTTCCTGGCCGACGGCCGGATCGTCGACGAGATGTACGGCCCCACGGCCGAGTCCGTCCTCGACACGATGAAGCAGTTCGACGCGAAGGGCCGTACCAGCTGATGTTCCGCACCGCCCTGCGCAACGTCCTCGCGCACAAGGCCCGGCTGTTGATGACCGTGCTCGCCGTCATGCTCGGCGTGGCGTTCGTCTCCGGAACGCTGGTCTTCACCAACACCCTCTCCGACGCCTACCAGAAGAGCTTCGCCAAGGGCTTCGACCAGGTCGACGTCGCCGTACAGCCCAAGTACCAGGATTCCAAAGGCGACCGGGTCGGCAAGGACGCCGAGCTGACCCAGGCGCTGCTCGACCGGGCCGCCAAGGTCCCCGGGGCCGCCTCGGCCACCGGTGTCGTCACCGGCTTCACCGCCGTCGCCGGCAAGGACGGCGAACTCGTCGGCGGCGACTGGCAGTCGGCCGGCGGCAACTACTGGGGCACCAAGGACGCCCGTTACCCCCTGGTCAGCGGCCATGCCCCGCACGGCAAGGGCGAGGTGCTGATCGACTCCGCGACGGCGAAGCGGGCCGGCTTCAAGGTCGGCGACACCGTGCGCCTGTCCGTCGACGGCCCGGTCCTCACCCCCACCGTCAGCGGCATCTTCACCACCGACGACGGCAACGTGGCCGCCGGCGGCAGCCTCACCCTGTTCGACACGCCCACCGCGCAGTCCCTGTTCGGCAAGAAGGGCACGTACGACGAGATCGACGTGCGGGCGGCGGCCGGAACCAGCCAGGAGGCGCTGAAGTCCGCGCTGGACAAGGCGCTGCCCGCCCAGCTGGTGGAGACCACCACCGGCAAGCAGCTCGCCGACGACCAGGCGGCGGCGATCGCCGACTCCCTGAGCGGCCTGGAGAAGAGCCTGCTGGTGTTCGCGGGCATCGCCCTGTTCGTCGGCACCTTCATCATCGCCAACACCTTCACCATGCTGGTCGCCCAGCGCACCCGTGAACTGGCCCTGCTGCGGGCGGTCGGCGCCTCCCGCCGCCAGGTCACCCGCTCGGTGCTCGTCGAGGCGTTCGCGGTCGGCACGATCGCCGGCGTGGCCGGTCTGGCCGCCGGCATCGGCATCGGCGCCGGTCTGCGCTCCCTGCTGGGCTCCTTCGGTGAGAGCGTGCCCGACGGCCCACTGGTGATCAGCCCCGGCACGGTGGTCGCCGCCCTCGCGGTCGGCATCCTCGTCACCGTGCTCGCCGCCTGGCTGCCCGCCCGCCGGGCCGCGAAGATCCCGCCGGTGGCGGCGATGAGCAGCCTGCACGCCAAGGCCACCACCAAGTCCCTGGTGCTGCGCAACACGCTCGGCTCGCTGTTCGCGGCCGCCGGGATCGCGGTGATCCTCATGGCCACGAACATGGACGCCGACGCCGCCCAGGGCCCGATGGGCATCGGCGCGGTCCTGCTGATCATCGGTGTGTTCGTGCTGACCCCGCTGCTGTCCCGCCCGCTGATCGCCGCCGCCGCTCCGGTGCTGCGCGCCTTCGGGGTGTCGGGCAAGCTGGCCCGCCAGAACTCGGTGCGCAACCCGCGCCGTACCGCGGCCACCGCCTCGGCGCTCATGATCGGCCTGACCCTGATCACCGGCATGACGGTGATGGCGGGCAGCCTGCAGAGCTCCATCGACCGGCTGGCCAGCTCGGCGATCCGCGCCGACTACGTCGTCTCGATGGCCAACCGCGGCCCGCTCTCCCCCGACATGGCCAAGAGGCTCGCCACCGCCGACGGGGTCACCGCCAGCAGCCCGCTGCGCAACGGCGAGTCCCGCATCGACGGCGGCACCGAGTGGCTGACCGGCGTCGACGGCGCGGCCATCGGCGAGCTGACCGACCTGAAGGTGACCGACGGCTCCTTCTCGGTGGGCGGCACGCGCATCGTCGTGGACGAGGACCGGGCCGAGAAGCACGGCTGGAAGGCCGGTTCGCAGCTCACCGCGCACTTCGAGGACGGTGCGGCACGCCGGCTGACGGTCGCGGGGGTCTACGAGGGCAACGACATGCTCCACGGGATCATCCTCGACAACAAGGTCCTCACCCCGCACCTGACCGATCCGGCCGACATGCAGGTCATGGTCAAGATGGCGGACGGCGCGTCCGACGCGGCCAAGGACGGGCTGGTGAAGACCCTCGGCACCAACCCGGCGGTCAAGATCCAGGACAAGCAGGACATCTCCCATGAGATCGGGAACGTGTTCACGCAGGTGCTGAACATGGTCTACGGCCTGCTCGGCATGGCGGTGGTCGTCGCCGTGCTGGGTGTCGTCAACACGCTGGCCATGTCCGTCTTCGAGCGCGCGCAGGAGATCGGCATGCTCCGCGCGATCGGCCTGGACCGTCGGGCAGTCAAGCGGATGGTCCGCCTGGAGTCCCTGGTGATCTCCCTGTTCGGCGGCGTGCTGGGCCTCGGCCTGGGCGTGTTCTTCGGCTGGGCGGCCGGCGAGCTGCTGGCCACCGAGATACCGACGTACGAGCTGCAGCTGCCGTGGGGCCGGATGGCGGTCTTCCTGCTGCTGGCGGGCGTGATCGGCGTCCTGGCCGCCCTGTGGCCGGCCCGCCGCGCGGCCCGGCTGAACATGCTCTCGGCGATCAAGGCCGAGTAGCCGGTCGCAGGCGGAGCAGCCGTCGTACGACGGTGAAGGGGGCCCCTCGGGAAGGGGCCCCCTTGCCGTGCGCGGCGCCGTCCGGCGCGGGCGGTCAGCCGTGCCAGGTGCGGGGCCGCAGCGGGAGCCCGGAGGCGCCGGAGTCGGGGGTGCGGATCGCGAGGACCTGGTTGACGCCGATCCGGTTGCGTTCGAAGGCGAGCGCGGAGGCGGCCATGTACAGCCGCCACACCCGGGCCCGGCCGGGGCTGGTGAGCCCTACCGCGCGGTCCCAGTCGTCCTCCAGGTTGGCCACCCAGCGGCGCAGGGTGCGGGCGTAGTGCTCGCGGATGGACTCCACGTCCCGCACCTCGAACCCGGCCCGCTCCAGCTGGGTGACGGTGGTGCCGATGGGGGCGAGTTCGCCGTCGGGGAAGACGTAGGAGTCGATGAACTGGTCCACCTCGTACGCCGACTCGTCGCGCTGCGGGCGGCGGGCGATCTGGTGGTTGAGCAGCCGGCCGCCGGGCTTGAGGAGGGCGTACAGCTGGCGGGCGTACTCCAGGTAGCGTTCGGCGCCGACGTGTTCGGCCATGCCGATGGAGGAGATCGCGTCGTAGGGGCCGTCCACGACGTCGCGGTAGTCCTGGACCCTGATCTCCACCCGGTCGGTCAGCCCCGCGTCGGCGACGCGCTTGCGGGCGTAGGCGGCCTGCTCCTGCGACAGGGTGATCCCGACGACGCTCACCCCGTGCTCGCGGGCCGCGTGGATGGCCATGGAACCCCAGCCGCAGCCGACGTCCAGCAGCCGCTGACCCTCCTTCAGGCCCAGCTTGGCGCAGACCAGTTCGAGCTTGTCGCGCTGGGCGGTCTCCAGGGTGCCGTCCTGCTCCCAGTAGGCGCAGGAGTACACCATGGAAGGGCCGAGGACGATCTCGTAGAAGTCGTTGCCGACGTCGTAGTGGTGGCTGATGGCCCGCTGGTCGGTGCGGCGGGTGTGCAGACGCCGGCGGGGTCTGCGCATCTCCTCGCGCGGCGGGGCGGGCGGGATCGGGGGGGCGGCCAGTTTCAGCAGGTCGCGGGCGGCGGCCCGGACGGCGGGGTCGCGCACGGCCTGGCGCAGGGTGCGGGCGTCCTCGCCGCGCTCCCAGACGAGGCCGGCCATCGCGTCCAGCACGGTGTACAGGTCGCCTTCGACGTCCAGGTCACCGGAGACCCAGGCGCGGGCCAGGCCCAGTTCACCGGGTTTGAAGAGCATCCGGCGCAGGGCCCGGCGGTTGCGCACCACGAGGGCCGGCGCGTCCGGCGGACCGGCCTGCGATCCGTCCCAGGCCCTCAGGCGCACCGGGAGCGGGGCTCCCAGCACCTGTTCGGCAAGACTCCTCAGCCGCTGTGCGGCGTCGGCCATGACGCACACCTCCGTGACGGACGATCCCGGAATGCCAACACCACGTAAACACACGCGGGGCCCGGCCGTAGTCCCCACGCCGTGTTGTGACTGGGTAAAAAGCGGGTACGCGTCAGAAACTGTCCGCGCAGAGGCACTTGGGTGCCGGACAGCCCGAAGGGGCCGCCCGCACCACGGATGGCGGGCGGCCCCTTCGGGCTCGGAACGGGTGACCGGGAGGTCAGGAGGCCTTGGCCTTCTCCTCCGACTTGGCGGCGGCGACCGGCGCCGGCTTGGCGGCCTCGTAGAACTCCTCGCGGGGGTTCTCCATGGCGCCGAGGGAGACGACCTCGCGCTTGAGGAACATGCCGAGCGTCCAGTCGGCGAAGATGCGGATCTTGCGGTTCCAGGTCGGCATGGCCAGACCGTGGTAGCCACGGTGCATGTACCAGGCGAGACGGCCCTTGAGCTTGATCTTCATCTTGCCCATGACGATCATCGCCACGCCCTTGTGCAGGCCGAGGCCGGCGACGGCGCCCTTGTTGGCGTGCTCGTACTCCTTCTGCGGGAAGCCCCGCATGCCGGAGACCACGTTGTCGCCGAGGACCTTGGCCTGGCGCAGCGCGTGCTGGGCGTTCGGCGGGCACCAGGCGTTCTCGTTGCCCGCCTTGCGGCCGACGAGGTCCGGGACCTGTGCGTTGTCACCGGCGGCCCAGATGTAGTCCGTGCCCTTGACCTGGAGCGTGGGCTCGCAGTCGACGTGGCCGCGCGGGCCGAGGGGCAGGCCGAAGCGGGCGAGGGCCGGGTTCGGCTTGACGCCGGCCGTCCACACGATGGTGTTGGCGTCGACCTCGAGGCCGTTCTTCAGCACCACGTGGCCGTCGACACAGGAGTCCATCGAGGTGGAGAGGTAGATCTCCACGCCCCGGCTCTCCAGGTGCTCCTTGCCGTACTGGCCGAGCTTGGGGCCGACCTCGGGAAGGATCTTGTCGGCGGCGTCGACGAGGATGAACCGCATGTCCTCGCGGGACACGTTCTTGTAGTACTTGGCCGCGTCCCGGGCCATGTCCTCGACCTCGCCGATGGTCTCCGCGCCCGCGAAGCCGCCGCCGATGAAGACGAAGGTGAGCGCCTTGCGGCGGATCTCCTCGTCGGTCGTGGAGTCGGCCTTGTCCAGCTGCTCCAGGACGTGGTTGCGCAGACCGATGGACTCCTCGATGCCCTTCATGCCGATGCCCTGTTCGGCGAGGCCGGGGATCGGGAAGGTGCGGGAGACCGCGCCCATGGCGATGACCAGGTAGTCGAAGGGCAGCTCGTACGCCTCGCCCACCAGCGGGGCGATCGTGGCGACCTTGCGGTCCTGGTCGATGGTGGTGACCCGACCGGTGAGGACCTCCGCCTTCGGCAGCACGCGTCGCAGCGGGACGACGACGTGGCGAGGGGAGATGCTGCCGGCGGCGGCTTCGGGGAGGAAGGGCTGGTAGGTCATGTACGACCGGGGGTCGACGACCGTGACGGTCGCCTCGCCGTAGCGCATCTTCTTGAGGATGCGCCGAGCTGCGTACAGGCCTACGTACCCACCGCCTACTACGAGGATCCTGGGACGCTCCGTGGTGCTCATGCCATCGAGTATCCACCCGCCCCAGGGGGGTCGCTCGTGCGCCCCTTCACAAGAACCGACAGGCCCTGTGTTAAACTCCGCGGCCCGCGTGACCGAGGTCATGCGGAGCGGCGGGAACCGCGCGGCGGTTCGCCCCGTTGTCAAGGCCGCGTGAGCAGCCTCTCCGGAGCCGCGGGGTGGCCGTGAGAGTGTCGTGACGCCTCCGGAACAACCTCCTCCAGGGCCCGCTCGCGCCCTTCATCTGAACATGTTCAAACGGCCGTCAACACCCCGGAAGGGCCAACCGGCCCCGTTCGTGGGTCCCTCGGGCCCAAATTCCTTGTGAAGAACTTCACGAAGTTTTCCGCACGCATACGACGGAGGGCCCCCGAGGGGGCCCTCCGGGCCGCTCAAACGTTATCCAACCTGCTCAGCGGTCGACTACCGGCGAGTAACAAAAGAGATCTACGCCACCGACCACGCGATGCCGTCCAGGATGTCGTGCTCGCTCACCACGACCTCCTCGGCGCCGGTGCGCTCCATGATCGCGAGCAGGACCAGGGCGCCCGCGCCGATGACGTCGACCCGGCCGGGGTGCATGGACGGGACGGCGGCGCGCTCGGCGTGCGTGGAGCGCAGCAGCCACTCGGTGATCTCCCGGACGCGCTCCCGGGAGATCCGGGAGTGGTGGATGCGCGCGGAGTCGTACTCGGGCAGCTCCTGGGCGATCGCGGAGACCGTGGTGACGGAGCCCGCCAGGCCCACCAGGGTGCGCGCCTCGCGCAGCGGGACCGTGCGCTCGGCCAGGTCCAGGGCGGCCTCCACATCGGCCCTTATGGCGGCGATCTGCTCCCCGGTGGGCGGGTCGGAGACCTCGCCGCCGCGCACCAGGTGCCGCTCGGTCATGCGCACGCAGCCGATGTCCACCGACCGCGCGGCGCGCACGTGGTCGTCGCCGACGACGAACTCGGTGGAGCCGCCGCCGATGTCCACCACCAGGTAGGGCCGGGCGAGGTCGGTGCGGCCGGTGAGTTCCTTGGTGGCGCCGGTGAAGGAGAACTCGGCCTCCTGGTCGCCGCTGATGACCTCCGGCTCCACCCCGAGGATGTCCAGCACCCCGCGCACGAAGTCCTCGCGGTTCTCGGCGTCCCGGGAGGCGGAGGTGGCCACGAAGCGGACCCGCTCGGCGCCGTGCTCCTTGATGATCCCGGCGTACTCCCGGCAGGCGGCGAAGGTGCGCTCCAGCGCCTTCGGGGCGAGCCGGCCGGTGCGGTCGACGTCCTGGCCGAGCCGCACGATCGTCATCCGGCGGTCCAGCTCGGTCAGTTCCCCCGTCGCCGGGTCGGCGTCGGCGACCAGCAGCCGGATGGAGTTCGTACCGCAGTCCACGGCGGCCACACGGGTCACTTCGCGTCCTCCTCGGGGGTCTCCACGGTCACGCACGCGCCCTTGCGCCACCACTCCGGCAGCATCGCCAGCGCCTCGTCGCCGAGCGGGTTCACGCCCGGGCCGGCGGCCAGCGAGTGGGCGACGAGGACGTGCAGGCACTTCACCCGGTCGGGCATGCCGCCCGCGCTCGGGAAGCCCTGGAGGACCTCGATCTCGTCCCGGCGCCGGATGTAGTCCTCGTGCGCGGCCCGGTAGGCGGCGGCCAGCTCCGGGTCGCGCTGGAGCCGCTCGGTCATCTCCTTCATCACGCCGTCCGCCTCCAGCGTGCCGATGGCGGAGGACGCCTTCGGGCACGTCAGGTAGTACAGCGTCGGGAAGGGCGTGCCGTCGGGCAGGCGCGGCGCCGTCTCCACGACGTCCGGCTGACCGCACGGGCAACGGTGCGCGATGGCCCGCAGGCCCCGCGGCGGGCGGCCCAGCTGCTGCTTGAAGGCCTCTACGTCCGCGTCGGTGGGCTCGGTGCGCGGAGTGGGCGGCGGAGGGGTTTCCATGACTGGCTGTTCGGAGACTTTCTGTGGGTTCACTGGTCGGAGGCGTCGGACTTGTCGACGCCGTCCCAGACGTTCGCGTACCAGGGCCGGCCGGCGGCCCCGAGGTCGGCGCGGGACTGCTTGGCCGCGCCGGGGTCGACGACCACGTACCCGGTCTCGCCGGGCCGTACGTAGTGCAGCCGGCGGCGGATCTGCTGCTCGGCGTAGGCGTCGTCCTGCCAGCGCGCCTTGAGGTCCCGCAGCTGCTCCACCCGCTCGCGGGCCTGCCGCTGCTCGCGCTGGAGGTCGGCGATCTCCGCGCGCTGGGAGACGTACTGCCGCATCGGGTAGGCGAGGGCGACGACCATCGTGCACAGCACCAGCGCGAGCAGTGCCGCCCGGCCGGTGAGCCGAGAGCGGCGGGCCTGCCGTTTGGTCTGCGAGCGGTAGACGCGGGCCGCGGTCTGCTCGCCGAGCAGCCTGATCCTGGTCGCGGTGGAGAACCGGTCACGGTCCTTCACGCCCATCTTCCCCGCCTCCCGTCATACGCGCGTACGTCCCCGGACACGGTACGGGACCGGGTACGGGGACGTACGTACGACTGGCTAGGACTTAGCCCGGGTTGGGTCAGCCCTTGCTGTGCCTACTGGTTCGCGGAGCGAAACCGCGGGAACGCGCTGCGGCCGGCGTACACCGCGGCGTCGTCGAGGATCTCCTCGATGCGCAGCAGCTGGTTGTACTTGGCGACGCGCTCGGAGCGGGCCGGGGCGCCGGTCTTGATCTGGCCGCAGTTGGTGGCGACGGCCAGGTCGGCGATGGTGACGTCCTCGGTCTCGCCGGAGCGGTGGGACATCATGCACTTGAAGCCGTTGCGCTGGGCCAGCTCGACGGCGTCCAGGGTCTCGGTCAGCGAGCCGATCTGGTTGACCTTGACCAGCAGGGCGTTGGCCGCGCCCTCCTCGATGCCCTTGGCCAGGCGCTCGGGGTTGGTGACGAACAGGTCGTCGCCGACCAGCTGCACCTTGTCGCCGAGCTTGTCGGTGATGGTCTTCCAGCCCTCCCAGTCGTCCTCGAAGAGCGGGTCCTCGATGGAGACCAGCGGGTACGCCTCGACCAGCTCGGCGTAGTACTCGGTCATCTCGGCGGCGGTGCGGTTCTTGCCCTCGAAGACGTACGAGCCGTCCTTGTAGAACTCGGACGCGGCGACGTCGAGCGCCAGGGCGATCTGCTCGCCGGGGGTGTAGCCGGCCTCCTTGATCGCCTCCAGGATGAGGTCGAGCGCCTCACGGTTGGAGCCGAGGTTCGGGGCGAAGCCGCCCTCGTCGCCGAGGCCGGTGGACAGGCCCTTGTTCTTCAGGACCTTCTTCAGGGTGTGGTAGACCTCGGTACCCCAGCGCAGGGCCTCGGAGAAGGACTCCGCGCCGATCGGGGCGATCATGAACTCCTGGATGTCCACGTTGGAGTCGGCGTGCGAGCCGCCGTTCAGGATGTTCATCATCGGCACCGGCAGCAGGTGCGCGTTCGGGCCGCCCAGGTAGCGGAAGAGCGGCAGGTCGCTGGCCTCGGAGGCGGCGTGGGCGACGGCGAGCGAGACGCCGAGGATGGCGTTGGCGCCGAGGGAGCCCTTGTTGTCGGTGGCGTCCAGGTCGAACATGGCCTGGTCGATCAGGCGCTGCTCGGTGGCGTCGTAGCCGACCAGCTCGGGGCCGATCTGCTCGATGACGGCGAGGACGGCCTTCTCGACGCCCTTGCCCTGGTAGCGGTTCGGGTCACCGTCGCGCAGCTCGATGGCCTCGAAGGCGCCGGTCGAGGCGCCGGACGGCACGGCGGCACGACCCGTGCTGCCGTCGTCGAGGCCGACCTCGACCTCGACCGTGGGGTTGCCTCGGGAGTCCAGGATTTCCCGGGCTACGACGACGTCGATGGACGGCACGAGCATCTCCTTCTTGGATGTGACGCTGGAAGTGCGGGGCTGGTGTGCCTTGCGACTAGAGCCTAACCGTCCCGGGCCGCTCGGCCGTCGACCGACCGCCCCGTGGACAGAGCGACGGTACCTTTTGTTTCTGCTCGAAACAAAGGGGTCCGGCTCATTTCCCGGGGCGGGGCGCCGGGCCGGACGCGGAAAACCCCGCCCCGGCGCGTACGGGGGAAGACGCGCCGGGGCGGGGAGCCCTGGGGGACGGGGGTGGCCCGCACGGGGCCTTGGGGGGCTCCGGGATGTGCGGGCCTGGGGGGCCTCCGGATGTGCGGCCCTGGGGGCCGGGGGCCCGCCGGGATGTGCGGGCCGCGGGGGGGCCGGGAGGGTTACTTCAGGTGGAGCTGCTGGCCCGGGTAGATGAGGTCGGCGTCCTGGACGATGTCCTTGTTCAGCTCGAACAGCTTCTGCCAGCCGCCCGCGACCTTGTGCTTCGCGGCGATGATGCTGAGCGTGTCGCCCTCGACGACCTTGTACTCGCCGTCGCCCTTCTTGACCTTCTTGCCGGTCGGGGTGGTGACGGTCTTGCTCGCACCGTTGGTGCTGCCCGAGCCCGTGCTCTTGCTCGTGGAGGCGGCCGGGCGCTCGGCGGAGCGGGAGGCGGCCTGCTGGTCGGCGGAGCGGGTGGTGGTGCCCGAGTCCTGGGTGGACGGGGCGGACGGCGCCGGGGCGGAGCCGTTGTAGGGGGTGCTCGACAGGCCCGTGCCGCACACCGGCCAGGCGCCCTTGCCCTGCGAGGCGAGGACCTTCTCGGCGACGGATATCTGCTGCGACTTGCTGGCCTGGTCGGCGGTGGCGGCGTACTGCGTGCCGCCGTACGCGGCCCAGGTGGAGGCGGAGAACTGCAGACCGCCGTAGTAGCCGTTGCCGGTGTTGATGGACCAGTTGCCGCCGGACTCGCACTGGGCGACCGTGTCCCACTGGGAGACGGTGGCGGCGGAGGCGTTGCCGGCCGCCATCAGCGGGGCGGCGACGGCGGCGCCGGTGACACCGGCGAGCGTGACGGCGCGAACGGCCTTGGACGGACGACGGTGCTTGCCCTTGCCGGAAAACAGCATGGATCGATTCCCCTCACCGACGCCTACGAGGTGAGCTGTCGGGTTCGGGCCGGTTGAGTTGCCCGGCCGCGTCGGACGCTTTCGCGTGACGCGGCTTCACCCCCAGCCGGTCCCAGCCTCAACTGCTGGGCCCGGCGCCTACCTTGGGTCCCCCGCTCCTGCCTACGGCGCTTGACGCGACGACTGTTCCCGAGCGACCGCCGGCAGGATTCGGCGTGGCGGAAGCCGGGGCTCGTGGTGACGAGCGGCCTCGACCGTAGGCAGGTGATCGCCGGAATTTCAAAGACGATCAGGGCTTCTGAGACTCATCCCACACTTTCGCCAAACCGGACATCACGGCATCAAGCGGGACGTCAAATCCCCCTACTTCGCACCCGTTTCGCCCTGGACATCCAGGGTCTGACCGGCGGTGATGTGGTTCGGGTCGGCACCGATCGCCTTCTTGTTGCCGGCGTACAGCGCGCGCCATCCGCCGTCGACCTCAAGGGAGTCGGCGATGGAGGACAGCGAGTCGCCCTGGCGGACGGTGTAGGTGTCCGGTTCGCGGGAGGCGTGCCGGCCCGACGAAGCGTCGTGCTGAGCGTTTGTCAGGGTTTCGTCCGCGCTCGGGCCCCGGTGGCGTCCGCCGGTGCCGACGGCGCCGGTGTCGACCAGGCTCCAAGACCCGGCCGCCTGCTGGGGGTTGGTCACGGTCCCGGCGTCCGGGGTGGCCGTCGGGGAGCCTCCGGGGTACGGGGAGTCGCCGGTGCCGGGTGTGGGGGACTTGTCGGACTCGGGGGTTTCGGTGCCGGTGGAACCGGGAGTTCCGCCCGCGCCCTTGCCCACTTCCTCGTCGGCGGTCCTGCCCGTATCCGCGTCGCCCTTGTCGGCCTTGTCGCCCTTGTCCTGCTTGGTGGAGGGCGTGGTGGCCGGGTCCGACGAGGAGCCGGCCTCCGGGTCGGCGGCGGAGCCGGTGGAGGGCGACGCGTCCGGCGAAGCGGACGGGTCGGAGGTTCCGGGAGTCTTGGACGTACCGGAGTTGCCGGCCGTTTCGGACGAGTCCGACGAACCGCGGGTGTCACCGGAGTCGCCGACGCCCGTGTCGACGTCCATGGACCCCGAGTTCCGTGTCAGGCCGGACAGCAGGGCGCAGGTGGCCCAGGGGGCGGTGCCCCGGGCGGCCAGGATCTTCTCGGCGACGGCGATCTGCTGCTGGCGGCTGGCCTGGTCGGGGCTGGCCGCGTACTCGCCGCCGCCGTACGTGTCCCAGTCGTCCTGCGAGATCTGCAGGCCGCCGTAGTAGCCGGTTCCGTTGTCCGCGCTCCAGGAGCCGCCGCTCTCGCACTCGGCCACCTTGTCCCACGTGGTGCCGTCGGCCGCGTTGGCGCTCGCCGCGCCGAGGAGCGGGATGGCGATGGCGGAGCCGGTCACTCCGGCCGCGACGAGGAGGGCCGGAGCCTGGCGGGGGCGACGGTGTCGACCGTTCCCGGAGAGCATGCAGAAGCCTTTCGAGCGACAGCAGGACCGGCGCGGCGGTCGGAGCCGCTCGCCGCGCTGATGGGTGAACGTATCGGCAGACGATCACTTGTCACAAGTTCATGCCGCACAGATCACGTGAAGATCACAGGGTTGAGGAAGTGTCACCTTTTCCTGGAGGGCCTGTGTTCACGCGGTCGGTGTGAACTCCACCGGCAGGGTGCGCAGGCCGCGCATGATGAGCCCGCCGCGCCAGCGCAGCTCGGCCGGATCGGCGGCGAGCCTGAGGTCGGGCAGGCGGGTGAACAGGGTCGCCAGCGCGGTCTGGCCCTCCAGCCGGGCGAGCGGCGCGCCCAGGCAGTAGTGGATGCCGTGGCCGTACCCGAGGTGCTGGTTGTCGCGGCGGCCGAGGTCCAGCACGTCCGGGTCGGCGAACCGCTCCGGGTCCCGGTCGGCGGCGGCGAGGACGACGAGCACCGGGTCGCCCGGCGCGATGTCCTGCCCGCCGATGGTCAGCGGCTCGGTGGCGAACCGCCAGGTGGCCAGCTCCACCGGTCCGTCGTAGCGCAGGAGCTCCTCGACGCCCGTCTCCAGCAGGTCCCGTTCGCCACGGGCCAGGGAGTCCGTCAGCCGGGTGCGCTGGCCGGGGTGGGTGAGCAGGGCGTAGGTGCCGTTGCCGATGAGGTTCACGGTCGTCTCGAAGCCGGCGAACAGCAGGATGAAGGCCATCGCGGCGGCCTCGTTCTCGGTGAGGTGCTCGCCGTGGTCGGAGGCGCGGATGAGGCCGGAGATCAGGTCCTCGCCGGGCTCGGGGGTGGCGGACAGCGCCTCGCGCTTCTTGTGGATCAGCTCGGCGAGATAGCCGCGCATCTTCTTCACGGACCGCGCGACCCCGCCCCTCGGCCCTCCCCCGTGCCGGATCATCATGCCCGCCCAGTCCCGGAAGTCGTCCTGGTCCTCGCGCGGGACGCCGAGCAGGTCGCAGATGGCGTAGATGGGCAGCGGGAAGGCGAACTCGTGGATGAGGTCGGCGGAGCCGGTCCTCGCGAACCGGTCGATGAGCTGGTCGGTCAGCTCCTGCACCCGGGGGGCGAACTCGGCGACCCGGCGCGGCGTGAACGCCTTGCTGACCAGCCTGCGCAGCCGGGTGTGGTCCGGCGGGTCGATGTTCAGCAGGTGCGTCATCAGCTCGGCCTTGCGCTCGCCGGGGATGCCGGTCTTGCCCTTGGCGTGCGCGGGCTCGTCGTGGTGGGCCGGGTTCTTGCTCAGCCGCTGGTCGGCCAGGGCCTGCCGGGCATCGGCGTACCGGGTGACCAGCCATGCCTCGACTCCGCTCGGCAGCCGGGTGCGGTGCACGGGGGCGTGCTCGCGCAGCCAGGCGTAGGCGGGGTAGGGGTCGGTGGCGAACTCCCACGTGAACAGGGCGGGGGCCGGCTGGTGGGCGGGGGCCGGCTGGTCGGGGTGGTGCTGGTCGGTCACTCCTCGACCGTATCCGGCGCGGCGGGCGCCTCGCCGGGCGCCTTCCGGACGGCGGGGCGGCCCAGGCCGGCGGCCGTGCGGTACCAGGTGGGAGTTCCCGGTGCCGGAGGACGAGCCGCCTACCCCTCGTCCTCCTCTCCGCCGCCCGCGGCGCGCGCCGCCTCGCTGTCCTTGATCGCGTCCCGGTACGCCCGGGCCGCCGCCCGCAGCGCCGCCTCCGGGTCGACGCCGGCCGCCTCGGCGCCGACCGCCAGCGCCAGCAGCTCGTACCCGATGCCCTCACCCCGGGGCAGGGGCACCTCCAGGCCCGCCGTACGCACCCGGGAGGCGAGCTTGGCGGCCAGGGCCAGGCCGGGCTGGCCGAGCGGGACGCCCTCCGTGATGGAGGTGCGCCGCTTCTCCTCGGCCTTGGTGCGCAGCCAGTGCTCCTTGACGTCCTCCGGGGTCTCCGCCCGCTCGTCGCCGAAGACGTGCGGGTGGCGGTGGATCAGCTTGGCGACGATGCCGCCGGCCACGTCGTCGACGGAGAACGGCGCGTCCGGGTCCTCCTCGGCTATCCGGGAGTGGAAGACGACCTGGAGGAGGACATCGCCCAGTTCCTCGCGCAGCTCCTCGCGGTCGCCGGCCTCGATCGCCTCGACCAGTTCGTAGGCCTCCTCGATGCCGTACTTGGCCAGGCCCTCGTGGGTCTGCCGGGAGGACCAGGGGCACTCGGCGCGGATGCGGTCCATGACCTGCACCAGATCCAGCAGGCGGGCGCCGGGCAGGTCGTAGGAGGCGGGGAGCAGCTCCAGCTCCGGCATGGCGACCCGGCCGGAGCCGGCCAGCCGGGCGAGGCCGTCGGTGAGCACCGGTTCGCCCTCGCCGGTGGCCACGACCACCACCGTCCGTCCGCCGGTGCAGGCGTCGACCAGTTCCGGCGCTGTGGGGGACGCCTCCGTGACCGCTATCCCGGCCTCGCGCAGATACGGCAGCTGCGGGTGCGCCCCGTCCGCGCACAGCACGGCGTCGGCGGCGCGCAGGGCCTGCCAGGCGGGCCAGGACAGCAGGCCGGGGGCGACGCGGTGGCTGGTGGTCAGCAGGACGATGCGGCCGGGGGCGGCTTCCGGGCCGGGGGCGGGGCGGGGTTCGGGGCGGGCTTCGGCGCTGGATTCGTTCACGATCCGAACGTAACCCACGGCGCGGAAGGGTGGATCGAGTTATCCACAGGGCCCAGGCACTCGTGTGATCGTACGATCGGAAGCCCTGATTCCGGTTCCGGTTTCGGTTCCGGTTTCAATGCCGGTGCGGTGCCGGTGCCGGTGCCGGATCCGTGCCGGGGCGCCCGCCCCGCCCACTCCCCGCCTACGTCGTCACCGGCTGTCCGCCCCCCGTCGTGACCTCCCGCACCCATGGCGTCTTGGCGTCCACCCGGCTGCTCTTCTGCACGTCCCAGGAGCCGTAGCGCGGGTTGAGGTCGACGTGGAGCTGCGTGGACGCCTTGGACAGGGCCTGCCAGAACGCGGGCTGGCTGGTGTCGGTGCCGAGCTTGGCGGCGAGCTTCTGCGCCTCCAGTTGCAGGCGCAGGTTGTCGTCGAGGCGGGCCGGCGCGATGCCGTACTTCTGCAGCCAGGCCGTCTCCAGGCCCTTGCCGCCGCCGGCCTGCTGCTCCAGGCCCGCACGCATCCGCTGGATCTCCGCGCGGGTGACCGTGACGCCCTTGTCCCGGGCGGCGCGGTGCAGCACCCGGTCGAGCACCATGTTGTGCAGGGTGTCCCGGGTGAGACTGCTGGTGGAGGAGACGACCTGCTGGTACTGCGTCTCGTCCGGTACGGCGGCCCGCTGGGCCCGGCGGACCTCGTCGACCCGGCTCTCCAGCTGGGCCACGGTGATCCGCTGCCCGCCGACGACGGCCGCGGCGCCCGGGTGCGCCTCGCTTCCGCAGGCGGTCAGCAGGGGGGCCGCGGCGGCGATCGCCGCGGTGAGGAAGAGCGCGGTGCGACGGCGGCGGTGCAAGGTGAACCTCCTGGGGGGAGATTGTGCGACGGTGCACAAGGTCTTGCGGTGATCGATGGTAGGCAGTGGGCAGGCCGCGGCCAACCCATTCGACCAACGATTCGCACCCGCTCCGGGCACCGCCGCGCCGCTTTGGGAGCGGACCGCCGGGTCAGCCGATGATGGCCACCGGCGCGTCCCAGGAGTTCCGGTCGACGGTCAGCGTGACGCCGCCGCGCGTCTCCTTGCTGTTGACCAGGTACTGGTGGCCGCGGCTGTGCGGGGTGAACTGGCCGGCGCCCCACGGCCAGTCCGCGGTCGTCGTGTCCTTCTTGTCGTACAGCGCGTACCAGAGGTTGCCCGGCAGGTCCTTCTTGTCCGCGGCGGTGGCGACGGCTTTGGCGCTGGAGCTGGTGAAGCCGTAGTAGCCGCCGCGGTAGGTCTTGGCGCGCAGCGTCTTCGTGAAGGAGCGCACGTACGTCAGGACGGCGTCGTTGCACGCCTTGTTCTGGATGTCGTACGCCTCCATGTCGAGGTAGATGGGGCTGCCGGCCTTCATACGGAGCGCGGACGCCTTGGCCACGGCGTCGGCGGCGTCCTTCGCGCCCAGCGAGGCGGCCGTCGCGGCGGACAGCTTCTCGGGGCTGGAGCCGGTCTGGCAGGGCGGCTGCGCGCCGACGTAGATCGGGATGAGCTTCCAGCCGAGGGAGTTCACCGACTTCACCCACGAGGCGGTGAGGTTGGGCTGGGCACAGCCGCGGTTCTTGCCGCCCACGTAGACGGCGGCGGCGCCGTAGTAGCCGGTGTGCCATGCCTTCATCGCGGACAGCGAGGGCGCGGTGCAGGTGTCGAAGGCGCGGCCGGTGAACGTCTTCTGCGCGGGCCAGCTCGTGGCGGCCATGGAGGTCTGGGCGGCGATGCCGGCCCCGGCGGCCACCACCACGCCGACCGCTCCCCAGGCGATGTATCTGCGTTTCTTGGACTGCCGGTGTCCGGCCATGAATCCCACCCCTGTTCGTGCACGGCGGCTCGCGCGCGTGCGTGACGACAATCGACGGACAATCTATCCGCGCTATCCGCGCACCTGTCCGAGCCACTGGAGGGTCCGCCGGACCTCCACGGCCAGCGGATGACCGGGGCCGTGCAGCCGCTCGACGTCCATCACCAGCCGCGCGAGCGTGTCATGGGCGGCCGGCCGGTCGCCGAGCGCGAGCAGCAGATGGCCGATGCGCCGGCGCACGTCGTGCGCGAGCCCCGGGTCCCCGGAGACGTACTGGTTCTCGTAGTACGGCAGCAGCGCGCGGTACTCGGCGAGCGCCGCCGCGGGTTCGCCGAGCTGCTCCAGGCACTGCGCGGCCTCGTAGCGGTAGCGCAGCGCCTGGGCGTCCGCCTGGCCCGCCTCGGCGGCGCGTTCGTCGGCGAGCCGGCGCAGTTCGGGCAGCGCGCGCCGGTACTGGCCGTCGTCCAGGAGCGTGGCCGCGTACTGCTTGCGCAGGGTGCGTACCACCGGGGAGTGCTCGCCGTGCTGCTCGGCGGCGGCCGGCAGGATCGCGCCCAGGACGTCCACGGCCTGCGTGATACGGCCCTCGCCCAGCAGCCGTTTGACGTCGTCCACAGCGTCGGCGACATCGGGCTTCTCGGCCGCCGGCGGCGCCGGGACGACGGGGGCGGGCTGGTGCGCGGGGATGCGCGCACGGTCCGGCCAGGGGGCGTGCGGACGCAGGAAGGGGCGCGTGGGGTCCAGGGGCGCCCCGGTGGGTGTGCCGCGCGCGGGCAGCAACAGCGCCAGTTCCTCGTAGACCTCCTGCGCGGACGCCGGCCGGTGCTGCGGGTCCTTGGCCAGCAGGCGCAGCACCAGGGCCTCCAGCGCCTCGGGCACCTCGGGGCGGATCCGGCGCACGGGCAGCGGCGGCTCGTACAGATGCCGGTGCAGCACACCGAGCGCCGTGGAACCGGCGAACGGCACCTCGCCGCTGAGCAGTTCGTGCAGCAGCACACCGAGCGCGTACAGGTCGGTGTACGGGCCGACCGCGCCGCCCATCGCCTGCTCGGGCGCCATGTAGGCGGGCGAGCCGATCGGGGAGCCGGTGTGCGTGAGCCGGGTGGTGTCGGTGTCCATCACCGAGGCCACGCCCAGGTCGAGGACGGTGACCGTGCCGTCCTGCTTCACCATCACGTTGCGCGGCTTGAGGTCGCGGTGCACGATCGGCACGGCGTGCACGGCGCTCAGCACGGCGCACAGTTGCGCGGCCACCGCGACCGCCCACGGCCACGGGTACGGGTCGTGCTCGGCGAGGTGGTCGGACAGGTCGGCGCCGTCGACGTACTGCATGACCAGGAACAGCTCGTCGCCCTCGCTGCCCGCGTCGTGCACCGTCACCAGACCGGGGTGGTCCACCTGCGCGGTGATCCGGCACTCGCGCAGGAACCGGCGGCGCAGCTCGTCCGTCTCCTGGCCCGCCACCTTGTCCGGGCGCAGCAGCTTCACCGCCACGCGCCGGTCCAGCCGCCGGTCGTACGCCGTCCAGACCTGGCCCATGCCGCCCTGCCCGATGAGCGTGGACAGCTCATAGCGCCCGGCGACGATTCGTCCGGTCGCCATGCTCACCGACCGCCCTCGTGGCCGTCCTGCCGGCGCAGGTAGTCGCTGAGCTCGTCCAGCTCCGCGCGCACCTGCTCGATCCGCGCGGGCGCCGGGGGCCTGGGCAGCGGGGCGACCGGCGGGGGCCCGGGCACGGGCGCGTACGGCGCCGGGGGCGGGGTGTGCGGCGCGCCGGGTGCCCGGTGCGGGACCGGCGCGGGCGCGGTGGGTACGGCCGGCGCGGACGTGGTGGGTACGGCCGGCGCAGACGCCGTCGGGGCGGTCGGTACGGTCGTCGCGCCGTAGGCCGCCGCGGGGGCCGGGTAGCCGTACGCCGGCACCCCGGACATCGCCGCGTACGCCTGCCGGCGCAGCGCGAAGTGCTGGATGTCCGCGGCCAGGTAGTACGCGATCGAGCCCACGAGGGAGCCCAGCACCAGTATCAGGCCCACATAGCCGCCCGTGGTGTGGATCTCCTCGCCCGGCTCCAGCCCCAGCAGGACCACGCCGAGGAGGTCGGCGGCCAGCACCGCCACGAACAGCCCCCAGTCCAGCGGCCGGCGCGTGACGATCGCCAGCCGCAGCGGCATCGCCCAGGACAGGAAGCCGATGGTGACGATGCCGAGCACCACGAACAGCACACGCAGGCAGACCAGCCACGCGGTGTGCGGCGGCTGCGTCACCGGCTGTCCGTGGCCGTGGCCTTGCATGGCTGCTCCCGGTCCTGGAAGTGGGCGTACCGCGCCCCTCGTGCGATGTCGCTTCGAGCATATGGCCCGGCACGGACAAACGATCAGGGCTGTACCGAACCGTTGTGCGGCCGTCGGCACCGGGGTCAGTCCGGTGCCACCGTGCCGTCGGTGAGCCCGTCGTACATCCCGCGCACCAGCTGCTCCCCGAGCCGGCTCGCGTGCCTCAGCGCCCGCTCGAACTCGTCCAGGGCGCGGAAGCGCGCGCCGTAGCGGAGCTGTTCCTCCAGCGGGAGCCGGGGCAGATGCAGCCGGCGCACGTCCAGCCGGGTCGCCGTGGAGGCGTAGCTGCTGGCCTGCCGGTTGTTGGCGGTCCCGCGCAGGAACCCGGCCAGGAACCACGGATCGAGCGCCGTGCGATCGGGGCGCAGCAGTACCAGGTTGCGCCCCAGGGCGGCGCCCCCCGTCGCCCCGTCGATCACGCGCGCCATCGCGCCCCCGCCGAGCACGGGTACGACGACGTCGCCCGGCTCGGTCAGCACGGCCTCCTCCTCGCTCTCGGGCAGCGTGCCGGAGGGCGCCGTCCCGGCGAGGACGTCGTGGTCGGTGAGCACCGGCACGCGCGCGTGGCCGCCGTTTCCGCCGGTACGCATCACCAGCGCGCCACCGCGCGCGAGTTCGCCGACGGTGGTCAGCGGCCAGCGCGCGGGCGGTGCCGGGTCGGCGGGCGGCGGGGTGAGGTCGGCGGCCAGGCGCAGGGTCTCCCCCAGGCGCTCGCGCACCTGGGTGAGCTGCTCGGCGCCGTCGGCCACCGCGGCCGGCGGCAGATGGCGGGCGGGCGCGAGGTCCACGTCGTCGTCGAGGAGTTCGATCACCGGCACGGACCGGGCCAGTCCGGGCCGCTCCGCGAGCCGCCCCTCGCGCGCGAAGGCACGCCAGGCGTCCAGTACGGCCTCCCGTACCGCCTCCCAGTCCGGGCCGCCCCGCGCCTCCCCGGCGAACCTCCCGGTGTCCACGAGCAGCACCTCGGGCGCCGCCGGTGTCCGGTCGGGCCGGCGCAGCACCCACAGGTGCAGCGGGATGTTGTACGGCGGCGCCGCGCCGACCGGCAGCGCGACCACGGCCCTGAGCGCGCCCCGGCGCAGCAGGTCGGCCCGGATCCGGCGCCCGGAACGGCGGGAGGCGGCGGCCGGCGGCATCAGCAGGACGGCGGTACCGCCGTCGGTCAGCCGGGCCAGCGCGTGCTGCACCCACGCCAGCTCCGACTCGGTACGCGCCGGGAAGCCGTACTCCCAGCGCGGGTCGTAGGCGAGTTCGTCGTGGCCCCAGTTGCGCTCGTTGAACGGCGGATGGCACAGCACCGCGTCGGCGAGCAGTCCGGGGTGGGCGTCGGCGCGCAGGGTGTCGCCGACGGCGGCGCGCACGGTGGCCCGGCTGTGCAGCGCCAGCCGCAGCGCGCTGAGCGCGGCGAGCTCGGGCGCGTTGTCCTGGGCGTACAGCTCCTGGCCGGGTCGGGGGTCGACCGCGCGCAGCAGGGCGCCGGTGCCGCAGGCCGGGTCCAGGACGGTGCGGGCCGGACCGGCCAGATCGGCCATGAGGCCCGCCAACTCGGCCGGGGTGAGCGTGTACTGGCGGGGGTTGGCGTCCAGGTGCCGGCCGAGCAGGAACTCGAACGTCTGCCGGGCGCCGATCTCGGCGGCGAGTTCGGCGGC